>NZ_JBIVJQ010000003.1:0-248666 GCF_044750305.1 Streptomyces sp. NPDC088810
AAACGCCCGGTTACATTCCGAACCCGGAAGCTAAGCCTCACAGCGCCGATGGTACTGCAGGGGGGACCCTGTGGGAGAGTAGGACGCCGCCGAACTCCTTTTACAGCTCGGCTCTTGGGCACTGCCCAAGAGCCGGAGCTTTTTTGCGTTGAGGTAAGGTCAGGGGGCATCGTCGGCTCGTTTCGCACAGGAGGCCCCCGGGTGGAGGTCCAGGAGACCCGTGTCCAGACAGACCGGGTCCTCACCATCCCCAACATCCTCAGCATGGCGCGGCTCGTCGGCGTACCCCTCTTCCTGTGGTTGATCCTCAGGCCGGAGTTCGGCGGCCCCAAGAGTGATGGCTGGGCCCTCCTCGTGCTCGCGTTCAGTGGGGTCAGCGACTACCTGGACGGCAAGCTCGCCCGGCGCTGGAACCAGATCAGCAGCCTTGGCCGACTGCTCGACCCCGCGGCCGACCGGCTCTACGTCCTGTCCACGCTGCTCGGGCTGACCTGGCGGGAGATCCTCCCGCTCTGGCTGACCGCCCTGCTGCTGGCCCGGGAGCTGGTCCTCCTGGTCATGGTGGGCATCCTCCGCCGGCACGGCTATCCGCCGCCGCAGGTGAACTTCGTCGGGAAGGCCGCCACCTTCAACCTCATGTACGCCTTCCCGCTCCTGCTCCTCAGCGACGGAAACGGATGGATCGCGTCACTCGGCGCAGTTTTCGGGTGGGCTTTCGCCGGATGGGGTACAACCCTCTATTGGTGGGCAGGAGTGCTCTACGTGGTACAAGTCCGCCGTCTGGTGCGCGCGGACACCGTGGCCGATTGAGCCCGTCTCTTGTCTGGACAAAGTCGTCCGATGGCCCGCCGCCGTGAAATGCGGGACACTTTGGACGGGTGAAGTCGGCTAGACAGTCATCTCTTTAGGAGGACGCTTCCGACATGAAGGCCGTCGTGATGGCCGGCGGCGAAGGCACGCGCCTTCGCCCAATGACCTCCAGCATGCCCAAGCCGCTCCTGCCCGTGGCGAATCGCCCGATCATGGAGCACGTGCTGCGACTGCTCAAAAAGCACGGGCTCAACGAGACCGTGGTCACCGTGCAGTTCCTGGCGTCCCTCGTAAAGAACTACTTCGGTGACGGCGAAGAGCTCGGCATGGAGCTCACGTACGCCAACGAGGAGAAGCCACTCGGTACCGCCGGAAGCGTCAAGAACGCCGAGGAGGCGTTGAAGGACGATGCCTTCCTTGTGATCTCCGGCGATGCGCTGACCGACTTCGACCTCACCGAGCTGATCAATTTCCACAAGGAGAAGGGTGCGCTGGTCACGGTCTGTCTGACCCGCGTGCCCAATCCCCTGGAGTTCGGCATCACCATCGTCGACGAGGAAGGCAAGGTCGAGCGCTTCCTGGAGAAGCCGACCTGGGGGCAGGTCTTCTCCGACACGGTCAACACGGGCATCTACGTCATGGAGCCCGAGGTCTTCGACTACGTCGAAGCCGATGTGCCCGTCGACTGGTCCGGCGATGTCTTCCCGCAGCTGATGAAGGAAGGCAAGCCGATCTACGGCTATGTCGCCGAGGGTTACTGGGAGGACGTCGGCACGCACGAGAGCTACGTGAAGGCCCAGGCGGACGTCCTCGAAGGCAAGGTCAACGTCGACATCGACGGCTTCGAGATCTCCCCGGGCGTGTGGGTCGCTGAGGGCGCCGAGGTGCATCCCGACGCGGTACTGCGCGGGCCGCTGTACATCGGCGACTACGCGAAGGTCGAGGCCGGCGCGGAGATCCGCGAGCACACCGTCGTCGGATCCAACGTGGTCGTCAAGAGCGGCGCCTTCCTGCACAAGGCCGTCGTGCACGACAACGTGTACGTCGGACAGCACAGCAATCTGCGCGGCTGCGTCGTCGGCAAGAACACCGACATCATGCGCGCCGCCCGGATCGAGGACGGCGCGGTCATCGGCGACGAGTGCCTGATCGGTGAGGAATCGATCGTTCAGGGCAACGTCCGCGTGTACCCGTTCAAGACCATCGAGGCCGGCGCCTTCGTCAACACCTCGGTCATCTGGGAGTCCCGCGGACAGGCCCATCTGTTCGGCGCCCGCGGTGTCACCGGCATCCTGAACGTGGAGATCACGCCGGAGCTGGCGGTGCGGCTCGCCGGCGCCTACGCCACGACACTGAAGAAGGGCTCCACGGTCACCACGGCCCGGGACCACTCCCGGGGTGCCCGGGCGCTCAAGCGGGCGGTGATCTCCGCGCTCCAGGCCAGCGCCATCGACGTACGCGACCTCGAGAACGTGCCGCTGCCCGTGGCCCGGCAGCAGACCGCGCGAGGCAGTGCCGGCGGCATCATGATCCGGACCTCGCCGGGTGTGCCGGACTCGGTCGACATCATGTTCTTCGACGGGCAGGGCGCGGACCTCTCGCAGGGCAGCCAGCGCAAGCTGGACCGGGTGTTCGCGCGCCAGGAGTACCGGCGGGCGTTCCCCGGCGAGATCGGTGACCTGCACTTCCCGGCCAGCGTCTTCGACTCGTACACCGGATCGCTGCTGCGGAACGTCGACACGACCGGGATAGCGGAATCGGGTCTCAAGGTCGTCGTGGACGCCTCGAACGGCAGTGCCGGGCTCGTGCTGCCCAGCCTGCTCGGCAAGCTCGGTGTGGACTCGCTGACCATCAACCCCGGTCTTGACGAGTCCCGGCCCACGGAGACCGAGGAGATGCGCCGGAAGGGGCTGGTGCGGCTCGGTGAGATCGTGGCGTCCTCTCGTGCCGCGTTCGGTGTGCGGTTCGACCCCGTCGGCGAGCGGCTGTCGCTCGTGGACGAGAAGGGCCGGATCATCGAGGACGACCGTGCGCTGCTGGTGATGCTCGACCTGGTGGCCGCCGAGCGGCGCAGCGGGCGGGTGGCGCTTCCGGTCACCACGACCCGGATCGCCGAGCAGGTGGCCGCCTACCACGGCACGCAGGTCGAGTGGACCACCACCTCGCCCGACGACCTCACGCGCGTGGGACGCGAGGAAGGCACCATCTTCGGCGGTGACGGCAAGGGCGGCTTCATCGTCCCCGAGTTCAGCAGCGTCTACGACGGCACAGCGGCCTTCGTACGGCTCATCGGGCTGGTGGCGCGGACGCAGCTCACGCTCAGCCAGATCGACGCCCGGATCCCGCGGGCGCACGTCCTCAAGCGGGACCTGGCGACGCCGTGGGCCGTCAAGGGTCTGGTGATGCGCCGGGTGGTCGAGGCCGCAGGGGACCGCTCCGTCGACACGACCGACGGTGTGCGGGTCGTGGAGACCGACGGCCGCTGGGTGATGGTGCTGCCGGACCCTGCCGAGGCGGTGACCCATCTGTGGGCCGAGGGGCCCGACGACGCTTCCGCGCAGGCCCTGCTGGACGAATGGTCGGCGGTCGTGGACAGCGCCGGCCGGTAGCTCCCGGCGGCTGAGAGCGGCAAAAGCCGCTGCACGCGCGCGTGCCGGACAAGTGTCCCCAAGGGGGCCTGTCCGGCACGCCGGTGGGGCCGTTCGGAGGTACTGCGCGCGACATGCGACGATGTGCGGCATGCCGCAGCAACCCCCCGTTCGGAGCAGCCCCACGAGGTCGCGGCGCCCGGACGCCTCCATGTCGTTGATCACCAACGTCATGGACCACAGCCTCGACGACGGCTACGCCGAGGCCGCAGCCCGCAAGAAGTCCCAGGGCGAGGGCGGCCTGCCGAAGACGCTCCGGGCCAAGCTGGGCCTGGCCGCAGGTCTCGTCCTCGCGGCGCTGGTCGTGACCGTGGGGGCGGCACAGGCCCGGGTGACGGCGCCCGTCGTGGCCAAGGAGCGCCAGGAGCTGATCGACCGCATCGACGCCGAGACCGCGGACGCGGACAAGCTCGAGAGCACCGTGGACACGCTGCGCGACGACGTCAGTGCGCGCCAGCGGGCGGCCCTGAGGTCGAGCGGCGGCAGCGCCGAGGCGGACCTGGTGGGCGTGCTGTCGGGGGCCAGCGCGGTGCACGGCCCCGGCGTCAAGCTCGTCGTGAACGACGCCAAGGAGGCCGCCGGCGGCGGGGACGGCACCAACCCCCGCGAGACCTCGGGTTTCTCCGACACCGGCCGGGTGCGGGATCGCGACATGCAGCGCGTGGTCAACGGCTTGTGGGCCTCCGGGGCCGAGGCGATCTCCATCAACGGGCAGCGGCTGACCGCCCTGTCCGCGATCAGGGCCGCGGGTGACGCGATACTGGTCGACAACAGGCCGCTGGTGCCGCCGTACACGGTGCTGGCGGTGGGGGACGGAGAGAGGTTGAGCACCAGGTTCCAGAACAGCGCCGACGGCCTGTATCTGCATGCCCTGGAGGAGAACTACGGCATCCGCGCCACCATCTCCACGGAAGGCGACGTCCGGTTGCCCGCCGCCCCCAGTGTGATCGTACGTACAGCACAGCCGAAGTCCGAGAAAACCGGGAAGGGCACATCGTGATCGCCGTACTGGGCCTCGTCGTGGGAGTCGTGGCCGGCCTGTTGGTCCGGCCCGAGGTTCCGGCGGTCGTCGAGCCGTATCTGCCGATCGCCGTCGTCGCGGCGCTGGACGCCGTCTTCGGCGGTCTGCGGGCCATGCTGGACGGCATCTTCGACGACAAGGTCTTCGTGGTGTCGTTCCTGTCGAACGTGGTCGTTGCCGCCCTCATCGTGTTCCTCGGCGACAAGTTGGGCGTGGGCGCGCAGCTGTCCACGGGGGTCGTGGTGGTCCTGGGCATCCGGATCTTCTCCAACGCCGCGGCGATCCGGCGTCACGTGTTCCGGGCGTGACGACGATGAGCGAGCAGAACGACCGGAACGAGCAGCCGGTGAACCCGCTGCGCAGGGAGCTGCCGGCCGAGGTGCCCGTGCCCGCGCCCGAGGCCGGGCAGCAGGGCCAGGAGCAGCCCCAGCAGCATGTGACGGGCAGGCAGCGGCTCGTCAAGGGCCTGTGGCCGCCTCGTTTCACGCGGGCCCAACTCATCGTCGCGCTGCTGCTGTTCGGTCTCGGCTTCGGCCTGGCCGTCCAGGTGGCGTCCAACAGCGACACCGACAGCGCGTTGCGCGGCGCGCGTCAAGAAGATCTTGTTCGCATCCTCGATGAACTGGATTCCCGTACTCAGCGTCTTGAGGACGAGAAGCAGGGACTCGAGAAGCAGCGTCAGGAGCTGCAGTCCAGTTCCGACCAGGCCGCCGAGGCCCGCCGGCAGACCGCCGAGAAGGAGAGGCAACTCGGCATCCTGGCGGGGACCGTGGCGGCGCAGGGTCCCGGCATCACGATGACGATCGAGGACACGAAGGGGACGGTCCAGGCGGACATGCTGCTCGACGCGATCCAGGAGTTGCGCGCGGCCGGCGCGGAGGCGATCCAGGTCAACGGGGTCCGTGTGGTGGCCGGCACCTACGTCACCGACTCCGGCAAGAGCGTGAGCGTCGGCGGGAACCAGATCGACGCCCCCTATCGTTTCAAGGTCATCGGCAAGCCGCAGGACCTCGAGCCGGCGCTGAACATCCCGGGAGGCGTGGTGCAGACTCTGGAGAAGGAGCAGGCCACGGTGACCGTCGAGCGGTCGGACAAGATCGTCGTGGACGCCTTGCGACAGGCGAAGCGGCCTGACTACGCTCGGTCGTCCTCCCAGTGAACCGGTGGTGCATGGGGGTCGTCGCGCAGGGGCATGAGGTTGCGGGGGGTCGGCGCACCGAAGGGGTGGTGCGTGGTGGAAACTGTCTGGTGGATACGGACGTTGTGAGAATGTCCGGCTCGGCCGGTGTAGGCAATCAGGGTTCGTCCTGCCCCACGGGCGGGTCTGTTTCGGTCAAGGGGAATCGCCCGTGAAGTTGTTTGCGAAGTTGTTCGGCAAGAGCGCGCGAGAGGGCCGCGACAACGCGACCGCTCGTCATCGCGCACAGCCTGACGCGGAGGGCCAGCGCCCGCTGTTCCGAGACCAGGTCGCTGGTCCGGGCGGTGACATTTCCGGTGGTCAGGGCGCGGCGTCTGTTGACCCTGCCCAGTCCGGCGGCATAGGTTTCGGGCAACCGTCAACCTCAGGTACGGGTGGAGGGTTTGCCTCCGGCCCGTACGCGTCCAACGCCCCGGCGGGGCAGCCGCGGCAGGAGGATCCGTCGATGTCGGTCCTGGTGTGTACGAGGTGCGGTAACCGGAATGCGGAGAACGCCCGGTTCTGCTCCAACTGCGGGGCGCCGCTGCGCCCCGGGGTGGCGCCCGAGCGGGCTTCCGAGACGACGTCCACCATCTCGATCTCCGGTCTGGAGGCGTACGACTCCGAGGCGACCGGCCAGACGCCGCTGCCGATGCTCTCCCCGGAGGCGCAGGCCGCGGTGGACGCGCTGCCGCTGGGCTCGGCGCTGCTGGTGGTGCGCCGCGGTCCGAACTCCGGCAGCCGCTTCCTGCTGGACAGCGACCTGACCACGGCCGGCCGCCATCCGCAGAGCGACATCTTCCTGGACGACGTGACGGTCTCCCGGCGGCACGTGGAGTTCCGGCGTTCCCCCGACGGCTCCTTCACGGTGGCCGACGTGGGCAGCCTGAACGGCACGTACGTCAACCGCGAGCGCATCGACCAGGTCGCTCTGTCGAACGGTGACGAGGTGCAGATCGGCAAGTACCGGCTGGTGTTCTACGCGAGCCGGCAGGGCATCTGACCCACCCCCGGACCGGTGTCCGGGGGAACCCCCAGGGAAGGTCCATGCTTCAAACACCGAGCGGCGGTGCCGGAAGCGGTACCGCCGCCAGGGACAGTGGGCTGATGAGCATCGGCACGGTGCTGAACGTGCTGCGCGACGAGTTCCCCGAAGTCACCATCTCCAAGATCCGCTTCCTGGAGTCGGAGGGGCTCATCGAGCCGCAGCGGACCCCGTCGGGGTACCGCAAGTTCAGCCCTGCGGACGTCGAGCGCCTCGGTCACGTCCTGCGGATGCAGCGGGACCACTATCTGCCGCTCAAGGTGATCCGGGAGCACCTGGAGGCCATGGAGCGGGGTGAGGCCGTCCCGCTGCCCGTGGTGGGCCGCCAGCGCACCCCGGACGACGTGCCGGCGCAGGCCGAGGGGCGCACGGTGGCCAGGATCGGCAGGTCCGAGCTGCTGGCCGCGGCGGACATCGGCGAGGACGAGCTGAAGGAGTGGGAGTCCTACGGGCTGCTCGCTCCCCTGGAGGACGGGGCGTACGACGCCGAGGCCGTGACCGTGGCCTCGCTCATCGCCGAGCTGGGCGGGTTCGGGATCGAGCCTCGCCACCTCCGGGTGATGAAGGCCGCCGCGGACCGGGAGGCGGGGCTGGTCGACCAGGTGGTCGCCCCGCTCAAGCGCCACCGCAACCCGCAGACCAGGGCCCACGCAGAAGCCCGCACGAAGGAGCTGGCGGCCCTCACCGTGAAGCTGCACGCGGCGCTGGTGCAGACCGCTCTGGGAGTGCGGCTGCCCTGAGACGGCGGGCCTGCGGGGCGGCCGGATCGGGCACCTGTTCCCGGCCCGACTACCCAAACGTCCCGGGCACGGCCTAGGGTTGCTGTGTGAACGAGCTCGATGTCGTAGGTGTCCGGGTCGAAATGCCCTCCAACCAGCCGATCGTGCTCCTGCGCGAAGTGGGGGGCGACCGTTACCTCCCCATCTGGATCGGGCCGGGGGAGGCGACGGCGATCGCCTTCGCCCAACAGGGCATGGCCCCCGCGCGACCGCTGACCCACGACCTGTTCAAGGACGTGCTGGAGGCCGTCGGCCAGGAGCTGACCGAAGTGCGCATCACCGATCTGCGGGAAGGCGTCTTCTACGCGGAGCTGGTGTTCGCCAGCGGGGTCGAGGTCAGCGCCCGCCCCTCCGATGCCATAGCGCTTGCCCTGCGCACCGGAACGCCGATCTACGGCAGTGACACGGTGCTGGACGACGCGGGTATCGCCATTCCGGACGAGCAGGAGGACGAGGTCGAGAAGTTCCGCGAGTTCCTCGACCAGATCTCGCCCGAGGACTTCGGCACCAGCAGCCAGTGAGCCGGCGGGGCGCGGTCCGCCGGACCCGGGGTTCCACCGGGCCGGCCGGCAGGTCCGCGCGGCCGTCGCCTCGGCATTTGCCTCCGGCCAGTGAGAGCGTCCTACGGCCCGCCGCGAGCGCATTCGGCTAGCCTTTCCCCGCGGTGGGACACGGGAAACCACTCCTAGGGTGATTATCACTCGGCGTGCCGAGTGTGGCGATCGTTGACGCACCCCTGGTGACTGCCTACCGTCGAGAAGGCAGGTCAAGGACGGAGGTCGGCGTGAGAACGAGCGGCGACGGTACGGCTGGGGGTGCCCCCGGACGCAGTTTCGGGGAGAGCGGTCCGTACCCGCCCCCGAGCCCGCGACTGCGCTCAGGCGGGGCACACCCCCATCCGGGCAGCGCGGTGGATCACGCTCCGCAGCTGCCGACGGCGGTGCCGAACGGTGGAGGGGTGGCGGCCATGACGTCCGAGGAGATCGGCTACCGCGGGCCCACGGCCTGCGCGGCGGCCGGCATCACCTACCGGCAGCTCGACTACTGGGCTCGCACCGGTCTGGTCGAGCCGAGCGTGCGGCCCGCCTACGGGTCGGGCACCCAGCGGCTGTACAGCTTCCGGGACGTCGTCGTCCTGAAGATCGTGAAGCGGTTCCTGGACACCGGGGTGTCGCTGCAGAACATCCGTACGGCCGTCCAGCACCTCAGGGAACGCGGTTTCCGTGACCTGGAGCGGATGACCCTGATGAGCGACGGCGCGACCGTGTACGAGTGCACCTCGCCGGACGAGGTCCACGCCCTGCTCCAGGGCGGTCAGGGCATCTTCGGGATCGCCGTCGGCGTGGTGTGGCGCGACGTGGAAAGCGCCCTCTCCCAGCTGCACGGCGAGCGCATCGACACCGGCGAGACGCTCGTCGGGCACAACCCCGCGGACGAGCTGGCGCGGCGCCGCAACCGGGCGGTCTGACCACCGGTCCCCGCAGGGGCGCTCCGGCACCACCGCATTGTCAGTGGCGTGGTGCAGCATCGGAGATGTGAGAAACGCGCCCACGATCCTGCATCTCGACATGGATGCCTTCTTCGCCTCGGTGGAGCAGGCGTCCAAGCCGAGCCTGCGCGGGAAGGCGGTCGTCGTGGGCGGGCTCGGACCGCGCGGGGTGGTGGCCACCGCGTCGTACGAGGCACGCGTGTTCGGGGTCCACTCCGCGATGCCCATGGCCCAGGCGCGCCGGCTGGCACCCAACGCCGCGTATCTGGTGCCGCGCTTCGGTCTGTACCGGGCGATCAGCGAGCAGGTGATGGCCCTGCTTCGGGAGCTGTCGCCGCTGGTGGAGCCGCTGAGCCTGGACGAGGCGTTCGTGGATCTGGAGGCCGGGGGAGCGGCCTGGGACGAGGAGTCGGCGCGGCGGACCGGGGAGAAGCTGCGCACGGACATCCGGGCGGTCACCGGGCTCACCGGTTCGGTGGGGCTCGCCGCCTCGAAAATGCTGGCGAAGATCGCGTCCGAGCAGGCCAAGCCGGACGGCCTGGTGCTGATCGAGCCGGGCACCGAGCGGGCGCTGCTGGGGCCGATGCCGGTGCGGACCCTGCCGGGGGTGGGGCCGGCCACCGGGGACCATCTGCGCCGGGCCGGGATCAGCACGGTGCAGGAGCTGGCCGAGGCCGGTGAGGACGAACTGGTGCGGCTGCTCGGCAAGGCGCACGGTCACGCGCTGTACGCGATGGCACTGGCCCGGGACGAGCGGCCCGTGGTGGCCGAACGGGAGGCGAAGTCGGTGTCGGTGGAGGACACGTACGACGTGGACATCCACGACCGGCTGCGGGTGGGTCTCGAGGTGCAGCGGCTGGCCGACCGGTGTGTGCGGAGGCTGCGCGAGGCGGGGCTGTCGGGGCGGACGATCGTGCTGAAGGTACGGCGGTACGACTTCTCCACGCTGACCCGCTCCGAGACGCTCAGGGGGCCCACGGACGACCCCGCCGTCATCCGGGAGGCGGCTGCGCGGCTGCTGGACTCCGTGGACACCACGGGTGGGGTGCGGTTGCTCGGGGTGGGGGTGTCCGGGCTCGCCGACTACACGCAGGAGGACCTGTTCGCGCAGGCGATGCCCACGCGGGCGGTGGCGGAGGCGCCGGAGGAGGCCATGGCCGAGGGCGTTGTGGAACGGCCGGAGCCGGTGGAACGGCACTGGCGTGCCGGGCAGGACGTACGGCATGCGGAGTACGGGCCCGGGTGGGTGCAGGGGAGTGGGCTGGGGCGGGTGACGGTGCGGTTCGAGACGCCGCAGTCCGAGCCGGGGCGTGTGCGGACGTTTCTTGTCGACGATCCCGCGCTGGAGTCGGCCGACCCGTTGCCGTTGGTCCCGGACCTCCCCCATCCACCCACCTCCCTCACTGACCCTCCCGGGACTCCGCCCGACGGACCAGGCGGGTGTCGAGCCGGGAACGTGGGTCAGGATGTGGAGGCAGATCGGGGCTCGGACACGGGCCCGGGTGCGCAGGGGGCGGTGGCTCGGGCCTGAGCGCGGCCGTGCACGTGGGCCAAGCTTGAGGGGCGGGTAGTGGAGGTCGGGCAAGTCGAGAAAGTAGGCCAGGCCCGACGGGGCCGGCCCGGGTACCCACACCGCCTCAGAGGTGGGCCGGGCCCGAGACGTAGGCAGGATCACAGGCGTAAGCCATGCCGGTGCACCCGGCCGGGACCCCCACGTGGGCCAGGCGGGGAGCAGGATCCCGTAGACGTTGGCCGGGGGTGGGCGTGGGGCAGAGGACTGACATGCCGGGGGCCCGGGGGTGCGGGGAGCCGCAGATGCGGTCAAGCGCGGGCGTGGGCCGAGTCGGGGAGGTCTCGGATGCAGGCCCTGGCGCGGGTGTGGGTCGGAGGGCGGACATGCGCCAGGCCTCGGGCGGGGTCAGTCGCGCAGCGGACTGGGGCTGGGGGTGCGGGCAGCTGCGGATGCGGTGAGGTGCGGGGGTAGTCCCTGCCGTGGGTGTCGGGGCGGCGGGCGGACATGCCGGGCGGGGGCCCGGGGGTGCGGGGAGCCGCAGATGCGGTCAAGCGCGGGCCTGGGCCGAGTCGTGGACGTCGGAGCAGAGGGCGGACATGGGCCGGGCCCCGGGCCGGGGCCGGTCGCGTGCCCCGTCCCGGGTCGGGCGTGGGGCGAGGGAGGCTGGTGTCGGGGAGGTCAGGGTTCTTCTGTTCCGGCTAGTTTGCCGAAAGTGTGGTCCGGGACCGTGGGGGGTGGGACCACGTCGAGGCCGTAGTGGTGGTAGAGCTGGAGTTCCTGTTCGGGGGAGAGGTGGCGGCCCACGCCGAAGTCGGGGGCGTCCTTGATCAGGGCGCGGTCGAAGGGGACGTGCAGGGTGCCGTCGACGAGTTCGCTGGGCGCCAGGGGCACGAAGGCGTCCCGGGAGAACAGGCCGGTGCGTATGGCCGCCCACTCGGGCACTCCGGTGGCGTCGTCCAGGTACACCTCGTCAATGGTGCCGATCTTGGTGCCATTGCGGTCGAACGCCTTGCGGCCGATCAGGTTGCGCGGATCGATGTCGGTCTGCACGGTCCCTCTCCCTCCACGTGGTCGCAACTCATCCGTAAGCACTACAAAAGAGCACATTCAGGGAGGCGGCCACTCGAAGGCTCCGGCGTTGACCTCGCTGGTAGGCTGACAGCGGCTGCTGACCCCGTGCGGGAGAGTCCTCCGACCACCTCGGAGGCGCCGAAGGAGCAACTCCTCCCCGGAATCTCTCAGGCTCACGTACCGCACGGACGAGGTCACTCTGGAAAGCAGGGCGGGTGTCCACGGCTCCCGCCCTCACCGACGGTGAAAGCCGGCGCCCTTCGGGTGGCCGGTGAAGCTCTCAGGTTGAGATGACAGAGGGGGAGGCCGTCGGGGTATCCGTACCGGGGTGCCCCTCGAAGGTCGCGTCAGACCAGGAGGCCTCCGCAATGACCGCCCATCGCATTCCGCTCTCCGAGCTCGAAGCGGGCATTCCGTTCGAGCAGCGCCACATCGGACCCGACCAGGAGGCGCGGGCCAAGATGCTCGCGCAGGTCGGATACGGCTCGCTCGACGAGCTGACCGCCGCCGCCGTCCCGGACGTGATCAAGAACGCCGATGCCCTGGACCTCCCGGGCGCACGCACCGAGGCCGAGGTGCTCGCCGAACTGCGCTCGCTCGCCGACCGCAACCAGGTGCTGGGCTCCATGATCGGGCTCGGGTACTACGGCACGTTCACCCCGCCCGTCATCCTGCGCAACGTCATGGAGAACCCGGCCTGGTACACGGCCTACACGCCGTACCAGCCGGAGATCTCCCAGGGGCGGCTCGAGGCCCTGCTGAACTTCCAGACCGTGGTCGCCGAGCTCACCGGGCTGCCCACCTCCGGCGCCTCCCTCCTGGACGAGGGCACGGCCGCGGCCGAGGCCATGGCGCTGTCCCGGCGGATGGGCAAGAACAAGAAGGGCCTGTTCCTGGTCGACGCGGACGCGCTGCCGCAGACCATCGCCGTGATCGAGACCCGTGCCGAGCCGACCGGCGTCGAGGTGGTCGTCGCCGACCTCGGCGACGGCATCCCCGCGGACATCGCCGAGCGCGAGATCAACGGCGTGCTGATCCAGTACCCGGGCGCCTCCGGTGCCGTACGCGACATCAAGCCCGTCATCGACCAGGCGCACGAGCTGGGTGCCCTCGTCACCGTCGCCGCCGACCTGCTGGCGCTGACCCTGCTCACCTCGCCGGGCGAGCTGGGCGCGGACATCGCGGTCGGCACCACCCAGCGCTTCGGTGTGCCGATGGGCTTCGGCGGTCCGCACGCCGGCTACATGGCCGTACACGAGAAGTTCGCCCGCAGCCTGCCCGGGCGCCTGGTGGGCGTCTCCGTGGACGCCGACGGGAACAAGGCCTACCGGCTCGCGCTGCAGACCCGTGAGCAGCACATCCGCCGCGAGAAGGCCACCAGCAACATCTGCACCGCACAGGTGCTGCTCGCCGTGATGGCCGGCATGTACGCCGTCTACCACGGGCCGGACGGGCTCAGGACCATCGCCCGGCGGACGCACCGGTACGCAACGATCCTCGCCGAGGGTCTGAAGGCCGGCGGCGTGGAGATCGTCCACGGCGCCTACTTCGACACCGTCACCGCGCGGGTGCCCGGCAAGGCCGCCGAGGTCGTCGCCGCCGCGCGGGAGAACGGGGTCAACCTGCGGCTCGTCGACGCCGACCACGTCTCGGCGGCCTGCGACGAGACCACCAACCGGGCCCAGCTGGCCGCCGTCTTCGCCGCCTTCGGCGTGGAGGGCGACATCGAGGCGCTCGACGCGGGTGCCGAGGACACCCTGCCCGAGGCGATGCTGCGCACCGACGCCTACCTGACCCACCCGGTCTTCCACCAGTACCGCTCCGAGACCGCCATGCTGCGCTACCTGCGCAAGCTGGCCGACCGCGACTACGCGCTCGACCGCGGCATGATCCCGCTGGGCTCGTGCACCATGAAGCTCAACGCGACCACGGAGATGGAGCCGGTCACCTGGCCCGAGTTCGGGCAGCTGCACCCGTTCGCGCCAGCCGAGCAGGCGCAGGGCTACCTCACGCTCATCCGCGAGCTGGAGGGACGTCTCGCCGAGGTCACCGGCTACGACAAGGTCTCGCTCCAGCCGAACGCCGGTTCGCAGGGCGAGCTGGCCGGTCTGCTCGCCGTACGCGGCTACCACCGGGCCAACGGCGACGAGCGGCGCACGGTCTGCCTCATCCCGTCCTCCGCGCACGGCACCAACGCGGCCAGCGCCGTGATGGCGGGCATGAAGGTCGTCGTCGTGAAGACCGCCGAGGACGGCGAGATCGACGTCGAGGACCTGCGCGCCAAGATCGAGCAGTACCGCGACGAGCTGGCGGTGCTGATGATCACCTACCCGTCGACGCACGGTGTGTTCGAGGAGCACGTCGCCGACATCTGCGCCCAGGTGCACGAGGCCGGCGGCCAGGTGTACGTCGACGGCGCCAACCTCAACGCCCTGGTGGGCCTCGCCAAGCCGGGCCACTTCGGCGGTGACGTCTCCCACCTGAACCTGCACAAGACGTTCTGCATCCCGCACGGCGGCGGCGGTCCGGGCGTCGGCCCGGTCGCGGTCCGCTCTCACCTGGCGCCGTACCTGCCGAACCACCCGCTCCAGCCGGAGGCCGGCCCGGAGACCGGCGTGGGCCCCATCTCGGCGGCTCCGTGGGGCAGCGCGGGCATCCTGCCGATCTCGTGGGCGTACGTCCGCCTGATGGGCGGCGAGGGCCTGAAGCGGGCCACTCAGGTGGCCGTGCTCTCCGCCAACTACATCGCCAAGCGCCTGGAGCCGCACTACCCGGTCCTCTACACCGGCCCCGGCAACCTGGTCGCGCACGAGTGCATCATCGACCTGCGCCCGCTGACGAAGGCGACCGGCGTGACCGTGGACGACGTGGCCAAGCGCCTGATCGACTACGGCTTCCACGCGCCGACCATGTCGTTCCCGGTGGCCGGCACGCTGATGATCGAGCCGACCGAGTCGGAGGACATCACCGAGCTGGACCGTTTCTGCGATGCGATGATCGCCATCCGCGCGGAGATCGAGAAGGTCGGCTCCGGCCAGTGGCCCGCCGAGGACAACCCGCTGCGGAACGCCCCGCACACCGCCGCCGCGCTCGGCGGTGAGTGGACGCACGCCTACAGCCGCGACGAGGCCGTCTTCCCGGCCGGTGTCTCGGCCGCCGACAAGTACTGGCCGCCGGTGCGCCGGATCGACCAGGCCTTCGGCGACCGCAACCTGGTGTGCTCCTGCCCGCCGCTGGACGCGTACGAGGACTGAGCGAGCGGCGGCTCTCGGGGCCCCGTCCGGTTTCCGGGCGGGGCCCTCGCCGTGTCAGGCCGTCGCCAGGGACACCTCGGTCGCCTTGATGAGAGCGACCACGTCGGAGCCCACGAACAGGCCGAGGTCGGTGGCGGCGTCCTTGGTGATGGCAGCGGTCAGTTCGCCGCCGGGGACGGAGATCCTCACGGAGGCCATCGCGGCGCCGGTGGTGAGGCCGATGACCGCCCCGGGGAGCTGGTTGCGGATCGACAGACCCTCGACGCGGTGGGTGGCGAGGGAGACCTCGGTCGACTTCACCAGGGCCCGTACGGGCGAGCCGGGAGCGAGGGCGAGGTCCTCGGCGGACTCCTTGGTGATGGCCGCGGTGATGTCCTGCCCACCGTCCAGGCGTAGCTTGACGGTGGCCATGGCCTCGCCCGGCTGGATCGCGGTGACCGTGCCGGGGAGCTGGTTGCGGATGCTGAGGGTCATGGGCACTCACGGTAGAGCGCCCGCCCGGTCAGGCCGGGTATGCGTGTGTCTGCGCCGCTTTGACCGTCGCCCAGACGGATGTGCCGGGGTGCAGGTCGAGGTCGGCGGCGGCGAGCGTCGTGAGGTCGGCGGCGAGGGGGAGTTCCCCGCTGAGGTCGGCGCGGATCTGGTCGCCGTGCGTCTCCAGTCCGGCCACCTCGCAGCGCCACAGGTTGCGGGCGCTGGCGCCGGAGGGGCGGTCCCGGAACAGGGTCACGGCGGACGGCGGGAACGCCACGAAGACCGGGCCGGACAGCTCCTCCGTGGTCGTGATCGCGGGACCGGCGTCCAGCCGTACGGTGTGCCCCGCGGCCTGTCCGCGGTACAGGTTGAGACCGACGAGCTGGGCGATGTAGTCCGTGCGCGGGTGGCGGGCGATGTCGGCGGGGGTGCCCTCCTGGACGACCCGGCCGTGCTCCACGACCACCAGCCGGTCCGCCAGCACCATGGCGTCCAGCGGGTCGTGGGTGACCAGTACGGAGACGGCCTCGAACTCGGCCAGGTGGCGGCGGAGCTGGGCGCGGACCTCCAGGCGGGTACGGGCGTCCAGGGCCGCGAGCGGCTCGTCCAGGAGGAGCAGCCGGGGCTGGGTGGCCAGGGCGCGGGCGAGGGCCACGCGCTGGGCCTGGCCGCCGGAGAGGCGGCGCGGCTTGGCGGCCGCGTGCGGTGTGAGGCCCATGCGCTCCAGCCAGGCCGCCGCCTGGGCACGGGCCTCGGCCTTGCTCGTGCCCCGGCAGCGGGGGCCGAACGCGACGTTGTCCAGGGCGGACAGGTGCGGGAAGAGCAGGTAGTCCTGGAAGACCACGCCGACCGGGCGCGACTCCGGAGGTGTGTCCTCCAGCGGGGTGCCGTCCAGGCGGAGGTGGCCGTCCGTGAGGGGGGTGAGGCCGGCGAGGGCGCGCAGGGCGGTGGTCTTGCCGGCGCCGTTGGGACCGAGCAGGGCGAGTACGTCGCCGGGGGCGGCGGTGAGGGTGACGTCCAGGCGGAAGCCGGGGCGGTCCACCACGAGGTGGGCGTGCAGGCCGGTGGGTTCGCGGGCGTCGCCGGGTGCGGGTGGCCCGGGTGGGGGCTGAGCGGCGTCGGCGGGTGCGGCTGCCTCGTGTGTGGGTTCGGCGTGGTTCGTCATGAGGGTGTCACCCACCGGTCCCTGAGGCCTGCCAGGACCGTGATCGAGACGGCCAGGAGGACCAGGCTGAGGGAGATGGCGGCCTCGGGGTCGTTCTGGAGGGCGAGGTAGACGGCGAGGGGCATGGTCTGGGTGCGGCCGGGGAAGTTGCCCGCGAACGTGATCGTCGCGCCGAACTCGCCGAGCGCCCGGGCCCAGGCCAGCACCGCGCCGGCCGCGATGCCCGGTGCGATCAGCGGCAGCGTGACCCGGCGGAACGCGGTGAAGCGGGACGCGCCGAGGGTGGTCGCCGCCTCCTCGTAGCGCGGGTCGGCCGCGCGCAGGGTGCCCTCGACGCTGATGACCAGGAACGGCATCGCGACGAACGCCTCCGCGATCACGACCCCGGTGGTGGTGAACGGCAGGGTGATTCCGAACCAGGAGTCCAGCCACCGGCCGATCACGCCGTTGCGGCCGAGGGCCAGCAGCAGGGCCACACCGCCGACGACCGGGGGCAGGACGAGGGGCAGGGTCACCAGGGCCCGTACGAGCCCACGCCCGGGGAACTCCGTACGGGCCAGCAGCCAGGCGAGCGGCACGCCCAGTACGAGGCTCACGGCCGTCGCCGCGGTGGCGCTGACCAGGGACAGCTGGAGCGCCTGCCACACCTCGGTGCTGGTCAGCTGGTCCGGCAGGCTGCGCCAGGGCGCGCGGACCAGCAGCGCGAGCAGCGGCAGCAGCAGGAACGCCAGGGCCAGCACGCCCGGCAGCAGCAGTGGCAACGGCACCCCGCGTCGGCCCCCCGCGCCGCCACGGCGGCGCCGCGGCCGGCCCGTACGGGGGGCGGTCGCGGCGCCGGGTTCGTCGAGCGAGGTCACGGCTTGAGGAACCCGGCCTCGCTCAGCACCCGCTGACCCTCGGCGGACCGCACGAGGGCGATGAACGCCTTGGCGGTCTCGGCGTTCGGCGCGTTCTTCAGCAGGGCGATCGGGTAGTCGTTGACCGCGTGGGCGGACTCGGGGAACTCCACGCCCTCCACCTTGTCACCCGCGGCCTTCACATCGGTCTTGTAGACCACCGCAGCGTCGGCCTCCTTCAGCTCCACCTTGGTCAGGGCGCCCTTGACGTCCTGCTCGTAGGAGACCGGGGTGAGCTTCAGCTTGGCGGCGTCCAGGGCCTTCCGGGCGGCGGCGCCGCAGGGCACGGTCCTGTCGCACAGGACGACCTTGAGACCGGACTCGGTGAGGTCCTTCAGGGAGGACACCTTGTGCGGGTTGCCCGGCACGGTGGCGATCTCCAGCTGGTTGCGGGCGAAGGCGGCCGGGGTGCCGGCCGTGTCCTTCTTGTCCGTGACGAGCGCCATGGTCTTCGGGCTGGCCGCGGCGAACACGTCGGCCGGGGCACCGCCGGTGATGCTCGCGGCGAGGCTGTCGCTGCCGCCGAAGTTGAAGCTGACCTCCGTGCCCGGGTGGTCCTGCTCGAACTTCTTGCCGAGGGTCGTGAAGCTCTCCTTCAGGGAGGCCGCCGCGAACACGGTGACCGTGCCGGAGAGCTTCGAGGAAGCCGACGTGCCGGAGGTGCCGGGGGAGTCCGACGAGGAGGAGCAGGCGCCGAGGGCCATCAGGGCGGCGGCTCCCGCACCGGCCAGCTGCCACGTCCGCCGGGTCCGGCGCACGGAACGAATCATCACGGAGCTACTCCTCGGGTTGTGTCACACACACGTCACGCCCTGCGGCGATGATACTGCCGCATCTGCGAGGCATAAGTCCCTTGTCGTATCGCATGAGCTGCGCACCTGCGACTTGTAGCTTGCATGTGCGTTGTGTGACGCTCCGAGGGTCCGGGCGCAGGCCGTGTCCGTGGGGCCCGGGTCAGGCGCGGTCGATGTGTACGTTCGTGGACTTCACGCGGGCGGTGGCCTCCATGCCGACCTCCAGGCCCAGTTCCTCCACGGCTTCCCGGGTCAGCAGCGAGACGAGCCGGTGCGGGCCGGCCTGGATCTCCACCTGGGCGGCGACGTCGCCGAGCTTGATCGCGGTGACGATGCCGGGGAAGGCGTTGCGGACGGAGGTGTGCGAGGCGTCCTCCTCGGCACCGCCCCCCTTGGCCAGTTCGACGGAGAACGCGGCGAGGTCCCTGCCGTCGACGAGCCGCCGCCCGGACTCGTCGCGGTGGGTGGCCACCCGGCCGGCGTCGGCCCAGCGGCGGGCGGTGTCCGGGCTGACGCCGAGCAGCCGCGCGGCCTGGCCGATCGTGTAGGACTGCATGCCGGTCACGATAGGGCCAGGCGCGGGGATTCGTGGACGTGGGGTCAGCCCGTGTGGACCCGGGGCCGGAGGGCCGGGTCGGGTTCCGCCTCGCGGAGCACCTCACGGGTGACCGGTGCGACCTCGCCCTGGCCGAAGAGGAAGAAGCGGAGGAAGTTCGCGAACGGATTGCCCTCGGTCCACTCGAAGTAGATGTGGGGGGTGCAGCCCGTGAGGTCACGGACGTGCAGCAGCAGGGCGGCCAGGGCGTTCGGGATGGAGGCGGACTCCAGCGTCAGCACCCGGTAGCGGCCGTGCAGCACCTCGCCGCGGACGGTCAGGCTCGCCTCGAACTCGGACGGGTCGGTGACCGTGACCTCGAGGAAGATGAAGTCCTCCTGGTCGGGCATGTCGTTGTCGGTGCGGATC
Organism: Streptomyces sp. NPDC088810; assembly: GCF_044750305.1. Taxonomy (NCBI): domain Bacteria; kingdom Bacillati; phylum Actinomycetota; class Actinomycetes; order Kitasatosporales; family Streptomycetaceae; genus Streptomyces; species Streptomyces sp. NPDC088810. Next base: position 19,101 of record NZ_JBIVJQ010000003.1, read on the forward strand.
TGCTCTACCTTGTCGCGGTACTCGGCGTTGTCGCGCCGGTCCGGCTCGTTGGCGATGAACCGAAGCCTGCGGCTGGCCATGTCCCGGACGAATCGTTCCGCCATGGGGTCGAGCGACACACTGGTCACCCGCAGCTCGAAGGCACGGGCCAGCCGGGACAGCAGCGAGACCAGCATGATGCCCGCGATGAAGCAGGCACCGATCTTCACACCGTCCGGGCGCTCGATGACGTTCACGACGGTGGTGTAGAGGAACACCGCCGAGATCACCGCGAACACGATGGTCCAGCCGCGCTGCCCCGCCTTGTGCGCGGCGATGGTCACCGCGATCGCGGCCGAGCTGATCAGCACCAGCACACCGGTGGCGTAGGCGCCGCCCTGCTTGTCCACGTCGGCGTCGAAGATCCAGGTCACCAGGAAGGCGATCAGTGTGAAGACGATGACCATCGGGCGCACCGCCCGGGCCCAGTGGGGGGCCATGCCGTAGCGGGGCAGGTAGCGCGGCATCAGGTTGAGCAGGCCGGCCATGGCGGAGGCGCCGGCGAACCACAGGATGGCGATGGTCGAGACGTCGTACACCGTGCCGAAGGCGTTGCCCAGGTACTCGTGCGCGAGGTAGGCGAGCGCGCGGCCGTTGGCCTGGCCGCCCGTCCGGAACTCCTTCTCCGGGATCAGCAGCGTGGTGATGAAGCTGGTGGCGATCAGGAAGCAGCTCATGATGAGCGCGGCGGTGGTCAGGAGCTTCTTGGTGTCCCGGATCCGGCCCGCGGGCCGCTGTTCGGTGTCGCCCGGGTCGCCCTGCACGTGCGGCATGACGGCGACACCGGTCTCGAAGCCGGACAGGCCCAGGGCGAGCTTCGGGAAGACGATGAGCGCCACGCCGATCATCAAGAAGACGTTCCCGTGCTGCGCGGTCAGCGCGGTGCTCCAGTCGGTGATCACGTGCCCGGCGGTGATGACGTGCCACAGGCCGGTGATCACGACGACGACGTTGAGGGCGAGGTACACGCCCACGAGGGCGACCGCGACCCCGATGGCCTCCAGGAAGCCCTTGAGGAAGACCGCGCCGAGCAGCGCCACGAGGAACAGCGTGATCAGCATCTGCTTGCCGTCCAGGGCTTCCGTCAGATGCGGGTTCTCCACCAGGTGGGTGGAGGCGTCGGCGGCGGAGAGCGTGATGGTGATCAGGAAGTCGGTCGCCGCGAAGCCCAGCAGGGTGAGGACGAAGAGCTTGCCCTGCCAGAACGACAACAGGCGTTCCAGCATCGCGATCGAGCCCTCGCCGTGCGGGCTCTCCTCGGCCACCCGGCGGTAGACCGGCAGGGCGCCGGCCAGGGTGACGACGACGAGCACGATGGTCGCCACCGGGGAGAGCAGGCCGGCCGCCAGGGCCGCGATGCCGGGCTGGTAGCCGAGGGTGGAGAAGTAGTCGACACCGGTCAGGCACATCACCCGCCACCAGCGCTGTCCCTGGTGCGGGGCCTCCGGCTCGGCGTGTGGTCCCGGGTGGCCACCGTCCTTGCCCATGTCGGACAGTCCCTCCAGCATCCAGGCGCGCAGGCGGCTGGTACTGGGAGGGCGCTCGGTCGTGGCCATCGGCGTGCTCCTGATGTGCGGCTCAGCTGTTCTCGGCCATCACGCGGACGGCGGCACCAGCGTAAGCAGAGCGTGACGCCTGGGCCTATGGATCAGGGCTCGGGCGGCCGTCAAGCTTGCGTTAAGAATGGCCTGCGAGAGGGGCTACCGCATCAAGAAGGGGAGGCCGGGGCGGGTCTGACCGGGGTGGGGGCGGGCGGGTGACCCCCAAAGGGAGCCGGCCGGGCGGCGGCCACCGAGCGTCACTCCAGGCCGGACGCCCGGAACACGTCCCGGGCCGTCTCGCGGTCCACGCGGCGGGCCAGGCGGTGCAGGGCGGCCGTGCCGCACAGCAGGGTGCCGGCCGCCTCCGAGGCGCGGGCGCCCTCGTCGAACCGGTACCACAGCTCCGGGTTTCGGACGAGGACCTCGGGGTCGATCTCGACCCGGTTGCCGAGAGTGTCGTGCAGCACCAGGCGCCGGGTGACGCCGTCCAGCGGGCTCACGGCCGCCAGCAGATCGGTGCGGACGCGGCGGGTGCGCAGCAGCCGGCGGCTTGCCAGCCAGCCCGGGCCGGCCGATACGCGCACCGGGAACAGGACGAGGAGCAGCAGCAGGGCCAGCAGGAGCCACAAGGCGGCGCGTCCCCAGGTCAGCGAGCCGCCCGCCCGGTCCACACACAGCAACAGCGCGAACAGCGCCCCGGCACACCGGCCGGCACTGCGCACCTCCCCGGCCCAGCTCCGGTCGTACCCGACGGCCTCGGCGCCGGACGGGTGCGCGCCGGCCGGCCGGGGGTGGATGCCGTCGCGGTGCTCCATGAGAACGACGGTAGACCGCCGGGGGCCGGGCGCGCCTGTGGCGGGGCGGCTGTGGCCTTGCGCCGCTAGGTTCACAACCCCCGTGTGTCGAGCCGTAGATGCCAGGTGTTGCGGCGGTGGACGGAGAGCAGCTCGGATTCCAGGGGGGACGGCGGGACCGCCAGGACCGGGCAGCGGGCATGGGACACGCAGTGGCGGGAGACGCGGGCCGCGAAGGGGCGTTGCAGGCCGCGTCGGCCCGAGCCGACGACCAGTACGTCGGTCTCGCGGTCGGCGGTCGCCACCAGGGCCGGGCCCGGGGCGCCGCGGACGACGACGGCGTGCATCGGTACGCCGGGACTCTCCGCGCCGAAGATCTCGTAGAGGACCGAGGCCAGCCGCTGCTTGGCCAGGCGCTGCCATTCCTCGAGCAGCGGGCCGGCGGCGGGGGCGCGGCGTGCGGCGGGGTCACCGCCCGGTGGCTCCCAGGCCAGCACCGGCCACAGCTCGGCTCCCAGCCGCCGGGCCAGCGCGGTGGCCCGGCGCAGGGCCGTGACGCTGTTCAGGGAGCCGCTCACACCGACCACCACTCGCGCGACCGCCGAGGCGTCGTTACCGGACATGACTCCACCGTTCCGGGCATGGTCTCGCTCCCTTCCATCCCACTCCCGCGCCGGCGATTCGACCAGCCGGAGGACCCGATCCTTCCCGCCGGGTCCCGTCGAGCCGTCCGAGTGCGGCGCCGCGAACGAAACATTCGGCCCTCCCGATGGCCGCGCCGCTTCCGGCGAGTTCGGCCGTGCGCTCGTCACCTCGTGCACGACACCTTGACGCTCCCCACCTGCCTTCCTAGAGTCGCCGTTCGGAACGTTCGGGAAATCGCCCGAATGTTTCGGCCCGCCGGTGGCCGACGAGCGCGTCGGCGGCTCTCGGTGGCGCCCGATTCTCTCAGTCGGGACCCTCTCCGAAGCAACTCGAAAGTTTCGAAGGAGCGCATGATGGGCGACCCTGCACTGTCCCGCCGCGGTTTCCTGGCGGCCTCCGTCGGCGCCGGCCTCGGTGTGACCGCACTCAGCGGCTGCGGCGGCGACTCGGACGGAGGGTCGTCCTCGGGGACGACCACGGTCGAGTGGTGGAACATCTCGACCACGGAGCCCACCAAGACCGTGTGGGCGGCGCTGGCCAGGAAGTTCGAGGCCGACAACCCCAAGGTCAAGATAAAGATCGTCCAACTGGAGAACGACGCCTACAAGTCGAAGATGACCGCGCTGACCGCCTCCGGGAAGCTGCCGGACATCTTCCACACCTGGGGCGGCGGCGTGCTGCGGCAGCAGGTCGACGCGGGACTGGTCGAGGACCTCACGGACCGCACCAAGCCCTGGGCCGACGGTCTGCTGCCGGTGGCGAAGGAGCCGTACCTCCTGGACGGCAAGGCGTACGGCATCCCGTTCGACATCGGCATGATCGGCTTCTGGTACAACAAGGCGCTCTTCAAGAAGGCCGGGATCAGCACACCCCCGACCACCTGGAGCGGTTTCCTGGACGCCGTACGGAAGCTGAAGGCCGCCGGCGTCACGCCGCTCGCCCTGGCGGGCAAGGAGAAGTGGCCCGGCATGTACTACTGGGCGTACCTGGCGATGCGCACCGCCGGTGTCGACGCGCTCCGTAAGGCCGGCGAGAGCAAGGACTTCACCGGCGCCGGCTTCGTGCAGGCCGGACAGCACCTGAAGGAGCTGGTGGACCTCCAGCCGTTCCAGAAGGGCTTCCTCGGCGCCGCGTACTCCACCCCGACCGGCCAGGCCGCCAGCGTCGGCAACGGCAAGGCGGCGATGGAACTGATGGGCCAGTGGGCCCCGGTCGTGGAGGCCGACGCCGGCAAGGGCCTCGGCGCGAACCTGGGCTTCTTCCCGTTCCCCGAGGTCGAGGGCGGCAACGGCAAGATCACCGAGGTGTTCGGCGGAGGCGGCGGCCACGCCCTGCGCCGGGGAGCCCCGCAGGCCGCCGTCGACTTCCTGGAGTTCTTCGCCTCCCGGACCACCGACCGGGAACTGGTGAAGAAGACCGGGGTGCTGCCGGTCGTCCCGGCCGCCGAGTCCGCGCTCACCGACCCCAACCTCAAGGCCGTACAAGCCCAGTTGAAGGCCGCCACCGGCTTCCAGCTCTACCTCGACCAGGCCTACGCGCCCGCCGTCGGCCAGGAGGTCAACGACAGTGTGGCCGCGCTCATCGCCGGCTCCAAGTCGGCCGAGCAGGTCGCACAGTCGATCACCAGGACCGCCAAGGAAGAGCAGTAGCCGGCGATGACCTCCACCTTCCTCCCGGACAAGCGGAGCGGTCCCCCCGCGGGCCCCCCGCTCCCGGCCGCCGGCGCGGACCGCACCCGGACCCGGCGGCGCACGCTGAACTGGCTCACCGCGGTCGGCTTCCAGCTGCCCGCGCTGGTGCTGTTCATCGGGCTGGTGCTGCTGCCGATGCTGTTCGCGCTGTACGCCGCCTTCTTCCGCTGGGGCGGCTTCGGCATGCCCTCCGACTACGTCGGCGGGGACAACTTCACCCGCCTCTTCCAGGACGACGTCTTCCTCGGCGACCTGTGGCGCTGCCTGGTGCTGGTGGTGCTCTCGCTCGTGCTCCAGCTGCCGTTCGCGCTGGCCATGGCGGTGCTGCTCAACCAGCGGCTGCGCGGCCGGGCCGTGTACCGAATGCTGTTCTTCGCGCCGTACGTGCTGTCCGAGGCCATCACCGGCGTGCTGTTCAGCATGGTCTTCGCCCCGGACGACGGACTCGCCGACCATGTCCTGGGCGCCGTCGGACTGGACGGCCTGGGCGGCGAGTGGTTCGCCGACCCCTCCTCCGTCATGGCCGCCCTCTTCCTCGTCATGACCTGGAAGTACTTCGGCTTCCACATGATGCTCTACCTGGCCGGACTCCAGTCGATCCCGGCCGAGTTGACGGAGGCGGCGCTGATCGACGGCGCCGGGCCCTGGCAGCGGTTCCGCAACGTCACCCTGCCGCTGCTCGCGCCCACCCTGCGCATCAGCGTCTTCCTGTCCGTGATCGGGGCGATCCAGCTGTTCGACCTGGTGTGGGTGATCACCCAGGGCGGCCCCGACCACCACTCCGAGACGATGGCCGTGACCATGTTCCAGTACGGCTTCAAGCGCTACCAGGTCGGCTACGCCAGCGCGATCAGCGTGGTCATGTTCGGCATCTGCCTCGTCTTCGCCCTCGCCTACCAGCGGTTCGTGCTCCGCCGCGACCTCGAAGGGGCCACCACGACGATGAGGGGAGACGGCACGTGACCCGCAGAACCAGGGGCGTGCGCACGCTGCCGCTGCACCTGATCCTTCTGGTGGTCGGCGCGGTGATGCTCGTACCGCTGCTGTACGCCGTCCTGTCCGGCTTCAAATCCACCGACGAGCTGTCCCGCAACCCGTTCGGACTGCCCGAACACTGGCTGACCGGCAACTACACCGACATCCTCGGCTCGGGCGGGTTCTGGCGGCTGGTCGGCAACAGCACGCTGATCGCGGTGGGCACGACCGTGCTCGTGGTCGCGGTGTCCGCGCTCGCGGCCTTCTCCTTCGCACGGTTCGCCTTCCGCGGGCGGGAGGTGCTGTTCACCGTCTTCACGATGGGGCTGATGTTCCCCTTCGCGGTCGCCGCCCTGCCGCTGTTCCTGCTGCTGCGCTCCCTGGGCCTGCTGGACAACCCGCTCGGTGTGATCCTCCCGCAGGCCGCGTTCGGACTGCCGATGACGATCATCATCCTGCGCGGTTTCTTCCGGCAGATCCCCGGCGAACTGGAGGAGGCCGCCACGCTCGACGGCTGCAGCGCCTTCGGGTTCTTCTGGCGGGTCCTGCTGCCCATGGCCCGGCCGGCGCTCGGTACCGTCTCGGTCCTCGCGGTGGTCACCAGCTGGAACAACTTCTTCCTGCCGCTGCTGGTGTTCACCGACAGCACCTGGTGGACCCTGCCCATCGGCGTCCAGCAGTTCCAGGGGCAGTACTCGGCGGAGTACGCACGGGTCTTCGCCTATCTCGTCCTCGCCATGGTCCCCGCCCTCGCCTTCTACTCGGTCGCCGAACGCCAGCTCGTCGGCGGTCTCACCACCGGCGCCACCAAGGGCTGAACCGCACCTTCCCCGATCCCCAGACAGGAGTCCCACCATGCGTCTGAGACTCGCCGGCGCCCTCGCGGCCGTCCTGGTCACCGCCGGCCTGGTCACCGGCCCGGCCGCGCAGGCCGCCCCGGACCCGGTACGCCGGCACACCCTCGCCGACCTCGCCGAGCGCCACGGCCGCTACTTCGGCAGCGCCACCGACAACCCCGAACTCACCGACACCGCCTACACCCGCATCCTCGGCAGCGAGTTCGACATGATCACGCCCGGCAACGGCATGAAGTGGTACGCCACCGAGCCGCAGCAGGGCGTCTTCGACTGGACCAACGGCGACCAGATCGTCGACCTGGCACGCAAGAACCACCAGAAGGTCCGCGCGCACACCCTCGTCTGGCACAGCCAGCTGCCCGACTGGCTCACCTCGAAGCAGTGGACGGCGAGCGAACTGCGGGCCGTGCTGAAGAAGCACATCACCACCGAGGTACGGCACTACCGGGGCAAGGTGTACTCCTGGGACGTCGTCAACGAGGCCTTCAACGAGGACGGCAGCTACCGCGACACCATCTGGTACAGGACCCTCGGCCCCGGCTACATCGCCGACGCGCTGCGCTGGGCCCACCAGGCCGACCCGCACGCCAAGCTGTACCTGAACGACTACAACATCGAGGCGACCGGCCCGAAGAGCGACGCCTACCACCGGCTGGCCGAGGACCTCCTGGCCCGGGGCGTGCCCCTCGACGGCATCGGCTTCCAGGCCCATCTGGCCCTCCAGTACGGCTATCCCGCCACCCTGGAGGACAACCTCCGCCGCTTCTCCCGGCTGGGCCTGGACACCGCGCTCACCGAGGTCGACGTGCGGATGCAGCTGCCCGCGACCGAGGAGAAGCTCGCCGAGCAGGCGACCTGGTACCGGGACCTCACCGCGGCCTGCCTGGCCGTACGCCGCTGCGTGGGCGTGACCATCTGGGACTACACGGACAAGTACTCCTGGATACCGGCGTTCTTCCCGGGTGAGGGCGCGGCCCTGCCGTGGGACGAGGAGCTGCGTCCCAAGCCCGCCTACCAGGCGCTGCGGGAAGCGCTGCGCTAGCACCCCGCTACCCTTCGCAGCCACCGCCGGACACACGTCGGGGCCGGTGCGCACCGAGTTCGTGCGGCCGGCCCCTCAGGTCACTGTGCCGCTCAGGCGGCGGTCATCACCTGATCCGCACCGAGCGGACGGTGCGGGGCGATGATGCGGCCGTCGGGCAGCAGCTCGCCGGTGTCCTCGAAGAGCAGGACGCCGTTGCACAGCAGGCTCCACCCCTGCTCCGGGTGGTGCGCCACGAGACGGGCGGACTCCCGGTCGGCGGATTCGGCTGGCGGGCACGACGGCTGGTGCTGGCACATGGGCGGGATCTTTCGCTCTGATGTGATCATGTCCGTCCCCCGTGGTGATGAGTCGGTCGGAGTCCAGTGTTGTCCTCTGGGCGTGTTTCCGCAGGGATTTCACGGCACCGCTTCTCACAGGTTCAGGACGCGTCACCCGCGCGGACGGTTCAGTCCAACTGCACGGTCTCTTCGGGTGGTTCGCAGTGACTCTTCGGGTGGTCCCCGGTGGCCGGATGGGACTAGTCCGGATGGCCCGGGGCGGAGAAGTCCCCGAGTACGGCCGTACCCCGCTTCCCTTCCGGGGAGCGGGGTACGCGTGCGGGGGTCAGGCGGGCGAGCCGAGCACCGGCGAGCCGAGCAGCGGGAGAGGAGTCGCCCGATGGGTCAGCACCGGAAGCAACTCGGCGACCCGGAACGGACGGTGCGCCGGGATGCCGGGCGGCGCCGGCGCCAGCGGGACGAGCAGATCGGTCGCGGCCGGATGGCCCTCGGTGCCGTCGCCGGAGCAGTCGCCGTGCAGCCACAGGGTGAGCATGTACAGACCGGGCACGGACAGCAGACGCGCCTGATACGGCTGTTGCAGCGCCTCGGCCTGTTGCAGGGCGCGCTCGGTGGAGGCGACGTAGGGGCCCTCGAAGAAATGGGAGAAGGCCCAGCCGTCGGGGGTGAGCATGGTCTCGGCCGCGGCCACCGCTCGGTCGCCGCACCGGATCAGGAAGCGCCAGCCGGCCAGCCGCGTCGCGGACAGGCCCTGCGCGGTGATCCGGTCCAGCACGTGCACGGGCAGCGGGAGTTCGGCGGTGGCGGGGCCCTGCGCGGCGCGCAGGGAGGGAGTGCGGGCCTCACGGACCGCGGTCGGGGAGCCGAGGGCGGTCAGGACGGAGCGCAGGGCAGGCGCGGGGGCAGGGGGTACGTGCAGCGGCATGTGGGTCGCCTCTCGTTCGACAGGCGCGGCGGCGCGAGGAGGGTGGGGCGGACGGCGCTGTCTGCTCAGGGGGAAGGCCGGAGAGGTGGGGGCCCGGTTCGGTGTGGAAGAGAGTGCGGCTCGGTCTGCCGCCCGTCAACCGGGACGGCAGTAACACCGCGGAAACCAGGACCGAGGGCGCCAACCTTCCGCCTTGTGGACGGAGTTTATACGACGCGTGTTCGGCCGGTGTTTCGGCTATCCGATTCCGTTCGGCCGGGCAAGGTGGAATTAAGGCGTCGTTTCGCGGAAATAATCCCGATTTCGGGACCGGGCCCTCGGCTCTGACCTCGCCATACGCGCCAGTAGCGGTCGGCCGAATGTCATCGGCGTTTTTCACGAGGCGTTCGGGGCACCCGGAGGTGCACCGTGCGGCATGCCCCGTGAATGTGCCGCCGGGAACATTCGTAAGAGTAGCGGGCGACGCGCCCGCGCGGGACGTTATCGATCGCTTCGGCTGGGCATCATCCCACCTGACCCGGGAGCCCGGCGGCCGGATCGTCGGCCCGCCCATCCGAGGAGGGATACTTCGATGGGGGAGAAGGTCGTGGCAGGGCAGTTCGACCTGTCCGATCGCCAGCGCTACCGAGAAAAGCTCCAGATGTGCCTGACGGGACTGGAGCGGCTGCTGCGCGAGAAGCGATTCGATCGCCCGAAGAACCTCATGGGAGTCGAGATCGAATTGAATCTCGCGGGGTCCGACGGTATGCCGAAAATGTTGAACGGGCAGGTACTGGAGCGCATCGCGAGCCGCGACTTCCAAACAGAACTCGCCATGTTCAACCTGGAAGTCAACATAGCCCCACACCGATTGGGCGGCCGGGTATTCGACCGGCTCGCCGAGGAACTGCGCACCTCGCTCGCCTACGCCGACCGCAAGGCCGGTGAGGTGGACGCGGGCATCGTGATGATCGGCATCCTGCCCACCCTCGACCGGGACGACCTGGTGTCGTCCAACCTCTCCGAGGCCGACCGCTACACCCTGCTCAACGACCAGATCGTCGCCGCGCGCGGGGAGGACTTCCGGCTCGACATCGAGGGCGTTGAGCACCTCGTCTGCACCTCGAAGTCGATCGTGCCCGAGGCCGCGTGCACCTCCGTACAGCTGCACCTGCAGGTCACGCCGGGCCGGTTCGCCGACGTGTGGAACGCGGCCCAGGCGGCCTCCGCCGCGCAGATCGCCGTCGGCGCGAACTCACCGTTCCTCTTCGGGCACGAGCTGTGGCGCGAGTCCCGGCCCCCGCTGTTCCTCCAGTCCACCGACACCCGGCCGCCCGAGCTGCAGGCACAGGGCGTCCGGCCGCGCACCTGGTTCGGCGAGCGGTGGATCTCCTCCGCGTACGACCTGTTCGAGGAGAACCTGCGCTACTTCCCGGCCCTGCTGCCGATCTGCGACGACGAGGAGCCGCTGGAGGTCGTCGAGGCCGGCGGGGTGCCCACGCTCGCCGAACTCGTCCTGCACAACGGCACCATCTACCGCTGGAACCGGCCGGTGTACGGCATCGCGGACGGTGTCCCGCACCTCAGGGTGGAGAACCGGGTGCTGCCGGCCGGGCCGACCATCACCGACGTGATCGCGAACGCGGCCTTCTACTACGGCCTCGTCCGCGCCCTCGCCGAGGAGCCCCGGCCGGTGTGGACGCGGCTGCCGTTCGCCGCGGCCGAGGCGAACTTCGACGCGGCCTGCCGGTACGGCATCGACGCCCGCTTCGTCTGGCCCCGGCGGGGACGGTACGGCGGCACGGGGGAGGTCGACGCGGTCACGCTGGTCCGCGACGAGCTGCTGCCGCTCGCGGCGGCCGGGCTCGACGCGTGGGGCGTGGAGGCCGCCGACCGGGACCTCTACCTGGGCGTGATCGAGGAGCGCTGCCGGCGCCGGGTGAACGGGGCGTCCTGGCAGGCGGCCACCTTCCACCGGGCGCTGGAGCAGGGCCTGTCCCGCGAGGCGGCCCTGGCGGCGACCACGCGTCGGTACGCCGAGCTGATGCACGTGGGGGAGCCGGTGCACACATGGCCGGTCGGACTGCCGGATCCGGTACCGCTGGGCTGACGCGGGCTCCAGCGGCTGAGCCGCGGGGCTGAGCATCGTACGGCCCACCGGCGCGGGCGTCCGGGTCAGCGCTGCCGCGGCGGAGGAGCGACGGGCCGGCGGGGACGCGGGGGCAGGCGGTGAGGCGGAGGAGCGACGGGCCGGCGGGGACGCGGGGGGTCGGCGGACGAGCAACGGGCTGGCGGAGAGAAGGGGCCGGACGGCGAGCAACGGGCCGGCGGAGAGAAGGGGCCGACGGGCGACCGACCGGCCGGTGGAGAGAAGAGGTCGGCGGACGCGCAACGGGCCGGCGAGGACGCGTGGGATCGGCGGGCGGGCAACGGGCCGGCGGAGAGAAGGGGCCGGACGGCGAGCAACGGGCTGGCGGAGAGAAGAGGTCGGACGGCGAGCAACGGGCTGGCGGAGAGAAGGGGCCGACGGGCGACCGACGGGCCGGTGGAGAGAAGAGGTCGGCGGGCGGGCAACGGGCCGGCGAGGACGCGTGGGATCGGCGGGCGGGCAACGGGCCGGCGGACGAGCAACAGGCCGGCGAAGAGAAGAGGCCGGCGGACGAGTAATGGGCCGGGGGGCCGGCGGAGAGGAGGGGGCGCGGGAGACGGGGGACCGGTCCGCGGCTCGTGCGGCTCTGTCTGCGATCCTTGCCAGGCGAAGGTGGGCCAGGGGCCCGTGAGCCGGCTGGAGGCAGGGGTGCAGGTGGAGGCTGACTCGGTGGCCGATTCCTCGGCGCGGGAACGCGACCCGCGGCGGATCCTGCGGGACGAGACGCTGCTCGTCCTCGCGCTCTCGCTCGGGGCGAGCGGGGTGTCCGCGCTGATCAGCTTCATCGGCTCGGTCACCAAGCCGGGCGGTCTCAAGGACCAGGCGGCCACCCTGAACGCCTCGGCCGCCCCGGGCCGCCCCTGGCTGGATCTGGCCTGGCAGCTGTTCGGCATCGCCACCGCGCTGGTCCCCGTCGCCCTCGTCGCCCACCTGCTGCTGCGCGAGGGCGGGAGCCTGCGCACCCTCGGCTTCGACCGCACCCGGCCCTGGCCCGACCTGGCCCGGGGCGCCGGCGTCGCGGCCGTGATCGGCAGCACCGGCATCGCCTTCTACCTCGCCGCCCGCGGCCTCGGCTTCAACCTCACCGTCGTCCCCGAGGCGCTGCCGGACGTGTGGTGGAAGTACCCGGTGCTGATCCTGTCCGCGCTGCAGAACGCGATCCTCGAAGAGGTGATCGTCGTCGGCTACCTGCTGCGCAGGCTGGGCCAGTTGGGCTGGACCCCGGGGACCGCGCTGGTGGCCGGCGCGGTCCTGCGGGGGTCGTACCACCTTTACCAGGGCGTCGGCGGCTTCCTCGGCAACATGGTGATGGGCGTGGTGTTCGTGTACCTCTACCGCCGCTGGGGCCGGGTCGGGCCGCTGGTCGTCGCGCACTCCCTGCTCGACATCGGCGCCTTCGTCGGTTACGCCCTCATCGCCGGCAAGGTGGGCTGGCTGCCGACCGCCTGAGCGGCCTCTCAGGCGCGCAGTTCGCCCTCGATGACGGTCACCGCGCTGCCGGTGAGCAGGGTCCGCTCGCCCCGCAGCCGGGTGCGGACCACGCCGGTGCGGCGGGAGGCCTGGAGCCCGGTGAGGTCGTCGCGGCCGAGGCGGGCGGACCAGTGCGGGGCGAGCGCGGTGTGGGCGCTGCCGGTGACCGGGTCCTCGTCGATGCCGACGTTCGGGAAGAAGCCGCGGGAGACGAAGTCGTAGCCGCGGGCCGGGTCGTCGGCGCGGGCGGTGGCGATGACGCCGCGGGAGGAGTAGGCGCGCAGGGCCCGGAGGTCGGGGGAGAGTCCGAGGACGGTCTTCTCGTCGGCCAGCTCCACCAGCAGGTCGCCGACGTTCGGGCCGGTGTCGAAGACGGCGACCGGCGTCGCGCCCAGCGCCTCGGCGACCCCGGCGGGGGCCTCGACCGGGCTGAGCGGCGCGGTCGGGAAGTCGAGGGTGATCGAGCCGTCCGCGGCGGGCGTGGCGATCAGCACGCCGCTGCGGGTGGCGAACCGCACCGGGCCCTCGTGCGCGCCGGTGGTGTGCAGGACGTGGGCCGTGGCGAGGGTGGCGTGCCCGCACATCGCGACCTCGGCGACGGGCGTGAACCAGCGCAGGGCCCAGTCCGCCTCGCCGCCCCCGGGCAGCCGGTGCGCGAACGCCGTCTCGGCGTGGTTCACCTCCATGGCGACGTTCTGGAGCCAGTCGTCGTCCGGGAAGACGTCGTCCAGGAGCAGGACTCCGGCCGGGTTGCCGGTGAAGGGGCGGTCGGTGAAGGCGTCCACGATTCGAATGCGCATGGCGCCGACGCTAGCGGCTGCGGCGGCTCCCGGACCAAGGCCAATTCACGAGCGCCGGACTGATTCCCGCCCGGTCACGGCCGCCTGGGTCCGCAGCCACGGGGCGAGTTGGGCGATGCCGAACGACACCTCCACGACGAGGAAGGGCCACAGCACGGGCGGCCCGCCGTGTGCCAGCGCGTACGCCTGCCCCAGCGAGAAGAGCACGCGAGCGGCCCCGTCGAGGAGGCCGTGCAACGGAAGGGGCCGTACGACGCGCAGGACCGACCAGACCACCACGACCGAGCCCATCAGGTTGGCGTACAGGGTCTGCATCGGCGTGAGCGCGGGCATCGCGCCGAGGCCGGCGGCCTCGCCTCCGGCCGACAGGAGGCGGTGGACCAGCGCGTACGTCCAGGGCGTCGCGAAGCCGGCCGTGACGATCAGGTCGTACCAGCCGCTGGTCCGGACGATGCGCAGGTAGGCAGGGGCGGACGGGGTCATCGGGCCTCCTCGGGAACGGTTCGCTCGGGCGCCGCCCACGCTAGACAGCGGAGTACGCTCCAAGGTCAAGTCGGCCGAGCGGCGGGGGAGTCATGCGTATCGGAGAACTGGCCGCGCGCACCGGGGTGTCCAAGGACACGCTGCGCTTCTACGAGAAGATCGGCCTGATCGAGGGCGACCGGCTGTCCAACGGCTACCGTGACTTCCCGCCGGAGACGGTGACCTGGCTGGAGTACGTGCGCACCGCGCAGGCGCTCGGGTTCACCCTGGCCGAGATCGCCCGGCACGGCGCGGAACTGCGGGACGCGCCGGACAGCGCCGAGGCCCTGTCCGCCCTGTTCGAGGACAAGATCCGGATCGTCGACGCCCGCATGGCCGCGCTGGCGGCACTCCGCGCCGACCTCACCGCCCGCGTCGGCACCGGCTGCCCCCTGCGGGCGGCCGAGCGGACCGGCTGACGGCGCACTCCTCCCCGCCCGTGAAGGGGATTGTCATGCGATGGATCCCGATATATCGTTGAGGCATCGCGAACGATACGCGATACGCACATGACAGATCAGCGATGGAATGGAGTGATCGCGATGCGTACCCACGGATTCGAGCGTGGACATCGGCACGAGGGCCCCGGCCGGCGGGGCATGGGCGGCTTCGAGGGGCGGCGGGCCGCGTTCGGGCCCTTCGGGCCGGGCGGCCCGGGGTTCGGACCCGGCGGGCCCGGCTTCGGGCCGGGGCCCTGGGGGCCGCGCGGCCGGGGCGGTCCGCGAGGACGGGCACGGCGAGGTGACGTACGCGCCTCGATCCTGGCCCTGCTCAAGGAGCGGCCCATGCACGGCTACGAGATGATCCAGGAGATCGCCGAGCGCAGCGGCGGCGCCTGGAAGCCGAGCCCCGGCTCGGTCTACCCGACTCTCCAACTGCTGGAGGACGAGGGGCTGATCGCCAGTGAGAGCGAGGGCGGCAAGAAGCTGTTCTCCCTCACCGAGGGCGGACGCGCCGCCGCCGAGGAGGGTGCCGACGCCCCCTGGGAGGAGGCCTCGCGCGGAGTCGACTGGGAGGCCCTCACCGAGATCCGCCAGGCCGGCTTCGGTCTGATGGAGGCCTTCGGCCAGGTCTGGAAGACCGGCAGCAAGGAACAGCGGGAGAAGGCGCTGGCCGTCATCAACGACGCCCGCAAGAAGCTGTACCTCATCCTCGCCGACGAGCACTGAGCCGTAGGCGGGTGCCGTCCCTCGTACGACGGCCCGGGCGCCCCGCGTGACCACCGCGCGGGGCGCCCGCGCGTGTCCGGCTCAGGTCACCAGTCCGCCCAGCTTGCGCAGCGACTCGTTCAGCGCGGCCGTCGCCGAGTCCTTCAGCCTGCCCGCCATCAGCGACACCGCCGCGCCGGTGAACTCGCCGTCGATCCGGACCGTCGTGGCGTTCCCGTCCGGGGTCAGCGTGTAGCGGGTGGCGACGGTCACCGCCATCGGGCCCTTGCCGCGGATGGCGAACACCCGGGCCGGCTCCAGCTCCTCGATGGTCCAGTCGACCTCCGCCGGAAAGCCCATCAGCTTCATGTTCTCCTGGAACGTCCCGCCCACGGCCAGCGCCTCGGGGCCGCCCTGGGGAAAGCTGGTGTGCGTCGCGTTCCACGCCCCGTACGACGGCCAGTCGGTGAGTTGCGCCCACACCTTCTCGGCCGGTGCCTGGATGCGTGCCTCCGCGCTGACTTCGGCCATGCGACCACCCCTCCGGATCGGGCGTACCGGGCTACGGTGTCGCGGAACGTAGCCGCAGGGGCGCGAACATTCAATACTGATGAACCGTCAGGAACGGTCGCTGCGTGCGCACCCTTGCGCGGGTTCGGCCGGATCTCCTCCGTAAGGATGAGATCCGGGCCGGCGATGTCCACTCCCTGTGGGACGCGAAGATGGTTCCCCTCGTGGATGCCCCGTCCCGTCGAGGCTGATGAGGTAGGGGATGTGCAACCCCGTGCAGCCCACCGGACCGCCGATGACGGAGCGGTTCCGCATGCGGACGGCGCTGCCGGACTCGGTGCCGAGCTGGCAGCGGTGGTCGCCGCTGCCCGCCGCAGGGCCGTCCGGGACCGGGACCGGCAGACCGACACCGCCCATCTGCTCCACGCCCTGCTGGAACACGACCCCGAGGCCCGCGCCGCCGTCGGCGGCCCGCGGCTCGCCCGGCTCCTCGGCTATCTCGTCCAGCGCAGCATCGGCTACGGACTGCGCTGGCAGGCCGGTGTGGAGGACTCCGGCGCGATCACCCGCGTACCCCCGCCCGCCCGGCCGGCCGACCCCGGCGCACGGTCCGCTCCGGCCGCCGGGCAGGACGGCCCGGCGCGGGGCGCCGAGGGCTGGTCACCCGCCGCGTCCGCAGCGCTCGCGGCCGCCCGGGCGCGGGCCCGGCGGCGGGGCGCACCGCACGTCAGCGGCACCGACCTGCTCGCGGCGCTCGCCGCGGACCCGGCGTCCCGGGCCGTCGAGGTCCTGGAGCACGCCGGCATCCCCGCCCACGAGCTGTCCGCGCGGATCGAGGCCGGCACCGCCGGGCAGGCCGACGAGCCCGGCCCGCCGACCGCCGTGCCGTCCATCAACTGAGACAGGTGTCATAGGGAGTGACGCTCCTGTCGACGCCTGTCATCATGTGCCGGTGCATACGTCTGTGAGCAGTCACCACAGCCCCGGCAAGGGAGCCGGGCTCGGCCTCGCACTCGCTTCGGCGCTGGCCTTCGGCGGGTCCGGAGTGGCCGCCAAGCCGCTGATCGAGGCGGGGCTCGACCCGCTGCACGTGGTGTGGCTGCGGGTCGCGGGCGCCGCCCTGGTGATGCTGCCCGTCGCGGTACGGCACCGGGCCCTGCCGCGCCGCCGGCCCGCCCTGCTCGCCGGGTTCGGACTGCTCGCCGTCGCCGGTGTCCAGGCCTGCTACTTCGCCGCGCTCTCCCGGATACCGGTCGGCGTGGCCCTGCTCATCGAGTACCTGGCGCCCGCCCTGGTGCTGGGCTGGGTGCGGTTCGTGCAGCGGCGGCCCGTCACGCGCGCCGCCGCCCTCGGTGTGATCCTCGCGGCCGGCGGCCTCGCCTGCGTGGTCGAGGTCTGGTCCGGGCTGGGCTTCGACGCGCTCGGCCTGGTGCTCGCCCTCGGCGCCGCCTGCTGCCAGGTCGGCTACTTCGTCCTGTCCGACCAGGGCAGCGACGCGGGTGACGCGGCACCGGACCCGCTCGGCGTCATCGCCTACGGCCTGCTCGTCGGCGCCGCCGTGCTGACCGCCCTGGCCCGCCCCTGGAGCATGGACTGGTCGGTGCTGGCGGGCTCCGCACGGCTGAACGGCACCGCCGTACCGGCCGTCGCCCTGCTCGCCTGGATCGTGCTGGTCGCCACGGTGATCGCGTACGGGACCGGCGTGCTGTCGGTGCGCCGGCTGTCGCCGCAGGTCGCCGGCGTGGTCGCCTGCCTGGAGGCGGTCATCGCGACCGTGCTGGCCTGGGTGCTGCTCGGCGAGCACCTGTCCGCGCCGCAGGTCGTCGGTGGCGTGGTCGTCCTGGTCGGTGCGTTCATCGCCCAGTCCGCCACCCCGGCCAAGGGTTCCCCGGAACCGGTCGCCTCCGGCGGTCCGGAAAGGGAGTTGCCCGCCCGGCGCACCGCGGCCTAGAGTCCGGATCATGTCGCAGCACGCACTCGTCCTTCCGCCCCCGGCCGCCTGAGGCGGGCCTCCGGGTCATCGCCCGGCGCACACGCGCCGGGCTGGACGGTGCTGCCCGCAGATGAAGTCCGCGCGCCCCGCCGAAGCGGGACGCTTTCGAACTTCCGCACCTTCGCGTGCGCTTCTGCGGAGAGATTCCCTTGCCGACTTCGTCGCATCCCGCTGCCGGCCTGCCCGTCGGGCGCGGCCTGCTCTGCCTGATCGTCACCGGTGCCGCCTGGGGCACCGCGGGCGCCGCCGCCTCCCTGGTCTACCGGACCAGCGACATGGGCGCCTTCACCCTGTCCTTCTGGCGCTGCGCGCTGGGCCTCGCCTTCCTGCTGGCCGGCCGTCTTCGGCGCCGGCGCGCCCGCCGTACGGCCCCGGCCAGGCCGGTCCGCCGCAGCGTCATGCGGGCCCTGGCCACCGGACTCGCGCTCGCCGTCTTCCAGACCGCGTACTTCGCGGCCGTGGCGTCGACCGGGCTGGCCGTGGCCACCGTCGTGACCCTCGGCGCGGGCCCCGTCCTCATCGCGCTCGGCGCCCGGCCGCTGCTCGGCGAGCGGCTCGGCGCGGGCGGTGTCACCGCGGTCGCCGGTGCGCTCGCCGGACTGGCCGTGCTCACCTTCGGCGGCTCGGCCGCGACCGTCCGTCCGGCGGGCCTGCTGCCGGCCCTGGCCTCGGCGGCGGCCTACGGCGTCATGACCCTGCTCACCCGCTGGTGGGGGAGGGGCGGCGGCGCCGACGCCGCCGGCACCACGGTGGGCGCCTTCGCCGTGACCAGCCTGTGCCTGCTGCCGTGCGCGGTGCACGAGGGGCTGCTCCCGCACACCGCCCACCCGGTCCGGCTGCTGTGGCTGCTGCTCTACATCGCCGCCGTGCCCACGGCCCTCGCGTACACCCTCTACTTCGCGGGAGCCGCCGTGGTCCGGTCCGCCACCGTCTCCGTGATCATGCTGCTGGAGCCGGTGACCGCGGCCGTGCTCGCCGTCGTCCTGCTCGGCGAACGGCTCACCGCGACCACCGTGGCCGGCACCCTGCTGATGCTCGGGGCCGTCGCGGGCCTCGCCGTGAGCGAGGCCCGCGGGGCCGGCCGGCCGGAGCCGGTTCCGGTGTGACCCGGGGCCGTCACCGCGCCGTCAGGTACTCCGGCAGTTCGATGCCGGGCGCCAGGTCGGCGTTGCGGACCGGTGCGTCGTAGCCCTTGCGGAGCGGGACGACCCCGGCCCAGTGCGGCAGGGAGAGGTCCTCCGGCTCGTCGTTGGCGCCGCCGGTGCGGACCTTGGCGGAGACCTCCTCCAGGTCCAGGCGGATGACCGCGGTGGCGGCCAGCTCCTTCTTGTTCGCGGGCCGGGAGTCGGCGGCCCGGCCCGGGACGACGTGGTCGACCAGCGCGTCCAGGGCGATGCGCCGCTCCTCGGGGTCGGTGACCTCGTGCGCGGTGCCGTGCACCACCACCGAGCGGTAGTTGATCGAGTGGTGGAAGGCGGAGCGGGCCAGCACCAGTCCGTCGACGTGGGTGACCGTCACGCACACCGGCAGGCCCGGGTCGGCGGCGCCGGCCATCCGCAGCGGCCGGGAGCCGGTGGAGCCGTGGACGTAGAGCCGCTCGCCGACCCGGCCGTACAGCGTCGGCAGCACCACCGGGGCGCCGTCGCGGACGAAGCCGAGGTGGCAGACGTACCCCTCGTCCAATATCGCGTGCACCAGCTCCTTGTCGTACGACGCCCGGTCCGCGGAGCGCGTGGGCACGGTCCGGTCGGTCGGTGAGTAGGCGGCGGCCCGGGTGTCCTCGGTCGTGCGCTGCACGGCGGTCCCTCCATTGCGGCGAGTTTTGTACTAGTGCATAATGTGCTTTGTGCTAGGAGAGTATCGGATCGAAGGGCGGGGCGCAGCCGAGATCGCTGCCGGCGTCGAGCGGGCGGTCGGCGCCGGGGAGCTGCAACCGGGCCAGCCCCTGCCTGCCATGCGCGAGTTGGCGGCCCGGCTGGGCGTGAACCCGAACACGGTGGCCGCCGCCTATCGCATCCTGCGCGACCGCGGGGTGATCGAGACGGCCGGCCGCCGGGGCAGCCGTGTCCGCCCCAAGCCCGCCACCACCGGCCGCGAAGAGCTGCGCGTGGAGGTGCCGCCCGGGGGCCGTGACCTCTCCACGGGCAACCCCGACCCGACCCTGCTGCCCCGCCTGGCACCGGCCCTCGCCGCGGCGGCCGAGCAGGGCGACCGCCGGCCCGTCCGCTACGGCGACGACCCGGTGGACGCGGACCTCGCCCGCATCGCCCGCGCCGAACTCGACGCCGACGGGGTTCCCGCGGGCCCGCTGACCGTGACCTCCGGCTCCCTCGACGCCATCGAACGTGTCCTCACCGCGCACCTCAGACCCGGTGACACGGTCGCCGTCGAGGACCCGGGCTGGGGCAGCCTCCTCGACCTCGTCCCCGCGCTGGGCCTGCACACGACCCCGGTCGGCGTGGACGACGACGGACCGCGCGCCGACGACCTGCGCCGCGCCCTGGAGGCCGGAGCCCGCGCCCTGATCGTCACCGACCGGGCGCAGAACCCCACCGGCGCCTCGGTGACCGCCACGCGCGCGCGTGCCCTGCGCGCGGTGCTGCGCGACCACCCGGAGACCCTGCTCATCGAGGACGACCACGGCCACGGCATCGTCGAGCTGCCCCTGCACCCCCTCGCGGGCGTCACCCGGCACTGGGCCTTCGTCCGCTCCGCCGCCAAGGCCTACGGCCCCGACCTGCGCCTCGCCGTCCTCACGGGGGACCCCGTCACCGTCGACCGGGTCCGGGGCCGGCTGCGCCTGGGCCCCGGCTGGGTGAGCCTCCTCCTGCAGCGGGCCGTGGCCCGCCTGTGGGCGCACGGCGCGGTGGACCGGGCGGCGGTGGCGCGGTCGTACCGTGACCGCAGGGCCGGGCTGGTCGACGCGCTGGCGGAGCGGGGGGTCGTCGCCCACGGCCGCAGCGGCATGAACGTCTGGGTGCCGGTGCCCGACGAGACGGGCGCCATCGCCCGCCTGCTCCAGCGCGGCTGGGCGGTGGCCCCGGGAGCCCGTTTCCGCCTGGCCTCCCCGCAGGCGGTCCGCATCACGGTCTCACCGCTCACCGAGGAGGACATCACGCCGCTGGCCGACGCGGTGGCGGCGGCCGTACGCCCGTCCCCGGCCCGCGTCTACGGCTGACGGCGGCCGATGGAGAGTGGCGGGGGCGCGAGAAACCACCCCTCGCGCCCCACCCCCTCAGGCGCCCTTGCCCCGCACCTGCGTGAGCGCGGCCCCCGCCAGCACGATCACCGCGCCCACCGGCGTCGTCCACCGGAGCGACTCCCCGAGGATCGCCACCCCCGCAGCCGTGGCGATGACGGGAATGAAGTACGTGACCATCTGGGCGGTGGTGGGTCCGACCTCGGCGACCAGCCCGTACTGGATCAGGACCGCCAGCCCCGTCCCCAGCACGCCCAGCCCGGCGACAGCCAGCAGCGGAACGAGGGCGAAGTGCTCGGGCACGCTGGTGAACAGCGGTGTGACGAGGGCGAGCTGCACCGTGGCGAGCAGCAACTGACCGCCGGTCATCGACAGGTGGGAGTTCCCCGTGCCGGCCAGCGTCCGCCGCACGTAGATCCACCCCACCGGATAGCTCAGCGAGGCCAGCAGCGCCATCACCGTGCCCGTCGCGTCCAGCCCGTGGAAGCCCTGCCAGGCCCCCAGCACGGTGAGGACGCCGAGGAATCCGAGCCCGAGCCCGGCCACGCGCACCCGGGACGGCCGGTCCTCGGACAGGGCGACCAGGGACAGGGCCATGCCCCACAGGGGAGAGGTCGCGTTGCAGATGCCGGCCAGGGTGGACGGGATCGTCAGCTCGGAGTAGGCGAACAAGGAGAACGGCAGGGCGTTCAGCAGGAACGCGGCGACCGCCATGTGCCCCCACAGCCGGGCCCCGCGCGGCAGCCGCTCGCGCTTGACCGCCATCGCCGTCACCAGGACCGCCGTACCGAACACCAGCCGTCCGAGGGTGACCTGGAAGGGCGCGTACCCCTCGGTTCCCACCTTGATCAGCAGGAAGCTGAAACCCCAGATCAGGGAGAGGGCGCCGAAACGGAGCCGCCAGTCGAGGCGGGCGCGCGGGCGGGCGGGGGTGGCGGACCGGGAGCGGGATGACGTGGTGACCGTGCTCATGCCCTCCACTGTGCTGGAGACGATCTCGTAGCACAATCGAGATTTCTCGCCTGATACCTCTTAGAATCGCTTACATGTTGAATCTGGAGCGCCTGCGCACCCTCGACGCACTGGCCCGGCACGGCTCGGTCAGCGCCGCCGCCGAGGCGCTGCACGTCACCACATCCGCGGTCTCGCAGCAGCTGGGCAAGCTGGAGCGGGAGATCGGCCAGCAGCTCCTGGCCAAGAACGGCCGGGGCGTACGGCTCACGGACGCCGGCCGGCTGCTGTCGGAGCACGCGGCGCGCATCCTGTCGCAGGTCGAGCTGGCCGAGTCCGACCTGGAGGCGCACCGCGGCCAGGTCGTCGGCGAACTCCGGCTCTCGGCGTTCCCGACCGCCGCGCGCGGCCTCTTCCCGGCAGCGCTCGGCGCGCTGCGCACCGAGCACCCGGGGCTGCGTGTGCGCTCCAGCGAGCTGGAGCCGGAGAACGGCATCGCCGGGGTCGTGCGCGGCGATCTCGACCTCGCGGTGGTCCTGGACTGGTACAACAAGCCGATGCCCGTGCCCGACGGCCTCGTCAAGGCGCCCCTGCTCGACGACCCGGCCGATGTCGCGATGCCCGTCGGGCACCGGCTCGCGGACCGGGACGAGGTGGAGCTCACCGAGTTCGCCGAGGACGAGTGGATCACCTGGGGCGAGGGCGAGTTCTGCCACGAGTGGCTGATGTTCACCCTGCGGTCCAAGGGCGTCGAGCCGATCGTCGGCCACCGCGCGGGCGAGACCCACACCCAGCTCGGCCTGGTGGCCGCCGGGTTGGGTGTGTGCATCGCGCCGCTGCTGGGCCGGCACCCGGTACCCGAGGGCGTGGTCCTGGTGCCGCTCAGGCAGCGCGTGCGCCGCCATGTGTACGTGGTCTGGCGGGCGGACGCGGACCGCCGGCCCTCGATCCGCGCGGCGGTGGAGGCGCTGCGCACGGCTGCCCAGAAGCTGGGCTGAGGTCCGCGGTGCGCCTCACGCCCCGCCCAGCTTCCGGAAGTCCCACGACACGATCTTGTCCGGGGTCAGCCGGGCCCAGGCGTGCCGGCCGTCGTGCGGCATCTCCTCCAGGCCGAAGTTCTTGCGGGCGAACAGCGTCTCGGCCGTGTCGAGTTCGGCGCACAGCTCGCCCCGGCGCGGCACCTCGCCCACGAACTCCACCCGGCCGGACAGCTCGACCCCGCGCAGCTGGTCGTACTCCTCGCCGGAGTCGACCACGACGGCCACCCGCGGGTCGCGGCTGAGCTGGGCCCAGCGCCGGCTGCGCACCACCGAGTACAGCCACAGCGAGGTGCCGTCCCAGGCGAACCACAGCGCGCTGACGTGCGGTGTGCCGTCGCCGGACACGGTCGCCACCCGGCAGGTGCGCTGGGTGGTCAGGAACTCGTCCAGCTCGCCGGGCGTCATCATGATCTTCCGGCCCCGGCGCTGCTGAGTGACGGACATGCGGCCCCCTCTTCTCCCACGTCGTGTCAGAAAACTATCGTGATCCTCTGACATCACGTCAGAAAAGAGAAGCCGTCGTCTACAAGGGGGCACATGCCATGCCGTCGTACGAGCGACTCGGCGCACTCCTCGACCCCGCGAGCACCGTCCTGCTCACCGTGGAGTGCCAGCAGGGGGTCGTCGGACCGGACAGCGCCCTGCCCGAACTCGCCCGCGAGGCACGCTGCTCCGGTGCCCTGCGCAATGTGGCCCGGCTGGTCGCCGCCGCGCACGAGAGCGGGGTGCAGGTGATCCACGCGGTCGCCGAGCGCCGGCCCGACGGCCGGGGCGCGAACCGCAACGCGCGTTTGTTCCGGGCCGCCGAACGGCTTCCCGTGCACCAGCTGACCGGCAGCACGGCGGTCCGGGTCGCGCCCCCGATCGAGGTCGCCGAGGAGGACTTCGTCGTACGGCGGCTGCACGGGCTGTCCCCGATCCACGGCACCGACGTCGACGCCCTGCTGCGCAACCTCGGCTGCCGCACGCTGATCGTCACCGGCGTCTCGGCGAACGTCGCCGTCCCCAATGCCGTGTTCGACGCCGTCAACCTCGGCTACACCGCCGTCGTCCCGGCCGACGCCATCGCAGGGGTGCCCGCCGAGTACACCCCCGCGATGATCCGCAACACCCTCGCGCTGGTGGCCACGATCGCGACCACCGACGAGGTGCTCGGCTGCCTCGCCCGGGCGCGGGAGCGGCGCTGAGCCCGCTCAGGCCAGCTTGATCTCGTCACCGGAAACGGTGATCTTCGCCGCGGGCAGCGCCTGCGTGGCGGGCCCCTTCTTCACGCTGCCGTCCGCCGCCGAGAATTCGCTGTTGTGACAGGGGCACAGGATCACGCCGTTCGCCACGCTGCCCACCGAACAGCCCCGGTGCGTGCACTTGGCCGAGAACGCCTTGTAGGTGCCCGCCGTCGGCTGGGTGACCACGACACCCTGGTCCTTGAAGATCTTGCCGCCGCCCTCGGGGATGTCCGCCGTCCTGGCGAGCGCGGTGCCGCCGGCCGCGGAACCGCCGCCCTGCGTCGACCCGGTGGTGCCGTTGGATCCCGACCCGGTGTCCGAGGAGTCGTCGCCCGAACCGCAGGCGGTCAGCGCGGCGGCGAGCCCCGCCGCTCCGGCCGCCGCCACGACGGTACGGCGGCCCGGTCCGGTTGCGGGGTGGAGCGATGCGCTGGTCATGTGGGGATTCCCTTCCGCGGAGCTTCTCCTGGTCCGTCATGGGGTACGGCCCGGGGAGCGCGGCCGTTCAGACGGGCACCCGGATCCTTGCCGTCCGGCGGTGAGCGGGCCGTAAGCCGCGGCTGTCGGCCGGACGCCCGGCCGCACCCCAGTAACCTGGGGCGATGCTCAAGGAAGTCACCGCGACCCGCTACATCACGCCGCTGCGTGAGGGGGGCTCGCTGCCGGGGCTCGTCGAGGCCGACGACTTCGGGACGTACGTCATGAAGTTCACCGGCGCCGGACAGGGCCGCAAGACCCTCGTCGCCGAGGTGGTGTGCGGCGAACTCGCCCGCCGCCTCGGATTCCGCGTGCCCCGGCTGGTCACTGTCCAGCTGGATCCCGTCCTCGGGCTCGGCGAGCCCGAGCAGCAGGTGCAGGACCTGCTCCGGGCCAGCGGCGGCACCAACCTCGGCATGGACTTCCTGTCCGGAGCCCTCGGCTACGACCCGCTCGCCTTCCCGGTGGGCGCGGCGGAGGCCGGCCGGATCGTCTGGTTCGACGCGCTGATCAACAACGTCGACCGCTCCTGGCGCAACCCCAACCTGCTGGTGCACCAGGGCGAGCTGTGGCTCATCGACCACGGCGCCACCATGATCTGGCACCACAACTGGCCCGCCGCCGAGGCCTCCGCCGCGCGTCCCTACGACGCCTCCGAGCACGCCCTCGCCCGCTTCGCCCCGGACGTCTCCGGCGCCGCGGCCGAGCTGGCACCCCGGGTCACCGAGGACCTGCTCGCCGAGGTCACCGCCGAGATCCCCGAGGCCTGGCTCGCCGACGAGCCCGGCTTCGACACCCCGGACGAGCTGCGCCGGGCCTACGCGCGGCCGCTGCTCGCCCGGGCGGCCGTCATCGCCGAGCGGATCACCGGCCTCGGCACCGGAACCGAGGAGGGCAAGTGAGCGAGCGGTTCGGCGAGCGGTTGCAGGAGGGCACGTGAGCGAGCGCCACATCCACATGGCCGGTCATGTGACCGAGCGGCACATCACCCGGGCCGGCCAGGGCGGCGACCGGGACGTGTTCGAGTACGCGCTGCTGCGGGTCGTACCCCGGGTGGAGCGCGGGGAGTGCATCAACGCGGGCGTGGTCGTCTACTGCCGCGCCCGGGGCTACGTCGGCGCCCTCACCCACCTGGACGAGGCCCGGCTGCTCGCGCTGGACCCGGCCGCCGACGTGGCCGGGGTGCGCGCCGCGCTCGGTGCGATCGAGCGGCACTGCGCGGGCGGGGAGCAGGCCGGGCAGGCGGCCGGCGACGACGCGGGGCGCCGCTACCGCTGGCTGATCGCGCCCCGCTCCACCGTGGTCCAGCCCGGTCCCGTGCACACCGGTCTCACCGCCGACCCGGCCGCCGAGACGCAGCGGTTGCTGGACCTCCTGGTGAGGTAATGGATCACACCGGCCGGATGTGCCGTTGACACCGGGTGCCAGGGCTTCTAGCGTCACGGGTGCTGAAGGTACTAAGCGGTCGCTCACCGCACCAGGGGCCCTTCAAGGCCCCACAGGTTCTCTCAAGAGGTTCTCTCAAGGGCGAGGAGAAGCAGCAATGTCCACCACTGAACAGCGGGTCGCGGTCGTCACCGGCGCGGCGCGCGGAATCGGCGCCGCCACCGCCGTACGACTGGCCGCCGAAGGCCGCGCGGTCGCCGTGATCGACCTGGACGAGGCCGCCTGCAAGGACACCGTCGAGAAGATCACCGCGGCCGGCGGCAAGGCCATCGCCGTCGGCGCGGACGTCTCCGACGAGGCGCAGGTCGAGGCCGCCGTCGCCCGGATCACCGAGGAGCTGGGCGCACCGACGATCCTGGTCAACAACGCGGGCGTGCTGCGCGACAACCTGCTGTTCAAGATGAGCGTCTCCGACTGGGACACCGTCCTGAACGTGCACCTGCGCGGCTCCTTCCTGATGACCAAGGCCGTCCAGAAGCACATGGTGGACGCGGGCTTCGGCCGGATCGTCAACCTCTCCTCCTCCTCGGCGCTCGGCAACCGCGGCCAGGCCAACTACTCCGCCGCGAAGGCCGGCCTCCAGGGCTTCACCAAGACCCTCGCCATCGAGCTGGGCAAGTTCGGCATCACCGCCAACGCGGTCGCCCCCGGCTTCATCGCGACCGAGATGACCAAGGCCACCGCCGACCGCGTCGGCATGGGCTTCGACGACTTCAAGAAGGCCGCCGCCACCCAGATCCCGGTGCAGCGCGTCGGCGAGCCCGAGGACATCGCCAACGCCATCGCCTTCTTCACCGGCGAGGCGGCCGGCTTCGTCTCCGGCCAGGTGCTGTACGTCGCCGGCGGACCGCTCAACTAAGGGACTCAGAGGTAACACGGACATGACTGAACTCCCGGAGCTGTCCGGCAGGGTCGCGATCGTCACCGGCGCCAGCCGCGGTATCGGCTACGGCGTCGCCGAGGCGCTGGTCGCCCGTGGCGACCGCGTGTGCATCACGGGCCGGGGCGAGGACGCCCTGAAGGAGGCCGTCGAGCAGCTCGGCACCGAGCGCGTCATCGGCGTGGCCGGCAAGGCGCACGACCTGGACCACCAGACCGAGGTCGTCGAGCGCACCATGGAGGCCTTCGGCCGGGTCGACTTCCTGGTCAACAACGCGGGCACCAACCCGGTGTTCGGCCCCATCGCGGACCTCGACCTGAACGTCGCCCGCAAGGTCTTCGAGACCAACGTGATCTCCGCGCTCGGCTTCGCCCAGAAGACCTGGCACGCCTGGCAGAAGGACAACGGCGGCGCGATCGTCAACATCGCCTCGGTCGCCGGCCTCGCGCCCTCGCCGTTCATCGGCGCGTACGGCGTCAGCAAGGCCGCGATGATCAACCTGACCCAGCAGCTGGCGCACGAGTTCGCGCCGAAGGTGCGGGTCAACGCCATCGCCCCGGCCGTGGTCAAGACGAAGTTCGCACAGGCCCTGTACGAGGGCCGGGAGGAGGAGGCGGCCGCCGCCTACCCGCTCGGCCGGCTCGGTGTGCCCGCCGACATCGGCGGGGCAGCCGCGTTCCTCACCTCCGTGCAGTCCGACTGGATCACCGGTCAGACCCTCGTCGTGGACGGCGGCATCTTCCTCAACGCCGGCGTCGGCTGAGGCGGAGATCTCTTCCGGGCGCCGATTTTCGGACGGATCGGCGCCCGGGAGGCCGTTCGGAATCCGCACAGCGGAATGACAACGTCGTCATGGTTCAGACGATCAAGAACGCCGGTCCCGGGGGAGGTTCAGGGCTCCGGACGCTGCGGTATGGTCTGCCGACCCTTGGTATGGCAGATCGAGGAGCGTGCGCGTGTTCAACCGGAACCGATTCCTGCGGAGAGTCGCGGCGATCGCGTCCATATCGCTGGTGGCCGGATGCAGTCTGCTGTCCGACGGCGACCCCGACAGCCAGGGCCCGATCGTCGTGGGTACCACCAGCGCCCCCAGCACACTGGACCCGGCCGGTGCCTGGGACGGCTCCTGGGAGCTGTACCGGAACATCTTCCAGACGCTCCTCGCCTACCCGAGCGGTGCCACCACCCCCCAGCCCGACGCCGCCGAGAGCTGCTCCTTCACCGACTCCACGAGCCGCACCTACCGCTGCAAGCTGCGCTCCGGCCTGAAGTTCGCCGACGGCGACCCGCTGACCGCCGAGGCCGTCCGGCACTCGATCGACCGCATCCGCACCATCAACGCCCCCGGCGGCCCCGCCGGACTGCTCGGCAGCCTGGACCGCGTCGAGACCTCAGGCGACCGCGAGATCGTCTTCCACCTCAACCAGTCCGACGCCACCTTCCCGTTCGTGCTGGCCACCCCCGCCATGTCGATCGTCGACCCGGACGACTACCCCGCCAACTCCCTGCGCAAGGACACCTCCGTGTACGGCTCCGGACCGTACAAACTGCAGTCCTACGAGGAGGACTCCGAGGCCGTCCTGGTCCGCAACGGCAACTACGAGGGCTTCGCCAAGCCGCAGAACGACGCGGTGACCATCCGGTACTTCAAGGACTCCGCCGGGATGGTCACGGCACTCAAGGACAAGCGGATCGACGTCACCTACCGGGGTCTCGCCGCCGACGACATCCTCGCCCTGCAGGAGCACGACAGCGAGGACCTGCAACTGGTCGACGGCGCCGGCACCGACATCAGCTACCTGGTGTTCAACCCCAAGGACCCCTGGGCCAAGCAGCCCGCCGTGCGCAAGGCCGTCGCGCAGATCGTCGACCGGGGCGCGATCGCACACAAGGTCTACAAGGACACCGTCGACCCGCTGTACTCCATGGTCCCCAAGGGCCTGACCGGCCACGCCACCGGCTTCTTCGACGACTACGGCGACCCCAGCGTCCCCAAGGCCCGCAAGATCCTCACCGACGCCGGCATCACCCGGCCCGTCCCGCTCACCCTCTGGTACACCACCGACCGCTACGGCTCCGAGACGGCCCTGATGTTCCGGGAGCTCAAGCGGCAGCTGGACGCCTCCGGCCTGTTCACCATCACCCTCGAGAGCCGCCCCTGGAAGACCTATGTGGTCGGCTACCAGAAGGGCGAGTACCCGGTGTTCGGGCGCGGCTGGTTCCCGGACTTCCCGGACGCGGACAACTTCATCGCCCCGTTCGTCGGCGAGCACAACGCCCTCGGCACGCCCTACCCCGCCAAGGAGATCACCGGCAAGCTGCTGCCCCACGCGCGCGCGGAGAGCGACCGCGCCCGGACCGTCAAGGACGTGGAGGCGGCCCAGCAGATCATGGTCGACGACGCCCGGCTGATCCCGCTGTGGCAGGGCCGGCAGTTCGTGGCGGCCAGCGTCGACATCTCCGGCGGCGAGCAGGCCCTCGACCCGTCGACGATCATGATGATGTGGACACTGCACCGCAAGACCAGCTGGTGAGACCGGCGAACGGCCCTCGCGGCTCCGGTTGTCAGTGGTCGCCTGTAGGTTCTGGAACCTGGAAGTGACCGCACGCCGTAGTTGATCGACATCGTGAGGACGTTGACGTGACCGACATCGCCATGCTGCCCGAGTCCTGGCGCGGGGTTCTGGGCGACGAACTGCAGCAGCCCTACTTCAAGGAGCTGACGGAGTTCGTCGAGGAGGAGCGGGCGAAGGGTCCCGTCTACCCGCCGCGCGAGGAGGTCTTCGCCGCGCTGGACGCGACGCCGTACGAGCAGGTGAAGGTCCTCATCCTCGGCCAGGACCCGTACCACGGCGAGGGCCAGGGCCACGGCCTGTGCTTCTCCGTCCGCCCGGGTGTGAAGACCCCGCCCTCGCTGCGCAACATCTACAAGGAGATGCAGGAGGAGCTGGGCCTGCCCGTCCCGGACAACGGCTACCTGATGCCGTGGGCCCGGCAGGGCGTGCTGCTGCTCAACGCGGTCCTCACCGTCCGCGCCGGCGAGGCCAACTCGCACAAGGGCAAGGGCTGGGAGAAGTTCACGGACGCGGTGATCCGCGCGGTGGCCTCCCGCCCCGACCCGGCGGTCTTCGTCCTGTGGGGCAACTACGCGCAGAAGAAGCTCCCGCTGATCGACGAGACCCGGCACGTGGTGGTCAAGGGCGCGCACCCCTCGCCGCTGTCCGCGAAGAAGTTCTTCGGTTCGCGTCCGTTCACGCAGATCAACGAGGCGATCGCGGCGCAGGGGCACGAGCCGGTCGACTGGCGGATCCCGAACCTGGGCTGACTGCCGCCCGGGGGCCGGGGAGCGCTCCGAAGAGGCGCGAGGCTGTATCGACATGCGGCTCCGCGCGTGGCGCGACCAGCCACAACGGACCCGCAGTTGCCCACCGGCCCCGCCTGGCATGGAATCCTCGCGGCGCCGGTTAGCGTCAGGACCGGAACCATTGCCGACGACCCGGAGGCACCCGTGGCGGAGCGACAGGAACAGGCGGCGCCGGACGCCGTGCTGACGCGGATCGGGCAGGTCGTGATGCTGCACCACGGTGGTGACCGCGAGGAGGCCCGCAGCCGCTTCCTGGGCCTGTGGGCGGAGATCGGCGAGGAGGGCGACCCGCTGCACCGCTGCACCCTGGCCCACTACCTGGCCGACACCCAGGACGACCCGGCGGACGAACTCGCCTGGGACCTGCGGGCGCTGTCGGCGGCGGAGGAGCTGGCCGACGGCCGGGCGGGCGGCGACCCGTCGAGCGTCCAGGGCTTCCTCCCCTCGCTCCACCTCAACCTGGCGGCCGACTACGTCAAGCTGGGCCGCGCCGAGGCCGCCCGCAGCCATCTGCGCCGGGCCCGCAGCGCCGCGGGGGTCCTCGCGGACGACGGCTACGGCGCGGGGGTGCGGTCGGCGATCAGCCGGCTGGCGTCGCGGTTGGGGGAGGCCGGCGGTCCGGGGGGCGAGGGCTGGACACCGCCGCGCCAGAGGTAGCGCTCCGCTGGTCCGGCCGGGTTCCGCTCCGTGGGGTGCCGGGGGTGTCGTCGGGCGGCTGCGGCGTCGTTGTGGTTGCCCGCGCCCACCCGGCCCAGCCGCATGTCGATACAGCCCCGCGCCCCTTCCGGGGGCGTCGGTGACCATGGACCCCCGTATGCTTCCGGCAGGTAACACGCAGGCAAGCCGTGGAGGAGCGCACGTGAAGGTCGGCTGCATCGGACTCGGGGACATCGCGCAGAAGGCCTACCTGCCGGTGCTCGGCACGCAGCCGGACATCGACCTGCACCTGCAGACCCGCACGCCCGCCACCCTGGACCGGGTCGGCGACTTCCTGCACCTGCCCCGGGAGCAGCGGCACACCACCCTGGACTCGCTGCTCGCCGCCGGCCTCGACGCGGCCTTCGTGCACGCGCCGACCGCCGTCCACCCCGAGATCGTCGCCCGGCTGCTGGAGGCCGGCGTGCCGACCTACGTGGACAAGCCGCTGGCCTACCGGCTCGCCGACTCCGAGCGGCTGGTCGCCCTGGCCGAGCGGCGGGGCGTCTCGCTGTTCGTCGGCTTCAACCGCCGGTACGCCCCCGGGTACACCCAGTGCCGGGACCACCCGCGCGAGCTGATCCTCCTGCAGAAGAACCGGATCGGACTGCCCGAGGAACCCCGCTCGATGGTCCTGGACGACTTCATCCACGTCGTCGACACCCTGCGGTTCCTGGCGCCCGGCCCGGTCGACGACGTGACGGTGCGTGCCCGCGTCGAGGACGGGCTGGTCGAGCACGTCGTGCTCCAGCTCGGCGGGGACGGCTTCACCGCGATCGGGCTGATGAACCGGCTCAGCGGCTCGACCGAGGAGATCCTGGAGGTGTCCGGCCAGGACACCAAGCGCCAGGTGGTCAACCTCGCCGAGGTGATCGACCACAAGGGGCAGCCGACCGTGCGCCGGCGCGGCGACTGGGTGCCGGTGGCGCGGCAGCGCGGCATCGAGCAGGCGGTCCTCGCGTTCCTGGACGCCGTACGGGCCGGGAAGGTGCTCAGCGCCCGGGACGCGCTGGCGACTCATGAACTGTGCGAGAGGGTGGTCCGAGCGGTTCAGGACCGCTACGGCGCAGCCTGAGCGCCCGCACCCCCTCCGTCACGCCCAGCGCCGCCAGCACCAGCAGCGCGCCGTGCACGGGCCAGTCGCCGTAGCGGACGTACGGCGTGATGCCGTGCGCGAGCGGCACGTCGTACACGCGCGCGGCGCTCGCCTCGATGCCGAGCCACGGACCGAGGCGCTGCCCGTCCGGACCGTACACCGCCGAGACGCCCGTGAGCGTGGCGTGCACCATCGGGCGGCCGGTCTCGGCGGCGCGCAGCGCGGCCAGCGAAGCGTGCTGCTCCGGCGCCCAGCTGCGCTGGAAGGACGAGGTGGACGACTGGCCGAGGAGGACGTGTGCGCCGTCCTCGGCGAGATGCCGGCTCATGTCCGGGAACGCGGTCTCGAAGCAGATCAGCGGGCCGACCCGCAGCCCGTGCCCGACGTTCATCACGGTCTGCGCGGTGCCGCGCTGCCGGTCCTCGCCCGCGGCCCGGCCCACCGAGGTGGCCCAGCCGAGCAGCGAACGGGCCGGTATGTACTCGCCGAACGGCACCAGCCGCATCTTGTCGTACCGGTCGCCGGTCAGGCCGTGCGGGCCGACCAGCACCGAACTCTTGTAGATGCCGGGCCGGTCGGAGCGGCGGGCGTCCACGTTCACCAGCAGGTCGGCGCCGGTCTCGCGGGACAGGGCGGCCAGCCGCCGGGCCAGGTCGGGACGGTCGTCCA
Source organism: Streptomyces sp. NPDC088810 (assembly GCF_044750305.1). Taxonomy (NCBI): domain Bacteria; kingdom Bacillati; phylum Actinomycetota; class Actinomycetes; order Kitasatosporales; family Streptomycetaceae; genus Streptomyces; species Streptomyces sp. NPDC088810. Next base: position 51,506 of record NZ_JBIVJQ010000003.1, read on the forward strand.
GGTCGAAGCCGACGCTGGACTCGCCCCACACCACCAGGTCGACACCCTGCCCGGCGAGCCGCCGGGTCAGCTGCTCCTCCCGGGCGAACCGCTTGTCGCCGCTGCCCTGCCCGGCCACGATGCCCGGCTGGACCACGGCGATCCGCACCTGTCCGTCGGCATCGGGCCGCGGCGCCCACGCCCACGCGGCCGAGGTCGCGGCGGCCGTGGCGACCAGCGAGGCCACGGCCGGCACCCGCGACTCGCGCACGGCCAGCAGCATGGCCACCGCCACGTTGACGGCCACCACCAGGAAGCTGAGCAGCCACACCCCGCCGACCGAGGCCAGCCGCAGCGCCGGGCTCACCTGCCACTGGCTGGCGCCCAGCATGCCCCACGGCCCGCCGAGGCCCTGCCAGGACCGGACCAGCTCGACCGCCAGCCAGGCCGACGGCAGCACCAGCAGCGCGGCGGCACCGCGGCCCGGCGTCGGCACCCCGCCCAGGAGCCGGCGCACCAGTCGGCCCCAGGGCATCCAGAGCAGGCCCAGCAGCGCGGCGATCAGGAAGATGAACACGTGCAGGCTCGGCAGCAGCCAGTGGTGGACGGCCACCAGGAAGCCGATGCCGCCCCACCAGCCGTCGTAGCCGGCCCGCCGTCCGGTCGGCGCGGAGCGGGCCAGCAGGATCCACGGCACCAGGGCGACGTACGCGAACCACCACAGGGACGGGGCCGGGAACGCGAGCACGGGAAGGGCACCGGCGAGGGCGGCGGCGGCCGAGCGGCGCCACGGGGAGGCCAGCCAGCGGTTGATCATCCTCATAAGGACCCTCCCTACCCACCGATGGCTCCAGTGTGCGTGGTGAGTGTGCGGCGGTGCGCGTTGCGGCTCGGGCGGGGGCGGTCGTCCGGCGGATACGGGCCGTGAAAGGTGCTGGTCGCGCGGGTCCCGCGGCCCCTAGGGCGTGCGCCCCCGGGGACCGCCGCCCCTGCGCCACTTCTCGTGTACGACGACCTCGCTCAGGCGCCAGCCGTCCGGTGTGCGCAGGACCCCGAAGTCGTACCGGCCGCCGCACACCAGGTCCGGCGCGGCGGAGTCGTCCGCGTCGGTGAGGCGCAGCGGGTTGACGTAGTCGGCGCGGACGCGGGCGGTGTCGCCGGTGTCGTGCTCCAGGGCGCCGAAGCGCACCTGCCGGTTGACGATCAGGTGCTGGCGCATGGCGAACAGGGCCAGGCTCTCGGCGAGCCAGGCGGCGACCCGGTCCGCGTCGCCCTCGATGCCGCCCGCCGAGCGGTAGTCGGCGCGTCCGTCCGCCGTGAACAGGTCTCGGTAGCCCCTCCAGTCGCCGTCGTCCACTGCCACCGCGTACGCGGTCACCAGGTCGTCCACGGCCAGTCGGTCCCTCACGGTCGCGAACTCCGTACGCTGCGTCATCGGCCCAGTCTTGGGCACGGCGGGCGCGGATCCAAGTGCCGTGCGCGGTGAATATTCGGTGGTGCGGGGCCCGTGGGGCGGCCGAGTCTGTCCCCGTGCACGAGAAAACGACCATCACCGAGCCCACGTTCCGCATCCGCGCCCGGCACACGGAGACCACCGTCACCGTGTACCAGGCCTACCGCCCGCAGATCGGCCGCCCGGCCGCCCGCACCGGACGGTTCCCGTCCGACTGGAAGCGGGACCGGATGACCTGGATCATCAAGCCGCGTTCACAGCCCTCAACCAGTGCAGCAGCGGGACCCAAAGGGGGCTACTCCACCTCGATGCCGAAATCCTGAACTAGCTCCTCCAGGCCGCCCGTGTAGCCCTTGCCGCCCAGGACGAAGTCCCAGTCTCCGTTCGACCTTCGGCGGAAGGATCCGAGTACCAAGGCGGTTTCGCGCGGCCGGCCGTCGGAGACTTCAAGCTGTCCGAGCTCAGCCAGCCCCGGGTCGAGCAGGCGGATGGAGGCGTTTGTGAAGCCGGAGAGGTCGGCGTCCGGGTTGACCTCTGGGTCGATGGCCGCCACGAGCACGAACCGGTCGGCCTCATCGGGCAACCCGTCGAAGGAGACGCAGATCGCGGCCTTGTCAGGTGCAGTGGCGGGGAGAGCCCGCACTGAGCCGTCCGGCGTCTGCGGGTTGTTGAAGAAGACGAAGTGATCGTCACTGAGGACCCGGTTGCCACGGCAGACGAGAGCGCACACGTCCAAGGCGACGCCTCCGGTCCACGACATGCCCAGAACGTTGTAATCCTCTGGTAGCCGAGTGCCCGGCACCGAGGGCGTCGGCTGTGCCGGGATTTGCCGACCGCCGTCACCAAGCCGCCCACGCAGCCCATGACGATGCAGCAGGTCGACGAGTTCGGGGCCCGAGATGAGTTCCAGCGGCTTGCCGTTGGCGAAGGTGTGTGAGCCGGGGCCGAACCCTGACGTCGTCACGAGGACGCCCTTGTTGGCGCCGACGTCCTGCACGGTTCCGTACAAGTCGCGCACAGCGGTGGGCGGCACCGTGCTGCGGTAGCGCTTCACCTGCACGACGATCTTGCCGCCTCGGATGGGCGTGGGATCCAGTGCGTCGACGTCCACACCGCCATCGTTGGAACGCTGGGTGGTCACCGCCTGCATCCCCATGGCCCGGAAGAGATCGGCAACGAGATTCTCGAAGGCTATCGGGTCCATGGCGAACAGGTCCGGTTCCTCGTCGCTTCCATGGGCGACGATGCGGTTCCCGACATCCTGCGGCCGCCTGCTCGGCCGTACTGGTGTGAGTTGGTCCGGTCGAGCCGAGAGCTGACCACGCAGTGCGTCAGCCAGGCAACTGCCTGCGTCCACCTGCGCCAGGTGTAAGTCACGGAACGAAGAGCGCGAGGCCATGACGGTCGCAAGGAAGATATGGCCCGGTCGGCCCGTCGTAGGGTCATGCCCATCGACGAACCCGTTCAGGGTCACTGACTCAAGCGCACCCAGCTCATCTGCGGCGAACAGTTCGTGCAGAACGAGGAGCATGCACTGCGCGAGAACCTCCCTGTACAGCGCACGGCGCTGGCCTACTGGGCGAGGGGTCTCCTTGTCCTGGTCGACCCCGGACATGTATCGAACGGCCTTGACCTCCGGCACGATGCTGTAAGGGGGCAGTTCCCAATCCAGCACCAACTGTCGGGCCGCCGGGTCGTAGGCTGCTGCCACCTGGCGCGGGAAACCCTCCGGCCATGCCGTCGAGGCGTAGAGAGCAGCTGTGAAGTACTCGACCACGGAATCGGGATCTTGACGCCTTACGCCATCGGTTATCGCAACAACGCCGGCGTTGTGTCGCCGTACATCAGCCAGCTGAGTATCGGCCCACTGCTGGTACTCCCGTTGGTAGGCCGCCAGCTGTTGCTGTCGGTGTGCCTCTGCGGCTTGGGCAGCCTGCCAGTCCCGCTCGAAGCGTGCTCGTGCTTCCGCCTGTGCCTGTGCTCGGCGACTCGCAGTCCAGCCGCTCTGCGTTTGGTAGTGACTGAAATCCGGCATGGGCACCGGCTGCGCCAATGGTCCTGGAGCGAAGGGCTGGACCTCTTCGGGTCGGAGGAGAGAGGCAGCCCTGAAGGGCGGAGCCTGGCAACCCGAGGCAAGAAGACCCTGCAACGACGCAACCTGCGCGTCCAGCTCCTCCGTGCGTCGTAGAGCCTCTGCCTGTCGATACTCGCGGTGGCTCTGGGCAGCTCGCCGCTGGTACGCCCGCGCTTGCTGTTCTTGCTGTCTCCGCCGTCTGGCTTCGGCCTCCAGTTGACGCTGCTGCTGCCGTTGCATTTCAGCCCAGACGCCGACAAAACCAGTAGAGCGACGACTCATGTGCTGCAGGTCCTCCCCAAGGCGCTTTGGTTGTCCCCACAACCAGTTGTAACTAGACGACTGTAGCCAGCAATCACCGTCTCGCATATCCACGTGCCAAAGGAAGCACCGTCGGTCCATCTCCGCAGGTCAAGGTGACTGGAGGGTAACCAGGACGATGCCAGGCCGCAGGACTTAAACGGTCGCTTACCCATCGCTGGACGCCCTGTGTGCGGCGGTTGCAGAAAGGACTGTGAACGCGGATTGACAGGGATCACCAAGGCGCGTTCACAGTTCCATCCGTGGCCGTAAGATCCTCTTCTGGTGGTCGACACGGCTTGTGGGGGCGAAATTGGAGAGACCGGACGACCGCATCGCATCCGTCCTGCGCTTCGCTGCGGAACTTGTCGCCTGGGTGGCCACTCCCTGGGTCCTGTCCAGGTATTCATGGCTGCTTGCCGTCTTGGCGGTGGTGGTGCTGATCGGCCTCCCGACCGTCTTCTCCACTCCGGGAGACAAGGCGCAGGTGATCATCCCTGTCTCGGGTATGGTCACGATCCTGCTTGTGCTGCTCCAGCTCGCTGCTGCCGCGATCGCCGCATGGTTGGCATGGCCCATCTATGCGGCAATCCTCGTGTCTCTCCTCGTGGCCGCCACCCTCGTTACGGAACGTCACCGTTGGCAGTGGCTACTCTCCACGGACCGGCACACCGGCTGAGCCGCGGAGGGGTGGCATCGGAGTGCGTTCGCTCCCCGGGCATACCCGCCACTTCCCTGCCTCGCCCTATCCTTCGGTGAAGTAGGTATACGGCGCCACCGAGACTCCTTCGGAGACCGCACGTTCGTCGTCCTCGCCCGCCTCCAGTTCGAGGTCACGCGCCCACAACGAGTGCATGGACCACACGGAGAAGCCGGCGTGGAAGTCGTGGCCGATGTCTGAGGGCGTGCTCGAGTGCCCCAGGGCGTGGAGGTCTGCGACGACGTCATCCAGAAAGCGATAGGTCAGCTGAACCCCTTCGTAGTGCGCTTCGGTATCGCCGCCTTCGCCGCTGTAGCCGATCTCCACGAGTTCGACCGTCTCGTCAGCCGCGTAGGTGATCACCAGCGTGGGGGAGGCGGAGTAGACGGCGCGCTGTCCGCCCGGGCCGTGATACGGAGACCCGACGCGCTCCTCGACCTGTGAGCGCGGATCGCCGATTCTGACGAGGGCCACGCCTTGTCCTGGAATGATCTCCACGTTGACCATCCTGCCAGCCAGGACAACCACGCGGGAGTCCGCGGAGAGATCAGAACGCCGCCGCTCCGTCCAGCAAAGGTCTGTGAACGCGGCTTGACGTGGATCAAGCCGTCCTTCCTGTGGATGATGTACCGCTGCGGCTGGGGCACCAAGGAGGGGCAGGAGACCGTCCTCGCCGTCGACATCAGCCGCGAGGGCTTCGAGTGGGCCCTGCGCCACGCCTGCCTGTCCCACTACGTGCCCGCCCTGCACCCGGACCAGGCCGCCTGGAAGCGGGAGTTGGCGCGCAGCCCGGCGCGCGTCCAGTGGGACCCGGAGCGGGACCTGCACCTGAACCCGCTGCCGCACCGGTCCCTGCAGCTCGGCCTCGCCGGGGAGGCGGCGGCGCGGTACGCCGACGAGTGGATCGTCGGCATCGAGGACGTCACCCCGCTGGCCACGGAGATCCACGCGCTGGTGCGGGCGGGCGAACGGGAGCGGGCGAGCGCGCTGTTGCCGGTGGAGCCGCCGTATCCGGCGGCCGACGAGGTGCTCGCGCACGTGCGGGCGTGAGCGGTACGGCGGGGTGCCCGCGGGGATGTGGCGGGACGCTTGCGGGACGGCCGGGGTCAGGCCGCCTCGATGACCCGTGCGCGGATCGCCTCGGCCCACTCGATCACCAACAGTTCGTACTCCGCGCGCTCCTGTGCCGACAGGGTGCCGCCCGCACGCAGCCACAGCGCCCGGATCTGCTCGTTCACCTCGGCGGCAGACCGCACGGAACCAGGGGACGGGGATTCGGGGGACATGCGGAACAGCCTAGGCGCAAGCACTGACGGTGCGCTACCGCATGGCTACGCAGACGGTATGGGGTTGGTCACCGGCGCCGCCCGGTCATCCGTCCGTAGCGGCAAACTGCCGTGCGGTCCTTGGAAGTTGCCCAGGTCATAGGCGGGCCGCCGGGGCGCGGAAGATGTCCGAAACCGGGAGGGTGGGCGGCCCTAGCCCGCCGACTCCGCCGCGTGCGGGCTGAGCACGCCCGCGCCGACCAGGGCGATGATCACGATGCCGAGGGCGAGGCGGTACCAGACGAACGGCATGAAGCTCTTGTTGGAGATCCACTTCATGAACCACGCGATGACCGCGTATCCCGAGGCGAACGCGATCACCGTCGCGAACAGGGTCGGCGGCCAGTCCACATGGCCCTCGCCCAGCGAGTCCTTCACCTCGAAGGCGCCGGAGGCGAGGACGGCCGGGATGGCGAGCAGGAACGAGTAGCGGGCCGCGGCCTCGCGCCTGTACCCCATGAACAGGCCGCCGCTGATCGTCGCGCCGGAGCGGGAGACGCCCGGGATGAGGGCGCAGGCCTGGCAGAGGCCGAAGACCAGGCCGTCCTTGACGCCGAGGTTCTCCAGCGTCTTGCGCTGCTTGGGCGCCCGGTGCCGGCCGCCGGTCTCGTCGCGGGCCGCCAACCGGTCGGCGATGCCGATGACCAGGCCGACGACGATGAGCATGGTGGCGGTGACCCGCAGATCGCGGAACGGCCCCTCGATCTGGTCCTTCAGCGTCACGCCCAGCACCCCGATCGGGATGGAGCCGACGATCACCAGCCAGCCCATCTGCGCGTCGTGGTTGTGCCGCATCGTCCTGTCGAACAGCGAGCGGAACCACGACGAGATGATCCGGCCGATGTCCTTGCGGAAGTAGATGAGCACCGCGGTCTCCGTGCCGATCTGCGTGATCGCCGTGAAGGCCGCGCCCGGGTCCTTCCAGCCCGAGAACGCCGCGGTCAGCCGCAGGTGCGCACTGGAGGAGACGGGCAGGAACTCGGTCAGCCCCTGGACGAGTCCGAGGACGAGGGATTCAAACCAAGACATGAAGGTATGGCGTCCAAGCGCTGTTCGGAGAAGAGGTGATCATGTGACGGACGAAGCGTAGCGGGCCCCGCCGGCAGTGCGGCACCAGGGGCCGGGCGGCCGGCGGGCGGCCGTCGGGTTGGTGCGGGCGGGGCCCCGGTTACGCGGCCGTCGGTCCGGTCAGGCTCCAGCCCGGGGCCTGGGGACGGGCCGTCAGGTCCTCGTGGCGCACGGGGTCGCCGCAGGCCTGGCAGGTGACCACCGGCACCAGTTCGTGGCCGCAGGCGTGCTCGACGGCCATCGGCAGGTCGGCGCCCTTGCGGAGGTGGCGGTCGCCCCACTCCTTGAGGGTCATCAGGACCGGCTCCAGCTCCAGGCCCGCCTGCGTGGGCCGGTACTCGAAGCGCTGCGGGCGCTCGCTGTAGGGGCGCTTGGTGAGGATGCCGGCCTCCACGAGCCGGCGCAGCCGGGCGGACAGGATGTCGCGCGGGGCGCCGGTGTTGCGCACGAGCTGGTCGAAGCGGCCGTTGCCCAGGCACACCTCGCGCAGGACGAGCAGCGAGTACTTCTCCCCGACCACCGCGAGGGTGTCGGCGATGGAGCAGGGGCGCGGGTCCTTCGTGGCGGCCATGCGACTCAGTCTAGAGGAGGGTTTGATTTTCCAACTCACAGAGCTATGGTGAGTTCGGATTTCCTACTCACTGGTAGCCCTTCCGATCACCGCTGGAGGCCCGTCCCATGCGAGACGCAGTCATCGTCGAAGCCGTACGCACCCCGATCGGCAAGGGCAAGCCGAACGGCTCCCTCGCCCACGTCCACCCCGTACAGCTCCTCGCGCACACCCTGCGCACCCTGGTCGAGCGCTCCGGCGTCGACCCGGCGCTGATCGACGACGTGATCGGCGGCACCGTCGACCAGGTCGGCGAGCAGGCCATGAACACCACCCGGTACGCCGTCCTCGCCGCCGGCCTGCCCGAGTCGGTCCCGGCGACCACCGTCGACCGCCAGTGCGGCTCCTCCCAGCAGGCGGTGCACTTCGCCGCGCAGGGCGTGATCTCGGGCGCGTACGACCTCGTGGTGGCCTGCGGGGTGGAGTCGATGAGCCGGGTGCCGATGTGGTCCAACGTGCCCGAAGGCAAGGACCCGTTCGGGCCCGGCGTCGCCGAGCGCTACCCGGAGGGCCTGGTCCCGCAGGGGATCAGCGCCGAACTCATCGCCGCCAAGTGGTCCCTCACGCGCGCGCGGATGGACGAGTTCGCCGTCTCCTCGCACCGCAAGGCCGCCGCCGCGTGGCGCAGCGGGCTCTTCGACGCCGAGGTAGCGCCGCTCGACGGCGTCGCCCGCGACGAGTGCGTCCGCCCGGACACCACCCCGGAGATCCTCGCCGGCCTCAAGGCCGCCTACCACGACCCCGGCTTCGCCGAGCGCTTCCCGCAGATCGAGTGGAACGTCACCGCGGGCAACGCCAGCCCCGTCAACGACGGCGCCTCCGCCGTCCTCATCACCTCCAGCGACACCGCGGCCCGGCTCGGCCTGCGCCCGCTGGCCCGCCTGCACAGCTTCGCCGTGACCGGCTCCGACCCGCTGCTGATGCTCACCGGGGTGATCCCGGCGACGGAAAAGGTGCTGCGCCGGGCCGGCCTGGAACTGGGCGACATCGACCTGTTCGAGGTCAACGAGGCCTTCTCCAGCGTGGTCCTCGCCTGGCAGCAGGAGACCGGCGCCGACCTCGCCAAGGTCAACGTGCACGGCGGCGCGATCGCCCTCGGCCACCCGCTCGGCGCGAGCGGCACCCGGCTGACCACGACCCTGGTCCACGCCATGCGCGAACACGGTGCCCGCTACGCCCTCCAGACCATGTGCGAAGCGGGCGGACTGGCCAACGCGATGATCCTGGAAGGCGTCTGACCGGGCGGGTGCGCCGCCTGCAGCGACGTCGCCGACGACGCCACCCCTCGTACCGAGTCGGTCGACCGGGTCGGCGGTGCCCTCGCTGCGCCGTGGTTCACCGCGGCCGTCGGACGGTCACCGGGCCATGGCTCGTCCGGCGGCGGCTACCAGGTCGCCGGTCGCCGTGATGGCGGCCTCGCGGCGGTCGGCCAGTGCGGTGTGGTCGGGGGCGTCGCGCAGGTCGAACGCGGCCAGGGCGGCCCTGCGGGCCGGTTCGGTGAGGGAGGGGCCGAGGACCGAGACCGCGACCAAGGGGGCGGTCACGGCGGAGCGGGTGGCGTGCGACGCGGCCCGCGCCGCCTCGACGGCCTCCGCGCTCGCGCCGTTCAGCCGCAGGTCCTCGCGGTGCCACAGGGCACGCCGGTGGTCGCCCAGGGCCGCCACCAGTTAGCCCAGCGCCACCCGCAGCGCCTCTGCCCTCCGCTCGGCGCGGGCGGTCCGCTCACGCCGGGACTGGAGCAGCGCGGTGAACGCCCCGCCGAGCAGCGTGCCGGCCACGGCGATGACGCTGGACCACCTCGCAAGTCCTCCTCGACGGACGGGCGCGTCGGCTCACCGGCCGCGCAGCTGGTGGCGTTTGCGCCAGGCCACCACGGTGCCCGCCAGCGCCGGTACGGCGATGCAGGCCATGGCGACCAGGAAGGCGGGGGAGGTCGGTGCCGAGGCGCGGGCGCCGGCGACCGCGTAGGCGGCCGTGTTCGGGATCGAGCCGAGCCCCGTCGCCAGCAGGAACGGCAGCCAGCCCATGCGGGAGACGGACGCGCAGTAGTTCGCCGCCCAGAACGGCACGCCCGGGAAGAGCCGGACGGCCAGCATGGAGCGGAACCCGTGCCGGCTCAGCTGCCCGTCGGCCGCCTTCAGCCAGCGGCCCCGCAGCAGCGGGCGCAGCGCGTCCTGCCCGAGCATCCGGCCCAGACCGAACGCGACCCCGGCACCGAGCACCGTGCCCGCGAGCGCCGTCGCCAGCCCCAGCTGGGAGCCGAACAGCGCGCCCGCGGCCAGGTTCAGCAAGGGGCGCGGTACGAACGCCACCGTGCACAGGCCGTACGCCGCCGCGAACACGACCGCCGCCGCGGCCCCGCCGAGCTGCGGCGGCAAGCCGTGCGTCAGCAGCCGCTGCGGCTCGAACAGCAGCACACAGACGGCGGCGCCCGCGAGCAGCGCGAGCAGCAGGGACAGGCGGGCGTAGGGGGACAGGAGGGTGGCGGCGGCCCGGGGAGAGGCCGTGGCGGTGCCAGAGCGGTTGGCATCGAGCATCCGGTGACCCTAACCGACGATCCCGTGTGAGCGCCGTGAGCCCGCACTCACCCGCCCCGAAAACCATTCGACGCCGGACGGACCGTCGGCAATGATCGACCCCATGTTCCGGTACGCCTTCCTCCTCGCAGCATCCGCCGTCGCGGATGCGCCGAAGGCTGCCGTCCTCATCCTCGTGGCCGCTGTCGACGGCGCCCGAAGCTGACCCTCTCCGGATCGTCCGGCGGACCCCGCAGGGGGAGGGTCGGCGAGTCCCCGGGGTCCCGCATCCTTCGTCACGCCCGAGAGGCTTCGAGGTACAGCCATGTCCAAAACGGCCTACGTGCGCACCAAGCCGCACCTGAACATCGGCACCATGGGTCACGTCGACCACGGCAAGACGACCCTGACCGCCGCCATCACCAAGGTCCTCGCCGAGCGCGGCACCGGCACCTTCGTGCCGTTCGACCGCATCGACCGCGCCCCGGAGGAGGCCGCCCGCGGCATCACCATCAACATCGCCCACGTCGAGTACGAGACCGACACCCGGCACTACGCCCACGTCGACATGCCGGGCCACGCCGACTACGTCAAGAACATGGTCACCGGCGCCGCCCAGCTCGACGGGGCCATCCTCGTCGTCTCCGCGCTCGACGGGATCATGCCGCAGACCGCCGAACACGTGCTGCTCGCCCGGCAGGTGGGCGTCGACCACATCGTGGTCGCGCTGAACAAGGCCGACGCCGGGGACGAGGAGCTGACCGACCTGGTCGAGCTGGAGGTCCGCGACCTGCTCTCCTCCCAGGGCTACCCGGGCGACGCCGTACCCGTCGTACGGGTGTCCGGGCTGAGGGCCCTGGAGGGCGACCCGCGCTGGACGGCGTCCGTGGAGGCGCTGCTCGACGCCGTGGACACGTACGTGCCGATGCCGGAGCGGTACCTCGACGCGCCGTTCCTGCTGCCCGTCGAGAACGTGCTCACCATCACCGGGCGGGGGACCGTCGTGACCGGTGCGGTCGAGAGAGGAGTGGTCCGGGTCGGCGACCGGGTCGACGTGCTCGGCGCGGACGTCCAGACCGTGGTGACCGGCCTCGAGACCTTCGGCAAGCCGATGGAGGAGGCGCAGGCCGGGGACAACGTGGCGCTGCTGCTGCGGGGCGTGCCCCGGGACGCCGTACGGCGCGGGCACGTGGTTGCGGCGCCGGCGAGTGTGGTGCCGAGCCGCCGCTTCACCGCGCGGGTGTACGTGCTGTCCGGGCGTGAGGGGGGTCGTACGACGCCGGTCTCCACCGGTTATCGGCCGCAGTTCTACATCCGGACGGCGGACGTCGTCGGGGACGTGGACCTCGGCGAGGTCGCGGTCGCCCGGCCCGGGGAGACGGTGGAGATGACCGTCGAGCTGGGGCGGGAGGTGCCGCTGGAGCCGGGGCTCGGGTTCGCCGTCCGTGAGGGCGGGCGCACGGTGGGAGCGGGAACGGTGACCACGGTGGAGTGAGAACGAGGTGCGTGGGGGACCGCGGGGCCGTCCTGGCCGGCCGCGCGGTTCCCCGCACCCTTCCCTCGCGCGTCACAATGAACGGGTGACCGAGCAGATACCCGTTTCCCGCACCACCGACCACGGCACCGCCAAGCTGATGCCCGATGTCGACCGGGAGCGGGCCTGGCTGCTCACCGTCGACGGGGCGCCGCAGTCGTACGTCGATCTCGACGACCCGGCGTACCTGGAGTTCGAGTACGCCCGGCGGCTGGGGTTCGTTCTGGACGCCGTCTGCGCGGAGGGCGCGCCGCTGGACGTGGTGCACCTCGGCGGGGGTGCGCTGACGCTGCCCCGCTATGTGGCCGCCACCCGGCCCGGGTCCCGGCAGGACGTGGTCGAGGCCGACCGGGGGCTGCTGGAACTGGTCACCGAGCAGTTGCCGCTGCCGGAGGGCTCGGGTGTCGCACTGCACGCGGCCGACGCCCGGGCCTGGCTGGAGGAGGCGCCGGACGACCACGCCGATGTGCTGGTCGCCGACGTGTTCGGCGGGTCCCGGGTGCCGGCGCACCTGACCACGCTGCCCTACGTCCGCCAGGCCGAGCGGGTGCTGCGGCCCGGCGGGGTCTATGTCGCGAACCTCGCGGACGCGGCGCCGTTCGGCTTCCTCCGCTCCCAACTGGCCAATCTGGCCGCCGTGTTCGAGGAGACGGCGCTGATCGCCGAGCCGGCGGTGCTGCGCGGGCGGCGGTTCGGCAACGCGGTGGTCGTGGCCTCGCACCGGCCGCTGGACGTCGCCGCGGTCGCCCGCCGGGCCGCGGCGGACGCCTTTCCGGCGCGGGTCGAACACGGCCCGGCGGTACGCGGGTTCATCGGCTCGGCCCGGCCGGTCGAGGACACCGAAGCGGTGCCCTCACCCGAACCCCCCGACGGGGCGTTCGGCATCGGCTGACACCGCCGGGCCGGCCGGTCCTGCCCGCCGCCCGGTGCCGGGTCCGGTCAGTCCACGATCGGGTCGCCGTGCAGGCGCACCGTGGTGAGGATCTTGTCGATCGTCGCGTCGGACAGTTCGTCCTTGACGCCCTTGGCGCCGTAGAGCGTCCAGGAGACGAAGCTGCCCGTGGAGTTCTTGAAGGCGAACGTGACGGCCTTGCCGTCGGTGTCGCACTTGTTCTTCTTCGGCACGCCGACGACGTACGACGTCGCGACGCTGCCCTTGACGCCCGAGGTCGTCGTGAAGGGCTTGGCCTTGCCGATCCGCAGGTACTTCTTGGCGGCCTCCGACTGGTCGGTGTACCCGCCGAACGCGAAGGTGGCCGAGTCGCCGCGGGCGATGCTCGCGGTGTCCTTGGCACCGTTCTCGCCCTTCGTGCCGCTGCCCGCGAGCGCGTGCGACGCCTTGTAGCCGTTGTCGTCGGAGGTGCAGTACTCCGGCTTCAGGAACGTGGCGCCGGAGAAGCCGATGTACGCCGAGCCGTCGCCCTTCTGCTCGTCCTGGAAGAAGGAGAAGGTGCCGGGCCGCTCCACCTCCCAGTCGGCCGGTACCTCGAAGGCGGTGCCGTACTTGGGGTTGACCACGACCTTCCAGCCGGGGACCGTCGGCTTCTCCGACTCGCCGGAGCGCGGGTTGTCCGTCGCGGTCGAGGTGGGCGAGGCGGGCGAGGAGCCGGTCGGCGACGGGCTCGTGCTCTGTCCGCCCTTGCCGTTGTGCGCCTCGTCGTCCTTCGAGCCGCCCAGCACCAGATAGCCGGTCACGGCGGCGGTGACCACGACGGCCGTGGCCGCGATGATCGCGATCAGCTTGGTACGGCCGCCGCCGCCCTGCGGGGGCTCGGGCACCGGCGCCGTCGGGGGCTGCCCCCACTGCTGCTGTCCGTGCGGGCCGGGCTGCCCCTGCTGCCCGTACGAGCCGGCCTGCGGGTACTGCTGGTATCCGGGCTGCTGGTACGGGTTCGGCTGCTGATAGCCCGGCTGCTGGTACGGGTTGTGCTGGTCGTGCTGCGGGTTCTGCGCGCCCCCTGGCGGCTGCTGATCTGGCCACATGGCCCGTAACCCTAGTGGGCCTCACTGGCCAGCCTTCGCTACTCGTGAGTAACATGACGGGCATGAGCGCAGACCAGATGTCGATCGGCGAGATGCTCGCCGCCACCGTGCCCATGGCCCGGACGCTGAACCTCGAGTTCCTGGAGACCACGCCCGACAAGGCCGTGGTGTCCCTGCCGGACCAGGGCGCGTACCACAACCACGTGGGCGGCCCGCACGCCGGTGCGATGTTCACCCTCGGGGAGTCGGCCAGCGGCGCCATCGTGCTGGCCGCCTTCGGGGACCAGCTCTCGCGCGCCGTACCGCTCGCCGTGCGGGCCGAGATCGCCTACAAGAAGCTGGCGATGGGGGCCGTCACCGCGACCGCCACGCTGGGCCGCCCGGCCGCCGAGGTCGTCGCCGAACTGGACGCGGGGCAGCGCCCCGAGTTCCCCGTGTCGATCGAGATCCGGCGCGCGGACGGCGCCGTCACCGGCGAGATGAGCGTCCTGTGGACCCTCCGGCCGACCGACCAGGGGAAGTGAGCCGCAGGACCACGGTCACCGTGCAGGCCGGAGCAGCGCCGTACCGCGGGCTGCTCCGGCCGACGTGCGTGAGCGTGCCGGAAGGCGGAGATTTCGTCTGCCATCCGGCTTTTGCGGGACGGCAGTTGACCGCTGTTCAGCCCGCCCCCAGAGGATACCCGCGGTAACCATTGGGTAATTCCCCGCCTTTGCCGCCGGGGGCATTCCCGCTTCTTGTTTCCGGTGAGCAGCGTGTGTCAAGGTGAGCCTCCCCACGGGAGGGCAAAGGCAGACGTCGACGTCGAGGCCGGCCCTTTAGGTATGCACCAATCAGGCACTGCTTTCCGACAGGACCCCCTTGCGCATGCGGTCCTGCGGCTGGAAAGGAAATGGTTCCGTGCAGTCCCCTTACCCCCCACGCCCGCCCCACCCGCCCCTGCCCGGCACGACCGGGGAGCCCGACCGCGCTCTCCTCGCCCGGCTGAGCGGCCCGGACGACGGCCGTCATCACGCCGTCGCGCTGCTGCTCGCCCGGCACTGGCGGGCCACCCGCGACTACGCCGTGGTCTGCCTGGCCGCCGCCGGGCCCACCGCCCAGCTGGTGGCCACCGCGGCCTTCCACCACGTGCTCGGCCGCATGCCGAGCGGGGTGACCGGCGGCGCCCTGCGCCCCCATCTGCTCGTCGCCGTCCGGGACATCGTCCGCGCCTGGGCCGCGGACGACGTCGCCTGCATCGCCCTGTCGGAATTGCGCAAAACCACCGGCGGCCGCGGGCTGCGCGCCACAAAGCCCGGCCCGCCGGAAAGCAGGCAGCTCGCCGCCCGCGCATTCCGGGCCCTTCCCGGCGCCGCGCAATGCCTTCTCTGGCACACCGAGGTCGAAGCCGAACCCATAAACATACCCGCTGGTCTGCTGGGCATCGACCCGGCCGACGCCACGACCGCCCTGGAGCAGGCCCGCGAGCAATTCCGCGCCGGTTGCGTACGCGCCCACCGCGAACTCGCACCCACCCAGGAATGCCGCTTCTACAACCGGCTCCTCGACGTCCCCATCCGCCGCGGCGGCACCCTGCTGCCGGACGTGCGCCGGCATCTGACGGTCTGCCGCCACTGCCGGCACGCCGCCGAACAGCTCGGCCACTTCGACGGAGCCCTGCCTCTGCTGCTCGCCGAGACCGTGCTCGGCTGGGGCGCCCGGCGCTACCTCGACTCGCGGCCCGGCCGCGGCGCCCCCGAGGAGTGGCCGCCTCCGCCCCCGCAGGCGCCGCCGGCCGCCCCGCCGGTCTCCGGCGGCCGGCACCGCACCGGACCGGAGAACCGCCACCGCAAGGCCCTCGCCCTCGGCGTCGTCGGACTCACCTCCCTGGCCCTGCTCGCCACCGTCCTCGTGGTCCGCGGCTGGTCCGATGACAACGCTGTCCCCGGCCCGGCCGCCACCTGGGGCGCCCCCGCCGGCGGCACTCCGCGGCCGAGCGGCACCGGCGCACGGCCCGCCCCCTCGCCCGCCACCGCCTCGGTCGGCGAACCCGCCGAGCCGGCCCACGGCACCCTGCGCGGCCTGGCCTCCGGGCGCTGCCTGGCGGTGCGCGGCGAGCGGGTCGAGGCGGGCGCCGGTGTCCGGCTCGCCCTGTGCACGGCAGCCCCCGCGCAGCAGTGGTCGTACCAGGACGACGGCCTGCTGCGCAGCGCCGCCGACCCCACCCTGTGCCTCGCCGCCGACCCCGGTACGAAGAGCGTCACGCTGGCCGGCTGCGTCGTGCCCGCCGGGGAGGTGTCGTACGACTTCACGGTGCGCGGCGAGATCCTGCCGCGCTGGCACCACGGTCTGGCCCTCGCAGCCGGATCCGGCCGTTCCGGCACCCGGGTCGAGGTGGCGGAACGCGACGGTTCGGCCCGGCAGCGGTGGGTGCTGGAGCCGGCGGCGGCCGGCGGCCGGCCGCGTTCCGACGCGGTACCGGACACACCCGCCGGGCATGGCCGGTCCGGCGCCGGGCGGCCCGGGCCGTCGACGGGCGGGGCCGGGCGCTCTGCCGGGCGTGAGCGGGAGGACGGCGGCGCCTCGCGCGGCAGACCGGGGCCGACGGGGGAGCGGGACGAGCCCCGGGTCGCGCACATCCGCGCCGCGGAGGCGGAGCGACCGGCCGCCGGAGCCGGGGCCGTACAGAAGGCGGAGGACCTCGTGGCTCCGGTCGTCGACACGCTGACGGAGCCGGTCGCCGGGGACGGCGGTGTCGTGGCGGGGGCCGTGCGGGCGGTGCTCGGCTGACCTGGGGACGGGGGCGCCCGGCACGGGGTGCCCCCGCACGTACGGCGCCCCCGCGCCCCTTGTCCGTTTCCCGTCGGTTCGGTTCGAGCCACCGGGCCGACGTCATTCGGAATCTACAGAAGGCGACCGGATGTCGGGTCGCGCGGCGCGGGGATGAGCGCGCGGCGGGGTGGGCGGACGGTTTGCCGGGCTTGTGCCGGTGCCGCGTACGCGACCGGCCGGTCCCGCGCCCGTGCCCGTGCAGGGAATCGGCTGGATTTGGCGCCGCTTGCGGGGAATTCGGCGCGCTGGCCGGATCGGCGCCCCCGTACACGCAAAGGCTGCGCCGTTATTGACCCGCGAGTAAGGACCTCGCTAGTTTCCGTTGCCCTCGCACCAGAGTGTCTCGCCGCGCGTACCCCCCACCGTGCTGTCCCCGCCGATCGTGCCGGAGCATCATGACCTCCCCTGTGCGTGCCCACGACCTGATCCTGTGCCTCACCCCGTTCGGAGAACCCGACGCCGCCCTCGCCGCCGCCGCCACCGCGGCCGGCGCGCTCGGTGTCCTGGACCTGGGTACCGGTGACCGAAGAGCCCGCGAGCAGCTGTCCCGGCTGAGACGGGCCGCGCCGGGCCCCTTCGGCATACGGGTGACCGGGCGCTGCGCCCTCACCCCCACGGACCTCGGCGGTGCCGTCGACACCGTGGTCCTGACCCCGGACGCACCCTGGACGGCAGCCGACCTACCCACCGACACCCGGGTGTTGGCGGAGGTGACCGACCTCGGGCAGGCTCGTGCCGCCGTCCGTGCGGGCGCCCTGGGGCTGATCGCCCGGGGCTGCGAGAGCGGCGGCCGGGTCGGCGAGCTGAGCACGTTCGTCCTCCTGCAACAGCTGCTGGCGGAAGAGGAGTTGACCGGCCTGTCGGTCTGGGCCTGCGGGGGCATCGGCCCGCGCACGGCCGCGGCCGCCGTGGCCGGCGGCGCGGCCGGTGTCGTCCTCGACAGCCAACTGGCCCTGCTCGCCGAGTCGGAGCTGCCCGAGGCGGTCCGGGCGGTACTGCGGTCCCTGGACGGCTCGGAGACCGTACTGCTCGGCGGACACCGGGTGCTGCGGCGCCGCGGCCCCGGCGCGCCGCAGCCGCCCGCCGACGACCCTCAAGCGGTCGCCTCCCTGCTCGGCGCCCGCGAGCCGCACGGCCGGCTGCTCCCGGTGGGCCAGGACGGCTGCCTCGCCGTCCGGTTCGCCGAGCGGTGGCGCGATGTGCGCGGGGTCGTGCGCGGACTGTCGGCGGCGATGCACGAGGTCATCGGGGCCGGGGCGCCACCGGCGGGTACGGCCCTGCGGCCCGGGTCGGCCATGAGCCGGGCGCTCGGCACCCGGCTGCCGGTCGCCCAGGGGCCCATGACACGGGTCAGCGACCAGGCCGGATTCGCCGCCGCCGTGGCCGAGGACGGAGCGCTGCCGTTCCTCGCGCTGGCCCTGGCCGACGGCGCCCGGACCCGGGACCTGCTCACCGGGGCGCGGGCCGTGCTCGACGGCCGGCCCTGGGGCGTGGGCGTGCTCGGTTTCGCGCCCGAGGACATCCGCGCCGCCCAGCTGGACGCCGTACGCGAGCTGCGGCCCACGCACGCGATCATCGCGGGCGGCCGGCCCGCCCAGGCCGAGGCGCTGGAGCGGGCCGGGATCCGTACCTTCCTGCACGTGCCCTCGCCGGGGCTGCTGCGCCAGTTCCTCGACGCGGGCGCGCGCAGGTTCGTGTTCGAGGGGTCCGAGTGCGGCGGGCACGTCGGCCCCCGGGCGTCCTTTCCGCTCTGGGAGGCCCAACTCGCCGTCCTGGCGGACTTCCTGGCGGAGGCCGGGGAGCAGCCGGCACGGCTGGAGCTGTTCTTCGCGGGCGGTGTCCACGACGCGCGGTCGGCGGCCATGGTCGCCGCGCTGGCCGCCCCGCTCACCGCCCGGGGCGCCGCCGTCGGCGTCCTCATGGGCACCGCCTACCTGTTCACCGAGGAGGCCGTCACCCACGGGGCCGTCCGGCCGCTGTTCCAGCGCCAGGTCCTCGCCGCCACCGGGACCGCCCTGCTGGAGACCGCGCCCGGGCACGCGACCCGCTGCGTGCCCAGCCCGTTCACCCGCGACTACCGCGACCGGGAGGCCGCGTTACGGGCCGAAGGCCTGCCCGACCGGGAGGTGTGGGAACAGCTGGAGCGGCTCAACGTCGGCCGGCTGCGCCTCGCCAGCAAGGGCCTGACCCGCGCCGACGACGGCGAGTTGCAGGACGCCGGCGAGGAACGCCAGCTGACCGACGGGCTGTTCATGGCGGGCCAGGTCGCCGTCCTGCGCTCGGCACCCACCACCGTGGCGGCCCTCCACCACGCGGTGACCGACGGCGCGGCCGACTTCCTGACCGCACGGGCCGTACAGGCCGCGCAGGACGACCGGGTGACACCGGCCGCGCAGGCCCGAGCCACGCTCCCCGGCGCCCGCGCCACCCCCGAACCCCCGCCGCCCCCACCGCTCGACATCGCGATCGTCGGCATGGCGTGCATGTTCCCGCAGGCCCCCGACCTCGCCGCCTTCTGGGCGAACATCGTCACCGGACGCGACGCCGTCACCGAGGTCCCGCCCGGCCGCTGGGACCCCGCCGTGCACCACACCGCCGGCCACACGGCGTCCCGATGGGGCGGCTTCCTGCCACCCGTCCCCTTCGACCCGCTGCGCTACGGCATCCCGCCCGCCTCCCTCGGCAGCATCGAACCCGTCCAGCTGCTGTCCCTGGAGGCGGCCCGCAGAGCACTGGACGATGCCGGATACGGTGACCAGGGGCGGGAGTTCGACCGCTCCCGCACCTCCGTCGTCTTCGGCGCCGAGGCCGGCAGCGACCTGTCCAACGCCGTCACCCTGCGCGCCGTCCTGCCGTCGTACTACGGCAAGGTCCCCGACGCCCTGGACGACCAGCTGCCCCGGCTCACCGAGGACTCCTTCCCCGGCATGCTCGCCAACGTCATCTCCGGCCGGATCGCCAACCGCCTCGACCTCGGCGGCGCCAACTACACCGTCGACGCCGCCTGCGCCTCCTCGCTCGCCGCGCTGGACGTCGCCTGCAAGGAACTCGTCTGCGGCACCAGCGACCTCGTGCTGTGCGGCGGCGCCGACCTGCACAACGGCATCAACGACTACGTCCTGTTCTCTTCCGTCCACGCGCTCTCGCCGACCGGCCGGTCCCGCGCGTTCGACGCCTCCGCCGACGGCATCGCCCTCGGCGAGGGCGTGGCCTGCGTGGTCCTCAAGCGGCTCGCGGACGCCGAACGCGACGGCGACCGGATCTACGGCGTGGTCAAGGGCCTCGGCTCCGCCAGCGACGGCCGCTCCCTCGGCCTGACCGCGCCCCGCCCCGAAGGCCAGCGGGCCGCGCTCCAGCGGGCGTACCGCAACGCCGGTGTCCCGCCCGCCGCGGTCGGGCTGGTGGAGGCGCACGGCACCGGGACCGTCGTCGGCGACCGCACCGAACTCACCGTGCTGGGCGAGGTGTTCGCCGAGGCAGGTGCGGCGACCGGCGGCTGTGCGCTCGGCTCGGTCAAGTCGCAGATCGGGCACACCAAGTGCGCCGCCGGACTCGCCGGGCTGATCAAGGCCACCCTGGCGCTGTACACCGGCGTCAAGCCGCCCACCCTGCACCTGGAGCGGCCCAACCCGGCCTGGGACGAGGACGACAGCCCGTTCGTCTTCCACACCCGCGCCCGGCCCTGGGCGGCACCGGCCGCCGAACGCCTCGCCGGGGTCAGCGCGTTCGGCTTCGGCGGCACCAACTTCCATGCCGTACTGGCCGCGTACGCGGACGCACCGCCGCCCCGGCAGGCCCTGGACGCCTGGCCCGCCGAGCTGTTCCTCTTCCGCGGCCGGGACATGCCGGCGGCCCGCCGGGACGCCGAGGAACTCCTCCGGGCCGCCGAGTCCGACGGCAGCCCCTGGCGGCTGCGCGACCTCGCCCTCGCCGCGGCCCGCCGCGCCGACACCTCCCACGAGCCGGTCCAGGCGGCGTTCGTGGCCCGCGACACCGGGGAACTGGTCGCGCACCTGCGGCGCGTGCTGTCCGGTGAGCCGGGCACGGGGACACACCTGTCGGACCCGGCCGCCGGCCAGGTCGCCTTCCTCTTCCCCGGCCAGGGCAGCCAGCGCACCGGCATGCTCGCCGAGCTGCTGATCGCCCTGCCCGAACTGCGGCACTACCTGCACCTCGGCCGCGCCCACGCCGACCGCCTCTTCCCGCCGGCCGCCTTCGACGACACCGCCCGTGACCGCCACCGGGCCGCGCTCACCGACACCCGGACGGCACAGCCCGCCCTCGGCATCACCGGCCTCGCCGCCCACGCCTTCCTCACCTCGGCCGGCGTCCACCCGGACCTCGCCGCCGGGCACAGCTACGGCGAGCTGGCCGCCCTCGCCGCGGCCGGCGCCCTCGACCCGGAGACCCTGCTGGAGCTGAGCGCCGAGCGGGCCGGAGCGATCCTGGCGGCGGCCGGCGACGAGCCCGGCACCATGGCCGCCGTGGGCGCCCCCGCCGACACCGTCGTCCGCGCCCTGCACACGGCCGGGGCACCCGGGTCGGTCGTCGTCGCGAACGTCAACTCGCCCGAGCAGACCGTGATCTCCGGACCCACGGCGGACGTCGACACCGCCGTACGGGCGCTGCGCGCCAGCGGGCTCGGCGCCCGCCGCATCCCGGTGGCCTGCGCCTTCCACAGCCCGCTGGTGGCGGCCGCGGGGGAGCGGTTCGCCAAGGTGCTCGGGGACAAGCCGGTCCGCGCCCCCGAGTTCCCCGTCTGGGCCAACCGCACCGCCACGCCGTACCCGCCGGACCCCGACGCCGTGCGCGCCGGGCTCGCCGCCCAGATCGGCGCCCCGGTGGCCTTCGCCGCGCAGATCGAGGCGATGTACGAGGCAGGTGCGCGGATCTTCGTCGAGGCGGGCCCGGGCACGGTCCTCACCCGGCTCGTCGGCCAGATCCTCGGCGACCGCCCGCACCGCACGGTCGCCTGCGAACCCCGGGCCGACAGCGGCCTGGCCGGCTGGCTCGACGCCCTCGCCCGGCTCGCCGTCGCCGGGCAGCCAGTGCGCACCGCCTGGCTCTTCCGGGGCCGGGACGCCGTCGACGCGCTGCGCACCCCGGCGCCGAAGCGGCCCGGCTGGACGGTCGACGGACACCTCGTCCGTACGGCCGGCGGAGCCCTCCTGCCCGGTGCCCTCGCGCCGGCCCGACGCGTCGTGGAGACGACTGTGACGACCGACCAGCCGAACGGCGCCCCCGCCGACCGGGACGCGCTCATCTCCGACTTCCTGCGCACCAGCCGGGAGATGATCGCCGCCCAGCGGGACGTGCTGCTCACCTACTTCGGCGCCACGGCACCGGTGCCCGCCCGGCCGGTGCCGCCCGCGCCGGCCCCGGAGCCGGCGGAGACCGTGCGGCAACCGCCCGTCCCGGCGCGGCCGGCCGGTGACCCCGAGCCCGCTCAGCCGGACGACGTCGAGCGGGTCGTACGGGAGATCATCAGCGAACGCACCGGCTACCCCGTCGACATGATCGAGCCCGACCTGGACCTGGAAGCCGACCTCAGCATCGACTCGATCAAGCGCGCCGAGATCGCCGGCGAACTCGCCCGGCGTCTGGGCATCGCGGGCGGCGCGGAACTCCTGGACGACACCGAACTGGAGGAGCTGGCCAAGGCACGCACGGCGGCGGCCGTCACGGCGTGGCTGACCGCACGGACGGGATCGGTTACCGGTGCCGATCAAGTGCCGGCCCCGGTAACGGAGTCGGACGCGGCCGTCGGCGTCGCCCCCCGGCGCTGCGAGCTGCGGCCGGTCCCGCTGCCCGACCCGGACCCCGCCACCGACCTGTCCGGCAAGCGGTTCGTCCTCCTCGGCGGCACCGGAGCCGCGGCGGCCGAGGTCGCCGCGCGGCTCGCCGCGTGCGGCGCCGACACCGTGCTCCTCGACGGCGACCACCTCCTCGGCGCGGCCGACGGCCCGGTCCACGGCATCCTGTACCTGGGCGCACTGCCCGGCCCGGACCAACCGGTGCTGCCGGACGCCTTCCCGGTGCTCCGGGCGGCGCTGGCGTGCGCGCCCCGCGTGCTGCTGGCGGTGCGCGCCGCCGACGGCGCCGGAGCGCTGCGGTCGGCGGGACTGGACGGCCTCATGCGCAGCGTGGGCCGCGAGTACCCGGACCTGCTGGCACGGGTGCTGGCGGTGGGCGACACCGGCCCGGCGGCCGTCGCCGACGCGGTGCTCGCCGAGCTGGGCGCTCCGGACCCGGCCCCCGTCGTGCTGCGCACCACCCCGGGACACCGCCGGGGTCTGGACCTGGTGGCCGCGCCGCTCGGCCCGCTCGGCAGCACCGGCGCCGGACCCGCCGCTGACGGTGCCGCCGAGGCCGCCGCGCTCGGGCTCGACCGGGACTCCGTGGTCCTGCTCGTCGGCGGGGCCCGGGGCATCACGGCGCGGTTCGCGGCCACCCTGGCCGCCGCCTGCCGGTGCCGGATCGAGCTGCTCGGCCGCACACCCGCACCCACCGGACCCGAACCCCCGCACACCGCCGCCGCCCGCACCCCCGTGGAGCTGCGGGCCGCACTCGCCGCCGGCCCCGGCGCCCCGAGACCCGACGAGATCAACCGGACCGCCGGACTGATCCTCGCCCAGCGGGAGATCACCACCACGCTCACCGAACTCACCGCCCTCGGCAGCCCGGCCCGCTACCGCTCGGTGGACTTCCGCGAACGGGACGCCGTCCTGCAGGCCGTCAAGGAGATCCACGCCGAACACGGCCGGCTCGACGGTGCCGTCTTCGCCGCCGGGGTCATCGAGGACCGGCTCATCGCCGAGAAGACCCCCGAGTCCTTCCAGCGGGTCTACGGCACCAAGACGGCCGGAGCCGGCGCGCTGTTCGCCGCGCTGGACGAGCTGCCCGCCGCACCGGCGTTCACCGTGCTGTTCGGCAGCATCGCCGCCGTCCTCGGCAACCGGGGCCAGGCCGACTACGCCGCCGCGAACGACGCCCTGGAGACGCTCGGCGCCGACTGGGCCGCCCGCACCGGCCGACGGGCACTGACCGTCCACTGGGGACCCTGGGCGCCGGCCGCCGGCCACCCCGGCATGGTCGGCGCGGAACTCGGCCGCTCCTACGCCCGGCGCGGGGTCGCGCTGATCGACCCGGACGAGGGCACCGCGGCCCTGCTCCGCGAACTCGCCTGGGGCGACCCGGCGGCCCGTGCCGTCGTCTACACCGCGTCGGGCTGGTGACATGACCGGACGTCAAACAGCCGTCGCCGTGGTCGGGATGGCGGTGTTGCTGCCCGGCGCCCGCGACCTGGACGCCTACTGGCGCAACCTGCGGGACGGCGCCGACGCCATCACCGAGGTCCCCGCCGACCGCTGGGACGCCGACTACTACCGGCCCGGCGCGGCCGACGGACCGGCCGTCGCCGGCCAGGTGTACTGCCGGCGCGGCGGATTCGTGGCCGGCCCGCCCGAGGTCGAGGTCACCCGCTACGGCATCATGCCCGCGTCGGTCGCCGGCACCGAACCCGACCAGCTGATCGCCCTCGACGTGGCCGCCGCCGCGCTCGCCGACGCCGGCGGCACCGAACGGCTGCCCGACCGGCACCGGATCGGCGTCGTCCTCGGCCGCGGCGGCTATCTCACCCCCGGCCTCGCCCGGCTGGACCAGCGGGTCCGCACCGCCCACCAACTCGCGCGTACATTGAGCGAGTTGCTACCCGGCCTGGAGCCCGGCCAACTCGACCGGATCAGGGCGGCGTTCACCGAACGGCTCGGCCCCGACAGCCCCGACGCCGCGATCGGCCTGGTCCCCAACCTCGCCGCCTCCCGCATCGCCAACCGCCTCGACCTGCGCGGCCCCGCCTACACCGTGGACGCGGCCTGCGCCTCCTCCCTGGTCGCCGTCGACCAGGCGGTCACCGCGCTCACCACCGGCCGCTGCGACCTGATGCTGGCCGGGGGAGTGCACCACTGCCACGACATCACCCTGTGGAGCGTCTTCTCCCAGCTGCGCGCCCTGTCCCCGACGGAACGCATCCGCCCCTTCCACCGCGACGCCGACGGCATCCTCATCGGCGAGGGCACCGGCGTCGTCGTACTGAAACGGCTCGCCGACGCCGAACGCGACGGCGACCGCGTGTACGCCGTGATCCGCGGCACGGGCGTCGCCGGCGACGGCCGTACGGCGGGGCTCGTCACCCCCGACCCGGGCGGGCAGACCCGCGCCGTGCGCCAGGCCTGGCGGGCCGCCGGACTCGACCCCGCCGCACCGGACTCGATCGGCCTGCTGGAGGCGCACGGCACCGCCACGCCGGCCGGGGACGCGGCCGAACTCGCCACGCTGTCCGAGGTCTTCGGACCGGACACGGAGGGCATGGGGGACGCCGGCCGGCCGGTGCTCGGCTCGGTGAAGTCGATGATCGGCCACACCATGCCGGCGGCGGGAGTGGCCGGCCTGGTCAAGGCCGCGCTCGCCCTCCACCACCGCACCCTCCTGCCCACCCTCCACTGCGACGACCCCCACCCCGCCCTCGCCGCCACCCGCTTCCACACCCTGGAGCGGGCCCGGCCCTGGGAGACCGACGGCCCCCACCGCGTCCGCCGGGCCGCGGTGAACGCGTTCGGGTTCGGGGGGATCAACGCGCACGTGGTGCTGGAGGAGGCGAGGGGCGGACGTCACGGGGCCGTGCGGGGCGGGGGCGGCGGGAGGGGAGCAGCGCGTGGGGCCGGGGCGGGTGCCACGCCTGCGCCCGGGGCCGACGCGAAGCCCGTCACCGGAACGGGTGCAGCTCCCGGTGCGGAGGCCGACGCGCCGGTGCCCGGGGCCGACCCGACTCCCGTCACCGCGGCCCGGCGACGCCCCGCCCGTGTCACCGAGCCCGAGCGCGTTCTCCTGCTCTCGGCCGGTGATGCGGACGGTCTCGTCGCGCTTCTCGGTGCCGAAGACGCGGTCGTGCTCGGCGCCGGGCTCGATCCCGCACGGCCGCACGGCGACGCCGGGCCGGTCCGGCTCGGGGTGGTGGATCCGACCGCCAAACGGCTGGCCCTGGCCCGGCGTGCGGTCGCCAAGGGCCGTGCCTGGCACGGCCGCGGCGACGTGTGGTTCCGCCCCGGACCGCTGCTCGGCCGCGCCGGCGGCAAGGTCGCGTTCGTCTTCCCCGGCCTGGAGGCCGACTTCACGCCCCGCACCGACGACATCGCCGCCCACTTCGGTCTGCCCCCGGTCGCCGGCGCCGGCCCGGACGTCCAGGTCGGCGACATCGGCCGGCACGGCGTCGGTGTCGTCGGCGTGGGCCGCCTGCTGGACCAGGCCCTGCGCCGCATGGGCGTCGTACCGGACGCGGTCGCCGGGCACAGCGTCGGCGAATGGACGGCCATGGCCGCGGCCGGGCTCTACTCGGCGGCCCAGGTGGACGCGTTCATGGCCGGGTTCGACCCGGACTCGGTCACCGTCCCCGGCCTCGCCTTCGCCGCCGTCGGCACCTCCGCGGACCACGTCCGGGCCGCGCTCGCCGGCACCTGGGCGGACTCCGGGATCGTGCTCTCCCACGACAACGCGCCCCGCCAGTCCATGGTCTGCGGCCCCGGCCCGGCGGTGGCGGAGTTCGCGCGGGCGCTGCGCGCCGAGGGTGTGCTCTGCCAGGTGCTGCCGTTCCGGTCCGGCTTCCACACGCCGATGCTCGAACCGTACCTGGCGCCCATCAAGGAGGCCGCCGACCGCTTCCGGCTGCACCCGCCGACCGTGCCGGTGTGGTCGGGGACGACCGCGGCACCCTTCCCGCGGGACGAGCCGGCGGTCCGCGAACTGTTCGTACGGCACCTGCTGGAACCCGTCCGCTTCCGCGAGCTGACCGAGGCCCTGTACGCCGCCGGCCACCGCGTCTTCGTGCAGACCGGCCCCGGCCGGCTGCCCTCCCTTATCGGCGACACCCTCGGCGACCGCGACCACCTGGCCGTCGCCGCCAACTCGCCCCACCACAGCGGCCTGGCCCAGCTCCGGCGCGTGGCCACCGCGCTGTGGACGGCCGGGGCGGCCGTGGCGCCGTACGCACCGCCTCGGACCCCGCCGGCCCGCCCGGCCGTCACCCGGCCGCCGGTCCGCCTCGACCTCGGCAGCGCCCTGGTGTCCCTGGACGGCCCGACCCGCGAGGCCCTGCGCGCCCAGCTGCGCCCGACGCCGCACACAGGGCAGTCCGCGCACCCGGCACCCTCCGGCGCCCCCGCCCTCGACGCCCTCGCCGCCCACCACCCGGTCGCCGCCGAACTCACCGCCCTCCTGCGCGACACCGCCGGCACCGCGGCGGAACTGATCGCCGCGAGCCACCGGCCCGGAGGCCGGCCGCCCGCACCCGCCAGACGCCCGGCAACGACCAGCACCCCCACAGCCACGAGACGCCCTACGACGCCCACCGCCCCCACGGCGGCAACCACACCCCCCACCACCACAACCCTCCACATCTCCCCCCGGACCATGCCCCACCTCCTCGACCACTGCTTCTTCCCGCAGCGCCCCGGCTGGCCGGATCCGGAGGACCGGTGGCCGGTCGTGCCGGCGACCACGATCGTGCGGCACATGATGGACGCGGCGGAGGCGGCGGCCCCCGGCCTGCGCGCCGTCGCCGTGCACGGCGCCCGGTTCGACCGCTGGCTCACCGCCGTACCCCCCGTCGACGTCCCGGTCACCGTCGCACCGGACCCCGACCGCCCGGACGACCGGGTCACCGTCACCTTCGGCCCCACCGCCCGCGCCGTGGTCGAACTCGCCCCGCGCCACCCCGCAGCGCCCCCACCCGGCCCCCTCCCGGCCGGCCCCGAGCGCGTCCCCGACCACACCGCAGCCCAGCTCTACCGCGACCGCTGGATGTTCCACGGACCGCGTTTCCAGGGCCTGACCGAGCTGACCGCGCTCGGCGAGCGGCACATCCGCGGAGTGATCACCACGCCCGAGGCCCCCGGCGCCCTGCTCGACAACGTGGGCCAGCTGCTCGGCTACTGGATCATGGCGACCCGCACCGAGCGGACCGTCGTCTTCCCGGTGCAGCTGGGCCAGGCACGGTTCCACGGACCGCACCCGCAGCCCGGCACCGAGGTCCACTGCGTGCTGCGGATCACCTCGCTCACGGACACCGTGCTGGAGGCGGACGCGGAGCTGACCGTCGGCGGCCGGGTCTGGGCCCGGCTGGCCGGCTGGCAGGACCGCCGCTTCGACAACGACCCCACGACCCGGCCCGTCGAACGCTTCCCCGAACGCCACACCCTCTCCACGGCCCTCCCCGGCGGCTGGGTGCTGGTGCACGAGCGGTGGCCGGACCTCGCCTCCCGCGAGCTGATCATGCGCAACTCGCTGGGCGGCGCGGAGCGTGCCGAGTACGCCGAGCGCCCGCCGCGCGGGCGCCGGCAGTGGCTGCTCGGCCGGATCGCGGCCAAGGACGCCGTACGGCACTGGCTCTGGCAGCAGGGCGAGGGGCCGGTCTTCCCGGCGGAGCTGCGGGTCGGCAACGACGGACTCGGCCGCCCGTACGTCACCGGTGTGCACGGCCGCGAGCTGCCCCCGCTGGACGTCTCGCTCGCCCACCGGGCCGAGGCCGCCGTGGCGATCGTACGGCCGCACCGCCCGCAGCCCGGCCCCGGCATCGACATCGAAGAGGTCGCCGACCGCGACCCGGAGACCCTGACCACCGCGCTCGGCCCGGCCGAACTGCGCCTCCTGCGGGCCCGGTGCGCGGACGGCGGCGATGCGCAGGCCGTGTGGTTCACCCGGTTCTGGGCCGCCAAGGAGGCGGTCGCCAAGGCCGAGGGCGTCGGATTCGGCGGCCGCCCCCGGGACTTCGCCGTGCTGGAGGCCGCCCCGGACGGCAGCCGGCTCCTCGTCTCCGGCCGCCTGGAACGCGCCTACACCGTGCACTGCGCCCCGGCGGCCAACCCGCCCGCCCTGCCCCGGCGCGCCTACGTGGTGGCCTGGACGACCGGACCCGGAGCCGACGACGGACCCCCCGGCCGGCCGCACGCCGGACCCCCCGACGCACCAGCTGACGCACCCGCCGACTCAGCAGCCGAGGAGTACCCCCGATGAACCCCACCCAGCCGGCCCCCGTGCAGCCCACCGCCGACACCGTGCTCGCCGACGTCACCGGCATGCTCCGCACGGTCCTGGCGGAGTACGGCGACGACGACGTGGTGATCGGCATGTCCACCACCTTCAACCGCGACCTGGAACTGGAGAGCATCGACCTCGTCACCCTGGCCGGCCTGCTGGAGGAGCGGTACGGACAGCGGGTCAACCTCGCCGAGTTCCTGGCCGGCATGGAGTTCGACGAGATCATCGAGCTGACCGTCGGCCGGCTCGTGGACCACGTGGTGGGGAGCCTGAACGCCACCCGGGCGGGCTGAGCCATGGCGATGGTCGACGCCGGCGGCATCCGGCTGCACGTCCAGCGGACCGGCCCCACGGACGGCCGCACCCCGCACCCCACCGTCGTCCTGGTGCACGGACTGCTCACCGACAGCCTGGCCAGCTACTACTTCACCGTGGCACCCGCGTTCGCGGCGGCCGGACTCGACGTCGTCATGTACGACCTGCGCGGCCACGGCCGCAGCGAGCGCCCGCCGCACGGCTACACCCTCGACCACAACATCGACGACCTGGAGGCGCTCCTCGGCCGGCTGGCCGTGACCGGGCCCGTGCACCTCGTCGGCAACTCCTACGGCGGCACCATCGCCTTCGGCTACGCGGCCCGCCACCCCGGCCGCGTGGCCAGCCTGACCCTGATCGAGTCCGAGCCGGCGACGGCCGCCTGGGCCGCGAAACTCGGCGGCATCCTGCGCCGGGTGGTGACCGAACTCGCGTACAACGAGCCCGACGCGATCGCCTGGATCACCGCCCACCGCGGCCACAACACCGCCCGCCTCGCCAGGGGCGCGGCCCGGCTGGCCCGCGAGACCACCCTCGGCCGGGACATCCCCGCCAGCCGGGTGCTCACCGAGGCCGAGATCAGCGCCGTACGCTGCCCGGTCCTCGGGGTGTACGGCGGCGACTCGGACCTGGCGGAGCTGGTGCCGGTGCAGCGGCGGCTGCTGACGGACTTCCGGGCGGTCGTGCTGCCCGGGCACGAGCACTCGGTCCTGGTCGAGGCGCCCGGTACGGTCGGCGCGCACATCCTCGGCCTGGTCGCGGCGGGGGCGGGGGTCCGGTGAGCGGGTTCCTCTTCGTCGTCCCGCCGCTGACCGGGCACATCAACCCCGCCGTCGGTGTCGCCGCCCGGCTCGGCGCGCGCGGCCACCGGGTGGCCTGGGCGTGTGCCGACCCCGCGCTGGTGCGGCGGCTCGCGGGCGCGGACGCCGCGGTGTTCGGGTGCGCGGGACCGGTGCCGGGCGCCCCGGGCGCCGTACGGCCGCCGGACCTGCGGGGCGCGGAGGCGTTGCGGTTCCTGTGGGAGTGGTATCTGCTGCCGCTCGCCGACGCGATGGCACCGGGGGTCCGCGCGGCCGTCGCCGGGTTCCGTCCCGACGTGGTCGTCGCCGACCAGCAGGCGTTCGCCGGCGCCCTGGTGGCCGAGCGCCTCGGACTGCCCTGGGCCACCTCGGCGACCACGTCCGCGGAGTTCAGCGGCGCCTACGACGGGCTGCCCAAGGTCGCCGACTGGCTCCGGCAGCGCCTGGCCGAGCTGCGCGCCCGCATCGGCGACCCCGCCGGCACCGCCGACCCGCGCTCCTCACCCCATCTGCTGCTGGTGTTCAGCACTCCGGAACTCGTCGGGCCCCAGGCGCCGTTGGCCCCGCACGTCCACTACGTCGGACCCTCGCTCGCCGGCCGCCCGGCGGGACCGGACTTCCCCTGGGAACGGCTGGACCACGGCCGGGCCAAGGTCCTGGTGACCCTCGGCACGGCCAACGCCGACGCCGGCGGCCGCTTCCTCGCCACGTGCCTGGCCGCGCTGCGGGACCGCGCCGACCGGATCCAGGCGGTGATCGCCGACCCGGCCGGCACGCTGCCCGTGGCACCGGACGACAAGGACGTTGTGACCCTGCCGTCCGTTCCCCAACTCCCCTTGCTGGAACGGATGGACGCCGTCGTCTGCCACGCGGGCCACAACACCGTCTGCGAGGCCCTGTGGCACGGCGTCCCGCTCGTCGTCGCGCCCATCCGGGACGACCAGCCGGTGGTGGCGGGGCAGGTCGTGGACTCCGGCGCGGGCGTCCGGGTCCGCTTCGGCCGGGTCACCGCGGCCCGGCTGGGCGAGGCCTTCGACACCGTCCTGCACGACTCCGCCCACCGGGCCGCCGCCGCCCGGATCAGCGCCGCGTTCCGCGCGGCAGGCGGCGCACCGGCCGCGGCGGCCCACCTCGAACAACTGGCAGCGGAGACCCGATGACCGACGCACGAGATCCCGAGCGCCAAGGCACCGGCCCCCGAAGGACCGACGACCAAGAGCCCGACCCCCGAGGACCCGATGCCCGAGCCATCGGAGCCCGAGAGCCCGACGGCCCAGAGCCCGACCCCCGAACGGCCGATGCCCACGAGACCAGCGGCCCTGAGACCGGCGCCCGAAGGGCCGACACCGCAGACACCGATGCCCGGGGGATCGGCGGCCGAGACATCGGTGCTGGAGAGGGCGACGGCCGAGGCATCGATGCCCGAGAGACCGGCGCCCGAGAGACCGGCGCCCGAGGGGCCGGTGCCCGAAGGGCCGACACCGCAGACACCGATGCCCGAAGGGGAGGCGGCCGAGACATCGGTGCGCGAGAGGCCGACGGCCCAGAGCCCGACCCCCGAAGGGCCGATGCCCGCGAGACCAGCGGCCCTGAGACCGGCGCCCGAGAGACCGGCGCCCCAAGGGCCGACACCGGAGACACCGATGCCCGAAGGGGAGGCGGCCGAGACATCGGTGCGCGAGAGGTCGACGGCCCAGAGCCCGACCCCCGAAGGGCCGATGCCCGCGAGACCAGCGGCCCTGAGACCGGCGCCCGAGAGACCGGTGCCCGAAGGGCCGACACCGGAGACACCGATGCCCGAGGGATCGGCGGCCGAGACATCGGTGCCCGAAGGGCCGGCGGCCGGGAGACCGGCGGCCTGGACATCGACGCCCTAGAGACCCGCGCCCGGGAGACCCGCGCCCGAAAGGCTGACGGCCGAGAGACCGGCGGCCGAGGGGCCGACCCCGGAGACACCGACGTCCGAGAGACCCGCGCCCGAAAGGCTGACGGCGGAGGGGCCGGTGCCCGAAGGGCCGCCGCCAGAGACACCGATGCCCGAGGGATCGGCGGCCGAGACATCGGTGCCCGAAGGGCCGGCGGCCGAGAGACCGGCGGCCTGGACATCGACGCCCGGGAGACCCGCGCCCGAAAGGCTGACGGCCGAGAGACCGGTGCCCAGGAAACCGGTGCCCAGGAAACCGGTGCCCAGGAAACCGGTGCCCAGGAAACCGGTGCCCAGGAGGCCGGCGTCCAAGAGACCGGTGCTCGAGGCGCTCGTGCCCGCGAGGTCGGTGCACCCGTGCCGGACGCCGGCGGCAGGACCGCCCGGATCGCCGCCCTGCGTCCCGCCTACCGGGCCGACCTCGACGCCGGTGTCGGCCGGTTCCTCGCGCCCCGGCGTGCCACCTGTCCCTGGTGCTCCTCCGGGCGGCTCACTCCCCGCCTGCGTACCACCGACCTGCTCCAGCACAAGCCGGGCCGCTTCACGCTGGACCGCTGTGCCGACTGCGGCCATGTCTTCCAGAACCCTCAGCTGACGGCCGAGGGGTTGGAGTTCTACTACCGGGACTTCTACGACGGCCTCGGCGAGCAGCGGATGAGCGGCACCTTCGGCGGGCGTACGGCGATGTACCGGGGCCGCGCCGAGGCGATGCTGCCGCACGATCCCGCGCCGAAGACCTGGCTGGACGTCGGCACCGGCCACGGCCACTTCTGTGCGACCGCCCGCACCGTCCTGCCCGGCACGGCCTTCGACGGCCTCGACTTCACGGACGGCGTCGAAGTCGCCGCACGCGAGGGCCGCGTGGACCACGCCTACCGCGGTTCCTTCCCCGACCTGGCCCCCGACCTCGCCGCCCGCTACGACGTGGTGAGCATGTTCCACTACCTGGAGCACAGTGCCGACCCCGACCGCGAGCTCCGCGCCGCCCACGAGGCCGTACGCCCCGGCGGCCACCTCCTGATCGAGGTACCGGACCCGGAGAGCCGCTACGCCCGGCTCCTCGGCCGCTGGTGGCTGCCCTGGCTCCAGCCGCAGCACCTGCACTTCATGCCGGTCGCCAACCTGCGCCGCCGGCTCGCCGACCTCGGGTTCACGGTGGTCGCGGAACAGCACGCCGAGGCGCACGACCCGGTCGACCTGCTCGCCGCCGTCTGGCTCGCGCTCGACCACACCGCCCCGCCCGAGGACGCACCCTGGCTCCCGGCACGCCCCGGCCCGCTGCGCCGGGCCGCTCGTACCGCCCTCCTTCTGGCCGGCATCCCCGCGCTCCTCACCGCGACCCTTCTCGACCGGTTCGCGGTACGACCGCTGTCCCACCGCCTGGGCCTGGCCAACGCATACCGCTTGGTGGCGCGCAAGGAGTGACAGCGCGGGCGGCCGTTCGGTGCCGACCAGGTAGCCTTCCCTTGGGACGCGCTTTACACCCGGCGGCCCGGCAGGCCGCAGGGCACGACAGCGACAGGGGAGGAACCGGCGGTGCACGTCCAGGATTTGCTCGACTCGGTGCCGGCGGTTGCCGTCTACGCCGTGGTGGCCCTGGTGATCGGTCTGGAGAGCCTGGGCATCCCGCTGCCGGGCGAGATCATCCTGGTCTCCGCGGCGCTGATGTCCTCCCAGCACTCGGGCGTCAACCCGGTCGTCCTCGGCATCTGCGCGACCGCCGGTGCGGTGATCGGCGACTCCATCGGCTATGCCATCGGCCGCAAGGGCGGACGCCCGCTGCTGGCCTGGCTCGGCAGGAAGTTCCCGCGCCACTTCAGCGCGGGCCATGTGGCCACCGCCGAGCGCTCCTTCGAGAAGTGGGGCATGTGGGCGGTCTTCTTCGGCCGCTTCGTCGCCCTCCTGCGCATCTTCGCCGGCCCCCTCGCGGGCGTCCTCCACATGCCGTACTGGAAGTTCCTGATCGCCAACGTCCTCGGCGGCATCTGCTGGGCCGGCGGCACCACGGCCGTCATCTACTACGTCGGCATCGTCGCCGAGGACTGGCTGAAGCGCTTCTCGTACGTGGGCCTGGCGGTGGCGGTCCTGATCGGCCTGGCCTCGATGCTGATCCTCAAGCGCAAGGCGAAGAAGGCCCAGCCGGACCACCGAGAAGCGGAACCTGTGAGCGCGGGGGACTGAAGCACCCCGGAAGGGGCGCGGGGAACTGCGCGATCAACCCGCGGGCCCGCACCCGCCGGCGAACCTACTCATGCACCCCGCGATGCGCCTTCGCCAACTCGGCATAGAGCGTGCCGTTGAGGGTCACCCCTCCCCGCTCCTCCTCGGACAGGGGCCTCTTCACCTTCGCCGGCACCCCCGCCACCAAGGACCCGGGCGGCACCACCATCCCCTGCGGCACCAGGGCCTGAGCCGCGACCAGCGACCCCGCTCCGATCACCGCCCCGTTCAGCACGGTCGCCCCCATCCCGATGAGGCAGTCGTCCTCCACGGTCGCCCCGTGCACCACCGCGTTGTGCCCGATGGACACCCGCTCCCCGACGGTCACCGGAAACCCGGGGTCGGCGTGCAGGGTGACGTTGTCCTGCACATTGGCCTGCGCCCCCACGGTGATCTTCTCGACGTCCCCGCGCACGACCGCCCCGTACCAGACACTGGCCCCCGCGTGCAGCGTGACGTCCCCGATCACGGATGCCGTAGGGGCCACGAACGCCTCCGGATCGACCCGCGGCTCCTTGCCCCCGATACCCACGATCAGCGCCTTGTGCGTCATCACCGTCTCCTCGTGTCGGCCGTACAGGGCACCGTACGACACCGGGTGGGGCAAAGATCACAGCAGCCCGCCCTCTGCGCCGGAGGCGACCGGTGAGTAACGTGACCCCGTGCCGAAGCGCAAGAACACGTTCTCATTGTGGCGACAGGGCCTGGCCCAGCGAGCCGTACACGCTGCCTGGTCCTGGGTCCAGCGCAACGGATCCGTCACGGCCGACCACCCGGCGGGCCTGCGGTTCGGCGCGATCGGCGAAGCCACCCGGCTGGCCTTCCCGCTCGGCACGGTCTTCGGCGAACCCTGGATCCGGCTCGGCTCCCACTGCATCATCGCCGAGCAGGTCACCCTCACCGCCGGCCTGATGCCCGGCCTGGACCTCGGCCCGGACCCGATCCTGCGCATCGGCGACGGTGTGGTCCTCGGCCGCGGCAGCCACGTCATCGCGGACACGACGGTCACCATCGGCAGCGACTGCTACTTCGGCCCGTACGTCTACGTCACCTCCACCAACCACTCCTACGACGACCCGCACGAGCCCATCGGCCGGCAGTGGCCGCGGATGGAGCCGGTCGAGATCGGCCCGGGCTGCTGGATCGGCACCGGCGCCGTGATCCTGCCGGGCGCGCGGATCGGCCGGAACGTGGTCGTGGCGGCCGGCGCGGTGGTCCGGGGCACGGTGCCCGACCACGCGGTGGTGGCGGGGGCGCCCGCCAGGGTCGTACGGCGCTGGACGGCCGAGGACGGCTGGCAGCCGCCGCTGCGGACGCCCGCCCCGGTACCGATACCGGACGGCATGACGCCGGGGCAGTTGCGGGCGCTGGCGGACCTGGACGAGGAGGCGGTGGCGCGGCTGGCCGCGCTGGAGCCCGAGGGCTGACGCGGGCCGGTTCAGCCGGTCGCCAGCAGCAGCGTGCCGAGCAGGGCCAGCCCGGCCCCCGCCGCCTGGATCGCCCGCAGCCGCTCGCGCAGGAAGCCGCGCGCGGCCAGCGCGGTCACCACCGGATACAGCGAGGCGAGTACGGCCGCGACGGTGACCGGACCGCTGCGGGCGGCGATCGCGTAGGTGCCGTTGGCCGCCACGTCGGCCAGTCCGACGAAGGCCAGCGCGGGCAGCGAGGCCCACGGGAAGCCGCCGTCCGGCAGGGCGGCAGCGCCGCGCCGGACGGAGACGGCGAGCGCGGCCCCGCCCACCGCGACGTTCGTCAGCCGCTGCACGAACAGCGCGAGGAACAGGCCGGTCACATCGGTCGAGGCCTCCGCGATCAGCGCGAACACCGTCCCGAAGCCGAGTGCCGCGACCAGCGTGAGCAGCACTGCGCGCCGCTGCACGGCCGCGCCCCGCAGCTGCGGGCCGCCGGCGAGGACGACCCCGGTGACGGCGACCGCGATGCCCGCGACCTGGAGCAGTCCGGGCCGCTCGCCGAGGACGAGACCGACGCCGACGGGGACGGCGACGCTCAGGGTGGCGAGCGGCGAGACCACGCCCATGGGGCCGAGCGCGAGCGCCTTGTAGAAGGAGAGGAGGGCCACCGGTCCGACGAGGCCCGCCGCGAACGCGAACCACAGCCGGGGCCCGGCCTCGCTCCAGCCGCCGGTGGCGAGCACGATCGCGCCCAGGACGGCCGCTGCGACCGCCTGCGAGACGACCACGACCGTCAGCGCCGGGGTGCGCCGTGTCAGCAGCCCGCCGCCGAAGTCGGCCAGACCCCACAGCAGGCTGGTGGTCAGGGCGAAGAATGCTGTCACGGCCGGCCTCGCAGTACAGTTCGGTGAACGCTCAGGTGCACCTCACCGTAGTTCAGCTCATTGAACTACGCCATTAAAAATATTGAACTTCCCGGATATTGGACGCAACGTGTCGGACCTCGAACTCCTGACCCAGTCCCTGGCGCGCAACGTCAGGCACTGGCGCTCGGTGCGCGGCTTCACGCTGGACGTGCTCGCCGCCCGGGCCGGTGTCAGCCGCGGCATGCTCATCCAGATCGAACAGGCCCGCACCAACCCCAGCATCGGCACGGTCGTCAAGATCGGCGACGCCCTCGGCGTCAGCATCACCACCCTCCTCGACTACGAGCAGGGCCCCAAGGTCCGCGTGGTCCCCGCCGAACGCGCCGTACGGCTCTGGCACACCGAGGCCGGCAGCTACAACCGGCTGCTCGCCGGCACCGAGGCGCCCGGACCGCTGGAGATGTGGGACTGGCGGCTGATGCCGGGGGAGAGCAGCCCCTCCGAGCCGCACCCCGGCGGCACCATCGAACTGGTCCACGTCACCGCCGGCGAGCTGACGCTCACCGTGGAGGGCGAGGAGTACCGCGTCCCGGCCGGCGCGAGCGTGTCCTTCGAGGCCAACGTCCCGCACCGCTACGGCAATCGGGGCGAGGAGCCGATGGAGATGGTGATGGCCGTCTCCGTGCCGCCCGTGCCCTGAGACACCGGTACGGTGGGCGGGCGGCCCTTGCTAGCGTGCGGCCATGCGCGCACCCATCGGAGACTTCGACACCGCCGCCCCCGCCCCGGACTGCCTGGACGAGCTGACCGCCCCGGTCGCCGACGCCGTACGCCACTGGCAGGGCGCGGTCCCGGCCGACCGGATCCTGTACGTCGACACCGAGCCGCAGTGGGCCGACACGGCCGTCTTCGTGGAGCACTACGGCCGGGACCTGCTGGAGCGGTCGGCG
This sequence comes from Streptomyces sp. NPDC088810, assembly GCF_044750305.1. Classification (NCBI taxonomy): domain Bacteria; kingdom Bacillati; phylum Actinomycetota; class Actinomycetes; order Kitasatosporales; family Streptomycetaceae; genus Streptomyces; species Streptomyces sp. NPDC088810. The sequence continues at coordinate 88,436 of NZ_JBIVJQ010000003.1, forward strand.
AACTGCGTGGTGGTCGCGGGCAAGCGGGCCGGCGAGACCACCCTGGCCGCCTGCGTGGTGCCGTCCACCACCCGGGTCGACGTCAACGGGGCCGTCCGCCGTCAGCTGGGCGCCCGCAAGGCCTCGTTCGCCTCGATGGAGACGGCGACCGGCGAGACCGGCATGGAGTACGGCGGCATCACCCCGCTCGGACTGCCCACCGGCTGGCCGGTCCTGGTGGACTCCGCCGTCGTCGACCTGCCCTACGTCCTGGTCGGCAGCGGACGCCGGCGCGGCAAGCTGCTGGTGCCCGGCAAGGCCCTCGCCGAACTGCCCGGCGCGGTCGTCCTGGAGGGGCTGGGCGTCACCGCCTGAGCTCAGACCGCCGTGTGGTGGGCGAGCGCCAGATGCGGGTCCGCCTCTCCCGGCACCGGCGCCGGATCGGCGTGCACCAGGGCGGCCGTCAGTCGCGGTACGGCGTGCAGCAGGGCGTGTTCGGCGGCCACGGCGATCGCGTGCGCCTGCCGGAGCGTCGCCTCGCCGTCCACCACCACCGCGAGTTCGGCCCGCAGCCGGTGCCCGATCCAGCGCAGCCGCAGCTCGCCCACCCCGCGCACCCCCGGCACCCCGCGCACCGCCCGCTCGGCCCGGTCCACCAGCGCCGGGTCGACGGCGTCCAGCATCCGCCGGAACACCTCCCGCGCCGCGTCCCGCAGCACCAGCACGATCGCGGCGGTGATCGCCAGCCCCACGACCGGGTCGGCCCACTGCCACCCCAGCGCCGAGCCGCCGGCGCCCAGCAGCACGGCCAGCGAGGTGAAGCCGTCGGTACGGGCGTGCAGCCCGTCGGCGACGAGCGCGGCCGAGCCGATCTCCCGGCCCACCCGGATCCGGTACCGGGCCACCCACTCGTTGCCGGCGAAGCCGAGGAGCGCGGCCAGCGCGACCGCCGGCACGTGCGCGACCGGACGCGGATCGAACAGCCGCCCGACCGCCGCCCACGCGGCGAAGGCCGCCGAGGCGGCGATGGTCAGCACGATCACCAGACCCGCGAGGTCCTCGGCACGGCCGTATCCGTAGGTGAACCGGCGGGTCGCCGCCCGACGGCCCAGCACGAACGCGATGCCGAGGGGGACGGCGGTCAGCGCGTCGGCCGCGTTGTGCACCGTGTCGCCGAGCAGCGCCACCGACCCGGAGACGGCCACCACGGCCGCCTGCCCCAGCGCGGTCGTCCCCAGCACGGCCAGCGACACCCACAGCGCCCGCATGCCCCGCGCCGAGGACTCCAGCGCCGGGTCCAGTTTCTCGGCGGTCTCGTGGGAGTGCGGGGCGAGCAGATGGGCGAGGCGGTGGGCGAAACGGTGGCGCCGCTCCGGGTGGTGATGATGAGGGTGCCGGTGGCTCACGTCGATCCCCTTCCGGTACGGGAGTGGACGCACCGCGCCCACCGGACCATTATGTGCGTATGAGCGCACGCATGCACCTGTCACCTGCACACCATGCGCACGAGCGCAAGCCGGGCGAGGAGCAGTTCGCGCTCGCCGCCGAGCTGCTCGCCCTGCTGGGCGACCGCACCCGGCTCGCCCTGCTGCACACCCTGACCGCAGGCGAGGCCGACGTCGGCACGCTCACCGAGGCGTGCGGCGCCGCCCGCCCGGCCGTCAGCCAGCACCTGGCCCGGCTGCGGCTGGCCGGCCTGGTGGACACCCGCAAGGAGGGCCGCCGGGTGATCTACTCGCTCCGGCACGGGCATCTGCGGCGGCTGGTCGAGGAGGCCCTGAGGACGGCCGACCACCGCCTCGCCGAACGGGGCGGTCCGGCGGCGCGCTGACCGGTGCGCAACGAGGTCAGAACGCCTCGGCCGCCCCCAGGTACTGCTCGGCGAAGGCGGCCGCCGCCGCGGGCGAGGTGAACAGCCGACGCAGCCGGGCCAGCGTGGTGCCGGCGCGGTAGGGGTCGCCGTGGGAGGCGCCGTGGTAGATCTCGGAGAGCCACTCCGAGAACTCCTGGTAGTCCCACACCCGGCGCAGACAGGCGTCCGAGTAGCCGTCCAGGCCCGCCGGGTCGTCCTTGGTCAGATACGCGGCCAGGGCGTCGCCGAGCAGGAACGCGTCGTTCAGCGCCAGGTTCATGCCCTTCGCGGCGATCGGCGCGACGAGGTGCGCGGCGTCGCCGGCCAGGAAGAGCCGGCCGAACACCATGGGCTCGACGACGTAGGTGTGCATGTCCAGCACCCGCTTCTCCAGCAGCCGGCCCTCGGTCAGCGGGGGCTGGTCCGCCGCTGCCAGGCGCCGCTGGAGCTGGTCCCAGACGCGCTCGTGCGTCCAGGCGTCCGGGTCGTCGCCGGGCGGGCACTGGAGGTAGTAGCGGGTCATCTCGGCACTGCGGGGCATGTGCCCGGCGAACCCGTCGGCGTGCATGCCGAACAGCACGCGGTCGGAGGACGGCGGTGCCTCGGCCAGCAGGGCCAGCCAGCCGATGCCGTAGTCGTGCCGGGAGATCCGCGCCCGCGGCGGCAGCGCGGCCCGGCTCGCCCCGCGCGCCCCGTCGCAGCCGGCGACGAAGTCGCAGTGCACCACGAGCCGTTCACCGCTGTCCGGGTCGGTGTAGGAGACGGCGGGCCGGTCCGAGTCCAGGTCGTGCAGGCGTACGTCCCGCACGCCGAAACGGATCGCGCCGCCGCGCACGTCGGCGTACTCGCGTACCAGGTCGGTCACGAGCAGGGGCTGCGGGTAGATCCAGTGGTGACGCCCCGCCAGTTCCGTGTACTCGAAGCGGTAGCCGTGCCCGTCGAAGCGGAACTCGCACGCGGAGTGCCGCTCGGCGCGCTCCAGCAGGTTGCCGGCCAGGCCGCGTCGTTCCAGGGCGCGTACGGCCCACTCCTCGATGACGCCGGCGCGTGGCCGCTGTTCGATGAACGCCCTGCTCTCGGTCTCCAGGACCAGGCAGTCGACACCGGCGGCCCGCAGGATGTTCCCGACGGTCAGGCCGGCCGGTCCGGCGCCCACGACGACGACCGGGAAGCGGGCAGGCGCGGGGGAGTCGAGGCGGGGGGAGGGAGACGTCACGCGAGCATTATGACGGTGTCCCGTCAGCCGAGCCGACGGGACACCGGGGGGAAGAGACGGGTCAGTGCGCGGGCGCCTCCGTCACCACGACCTCGTCGATGCTCCGCTCGATCGCCTCGGGCTTCGAGGCGACGGCACGGGCCCAGTAGTAGATGCCGACCGAGAAGGCCGCCACGACCAGGATGTCCCACCACAGCGGGATGGTGCCCCGGCCGCCGAAGGTGCCCAGCCAGGAGATCAGGCCCAGGCCCAGCAGGTAGCCGGGCAGCCACTGCGCGGCCTTGAAGTCCATGCGGGGCGCGTCCGGCTTCCCCGTGGCCGTGGCGTACCAGGCGTAGGAGCCCAGCAGCAGGTAGCCGAGCAGGATCGCGAAGCCCAGCCGCCACAGGGTGTCCCAGCCGGCCCAGTAGATGATCAGGTTGGCCACCACGAAGGACAGCGGCGAGATGATCTTTCCGCCGGGCAGCCGGTAGGGGCGCTCGAGGTGCGGCAGGCGGTCGGCGAAGACGCCGTAGGCCAGCGGCGCGCCCGCGTACATCAGCACGCTCGCCGAGGTGATGAAGCCGACCAGCTCCTGCCAGCTCGGGAACGGCAGGAAACAGACCACACCGGTGACGAACGACATGATGAGGCCGAACCACGGCACACCGCGCTTGTCGGTCTTCGCGAACGCCTTCGGCGCGTAGCCGTTCTTGGCCAGGCCGAAGGAGACGCGCGAGGTGGCGGTGGTGTAGATCAGGCCGGTGCCGCCGGGCGAGATGATCGCGTCGACGTAGAGCACCCAGCCCAGCCAGCCCAGTCCCACCAGGGTCGCCAGGCCCGCCCAGGGACCGCTGATGCCCGGGAAGTCCAGCTTGGCCCAGCCGTGCGCGAAGGAGGTGTGCGGCAGCGCGGCGATGAACACGACCTGCAGCAGGATGTAGATCACGGCGCCGATCGCCACCGAGCCGAGGGTCGCCCGCGGCAGGTCACGCTTCGGGTTCCGGCTCTCGCCCGCCAGCTGGATCGCCTGCTCGAAGCCGAGCAGCGCGAAGATGATGCCGCTGGAGCTGATGGCGCCGAGGATGCCCTGGGCGCCGAAGGGAGCGAAGCCCTCCGAGGTGAAGTTGCTCGCGTGGAAGTTGGTCGCGGCGATGATGAAGATGGCCCCGAGCGGGACGGCGATCTTCCACCAGGTCGCGGCGCTGTTGGTGTGGGCCAGAGCGCGGACGCCGAAGAAGTTGACGCCCACGAAGACCGCCATCAGGGCGACGGCCGTGACGAAACCGCTGGTCGTCAGTGTTCCGTCGGCGTGCTGAAGGCCCTGGGCCCACTTCCAGTGACCGGCGTAGCCGATCATGGCCTCGACCTCGATCGGGGCCACGGTGGCCGCCTGGAGCCAGGCGAACCAGCCGAAGGACATACCGGCCAGGCCGCCGAACGCGTAGTGCGGGTAGCGGGCGGTGCCGCCCGCCACCGGGAACATGCCGCCGAGCTCGGCGTGCACGAGCGCCAGCAGCACGATCGCCACCGCGCCGATCACCCAGGAGATGATCGCCGCGGGGCCGGCGACGACGACGGCCTTCTCGGCGCCGTACAGCCAGCCGGAGCCGATGATGGAGCCGACGGAGGCCCACATCAGACCGATCAGTCCGACATCTCGGCGCAGTCCGCCGGACTCCATCTTGGCCTGTGGCAGGGCGTCGACTTTCGCCATGTCAAGTGGCCTCTCAGTTCATGAACGCAGGATTAACGAGCAATGAGGCCACAGGCTAGGAAGGCAGTGCCTGCCGACGAAAGACTGTTTCCCAAAACTTGACCCAGGATCTTGTCCGTCTTGGTCACAGTCTTTGTACAGGTCAGACCGGTCCGAGGAATGTCAATATTCAGCGGAGAATTGTGATGAAGGAGAGTAGTCACACGGTCAGACGGGGAATTTCGATCGCCGGGCACCGGTCCATGACCATTTCCAGACCTGCCGCACGGGTGCGTTCGTAGGCCGCCACGTCGACGACCCCGAGCTGGAACCACACCGCCCGCGCGCCCTTCGCCACGGCCTCGTCCGCGACCCGGCCGGCCAGCTCGCTGTTGACGAAGACGTCGACCACGTCCACGTCGAAGGGGACGTCCGCGAGGCAGGCGTAGCCCTGCTCGCCGTGCACCGTCTCGGCCTTCGGGTGCACCGGCACGATCCGCTTGCCGAACCGTTGCAGCACCCGTGCCACCCCGTAGGCGGCCCGGTGCTGGTTCGAGGACAGGCCGACCACCGCCCAGGTGTCGCCCAGCTCGGTCAGGATCCTGCGGACCGTCGCCTCGTCGCCGTACATCGGCCGCCTCCTCGGGCTGCGGGGAACTGTGTGTCCGGGCAACAGTGCCTCGGCGGGTGCGGATTCCCGCCGCAGTCCGGCGCGCTGTCCGGAATCGGTGCAAGCCGCTGCATACGGCCGCTCGCCCGCCTACGCTCACCCCGTGCTGCGCATCCTCGACGCCCGAACCGGTGAGCCCGTCGCCGCCGCGCCCGCCCGCCGCGGCCTGACCCGCATCGAGGCCCACGCCTGGCGCCTCGACCCGACGGCCCTGCGGGTGCTGCTCACCGCCGACCTGCTGGTCCGGGCGCTGGAACTGGGCGGCACCCCGGTCTGGACGATCCTCACGGCCCCCCGTGACCACCCCGAACTGCGCACCGCCGCCACCCGCCTGGCCATCCGCCCCTTCGAGGACGCCCACGACCTCGCCTCCGGCCTCGGCGAGTCCCAGGCCATCCATGTGGCGCAACGCGGGTCCGAGAACACGCTCGGGGAGGGGCCGGTGGTTTCTGTCGGGGCGGTGGAGTGGGGCGCCGGCGGCGGCATGGAGGGGAGCGACGGGGAGGCCGGCCGGGCTGGTGGCGGGGCGGCGAGTTCCGGCGAGGGGGCCACACGGGCGGGCGGGGAGACGGCGAGTCCTGGCTGGGTGGCCGGGCAGGCCGGTGGCGGGGCTGACAGGTCCGGCCGGGACGTGGAGGAGATCGGTTGGGCCGGTGGTGGCGCGGGGAGCTCCGGCGGTGGCGCCGGCTCCGCGGGTCGTGACGGGGAGAGGTTCGGTGGTGAGGCCGGGCGGGCCGGCGACGACCAGGGGCGGGCTGACGAGGAGGCCGGGCGCGCGGACGGGGCGAAGTGGCCTGGTGCTGGTGCTGCCGGCGTCGGCATCGGCGGGCGCCTCGCCCGCGGGGATGCCCGCGGCACGGCGGATCCCGGTGGCGCCTCCCCGCTTCCGGCACTGCTCCGCGACCCCTCCGCCCTCCGGCTCGCCCTGCTCGCCGTCCCGCGGAGCGAACCCGTGCGGCTGGACCCGGACGTGCTGGAGGACGCCGCGCGGAGTCTCGCCCGGTGGCGGCGGGCCGTCGCCGGCTGGGCACGGCGGCCCTCGCGGCCGGTCCCCGGCGAGGTGCGGGAACGGCTGCGCGCCGCGTGGGAGGACGACCTGGATCTGCCCGCGGTACTCGGCGTCCTGCGGGACGTGGAGACCGCGCCCGGTGTCGCGGACGGTGCCCGGTTCGAGACGTTCGCCTATGCCGACCGGTTGCTTGCCCTCGATCTCGCGCGGGACATCGGGGGTCCGGTGTGAGCGGGACGCGGGGCGGTGTGCGGGAGGCCGGTGTGCGTCGGACGGCCGGTGGCGGGCCCCTGCGGCGGCTGGTGGTGTTGCGGCATGCCAAGTCCGCGTGGCCCGAGGGGGTCGAGGATCACCGCAGGCCGCTCTCGCCGCGTGGTCTGCGGGACGCGCCGGCCGCCGGGCGGGCCCTCGCCGCCGGTTCGCTGCCCGACCTCGCCCTGTGCTCCACCGCCGTACGCGCCCGCCGTACCTGGGAGCTGGCCTCCGCCGAGTGGGCCACACCACCGCCGGTGCGCTACGACCGGCGGCTGTACGCGGCCGGCGTCCGTGAGCTGCTGGAGGTGGTGCACGAGGCACCGGCGCAGGTGCGCACGCTGCTGCTGGTCGGGCACAACCCCGGCCTGGAGGACCTGGTGCTGACGCTGGCCGCGGACGGCCTCGACGACACACTGGACCGGGTGCGCACGAAGTTCCCGACCTCCGCGTTCGCCGTGCTCGCCTGGCACGGCACCGGCTGGCCGGACCTGGGCCCCGGCGGCGCCCTGCTCACCTCGTTCACAGTCCCGCGCGGGAAGAAGCCGAGCTAGCGAGGGTGTCCCGGCGCTCGCATAGGCTGGCGGGATGCAGGACGAGTACCGCACAGTCGCCCGCGCGGGCGTGCACGAGACCGAGATCAACCGCTCCCGCTTCCTGTGCGCCCTCGCCCCGGCCGCCACCGAGCAGGAGGCCCAGGAGTTCATCGCCGCCGTGCGCAAGGAGCACGCCGACGCCACCCACAACTGCTGGGCGTACGTCATCGGCGCCGACGCCTCCGTGCAGAAGGCCAGCGACGACGGCGAACCGGGCGGCACCGCCGGCGTGCCCATGCTGCAGATGCTGCTGCGCCGCGACATGCGGTACGTGGTGGCCGTCGTCACCCGCTACTACGGCGGCGTCAAGCTCGGCGCCGGCGGACTGATCCGCGCCTACGGCGGCTCGGTCGGCGAGGCCCTGGAGGCGCTCGGCACGATCACCCGGCGCCGCTTCCGGCTGGCCACGGTGACCGTCGACCACCAGCGCGCGGGCAAGGTCCAGAACGATCTGCGCGCCACCGGACGCGAGGTGCGCGACGTCCGCTACGGCGAGGCCGTCACCCTGGAGATCGGCCTGCCGGACGCCGAGGTGGACGCCTTCCGCGCCTGGCTCGCCGATGTGACGGCGGGCACGGCCGGCCTCGAACTCGGCGGCGAAGCCTACGGGGACGCCTGACGATTGCCGCGAATCAGGCATAACGCCCCTGCGTCGAGCGGGCCGTGACGGCGATACATGAGCAACCGCCCGTGATGTCGGACCCGGCCGTTAGTCTCGGGGCTCATGAGACTGCTGCACACGTCCGACTGGCACCTCGGCCGGGCCTTCCACCGGGTGAACCTGCTCGGGGCCCAGGCCGAGTTCATCGGTCACCTCGTCGGCACCGTGCGTGAGCACGAGGTGGACGCGGTGGTCGTGTCGGGCGACGTGTACGACCGCGCGGTGCCGCCGCTCGCCGCGGTCGAGCTGTTCGACGACGCCCTGCACCGCCTCGCGGACCTCGGCGTGCCCACGGTGATGATCTCCGGCAACCACGACTCGGCCCGCCGCCTCGGCGTCGGCGCCGGACTCATCGGCCGCGCCGGCATCCACCTGCGCACCGAACCCTCCGCCGCCGGCACCCCGGTCGTACTCCAGGACGCCCACGGGGAGGTCGCCTTCTACGGCCTGCCGTACCTCGAACCGGCCCTGGTGAAGGACGAGTTCGGTGTCGACAAGGCCGGCCACGAGGCCGTGCTCGGCGCCGCCATGGACCGCGTCCGCGCCGACCTCGCCACGCGCGCGCGGGGCACGCGTTCCGTCGTCCTCGCCCACGCCTTCGTCACCGGCGGCCAGGCCAGCGACAGCGAGCGGGACATCACCGTCGGCGGGGTCGCCGCCGTACCGGCCGGAGTCTTCGACGGCGTCGACTACGTGGCGCTCGGGCATCTGCACGGCTGCCAGACCATCACCGAGCGCGTGCGCTACTCCGGCTCGCCGCTCGCCTACTCCTTCTCCGAGGCCGGCCACCGCAAGAGCATGTGGCTGATCGACCTGGACGCGGACGGCGCGGTCACCGCCGAACGCATCGACTGCCCGGTGCCCCGCCCGCTCGCCCGCATCCGCGGCACCCTGGACGACCTCCTCGCCGACCCGGCGCTGACCCGCCACGAGGACGCCTGGGTCGAGGCCACCCTCACCGACCCGGTCCGCCCGGCCGACCCCATGGCCCGGCTCACCGAGCGCTTCCCGCACACCCTCAGCCTGGTCTTCGCCCCCGAGCGGGCCCAGGACGACCCCCGGGTGTCCTACGCCCGGCGCCTCGCGGGCCGCAGCGACCAGCAGATCGCCCAGGACTTCGTCGCCCATGTGCGCGGCACCGGACCCGACGAGCACGAGGCGGCCGTCCTGCGCGAGGCGATCGACGCCGTCCGCGCCGACCACGCCGTGCGGGAGGTGGCCCGGTGAGGCTGCACCGGCTCGACATCACCGCCTTCGGGCCCTTCGGCGGCGCCCAGCGCGTCGACTTCGACGCGCTGTCGACCGCCGGGCTGTTCCTGCTGCACGGCCCCACCGGCGCCGGCAAGACGTCCGTCCTGGACGCCGTCTGCTACGCCCTCTACGGCTCCGTCCCCGGCGCCCGGCAGAGCAGCCAGGGCATGCACCTGCGCAGCGACCACGCCCAGCCGGGCACCCGCACCGAGGTCCGCCTCGAACTCACCGTCGCCGGACGCCGGCTGGAGATCACCCGCCAGCCCCCGTGGGAGCGCCCCAAGCTGCGCGGCAAGGGCATGACGGTCGACAAGGCCCAGACCTGGCTGCGCGAGTACGACGCCCGGGCCGGCGCCTGGAAGGACCTCAGCCGCTCCCACCAGGAGACCGGCACCGAGATCGAGCAGCTGCTCGGCATGAGCCGCGAGCAGTTCTGCCAGGTCGTCCTGCTGCCCCAGGGCGACTTCGCCCGCTTCCTGCGCGCGGACGCCGAGGCCCGCAGCAGGCTGCTCGGCCGCCTCTTCGACACCCGGCGCTTCACCGACGTCGAGAAGCGCCTCGGCGAACGCCGCCGCGCCACCGAGGCACGCGTGCGCGAGGGTGACACGGCGCTGCTCGCCGACGCCCACCGCATGCAGCAGGAGGCGGGCGACGCCATGGAGCTGCCCGAGCTGGCCCCCGGCGACCCGGGCCTGGCCGAGGCCGTCCTCGGCGCCGCCGCCGTCGCCCGCAGCACCGCCCGGGAACGCCTCGCCGTCGCCCACTGCCGGCTCTCCGCCGCCGAGTCCGCCCACGCCGCGGCCCGGCGCGCCCTGGAGGAGGCACGCGAACTCGCCCGGCTGCAAAGCAGGTTCGCCGAGGCCCGGCAGCGCGCCGAGCGCCTCCAGGAGCGGGCCGGCGCCCACCGCGAGAACCAGGAGCGCATGGAGCGGGCCCGCAAGGCGGAGGCCGTCGCGCCCGCGCTGGAGCTGCGGGAGGCCACCGAGACGGAACACCGCCGGGCCGCCGCGGCCGAAGCTCGGGCGCGCGCCCTGCTGCCCGACTCCCACGCCGGCGCCGGCGCGAGCGGGCTCGCCACCGCCGCCCGCCGGGCCGCCGAGGAACTGGGCGGCCTGGACGCGGCCCGGCGCGCCGAACGGCGGCTCGCCGAACTCGCCGAGGAACGCGCCGGACTCGACCGGCAGGAGCGCGCCGACGACGACGTGCTGCGCGAGGCCGACGCCTGGCTCGCCGACTGGGACACCACCCGCGCGGCCCTCCAGACCCGCGTCGACTCCGCCCAGGAGGCCGCCACCCGCGCCGAACAGCTCGCCGTCCAGCGCGCCCCCATGCAGCGGCGGCTCGACGCGGCCCGCACCCGCGACCGGCTGGCGGCCGACCTCGCCGGGGCCCGGGAGCGCGCGCGTGACTCCGAGCAGCGCGCCCTCGACGCCCGCAGCCACTGGCTGGACCTGAAGGAACAGCGCCTGAACGGCATCGCCGCCGAACTGGCCGCCCACCTCACCGACGGCGAACCCTGCGCGGTCTGCGGCGCCACCGAACACCCCGCCCCCGCCCGCAAGGTCGCCGGACACGTCGACCGCGAGACCGAGGACCGCGCCCTCGCCGCGTACCAGCGGGCCGAGGACCAGCACACCGCGGACGAACGGCGCCTCGGCGAGGTCCGCGAGGCCCTGGCCGCGGCCACCGCCGAGGCCGGCGACACGCCCACCGACCGGCTCGCCGCCGAGGCCGGCGACCTCGAGCAGGAGTACGCCCGCGCCCGCCGCGAGGCCTCCGCCCTGCACGTCGCCCAGGAGGAGCTGCGGCGCGCCGAGGAGGAACGCGAGCAGCGGCTCGCCGACCGCCAGCAGGCCGCCGTCCGGGCCGCCTCCCGGCTCGCCCGGCGGGACACCCTGGAACGCGAACAGGCCCTGCTGGAAGCCGAGTTGACGCAGGCCCGGGGCACGGCCGACAGTGTGGCCGCGCGCGCCGCGCAGCTGGAGCGGCAGGCGGCCCGGCTGACCGACGCCGCCGACGCGGTGCGCGCCGCCGAGGACGCCGCCCAGCGGCTGAAGGACGCCGACGCCCGGCTCGCCGACGCCGCCTACCGGGCCGGCTTCGACACCCCGCAGGCCGCCGCCGAGGCCCTGCTGGACCCGGCCGCCCACCGCGAGCTGCAGCACCGGCTGGACGCCTGGCAGCAGGAGGAGGCCGCCGTCCGCGCGGTCCTCGCCGAGCCCGGCACCGCGACCGCCGCCCGGCAGCCGCCCGCCGACCCGGCCGCGGCCGAGCGCGCGGCGGCCGGCGCGGAACGGCGGCTGCGCGAGGCCGCCTCAGCGCGCGACGCCGCCGCCCGCTGCTGCACCGAGCTGGACCGCCTCTCCGCCCGCGCCGCCGAGGCCGTACGCCGGCTGGGCCCGCTGCGCGCGGAGTACGACCGGGTGGCCCGGCTCGCCGCCCTCACCGCGGGCACCTCCGCCGACAACGAACGCCGGATGCGCCTGGAGTCGTACGTCCTGGCGGCCCGGCTGGAACAGGTCGCCGCCGCCGCGACCGTGCGCCTCCAGCGGATGTCGTCCGGCCGCTACACCCTCGTCCACTCCGACGACCGCACCGGGCGCGGCAGAAGCGGGCTCGGGCTGCACGTGGTCGACGCCTGGACCGGACGGGAACGGGACACCGCGACCCTCTCCGGCGGCGAGACCTTCTTCGCCTCCCTCGCGCTCGCCCTCGGCCTCGCCGACGTCGTCACCGACGAGGCGGGCGGCATCCGCCTGGACACCCTCTTCATCGACGAGGGCTTCGGCAGCCTCGACGACCAGACCCTGGACGAGGTCCTGGACGTCCTGGACTCCCTGCGCGAACGCGACCGCAGCGTCGGCATCGTCAGCCACGTCCCCGACCTGCGGCGCCGGATCCACGCCCAGCTGGAGGTCGTCAAGGGCAGAACGGGCTCGGCGCTGCGGCAGCGGGGAGTCGCCTAGGACGGCAAAGGCCGAGCGGCCTAGCGGCCCAGCGGGCGGCGGGGCAGTGGGGAGGAGTACACCACGCTGGTGGTCACCGAACCGAGCGCGCCGATCCTCCCCGAGACCTCCTCCAGGTGGGACATCGACCGCGCGGTGACCTTGATGACGAAGCAGTCGTCGCCCGTGACGTGGTGCGCCTCCAGGATCTCGGGCGTCGCCGCGACCAGGTCGTGGAAGGGCTTGTAGTTGCCGTTCGGGTAGCGCAGCCGTACGAACGCCAGGATCGGCAGGCCCAGCCGCTCGGGGTCGACCACCGCCGCGTACCCCTGGATCACTCCCGCCTCCTCCAGCCGCCGGACCCGCTCGGTGACGGCGCTCGGCGACATCGACACGGCCCGCGCCAGGTCGGCGTAGCTGGCCCGCCCGTCGCGCTGGAGGACTTCGAGGATGCGCCAGTCGGTGGCGTCCGGGGAATACACGGTCATCCCGGATGGATAGCAGGGGAATCCCCGGCCGGGCAAGGGAAAGCCCGGGGATCGTCCCTTCAGGGGCGGACCGGCGGATCGTAGATTCTCCGTCATGATCAAGACCACTTCCGCGAACCCCGTCCTGCGCGTCGCCCCCGCCGCTCCCGCCGAGGCCGCCGCCTACTTCCGCGCGAGCCTCGCCTTCCACGCCGACGTCTCCGACGTGGCCGCCGCGCTCGCGGCCGGCGGCGACCCCGGGTTCGTCGTCGTGGACTCCCGCTCCACCGAGTCCTGGGACCAGGGACACCTCCCCGGCGCGGTCCACCTGCCGACCGCGCTCATCCCCGAGCAGGCCGAACAGCTCCTCGACAAGAACGTGCCGGTGGTGACGTACTGCTGGGGGCCCGGCTGCAACGGCGCCACCCGCGCCGCGCTCGCCCTCGCCGAACTCGGCTACCGGGTCAAGGAGATGCTCGGCGGCTTCGAGTACTGGGCGCGCGAGGGCTTCGCCTACGAGACCTGGCAGGGCCCGGCGCGCCGGGACGCCGACCCGCTGACCGCCCCCGTCGACGGCGACTGCGGCTGCTGACGCGACGTCCCGGGCGGCGCGGCACACGGTCGCAGGAACACACGTGGTCCGGCGGCCCCGTGCGGGTAGAGTCGGGCAGTGCCCGAGCTGAAGCGGCTGCACGCCAGCCACGCCCCCGCGGTCCTGGCCTTCGAGCTGTCGAACCGCGCCTACTTCGCCGCCTCGGTCCCCGACCGCGGCGACGAGTACTTCGACCGGTTCACCGACCGGTACAAGGCCCTGCTGGCCGAGCAGGAGGCCGGCACCTGTGCCTTCTACGTGCTCGTCGCCGAGGACGGTGCGGTGCTCGGCAGGTTCAACCTGGTCAACATCGAGAACCGCACCGCGGAGCTCGGCTACCGGGTCGCCGAGCACGTCGCCGGCCGCGGCGTGGCCACCGAGACCGTCCGGGAGCTGTGCCGGCTGGCGGCACGGCGGTACGGGCTGCGCACCGTGCGGGCGGCCACCACCCACCAGAACACCGCGTCCCACAGGGTGCTGACCAAGTCCGGGTTCATCCCGATCGGACCGGCCGACCCGGCCGACCTCGGCGGTAAGCCCGGTACCTGGTACCAGTGCGACCTCGTGCTCCTGTCGTAGACCGCCGGGGCCCGCCCCGCACCGCGCGAGCGCACCCGGTCCTCCGCGGACAAGTCCCGCCGACCGGCGGGGGTGCTCCGGCCACCTGCTGGAGGTTGGCGGGGCACCCTTCCTGGAATGTGGTGTCAGAGGGAGACTTCTCCGCCCCGGCGGAAGCGGCTCTCCCGATCGGAGAAGGAGGTCGGACGGTGACGGTGCGACTGACGATGCTCTGCGCAACCGCCGCGGACGGCGGCCATGACCGGGTCTTCGGGGACGGCGCCCCGAGCGCGCGTGTGACAGCGGCCCCGCCGCCGTACGCCCAGGCCCTCAGGGGCCCCTCCGCCCGCTGCGCGCGGACCGCCGAGGCCCTCGGGATCGACGCCACGCCCGAGCACGCCCTGCGCGGCCCGGACCACGGCGCATGGGAAGGCCGCTCGCCCGCCGACATCGCGGCCGAGGATCCCCATGGCCTCTCCGTCTGGCTGACGGATCCCGACGCGGCACCGCACGGCGGCGAGTCCGTCCGCCGGCTCTGCCGCCGGACGGCCGACTGGCTGGCGGCTCTGCCCGCCGGCACCGGGCCCGTCCTCGCGATCGCCGAGGAGTCCGTCGTCAGGGCGGCGCTGGTCCACGCCCTGGCCCTGCCGGCCCGCGCGTTCCGGCACCTGGACGTGCCGTCCGCGGTCACGCTGACGCTGCGCGACGGCCGGTGGAGCGTCCGGCTCGCCGCGCCGACCGTCCCGCGGCGCTGGCAGCCGGCCGACGGCGCCTCGACCGTCGCGGTGCTGCCCATGCCGGCCGCCCGCCGGCGCCTGTGCCCCACCGGCCGGCCATGACCCGACCGGGCCGGCTCGCGCTCACGTGACCACGGCGCCCGGCGGCGAAGCAGCCCCGGGCGTGGTACGAATCGGACAGTGGTGCCGTCGAGGCTGGAGCGCACGTGATCCGGGTACTGGTGGTCGACGACGAAGCCCTGATCCGCACGGGTTTCCAGCGCATCCTCGCCGCCGCCGACGGCATCGAGGTCGTCGGGGCGGTCTCCGGCGCCCAGGCCCTGCGGTCGGTACGCGAGCAGCACCCCGACGTCGTGCTGCTGGACATCCGCATGCCGGACGTGGACGGGCTCACCGTCCTCGGTGACATCCGTCGGCTCCCGGAGCCGCCCGTGGTGGCCATGCTGACCACGTTCGACATGGACGAGTACGTGGAGACGGCACTGCGCTCGGGCGCCGCCGGATTCCTCCTCAAGGACACCGACCCCGAGGCGCTGCCGCTGGCGGTGCAGAGCCTGGCCCGCGGCGGCACCGTGCTCGCGCCCAAGGTCACCCGAACGGTGGTGGACGGCTATCTGAGCGCCGGACCGCAGGAGCGGCCGCCCAAGGCCCTCGAACGCCTGACCGGCCGGGAGCGCGAGGTTCTCGTTCTCATCGCCGAGGGTCTGTCGAACGCCGACATCGCGGCCCGGATGCACCTGAGCACCGGCACGGTCAAGGACCACGTGAGCGCGATCCTCACCAAGCTGGAGGTCAGCGGCAGGGTCCAGGCCGCCCTCTTCGCCCAGCGGGCCGGTCTCCTCACGGAGGAGACCGGATGACCCGCCGCTCGCCCCCGCTGCTGCTGGACGGCGCGGCGGTGGCCATGGCCCTCCTCGACGTGTCGGCTCACTGGGACATCGACGAGCCGCTGCGGATGGCCTGCGGCCTGGGCGCCGCCGTGGCCCTGGTGCTGCGCCGGCGGCAACCGCTGCTCACCTACCTCGTCACCCTCCCGGCCGTCCTGCTGTCCGACGCGGTCGTCGCCTGCCTGGCCGCGCTGTACACGCTCGCCTCGCTCAGCCGCCCCAGGACGCTGCTGCTGCTGTGCGCCCTCGCCTTCGCGTCCAGCGACACGATGTCCCTGCCGGCACCGGAGCTGGATCTGACCGACACCCGGAAGCTGATCGCGTTCGGCTACAGCGCCGCCACCGCGGCCGCCGCCGTCTTCCTCGGCCAGCTCGTGCGGACCCGGCGCGACCTTTCGCTGAAACTCACCGAGATCTCCGAGGCCCGGGACCACCAGCAACTGCTGACGGCCCAGGCCGTCCTGGCCAAGGAGCGCGCCCAGCTGGCGCGCGAGATGCACGACGTCGTCTCCCACCAGGTCAGCCTGATCGCCGTGCGGGCCGGAGCGCTCCAGGTCGGCGCGCGCGACGCCGACACCAAGGACGCGGCGGCGACGATCCGGCGGCTGAGCGTGCAGACGCTGGACGAACTGCGCCACATGGTCGGCGTCCTGCGTGCCTCCGGCGGCCACCCGACGGAACTGACCCCGCAGCCGGCGCTCGCCGACATCCGGCGGCTGGCCGACAACTGCGGCATCGAGACCCGGCTGAGGATGGACCTGCCCGAGGGGCTTCCGGCCACCGTCCAGCGCGCGATCTACCGCACCGTCCAGGAAGCGCTGACCAACACCCGCAAGCACGCCCCCGGCGCCACCGCGAGCATCGACCTGCTGCACGCCAACGGCTCCGTCCGCGTCCGGGTCACCAACACCGCGCCGACCCAGCCGCCCCTCCCGCTGCCCGGCGCGCACCACGGCCTGATCGGCCTGCGCCAGCGCGCCGAGCTCCTCGGCGGCACCCTGACCTCGGGCCCCACGGGCGACGGCGGCTACGAGGTCTGCGTGGTGCTGCCGGCGAAACTCACGGCCTGAGCCGAACGGGGCCGAACCGCCCTGGGCCACCGGCCGGCCGCGCGCACGACGGGCTCAGCGCAGCCCGTCGAAGGCGATCTCCAGATGCCGGGGACCGCGCAGCACGGCGTTCCGCCGGTACGGCGGCGGGTCCTCGACCAGACGGGGACTCTCCAGCCGCCGGGCCAGCTCGGACAGGGCCAGCTGGGTCTCCAGGCGGGCCAGCGGCGCGCCGAAGCAGCTGTGGATGCCGCTGCCGAACCCGAGGTGCTGGATGTCCCCGCGGTCCGGGTCGAACCGCTCGGGGTCCTCGAACCGCTCCGGGTCCCGGTTGCCCGCGGCGAGGACCAGCCAGATCCGCGAGCCCTTGGGGATGGTGACCCCGCGCACCTCGATGTCGGCGATGCAGGTCCGCTGCGGCACCAGCTGCACCGGCGGTTCGTACCGGAGCAGCTCCTCGACGATGTTGACCGACAGGCCCGGGTCCGCCCGCAGCCGCTGGAGGACCTCCGGGTGGCGCAGCAGCGTGAGCATGCCGTTGGTGATCAGGTTGACCGTCGTCTCGTGACCGGCGATCAGCAGCAGCACCGAGGTGCTGAGCACCTCCATCATGGTCATGGAGCCGTCCGGGCCCCGGCTGTCGACCAGGTCGGACAACAGGTCGTCCCGCGGTTCCTTGGTGCGCTGCTCGACCAGTCCGGCCAGGTACATGCCGAGCTGCATCCGGGCTTCCTGCGCGGTCTTGCGGGACTCGTCGTCCGCGTTCTGCCGGGCCTCGGGGTCCAGGCTCGCGACCAGCGGATCGACCCAGGCACGGAACCGCGGCTCGTCCTCCCGGGGCACCCCGAGCAGCCGGCAGATCATCGTGACCGGGAAGGGGTAGGCGAACTGGTCGACCAGGTCGATCCGCCGCGCGTCCCCGAAACCGTCGATCAGCTCGGTGACGGTCTTCTGCATCTCACCCCGCAGGCCGTCGATCCGCCGCGGCCGGTGCGGCGGCCCGAAGGCGCTGTTCGCGATGCGCCGCAGCCGGTCGTGCTCGGGCGGGTCGAGGCGCAGGAACGACGGCGGCAGTCCTCCCGTCTCCTCCGTCTGGCCCAGCTCGTCGTCCCCGGCGGCGGCCAGGTTGGTGGCGTCGGAGCTGATCCGCGGATCGTGGAGGAGCGCCTTGATGTCGTAGTACGAACTGATGATGTACGGGCCGCCCTCCTCCTCGTGCAGCACCGGTGTCCGGCGGAGTTCCGCGTACACCGGATAAGGGTCGGCGCGATTGGCGAAGTCGGTGATCTGGCGCAACATCGAGGCGTGCGGCATGGCGGGTCCTTCGGGCGTGCGGGCCGTGGGCGGGGTCAGTGGCGGGCGGGATGGAAGACCAGCTGCTGGTCGGCCGGCGAGTAACCGCTGAGGGTGACCATGGGGCCGTGGGTCGGCAGGGACGGGTCCGGGAAGCCGGCCGGCACCGGTTGCCGGTTCTCCGGACGCCGGTCCATCGTCGGGAACTCCACCGGGAACGGCGCGCCCCGCTCGATCTGCCCCTGGTAGAACTCCAGCCACCGCGTGTTGTCGAAGGTCACGGCGGCCACGATCCGGCCCTTGTAGCCGTAGACGCCGACGAACCGGCGCTCGGCCAGGGAACCCTGCGTGATCATGAGCTCCTCGCCCATGGGCGGCACTCCGACCGACTTGATGTTCACACCGAACATCGAGGACCAGAAGGCGGGCATCCACAGGTGCGGGCGCCGGTCGACGCCGTGGCAGATCATGTTGTGCGCGGCGGTCTCCGCCTGGGCGACGGCGTTGCCCCAGTGCTCCAGCGACAGGAACTGGTAGCCGAACAGCGCGTGCGGGGAGCGCGCCACGTCGCCCGCCACGAAGACGTCGTCCGTGACGATGCCCCGGAAGTCGAAGGCCCGGCAGCCCGCGTCACAGGCGATGCCCCGGGGCCCGGCGCCCAGTCCGGACCCGGTCAGCCACTCGGTGTTCCGCAGCGACCCGAGCGAGACCACGACCACGTCCGCCTCGACGACGCTCTCGTCCGACAGGTGGACGGCCCGCACCCGGCCGGCCGAGTCGCCCTCCAGCGCGGTCACCGTCACATGGGTGCGCAGGTCCACGCCGTTCTCGGTCTGCAGGTCGGCCGCGACCGCGCCGACGACCCCGCCGAGCGCCCCCACCAGCGGCGCCCCCGCCCGCTCCGCCACGGTGACCGGCAGGCCCATCTCCCGGCACGCCGAGGCGACCTCCGAACCCGCGAACCCGGCGCCGATGACGAACACCCGGCGCGGCGCCGCCTTCAGCCGCCGGTACAGATCGGCCGCGTCCTCCCGCGTGCGCAGCAGGCAGACGCCGTCCAGCCGGGCCTCCTCCGGCTTCGGCCAGGGCCGGGCGCGCACACCGGTGGCGATGAGCAGCCGGTCGTACTCCACCTCGTCCCCGTCGGCCAGCCGGACCCGCTTGGCCGTCAGGTCCAGGCCGGTCGCCGCGACGCCGAGGCGCCACTTGGCGTCGATCTCCCAGCGGCGGGGCAGCTCGGTGTGGTGCGGGGACGCCATGCCCAGCAGCACGGACTTGGACAGCGGCGGCCGGTCGTACGGCTCGTACGGCTCGTCCCCGATCAGGGTCAGCTCACCGGCGAAGCCCTCGGCGCGCAGCGTCTCGGCGGCCCGCAGTCCGGCCAGCGACGCGCCGACGATCACGATCCGGCCCTCGCGCCTGAGCCACTCCACGTGGTCAGCGGCCATCGGACGCCTCCCGGACCTCGGCCGCGCGGTCCGCTGCGCCGGCGGTGATCGCCTGCACCGGGCAGGCGGCGACGGCCCGCGCCACCCGTTCCCGCTGAGCGTCGTCCGCGCGCGGGTTGTAGATCAGCGACTCCTCGCCGTGCAGGGCGAAGACGTCCGGCGCGAGGAACACGCACTGCGCGTACCCCTGACACTTGTTGAGATCGACGACGAGCCTCATCGACGCTCCGCCCTTCCGCTGGCCAGGTCCGGTCGCCCGCGCGGACGGGTCCGGACGGCGGTCGTCCCCCGCCCGCCAGCATGCGAGCCGGGGCGGGGCGCACGCGCGCCGGGCACGCCGATCGAGTGAGCGGACGGCGGCCTACGCCTCGTCCGGCCGGGGCCCGGCACCCCGGCCCGCCACGAGGATGTGCCCGCTCAGCAGCAGTGACCAGGCGGGGAAGACGAGTTCCGCCCAGGGCACGTTCGACGAGACGAACAGCAGCGTCAGGGCGGTGAGGAAGCCCAGTGTCGTCAGCCAGCGAGGCAGCACCCCGAGGCGGCGGCCGAGGACCGACATGGACGACACGAAGACGGCCGCCATCCGCATGGCGTACTCCGTCATCAGCGTGTACGCGAAGTGGCGGCCGAAGTCCCAGGCGGCCGGCAGCGGCGGCAGGCCGGCCGGGTGGGTCACCACGAGCACGGCGTCCGCCGCCGCGGCGGCACCGAACATCGTCGCGGTGAAGACCAGCCCGCTGCCGAGGAAGACGGTGGCGAGGAACTTGTCCTCGACCGCGCCGACGTGCGTGCGGACCGCGCCGACGAACCACAGGAAGAAGATGCCCGCGAACGGCACCAGCGCGAGGGCCGTGCGCAGCGCACCGCGCCGCCCGGGGTCCGTGAACCCCTGCGCCGTGCCCGCGTCGGCGCCTTCCGGAAGCCCCAGCCGGACCAGCACCATCGCCGCCGCCAGGAGCAGCGCGAAGACCACCCCGGCCAGCCCCGCGGCGCGCGGTGTCCGAAGTGCCCGCCGCCCCGGCCCCTGCTCCTGCATGCCCGGCCCGCCTTCCGCATCGGCCCCCGGCACCAGCTAGCCGCCCGCGCCCCGCACCCGCCACCGGGAGGCGGCCGTACGGCCGAGGGAAAACCCGCTCGCACGCCCCGCGCCGCCGGCCCGCACTCGTCACCGGCGCGGGCCGGCGGGCCGGGATCGGTTGTGCGGGACGCGCTCGGCGATCCCTGGGCGCGGAACCCGGCCGGCCGACGCCGTCTGCCGACCAGCCCTGAGCGGCTCCGACGGCACCCCGGACGGCTTCCGGCGGAGACGCCGGGCGGTCAGAGCCGGGCCAGCTCGTCCACCAGGTCGTCCAGGCCCAGCGAACCCTGCGACAGCGCCGCCATGTGCCAGGCCTTCAGGTCGAACGCGTCGCCGTGCCGCTCGCGCGCCTTCTCCCGGCCCAGCAGCCACGCCCGCTCGCCGAGCTTGTAGCCGATCGCCTGGCCCGGGATCGTCAGGTACCGGGTCAGCTCGCTCTCCACGTAGTCCGCCGGCCGGCTGCTGTGCGCACCGACGAACGCCTCGGCCAGCTCCGGCGTCCACCGCTCACCGGGGTGGAACGGGGAGTCCGCCGGGATCTCCAGCTCCAGGTGCATGCCGATGTCCACGATCACCCGGGCCGCCCGCATCATCTGCGCGTCCAGGTAGCCGAGCCGCTCCTCGGGATCCGTGAGGTAGCCGAGCTCGTCCATCAGCCGTTCCGCGTACAGCGCCCAGCCCTCCGCGTTGGCGCTGACCCCGCCGACCGTCGCCTGGTAGCGGGAGAGGTTCTCCGCCACGTGCGCCCACTGCGCCAGCTGGAGGTGGTGGCCGGGCACGCCCTCGTGGTACCAGGTCGAGACGAGGTCGTAGACCGGGAAGCGGGTCAGGCCCATCGTGGGCAGCCAGGTGCGGCCGGGCCGGGAGAAGTCCTCCGAGGGCGGCGTGTAGTAGGGGGCCGCCGCACCGCCGGGCGGGGCGATGCACGACTCCACCCTGCGCACCCGCTCGGCGAGTTCGAAGTGCGTGCCGTCCAGCTCCTCGATCGCCTTGTCCATCAGGCCCTGGAGCCACTCCCGGACCTCGTCCACGCCCTCGATGTGCCGGCCGTGCTCGTCCAGGTGCGCGAGCGCCACCCACGGCGTCTCGGCACCGGGCAGGATCTTTTCCGCCTCCTTGCGCATCTCGCCGAGGATGCGGTGGAACTCCGCCCAGCCGTACGCGTACGCCTCGTCCAGGTCCAGGTCCGTGCCGTTGAAGTAGCGGGCCCAGCGCGCGTACCGCTCCCGGCCGACCACGTTCGGGGCGGCCTCGATCGCCGGCGCGTACACGTCCCGCAGCCAGTCGCGCAGCTCCACCAGGGCGCCGGTCGCCGCCCGCGCCGCCTCGTCCAGCTCCGCGCGCAGCGCGTCGGGGCCGGCGGCGGCGAAGTCCTCGTACCAGCCGCGGCCCGTGCCGTCCGTGTCCGTCCACTCGGTGAGCTGGTCGATGTGGGTCGCGGTCGGCCGGGGCGCCGCGAACAGCTTGCGTTCCAGGCCGAGTTCGAGCGACGCCCGGTAGCCCGCGAGGGCGCCCGGCACCGCGCGCAGCCGCTGCGCGATCGCCGCCCAGTCCTCCTCGGTCTCGGCCGGGGTGACCGTGAAGATCTCCCGGACCGCGTGGCCGGGCGTGTCCAGGTTGCCGATGCGGCGCAGATGCTCCTGAGCGTCGTGGACGGCGAGTTCGGCGGTCAGCCGCTCCCGCAGCAGCCGGGCGCAGCGCCGCTCCACGTCACTGTCCGCACCGGGCCGCCGCTCGGCCTCGTCCAGCTTCGCGAGGGTGGCCCGCGCCAGCTCCGCCAGGGCCTCCTGACCGGCCGGCGAGTAGTCGGGCAGCCTGCTCGAACTCTCCTTCACACCGAGGTACGTACCGGTGACCGGGTCGAGGGCGATGAGGTCGTCGACGTAGGCGTCGGCGACCTGGCGGGGAAGCGGGCTCTGGGTCTCAGACATGCGGCCCATCCTCGTACGACGAGGATCTCCGCGTCACCCGGGATTAACGGGATTCAGCTCTGGGCGTGGCCGGGCGGCAGCAGCGGCCCGCACTCCCACTGCTGGAAGATCAGCCGGGTCTCCACCCGGGCCACCTCGCGCCGCGCCGTGAACTCGTCCAGCACCAGCCGCTGGAGATCGGCCATGTCCGCGACCGCCACATGCACGAGGTAGTCGTCCGGCCCGGTCAGATGGAACACCGACCGCGCTTCCGGCAGCGCCCGGATCCGCTCCACGAACGGTCCCACCAGCTCCCGCCGGTGCGGCCGTACCTGCACGGACAGCAGCGCCTGGAGCCCGCGCCCGAGCTTGGCCGGATCGAGCCGCAGCCGGTGGCCGAGGATCACGCCCGAGCGGCGCAGCCGGGTCACCCGGTCCAGACAGGTCGACGGCGCCACGCCCACCTGCGCGGCGAGGTCGCGATAGGTGGTCCGGGCGTCGTTCTGCAACAGCCGCAGCAGATGCAGATCGACCGGATCCAGTACGACGGATTCGGCCATGGGCCGAACGTAGCACGGTGTTCGGTCCCGGTGAACCGTTCGCTGTTCACCCTTCCGCCCATGGACACAGCGAGCACCGGTGCCTACGACGACGTACGCACCGCACCGAGAGCCCTGGCCACCGAAGCCGTGCACGCCGGCCGCGACGACCTCGCCCGCCAGGGCCTGCACGCCCCGCCGATCGACCTGTCCACCACCTACCCCTCCTACGACAGCCGCGCCGAGGCCGCCCGCATCGACGCCTTCGCCGCCGACGGCGCCGACCCGGTCGGACCGCCGGTCTACGGCCGCCTAGGCAACCCGACCGTCGCCCGCTTCGAGACCGCCCTCGCCCGCCTGGAGGGCACCGAGTCCGCGGTCGCCTTCGCCAGCGGCATGGCCGCGCTCAGCGCGGTCCTGCTCGCCCGGTCCGCCATGGGCCTGCGCCATGTCGTCGCGGTACGGCCGCTGTACGGATGCAGCGACCACCTGCTGACCGCCGGGCTGCTCGGCACCGAGGTCACCTGGACCGACCCGGCCGGCATCGCCGAGGCGCTGCGCCCGGACACCGGCCTGGTGATGGTCGAGTCCCCGGCCAACCCGACCCTCGCCGAACTCGACCTGCGGGGCATCGCGCACGCCTGCGGCTCCGTGCCGCTGCTCGCCGACAACACCTTCGCCACGCCCGTGCTCCAGCGCCCGGCCGAGCAGGGCGCCCGGCTCGTGCTGCACAGCGCCACCAAGTACCTCGGCGGGCACGGCGATGTGCTGGCCGGGGTGGTCGCCTGCGACGAGGAGTTCGCGGGACGGCTGCGGCAGATACGGTTCGCCACCGGGGGAGTCCTGCATCCGCTCGCCGGCTACCTGCTGCTGCGCGGGCTGTCCACGCTCCCCGTGCGGGTGCGGGCCGCCTCCGCGAACGCCGCCGAGCTGGCCCGCCGGCTCGCCGCCGACCCGCGCGTGGCCCGGGTCCGCTACCCACGGCTCGGCGGCGCGATGATCGCCTTCGAGGTGCACGGCGACCCGCACGAGGTCATCTCCCGGGTCCGGCTCGTCACCCCCGCGGTGAGCCTGGGCAGCGTCGACACGCTCATCCAGCACCCCGCGTCCATCAGCCACCGCATCGTGGACGCCGAGGACCGGCGCGGGGCCGGGGTGAGCGACCGGCTGCTGCGGCTGTCGGTGGGCCTGGAGGACGTGGACGACCTGTGGGCCGACCTGGACCAGGCGCTGGGTGCTCCGCGCGCACGGCGGGTGACGGCGTTGCAGGAGGCGGTGCGCTGAGGCGGGCGGTGCCGGGCTCTGCGGGATGCGGAGGGTTCGGCACCGCCGTGCCGTGTGATCCCTCGATCCCGGGCGTGCGGTTCATCCGAGGTGCGGCGGCCGGGGACCGGGTGCGGTGGCGACCGGTGTGGGGTCCAGCCGGGCCGTGATCACCAGTGTGCCCTCCTCGACCTGGTAGTCCAGCGGCAGGCCGAGCCCGCGCATCGCGGCCACCATGCCGGTGTTGGACGCCTTGGTCACCGCGTACACGCTCTCGCAGCCGGCCTCCGCCGCCATCGCCACCAGCCGGCCGAGCAGCTCGCCGCCGACGCCGCGCTGCTGCCACTCGTCCTCGACCAGCAGCGCGACCTCGGTCTCGTCGCCGTCCCACAGCAGATGCCCGAGGCCGACGATCCGCCCGGAGGCGGTCTGCGCGGCCAGGGTGCGGCCGTAGCGGGGGCTGAGCAGGTGGTTCAGATAGCGGTCCACGTCGCCGACCGGGCCGTGGTAGCGCAGGCCGAGGGTGTGCGGCGAGCACCGGTCGTGCATCGCCCGGGCCGCGGCCAGGTCCCCGGTGTCGACCCGGCGCACGGTGATGTCGTTGCCCTCGGGGAGGGTGAGCACGTCCTCACCGTCGGGGATGCGCGGCCCGAGCCGGCTGTCCAGCTCCACCAGCGCCCGCGCGCGGGCGAACTCGGTGGGGGTGAACGGCAGATACGGCCGCTCCACGGTGAGCACGCCGCCCTCGGGCGCCGGCAGCCGCATCACGGTGTCCTCCAGGACCCCCTCGACCGGCACCGGCTGCGGACCGCGGCCGCCGCCGGCCGGCCTGCCGGGCAGCGACCGGATCGTGCAGCGGCCCAGCAACTGGCGCAGTGCCAGCGGAAGTTCGGCGGTGTCCAGGGCGGTGCGGGCGGCCAGGCCGAGCACCCGGGTGGGCACGTCGACCAGGTCGTGGGCGTCGGCCCGCTCGATCCAGGTGGCCGTGCCCCCGGCCAGTGCGACCGCCCGGGTGATCTCGGCCGCCGGGAAGCCGCCCGGCGCCCGCAGCAGGAAGTCGTCCACCGTGCCGTCGGCCAGCGGGTGCGTCTGCAGGCTCAGGATGTCCACCCGGTGCCCGGCGAGCGCCGTGCACAGGGCGGCCAGCGAACCCGGCTCGTCCTGCACGGTCGTCCGCATCCGCCACAGCGTGCCGCCGATCCCGTAGGCGGCGGGCTGCTCGGAGGGCCCGGCCGGCCGCGGCTCGGCGGCCGGCCGGGCACCGGTATCGCTGACCGGCGGCGCGTGTCCGTGGCGGCGTGTCCACCACACGTGGAACCCCGCCGTCGCGGCGAGCACGATCGCCGAGATCACCAGCAGGGCCGGGCCGTCGGGCCCGTGCCCGATCAGGTTCGCCACCGCGTCCGCGACGGCCACGGCCGTGAAGAGCGCGGCGAGTTCGACGACGTCGCGCCGCCAGTGGTGCACGGGCCGCCCGTGCTTGGCCCGGGTCACATCAGGCATGTCTGGAGTCATGCAGCCACTGTGGACGAAGGGTGTTGCGTGATCACGAACTGATTGTGACCGATGGGTAAAGTATGCTCCGCCCCATTTGTTGCATTTTCTACGGCAGACCGCCCGCCCTCTTCCCGTAGGGCCCTTACTGACCGACCCGGCCCGGCTGCAGCGTCTGCGTGAACAGTACGGTGCCGTCCTGCTCCCGCAGCCGTACCGTCAGCTCGCCGCTGTCCCCGTCGATGTCGACCTCGCCGAAGAACTGGTAGCCGCCCACGGGCGAGACGTTCGACGCGGTCGGCGCCTTCACGAACACCCGCTCCGGTCCGAAGGTGCCGTCCAGCGCGCCGGCCGGGAAGGCGCCGGCGTTCAGCGGCCCGGAGACGAACTCCCAGAACGGCTCGAAGTCGGTGAACGCGGCCCGGGAGGGGTGGTAGTGCTGCGCGGAGGTGTGGTGCACGTCCGCCGTCAGCCACAGCGTGCCGGTGATCCGCCGGTGCTTGACGAACCGCAGCAGCTCGGCGATCTGCAGCTCACGGCCGAGCGGGGCACCCGGGTCGCCCTGGGCCACGGCCTCGAAGTTCGGCTTGTTCTCCACCGGGTCCGGTACGACGAGACCGAGCGGCATGTCGGCGGCGATCACCTTCCACACCGCGCGCGACCGGGCCAGCTCCCGCTTGAGCCACTCCAGCTGCTCCCGGCCGAGGATGCCCTGCGGGTCGGCGGTCTGGTCGTCCGGCGAGTTGGCGTTGCGGTACGTGCGCATGTCCAGCACGAACACGTCCAGCAGCGGGCCCTGGCGCAGCACCCGGTGGACGCGGCCCTCCTTCGCCCCCGGCCGCAGCGTGGACACGGGGAAGTACTCGCTGAACGCCCTCCGGGCGCGCGCGGCGAGCACGTCGATGCTCTTCTCGGTGTAGCGGGTGTCGGCGGAGGCGATCACCTCGCCCGGGTACCAGTTGTTGCGCACCTCGTGGTCGTCCCACTGGACGACCGAGGGCACCTGGGCGTTGAACCGCCTGAGGTTCTCGTCGAGCAGGTTGTAGCGGAAGTTGCCCCGGTACTCGGCGAGGGTCTCGGCGACCTTCGCCTTCTCCTCGGTGGTGACGTTCCGCCAGGTGCCGCCGCCGGGCAGCGCCTGGGTGGCCGAGATCGGACCGTCGGCGTAGATGGTGTCGCCGCTGCACAGGAAGAAGTCCGGGTCCAGCTTCGCCATCGCGTCGTAGATGCGGTAACCGCCCAGGTCCGGGTTGATGCCCCAGCCCTGGCCGGCCAGGTCGCCCGACCACAGGAACCGCACGCCGTCCCGGCGGCGCCGGGACACGGTACGGAAGGTGCCGGTCACGGGCTCGCCGGTGCGGCGCGGGTCGTCCGGGTCGGCGAGCAGCACCCGGTAGTGGATCTGCTCGCCGGAGGGCAGGCCGTGCAGCCGGGTGGTGCCGGTGAAGTCCGTGCCGGCGCCCAGCAGCGGGCCGTGCCACCGGCGCGGGTTGCGGAACGACTCGGTGGCCGAGGCCTCCACGATCATCCGGGCCGGCCGGTCCGCGCGGATCCACACCAGGCCGGAGTCGGCGGTCACGTCACCGGTCTGCACGCCCCAGCCCGCCGCGGGGTGTCCGGAGCGGGCGAACGCCGGGGCCGTGCCGAGGCCCACGGGCAGGGTCAGGGCCGCCGACGCGGCGAGGGAGCCGCGCAGAACGCTGCGGCGACCGGGGAGCGGACGGTGGGACATGGCTGCGCCTCCAGGGACGGGATCCGGCCAGTGTGCACAGCCACACTTACGGGGATGCCGCGGCGCGCACGCGAACCGGAGGTGAACCCCGGCCGGCCGGGAGGCGGTCGGCGGTCCTCAGCGGCTGCCGTCCAGGATGACCCGCGCGACCAGCGCCGGGTCGTCGTTCATCGGGCAGTGGCCGCAGCCGGGCAGCCGCACCAGCCGGGCGTGCGGTATGAGCTGCTTGGCGCGGACGCCCTGGCGGCGCACGAGGATCCGGTCCCGGGTGCCCCAGGCCACCGTGACCGGCAGGCCCGCCAGCTCGTCGGTGAACCGTACGGCGGAGCCCGCCCGCAGGGTCGCCTCGAAGCCGGTGGCCCCGACGAGCGCGAGCGTCTCGGCGACCACCGCCTCCGGCGAACGGCGCCCGGGGCGGGCGTAGATGGTGCTGGTCAGCGCGGTACGGCCGGCCGTCGTGCGGGCCAGCCGCTCCACCAACGGCAGCGGCAGCCGCTGGGCGATGCCCCGCATCGCGAGCAGCACCGTGAACGCGTACCGCCGCTCGGCCTCGCTCCAGAAGCCGGCGGGGGAGAGGGCGGTGACGGACCGTACGAGGTTCTCCCGGCCCAGCTCCAGCGCGAGCAGGCCGCCCAGCGAGTTGCCGGCCACGTGCGGGCGGTCCAGCGCCAGCGCCTCGAACAGGGCGCCCAGCACAGAGTTCGTGGTGGGCAGGTCGTAGGCCAGGCCGTCCGGCAGCCCCGGGGACGCGCCGAAGCCCGGCAGGTCGACGGCGATCACCTCGCGCTCGGTGGCCAGGATGTCCACCACCGGGTCCCAGGCCTGCCGGTGGTGCCCGATGCCGTGCAGCAGGACGAGCGGTTCGCCGTGACCCACGCGCGCGTAGGACACGGTCACATCGCCCGGGCCGTGCGGGGCGGGGACCTTGAAGGAGACGGTGGCGGACATGGGGTGCTCCTCGTCTGGGCTGCTGACGGACGCCGTAGACAGCTTGTCAGCAATTACTACCGGCCGGTAGCCCTCGGGTGCCGCACACCCGCACGGTCCTCAACGCGCCCGGCGCACCTCGATGTTGAAGTCGGCGTGCCCGAAGCCGCGGAACAGCGTCAGCCACAGCGGAAGGTACATCTCCACCGCGCGCGCCGCCCGGATGTCGCCCAGGTCCAGCACCCGCCCGGCCGGCCAGCCGAATTCCGCGAGCAGCCCCGTCACCCGCTCCTTGGCCCGGGCGTCCGCCCCGCACACGAACACATGGTGCTCGCCCGGCACCCGCCCCGGATCCACCATCACCTGGCAGTTGACGGTGTTCAGCGTCTTCACCACGCGCGTGTGCGGGAACGCCCGCTGGATCCGCTCGGCCACGCTGTCCGACTCCACCGGGTCGAGCCGCGGCTGCCCGTCCTCGAACGCCAGCGGATTGGAGACGTCCACCAGCACCTTGCCGTCCAGGTGCTCCGCACCCGCCGCCCGCAGCGCGTCCAGCGCCACCCGGCCGCTCACCGCGTTGACGACCACCTCGCCCGCCGCCGCCGCGTCCGCGAACGTCCCCGCGTGGGCGCGGCCGGCCGCGGCCGTCGCCCACTCCACCGCCACCGGATTGTCCCGGGTGCGGGAACCGAGGGTCACCTCGTGCCCCAGTTCCAGCAGCCGGCCGGCCAGGGTACGGCCCACCTCGCCCGTGCCCAGCACCGCGTACCGCATCGCCCACCTCACGGTCACCGGCCGCCGCCCGCCGGCGGTCCGCCGTCATTGTGATCCGGACCGCTCCCGGAGCCGGGCATTCCGGGTGGACAGCGACAGGCGTGTCGGCTGGGATGGATCCGTGACCGCCGACCTCGCCACCGATGTCTTCGAAGAGCACCGGCCCCTGCTCATGGGAGTCGCCTACCGCATGCTCGGCCGGGTCGCCGACGCCGAGGACGTGGTCCAGGAGGCATGGCTGCGCTGGTACCAGGCCGACCGCACCGACGTCCGCGAACCGCGCGCCTACCTGGTGCGCATCACCACCCGGCTGGCCATCGACCGGCTGCGCCAGGTGCAGTCCCGCGGCGAGGCGTACGTCGGGCCGTGGCTGCCCGAGCCGTACCTCACCGAGTTCGCCGACACCGCCCCGGACTCCGCGGACCGCGCCGTGCTCGCCGACACGGTCTCCCTGGCCGTCCTGGTCGTCCTGGAGTCGCTCTCCCCGCTGGAGCGCGCGGTGTTCGTGCTCCGCGAGGCCTTCGGCTACCCCTACGCCGAGATCGCCACGCTGCTCGACCGGGCCGAACCGGCGGTACGGCAGCTCGCCGGCCGGGCCCGCCGGCACGTGGCCGAACGGCGCCCCCGGTACGAGGTCGACCCCGCCCGGCGCCGCGATCTGACCGAGCGTTTCCTCACCGCCGCGGCCGAGGGCGACCTGGAGGGCCTGCTGTCCCTGCTCGCGCCGGACGTCCGCCTGGTCGGCGACAGCGGCGGCAAGGCCAAGGCGCCCCTGCGCGTCCTGCACACCGCCGACAAGGTCGGCCGCTTCCTCGTCGGCGTCGCGCGCTCCGGCCCGGCGGACCTGTCCTTCCGCCCCGTGGAGGTCAACGGCGGCCCCGCGCTGCTCATCCTGACCGGCGACAAGCCCGACAGCCTGTTCCAGGTGGACATCGCCGACGGCCGGATCACCGCCGTCTACGTCGTCCGCAACCCGGACAAGCTCCGGCACCTCGCCGGCCGCTGAACCCACCGCCCGCCCGCGAGCCCCCGTCGTCCGACGGGGGCTCCGCCATGTCACGGGACCGGGGATTGGTCTTGACCAAGGGTGACGGCCGCCCTATCGTCGCAGAGAAGTGCAACAACCTTTAATAAACAAGGGCGCTAAAAACCGCCGGACCACGGCTCTTGCGGAGGACAGGGTGGGGACCACGCAGCTGGAAACGGTGCCGGAACCGAAGTACTGGCATCTCAAGACCGTGCTCACCGAGGCACTCGACTCCGAGTTCTCGGTCGGCGAGATCCTGCCGAACGAACGTGACCTCGCCGCCCGCTTCGGCGTGGCCCGGGCCACGCTCCGCCAGGCCCTCGAACAGCTGGAGCTGGAGGGCCGGCTGCAGCGCCGCCGCGGGGTCGGCACGACCGTCGCGCCGCCGCGGGTGGGCGTGGCCGTCGGCACCGAGCAGCACGCCTGGCCCGGCGCCGCCGGAGACGCCTGGCAGCCCGTCGACAGCGACCTGGCGACGCCGCCCGCCGCCGTCGCCGCCGCCCTGGACACCGGCGCGGACGAGCCCGTCCACACCGTCCGCCGCACCCGTATGTCGCACGGCCAGCAGGTCGCCACCGAACTGCTCTACATCCCGGCGGCCTCGGTGCCCGGCCTCACCGCGATCGACGCCCCGTCCGGCGCGGCACGCGCGCGTGCGGTACTGCGCGAGCTGCAGCACCTGCCGCTGGAGGGCGAGGAGCGCGCCGTCGAGCTGGGCTCCGCACGCGCGGACGACGCCAAGGAGCTCGACCGCCTCCCCGGCTCACCCGTCCTCGTCGTCACCACCCGCTTCCTCGTCCAGGGCCGCACCGCCGCACTGTCGGTGGCGACCTACCGTGCCGACACCTGCCGGCTGACCTTCGGCGAATCGGCGGGCGTGGAGATACACCACGACCCGGAGCAGCGGGCTTCCTGAGCCTTGAGGCAGCCCGCACACCGGGCTCTTCACGGCTCCGGACAGGGCCGACCCCCCAGGGGCGCGGGGCCGCATCGCATGTGCGGCTCCGCCGCGCGGGCGCGACCAGCACAACGCTGCAGCAGCACCATGACGACCCGCGCCCCCTCTCAGCGCAGCTCAGCGTCGCGTCACCGTGCCCTCCACGGCGAACAACTGCTCCTCCACATGGTCCAGAGCCAGGCGCAACGCCCCCGTGGCGACGGCCGCCTCGCCCAGCAAGGACAACGCCACCCGAGGCGGCCGCAGGCAATAGCGGGCCAGTTCCCGCCGCAGCGGCTCCAGGACACCGTCCAGACCCGCCGCCCACCCCCCGATCACGACCAGCTCCGGATCGAGCGCCAGCACCAGCGCGGCGACATCGTGCACGAGCCGCTGGATGAACCGGTCCACGGCCGCCCGGGCCCGCTGGTCGCCCTTCCGGGCCAGCGCGAACACCTCCGCGACCGCCTGCTCGTCCAGCGGGTGCAGCGGCTCGTCGGTGGTGGACAGCAGCGCCTCCGGCGTCGCCTCCCGGCCCAGCAGATGCAGCGCGCCGATCTCCCCGGCCGCCCCGCCGTAGCCCCGGTGCAGCCGCCCGCCGATCAGTGAGCCGGCCCCGGGGCTCAGCCCGGCCAGGACGAACACCACGTCGTCCGTCTCGGTCGCCGCGCCCTTCCAGTGCTCGGCGACGGCCGCCGCGTTGGCGTCGTTCTCCACCAGCACCGGACAGCGGAAGGAACGGCTCAGCCGCTCCCCGAGCCGCAGGCCCGTCCACTGCGGCAGGGCGGTGCTCAGCCGAACCGTGCCGTCCGCCTCCACGATGCCCGGCGTGCCCACGCCCACCGCCCGCAGCGAGCTGCGCGCCACCCCGGCCCGGCGCAGCAGTTCGGCGACCGCGCCGCGCAGCCGGTCCAGCCGCTCGTCCGCCGGGGCCGTCTCGTCGACCTCCTTGGCCTGTGCGCCCAGCACCCGTCCGTCCAGGTCGGACAGGAGCGCGGCGACCCGGTGCGGCCCGACCTCCAGGCCCAGCAGGTGCCCCGCCTCGGCCCGGAACCGGAACCGCCGGGCGGGCCGGCCCTGGCGGCGGGCGCCGCCGCCGTCGGCCGCCGCCTCCACCACGAGCCCGCCCTCGATGAGCCCCTCCACGACACCCTCGACGGTCGGCCGGGACAGTCCGGTGACGCGGGTGATCTCGGTGAGTGTCGCGCAGTCCGTGGCACGCAGCGCGTGCAGCACCACCGCGGAATTGATCCTTCGCAGCAGCGAGGGATCGCCGCCGGTCAGCTGCCCCACCGTCCGTCCTCCCAGCTCGCGGGCGTGTTGGCCGGATCGTACTCGGCCCGGCGCACCCCGGCGAGTGCCGGGTTCCGCCCGCGGCCGGACCCCTCGCTCAGCCCGGCTCCACGAACCCCGACTCGTAGGCCGCGATCACCGCCTGGGTGCGGTCCCGCGCGCCGAGCTTGGCCAGGACGGCGCTCACATGCGACTTCACCGTCTCCGCGCCCACCACCAGCAGGCCGGCGATCTCGGCGTTCGACAGCCCCCGGGTCATGAGCCGCAGCACCTCCGCCTCCCGCTCGGTCAGCCGGGCCCGCTCCAGCACGGCCCGCGCGGGCCGGTCGCCGTCGCCGTACCGGGCGGCGAGCCGCCGTACCGACGCCGGGAACAGCAGCGACTCGCCCTCCGCGACCAGCCGCACCGCGTGCACGATCTCGGCCGGACGGGCCCGCTTCAGCAGGAATCCGTCGGCGCCCGCGCGCAGCGCCTCGTACACGTACTCGTCGTCCTCGAAGGTGGTCACCACGAGGATCTTCGGCGGCTCCGGCACCGTGCGCAGCACCGCGCGCGTGGCCTCGATCCCGTCCATCAGCGGCATCCGTACGTCCATGGCGACCACGTCCGGCCGCAGTTGCCGCACCAGCGGGACGACCGCCGCGCCGTCGGCCGCCTCGCCCACGACCTCGATGTCGGGCTGCGCCGCCAGCACGGCCCGCAGACCCGCGCGGACCAGGGGTTCGTCGTCGACGAGGAGTACGGTGACCGGCATCCGGCCAGCGTAGATCAGCAGGCTGGCAGCTCCGCGCGCACCTGCCAGTCGCCGTCGTCCGGGCCGGTCTGCGCGGTGCCGCCGAGCAGCGCGGCCCGCTCCCGTATGCCGCGCAGGCCGCTGCCCCGGCCGGGGCCGGTCACCGTCCCCGGCAGCGGGTTGCGGACCTCCAGGGTGAGCGTTGCGTCGGTGGCCGCGACCCGGACCCGGACCGGGACGGCCCCCGCGTGCCGCAGCACGTTGGTGAGCGCCTCCTGGAGGATCCGGTAGCCCTCGCGGGACACCGGGCCCGGCACGGCCTCGACCGCGCCGGTCACCTCGGCGTCGACCTTGGCGCCGGAGGCCCGCGCCGACTCCAGCAGCCGGCCGGCGTCGGCCAGTGTGGGCCGCGCGCTCACCGGCCGCTCGGCCTCCCGCAGCACGCCCAGCACCCGCTCCAGGTCCTCCAGCGCGGCCCGGCCGGTCTCCTCGACGGCGGCCAGCGCCCGGTCGGTGAACTCCGGATCACCGGCCGCGCGCGCGGCACCGGCCTGCACCACCGCCACCGTCAGGGCGTGCCCGATCGAGTCGTGCAACTCCCGTGCGATCCTCGTGCGTTCCAGCAGCTGCTCGGTGCGCTCCTCCAGCGCGGCCAGCCGCTCGGCCGCCGACGGCCCCAGGAGCCGGCGCGCGGCGGCGGTGAGCAGCGCGCCGAGCCCGACGACCACCCCGTACAGGGCGAGCAGCGGCAGCGGCGCCAGCAGCGCCCAGGCGGGGTGCGGCGGCAGCCGGTCCAGCAGCGGTATCCCGGCCGGCGCGGCACCCCACGCGCACCGGGCCAGCTCGAAGCAGCTGACGGGCAGCCAGACGGAGGCGAACACGGTCGCGCCGCCGAGCACCATGCGCAGCTCCAGCCACAGCACCGTACGCAGCCGGTCCCGCCAGGTCGCCGCCGGCGCCTCGGAGATGCCCGGGTCCGGCTCGCCGGGCGTGAGCAGCAGCCGCGCCTGCACGCCCTCGCCCCGCCGCACCGCGGGCACCAGGCCGAGCGGGACGAGCAGCAGCCCGGGCACCCACGGGGTCGACGGGTCGACGAAGAGCCAGACGCTGACCACCAGCATCGGCACCCACAGATGCAGCAGGCGCGTGTACGTCGTCCCGCTCAGCAGCGGGCGCAGAAAGCGGGCCATGACCTCATCGTCGCAGGCGGCACCGACAACGGGCCTCCCCCGCACGGGGGAGACGCTCCCCACCGGCGGGGGAGGACCCGACTCCGCCGCCCGGCCAGGCTGTTGCCATGACCAGCATCGACGTACGAGACCTCACCAAGGAGTACGGCGGCCGGCGGGCCGTGGACCGGCTCACCTTCCGCGTGCACCCAGGCCGGGTCACCGGCTTCCTCGGCCCCAACGGCGCCGGCAAGTCCACCACCTTCCGCCTCGTCCTCGGCCTCGACCGGCCCACCGCCGGCACCGCCACCGTCGGCGGTCACGCCTACGCCGGGCTCCGCGACCCCCTGCGCCGGGTGGGCGCCCTGCTCGACGCCCGCGCCGCGCACGGCTCCCGCACCGCCCGCGACCACCTGCTCGCCCTCGCCGCGAGCAACCGCATCCCGGCCCGCCGGGTCGACACCGTCCTGGAGGAGACCGGCCTCGCCCCGGTGGCCCGGCGCCGGGTACGGACGTACTCCCTCGGCATGCGCCAGCGGCTCGGCATCGCCGCCGCCCTGCTCGGCGACCCCGAGGTCGTCCTGCTCGACGAACCCGCCAACGGCCTCGACCCCGAAGGCATCGTGTGGATCCGCACCCTGCTGCGCCGGCTCGCCGCCGAGGGCCGTACGGTCCTGGTCTCCAGCCATCTGATGGGCGAGACCGCCGCCTTCGCCGACCAGCTGCTGATCCTCGGCCGGGGCCGCCTGCTCGCCGACACACCGGTCCAGGACTTCATCCACGCGCGCGTACGGCCCCACGTCCGCATCCGCACCACCGATCCCGCCGCCCTCGGAGACCTCCTCGCCCGGCACGGTCACGACGGCTCCCGGGACGAGGACGGGACCTGGACGGTACGGCACGCGCGCGTGGACGACCTGGGCCGGCTGATGTCCGAGGCGGGCGTCCCCGTCCTGGAACTCGCCGCCCGTGAGGCCACCCTGGAGGAGGCCTACCTCGATCTGACCGCGCCCGAGGCCGAGTTCACCGCACCACGCCAGGAGGCCTGACCATGCCCTTCGCACCCGTGCTCCACGCCGAGTGGATCAAGATC
The DNA here is from genome assembly GCF_044750305.1 of Streptomyces sp. NPDC088810. Classification (NCBI taxonomy): domain Bacteria; kingdom Bacillati; phylum Actinomycetota; class Actinomycetes; order Kitasatosporales; family Streptomycetaceae; genus Streptomyces; species Streptomyces sp. NPDC088810. Next base: position 123,542 of record NZ_JBIVJQ010000003.1, read on the forward strand.
CGTACCCTGCGCTCCCTGCTGGGTGCCCTCGCCGCGATCCTCGTGTCCACCGCCGCGTTCTCGGTGCTCGCCACGGCCGACGCCGACGACCCCGACCCGCTGTTCTCGGTGTTCTTCGGCATCAGCTTCGGCCAGGTCGCCGCGATCGCCTTCGGTACGACGGCCGTCTCGTCGGAGTTCCGGGGCGGCGCGCTGCGGCTGACGCTGGCGGCGGTGCCCGACCGGGGGCGCTGGTTCGCCGCGAAGGCGACGGCCATCGCCCTGCCGGCGCTGGCCGTCGGGCTGCTCACGGGGTTCGTCACGCTCCTGGCGGGCCGGGCGGCCCTCGGCGCCTCGGCGCCCGGCTGGGCCGAGGGGGTGCGCGGCGCGGTCGGCTGCGGTGTGCACCTGACGTTGATGGCCCTGTTCGCCGCAGGCCTCGCCACGGTCCTGCGCAGCGGCGCGGCCACCCTCTCCGTGCTGATCCCGTTCCTCCTGATCGTCTCCTTCGTCGTGGGCGACCTGTCGGGCGGAGTCGCCGACTTCCTCCCCGACCGGGCCGGCCAGGTCGCGCTGCACAGCACCTGGGACGGCACCCTCGGCCCGTGGACCGGCCTCGCGGTGACCGCGCTGTGGACGGCGGCGGCCCTGCTGGCGGGCGCGTGGAGCCTGCACCGCAGGGACGCCTGACGCGGGGGAGGGGCAGCCTGACAGGCCGCCAATTGTCAGTGGTGCCCGCTTTACTGGACGGCATGGACATCGCGCAGTGCCTGACCCTCATCGACCTGCTGTGCGCCCGGGAGTTCCCCGCCGCGCACGGCAGGACGGAGCACGGCGAGAGCGGGCCCGGCTACCACATAGCCGCTTTACAGACGAGCGAGGACTTCTGGGACGACGACGGCAGTACCCGGGAGGAGACCGCGGCACAGTACGAGGCCGACCGCGACGGCCTCGCCCAGCGGCTCGGCGACCGCTGGGGCCCGCCGCACCACGTCAGCCTGTACAGCGTCCTCGACCGGACCCTGGCGGGCGAGGACATCCCCGAGCCCTGGGCCGGCCTGAGCGGCCACGTCCCCGACGTCCACCTGTGGCAACTCCCGCGGACGGACCGCTGGCTCGCCCTCGGCATCTCCCAGTGGGACAAGGAACTGCCGTTCCAACTGCTCGGCATAGTGACGGAGACGGACCCGCCCTGACATCGGCTCCTCCCCGCCGGGCCATTGTGTTCGGGGACCTCCTCCGCCGAGGATGGCCGTGATCATCGGGCGACGGTAGGAGTCTGCTGTGGCAGGCGCAGGAGCGGCCGAACTACTGCTGGGCGGCACGGTCGTGGTGGCTGCTTCGGTGCAGTGGCTCACCGGCATGGGCTTCGCGCTCATCGCGGTCCCCGTGCTCGTGCTGACGCTCGGACCGGCGCAGGGCGTGGTCCTCGCGAACTGCGCGGCCGGAGTCATCAGCATCGCCGGACTCGCAGCGGGCTGGCGGCGGGTACGGATCGGCGCCATGGTTCCCCTGGTCATCGCCGCCGCGTGCACCGTGCCCGTGGGCTCATGGGCGGCCGCCCGGCTGTCCGAACCGGTACTGCTGGCCGGCATCGGGACCCTGGTGACGCTCGCCGTGGCCCTCGTGATGGCAGGCGCGCGCACAGCGGCCCTGACCGGGACGAAGGGCGCCGTGACCGCGGGTGCGGTGGGCGGATTCATGAACTCCGCCGCCGGTGTCGGCGGGCCGCCGTACTCGCTGTACGCCTTGAACGCCGGCTGGTCGGTCCACGAGTTCGTGCCGAACGCGCAGTTCTACGGCATCGCGGTGAACGTCTTCTCGGTGGCCGTCAACGGTGTGCCACGGCTGAGCGGGCCGGCCTGGACGGTGGCCGTGGCCGCCATGGCGGCGGGTGCCCTCATCGGCCGGGCGCTGGCCCCGAGGGTCCAGGAGCGCGGGGTGCGCCGGCTGATCTTCGCCCTGGCCCTCGCCGGTGGCTTCTCCGTACTGGCCAAAGGGCTGCTGGAGATGGTGTGACGGCATCATCCGGGCAGGTGACCGTCGACGCCCGCGGCCTCCCGCAGCCGGGCGTACTCCTGCGCCATCGTCGTCGCGGTCCAGTGGGCGTTCAGACCGCTGGGGTTGGGCAGGACCCAGATGCGGGTGTCGCCGATCGTGCGCTGCTGGGGGCCGACCCGGGCGGTGCGGTCGGCGAAGGCGGCGCGGTAGGCGGTCACGCCGACCACGGCCAGCCACCTCGGCTTCAGGCGTGTCACCTTGGCGGCCAGCAGCCGGCCGCCCTCGGCGTACTCCTCGGCGGTCAGTTCGTCCGCCCGCGCGGTGGGCCGGGCGACCACGTTGGTGATGCCGAGGCCGTAGGCAAGCAGCTCCTGCTGCTCGGCCGGCCGCAGCAGCCGGGGTGTGAAGCCGGACAGGTGCAGCACCGGCCAGAACCGGTTGCCGGGGCGGGCGAAGTGGTGACCGGTCGCGGCGGTCGTCAGGCCGGGGTTGATGCCGCAGAACAGCACGTGGAGGCCGTCCGCGACCACGTCCGGGACGAGGCGGTCGCGGGCGGCCTCCAATTCCGCCCGGGTGAGGCGGGGAGAGCGCGGTGCGCGGCTCAGAGGATCGCTCCGGGGGTGTACCCGGCGGCCTCCGGGTGCTGCTTGACGATCTCCTCGATCCGGGCGACGACCACTCCGACCTGGTCGGCGGCGGCACCGGTGAAGGACAGCTTGTCGGCCATCAGCGCGCCCAGCTGCGCACGGTCCAGCGGCAGCCGCTCGTCGGCGGCGAGCTTGTCGAGCAGGTCGTTGCGCTCGGCGCCCTGCTCCCGCATCGCGAGCGCGGTCGCCACGGCGTTCTCCTTGATCGCCTCGTGCGCGACCTCGCGGCCGACCCCGGCCCGTACGGCGCCCATGAGCACCTTGGTGGTGGCGAGGAAGGGGAGGTAGCGGTCCAGCTCGCGGGCGACGACGGCCGGGAAGGCACCGAACTCGTCGAGGACCGTCAGGAAGGTCTCCAGCAGGCCGTCCAGCGCGAAGAAGGCGTCCGGCAGAGCCACCCGGCGCACCACCGAGCAGGACACGTCGCCCTCGTTCCACTGGTCGCCCGCCAGCTCGCCCGTCATCGAGGCGTAGCCGCGCAGGATGACCATCAGGCCGTTGACGCGCTCGCAGGAGCGGGTGTTCATCTTGTGCGGCATCGCCGAGGAACCGACCTGGCCCGGCTTGAAGCCCTCGGTGACCAGCTCGTGCCCGGCCATCAGCCGGATCGTCTTGGCCAGCGAGGAGGGCGCCGCCGCCAGCTGCACCAGCGCGGTGACGACCTCGTAGTCCAGCGAGCGCGGGTAGACCTGACCGACGGAGGTGAAGGCCTGTGAGAAGCCGAGGTGCCCCGCGATGCGGTTCTCCAGCTCGGCGAGCTTGCCGGCGTCCCCGCCCAGCAGGTCCAGCATGTCCTGCGCGGTGCCGACCGGGCCCTTGATGCCGCGCAGCGGGTAGCGGCCGAGCAGCTCCTCGACGCGGCCGTAGGCCACCAGCAGCTCGTCGGCGGCGGTCGCGAAACGCTTGCCGAGCGTGGTGGCCTGCGCGGCCACGTTGTGCGAGCGGCCGGCCATGACCAGCTCGGCGTACTCGCCCGCGAGCTTGCCGAGGCGGGCCAGCACGGCCACCGTACGGTCGCGCATCAGCTCCAGCGAGAGCCGGATCTGCAGCTGCTCGACGTTCTCCGTGAGGTCACGGGAGGTCATGCCCTTGTGCACGTGCTCGTGCCCGGCGAGGTCGTTGAACTCCTCGATCCGCGCCTTCACGTCGTGCCGGGTGACCTTCTCGCGCTCGGCGATCGAGGCGAGGTCGACGGTGTCGAGGACACGCTCGTAGTCGGCGATCGCCCCGTCCGGCACCTCGATGCCGAGGTCCTTCTGGGCCCGCAGCACGGCGAGCCAGAGCTGCCGCTCCAGCTTCACCTTCTGCTCGGGGGACCAGAGCGTGGCGAGCTCGGCGGAGGCGTAACGTCCGGCGAGGACGTTCGGGATGCGGGGCTTGGCGGGCGCAGAAGTCACGTGTCCAGATTCTACTGGCGGTTTGTGCAGGCCAACGCCATGGGGGCTTTCGGCGGAAGCTACGAGAGCCCCGTCACGCCGTCCAGCCCCGCTCCGGGGAGGAGTGAGCCCGGGCTACGCCAGGTCCTCGTACGGCAGGAGGTCCGGGCGCTTCGCCGGGCGGCCGTCGCCCGAGGAGCGGCCGGTCAGGCGGCGGCCTATCCAGGGGAGCAGGTGCTGCCGGGCGAACCGTACGTCGGCGGTCCGCCGCGCCAGCCAGCCCGGTGGGAGCGTCGCCGGCATCGGTATGTGCCAGGCGGTGTCCTCCGGGTCGTACCCGAGCGTCTGCCACACCGCCTCGGCGACCCGGCGGTGCCCCTCCGCCGTCAGGTGCAGCCGGTCCACGTCCCACAGCCGCGGGTCGGCCAGCGCGGGTGCCCCGTACAGGTCGACCACGACGGCGCCGTGCTTGGCGGCCAGCTCGTCCACGCAGGCGAACAGCTCCTCCATGCGCGGCCGGAACCGCTCCAGCACCGGGCCCTGCCGGCCGGGGCTGTGCATCAGCACCAGCTGCTTGCAGGAGGGCGCCAGCCGTTCCACGGCCTCGGTGAGCAGTCCCCGGACCCGGCCCATGTCGCACTTGGGGCGCAGGGTGTCGTTGAGGCCGCCGACCAGGGTGACGACGTCGGCGTTCATGGCCGCGGCCGCCTCCACCTGCTCGTCGACGATCTGCCCGATCAGCTTCCCGCGCACGGCGAGGTTGGCGTACCGGAAGCCGGGCGTACGGGCGGCCATCCGTGCGGCGAGCACATCGGCCCAGCCGCGGTAGGAGCCGTCGGGCAGCAGGTCCGACATGCCCTCGGTGAAGGAGTCGCCGACCGCGACCAGGCTGGTGTAGGCGGGAGGTGTGGGATTCGTCTGCATGGCGACAGCGATGGTATCCCGGGGCCAATACCAGCCGGTCGGTCAGCCCCGGTGACCAGGCAGCCGCTCCCGCCCTCAGCTCTGGGCCGGCTGGCCGAACAGCTGGCGCAGCACGTCCTCCATCGTCACCAGGCCCGCCAGCCGGCCGTCGTCGCCGAGTACGGCGGCCAGGTGGGTGCGGCTCCCGCGCATCGCGGTGAGGACGTCGTCCAGCGGGGTGCCCTCGCGGACGCGCGCGATGGGGCGCATGTCCCGCAGCCGGAACGCCACGTCCCGCGGTGTGGCGTCCAGCGCGTCCTTGACGTGCAGGTAGCCCACGATCCGGCGGCCGGTGTCGACCACCGGGAACCGGGAGAAGCCCGACTCGGCCGACAGCCGCTCCAGTTGCTCCGGGGTGACGCCCACGCGCGCGTAGACGACGCGCTGCAGCGGTACGACCACGTCCCGCACCGGCCGGCTGCCCAGTTCCAGGGCGTCGTGCAGCCGTTCCTGGGCCCGGTTGTCGATCAGACCCGCCTCGCTGGCGTCCTTGACGATCTCGGCCAGCTCGGTGTCCGTGAAGGTCGCCGCGACCTCGTCCTTCGCCTCCACCCTCAGCAGCTTCAGCAGCCCGTTCGCGAAGGCGTTGATCGTGAAGATCACCGGCCGCAGCGCCCGGGCGACAGCGACCAGCGGCGGGCCGAGCAGCAGCGCGCTGCGCACCGGTTCGGCGAGCGCGATGTTCTTCGGGACCATCTCGCCGAGCAGCATGTGCAGATAGGTCGCGAGGGTCAGCGCGATCACGAAGGACACGGCGTGCCCGGCGCTCACCGGCACGCCCAGCGCGTGGAACGCGGGTTCCAGCAGGTGCGCGATCGCCGGCTCGGCGACCACACCCAGCACCAGCGTGCACAGCGTGATGCCGAGCTGGGCGGCGGCCAGCAGCGCGGAGACGTGCTCCAGACCCCACAGCACGCTCCGCGCGCGCCGGTCGCCCTCCTGGGCCAGCGGCTCGACCTGAGAGCGGCGCACGGAGATCAGCGCGAACTCGCCCCCCACGAAGAAGGCGTTGACGACGAGGGTCGCCAGGCCGATCAGCAGCTGTACGGCGGTCATCGCGTCCCCTCCCGCGTCCCGTGGGTTCCGCCGGCGCCCTGGGCGCGCTCGTCGTCCAGCGGCGCGTGCAGCAGCACCCGCGCGGCCCGGCGGCCCGAGGCGTCGACCACGTCGAGCCGCCAGCCGGCCACCTCGACGCTGTCCCCCACGGCGGGTATCCGGCCCAGCTCGGTGGCGACCAGGCCGGCCAGTGTCTCGTAGGGCCCCTCGGGCACGCGCAGTCCCACGCGCGCGAGCTGGTCGGTGCGGGCGGCGCCGTCCGCCGCGTACAGGGCCCGGCCCCGCTCGTCCGCGCCGGCGGGGGCGAGGTCGGGCGTCTCGTGCGGGTCGTGCTCGTCCCGCACCTCGCCGACGACCTCCTCCACGATGTCCTCCAGGGTGGCCACACCGGCCGTACCGCCGTACTCGTCGATGACGACGGCCATGGTGCGCCGGCCGCCGAGCCGGTCCAGCAGCCGGTCGACGGTCAGGGACTCGGGCACCAGCAGCGGCTCGCGCATGATCTGCGCGACCGTGCGGTGGCGCCGCTGGTCCGCGGGGACGGCCAGCACGTCCTTGATGTGGGCGGTGCCGACGACGGAGTCCAGGCTGCCCCGGTAGACCGGGAACCGGCTCAGTCCGGTCGCCCGGGTCGCGTTGGCCACGTCCTCGCAGGTCGCCTGGGTGTCCAGGGCGATGACCTGGACGCGCGGGGTCATCACGTTCTCGGCCGTGAGGTCGGCCAGGTTCAGCGTCCGGACGAACAGTTCGGCGGTGTCCGGCTCCAGGGCGCCCTGCTTGGCGGAGTGCCGGGCGAGCGCGGCCAGCTCCTGCGGCCCGCGCGCGGAGGCCAGCTCCTCGGCGGGCTCGATGCCGATCCGGCGGACGAAACGGTTGGCGGTGTTGTTCAGGTGGGTGATGAAGGGCCGGAAGACCGCGCTGAACCAGCGCTGGGCGCTGCCCACCCGCTTGGCCATGGCCAGCGGCGAGGAGATCGCCCAGTTCTTCGGCACCAGCTCGCCGACGACCATGAGGAACACCGTCGACAGGGCCGTGCCCAGCACCAGCGCGACGGAACTCGCCGTGGTCCGGGACAGGCCCAGCGCCGTGAACGGCCCGGCGAGCAGCTTGGCGATCGACGGCTCGGCGAGCATGCCGACCACCAGGTTGGTCACGGTGATGCCGAGCTGGGCGCCGGAGAGCTGGAAGGTCAGGTTCCGTACGGCTTTCAGGGCGCCCGCGGCACCCCGCTCGCCGCGCGCGGCGGCCCGCTCCAGCTCGCCGCGTTCCACCGTGGTCAGCGAGAACTCGGCCGCCACGAAGGCGCCGCAGGCCAGCGACAGCAGGATCGCCACCAGAAGGAGGAGCACTTCGGTCATCGGGTCACCCCCGTCCCATGATCGGACAGGGCGGGGCGGAACGCGCGGTGTCGCGTACTGGGAGGCTCGCCCATGGGCGGACGCTCACAACCTTTCATAGAGGGCCGAGTGCTCCCTCAAGGGTAAAGGATGGGCAAAGAAAGCCTTCCCGGGGACCCGTCCCGGCCGCCGGCCTCAGTCCGTGAGCGGCTTCACCCAGCGCCGCCACTGCTCCTCCGGCCGGTATCCGGCGGCGCGCCAGGCGTGCTGCGCGGTCTCGTTGCGCACCAGCACCATCGCGTCCGCGCGCCGCCCGCCGAGCCGTACGAACCGCTCCTCGGCGGCGGCCAGCAGCGCCGAGCCGATGCCCTGCCGCCGCCGCTCCGGGTGCACCGCGAGCCGGTACAGATGGCACCGCCAGCCGTCGAAGCCGGCGATCACCGTGCCCACCAGCTCGCCGTCCAGCTCGGCCAGCACGAGCGCCTCCGGGTCGCGGTCGGTCAACCGCTCCACACCGGCGCGGTCGTCGCTGATGCTCGTTCCCTCGGCGGCCGTCTTCCAGAAGGCGAGGACGGAATCGAGATCCTCGGGCTTGGCGGCGCGTACACGCAGATCGGTCATGCGGCCATCATGATCGCCGGCATCCGGGCGCCACCCGGAATTCCGTCATGCGGACTCCTCCCGCAGCCGTGCCATCACCGGCGCGAACGCCTCCATGAACGGCTCCAGCACGGTCAGGTACGAGAACCCGAACCGCTCGCGCTGCGCCCGCACCTTCGCCACGACGTCCTCCAGCGGGCCGGCCAGCACGATGGGCAGGGCCAGCGCCTGGTCCACGGTCGTCCCGGGCCGTCGCTCCAGCAGCGGTCTCAGGGCCGCTTCGGGGTCGTCGGTGACGGCCACCGACTGGATCAGCAGGTTCAGCTCGGCGGGCTCCGCCCGGTCGGCCGCCAGCGCGCGGTACCGGGCCACCCGCTCGTCCAGCTCCTCGGCCTCCAGCGGGTCCAGCGTGCCCGAGGCCTTCCCCGGCCGGGCTCCGGTGAAGGCCGCGATGTCCGCGTGCGCGGCGGTCAGACGCAGCATCCGGTCGCCGTTGGCGCCGATCAGCACCGGCACCCGGGACTGGGCGGGCCGGGGAACGTGGTCCCCGGAGCCGAGCAGCCGCTCCAGCTCCGTCACCGTGCGCTCCAGGTGGTCCACCCGCTCGCGCGGCGCACCGTACGGCAGCCCGGCCGCCTCGTGCTCCGCCTGCACATAGCCGGTGCCCAATCCCAGTTCGAGCCGGCCGCCGGTCAGCGCGTCCGTGGTCGCCACCTCGCGGGCCAGCAGCGCAGGGTTCCAGAAACCGGAGTTGAGCACGAACGTGCCGACCCGCGGCCGTTCGGTCGCCTCCGCCGCCGCGACCAGCGCCGGGAACGGCGCGGGCATGCCGAGATGATCCGGGACCAGGATCACGTCGTAGCCCAGTTCCTCGGCGCGACGGCATGTGGCGCGCCACTCGGCGGCGGGTGCCGGCGTGAGCAGGTTGACTCCGAAGCGGAACGGACGCGCCATCACATCTCCCCGGTGGCGGACGACTTGGATCCGGTCCGATTCCATCATGTCCGCGCCGGCCTGATCACTTGGGCGCGTTCACTCGTGGGCGATCGCCGCCAGCACGTTCATCCGGGACGCCCGCAGCGCCGGCAGCAGGGCCGCCACCACGCCCACCACCGCCGAGCCGATGACCACCGCCACGATCGTGCCCCAGGGGATCGCGAGCGCCGTCAGCCCGCGCAGGGCCAGCACCCGCTGCATGCACACCCCCCACACGAGCCCCAGACCCAGCCCCAGGACCGCCCCGAACACCGCGATCATCACCGACTCCAGCCGGATCATCCGGCGCACCTGCCGCCGCCCCAGGCCGATCGCCCGCAGCAGTCCGATCTCCCGGGTGCGCTCCACCACCGACAGGGCCAGCGTGTTGACCACGCCGAGCACGGCGATGACGATCGCCAGCCCGAGCAGGGCGTACACCAGATACAGCAGCACGGCGATCTGGTCGTGGACCAGGTCTTTGTAGTCGGCCTGGTCGCGGACCTGGACCTGCGGGAAGGACCGGAGCGCCCGCTCCAGGCGGGGGCGCAGGCGTGCCGGGTCGGTGCCGGGGGCCGCGTTGACGTAGAGCGCCGCGTCCTGCCCGTTCGGCACGTACCTCTCCAGTGTCGCCAGGCCGAGGAAGAGGCCGCCCTGGTTGCCGAAGCCGTCGGCCGCCTCCTGGTCGGTCAGCGCCCCGACGGTCAGCTCCGCCCGGCGCCCGCCCGGGAACTCGACCGGCAGCACACTGCCGACCCGCACGCCGTGGTCCTTCGCGTAGCCGGCGTCCAGGGCGAGGTGCCGGTCGGCCAGGGCAGCCGCCGAGCCGCCCCGCGCGTACGTGAGGTGTGCGACGTCGTCGAGTCGCGGGCCGTACCCGGCGGCGGACGTCGTCACCCGCCGGCCGTCGGGCAGTCGTACGGCGATCGGGGTGATCCGCTGCCGTACGACGAGCCCGACCCCGGGTGTCGCGGCCGCCCGGTCCGCGATCTGCCGGGTGAACGGCATGAAGTTGCCGTTCTGGACGACGAAGTCGGCGCCCAGCGTGCGGTCGATCTGCCGGTCGAACGACGCGGACATCGAGGCGCTCGCCACCGACATCCCGCCGACCAGGGCCAGGCCCACCATCAGCGCGGCGGCCGTGGCGCCGGTCCGGCGCGGATTGCGCAACGCGTTGCGCCGGCCCATCAGGCCGACCGGGCCGAACCGCGCGGGAAAGGCCGCGCCCAGCACCCGGATCACCGGCCGCACCAGCAGCGGGCCGGCCACCACGGTCGCGATCAGCGTCAGTACGACACCGACACCCAGCAGCGAGGCGGCTTGCGCGGTCCGCGTCGCCGTCGCGCACCCGGCCAGCGCCGCCGCGCCGGCCGCCCCGACCACCGCCCCGGCGAGTGCCCGCCCCCTCAACGGCTTGCCCGCACCGTCCGCTTCGGCGACCCCGTCGCCGGCGAGCGCCGCCATCGGGGAGACGGCCGCCGCGCGCCGCGCGGGCAGGTACGCGGCCACGAAGGTCACGCCGAGGCCGACGGCATAGGCCGCGGCCGGCGTGCCCCAGCCGATCACCATCGCCGTGGCCCGCAGGTTCATCCCGAACGCGCTCATCAGCCGGATCAGCCCGTACGCCAGCCCGATCCCGGCGCCCAGCCCGAACGTCGAGCCGACCAGCCCCAGCAGCAGCGCCTCGGTGAGTACCGAGCGCCGCACCTGGCTCCGGTCGGCGCCCAGGGCCCGCAGCAGGCCCAGTTCCCGGGTGCGCTGGGCGATCAGCATGGAGAAGGTGTTGACGATCAGGAACACGCCGACCAGCAGGGCGACACCGGCGAAGCCCAGCATCACGTACTTGACCACGTCGAGGAAGGTGCCGAGCGCGGCCGCGGCGGACTTGGCCTGCTCACCGGCGGTCTTCACGTCGTACGTGCCGGTGCCGACCGCCGCGCCGACCCGGCGCTCGAGCTCCGCGTCGGACACGCCCGGTGCCGCGTCCACCGCGATGCCGGTCGCCCGCGCGGACGAGCCGAGCAGTTCCCGGCCGGCCACCGCCGGGTCGAGGTAGAGCAGGGCCGCGCCCGGGTTGGTCGAGGTGAAGGTGGCGATGCCGACGACCCGGACCCGGAAGGTGCCCGGCTGCGCCTGCACGGTCAGCGCGTCCCCGATCCGCACGTGCCGCCGGCCGGCCGTGTCCGCGTCCAGCAGCGCCTCGCCGGCCCCACGCGGCGCGTGCCCGGAGGTCAGCCGCACCGGGCTGCGGGCGGTGGGGTACCAGGCGGCGGCGACGGTGGGGGCGCCGGTGGTGGGGCCGACGGACCGGTTGCGGTGGTCGACCACCACCACGTTCTGCACCGACACCAGCGCGCGGGCCGCCGCCACCCCGTCGACCCCGGCCACCCGGTCCCGCAGGGCGGCCGGCACGGTCTGCACCGCGCCGCTCGCCCGCGCCGACCGCAGGTCCTGCCGGGGCTGGACCGTCACATCGGCGGCGGTCGAGGCGAACAGCCGGTCGAAGGTGCGGGTGACGGTGTCGGAGAAGATCAGGCTGCCCGCGACGAACGCCACGGACAGGACCACGGCCAGCGCGGACAGCGCCAGCCGCCCCTTGTGCGCGAGGAAGCTCCTCAGGGTCGCCTTGAGCACCGGGTCAGTCCTCCTCGGCGGTGCGGCCGTCGCCGGGCCGACCCCGGACCGCGTCGACCTCGGAGGTCCGGGGATTTCCCCCGGGAAAGAGACGCATCCGCTCCAGCACGGCCTCCGCCGTCGGCTCGGGCATCTCGTCCACGATCCGCCCGTCGGCGAGGAAGAGCACCAGGTCGGAGTGGGCGGCGGCACCCGGGTCGTGCGTCACCATGACGACGGTCTGCCCGAGGTCGTCCACGGCACCGCGCAGGAAGCCCAGCACCTCCAGGCCGGCCCGCGAGTCCAGGTTGCCGGTCGGCTCGTCGGCGAAGATCAGCTCCGGCCGGGAGGCCAGCGCCCGAGCGCAGGCCACCCGCTGCTGCTGGCCGCCGGAGAGCTGGGCCGGCCGGTGCGTCAGGCGGTCCCGCAGCCCGAGCGTGTCGATGACCTGGTCCAGCCACCGCGGGTCGGGCTTCCGGCCGGCGATGTCCATCGGCAGGGTGATGTTCTCGGCCGCGGTCAGCGTCGGGATGAGGTTGAACGACTGGAACACGAACCCGATGCGGTCCCGCCGCAGCCGGGTCAGCTCCCGCTCCCGCAGCCCCGTGATCTCGGTGCCGCCGAGCCAGATCTGCCCGGCCGAGACGGTGTCGAGGCCCGCGAGGCAGTGCATGAGCGTGGACTTCCCGGACCCCGAGGGGCCCATCACGGCGGTGAACCGGCCCCGCGCGATGTCCACGTCCACCGCGTCCAGGGCGAGCACGGCCGTCTCACCGGAGCCGTACGCCTTGGTCAGCCCGCGGGCGCGGGCCGCGATCCCGCCGTCCGGTGTGCGGTCGGGTGCGTGCTGCGCAGCAGGTGTCGACACGACCGCCTCCCCGTCGCCGGAACGCCTCCGCGGGCGAGCGTACGGCTGCGCCCGTCCGGAGCGGGCGTACGCCACCGCCCGTCCCGGGCGAGCGTAAGGGACGGGCGGGCCCGGCGCAGCGCTTCCGCGCGCCCTTGCCGGCGCTAGCGCGGGACACCGGTGAGGCGGGACGCACCTTCGTGGAGGCCGCCGCCGACTTCATGAAGAGCTACCAGTCTTCATGAAGAGCTACCAGTCCGTGTTCGCCGAGGAGTTCGCCGAGTCCCGCGGCACCGACGCCGGCGAAGGCGGCCGCTGACCCGTTGCACGAGCTCAGCATCGACCTGGCCCGGCTCCTCATGCCCGCCGAACAGCGGACCCCGGGGGACCCTCAGGTCACCGACTGGGGCGCCCTGGTCGCCGCCGTCGCCCGGCACCGGGCCGAGATGTTCGGCGTGCCCGTCTACGACACCCCGCAGGCCCGCGCCGCCTCCCTGCTCCAGCTGCTCACCACCCCCGAACAGGTCCGGGACCTCGCCCGGCTGGTCAACGGCGGCGCGGCGAGCGCCGACGACATCGCGCGGGAACTGCGCAGCTGGAGCATCTGATCAGCGGGCGTCCGGCTCGTCCGGCCGCCAGGCGACACCGAGCGAGCAGTACGACGTCGGCAGCGCCGGCCCCTTCTCCGGCAGCAGCACCCGCCGGTGCGGGCCGAGGCGGAACCCGGCGGCGCGCAGCGCGGCGACCGGCTCCCGGGACAGGTGGCAGCCGCCGTTCAGGACCGGCCACAGGGTGCGGTCCAGGGTCTGCTGGGTCAGCGTCATCACCCGGCCGCCGCCCCGCCCGTGCTCGAAGAACCGCACCTCGCCGCCGGGCCGGAGCACCCGTCGTACCTCGCCGAGCGCCCGCTCGACATCCCGCACGCTGCACAGCACCAGCGACAGCACCGCCGCGTCGAACGCCTCGCTCTTGACCGGCAGGGCCTCGGCGGCGCCCGGCACCACGTCGACCGGCACCTCGGCGCGCAGCGCGGCCTCCAGCGCCAGCTGCCTGAGCCGCGGCTCCGGTTCGATCGCGACGACCTCCGCGACCGTGCCGGGATAGTGCCGGAAGTTCAGCCCGTTGCCCGCGCCGATCTCGATCACCCGCCCGGACAGCCCGGCGAGCAGCCGCTCCCGCACCCCGGCCATCCCGAGCCGGGACTCGGCGGCCACGCTGATCCGGGCGTAGTAGCGGGCGAACAGCGGATGGTGGACGGGACTGCGCGCAACCTGGCCGGAACGGGTGGACAGCAGCCGCATGGCAACCTCCCTGGACAGCAAGGTCCTAGGGAGAGTGTCCCCCGGGACACGCCCGCGCATCCCCGCCGAACGGCTCCCGGCTGCGGCCACTGCCGGCCCATCCGGCACGGGCGCCCGTCGCTCTCACCCGAGTCCCGGGACGAGACACACGGACGCCGGTGCCGGTCCGCGGCTACGGCGCCTGTCGCACGTGGAACGCCTCCGCGTCCCAGGTGCCGTCCAGCCGGGGAGCGAGCCAGCCCGGTGCCGCCGTACGGAACTGCGCGGGCGGCAGCGTCCCGGCCCCGGCGGGCAGCGCGCCCAGCAGCGGGGCGCCGGCGACCTCCGGCAGGTCGGCCACGTTGCAGCGGGTGGCCAGATCGGGGGCGTCGGGCCAGCTGCCGATCACCACCCCGGCGAACTCCAGCTCACGGCGCCGCAGTTCGCGGGCCGTCAGCTCCGTGACGTTCAGCGTGCCGAGCCCGGCCTGCGCGACGACCAGCACCGGTGCGTTCAGCAGCCGGGCCACGTCGGCCAGCGTCCCGCCGGCCGCGTCGAACCGGACGAGCAGCCCGCCCGCCCCCTCGACCAGCACCAGATCGTGCTCGGTGGCCAGCTTGGCGGCCCGCTCGGCCACCTCGTGCGGGTGCACCGGCGCCATCCCGGCCCGCCGGGCCGCCGTACCCGGCGCCAGCGGCTCGGGGAACCGCGCGAGTTCGCCGGCCGTGACCGGACCGGCGAGCCGCGCGACCTCGTCGGCGTCCCCGCGCTCGTCCGGCCGTACGCCCGTCTGGGCGGCCTTCAGCACGGCCACCGAACGCCCGGCCGCGAGTGCCGCGGCGGCGACGGCGGCCGTGGTGACGGTCTTGCCGACCTCCGTGCCCGTCCCCGTGATCACCAGTACCGGCATGTCATCCCTCCCGCGCCGCGGCGCACACCGCGCGCGCGATCCGTGCCACGTCCTCGTCCGAGGTGACGTACGGCGGCATCGTGTAGATCAGGTCGCGGAACGGGCGCAGCCACACGCCCTCCCGTACGGCGGCGTCGGTCGCGGCCTGCATGTCCACCGCGTGGTCGAGCTGGACCACCCCGATGGCCCCGAGGACGCGGACGTCGCGCACCCCGGCGAGGTCGCGCGCCGGCGCCAGACCCTCACGCAGGCCCGTCTCGATCCGCTTGACCTCGGCGAGCCAGTCCTGCCCGAGGAGCAGCTCGATGGAGGCGCAGGCCACGGCCGCCGCCAGCGGGTTGCCCATGAACGTGGGGCCGTGCGCGAGCACCGGCACCTCGCCCCGCGAGATGCCGTCGGCGACCCGCGCGGTGCACAACGTGGCCGCCATCGTCAGATAGCCGCCGGTCAGCGCCTTGCCCACGCACATCACGTCCGGGCTGACGGCCGCGTGCTCCGCCGCGAACAGCGCGCCGGTACGGCCGAAACCGGTGGCGATCTCGTCGAACACCAGCAGCACGTCGTGCGCGTCGCACGCCTCGCGCAGCACCCGCAGATACGCGGGGGAGTGGAAGCGCATGCCGCCGGCACCCTGCACCACCGGCTCCACGATCACCGCGGCCAGCTCGTCCGCGTGCCGCCCGATCAGCTCGCGCAGATGCTCCGCGTACGACTCCTCGTACGCGGCGGGCGGCGCGTCTGCGAACACCTGGCGCGGCAGCACACCGGTCCACAGCTCGTGCATCCCGCCCTGGGGGTCGCACACCGACATCGGCTGCCAGGTGTCGCCGTGGTAGCCGCCCCGCCAGGTCAGCAGCCGCTGCTTCTCCGGCCGGCCGAGCGAACGCCAGTACTGCAGGCACATCTTCACGGCGACCTCGACCGACACCGACCCCGAGTCGGCCAGGAACACATGCTCCAGCCCGTCGGGCGACAAGTCGACAAGGTGCTTCGCGAGCCGGACGGCGGGCTCGTGCGTGAGCCCGCCGAACATGACGTGGCTCATCCGCCCCAACTGCGCGCGCACGGCCTCGTCGAGCACCGGGTGGCCGTAGCCGTGGATGGCCGACCACCACGACGACATGCCGTCGACCAGTTCGCCGGAGCCGTCGGCCAGCCGCAGTCGGACCCCGCTCGCCGCCTCCACGACGAGCGGTTCCACGCGCCCGGGCATCGGACCGTACGGATGCCACACATGCCGCCGGTCCAGCTCCAGCAGCTCCGGCACACCCAGGTCAGGCATTGGGCGCGAGGTCCGTTCCGGCGCCCCGGCGGCGGACCGCGACCAGATCGGTGCGCGGCTCGGCGGCCGTGGCGACAGCCGCCGCCGTACCGCAGACGCCGCCGCCCTCGTGCGACCCGCAGCCCGCGCCCTCGTGCGAGCCGCAGCCCGCCTCGGCGTGCGACCCGCAGCCGCCCCCGACGGCCGCCGCCCGGTGCTCCGGCAGCGTCACCTCGTCGGCGCCCTCCACCTCGAAGCCGGCGTCCGCGATCATCTCCAGGTCGGCCTTGCCGGCCTGGCCCTCGCTGGTCAGGTAGTCACCGAGGAAGATGGAGTTGGCCAGGTGCAGCGCCAGCGGCTGCATCGTGCGCAGGTGGACCTCGCGGCCGCCCGCGATGCGGACCTCCACGTCCGGGCAGACGAACCGGACCATCGCCAGGATCCGCAGGCAGCGCTGCGGGGTGAGGTTCCACTCCTTGGCCAGCGGGGTGCCCTCGAAGGGGATCAGGAAGTTCACCGGCACCGAGTCCGGGTCCAGCTCGCGCAGCGAGAACACCACGTCGACCAGGTCCTCGTCGGTTTCGCCCATGCCCGCGATCAGACCCGAACAGGCGGACAGACCGGCCGCGTGCGCCTTCTGCACCGTGTCCACCCGGTCGGCGTACGTGTGGGTGGTCGTGATGTCCCCGTACGTCCCCTCGGACGTGTTGAGGTTGTGGTTGTAGGCGTCCGCGCCGGCCTCGCGCAGCCGTTCGGCCTGCCCGTCGGAGAGCAGGCCGAGGCAGGCGCACACCTCGACGTCCTCGTTCTGCTCCTTGATGGCCTTGATGGTCTGCGAGACCCGGTCCACGTCCCGGTCCGTCGGACCGCGCCCGCTGGCCACCAGGCAGACCCGCTTGGCACCGCCCGCGAGACCCGCGGCGGCGGCCTGGGAGGCCTCGTCCGGCTTGAGCCAGGTGTACTTCAGGATGTCGGCCTTGGAGCCGAGCCGCTGGGAGCAGTACGAGCAGTCCTCGGGGCACAGGCCCGACTTGAGGTTGACCAGATAGTTGAGTTTCACCCGGCGCCCGAACCAGTGCCGGCGCACCTTGCCGGCCGCGGCCACCACGTCGAGCAGGTCGTCATCGGAGGTGGCCAGCACGGCGAGCGCTTCCTCGCGGGTCGGCAGCTCGCGCCGAAGCCCCTTGTCCACCAGCGTGTTCAGCAGGTCCATGAGCCCTGATCCTGTCTTACGGGACCGCCCCGGGCCAAGGAGACTTCGCACAACAGAGCCGGTTCACCGTGTGGGTATTGCCACACACTGGGCGGCTGGTCGTGCCGCTAGGGTCTGTCCGCTACCTACAAAAGGACCGGAGGACCCATGGCGTTCGGCTGGATCGACGAGCAGGCCGAGGCGCGCCGCCGCGCCGGACTCGTGCGCACCCTGCGCCCGCGCCCCGCCGACTCGCCGCTGCTGGATCTGGCGAGCAACGACTACCTGGGCCTGGCCCGCCATCCGGAGGTCACCGAGGGCGCGGCCGCGGCCGCCCGGACCTGGGGCGGCGGCTCCACCGGCTCCCGGCTGGTCACCGGCACCACCGGGCTGCACACGGAGCTGGAGCGCGCGCTCGCGGAGTTCTGCGGCTTCGAGGCGGCCCTGGTGTTCTCCTCCGGGTACGCCGCCAACCTGGCCGCGGTCACCGCGCTCGGCCCGCACGGCTCGCTGATCGTGTCCGACGCGGGCAACCACGCCTCCCTCATCGACGGCTGCCGGCTCGCCCGCGGCGAGCGGCAGGTCGTCGGCCACGCAGATCCCGAGGCCGTGCGCAAAACCTTGGCGGCGCACGAGGGCCCGGCGATCGTCGTGTCCGACACGGTGTTCTCCGTCGACGGCGACAAGGCCCCGCTGGCCGCGCTGGCCGAAGCCTGCCGCGAGTACGGCGCGGGACTGGTCGTGGACGACGCGCACGGACTGGGCGTACTGGGTGACGGCGGCCGGGGCGCGCCGTACGCGGCCGGGCTGGCGGGCGCCGAGGACGTGGTGGTCACGGCCACCCTGTCCAAGTCGCTGGGCAGTCAGGGCGGGGTGGTGCTGGGCCCGGCCCGGGTGATCGACCACCTGGTCAACGCGGCCCGGACGTTCATCTTCGACACGGGTCTGGCGCCGGCGGCGGCCGGTGCCGCGCTGGCGGCGCTGCGGCTGCTGGAGCGCGAGCCCGGTCGGGCGGCGCGGGCCCGGGAGGTGGCCGCGGAGCTTCACGCACGGCTGACCGCCGCGGGTCTGGAGGCGGTGCGTCCGGACGCCGCGGTGGTCTCCGTGCGGGCTCCGTCCCCGGAGCAGGCGGTGCGCTGGGCGGCCGACTGCCGTACGGCAGGCCTGGCCGTGGGCTGTTTCCGCCCTCCCTCCGTGCCCGACGGCATCTCGCGGCTGAGGCTGACCGCCCGCGCGGACCTCTCCGGGGCGGAGATCGAACGCGCTGTACGAGTCATCGGCGAAACGCGACCATGAGTCGGCGTGACACGGCCGTGCGTCGCCTGAAAATGGTCAGATACTGATCGACTTTGATCAGAGTGCGGTCAGGAAGCCCGTCCAGCTCGCGTGGGAGAAGAGCAGGGCGGGTCCGGCCGGCTGCTTCGAGTCGCGCACGGCGAGCAGTCCGGCCGCGGGGCCGGAGCGCGGCCGTGCCGTCTCCACGCAGTTGTTGGCTCCCGTGCTGTAGCTGCTGCGCAGCCAGCGCACGTCGTGCAGGTCGGTACTGGCAGGGACGTTCCGAGGCAGTGCTGACATGGTGCCTCCTTACGCGCCGTCACCTATCCCGGCGATGTAGTCCAACGATTCCTCGGGGGAAAGGGCGTGGAACTGAAGGGTTTTGAAGGCCTCGGAGTAGGCCATGAGGTCTTCTTTCCGTTCCAGGTAGAGGCTACTCGTCAACTGGTCGAGAACAACCACATCCAGATCAGAAGTGCTCGGAAATGAGAAGATAACGAAAGGCCCGGTGAGGCCGACATGCGCTCCCGCGGCGAACGGCAGGACCTGCAGCCGTACCTGGGGCAGGCGGGCCGCCTCCATCAGCCGCTCCAGCTGCCGGGCCATCACCTCCGGACCGCCCACCTCGCGGCGCAGCACCGCCTCGTCCAGTACGGCGCTCAGCACCAGCGGCGGGTCCGAACGGAGCACGTGCTGCCTGGCCAGACGCACCTCCACCAGCGTGTCCAGGCGCTCCTCGTCCAGGTCCTTCACGGCCGCCCGGGTCACCGCGCGGGCGTACTCGGCGGTCTGCAGCAGCCCGGGCACGACCGTGGTCTCCAGGGTGCGCATGGCGCTGGCCTGCGACTCCAGGCTGATGAAATCGCGGTACGTCGGCGGCAGCACCCCGCGGTAGGCGTGCCACCAGCGGTGCCGGCCGCCCGCGTCCTCCGACCCCGCCAGCATCAGCAGCAACTCGCGCAGATGTCTGTCCCGCACCCCGTAGGCGTCGAGCAGTAACCGGAGATCGGCCGGTTTCACACCGCTGGCGCCGGTCTCGATGCGGCTCACCTTCGACTGGTGCCAGCCGACCAGCCGGGCCGCGTCACCGCTCGTGAGCCCGGCGCCGGTACGCAGCGTGCGCAGTTCGGCGCCCAGTTTGCGGCGCCGCACCGCCGGACCGTTCTGCATGGGCTTCTCCTTACTCCTTCCGGGCCGCCCACATACGGTCTCGCGTCGCAGAGTTCACCGCTTCGGGCGACAGATATATGCATATCTTGGTGGATCGCACCCCGTGACCGGCCCGTTGGTGGCAGTCTGGCGAACAAGCACCAGTCCGGGACCGTACTCGAACCCCCCGCCGTCTGTCGGACCGCGGTCCCGTGGGAAAGGGACGACGTCGCCATGGCAGACCACCTGGAAGCATCCGTCACTCTGCCGAGCGATCCCGCCTCGGTCTCCGCCGCCCGCTCCTACGTCGTGGGCACCCTGGCGGAGTGGGGCCTGCCGTCGGACACCGAGACGGCCGACACCGTCCGGCTCATCGTCTCCGAACTCGCCACGAACGCCGTACAGCACACCTTCGGACAGTCACCCACCTTCACGGTCGACATCGCGCTGCACCATGACGAACACCTGCGCATCGGCGTCACGGACAGCCACCCCCGCTTCCCGAAGAGACTGCCCGCCGCCGTCCAGCAGGACAACGGGCGCGGCATGGTCATCATCCGCTGGCTCACCGCCGAGTGCGGCGGCAGACTCCGTATCCGCCCCACCCGCGAGGGCGGCAAGACGGTCTCCATCGAACTTCCCTGGACCATCCCGGCCGCACCGGTCCCGGCGGGCCGGCAGGAGCCGTAGCCCCCGGACGGGCCACGCCGGTGCTGCCAGGCCCTGGTCCTCGGGCCGGCGCGCTCAGCCGCCCGTACGTCTCCCCGCCCGCCCGAACACCCCCCGCAGCAGCGCGCGAAAGGCGTCCGCAGCCGGATTCGTCTCCTCCGCGCGGTACGCCACCGAGATCGTCCGCCGCAGCCGGCCACCCTCCAGCGGCCGCACCCCGACCGGCGTGGTCGCGGTCCGCGCCACCATCTCCGGTACGACCGCCACCCCCAGCCCGGCACTGACCAGCGCGCACACCACGGCATAACCGGGGGTCGGCACCAGCAGCGCCGGCGTGGCACCCGCCTCGGCGAGCAGGGCCTCGATCTGCTGCCGGGCCTGATGGTGCGGCGCCATGCTGATCAGCGGCTGTCCGGCCAGCTCCGCCAGCGGCAGCCGGGACGAGGCACTGCCGAGCGCGTGCCCCGGCGCGGTCACCAGCACCAACTCCTCCACCAGCACCGGCTCCAGCCGCACCGCCGCCGGCACCGGGACGGGCTCGGCCGGGTGGTAGGTGTGGGTGAGCGCCAGGTCCACCTCGCCGGCCGCCACCGCGGTGACCCCGGCCGGCGGGTCGTAGTCCGCCACCGACAGGCGTACGTCGGGATGCGCCCGGCGGAACGCGCTCAGCGCCGGCGGCAGCAGATGCACCCCGGCGGTCGGGAAGGTGCCGAGCCGCAGCGCACCGCCGGTGAGCCCGGTCAGCCGCGCCAGTTCGTGCCGGGCCCGCTCCAGCTCGTCGAGCACCCGCCGGGCGTGCGCCACCAGCACCTCGCCCGCCTCGGTCAGCCGGGCCCCGCGGTGGTGGCGCACCAGCAGCGCCGTGCCCGCCTCCCGCTCCAGCTTGGCCAGCTGCTGGGAGAGGGCGGGCGGCGTGTAGCCGAGCCGGTCGGCGGCCCGGGTGATCGAGCCGGCCTCCGCGACCGCCACGAGCGCGGCGAGCCGGGTCGGGTCGTACATGGGCCCAGCCTAAAGCAGTGCTTAAGGCCGGCCTACTTGATTCCAAATACCTGCTGAAGGCTCTGCCGGGGCAGGCTGGGCGGCATGGACGGACAGCTCATCGCCTTCACCGGGATCGCCGCCGGCCTGGTCGCCATGCCGGGCGCGGACTTCGCCGTGGTCGTACGCAACGCACTCGTCTCGCGCCGGGCCGGAGCGGTCTGCGGGCTCGGTATCGCCGGCGGGCTCCTGGTGCACACCACGCTGGCGGTGGCCGGCGTCGCGGCCGTCCTGGTCGCCGTACCCGCGCTGTTCCGGGGGCTGCAGCTGCTCGGCGGCGCCTATGTGCTGCACCTCGGAGTGCGCGCCCTGTGGACGCTGCGGCGGTCCCCCCGGGCCCTCGAGGAGACCGCGGCCGGAGCCGCCCACCCGCTCCGGCAGGGGTTCGTCACCAACGTGCTCAATCCGAAGGCCTCGCTGACCTTCCTGAGCCTGCTGCCGCAGTTCGTGCCCGCGGGCAGCCCCGCCCTGCCCCGGACCCTGCTGCTCGCGCTGATCGTCTGCGCGCTGGCGCTGGCCTGGTTCCAGCTGGTCGCCCTGCTGGTGGAGCGGCTCGGCAGCCGGCTCCGCCGGCCCCGGGCCGCCCGTGGGCTTCAGGCGGGCACCGGGGTGGCGCTGACGGCGCTGGGAGCGGCCCTGCTGCTGGAGCCGCTCCTGGCCTGACGGCGGGTCAGCTGACCCGGCCGTACCAGACGCTCTTCGTCCAGATCTTCTGGAGCTTCACCACGTCCCCGGTCTTGGGGGCGTGCCAGATCTTGCCGTGGCCGGCGTAGATGCCCACGTGGTAGACGTACGAACCCGAGTGGAAGAAGACCAGGTCGCCCGCCTTGCGGCTTCTGGCGGAGATGTGGTGCGTCTTGTTGTACTGCTGGGCGGCGGTGCGCGGCAGCTTCTTGCCGGCCTTCTTGTAGGAGTAGAGCGTCAGCCCCGAGCAGTCGAACCTGCGCGGTCCGGTCGCTCCCCACGAGTAGGGGGCGCCCTTCTTGGAGGCCGCGACCTTGAGTGCTTTCGTCGCCATGGTCGCGGCGGATGCGTCGGTCGCGAGACCGGGCACCGCGATCGAGCCGCCCACGGCGGCGAGGGTGAGGGCCGAGGCCGTGCCGGCCCGGGCCATCAGCGACGGGACACGATTGAGCGCAGTCATGCGCAACCCTTCGTCAGCCGCCTGTGAAGGATGACCTGTCGGATTCGGGCTGGCGAAGTTGCCCGGCCGCGTTGCCGCGGCTTCACCCCAAGGGCTGCTCGGAGCCTGACGCCCGTCCGTGTGGAACAGACGCACATCCGGTCCGGCGACCCGTCTTGCTTGGGTCCTCCACTCCTGCCGATCCACTCCTGTCGACCGGTCATCCGGGCGGCGGCAGGACTCGGCGTCCGCCCGGACCGCCCCGCCGCGGTGGCGGGGGCTTGTCGTCAGTCAGGGATCTTGACTCACTACTGTCTGAAAATCCCAATGGAATCGGGGATTTGTGGCGTTACTCACCACTCACCCGTTCGGGTGGACACTGCTCTGTTCGAGCCTCCGTCAAGTCCCGGGCGTAGCCCGCGACCTGGGACGAAGCGCCTCCCGGCGGCGCATGGATCCGCGCGCCGCGCAACTCGGGAGGCCCGGAAAACGATCAGCATGTCCACCGGTCGGCGGTACGTCGTTCGGGGCGTTTCATCTCCCGTCCGAACGGCGCGCGTCGACACCCGGGATCCCCCGGGCCGGACGGGTGTCCGCCTCAGCCGACGCCGTCCGGCGGGAGCGCGACGCGAGCGGCCCGGCGCTCACCGTCCAGTACCCGCAACGCCCGTGCCAGCGTGTCCCCGTGCAGCTCCGTCTCGCCCCGCTGGTGCATCAGCGCGAGCGCGTCCCGCAGCTCTGCCGCCTTGCGCACCAGGGCCTGGGCCGCACGCAGCCCGCGGTAGGTGTCCCCGGGCCGGGCCGGGTTGATACGGCCCAGCAGGTCGACGGCCTCCAGGTAACGGTCGATCAACTCGCCCTCGGCCCGGGTCAGCGCGGGCAGTGGCGGAAGGTCCGGCAGCACGGGCGGCTCACCTCGCGTCCGGTGCGCCGGGCGTGTTCCGGCGGCCGGGCACGATGCCGTCCACCAGGCCGTAGGCGACGGCCCCGGCGGCGTCCAGGATCAGGTCACGATCGAGGTCCTCGTGGACCTGCTCGGCCGTGCGCCCCGTGTGCCGGACGAGCATCCGCTCCAGCGTCGCCCGGATGCGGACCAACTCCCCGGCCTGGATGAGCAGGTCGCTGGGCTGGCCGCGCACCGGCTCCGGCAGCCCGGGCTGCTCGATCACCATACGGGCGCCGGGCAGCGCGAACCGTTTGCCCGGGGCGCCGGCCGCGAGCAGCACCGCGGCCGAGGCGTCGGCCCGGCCCAGGCAGTAGGTCGCCACGTCACAGCTGACGTACTGCATCGTGTCGTAGATCGCCGCCATGGCGTCGAAGGAGCCGCCCGGCGAGTTCACGTACAGCGTGATGTCCCGGTCGGGCGCCGCGTGTTCCAGGTACATCAGCTGCGCGGTCACATCGCTCGCCGCCGCGTTGTCCACCGGTGTGCCGAGGAAGACGATCCGGTCCTCGAAGAGCTTCGCGTACGGATCGAGCGTGCGGACGGCGTTCCCGGTGCGCTCGCTGAACTCGGGCAGCACATGGCGGGCGGCCGGTCGGTGCATGGACATACCCCTCCTCATGACGAAGCCCCGGAGGGCTCGACTTCTGTAAAAAATGTACAGGACGTACGTGACGTTATGATGGGGGTATGGCCTACGAGATTCCGGTGACGCAAGCCAGGGCTGAACTCGCCGACCTGATCAACCGCGTCGTGTACGGCGGTGAGCGCGTCGTCGTGACCCGGCACGGCAAGCCGCTGGTCGCGTTGGTCTCGGCCGCCGACCTGGAACGGCTCGACGCGCTGGACGAGCCGGCCGAGGAGCAGGTCATCAGCTCGGTGTCCCGCGTCCACGAGGCCGGTTCCGTACCCCGCGACCAGCAGCGCTTCGGGATCGCGGCGGAGCACCGCCGGCCCGGCGCGTCCTGAGCCGCCCCGTCTCCGGCGGAACCCATCGACCGGTCATGGGCCGATCAAGGTCTGGTTAACGTCGTTGAAACTCCGGCGCTCTAGCCTGCCGATCCACGCCACCAGGGGTTTCTCTGCCCGGATTGACGAAGATCCGGGGATTTGTCTGTGTGTTACACCTGTCCCCGTCGTGGTGGCTGCGGCAACCGGACCCCGCACGGTCCGGAGCAAGGACTGTGAGGTGGGACGTGCAACTGACCCCGCACGAGCAAGAGAGGCTGCTGATCCACGTGGCGGCCGACGTGGCCGAGAAGCGCAGGGCCCGCGGGCTCAAGCTCAACCACCCGGAAGCGGTCGCCCTCATCACGTCGCACATCCTGGAGGGCGCGCGCGACGGCCGCACCGTCGCCGAACTGATGTCCTCCGGCCGCAAGATCCTCACCAGGGACGACGTCATGGACGGTGTCCCGGAGATGATCCACGACGTCCAGGTCGAGGCCACCTTCCCGGACGGCACCAAGCTCGTCACCGTCCACGAGCCGATCATCTGAGGGGGCCGCGATGATTCCCGGAGAGATCCTGTTCGCGGACGACCCCGTCGTCTGCAACGCGCGCCGCGAGGTCACCCGGCTGACCGTCCTCAACGCCGCCGACCGGCCGGTCCAGGTCGGCTCCCACTACCACTTCGCCGAGGCCAACCCGGGCCTGGAGTTCGACCGCGCCGCCGCCCGCGGCAAGCGGCTGAACGTCGCCGCGGGTACGGCCGTCCGCTTCGAGCCGGGGATCCCCGTGGAGATCGAGCTCGTCCCGCTGGCCGGCGCCCGGATCGTGCCGGGACTGCGCGGGCAGACCGGAGGTGCCCTCGATGCCTGAGATCTCCCGCGCCGCCTACGCCGACCTGTTCGGCCCCACCACCGGCGACCGGATCCGGCTCGCCGACACCGACCTGCTGATCGAGATCGAGGAGGACCGCTCCGGCGGTCCCGGCGGCTCCGGCGACGAGGCGGTCTTCGGCGGCGGCAAGGTCATCCGCGAGTCCATGGGCCAGTCCCGCGCGACCCGCGCCGAGGGCACCCCCGACACCGTGATCACCGGCGCCGTCGTCGTCGACCACTGGGGCATCGTCAAGGCCGACGTCGGCATCCGCGACGGCCGGATCACCGCCCTCGGCAAGGCGGGCAACCCGGACACCATGGACGGCGTCCACCCGGACCTCGTCATCGGCCCCGAGACCGAGATCATCGCGGGCAACGGGCGGATCCTCACCGCCGGCGCCATCGACGCGCACGTGCACTTCATCTGCCCCCAGGTCGCCGACGAGGCGCTGTCCTCCGGCATCACCACCCTGGTCGGCGGCGGCACCGGCCCGGCCGAGGGCTCCAAGGCCACCACCGTCACCCCCGGCCCCTGGCACCTGGCCCGGATGCTGGAGGCGATGGAGGCCTACCCGGTCAACGTCGGCTTCCTCGGCAAGGGCAACACCGTCAGCCACGAGGCGATGCTCTCCCAGATCCGCGGCGGCGCCGTCGGCCTGAAACTGCACGAGGACTGGGGCTCCACGCCGGCCGTCATCGACGCCGCGCTCACGGTCGCCGACCGCACCGGCATCCAGGTCGCCATCCACACCGACACCCTGAACGAAGCGGGCTTCGTCGGCGACACCCTCGCCGCGATCGCGGGCCGGGGCATCCACTCGTACCACACCGAGGGCGCCGGCGGCGGCCACGCCCCCGACATCATGACGGTCGTCTCGCAGCCGAACGTGCTGCCCAGCTCCACCAACCCGACCCGACCCTTCACCGTCAACACGACCGAGGAACACCTCGACATGCTGATGGTGTGCCACCACCTCAACCCCGCCGTCCCCGAGGACCTCGCCTTCGCCGAGTCCCGGATCCGGCCGTCCACCATCGGCGCGGAGGACATCCTCCACGACCTCGGCGCGATCTCGATCATCTCCTCCGACTCCCAGGCCATGGGACGGGTGGGCGAGGTCGTCCTGCGGACCTGGCAGACCGCGCACGTCATGAAGCGCCGGCGGGGCGCGCTGCCCGGCGACGGCCGCGCCGACAACCACCGGGTACGGCGCTATGTCGCCAAGTACACGATCAACCCGGCACTCGCCCAGGGCCTCGCCGCAGAGATCGGCTCCGTCGAGACCGGCAAGCTCGCCGACCTGGTGCTCTGGGAGCCCGCGTTCTTCGGGGTCAAGCCGCTCCTCGTCATCAAGGGCGGACAGATCGCGTACGCGCAGATGGGCGACGCCAACGCCTCCATCCCCACCCCGCAGCCGATCCTGCCCCGCCCGATGTACGGCGCGATCGGCCGGGCCCCGGCCGCCAACTCCGTCAACTTCGTGGCCGGCCTGGCGATCGAGGACGGGCTGCCGGAGCGGCTGGAACTCGGCAAGCGGTTCGCGGCGATCGAGTCCACGCGCGCGGTCACCAAGGCGGACATGCGGGAGAACGACGCCCTGCCGGACGTCCGCGTCGACCCCGACAGCTTCGCCGTGCACATCGACGGCGAACTGGTCGAGGCCGCGCCGGCCGCCGAACTGCCCATGGCCCAGCGCTACTTCCTCTTCTGATGGCGGCGTGATGTCACGGGCAGCACTCCTCGTCCTGGCCGACGGCCGCTTCCCCGCCGGAGGGCACGCGCACTCCGGCGGGGCGGAGGCCGCCGTCAAGGCCGGCCGCATCACCGACGCCGCGAGCCTGGAAAACTTCTGCCGGGGCCGGCTGCACACCGCCGGGCTCGTCGCGGGGGCCCTCGCGGCGGCGGCCGTGCTCGGCGCCGACCCCGCCGAGCTGGACGCTGCGGCCGACGCCCGCACCCCGTCCCCGGCCCTGCGGGCCGCCGCGCGGCGCCTCGGCCGGCAGCTGCTGCGGGCCGCCCGGGCGACCTGGCCGTCTGCCGAACTCGACGCGGTGGCCCGGCAGTTCACCAAGGGAGCCCATCAGCCGGTGGTGCTCGGCCTCGCCGCCCGCGCGGCCGGACTCGGGCCCGAGGACGCGGCGCACTGCGCGGCGTACGAGAGCGTCAGCGGACCGGCGACGGCCACCGTGCGGCTGCTGAGCCTCGACCCGTTCGACGCGACCGGGGTTCTCGCCCGGCTGGCCCCCGAACTGGACCGTGTCGCGGACGCCGCGGTGGAGGCGGCGCACAGGGTGGCCGACGAGGGCGCCGACGCCTTGCCGGCGGCCTCGGCGCCGCTGCTGGAGGTCATGGCCGAGGCGCACGCCGCCTGGCCCGTGCGGCTGTTCGCGTCCTGACCCCGCCCACCCGCCGAACCCACTTCCCCGGAAGAACAGTGGTCCTCGCCCGCACCGGGCCACGCGCACAAGGAGCCGTACATGCACCTCGACCACGCCCACTCCGGCCCCGCCGCCGTCAGCGCGGACGCCAGCCGTCCCGACGGAACCCGCCGTGCCCTGCGCATCGGGCTCGGCGGCCCCGTCGGGTCCGGCAAGACCGCCACCGTCGCCGCGCTCTGCCGGGCACTGCGCGACGAGCTGTCCCTCGCGGTCGTCACCAACGACATCTACACCCGTGAGGACGCCGAGTTCCTGCTCCGGGAGGCCGTGCTGCCGCCCGAGCGGATCACCGCCGTCGAGACGGGCGCCTGCCCGCACACGGCGATCCGCGACGACATCTCCGCCAACCTCGAAGCCGTGGAGGACCTGGAGGACGCGGTCGGCCCGCTCGACCTGATCCTCGTGGAGTCCGGCGGAGACAACCTCACCGCCACCTTCTCCAAGGGTCTCGTCGACGCCCAGATCTTCGTCATCGACGTGGCCGGCGGCGACGACATCCCGCGCAAGGGCGGCCCCGGCGTCACCACCGCCGACCTGCTGGTCGTCAACAAGACCGACCTCGCCCCGTACGTCGGCTCCGACCTGGCCCGGATGGCCGCCGACGCCAAGGCTCAGCGGGCCGAACTCCCCGTCGTCTTCCAGTCGCTGCGCGGCGAGAGGGGGGTAGCGGACGTGGCCGCGTGGGTCCGCGAGCTGCTCGCCGCGTGGACGGCGTGACCGTCACCGGGGTCCGGGCGAGCGCCCGGATCGTCGCCCGCGCCGACGGCCGCGGCGGTACGGCCCTGCCCGTCCTGGACGGCGAGGGCCCGCTGGCGCTGCGCCGCACCCGGTCGACCGGACCCGGGACGAAGGTCATGGTCGTCGGCGCGATGAGCGGACCGCTCGGCGGCGACCGCTTCACGCTGTCCGCCCGGGTGGAGGAGGGCGCCCGGCTGCACGTCGGATCGGCCGCCGCCACCCTCGCCCTGCCGGGCCAGGCCAAGGGCGAAGCGCGCTACGACGTCCGGCTCGACGTGGCCGACGGGGCCGAACTGCACTGGCTGCCCGAGCAGTTGATTTCCGCCGACGGCAGCGACCTGCGCGTCACCACGCGGGCCGAACTCGGCGCCGGTGCCCGGCTCGTGCTGCGTGAGGAGCAGGTGCTGGGGCGGACCGGGGAGCAGCCCGGCCGGCTCACCAGCCGGCTCACCGTGCGGGTGGCGGGCCGCACCGTACTGGACCAGGAGCTGTCCTGCGGCCCCGGCGCCCCGGGCGGCTGGGACGGGCCGGCGGTGCTGGCCGGGTGCCGTGCGGTGGGCCAACTCGTCGTGGTGTGCCCCGAGTTCGCGGAGTCCGCGGTCGAGGCGCAGGTCCTGGGGGAGTGCGCGGCCCTGATCCCGCTGGCCGGCCCGGCGGTCCTGGTCAGTGCCATCGCGCCGGACGCCTTGCGCCTGCGGCGGCTCCTGGACGCGGCGCTGACCAGGCTCGGCCGAGCCGAGTCCGAAAAACGGCCTGCGGCACGAACATGATCATCCGGTTATCGGATTGGTAAAGAAGCCCGGCAAACCCTGTTCTCGGCGGCCTCACAGCCGAGAGGATCCCCGCCTGACCACTCACAGCGAGGTACGGGGAGGGGCCCACTTGAGGGAGAACAGACCGAAGAGCCGCCTGTTGGCACTCGGTTCCGCCGGAGCACTCGTCACCGCCACTCTGATCGCCGGCGTGGTGTCGGCGCCCACCGCCGGCGCCGTCGGGCGCACCGCGCCGGACCGGGAGGCCAAGGGCGCGGCGGTAGCCGCCGCCCGCGCCGCCAAGGCGGGCATCAAGTGGCACGACTGCCCGGCCGACTGGGGGCTGGAGAAGCCCATCCAGTGCGGCTGGGTCAGCGTGCCGCTCGACTACGCCCACCCCCACGGCAAGCAGATCAAGCTCGCCGTGGACCGCATCGGCAACACCGGCACCAAGAAGGAGCGCCAGGGCGCGCTCGTCTACAACCCGGGCGGTCCCGGCGGCTCCGGTCTGCGCTTCCCGCGCCGGGTCACCACCAAGAACGCCATCTGGGCGAACGTCGCCAAGGCCTACGACTTCGTCGGCTTCGACCCGCGCGGCGTCGGTCACTCGACGCCCATCTCCTGCGTCGACCCGCAGGAGTTCGTCAAGGCGCCCAAGATGGACCCGGTGCCGGACAGCCAGGCCGACAAGAACGCGCAGCGCAAGCTGGCCCGCGAGTACGCGGACGGCTGCGCCGAGCGCAGCGGCGCCATGCTGCCGCACATGACCACGCCGAACACCGCCCGTGACCTGGACGTCATCCGCGCCGCGCTGGGCGAGAAGAAGCTCAACTACCTCGGCGTCTCCTACGGCACCTACCTCGGTGCCGTCTACGGCACCCTCTTCCCGGGCCACCTGCGCCGCATGATCGTGGACAGCGTGGTCAACCCCTCGCGGGAGAAGATCTGGTACCAGGCCAACCTGGACCAGGACGTCGCCTTCGAGGGCCGCTGGAAGGACTGGCAGGACTGGGTCGCCGCCAACGACGCCGCCTTCCACCTCGGCACCACCCGCGCCGCCGTCCAGGCCAAGTGGCTCGAACTGCGGGCCGCCGCGAAGAAGCACCCGATCGGCGGGGTCGTCGGCCCGGCCGAGCTGATCTCCTTCTTCCAGGGCGCGCCGTACTACGACTCCTCGTGGGTGCCGGTCGCCACCGTGTTCAGCAAGTACTTCGCCGGTGACACCCAGGCGCTGGTCGACGCGGCCGCCCCGGACCTGTCGGACACCGCGGGCAACATCGCCGCGGAGAACGGCAACGCCGTCTACACGGCCGTCGAGTGCGCCGACGCCAAGTGGCCCACCAGCTGGCAGAAGTGGGACCGGGACAACACCCGGCTCAACAAGGCCTACCCGTTCCTGACCTGGGCCAACGCCTGGATGAACCTCCCGTGTGCCACCTGGTCGGCCAAGCAGCACACCCCGGTCGACGTCACGACCCACAAGGGCCTGCCGAAGGTCCTGATCGTGCAGTCCACGCGGGACGCCGCCACCCCGTACGACGGCGCCGTCGAACTGCACAAGCGCTTCAAGGGCTCCCGCCTGATCACCGAGAAGGACGCGGGCTCCCACGGCGTGACCGGCCTGGTCAACCCCTGCATCAACCAGCGCGTCGACGCCTACCTGCTCGACGGCACGCTGGACGGCAAGGACGTGACCTGCGCCCCGCACGCCACGCCCAAGCCGTAACCGCACCGGCACGGTGACGAGGGGCGGCCGGACTTCTCCGGCCGCCCCTCTGTCATGCGCCCGCTATGCGGTGCGCCAGGCGTCCTCCGCCGCATAGTCGAACAGGTCCGGGTAGACCCGGGCGAGCAGCGGGAAGGCCACCCGCCAGTCCCGCCCGCGCAGCGCACCGGTCAGCCACTCCACCGTCTCCGGCAGGCTCTCGGCGTACGACACCACCGGCCGGTAGCCCAGCTCCCGCCCGGCGGCGGACATGTCGAGCACCGCCGGCCGCGGCACCGACCACGGCGTCCGGCCGACGGAACCGGCCGGCGGCCCGTCGAGGTACGAGGTCCGGGTGGCCACCCCCATCACGGCGTCGATCGCCGCGCCGATCACGGCGACCGTCGGCGCGTCCGCGTCACAGGCGTTGAGCACCCGGGAGTCCGGCCGGGCCGCCGCCAGCCGCACCAGCTCGGCGATGTTCCGGGCACTCGCCGGATGGAACCGGCTCTCGCCCCGGTACGCCAGCACCCGGTTCCGCCGCCCGTCCAGATTGCGCTTGACGAAGTACAGTTCGCGCGGCAGCGGGCTGTGCGGCCCGTGCACCGCGCCCGCCCGCAGCACCGTGACCGGCACGCCGGCGCCGGAATCCAGCAGTTCCCGCTCCAGCGCGGCCTTGCGGGTGCTGTAGGTGGCCTCACCGGGAGCAACCGTCGGCTGTGTCTCGGGAATCGGCACCGGATAGTCCGGGAAGCCGTCCGGCTCGCCCATCGTGTCGAAGCCCCGCCCCGCGCCGTCCTCGTACACCGACACACTGGAGAGCACCACCGCCGAGCCGATCCGGTCCGCGAGCCGCGTCACCTGCCGCGCGTGCCCGGCGTCGTAGGCGACCACGTCGACCAGCAGGTCGCAGCCGTCGCCCACCACCGCGGCCAGGGCCGTGTCGTCGGCGCGGTCCAGCCGGACCGTCCGCACCCCCTCGTCCCACGCCGCGTCCCGGCCGCCGCCGCGTGAGGCGGCCGTCACCGCCCAGCCGTCCCGCGCCAGCGCCTCCACCACCGGACGCCCGATCTGCCCGCTCGCCCCGATCACCACAGCCGTCTTCATACGGCGAGCCTAGGCATCCGGCCCCGCCCCGCTGCCCTCCTTCTGCCGACGGCAGAGGTCAACTGAGCGGCGCCCGCGGGAACCTGCGCCTCAGGTTCTGCTCCGCAGCCTGCCGCTCCTTGACGACGGCCGCGTACTCGTCGACGTACTCCTGGCCGGACAGCGCCAGAATCGCGTACACGATCTCGTCGGTGACGGCCCGCAGCACGGTCTTCTCGTGCTCCATGCCGGCATAGCGGGAGAAGTCCAGGGGCTCGCCGAAGCGGATGGTGACGGGGCGGATCCTCGGGACGATCTTCCCGGGCGGCTGGGCCTCGAACGTGCCGATCATCGCGCACGGCACCACCGGGACCCCCGCCTTGAGGGCCATCACGGCGACCCCGACCTTGCCCTTGTACAGCCTGCCGTCGTGCGAACGCGTGCCCTCCGGGTAGATGCCGAGCAGTTCACCCTTGCGCAGCACCCCGAGGCCCTCTCGGATCGCGGCCTGCCCCGCCTCCTTGCCGGAGCGGTCCACCGGGATCTGCCCGGCGCTGCGGAAGAAGAACGCGGTGAGCCGGCCCTTCACTCCCGGGCCGGTGAAGTACTCCGCCTTGGCGAGGAAGGTGATACGACGTTTCAGAATCGCCGGCATCAGGAAGTGGTCGGAGAACGACAGGTGGTTCCCGGCGACGATCGCCGGCCCCGACGCGGGCACATGTTCCAGGCCTTCGATCCGGGGCCGGAAGACCACTCTGAGCAGTGGACCCAGGACCACGTACTTGAGCAGGTAGTAGAACACGGCTCGCCCCTCACTCCGCTTCGGCCGGTGTGAGTCATCTGTAACCGCCCGCGGCCCCGGTCATGCAGGCCCGGTGCGCCCTGCGTGGTGGTCCCTCCCGGTCACCGTACGATGTCCCCGATGACCGGCACCCGAGCGCACGCCCCGCGACCGCACCTGCGGCGGCGCCGCGCGCTGCTCGTGCTGGCCCTGCTGGCCGGGCTGCTCGGGATGCACGCCCTGGCGCCCGGCGGGGGCATGGCGCACGCCGGACACGCCCGGGCCGCGCACGGGTCGGTCGCCGTCACCGCGCCGGACGACTGCCCGGGCGGCGCCGGTCACTGCGGTGATCACCGGCTGCATCACGCCGACCCCGGTTGTGCCTCGGGCGCGCTGGACGGCGGCCCGCAGCTGTCCGCGCCGGCTCCCGACCCGGTGGCCGCCGCCGCGCCGGCCACCTGCCCGCGCTCGGCCCCGGCCACGGCACCGGACAGCGCCCGGGCCCCGCCCGACCTGGCCGAACTCCAACTCCTGCGGATCTAGAGGCCGCGCCGGCCGCCCGCCCTGCCGAAGCGCAGGTGCCGCGGTCGTGCTCACGCGTGCCCGAAATCCCTCCAGAACAGCAGGAGTTCCCGCATGACCCCCCGTTCCCTGACCCGCCGTTCCCTGACCCGCCGCGCCGCGCTCGCCACGGTTGTCCTGACCGGCGCCGTAGTTCTCACCGCCTGCGGCAGCAGCGACGACGGCAGCGCCAGCGGCGCCCACGGCACCCCCGCCACCCCGAGCGCGTCGGCCGCCGCGCACAACGCGCAGGACGTCGCCTTCGCGCAGGGCATGATCCCGCACCACCAGCAGGCCCTGGAGATGGCGCAGCTGGCCGCAGGCCGGGCCGCCTCGGCCCAGGTGAAGGACCTCGCCTCGCGCATCGAGAAGGCGCAGGACCCGGAGATCCGCACCATGACCGGCTGGCTGACGTCCTGGGGCGAGGACGTCCCCATGGCCGGCATGGACCACTCCGGCCACACCGGGATGTCGGGCATGTCCGGGATGATGAGCGAGGCCGACATGACGGCCCTGAAAAAGGCCACCGGGAAGGACTTCGACACCCGGTTCCTGACCCTGATGGCCGAACACCACCAGGGCGCCGTCGCGATGGCCACCACCGAGCAGGAGAAGGGCCGCTCCGGCGCCGCCAAGGCCCTGGCGGACGACATCGTCACCGCGCAGAACGCCGAGATCAAGGAGATGAAGCAGCTCCTCGGCAGCAAGTGACGGCACGGCGGGCGGGGGCCGGTGCCGCCACCGGCCCCCGCCCGCCCGTCCCTCAGCCCAGCACCTTCTCCAGCGCGGCCAGGGCGGACCGCAGCTCCTCCGCCGTGATGGTCAGCGGCGGCGCCAGCCGGATCGTGGAGCCATGGGTGTCCTTGGCCAGGACGCCCTCGCGCATCAGACGCTCACTGATCTCGCGGCCGGTGCCGAGCGCCGGGTCGACGTCCACGCCGGCCCACAGCCCGCGCGAGCGGAACCCGGTCACGCCCTTGCCCACCAGATCGGTCAGCCCGTCCCGCAGGAGCACGCCCAGCTCGGCCGCCCGGCGCTGGAACTCGCCGGTCTCCAGCAGCCCGACCACGGCCGTGCCGACCGCCGCCGCGAGCGGGTTGCCGCCGAACGTCGAGCCGTGCTCACCCGGGTGCAGCACGCCCAGCACCTCACGCCGGGCCACCACCGCCGACACCGGCACGATGCCGCCGCCCAGCGCCTTGCCGAGCAGCAGCACGTCGGGGACGACGTCCTCGTGCTCGACGGCGAGGGTACGGCCGGTGCGGCCGAGGCCCGACTGGATCTCGTCGGCGATGAACAGGCAGCCCCTGCGGCGGGTCAGCTCACGCACCCCGGCGAGATAGCCGTCGTCCGGGATGATCACACCGGCCTCGCCCTGGATGGGCTCGATCAGCACCGCCGCCGTGGTGTCGTCGACCGCCTCCTCCAGCGCCGCCAGGTCGTTGTACGGGACGACCTTGAAGCCGGGTGTGAACGGGCCGAAGCCGGCGCGGGCCGTCTCGTCCGTGGAGAAGCTGACGATGGTCGTCGTCCGGCCGTGGAAGTTCTCCGCCGCGACCACGATCGTCGCCTGCCCGGCAGGCACGCCCTTCACGTCGTACGCCCACTTGCGGGCCACCTTGATGCCGCTCTCCACCGCCTCCGCGCCGGTGTTCATCGGCAGCACCATGTCCAGGCCGGTCAGCTGCGTCAGCCGCTCGGCGAACTCCGCTAGCCGGTCGTTGTGGAAGGCGCGGGAGGTCAGCGTCAGCTGGTCGAGCTGGCGGTGGGCCGCCTCGATGAGCGCCGGGTGCCGGTGGCCGAAGTTGAGGGCCGAGTAGCCGGCCAGCATGTCGAGGTAGCGGTTGCCCTCGACGTCCTGCACCCAGGTGCCCTCGGCACGGGCCACGACCACGGGCAGCGGGTGGTAGTTGTGCGCGAGAACCGGCTCCTCCGCGCGGATCAGGTCGTCGGACGTACGCGTGCGCGCGGGTGCGGTCATCAGCGGATCTCCTGGGTGCAGCACTTGATGCCGCCGCCGGCCTTGTGGAACTCGGACAGGTCGACGGGGACGGGGACATAGCCGTGGTCGGTGAGGCGTTCGGCGAGCGCCTCGGCGCGGGGCGCGATGAAGACGTGCCGGCCGTCGGAGACGGAGTTCAGGCCGAACGCCATCGCGTCCTCGCGGGTGGCGAGCACCGCCTCCGGGTACAGCCGCTTGAGGACCTCC
Organism: Streptomyces sp. NPDC088810; assembly: GCF_044750305.1. Classification (NCBI taxonomy): domain Bacteria; kingdom Bacillati; phylum Actinomycetota; class Actinomycetes; order Kitasatosporales; family Streptomycetaceae; genus Streptomyces; species Streptomyces sp. NPDC088810. The sequence continues at coordinate 158,870 of NZ_JBIVJQ010000003.1, forward strand.
CGGCTGCCCGGCGAGAACGCCTCCGGGTAGTAGCAGATGTTGTCGTCGTCGAGGACGAACAGGGCGGTGTCCAGGTGGTAGAAGTACGGGTCCACCAGGGTCAGGCCGATCACCGGGTGGCCGAGGAACTCCTGCGCCTCCCGGTGCGCCTCGCGGGTGGTGCGGAACCCGGTGCCGGCGAGCACGTACCGGCCCGTCCACACCAGGTCGCCCTCGCCCTCGGTCACCGACTCGGGCCGGTAGACGTCGTAGCCGGCGGCCTTGAACCAGGTGTCGTAGTGCTCCGACTCCGGGCGGCGCTCCGGAGCGTGGAACAGGGAGCCGAAGACCCGGCCGCCGACGACGAACGCCGCGTTCGCGGCGAACACCATGTCCGGCAGGCCGGGGACCGGCTCGACGGCGTCGACGGTGTGGCCGTGGGACCGGTAGGCGCGGATCAGCGACTGCCACTGCTCCTGGGCCAGGTCCACGTCGACGGGCCGGTCGGGATGCATCCAGGGGTTGATCGCGTACTGGACGGCGAAGTGTCTGGGTTCACAGACGAGAAAGCGCCGGGAACGCGGCACACGACGGTCGGACACAGAGGGTTTCCTCCGCTTTCCTGTGTGTCACTGAGGGGTGACACCACGGTAGGAAGGAGGGAGACGGACGACAAGCGAGAAAAGCTGCGTAGATGTGCAGCATCGCTGCGTCTTCTCGCAGCTTCACGCACGTTGTCTGCGCGCTCCTGCTGTCATTCGGGGGCCGCGTGGGTGGCGCCCGCTTCCGGGCTTTCCGGGAGCAGGTGGGACAGCACCATCACACTGATCGTCTTCCGGATGAACGGTTCGGCGCGGATCCGCTCCAGCACCTCCTCGAAGTGCTCCACGTCCCGGGCGCGCACGTGCAGCAGCGCGTCGGCGCCGCCGGTCACCGTCATCGCCGCCGCGATCTCCGGATGGTTGCGGACGACCTCCGCCAGCCGCCGGGGCGGGGCCGCGCCCTCGCAGTACACCTCGACGTACGCCTCCGTACGCCAGCCCAGCGCGGACGGCTTGACGGTCGCCGTGAACCCGGTGATCACCCCGGTCTCGCGCAGCCGGTCCACCCGCCGTTTGACCGCCGTGGCGGACAGCCCGATCGCCGCTCCTATCTCGGCGAAGCTGGTCCGGGCGTTCGCCATGAGCGCGGTGATGATCTGGCGGTCCAGCTCGTCGAACGAGGGCGTCCTGCTGTTCATGCGGGCACTGTAGCCAGCCCCGCCCGGGCCGCGCGGCTCAGGACTGGGTGACGACCAGGGTGAGGGTCAGCAGCCCCAGCACCACCCATCCGAACCACAGCCAGCCGTTGCTGCCGAGCGCGACCGTGTAGGCGGTCACGAGGACCAGCCCGCCGACCGTGAGCGCCCCCATCGTCCTGGTGGAACCGTTCGTGGAACCGGGCATCGCGACACCCTCCTCATGGTCCGTCCCTCACCATGGTGCCCCGGATCCCGGGATACGGCGCCTGCCCGGACGATACGGCTGCTCAGCCCTCGCGCGCGTTCAGCGAGGCCAGATAGGCGTTGTACGCCTCCAGCTCCTTGTCGCCGTCCCGGTCGGCGGCCCGGTCCTTGCGCTTGGCCTGCCGCTGCTCGGAGCGGTACCACTGGAACAGCAGCGCGATCAGCACCAGCACCGACGGGATCTCGCTGAACGCCCAGGCGATACCGCCCGCCGCGCTCTGGTCGGACAGCGCCTCGATGCCGAGCGAGGCCGGCGGGTTCCGGAAGGTCTCCACCATCGGCGTCGACGCCATCATCAGCGCGATGCCGAAGAACGCGTGGAACGGCATGCCGGCGAACAGCTCCAGCATCCGCATCAGGTGACCGGGCCGGTTCGGGCCCGGGTCGACCCCGATGATCGGCCAGAAGAACACGACACCGACGGCGAGGAAGTGCACCATCATCGCGACGTGCCCGGTCTTCGAGCCCATCAGGAAGTCGAACAGCGGGGTGAAGTACAGGCCGTACAGGCTCGCGATGAACAGCGGGATGGTGAACGCCGGGTGCGTGATGATCTGCATGTACCGGCTGTGCAGCAGCATCAGCAGCAGCTCGCGCGGACCCTTGCGGCCCTTGCCGGCCGCCGGCAGCGCCCGCAGTGCCAGCGTGACCGGGGCGCCGAGCAGGATCAGGATCGGCGACAGCATGCTGATCACCATGTGCTGCACCATGTGCACGCTGAACATGACCATGCCGTAGTCGTTCAGCTTGGTGCACATCACCAGCGCGATCGTGAGCACGCCGACGACGTACGACACCGTACGCGACACCGGCCACGCGTCCCCGCGCCGCCGCAGCCGCACGACACCCCAGCCGTAGAGCGCCAGACCGGCGAGGCAGGCCACGAGGAAGAACGGGTCCGCCGACCACTGAAGACCCCGCCCCAGCGTGAACGGCGGCAGATCCATCATCATGCCGTGTCCGCTGTGATCCATCCGGCGGCTCCTGGTGCGTGGGGGTTGTGCGGTATCTGTCCACAGCTGTCTGTGTCCGCACCAAGAGTAGAACCGGCCCCGGTCACCGCTGTGACCGGGGCCGGTTCGTTCTCACCTGAACCACTGGGTCAGAGGACGCACTCCGCCTCGTCGTACCGCTCGGTGGGCACCGTCTTCAGCGTCTCCACCGCTTCCGCCAGCGACACCATCACGATGTCCGTCCCGCGCAGCGCCGTCATCCTGCCGAACTCGCCCCGGTGCACGGCCTCCACCGCGTGCCAGCCGAAACGGGTCGCCAGCACCCGGTCGTACGCGGTCGGCGTGCCGCCCCGCTGGACATGCCCGAGGATCACCGGCCGGGCCTCCTTGCCGAGCCGCTGCTCCAGCTCGACCGACAGCTGCCGGGCGATGCCGGCGAACCGCTCGTGGCCGTAGATGTCCTTGCCGCCCTCGTCGAACTCCATGGAGCCGGGCCGCGGCTTGGCCCCCTCCGCGGCGACCACGATGGCGAACCGCTTGCCCGCCTCGAACCGCTCGCCGACCTTCCGGGTCAACTCCTCGATGTCGAAGGGCCGCTCGGGTACGACGATGGCGTGCGCGCCGGCCGCCATGCCGGAGTGCAGCGCGATCCAGCCGGTGTGCCGGCCCATGACCTCCACGATCAGCACCCGCTGGTGCGACTCGGCGGTGGTCTTCAGCCGGTCCAGGGCCTCGGTCGCCACGGTCACCGCGGTGTCGAAGCCGAACGTGACATCGGTGACGGCGATGTCGTTGTCGATGGTCTTGGGCACGCCCACGATGGGCAGCCCGTTGTCCGACAGCAGCCGGGCCGCCTTCAGCGTGCCCTCGCCGCCGATCGGGATGATCGCGTCCAGGCCGAGTTCCGCGACATGGCCCCTGGCCCGCTCCACTCCGTCCCGCAGGTGCTCGGGGCGGACCCGGGAGGAGCCGAGGATGGTGCCGCCGCGGGCCAGGATGCCGCCGACGGCGTCGAGGTCGAGCTTCAGGTAGTCGCACTCCAGGAGGCCTTTCCAGCCGTCCCGGAAACCGATGACCTCGTCGCCGTGGTCGGCGACGGCACGGTGCACGACGGACCGGATGACGGCGTTCAGGCCGGGGCAGTCGCCGCCGGACGTGAGGACACCAATGCGCATAGCCCGAATACCTTCTCAACGTGGGCCGGGTAACCGGACCACGTTGTCCGGCGGATTCCCGGCCACCCTACCGGCGTGAGGGGGTGGCTCCGTAGCGGGCGTCCGCCTGCTGGACGCGCCCGCACATGTGAGCGGACGGACCGTCAGGCGGGCCCGCCGGAAGTCTGCCGGACCACGTTGAAATCCCGCTGAAGAACGGGTTACGCGGGCTGCTGCGCAGCTGTTGTCTACGCGGGCTGCTGCGCAGCCGCGATGCGCTCGTTGCGGAGCGCCTCGTACCAGCGGTCGTCGATCGGCGGCAGCGCGTTGACGTCCAGCGCCAGCTTCAGCAGCAGGTCGGCGATCAGCGGGTTACGGGCGAGCACCGGCCCGTGCATGTACGTGCCGAAGACCGTCCCGTTGTACGCGCCCTCCGTGCCGTCCCCGGTGCCGTTGCCCTTGCCGATCTGCACGCGGGCGAAGGGGCGGGCGGTGGGGCCGAGGTGGGTGACGCCCTGGTGGTTCTCGAAGCCGGTCAGCTGGGGCAGGCCGAGCTGCGGGTCGATGTCGCCCAGCACGTCGCCGACGCACCGCTCGCCCTCGCCGCGCACCGACACCACGTCGAGCAGGCCGAGGCCCGGCTCGCGCTGGCCGAGGTCGTTGATGAACTCGTGGCCGAGGATCTGGTAGCCGGCGCAGACCGAGAAGACGATCGCGCCGTTCTCCACCGCCCGGTGCAGGTGCCCGTCGCGGCGCAGCCGCTCGGCCGCGAGCCGCTGCGGACGGTCCTCGCCGCCGCCGATCAGGTAGATGTCGCCGGAGGTCGGGATCGGCTGGTCGCTGCGCACGTCCAGCCGGGCCACGTCCAGGCCGCGCTGCCGGGCCCGGCGCTCCACGACGAGCGCGTTGCCCTGGTCGCCGTAGGTGCTCAGCAGGTCCGGGTAGATCCACACCAGCCGCAGTTGGTTGTCGCTCATGAGGTGATCGCCCTTCGAAGATCAGTTGCCGACGCGGCGGCGCAGGTCCTGGAACGCGGTGTAGTTCGCGATGACCTCGATCCGGCCCGGCGGGCACATCTGCACGGCCTGGTCGAGGTTGTCGCAGACCTGGAAGTGCTGGTTCGCCACCTCCAGACGGACGGCGAGGTCCAGCTTCCGGTCGCCGATGACGAAGATCGGGTGGCCGGTCAGCCGGGTGTAGTCGACGTCCCACAGCCAGGAGGTGTCGGTGCCGTCGGCGCCGCGGGCGTTCACGGACAGGATCACCGGCGCGGGCGGCGGGTCGATCAGGGAGAACGTCTCCAGCCAGCCGGCCGGGTTCTTGGCCAGCAGCAGTCTGAGGTCGCGGTTCTGGAACTGGACGACGTCGTACCGGCCGGCCACCGCCTGCACCTGGTACATCCGCTCCAGGGCGACCTGCGGCGGCACCCCGAAGACGGCGGCGACGGCCGCGGAGGAGGCGGCGTTCGCCTTGTTGGCACGGCCCGGCAGCTGCAGGTGGATCGGCCAGGCGGACCCGTGCGGGTCCAGCACGTGGTCCCCGGACAGCGCCCAGGTCGGCGTGGGCCGGCGGAAGCCGCACTCACCGCAGAACCAGTCGTCGCCGGGGCGCTGCATCACGCCACCGCACGACGGGCAGGACCAGGCGTCGTCCTTCCACATCTGCCCGGCAGCGACCCAGATCACATTCGCGGAGGAGGACGCGGCCCACACCACCAGCGGGTCGTCGCAGTTGGCGACGACGACTGCCTTGGAGCCGGCCAGGCCCTCCCGCCAGTTCTCGGCGAGCATCCGGGTCTCGGCGGCCCGGTCCAGCTGGTCCCGGGAGAGGTTCAGCAGGGCGATGCACTTGGGGGCGGTGTCCCGGGCCACTCCGGCCAGGTACTTCTCGTCCACCTCGATGACGCCGAACTTCGCGTCCGAGCCGCCCGCCAGCGCCGAGGTGATACCGGCCGGCATGTTGGCGCCGAGCGCGTTCGACACGACCGGGCCCGCGGCGCGCAGCGCCTCCGCGATGAGCCGGGTGGTCGTGGTCTTGCCGTTGGTGGCCGACACCAGGACGACGTCCAGGTTCTGGGCGAGCCGCCCGAGCAGATCGGGGTCGAGTTTCAGCGCGACCCGGCCACCGATCACCGACCCGCTGCCGCGTCCTGCGGCGCGCGATGCCGCAGCGACCGCCTTGCCCGCGGTCACGGCCAGCTTGGCCCGCGGCGAGAGCGGGTCCGAGTTGCCTGCCATCAGTTCTCGATCCTCCTTGCGTACGCGCCGCGCCTGGGGCCATCCGGCAACGTGGTGTGAACCTCAGCCTATCGAGATCCATTCCCACACCCGAATCCCGGTCCAGGCCCTGAGCGGCGGGCATGAGCTGAACGAACCGTACCCTTGCCGCCATGCGACACGGTTCCATTCCGGGCGCCCACGGGCGCGTCCGGCCCCTCACCCTGCTCGGCGACGCGGCGCTGCGCGAGCCCTGCCGGGACGTCACCGACTTCGGCCCCGGCCTCGCGGCCCTCGTGGAGGACCTGTTCGCCACGATGTACGCGGCGCAGGGGGTGGGCCTGGCAGCCAACCAGATCGGGGTCGGTTTGCGGGTGTTCGTGTACGACTGTCCCGACGACGAGGACGTCCGCCACCTCGGCCATGTGGTGAACCCACGGCTGGTCGAGGCCGACGGTGTGGTGATCCGGGGTCCGGAGGGCTGCCTGTCCCTGCCGGGCCTGGAGGCGGGAACCGAGCGCTACGACCACGCGGTGGTCGAGGGCCTCACGATGACGGGAGACCCGGTCACCGTCCACGGCACCGGCTTCTTTGCCCGATGCCTGCAACACGAGTGCGACCACCTGGAGGGCCGCGTGTATGCGGACCACCTCACGGGGTGGCGGAAGCGCCAATTGATGAGAAAGGTCTCCAGAGCGTCCTGGAACCGGGCGGGCACACCGGCCTGAGGGGTGCGGGGGCCGTCAGAACCCCGGACCCCCCATCCTGTCGCCCGCAGCCGCAAGGCGACCCCACAGCAGATCGGCGAGGGACCGCACCAACTCGGCCCGGGAGCAGGGTCGTTCGCCCAGCCACCAGTCACCCGCGGCATGCATCATCCCGACGATCCCGTGCCCCCAGACCCGGGCCAGCTGCTGACTCTCCGGGCCCAGGTCGACCCGCTCCTCGATGACCTGGGCCAGCTCCTCGCCCATCCGCCGGAGCAGCGGAGCGCTGTGCTTGCCGACGTCGAAACCCTGGTCGCCCCCGGTGCTGCCTTCCGCCGGGTGCATCAGGAACCGGTACACCTGGGGCCGCGCCTCGATCGCGGCGAGGTAGGTGTCCAGCGTCGACTCGACCCGCTCGCGCCGGTCGGCGGGTGCGTCGAGGGCCGCCCGCAGGGAGTCGAGCAGCGCGTCGGTGTGCCGCTTGGCGAGCGCCGCGTAAAGTCCGCCCTTGTCGCCGAAGTGCCGGTAGAGGATCGGCTTCGTGATACCCGCTTCCGCCGCGATCGCGTTCATCGACGCCTGCGGGCCGTCGCGCAGCACCACCCGGTCGGCGGCCTCCAGCAGCTCGCGCCGTCGGCGGTCGGCGGACCGCTGCTGCTCGGTCCGCTGCGTGGTGTCCATGTGCTCTCCCCACCCGTGCTGATTCGGTGACGCCTGCGCAAACTAACACTGACCGTGGCCCTGACATCGAACGGGATGCTGAGGTGTCATCACCGGTTGACTTTTCCTACCGATCAGTAACACACTCGGGTTACCGCTAGTAACATCGCACTGCCGCAGCTGGAGGGGACATGGCCGAGTTCACCATGGAGCTGAACGAGGAACAGAGGGAAGTACGCGACTGGCTCCATGGCTTCGCCGCGGAGGTGATCCGTCCCGCGGCGGCCGAGTGGGACGAGCGCGAGGAGACGCCCTGGCCGGTCATCCAGGAGGCCGCGAAGGTCGGCATCTACTCCCTCGACTTCTACGCGCAGCAGTACTTCGACCCCACCGGTCTCGGCATCCCGATGGCCATGGAGGAGCTGTTCTGGGGCGACGCGGGCATCGCCCTGTCCATTGTGGGCACCGGACTCGCCGCCGTGGGCGTCCTCGCCAACGGAACCGAGGAGCAGATCGGCACCTGGATTCCGCAGATGTACGGCGACCAGAACGATGTCAAGGTCGCCGCGTTCTGCTCCTCCGAGCCGGACGCCGGCTCCGACGTCGCCTCCATGCGCACGCGTGCGGTGTACGACGAGGCCAAGGACGAGTGGGTGATCAACGGCACGAAGACCTGGGCGACCAACGGCGGCATCGCCAACGTCCACGTCGTCGTCGCCGTGGTCGACCCGGAGCTGGGCTCCAAGGGCCACGCCTCCTTCATCGTCCCGCCGGGTACGGCCGGTCTGTCCCAGGGCCAGAAGTTCAAGAAGCACGGCATCCGCGCCTCGCACACCGCCGAGGTCATCCTCGACAACGTCCGGGTGCCCGGCTCCTGCCTGCTCGGCGGCAAGGAGAAGCTGGACGAGCGGCTGGCCCGGGCCCGGGAGAGGGCGAAGGCCTCCGGCGGGGAGAGGGTCAAGAACGCGGCGATGGCCACGTTCGAGGCGTCCCGCCCGGCCGTCGGCGCCATGGCGGTCGGCACCGCCCGGGCCGCGTACGAGGTCGCCCTGGACTACGCCAGGACCCGGGAGCAGTTCGGCCGGCCGATCATCGACAACCAGGGCGTCGCCTTCCAGCTCGCCGACATGCGGACGCAGATCGACGCCGCGCGTCTGCTGGTGTGGCGGGCGTCCTGGATGGCGGTCAACGGCAAGCCGTTCACCGCGGCCGAGGGTTCCATGTCCAAGCTGTTCGCCAGCGAGACCGCCAAGAAGGTGACCGCGCAGGCGATACAGATCCTCGGCGGCAACGGGTACACCCGTGAGTACCCCGTCGAGCGGATGCACCGGGACGCGGCGATCTATACGATCTTCGAGGGCACCAGCGAGATCCAGCGGCTCGTCATCGCCCGGACCCTGTCCGGGATGCCGATCCGGTAGCTCCGGGAGGCGGGAGCCTCACCGGTGTCTGAGAGGCGTGAGTTGCTCGATGTCGTACTTGGCCCGTAGCGCCTCGATCGCCTCCTGGTCCGGCGGCCCGCCGTCGGCCAGGATCTCCAGCAGCTCCTCGAAGTAGCGCTCGTGGTCCGGTGGGGGAGAGGCCTGGAAGAACATCTTGGCCGGGCTCTCCGTCGGATTCGCGAAGGCGTGCGGGCAGCCCGGTGGTACGACGATGACCGTGCCCGGTGTCGCGCGGACCACCCGGCTGCCCGAACGTGACTCCCACTTCCGCCAGTTGTCGGGGGTGCGGACACGCGGCTCGAAGGCGAGGACGTCCAGCTCGCCTTCGAGGACGTAGAACAGCTCCTCGCTGCGCGTGTGCACATGGGCGCCCACGTCGAAGCCGGGCGGGACCTCCACCTCGAAGGTGGAGGCCATCCGCGAGTGGGTGCCGGTGACCTTGAAGGTCACCCGCTGGGCCGGGGTCGCCACGACGCGGCCGTGGCCCGGTGGCACGTACAGTCCCTCGGTCTCGGTCATGAGCGGCTCACCAGGTCACCGGGAGGGATTCGGGCCCGCGGATCAACGCACCCTTGTGGAAGGTGACCTGGTCCGGTGGTACGGCCAGTCTCAGTCCCGGGATACGGTCCAGCAGGGTGTCCATCAGGAGTTCCTCCTCGAGTCGGGCCAGCATGCCGCCGGGGCAGTAGTGCGGGCCGAAGCCGAACGCCACGTGCGGGTTCGGGCTGCGGGAGAAGTCGATGGTGTCCGGGTCGGTGAAGACGGCCGGGTCGCGGTTGGCGGCCAGGTAGGAGACGTAGACCGGGTCGCCGGCGCGGATGCGGACGCCGCCGATCTCCACGTCCTGCAGGGCGATCCGGGACAGGCCGACCGCGTTGCGGTGCGGGATCCAGCGCAGGAGTTCGTCGATCGCCCGGGGGCGCAGCTCCGGCTCCGCGCGCAGCCGCTTCAGCAGGCCGGGGCGGGTCAGCAGCAGGTAGAACATCTGCCCGCTGTTGTTGGTGACCGCCTCGCCGCCGATCTGGAGCAGGACGGCGAGGCCGACGGCCTCCTCCGGCGTGACCTCGCCCCGGCCCACGGCGGCGCCGAGGAGCGAGGTGACGTCCTCGCCGGTGCTGTTCCCGCGCAGTGCGATCAGGTCGGCGAAGTAGGCGCTCATCTCCTGCTTGGCCGTCTCGCTGACGTTCTTGCCGTGGGCGGCGGACAGGATCAGCTGGGTCCAGGTGTGCATGCTGTGCCGGTCGCCTGCCGGGACGCCCATCAGCTCGCAGATCACCGCGATCGGGAACGGGCCGAGGACGGCCGCCGTGAGATCCGCGGGCGGACCGCCCTGGAGCAGGTCGTCGACCAGCTCGGCCAGCACGGCGCGGGCCCGGACGCGGACCCGCTCGACGCCCTTCGCCGTGAAGGCGGCGGCGACCGAGCGGCGCAGCCGGGTGTGGTCGGGCGGGTCGAGGAAGCCGACCGCGTCCCGGTCGGGGATGAAGTGCGGCGCGAGCCGGGTGACCTGCCGGTCCCTGACCGCCGCCCGGCTGAACCGGGGGTCGTTGGTCACGCTGCGTACGTCGTCGTACCGGGTGACCAGCCAGGCCCAGCCCTCGCCGTTGGGCAGCTGGACCCGGGTGACCGGGCCCTCGGCCATCAGCTCCGCCAGCACCGGGTCGAAATCCGTTCCGGTGAGGTCGAGCGCCGGCCAGTGCCGGACCGGGGGCCGGGTCTCGGGGAGCGTGGCCTGCTCGATCATCGGGTGTCCCCGTCGGCGTTGACCCAGCGGCCCACCGTCATCTCGGCGGTGATACCCGGGCCGAAGCCGGCGAGCAGTCCACGGGCGCGCTCCTCGGCGCCGCCGTCGTCGAAGAGCCGGCGCAGCGCGTCCAGGACGACGGCGCTGGCGATGTTGCCGTACTCGGTGAGCGTGGCGCGGCTGAACCGGAAGGCGTGCGGGTCGACCTGCAGGAACGTGCTGAGGTCGTCGAGTATTCGGGGGCCGCCCGCGTGGATGATGTAGAAGTCCAGGTCGGACGCGTCCCAGCCGTGGCTGCCCGCCAGGTCCTTCAGCGCCGGGGCGAGCGGCTCCATCGTCGTCGGCACCCGCTTGTCGAGCAGGAAGTGGAAGCCGGTCGCCCGGACGTCGTAGGCGATCCAGTCCTCCGTCTTCGGGATCAGGTACGAGCCGTTGCGTTCCAGCCGGACACCCGTGCCGCCGCTCCCGCGCACCACCGCCGCGGCGATGCCGTCGCCGAACAGGCCGTTGGAGAGCAGCGAGCCGACCCCGAGGTCGGTGGGCTGGTAGCACAGGGAGCAGAATTCGCAGGCCACGATCAGCGCGTTGGCGTGCGGATAGGCCGAGCAGAAGTCGTGGGCCCGGTTGATCGCCGCCCCGCCGGCCGCACAGCCCAGCTGGGCGATCGGGAGCTGGCGGGTGGTGCTGTCGAAGTCCATCTCGTTGATCAGCCAGGCCGTCAGCGAGGGCATCATGAAGCCCGTACACGACACATAGATGATCACGTCGATGTCGCTGGTCAGCAGCTCCGCGTCGTCCAGCGCGCGCTGGATCACCGCGGGGACCCGCGCCTTGGCCTCGGCCTCGTAGAGCTTGTTGCGCTCCTCGAAGCCCGGGTGCTTCAGGGTCTCCTCGATGGGCTGCACGATGTGCCGCGTCCTGACGCCGGTGTTCTCGATGAGCCTCAGCGCCAGTGGCAGTTGGGGGTGGTCCGGGTGGCGGGAGCGCGCCAGCTCCAGCGTCTGCTCCATCGTGATCACGTGCTCCGGGACCGACACCGAGGGTCTGCACAAAGTCGCCATGAACCGTCCCTGCTTTCCGCTGTCCGGAAGGTGGTCCACACCTTTTGGGTGCTCCACCCACCGTCACCCGGCAGGACGACGATCTCGCGCTGGATTACTCCGAACCGGGGACCCCGGCGTCAGGCTCGAAGGGCGATTCATGCCGCCGGACGAGGGAAAACACGGGCACGGCCGTTACGGCGCCCCGCTGCTGTGCGCGATGCAGGCGACGTCGATGCGGTCCGCCAGTTTCGCCAGCTCGATGGTCAGCGCGGCGACCGTGTCCTCGTCCAGCACCTGCTCCCCGGCCTCGACCAGATGCAGCCACCGCGCACCCACGGTCCGCAACAACTTACTCACGTCGGCCGCGGCCACCTGCAAGGTACCGCGGTCGTCGACGATCAGAGGCAGGGTCACTTCGCGGTTCACAAAACGGGATGGTAGCCGCGCAGCGCTCACGCACCCTGCCAAACCGTGGTGATGTTGCAGAACTCCCGGATTCCGTGCCCGGACAGCTCACGCCCGTACCCGGACCGCTTCACCCCGCCGAACGGGAACGCCGGATGGGAGGCGGTCATCCCGTTGACGTACACGGCACCGGCCTCCAGGTCCCGCGCGAACCGCTCCACCTCGTTCTCGTCCCGCGTCCACACGTTCGAACTCAGCCCGAACAGCGTGTCGTTGGCGATCAGCACGGCCTCGTCCAGGTCGCCTGCCCGGTACAGCGTGGCGACCGGTCCGAACGCCTCCTCGCGGTGGATGCGCATCTCCCGGGTGATGCCGGACAGGACGGTCGGCGGGTAGTACCAGCCGGGGCCGTCCGGCCGCTGCCCGCCGCACAGCACTCCGGCCCCGCTGCGCCGGGCGTCGTCCACCAGCTCCTCCAGGTCGGTCCTGCCCTGCTCGCTGGCGAGCGGCCCGATCTCGGTGTCCTCCGCCAGCGGGTCGCCGATCTTGAGCGCCTTCATGCCCGCGACGAACTTCTCGGCGAAGGCCTCGTAGACGTCGGTGTGCACGATGAACCGCTTGGCGGCGATGCAGGACTGCCCGTTGTTCTGCACGCGCGCGGTCACCGCGACCTCGGCCGCGCGGTCCACGTCGGCGGAGGGCATGACGACGTAGGGATCGCTGCCGCCCAGCTCCAGCACCGTCTTCTTGATCATCTGGCCGGCGGTGGACGCGACCGCCCGGCCCGCGGGCTCGCTGCCGGTCAGGGTGGCCGCCTTCACGCGCTCGTCGCGCAGGATCTCGTCCACCGCGCCCGAACCGATCAGCAACGTCTGGAAGCAGCCCTCCGGGAAGCCGGCCCGGTGGAACAGGTCCTCCAGATAGAGGGCCGTCTGCGGAACGTTGGACGCGTGCTTGAGCAGGCCCACGTTGCCCGCCATCAGCGCGGGCGCGGCGAACCGGATCACCTGCCACAGCGGGAAGTTCCAGGGCATCACGGCGAGGACCGGGCCGAGCGGCCGGTAGCGGACCCGGACCCGGGAGGCGCCGGAGTCGCGCACGTCCGGCTCGGGGGGCTCCTCGTCGGCCAGCAGCCCCTCGGCGCGTTCCGCGTACCAGCGCATCGCCTTGGCGCACTTCGCGGCCTCCGCGCGGGCCTGCTTGACCGGCTTGCCCATCTCGGTGGTCATGACCCGGCCGATCTCCCGCTGGTCCTCGTCCAGCAGGTCGGCGGCCTTGTTCAGCAGTCGGGCGCGGTCGGCGAACGAGGTCGTCCGGTACGTGCGGAAGGTGGCCTCGGCGAGTTCGAGCCGGCGCTCCAGCTCGTCCTCGTCCATGGGCTCGTACGTCTTGAGCGTCTCGCCGTTCGCCGGGTTCACCGTTGCTATGGGCATGGCTGGCCTCCCTGGGAGCGGGCCTGTCTCGACCTTCGCGCGCGGCACGGCCGACCGCAACGCGTGAGGCTCTGTTCAGCCCGAGTGCTCCGCCAGCCGGTCGAGAAACGCGGCCTGCGCCGTGACGATCACCTCACGGGCCCGGTCCAGACCGAACCACGCCACCCGGTCCAGCTCCGGGAACTCCTGCCTCCGGCCGGACCGCGGCGGCCACTCCATCGTGAAGGTCCCCGGGGTGATCGACTCCGGGTCGAGGTCCGCCGCCACCGCCCACGCCGTGACGATCTTGCCGTTGCGCTGCACGACCTCGCCCAGCGGTACGGCCTCCCCGTCGGGCGGCGCCACCCCCAGCTCCTCCTGGAACTCGCGCCGGGCCGCCTCCCAGGCCGGCTCCTCCGGGTCGTACTCGCCCTTCGGCACCGTCCAGGCTCCCGCCTCCTTCTTCGCCCACAGCGGGCCGCCCATATGGCCGAGCAATACCTCCAGCTCCTGGTCGATGTGCCGGAACAACAGGAGTCCCGCGCTGCGCTTCGTCGTTCGCACCGTCACGGCGTGACCTCCGGGTGGGCTGCCAGCAGGGCCTCCACGGTATCGGCGTCCTCGGGACGCTTGTCCTCGCGGTAGCGGACCACGCGGGCGAAGCGCAGGGTGACGCCGGCCGGGTAGCGGGAGGAGCGCTGGAGGCCGTCGTAGGCGATCTCCACGACGAGTTCGGGGCGGACCCGGACCACCCAGCCGTTGTCCTCGACCGCCAGCTCCTGGAGCCTCTCGGTCTGCCAGGCGAGCATCGCGTCGGTCATGCCCTTGAAGGTCTTGCCGAGCATCGCGAAACCGCCGTCCGGGGCGCGGGCGCCGAGGTGCAGGTTGGACAGCTTGCCGGTGCGGCGGCCGTGGCCCCACTCGGCGGCCAGCACCACCAGGTCGAGCGTGTGCACGGGCTTGACCTTCAGCCAGGACGCGCCGCGTCGGCCCGCGCTGTACGGCGCGTCGAGGGCCTTGGCCACCACGCCCTCGTGGCCGCGGGCCAGGGTGTCGGCGAGGAACCGTTCCGCCTGCGGGATGTCCTGCGGGCCCGAGACCACCGTGCGCCGCACCCGCATCGGCTCGGGCACCAGCCGGGCCAGTTCCGCGTGCCGCTCGGTGAACGGCAGGTCGAGCAGGTCTCGGCCGTCGACCGCGAGGGCGTCGAAGAACACGGGGGAGACCGGGGTCTGCTCGGCGGCCTTCACCACGTCGGTGCGCGAGCCGACCCGGCCCGCCGTCTCCTGGAAGGACCGGGGCCGGCCCGCCGCGTCGAAGGAGATCACCTCCCCGTCCAGGATGAACCGTTCGCCCCGCAACTGAAGGGCGGCGGCCGTCACTTCGGGCAGCCGGTCGGTGATGTCGTCCAGGGTGCGGGTGTGGATCCGAACCGTGTCCCCCTCCCGGTGCACCTGGACCCGGATGCCGTCCAGCTTCTCCTCCACCGCGCAGGCGCCCAGCTTCTCCACCGCCTCGGCTACCGAGGAGGCGCTGTGCGCCAGCATCGGCAGCACGGGCCGGCCGACCGTGAGCCGGAACCGCTCCAGTGATCCGGGCCCCTCGCCGAGCAGGGCCTGTGCCACCGTCTGCAGCGAGCCCGCGAGCATCACGGCCCGCCGTACGTCCGCCGGGTCCGCGCCGGTCGCCTGGGCGAGGCCCTCCACCGCGACCGCGTCCAGGGCGCCCTGCCGGACCTCGCCGGTGAGCAGGCCGAGCAGGAAGCGCTGCTCCTCTTCGGTGGCCGCGCCCATCAGCTCGCCGACGAGCCGGGCCCGCTCCGCCTGGGAACCGGGCCCGGACACCTTGCCCAGCTCGCTCAGCCGGGCGTCGACCTCGCGCACGGTGAGGGACGGTGCGGCGGCCGGCGGTACCGGGCGGCTCAGCACCTTCCAGCCGACCCCGAGGCGCCCCTGCGGCAGGCGTCCCGCCAGATACGGGATGACGATCGGCACGTCGTCCGCCTCCGCGTCCCGGAACAGCTCCGCGAGCAGCGCGGTCTTGCGGGACCGGGCAGCCGTCGCGGCGACCTCCCGGGACACCTGGGCGAGCCGGGTCAGCAGCATGCAGTCATCGTGCCTCATCGCTCCGCCGGGTGCGCGGTTGCCCTACGGGGCGCTGTCGTCGAGGCCGGCCATCAGGAGTTCTGCGTTGATCGCCGCCCCTGCCCGGTAGCCCCGGCTCGCCGCGTTGACCACCTGCTCGGCGAAGCCGCTCGCGTTGCCTGCCGCCCACAGGCCGGGCACGGTCGTCAGGCCCCGTTCGTCGATCACCGGGTAGCTGCCGAACGGGGTCTCGCGCAGCTGCGCGCCCAGCCGGGCCAGGAGGCCGTTGCCCGGGACGGCGCGCGGGGCGGTGTACAGCACCTCGCGGTCGTGGAGCGTGCCGTCCGTGAGCCGGATGCCGGTGAGGCGGTCGTCGGTGACCACCACCTGTGCCACCTCGCCGGGGACGACCGTGACGCCGGCGGCGGCCAGCCGGCGCAGGTCCTCGTCGGTCAGGCCGGACTCGCTCAGCTCGTGCAGGAAGAGCCGTACGTCCTTGGACCACTGGGTGACCATGAGCGCCTGGTGGACGCTCAGCGGTGAGGTGGCGAGGACCCCGGTGGGCAGGTCGCGGAACTCCCAGCCGTGGCAGTAGGGGCAGTGGACCACGTCCCGGCCGAACCGTTCGGCGAGGCCGGGGAGCGGCGGCAGCTCGTCCTTCAGTCCGGTCGCGATCACCAGCTGCCGGGCCCGTACGGTCCGGCCGCCGGCCAGGACGACGGTGAAGTCCCCGCCCTCCTCCCCGGCCGCGTCCACCACCCGGTCCCGGACCAGCTCCACCCCGTACCGGGCGATCTCCTCGCGTCCGACGGCCAGGAACTCGGCCGGGGACATGCCGTCCCGGGACAGATAGCCGTGCATGTGCGCGGACGGCGCGTTGCGCGGCTCGCCCGCGTCGACGACCAGCGTGCGGCGCCGGCAACGGCCCAGGACCAGCGCGGCGGACAGCCCGGCCGCTCCGCCGCCGACGACGACTACTTCATATGCTGCGCTGTTCTCGGTCATGAGGCGACGGTCGCCGCAGCGCTGCGGGATTGACAAACGTATTTGCCGTTCCTGCAATAGGGGCCATGAGTACCGACGACGTACTGGCCGACGTGGGTCCGAGGCTGCGCCGCATCCGCAAGGAGCGGGAGGTGACCCTCGCCGCGCTGTCCGAGGCCACCGGGATCTCGGTGAGCACGCTCTCCCGGCTGGAGTCCGGCCTGCGCAAGCCCAGCCTCGAACTGCTGCTGCCGATCGCCCAGGCCCACCAGGTGCCGCTGGACGAGCTGGTCGGAGCGCCGCCGGTCGGGGACCCGCGGGTGCGGTCCAAGCCGATCGTCCGCGGCGGGCGCACCCACTGGCCGCTGACCCGCCAGCCCGGCGGCCTCCAGGCCTTCAAGGTCCTCGAACCCCAGCGCAGGCAGGAGCCCGAGCCGCGGACCCACGAGGGTTACGAGTGGCTCTACGTCCTCGCGGGCCGGCTCCGCCTGGTCCTCGGTGAGCACGACGTCGTGCTGTCCGCGGGCGAGGCGGCCGAGTTCGACACCCGGGTGCCGCACTGGTTCGGGTCGACGGGGGAGGGGCCGGTGGAGTTCCTGAGCCTGTTCGGGCCGCAGGGGGAGCGGATGCACGTACGGGCGCGGCCCGCCCGCAAGTGACCCACGCTACTGTTCCCTGATCGGCAAGCGACCGCTTAGTATGCCGTCGAGCCCGGTCAGACGAAGCAGTCCCGTGGAGGCCCCGCATGCAGGCATGGCAAGTGCACGAGAACGGCGAGCCGAGCGAGGTGATGCGCCTGGCGGAGGTGGAGCGGCCCACGCCCGCCGACGGCCAGGTGCTGCTGCGGGTGCGCGCCGCCAACATCAACTTCCCGGACGCGCTGCTGTGCCGGGGCGAGTACCAGGTACGACCGCCGCTGCCCTTCACGCCGGGCGTGGAGATCTGCGGCGAGACCGAGGACGGCCGCCGGGTGATCGCCAACCCGGCACTGCCCCACGGCGGTTTCGCCGAGTACGCCCTCGCCGACGCCCGCGCCCTGCTCCCCGCGCCCGAGTCGCTGGACGACGCCGAGGCGGCCGCCCTGCACATCGGCTACCAGACCGGCTGGTTCGGCCTGCACCGCCGTGCCCGCCTGGAGGCCGGCGAGACCCTTCTGGTGCACGCCGCCGCCGGTGGCGTGGGCAGCGCCGCCGTACAGCTCGGCAAGGCGGCCGGCGCCACGGTGATCGGGGTCGTGGGCGGCGCGGACAAGGCCGCCGTCGCCCGGGAGCTGGGCTGTGACGTGGTGGTCGACCGGCGCGCCGAGGACGTCGTCGCCGCCGTGAAGGAGGCCACCGGAGGCCGGGGCGCCGACGTGATCTACGACCCCGTCGGCGGTGCGGCCTACGCCCAGTCCGCGAAGCTCGTCGCCTTCGAGGGCCGGATCGTCGTCGTCGGCTTCGCCAGCGGCACCATCCCGAGCCCCGCCCTCAACCACGCCCTGGTGAAGAACTACTCGATCCTCGGCCTGCACTGGGGCCTGTACAACACCAAGAACCCGAAGCTGGTCCGGCACTGCCACGAACAGCTCACCGAGCTGGCCGCGCGGGGCGCCGTCAAACCGCTGGTGAGCGAGCGCGTCCCGCTCGCCGGCGCGGCCGGTGCCGTGCAGCGGGTCGCCGACGGAGTGACCACCGGCCGGGTCGCCGTCCTACTGGAGAACGGAGCCGCCGCATGACCGACGCCGAAGACCTGCGCCGCCGCACCCGGGAGCTGCTCGCGCAGCATCCCCCCGCGAGCACCGACCGCCTGGACTTCCTCAGGGCCCGCTTCGACGCCGGCCTCGCCTGGGTGCACTACCCCGAGGGCCTCGGCGGCCTCGGCGCCCCGCGTTCCCTCCAGGGCGTCGTGGACGCCGAACTGGAGGCCGCCGGCGCCCCCGACAACGACCCCCGGCGCATCGGCATCGGCCTCGGCATGGCCGCGCCGACGATCCTCAAGTACGGCACCGAGGAGCAGAAGCGGCGCTATCTGCGGCCCCTGTGGACCGGGGAGGAGGTCTGGTGCCAGCTGTTCAGCGAGCCCGGCGCCGGCTCCGACCTGGCCGCGCTCGGCACCCGGGCGGTACGCGAGGGCGACGGCTGGGTGGTCAACGGGCAGAAGGTGTGGACCTCCAGCGCCCATGTCGCCCGCTGGGCCATCCTCATCGCCCGCACCGACCCGGACGTGCCCAAGCACCAGGGCATCACCTACTTCGTCTGCGACATGACCGACCCGGGCGTCGAGGTCCGGCCGCTGCGCCAGATCACCGGCGAGGCCGAGTTCAACGAGGTCTTCCTCACCGACGTCCGCATCCCCGACTCCCGCCGCCTCGGCGAGGTCGGCGACGGCTGGCGGGTCGCCCAGACCACGCTGAACAACGAACGCGTCGCCATCGGCGGCATGGCCCTGCCCCGCGAGGGCGGCATGATCGGACCGGTCGCGCGGACCTGGCGCGAACGCCCGGACCTGCGCACCCACGACCTGCACCAGCGGCTGCTGAAGCTGTGGGTCGAGGCCGAGGTGTCCCGGCTCACCGCCGAACGCCTGCGCCAGCAGCTCACCGTCGGCCAGCCCGGCCCCGAGGGCGCCGGCATGAAGCTCGCCTTCGCCCGCCTCAACCAGGAGATCAGCGGCCTGGAGGTCGAACTCCTCGGTGAGGAAGGCCTGTTGTACGACGACTGGACCATGCGCCGCCCGGAGCTCGTCGACTTCACCGGCCGGGACGCCGGCTACCGCTATCTGCGCTCCAAGGGCAACAGCATCGAGGGCGGGACCAGCGAGGTCCTGCTGAACATCGTCGCCGAGCGCGTCCTGGGCCTGCCCGCCGAGCCGCGCACCGACAAGGACGTCGCCTGGAAGGACCTCGCCCGATGACGGATCTGCTGTACTCCGAGGAGGAAGAGGCGCTGCGGGCCGCCGTCCGCGACCTGCTCACGGACCACTGCGCACCGGCCGACGTGATCGCCCGCAGCGAGTCGGGCACCCCGTTCGACCGTGCCCTGTGGAAGTCCCTCGCCGAGGGCATGGGCCTGGCCGGCCTGCTGGTGCCCGAGGAACAGGGCGGTCAGGGCGCGAACCACCGTGAAGTCGCCGTCGTGATGGAGG
This sequence comes from Streptomyces sp. NPDC088810, assembly GCF_044750305.1. Taxonomy (NCBI): domain Bacteria; kingdom Bacillati; phylum Actinomycetota; class Actinomycetes; order Kitasatosporales; family Streptomycetaceae; genus Streptomyces; species Streptomyces sp. NPDC088810. The sequence goes on from NZ_JBIVJQ010000003.1 coordinate 178,283, forward strand.
AGTTGGGCCGGGCGGTCGCTCCGCTGCCGTACCTGACCAGCGCGGTCGTGGCCACCGAGGCCGTGCTGGCCTGCGGAGACCGGGAGCTGTCGGCGCAGCTTGCCTCCGGGCGCACCATCGGCGTGCTCGCAGTCGGCCTCGCCACGGCCCCGGGCGCCGGCCTCACGGCCGTACGGGTCGAGAACGGCACCCTGCACGGCGAGTTGACGGGGATCGCGGACGCGGCCGTCGCCGACGTGCTGCTCGTCCCGGCCGACGACGGCGGCCTGTACGCCGTCACCGCCGACGCCGTCACCGCCGACGCCGTCACCGTCACCCCGCAGGTCTCCCTGGACCTGACCCGCCCGCTCGCCACCGTCACCCTCACCGGCGCGGCCGGCCGCCGCGTCGGCGACGCCGAGCCCGCCGTACGACGTGCCCTGCGCGCCGCCGCCGGACTGCTCGCCTCCGAGCAACTCGGAGTCGCCGACTGGGCGTTGACAGAGACGGTCCGGTACCTGAAGGAGCGCAAGCAGTTCAACCGGGCGGTCGGCGGCTTCCAGGCGCTCAAGCACCGGCTCGCCCAGCTGTGGCTGGAGGTCGTCAACCTCCGGGCCGCCGCCCGCGCCGCCGCCGACGCGCTCGCCTCCGGCGAGGACACCGACATCACGGTGGCCGTCGCCCAGGCCTACGCCGCCCCCGTCGCCGTACGCGCGACCGAGGAGGCGGTGCAACTGCACGGCGGGATCGGCATGACCTGGGAACACCCGGCCCATCTGTACCTGAAGCGGGCCAAGGCGGACTCGATCGCCTACGGTACGGCGGGCGCCCACCGCGAGGCGCTGGCCGAGCTGGCCGACCTCCAGGCACCCTGACCCACCGACGGTGAAGCCCGCCCCGCCCGGGGCGGGCTTCTTCGCGCGTTCTCACGGGCGAAGTGAACAGCACGCCAACTCGCCGCACGACACGCTCCCTTGGGCGTCCGGTGCGCGCATACTCTCCCCGGTCCCCTCACCCCCAGGGAGGCAGTGCATGGCCCTCACCACCCGTCGCAGAGCCCTCACCACCCTCGGCGCCGCCCTCACCGGCACGCTCGCCCCGCCCGTGAGCCGCGCACTGGCCGGCGACCGGAAGCCCCGCCCGCTGTGGCACGCCCACGCCCACAACGACTACGCGCACCCGCGGCCCCTGTACGACGCCCTCGACCACCGCTTCGGCAGCGTCGAAGCCGACATCTTCCTCGTCGGCGACCAACTCCTCGTCGGCCACGAGGCGTCGGACCTCGACCCCTCCCGCACCCTGGAATCCCTCTACCTCGAACCGCTCGTTGCCCGCGTCAGGGCCCACCACGGCTCCGTCTACCGCGGGTCACGCCGTCCGCTGCAGCTCCTCGTCGACATCAAGACCGAGGGCTCCTCGACGTACCTCGAACTCGACCGCCACCTGCGCCGCCACCCGCACCTGTTCACCCGGTACGCGCACGGCCGCGTCCACCCCGGCCCGGTCACCGCGGTCGTCTCCGGCGACCGGGCGGCCCGTACCCCGATGGAGGCACAGACCGAGCGCCGCGCCTTCTACGACGGCCGGCTGACCGACCTCGGCGGCTCCGCCCCGGCCTCCGTCATCCCGCTGATCAGCGACAACTGGACGCAGAACTTCACCTGGACCGGCGCGGGGGCGTTCCCGGACGCCGAGCGGCAGAAGCTGCGGAGCATTACCGGGGCCGCCCACGCGCGCGGGCAGCAGGTCCGGTTCTGGGCCACCCCCGACACCGCCGGCCCGGCCCGGGACGCGCTGTGGGCGGAGCTGCTCGCCGCCGGTGTGGACTACCTCAACACCGACGACCTCGCCGGCCTGGAGGCCTTCCTCGACACCCACCCCTCCGGCTAAGACCACACGATCGGAGGACATGTCAGCAGCCCGGACGAACCCTCCGCTACGCCACACTTGCGGCCGAACGCCGCACATGGGGCGTGGCGGAGGAGGGTTCCCGATGGCCATTTCCATCTCTGTGGTGCTGCTGCTTCTGATCCTGGCCGTGATCTTCATTCGCAACTGCTCGCTGAAGATCTCCCACGCCCTGGTCTGCCTGCTGCTCGGCTTCTACCTGGCCAGCACGAGCATGGCGCCCACCATCCACAGCGGGCTCACCGCGACCGCCGACCTGGTGAGCAGCCTGCGGCCCTGAACACCCGGCTTCACGAGGACGAGAAGACGCCGATGCCGTTGGGCACCGGTCGTTCGGAGCCGCCGCTCGGGTGGTTGCGCACCGACACCGAGGACTGGCCGGAGCCGCGGGTGACCAGTTCGGCCGAGCCGCCGCCGTCGAGGTTGAAGGCGTCGGTGGCCCCCAGGGACCGCATGGTCCGCGCCTCCTCCGCAACGGTCAGGCCGGTGCGGTAGGCCGCGCCACCGTCCAGCGCCAGGAGCAGCAGCTGCCGGCCGCCGTCCTTGAAGCCGACGGCCGTGCGCACCGCCGAGGTGGCGGTGTCCAGGCCGGACAGCGGGGTGCCGTCGCGCAGCACCGGGAAGCCGCCGATCGCGAACGTGTACGGCACCCCGGACGAGGACGCCACCAGGGTGTGCGTGACGTCCACCGGATCACCGACCGACATCTTGCGCAGCTGCTGGGCGCCCGCGTCACGGCCCACCAGGACCGTGGTGCCCGCCGGGATCGTGCCGGTGCCCGGGGCGTCGGAGGCGGAGACCACACGGCCGCCGCGCACCTTCACCTCGTACGTGTCGCTGCTGCACGGCGCCGACCGCCGGCTGTCGGTGCCGCACACGGCCCGCACCCGGGAGGCGCTGCCCCAGCGGGCGGTGAAGGCGCCGACGGAGCCCACCGGGAGCGCGTACTGGTTGAGGCCCTTGAGCGGAAGCTGTCCCTCCGGCGTGTCGACCGAGCCGGTGAGGGAGAGCCGGTCCAGCCGGGCCCGCCTGTCGGTGCCCACCCCGAACACGTCCCGGGTGCTGCCGCCCGGGGGCAGCGCGGGCCCGAACCGCTGGCCCTTCGGCACCGCCGCCTTGAGCACCTCTCCGTCCGCCACCGCCGGTCCGACGGGGGCTCCGGTGGCCTCCACGCCCGGGTGCTGCGTCTCGGTGATGTCGAAGAAGTCCCCGTTCACCCCGGCGACCGCCCCGGCCGAGTCCGCGAGCCGGGAGACCGTCGCCCGGGCCGCCACCGCGCCCGGGTACAGCAGGTCGACGTGGACGTGCGGATCGGCCAGGTCCACCGTGACCAGGTGGGCGCGGGCCGTCCCCGCCGCCGCGGGGACGTCGAAGTGCCGGTAGGTGACGCCCGGTGCGAGCCGTCTGCCCGTGGGTGCGGCACCGGCTGGTGCCGCACCCACCAGGGACGCACCCGCCAGCACACCGAACGCCGTGGCCACCGTGAGAACCGCTCTGCCCGCTGCCGAACGCCTGCGACGTCTCGCCACCCTGCCCCCTGATGCCTTGTCAGCTGATCTGTTCTTAGGGGCAGTGCACCAGAGTCGGGCGGCCGGGTGGCCGACTGGGCGGCGACGACGCCAGATCGGGTGAGAAAACGGACCCCCTCGGGTGCTTCCGGCGAGAAACCGCTGCCCCGTCCCGGCACGACGTCCACCATGAGCCGGCGCACGCCCGCGACGTCCGGCTCGGCCGGCAGCACGTCCGATCCGCCGGTGCGGAACTCGCCGTCGGGCAGCTCGTTAATCGCTGGTGTGCGGACCGGTGACCCTTGTAGGTTGGCTTCGCGACCGCGCCTCCGATGCGCTCGGCTGCGGCTACTTCCTTCTGGCAACCAAGTGACGCCGCCGCCCCTTTGATCTCGGCAGGCGCGGCCGTCCTCGCCCCGTCGGGCCGTATGGCCGGGGCCGACCGATCCTTTGAATCCGGGGGGATTCACTGCCTCGTCACACCCCACGCGTCTCCAAGGTATGGCCCGAGATGCTCGTGGCCCCGCACGTCTCGGCGGCCGCCCGCTCCCTGCACCCGCCACAGCTTCCTCACCGGCCCGCCACGCCGGACTTCCGCACCTACGAGGGCGGCCCGGCCTTCGTCCGGGAGCCCCGCGAAGAGCTGTTCCTCCTCGCGGTCGGCAACTTCGTCTCCCAGCAGACCTTTTACGAGAGCGCGGAGGAGCGGGACGACCGGTACGCCCGACTCGTCGGTGAACTCGCCGTCCAGGACCCGGTGTGGACGGCCGGCCTGCTGCGCTGGCTGCGCGCCGAGGGCAACATGCGCACGGCGTCCCTGGTGGGCGCCGCCGCGTACGTACGAGCCCGGCTCCGGGCCGGCGCGACCGAAGGCCCGTCCAACCGGTCCGTGATCGACTCGGTGCTCCAGCGCGCGGACGAGCCCGGCGAGCTGCTCGCCCACTGGATCTCGGCGTACGGGCGGAAGGTGCCGCAGCCCGTGAAGCGGGGCATCGCCGACGGCGTACGCCGGCTGTACACGTCCCGGTCCCTGCTGAAGTACGACACCGCGTCCAAGGGCTTCCGCTTCGGCGACGTGCTTAACCTGGTGCACGCCTCCCCGGACCCGGACAAGCCCTGGCAGGGCGCCCTCTTCCGGTACGCGCTGGACCGCCGCCACCACCCGGAGCAGGCGGTCCCGCCGGCCTCCGACCGCCTGCTGACCGCCCACCGGGAGCTGATGGAGTCGGCCGCGGACGAGCGGCGGGCGGTGGTGACCGGTCCCGGCGGCCCCGAGCGGCTGGCCGCGGCGGGCATGACCTGGGAGGCCCTGGCGGGCTGGCTCCACGGACCGATGGACGCCGCCGTCTGGGAAGCCGTGATCCCCACGATGGCGCCGATGGCACTCCTGCGGAACCTGCGGAACTTCGACGAGGCGGGGGTCTCGGACGAGGTCGCGGCCCGGGTCGCCGCACGGCTCTCGGACGCCTCCGAGGTCGCCCGGTCCCGGCAGTTCCCCTTCCGCTACCTGGCCGCCCACCGGCACGCGCCGTCGCAGCGCTGGGCAGCCGCACTGGAACGGGCACTGGGCCACTCCCTGGCCAACGTACCCTCCTTGCCCGGCCGGACCCTGATCCTGGTCGACCGGTCCGACTCCATGTTCTGGGACACCGTCTCCGAGCGGTCCAAGCTGACCCGGGCGGACGCGGCGGCCGTGTTCGGCACCGCGCTGGCCCTGCGGGCCGAGCAGGCGGATCTGGTGGAGTTCGGCTGGAACAGCGCACCGGTGCCGTTCGAGCCGGGCGAGCCGGTGCTCGAGGTGCTGAAACGCTTCCGCAGTCTCGGCGGCACCTACACCACGAAGGCGGTGCGGACGCATTACCGGGGACACGACCGGGTCCTGATCGTCACCGACGAACAGGCCGCCCCCTACGACCCCGGCGGCCCGGCCGACCCGGTGCCGGCCGACATCCCTGTCTACACGTGGAACCTGGCGGGGTACCGGCCCGCCCACGGTCCCACGGGCCCCCACCGGCACACCTTCGGCGGCCTCACGGACGCCGCGTTCCGCATGGCCGGTCTCATCGAGGCCGGTCGCGAGGCCGCCTGGCCGTGGACCGCCGAGCCGGCCTGATCGGCCCGGGTCCGCCGGGTGCGTGCACCGTGGTGGGCCGGTGCAGGGCGGGCCGGGCCCTGCTGCGATCATCGGCGGATGCGAGAGTTCGACGAGCTGGTGCAGGTGGACGATCCGGCCTGGCCGGAGCTCCAGCATGCGTTCGCCGGCAGCGCCGTGCCCCTGCGGGTGCTGCCCGCCGACCCCGACGAGGGCCGCCGCTGCCTGCTCCAGATGCAGGTCACCACGAGGTCGGTGCTCGGCGCGCTCACCCTGCACTGCGGGGGGCTCGTGCTGGACGACGGCTGGCTGCGGGTGTACGGCGCGGGCTGCCCGGCCGGCGGGCTGCCCAGCCTCGGCCGGGTCAACGGGTTTCCCGGCCGGTTCGACCCCCACTGGTACCCGGCGGCCGGGCTGGTCGTCGGCCATGACGTGCTCGGCGGCGTCTTCTGCCTCAACGGCGGCGATCCCGCGGGCTGCGGCCGGCCGGGCGCTCCCGGGCAGCTGACCTACTTCGCGCCCGACACCCTGGAGTGGGAGGCGCTGGACATGGGCCACTCGGCATGGATCGGCTGGCTGCTGTCCGGCGGGGCCGAGCGGTTCTACGCCGGGCTGCGCTGGCCGGGCTGGCGCGCCGAGGCGGCCGCCCTGGACCTGACCCAGGGCATCAGCGTCATCCCGTTCCTGTGGTCCAAGGAGGCCCACGAGGATCTCGCCGCCACCAGCCGACGGGCCGTACGGCTCCGGGAAGTGGTGGGTGTGTCCGCCGATTTCGCCCGCCGGCTGGGCCCGGTGGACCCCGGGTTCCTGGGTTTCCCCGGCGAGGAGTGAGGAGCCGGCGGGTCCGGCGCCTCACGGAGGCCGGGCTGCCGTGGCGCGGCCACCCGGTTCAGCGTGGGGAGTCGCGGCGCTTGCGGCGCTCCCGGAGGGCCTCCGGGAGCAGGGGCAGCAGCGACACGACGACCACCAGGGCGACCAGCGGCAGCAGATAGTCGTCGATGTGGGGCACCGAGGCGCCCAGGGTGTATCCGGCGAGCACCAGCGTCTGCGACCACAGCAACCCGCCCACCGTCTGCCAGAGGGTGAAGGTGCCGGTCGGCACGCCCAGGGCGCCGGCCACCGGGTGCAGCACCGAGCGCAGCAGCGGTACGAACCGGCCGATCACCAGCGCTTTGCCGTGGCCGTAGCGCGCCAGCAGCCGCTCGGCCCGCGTCGCCGCGGCCTTCACCCGGCCGCTGGAGGTGCGCGCGAGCAGGGCCCGGCCGCCGTGCCGCCCGATCAGATAGCCCACCTGCCCGCCCGCCACCGCCCCGACGGCCGCGCACACGAGTACCTGCCACAGCGCCAGCCGCGGCGGCTGGCCGGCGCTGCCCGCACACAGCACCCCGGCCGGGAACAGCAGCGTGTCACCGGGCAGGAAGAAGCCGACGACCAGCAGACCCGACTCGGCGAAGATCACCGCCAGCACACCCAGTGCGCCGAAGGCGGCCAGCACCGAGGCACTGTCCATCGGGTTGACGGCGATCACCGGCCGAGCCTCCTGGCCTCCTCGGGGACGTCCGCTCCCCAGCATCGCGCGCCCGGCGCACCTGTGCGCGCCGGTGACGTAGATCGGCTTCTCCAGCGCCCGGAGCGGGTCAGTAGCCGACGCGGAACGTCGCGTCCTGCCGGTCGGTGGCCGTCGTGACCGGGTCGATCCGCAGGACGTAGTCGGAGTGGCGGAGGTAGCGGGTGGGGTTGTTGTACGAGCGGAACGACGACCAGCTCGCGTCCGCCAGGCCCGCCGTACGGTGGAAGGTGGCGTCCGCCGCGAACGTCGACGTGCCGTCGTTGACGTCCAGGCGGAGTCGGTAGTCGTAGTGCCGCAGGTAGCGGGTCGGGTGGCTGACCGACCGGAAGGACACACCGCTGCTGTCGGCGAGGCCGGGAACGAGCTGCCACAGCGAGTCGGTGTACGGGTCGAACGGGTACGCGTCGATGCGGCCGGTGTAGTCGGAGTGGCGGACGTAACGGGCCGGGTAGTTGTACGACTTGAGCCGGTTCCAGCCGGGGACGCCCCACCGGGCCACGAGGTTGTCGTACTCCGTGGTGCTGATGGGTGTGATCCCGCAGTGCTTGGAGTTGACCGGCTGGGTGTAGGCCTTCTGGTCGAGCGCGGTCCATGTGCCGGAGGCGAGATCGCTGGTCTGCCAGGCGTAGAAGACGCCGTTGGGCGTGTAGGTGTCTCCCCACAGGTACCAGGCGCTGCCGTTCTGCGCCTTGACCAGGGTCGGTGCCTCCGTGCCGCCGTGCGCGACACCGGTGCTGAACTCGGTGAAGCTGCCCGGGGCGAGGCTGGTGGAGCGGGCGCCGACCAGCGTCTGGTTCTTCTTGAAGTAGAGGTAGTTGACCCCGTTCACACCCACCGCCATGTCCCCGTCGATCACGTCGTAGCCGGGATCGAAGAAGACCTGCGGGGCGGAGGCGGTGACGAAGTCGGTGGTGTAGTTCACCATGATCACGTTGTGGCCGCTGGAGTTCACGGCGGAGTAGATGAGCGCGTACTGGCCCCGCCCCGCGTCCCAGAAGGCTTCCGGCGCCCAGGCGTGCGTGTTCATGTCGTGCAGCTTCAGGCGGTGGTAGCCGGTGAAGGTCCGCAGGTCGGTGGAGTTCCACACGTGCACGTACTGGCTGACGTAGCTCCAGTCCGTGCCCTTGAGGTCGGTGGCGAGTACGACGAACGTGCCGTCCTGCTTGCGCAGGACGAACGGGTCACGCAGCCCGAGCGCGCCCTCGGTGGGGGTGACGACGGGGTTGTTCTGGTTCAGCGGCATCCAGTTGAGCGAGTCCGTGCTGACGGCCAGGTGGAGGCCGTAGTCGGTGCCGGTGCCGTTCGGCGACTCGGTGAAGTAGGCCATCGCGTACGCCGTGCCGGCGGCGTGGGCGGTTCCGGCGCCGGCGCCCAGGACACCGGTGGCGGCGAGGGGGGTGGCGGCGGCCATGCCGAGGAAGGAGCGCCGGGAGAAGTGGGGGCCGGGGGTCATGGGTGCTCCAGGGCGAGACGGGTGGTCGGTATATCGAACAGAGTTCGATTGCTCGGTCGGACCGTAGGGGTGTGATCATGCCCCCGTCAATCACTGTGCCGCTGATTCACAGGGGGCACGACCGCCTGCGCGGTGCGGAACGGGTCAGTACCCGTACCGGCTCTTCAGGTGACGCCAGACGTCCCGCAGCATCCAGGTGTCGGACTCGGTGATCCGGGTGGCGCTGCCCGCGTTCGGTCTGGACGACTTCTACGACTGGACCCCGACCGGCCAGTGCTGCTTCCTCATGACGAAGCCCTTGGTCAGCCACAGCGACTGGTCGTAGTGCCGGGCCGCACCGCCCGGGCACCTGCCGTAGCTGCCGTCCTGGTGGAAGAAACGGCCGCAGTCGGGGGCGCACTGCGGGGCGCCGCCGCCGTCGAGCACCCCGGCGTAGATGTCGACGGAGTTGTCCGTCCACTGGAGCGTCGCGCGGTCCCTGACCGTCCAGCCGACGATGGTGACCGGCACGGAGGTGTACGGCCAGGCGTTGTGCCCCTTGCCGTTCACCACCATCGCCGCCATCCACTGGGCGAACTGCTTCTTCAGCGCGGCGTGGATCCGGTCGCGCAGGGCGGCGCTCACGGGCGCGTCGGACTGCCAGCGGACGCAGTAGTTGACGCTGCCCTTGTTGGCCATGACCTGGTCCCAGCCGTAGTCGCGGAAGCCGTAGAGGTCGGGGTAGGTCGACTCGACGTGGTTCCACACCTCGCCCAGCGGCTGGACCAGAGCGGCGGGCGGATTCCACTCATCGGCCGCCTCCGCCCGGGCCGCCGCCGCACCGGCTGCCGGTGGAGGTTGCCGGCTCTCACCAGGGAACGGGGTCCCTGGTTGCCCGGACGGGGCAACCAGGGGGCGGAGCCGTGCGGTCAGGACGTCGTGCCGGTCACCGAGCTGCCGGACTTGGTCACGTGGTAGGTGACCGTGGCGCCGCTCCAGAAGTGGAAGGTGAGCGTCACCTGCGCGCTGTCGCGCAGCGCGCCCAGGAAGTCCGAGGTGAGAATGATCTTGCCATCGGGGTAGTCGGGGGAGAAGGCCCTGTTGAACTCCTGGTACGGCGTCCAGTCGGCCTGCCCGGCGTTGCTGCCGTCGGCGTACTTGGCCTCCATGGTCGCCAGCACGTCACCCCGGAACTGCGTGGGGATGGCGAAGGAACCCGTCGTACCGGAGGCGTCCGACAGCACCGGGGTGTCGTACGTGATCACGTTGATCTGCCAGGGCAGCCCGCGCGAGAAGCGGGCCTGGATCGTCGCGTTGACCCCGTAGGCGCGGTTTCCGGTCAGCCGGGTGAGCGCGCCGGCCGTGAGGGTGAGCTGGTTGCCGGAGAGGGTGTAGTCCCGGCCGGCGACGAGCGGGGTGCTGCCCTGCCACAGGCCCCGGAACGTCGTGCCGTTCGGGTTCAGCGTGAGCGTCTGGGCCGTGATCGAGCCCGACTTGCGGACGAAGACCTGGTCGGAGGAGGCGGTGCCCGAGCGGCCGGTCCAGCTCGACTTGATCCAGGCGAACAGGGCGGGGTCGCGCCACTGGAGCGTGGCGCGGTTCAGCAGGGAGAACGGGTCCCACAGGGCGGTGGTGACCCCGGCGGTGCGCGCCTGGTACCCGAGCTGCTCGAAGTACTTCAGCCCCTCACCGCGTTCGACGGCGTCGGGGTGGGTGTGGTCGGGCCAGCTGAGCAGGCCGTACTCGCCGAGGTAGACGGGGATGCCCTTGGCGGCGAACGTGTCGTGCATGCGGGCGAAGGCGTCGGTCATGTCCTGCTGGGAGGCGGCGTCGAACCGGGTGCCGCCGGCGATGTTCACGCTGAACGGGTACCAGCCGTAGTAGTGCACGGTGGCCACCAGGTTGCCGTCGTGCAGCGCGCTCATCGTGCTGGACAGCTTGTCCATCAGGTCCTGGGAGGGCGTGCAGCCCAGCGTGGGCAGCACCAGCAGCCGGTTGGCGTTCCCGCCGCCCGAGGAGCGGACGATCGTGTGGAACGACGTGTTCAGCTCGTTGAGGAACTGGCTCTTCTGGGCGTCCGTGGCGTTGTTGAACTGCGGCTCGTTGACGCTCTCGAAGAGCACCGTGCGCGGCTCGTCCCGGAACGCGGCGGAGACCTGGGTCCAGATGGCGTCGAAGCGGGCGAGCACCTTGTCGTGGTCGCCGGCCATGTTCGCGATCCACTGCCAGGAGTCGTGGTGCACGTTGAGCACGACGTACAGGCCGTCGGCGAGCGCCCAGTCGACCACCTGCTTGACGCGGGCCATGAAGGTGGCGTCGATGGTGTACGGCGCGGTGGCGGACTGGTGGTCGGTCCACGTCACCGGGATGCGGACGCTGCGGAAACCCTGCGCGCGGATGGTGTCGAACAGAGCCTTCGTGACCGGCGGGTTGCCCCAGGAGGTCTCGTCGGGAATCGCGTCCAGGGTGTTGCCCAGGTTCCAGCTGGGCTGCATCGCCGCGACGGCGTCCGTCGCGCCGGCCGGCACCCTCACCGTCGACCGCGACGGTTTCCCGTGGCCGTCGGGCGCGGCGAACGCGCTGCCGGCGGACAGCCCGAGCGTGACGAGCAGCGCCAGCAGAAGGGCCGGCAGACGGCCGGGGCCGCGGCTGCGGTGGTGCGCCGGGTGCGCTATGTCCTTCACGTGTCGTCCCTTTCGGTGGGTCGTGCGGAGGATCGGATCCGGGGCCGCGGAGCGACGAGGCACGGCAGTCCGCGACGGGTTCTGCCGGCCGTGCCGGCCGGCTCAGTCGGGGAGGGGCGCGTAGTCGAACCAGTCGAAGTGGACGGTGCCTGCCGCGGCGTACATGCCGAGGACGCGGCCGGTGAAGCCGCCGGCGACCTCCGTCGACAGGTAGCGGCCGTCGAGTTCGGCGAGCGCGGTGAACGTGCCGTCGGGCTCCTCGACACCGAGGGAGACGACGTCGGGTCCGGTGCGCGGCTCGTGCGGGAGCGGCGGATCCGTGACCGTGACGGCGAGGACCAGCGGCCCGGCGGCCGCGGGTCGCGTGGCCACGACCGTGCGCAGGTCGCCGACGCGCGCGATGACCCGCACCTCCGTACCCGACGCCTCGATCGCGTAGTGGTGCCGCTCGTCGAGACGTACGGCGAGACCGCCGCGGCCCTCCGCGGGATCGACCAGGGTGCGCGCCCGGCACGACGGGTGCTGCTGGCGCCGGCCGGTGAAGATGACGTCGGGCTCGTCCAGGGAACCGCCCCGCGCCCGGAGCGTCAGCCACCCGGGGCGCTCCTTGGTGGTGCAGTGCTCGGCGGGGCGGTCCCGCAGCGAGATCCAGTACGGCCGCAGCTCGCCGAGGTCGAAGTCGTCGCGCTGCTCCGCGGCCGGGCCGGGGACGAGCGGCCACGGGAGCGCGGGCAGGTCCAGGGCCGGCTCGCCGACGACCGGCCAGCCGTCCTCCCAGGTCACCGGGGCGAGGAAGGTCTCCCGGCCGAGCACGTGCCAGCCTGGGGTGCCGCCGCGCGGCCGTACCCCGAGCAGCACCATCCACCAGGAGCCGTCGGGAGCCTGGACCAGGTCCGCGTGACCGGTGTTCTGCACGGGACGGTCGGTGCTGCGGTGGGTGAGGACCGGGTTGGCCGGACACGGCTCGAACGGGCCGCTCGGCATGCGGCCGCGGGCGATCGACACGCCGTGGCCGCGCTCGGTGCCGCCCTCGGCGATGAGCAGGTACCAGTAGTCGCCGATCCGGTACAGGTGCGGCGCCTCCGGGGCCTTGGCGCCGGGCGTACCGGACCAGACCTGGTGCGGCGGTCCGTACGTCTCCCCGGTGGACGGGTCGATGCGGACCTGCGCCACTCCGGCGACCGTGCACCAGCAGGTGCCGTCCTCGTCCCAGGCCAGGTCGGGGTCGATGCCGGGCACGCCGGGCAGCCGGACGGGATCCGACCACGGCCCGGCGGGGTCGGTGGCGGTGACGACCAGGTTGCCGCCGCCCTCGTGCACATCGGTGACGATCAGCCAGAAACGTCCGTCGTGGTGGCGCAGGGTAGGGGCGTAGATCCCGGCGGAGGACGGCGTGTCCGCGGGCAGGCTCAGCTGGCTCGGCCGGTCCAGGGCGTTGCCGATCTGCGTCCAGTGCACCAGGTCGCGGCTGTGGAAGAGGGGTACGCCCGGGAAGTACTCGAAGCTGGAGCACGCGAGGTAATAGTCCTCGCCCACGCGGCAGATGCTGGGATCCGGGTGGAAGCCCGGGATCACGGGGTTGGCCGCGCGAGCGGTCCGGTGCGGAAGGGACACCCCTTCTGTCCTTTCGGATGAGTGTCGAAGCGCTTCACTAACCAGGGGAAGGTAACGGCGCGTTTCCTGTGGAACAAGAGCCCTGACATCAAGAAGCCTTCTACTTCCTGCGGCATTGACACGGCATCAGGGAGGTCGCAGCGTCGATGCGCTTCAACAACGGCGGTTTCTGGGTACTACGAGGGGAGCGGGTTCCGGCCCGTCGTCGGTAGCGTGGCGGTCCGCGCCGATCCCCAGGAGGTGCTCCGCCGATGTCGCAGTCCGTCACCGCAACCGCCGCCGGTGCTCCCGGCAACCCCGTTCTCGCCGAGGTCGTCCGTTCCGGATTCGTCGAAGGACGGCACCGGGGGAGCCTGGTGATGCTGGGGGCGGACGGGGCGGTGGAGTCGGCGATCGGTGAGGTGACGTCCCCGGTGTTCCCCCGTTCCGCCAACAAGCCGATGCAGGCGGCCGGCGTCCTGCGGGCCGGGCTCGACCTCGCCGGCGAGCGGCTCGCTCTGGCGGCCGGGAGCCACTCCGGGGAGCCGTTCCACCGCGACCTGGTGCGGGAGATGCTCGACGAGCACGGGCTGACCCCGGAGCACCTGCGGTGCCCGGCCTCCCTCCCGCTGGACCAGCAGGAGCAGGAGGCCTGGCTGGCGGCGGGCGGTCGGCGTGACCGCGTGGCCATGAACTGCTCCGGCAAACACGCGGCGATGCTCGCCGCCGCCGCCCTGCGGAACTGGCCGCTGGAGTCCTATCCGGACCCGGACCATCCGCTCCAGCAGGTCATCCGTACGGTGGTCGAGGAGACGGCCGGGGAGCCGGTGGCCGCCGTCGGGGTGGACGGCTGCGGGGCGCCGCTGATGGCGATCAGCCTCACCGGACTCGCCCGCGCCTTCCGCTGCTTCGTACGCGCCGCCCCCGGCAGCCCGGAACGACGCGTCGCCGATGCCATGCGCGCCCACCCCGCGTACGTCGCGGGTACCCGCCGCCACGACACCTGGCTCATGCGGGAGGTGCCGGGCCTCCTGTCGAAGGTGGGCGCCGAAGCCGTCCAGGCCGTCGCACTGCCCGACGGCCGTGCCCTCGCCCTCAAGGTCGACGACGGCGGCGCCCGCGCCCTCGGCCCGGTCCTCGCCCGCGCCCTGCGCCTCCTCGGCGTGACGGCCCCGGTCGTGGAGCGCGTCGGCCGGGCCCCGGTCCTGGGCGGGGGCCGGGAAGTGGGAGAGGTGCGCGCGGTGTTCTGACCCCGGCTGCCTCTTCTGCGGCCCGCCTCGGCGTCGACCGGTGGCGGTGTCGTAGCCGGTGATCGCTGCCGGGAAGGAGCCCGGCTTCGTCGGCGGGTACCGACGCCAGGAAATCCCTCAGCCGTCCGCCCGCCCCCGCTTGCCGGTCTTGGCCTCCCCGCCCGTCCGGAGCATCTGGCTCGCGGCCAGCTCGCGGTAGAGGTCATTGCCGGCCAGCAACTCCTCGTGACGTCCGCCGGCGGTCGTGCGGCCGTCCTGGAGCACCACGACGTGGTCGGCGTGCTGCACAGTGGACAGCCGGTGGGCGATGACCAGCAGGGCGCACTCCTGGGCGATGTCCTTCATGACGGTGGTGAGCGCCGCTTCGTTGATCGCGTCGAGGTGGGAGGTGGGTTCGTCCAGGAGGAGCAGCGAGGGGCGGGCCAGCAAGGCGCGGGCCAGGGCCACGCGTTGACGTTCGCCGCCGGAGAGGTTGCTGCCGCGTTCACCGATGACGGCGGCCAGGCCCCCGGGCAGCCGGTCGACGACCTCTTCGAGCCGGGCCAGTTCGACGACACGCCGGATCTCCGCGTCCGTGGCGTCGGGCACGGCGTAGGTGATGTTGTCGCGCAGGGTGCCGTGGACGACATGGGTGGTCTGGTCGACCACGGCGATGCCTCGGCGGCAGGCGTCGCGAGTGAGTTCGGTCGCGGGCCGCCCATCGAAGAGCAAGGTGCCCGCGTCCGGCTCGTAGAACCTCGCGATCAGGGCGAACACCGTGCTCTTGCCGGCGCCGGACCGGCCCACCAGGGCCACGTGCCGGCGCTCCGGGACAGTGAACGAGACACCGCGGAGGACCGGTCGCTCCGGGTCGTAGCCGAAGTGGACGTCGCAGAGGGCGAGGACGGGCTGTCCGCGGGTGCCGGACGGTCCGGCCGGCCGCGGTGTGGACGGGAGGTCCTTCGGGTTCCGGGGTGCAGTGGGCTCCACTGGAAGGTGGAGTGCCTCGTCGATGCGCTGGTAGGCGCCCATCCCGCGTTGGACGAGCCCGACGGCGCGGAAGACCGAGGACAGCGGCAGGACGAGGTACGAGGCGTACAGGAGGAACGCGACGAGATCACCGAGGGAGCCGGCACGACCCCCTGCGCGCAGGCCGCCGACGACCAGGACGATGAGGAAGGAGCCCTGGACGGCGAGTTCGACGGCGGAACTCATCACGGAGGCGAGCTTCGCGGTGCGCACCCCCGCCCCGTAGGCCGCGTCCACGCGCGCGCCGATGCCGGCCGCCTCGCGCTCCTCGGCGCGGTGCACACGCACCATCGGCAGGGCGCCCAGGGCGCGTTCCATGTCGGCGGCGACCGCACCGACCGAGCCCTGCATGTGCTCGGACGCGTTCCTGATGCCCGTGAGCAGCGAGGCGACCACCACGGCCGCCGCTGCCACGGTCACGGCGACCAGGAGCAGCAGCAGGAGGTCCAGCCACGCCATGAGGGCGATCGCCCCGGCGGCGACCAGGCTTCCCGTCACGAGGTCGACCAGGGCCTGCGAGACGACCTCCCGCAGCAAGGTGGTGTCGGCCGTCACCCGGGAGATGAGGTCGCCGCCCCGGTGGCGGTCGTATTCCCTCATCTCCAGTCGGAGCAGCCGGCCCACCAGCCCGTGCCGGAGCTGCCGTACGACGCCTTCGCCCATCCGTTCCAGAAGGAAGCGCCCCGCTGCGCCCGTCGCCGCCTCGACGACGAACAGCGCACCCAGGAGCACCAGCAGCGGCCAGACGACCTGTCCGCGGCCGCTCGCGTCCACGACGTGCTTGGCGACGAGGGGCTGGGCCAGTCCCAGGGCGGACCCCACGAGGGTCAGTACGCTGGCGACGGCGATGGCGCTCCGATGCCCGGCGGTGAGCCGGTACATCGTCGCCACCGCCGCCAGGGTGGACCTGTCGGCTCCGGCGACCGCGGCCGGGCCGCCGTGCGGGACCGTCGCGCCGGTCACCGGTCGGTAGGCCCTGGCAGCGGATCGACGGCCACCAGCCGGGCGAAGTAGCCCTGTGGGACGCCCTCGCCGACGGGAGCGCCTTCAGCCTCGATCCAGGCGTGCGCGGTGAAGGGCGGGGTGACCCGTACGCCGGTGCACCAGGTCGGCCAGGTTCCGCCGAGCCGGCACAGCAGTGCCGCTCCCAGGGAGCGCGGCAGGCACCCCTTCGGTCCGGCGCAGCGGAGGCTGGCGGCGCACATGGCGTCGCGCGCGCTCTGGGCCTGCGCGGTGGTCGCCGGCGCGGCACCGTGCCGCAGGACGCCGAGCACCCTGCGGATGTGGCGGGGCGGCAGCAGGGCGAGGACGATGGCCGGGAGCAGGACGAGGCGGGCGGTCAGGCGTCGGGCCAGGGGCACACCGGTGGGCCGCTCCAGCGCGCTGGGTGTCGTCATGAGGCGAGCCCCGAGTCGCGCAGCTCCCGCACGAGCGTCTCGACGTCCTGCAGGGCCTGGGCCTGGTCGATGTGGAACTCCCGGACCAGGGCGGCGGCCGCGTCCGCCTCCTCGCCGCCGTCCAGCAGCGTCCGTACCACCAAGGTGGCCGTTGGGTTCAACTCCCAGTACGCACCAGCCTGTTCGTCCAGCAGCACGGTGCCGTAGTCGGTCTCGGCCGCGGAGACGTTGTCGCCGAAGCGCAGGGGCATGTGAGCACCTTTCTGACGTGATGCGAAAGGGGATCCGGTCAGGGCTGTGGGACACGGGTGCGGCCGCGGGCAAGCCCGCGCAGCCACACCTCCGCGGCGATCGTGGAGTAGAGGATGGCGTCGGAGAGCCCCGGGGAGGCCGGCCGCCGCGCGAGGCGGCGCAGCTCGGCGCCGTCCACCAGGCCCAGTTCCGCCAGCCGTGAGTCCTCCCACAGGGTCAGCAGGTCGGCGCGGTGTTCACGCAGTCCGTTGGAGGCGTCCATGGAGGCCGCGGCCTTGTTGCTGCGTCGCAGGCACTGCTCGGGCACGATCCCGCGCATCGCGGCACCCAGGACGGGCTTGTACCGCCAGGGCGTGACGCGCTCACTCGGCCTTACGGCGAGACACGCCTC
The DNA here is from genome assembly GCF_044750305.1 of Streptomyces sp. NPDC088810. Classification (NCBI taxonomy): domain Bacteria; kingdom Bacillati; phylum Actinomycetota; class Actinomycetes; order Kitasatosporales; family Streptomycetaceae; genus Streptomyces; species Streptomyces sp. NPDC088810. The sequence continues at coordinate 195,347 of NZ_JBIVJQ010000003.1, forward strand.
GATGACGCGGTCGTCGAGGAAGGGAGAGGCCATCGGCAGGCCGGCGCGGGCCGCCATCCGGTCCCACTGCCGGATGACGCGGCTGCACGAGCGGATCTGCTCCAGGTCGGTGTGGAGCCCGCGGTCCGGATGCAGCGGAGAGGCCGTCGCCGCGGCATCCAGCAGTGCCCGGCGGGCCATCCGCTCGGCCTCGGGGGTCACCCAGTCGAACAGACGCGGGGCCATGCCCCAGCCGAGACCCGTCGCGACGGACGGGGGCAACGGGCCACGCAGGCCACCGGCGGCGTCGGCGAGCCACTTCCCGTACGGCCGGACGTCGGCGAGAGCGCGGAGCGTGCCGCCGAGCGGCCATTGCCACAGCGCCCGGAATCCGCGCAGCTGTCGCAGGGCGAACAGCGGACGGGTGCGCAGCAGCCTGTGGTAGTACGCCTCGGAGCACCACGCCACGTGGTCGCCGCCGATCCCGGTCAGGTGCAACCGGCTGCCGCGTGCGGCGAGACCGGGCAGATGGTGCAGGACCCGGGAGCGGTCCATGACGCCGATGGTCGGTTCGTCGAGTAGATCGTCGATTCCGAGCAGGTCCTCGTAGACCAGAGGCGAGGCGTCGGCGTCCCAGACCACGTGCTCGACGTCGGGCAAGTACGCCATCGCCCGCAGCGCCCAGGACAGGTCGGTGTCGGCCGGATCCCGCCCCGGCCACGTACTGGCCACCACGCGGGCCGGAGAGCGGTCGGCCAGGAAGCAGACCGAGGTGGAGTCCAGACCACCGGAGAGGTCACAGCTCACCACGCCGCCCTGACGGGTGCGGGCGCCGACGGCCTCCTCCAGTGCCGTTCGGATCAGGGGCGCCGCCGCGGCGAGCGGCCGGTCCGGCTCCGGCGGTGTCCACCACCGGGTGTGTCGTACGGTCCGCCCGTCCGCGGCGACGACCACGGCGTCCTGCGGAGGGACGGCGGTGACCGCACGCCACATCGACGTCTCGAACAGCGGGTACGGGGCGGGCCACAGCAGCCTTACGGCCAGTTCCTCCACGTCGGGATCCAGACCCAGGACGGCGGCGAGCGTGTCGGCGCGGGTCGCGGCCACCCGCACGCCGGCGATCTCCGCGTGGAAGACGAGCCGCAGTCCGGAGGCGGTGCCCTGCACCCTGATCCGTCCGTCGAGGGCGCCGACGAGGTGGAAACTGCCGGGAAGGGAGCGGGCCAGCCCGTCGAGCTCCGCGAGATCACGCAACCGTGCGGCCCGGCGCCGCAGTTCGTCGGCGTCGATCGGGCAGCAGCCGATGACGGCGAGGGAGGCTCCGCCGACGCCCGCCGTGACGACCTCGCCGTCGTGCCAGTGGCCGACCAGCCAGGGCCGGCCCGACGCGTGCGTGAGGGTCCGGCTTCCGGGGTGGGCGAAGGAGCGGGCCGCGGCGGCCGCGTCCGCACGGTCCGTGAAGACCGCGAAGTGCGCGTCGCCGGGGCCCGTCCCCGCACTGCCGTGCAGTTCAGTCATGACGTCGGGTCAAGGACCGTCGGTCGTCAGTTCTTGCTCAGGATCAGCCGGTCGTTGCCGGAGCGCTGAAGGAGCCCCGTCTCCTTCCGGAAGGTGCCGAGCCGGACGAGCGTCGGTGCCTCGTATGCCTTCTTCATGACCACTCCTCACGTGCAGGTTCCGCGCCGTCTCCCTGACCGACGGCCCAGGGGACTGGCCCATGAGCTGTCGGTCGGCACCGGGCTCATCGGGAGCCCGGGCCGGGAAGCGGACGCATCAATAGCTAGCTGCAGAGCGCGAGATGAAGGCAAGAGCCCCTACAAAGCTCGTATGATATGCAAAATCCGAATCTCCCGAGTTGTGCGCCCGCTCTCGTTCTGGTGGCCGACGGCGGAGGATTGTTGCGCGACCTGGACGCACACGTGCTTGAATGAACGTTTTGACGTGCGTCCCGGCACCTGTTCGCCGCACCTGTCAGGACGCGTCCGGCGGCGGCCACGGGTGGGCGCCGCCGGGGCGCGCATCGCCCCCTCGACATACACCCCCGGCGCCTCTGCGCGGCGGTCGCCCGGTCCTTGGTCCTCGTCCCGGGCGGCCTTGTCGTTCGTTCGGACCGAGATGCCCGGCCTAGAAGAAGCCGAGTTTCCTGGGGGAGTAGCTGCAGAGAATGTTCTTCGTCCGCTGGTAGTACACGCTCGCCGTCGCCTCTGACCTGCGGCAAGGGGCGGAATCGTCTGCTTCTGAGCCGAGTTGGTCCGCACCTGGTCCGGATCTTGGTGCATGATCTGTGGTGTTGGCGTGCGAGTCCTGCGGTACGACACGGCGCAGGCTGTAGAGACCGTCCAGGGGCGTCTATGCCAGTAACGAGTAGCCCGAGATGCGGTCGTGCTCGGCACGGGACCGAAGGGTGCAGGGAACTTGCCAACTGTGCCCCACCCCAGGGCCCTTGTCAGTGCTTCGGTCTAGCCTTCGGCCATGCGACCGCCTCTCGAAAACGTTCTCCGCAATGCGCTCGTACAGAACCTAGAGCTGATCGAGCCGGGGCTCCGGCCGGTTCAGTTCGAGGAGTACCCGCTGCCCAACGCACACGGCACCAGGGGCAGCATCGACATCCTGGCCCGTGATCGCCATCAGATGTGGGTGGTCATCGAGCTGAAGCGGTCCCGGTCCAGCGCGCGGCAAGCCCTGCACGAGGTCAACAAGTACACAGAGCTTCTCTGCCGGGAGAAGAACCTCGCGCCGGACCGCATTCGTGCGGTGATCGTCGCCATGCCGGATGACTGGGAGGAACTCCTGATCGCCGTCAGTCATGCCGCGCGTGACTGGAGTCATGATCTTCGCGGATACCGACTGCTCTTGAACAACAACGGCACCCTCATCGGGACTGAGCGGGTGGAGCTCCTGCCCCGGGCGTTTGAACCCCGCATCACCCCCATCCACAACCTGTTCTTCTTCGCCACGGAGGAACAGCGGGAGCAGGGCTGGAGGATCATCAGCAAGGTCGCGGACGAGCTGGGGGCGCTCGACCTGTTGGCGGCGGATCTGGACCGCGTAGCGGAGAAGCACTACATCCCTGCGCCTTTCGGCCTGTACCTGGCGATCGGCCGAGTGAACGAGGAACTCGCCGCAGTGGGTCTCCTGGGTGGTTACGACGGGCCTGAGCCGTTGGCTGACGAGCACCAGGCGGAGTACCTGGCCCTTTGCGAGATCTGCAACCGTCTTGCGCGCAGCAAGCTGCACGGAATGAACATGGAGTCCGCACGGCCAGGGCTGTTGAAGAACCTCCGTGACGACCCCAACTGGGCCATTCAAGGCTTCCGAGGTACTGGCGCCTACGACGTCACAGCCGCCTTCGAAGAGCAGGACCTGTTCCGCTTCCTTACCGGGGACGAACGAGGAGACAGTCAGATCCTGTACACGGGCACCGCCAGCCCGCAGGTAGCCAGCCGTTGGAAGGCGTTCCGGCAGGAGGCTCGGCAGAGCCTGGCCGGCAACCACGAGTGGGATTCGCTGGTGGCCGGTTGGCTCGACGAAGTGGGCCCGAAGGTTGATGAGGGAGACGTCGGACTGCACGTCTACAACCCCTGTGACCTCCTGCAAACAATCACCCATGGGTGGCCAGACAGCCTGGAGAATCTCCTGCCCATGGTCATGGGCGAAGCCGTACCCCGCCACGGCCTACGCCACTCGGTACGTGGCGCCCTGTGTTGGAACGGCCGAGGCATGTCGTTGCCCGATGCGGTACGGCTCGTGTACCGCGATCCGCTGTTCCTGATGAGCAACATGTACGCGGGAGCCGTGTGGGAGCGTGACCGAGAGCTCTTGGATCTCCTGGGGCTGCACTACGTGCTCCTGGAGAAGATCGGACCCGTTGGGTCCGAGGCGACAGTGGCCGAAGAGCACCGCATCTGGATACATCAAGATCAGGGTGCTCGCGTCTACTCCTCGGACACGGATCCTCGCGGGTACGCACAGGCGTACGCAACCATTGCGGCTGATGGCGAGATCGTCTCGATCGGGCAGTACCTCAACAGGCATTCCCAAGAGGTGGAGCTGGTGGCTCGGGAGTACCGCGCCTTCACTCATGTCGTTTAGGACGTCGTTTCTGATGGCGTGATCGTTCATTGAGCAGTGCATGGCGGATCTGGTTGAGCGGTTGGTTCCGGGCGAGTTGTGGGTGTTGTTCCGGCGGGTGGTCCCACCGACGGAGGTCATACGTCCGTAGGGCGGCGTCGGGCTGGTGACGGCGAATACCTGGCGGCGATCATCTTCGTGGCCGCCCCGGGCTGCACCTGGCGGCAGCTGCCGCCTGTGTTCGGGCCACCCTGCCCCACCGTCTACCGGCGCTTCGCCCGGTGGAGCCAGGCCCGGGTGTGGGCCAGGCTCCACCGGGTCGTCCTCGACGCACTCGGTGCGCAGGGCGAGCTGGACTGGTCGCGGTGCGCGATCGATTCGGTCAGCGTCCGGGCGGCAAAAAAGGGGGCCCTTAACCCGACCGAATCCGACCGACCGCGGCAAGAGCGGATCGAAAATCCACCTCACCACCGACCGGAACGGCGTGCCGCTGTCGCTGGGCATCTCCGGCGCGAACATGCATGACAGTCTCGGCCTGCAGCCACTCGTGCGCGGGGTCCCACCCGTCCGCTCCCACCGCGGGCCGCGCCGCCGGCGCCCTGCCAAGCTCCATGCCGACAAGGGTTACGACTACGACCACCTGCGGAAATGGCTTCGCGAACGTCGCATCCGTCACCGCATCGCACGCAAGGGCATCGAGTTCTCCACCCGGCTCGCCCGACACCGCTGGGTCGTCGAACGGACGGTGTCCTGGCTGGCCAGCTGCCGCCGCCTGCACCGCCGCTACGAACTGCGGTCGGCCATCGGCACCTCAACTTTGCTGTAACAAGGGCAACTCACGTGGTAAGTCTCTGATGTTGTTCACTTTCTCTGTTTGTCTCAGTCGCTGAAGCAACCGAAGCATCCGCCCTGACTGACCCGCTGACGTGAGGAGCCCGGACCGTGCCACCCACCCTCTACCGCGACACGGGTTATACCCTTCGGCACCTGATAGAGGACATCGAGGGTGGAAGGATCGGGCTTCCCGATATTCAGCGGCCGTTCGTCTGGTCCGCGACGAAGACCCGCGATCTCTTCGACTCGATGTACCGCGGCTACCCGATCGGCACCCTGATGTTCTGGGAGACCGGAGCCGAGGCGGGGACCCGGCAGATCGGGACGGGCACGGGCGACCGGGCGCCCCAACGGCTGGTCGTGGACGGGCAGCAGCGGCTCACCGCATTGTTCGCCGTACTCACCGGGCGCAAGGTCGTCAACAAGTCCTTCGATGAGGTCACACTGCGGATCGCCTTCCACCCGCAGGACCAGACGTTCGAGGTCACGGACGCGGCAATCGAGCGAGACACCGCCTACATCCCGGACATCACCAAGCTCTGGGCCCCGGGCGGCCACCGTGGCGCCGTCCGGGAGTTCTTCCACCGGCTCGAACAGGCCGCAGGCGAGCCCCTGCCGACCACGACGAGGGACGAGCTGGAAGAGCGGATTGACCGTGTTCGGGGCCTGCACGACTTCCGTTTCCAGGTGGTGGAGTTGGACGCCGCAGCCGACGAGGAGCAGGTCGCGGAGATCTTCGTCCGTATCAACTTCCAGGGAGTGAAGCTCAACCAGTCCGACTTCATCCTCACCTTGATGTCGGTGCACTGGGAGAAGGGCCGACGTCAACTGGAGGACTTCTGCCGGGCCGCGGTGGTCGCGGGACTTCCCGGACCGAACCCGCGCAACCCGTTCCTGGACCCCAGCCCGGACCAGCTCCTGCGCGTCGCTGTCGCCGTGGCCTTCCGGCGTGCCCGACTCCAGCACGTCTACAACGTGCTGCGAGGCAAGGACTTTGAGACCGGAAAGGTCTCCGCCGAGCGGCGTCAGGAACAGTTCGAACGGCTGGCGCAGGCGCACACGCAGGTCCTCGATCTGACCAGCTGGCACGAGTTCTTCCAGTGCATCACCGCGGCCGGCTTCCGTAGCCGCAAGATGATCACCTCTGACACCGCCCTGCTGTACAGCTACGCGCTGTGGCTGATCGGACTGCACGACTTCGGGCTGTCGGCGGAAGAACTCCGTCCGGTCATCGCGCGCTGGTTCTTCATGGTGCACACGACCGGTCGTTATTCCAACTCCCCCGAGTCGCAGATGGAGTTTGATCTGGGACGGATCGGTGGCCTGCCGCAGGGTGACGGCCAGGCGTTCGTCGCAGAACTCGCCCGGATCATCTCCGCACACTTCACCGGTGACTACTGGGACATCTCGCTGCCGAACAGGCTTGACAGCTCGTCGTCGTACTCCCCGGTGGTGTTCGCCTACCAGGCTGCGTTGAACATCCTGGACGCCGAGTTGCTCTGCGGCGACCAGCACATCCGCGACCTGATGGATCCGGCGGCCAGGCCCGCCCGGAAGGTTCCCCGGGACCGTCTGTTCTGCTCCGAGACCCTCGAGCGTCTTGGTATCACAGACAAACGCCAAGTCAACGCCATCGCCAACATGGCATATGTGTCGTGGCCGGTAAGCGAGAAGGGCAACACCGACGCTCCTCACGTCTACTGGCCGAGGATCACCGAGGCGATGGACCCGGAGGTGGTCAGGCGGCAGGCCCTGTGGCACGCGCTGCCGGTCGGCTGGGAGCAGCTCGACTACTCGGCCTTCCTGGAACGACGCCGCCAGCTGATCGCCCAAGTGGTACGGGAAGCGTTCGAGGCGCTCAGCGCGGACCGTCCGGCGTACGTGCCCACCTCGGCGGCCGATCTGATCGCCGCCGGTGAGTCCCAGAGCACCGAGTTCAAGGCGAGTGCCCGCTGGAACGTGCACACCGGTGGGTACGACAAGTCCCTGCAGAACAATCTCGTCAAGACGGTCTGCGGCTTCCTCAACGGGGAGGGTGGCAACCTGTTCGTCGGCGTCGGTGACGACGGGACCGTACTAGGAATCGAGAACGATCTGTCCACCCTGCCGAAGCAGGCCGACCCCGATGGCTACGAACTGTTCGTACGCCAGGTTCTCGATGACAACCTGTCGGCCCCGACCGCGACCACCGTGCGCATCAGTTTTCCCGAGGTTGCGGGCCGTGTCGTCTGCCGGGTCAGCGTAGCCGCGGCCGGCAAGGCCGTCTTCGCCAGGCCCGCCAAAGGCGGCAGCGCGGCCACCGACTTCTGGGTTCGGGTCGGTAACGCCACCAAGCAGCTACATGGTGAGGGTCTCCTGCGGTACCGGGAGGAGCACTGGGGATGATCGTCCGCGACAGGGACCGGTCGCCGTGGACGTCACCGCCTCCGAACCGCTGCTCGCACAGGCCGGGCCAGCCCTGAAAGGGCAGTCTCCTTCAGAGCCGTCGTTCATCCGCCGGCGGCACCTCGCCGGTGAGGTCAGGATGCCGTCGGGGCCGTTGGCGATGGCCGTCATGAGCGGGCCGCGCCGCCCCTGTGGGCACCTGTGGCGGTTTCGGGATGAGGTTGTCGGTGGTGCCGGCAGAGGGTCTGTACCGTGACATCAGCTACACAGATCCTCCGAGTGCGACGGCTTACTTCTGCCCCGACATCCACACACCGCGGAGGTGAATCTGCAGCGGCCGACGGGTGCCTGGCGGCCGTCCATGCCTCAGCCCTCGAGGAGATCACCCTGGGGGAGGATTCCCGGCATGTAGCCCCTGGCAGGGGACAGATCCCGCCAGTCGAGGTCCCCCTCCTCCACGGACACCACTCGCCAGTCGTCCTCCTCGTTCATGCTGCGGAACGCCTCGTGCAGGAAGTCGGGGAGCACCTCGCTGTCCCTACGGCCCGGGCGGCGCCGGTCCTCAGGAACCGTCCAGTCTGCCGCGAAAAGAGTGCCGTCGACGTAGAGCGTGCGCTCCTGGCGAGGCCGGTGGCGGGCAAGCAGGCCCAGGATGTCGTCGCGAAGGCCCGCGATTTCGTTGCGTCGAGCCGCTCGTTCCACACGCTGCAGCACCGGCGCCAAGACCCCGAGCGTCACGCCGAGCGTCGCGAAGCCAGCCACGACGTAGTCGCCCAGAATGAGTGGTTCCTGATGGGCGAAGGCGTCCAGGAACGGCGTGTAGTAGGCCAGCACATGTAGGTCCGGGTCGACGGGAAGGTCTACGGCGCGAGGGTCGGCTGTGTCCGGGTCGATCGCCGTCAGACGCATGGGGCTATGAGGGGAGGAGAAGTGCACCGCGCTCGCGTATGCGATCTTCGGCATTTCGCCCTTGATGGTCTTGACTGTCCTTTTCTGTTCCTCCATGGCTTCGCGCAGCTCCTTCGTCAGCGGGCCTGAGCGGCCCTTGGCTTCCGCGACGACATAACCGCCGACGGTCCGCTCTCCGAAGAAGTCCGCCCGGCTCCGGCCGGGGGCGAAGGTGAGATTGTAGGCGGAGGCGTAGCGGGCGACGTGCATGAAGAACCGGACGGATAGCTGCCTCTCGGCGAAGATCTGGCACATGGCCTGCCCCAGGGTGTAGGACAGCATGCCCTTCTCGGAGGGGTCGAGTTCGCGGGCGAGGTCGGTACGTGTGATGCGACGGACCGGATCATCGCTCCAGCTGAGATAGGCGGGCAAGACCGCCACCCTGTGGCACCACTCGTACGCCGATGACCTCCCGTGCTTGGTTTGGTCGTACGGGGCCCTGCCCGTGATGAACAACGCGCGCGCCAAGTCTTGCGGCAGGACCGGCAGATCCTGCTCGACGGGGACGCCGGTACTGGCCGGGAAGAGCGTGGCATCGGTGCGCACGTGCGCGGGGCCATTGAAGAACATCGTCGCCGCTTTCCGGGTTCAGGGCCGTCATACACAGACCGTGAGGATCGTCGTACCGGCATCTCTCTATCACCCTGGTCCGCAGTCCGCCCCGGCATCAGCGGAGACGGAAACGATCTCCCGGGAACTCTGGGTCGCCGCATGGCTCCGGCCACGCCAGGGGCCTGTGGCTGCGTGCCGCCCTGATGGCGACGGGCGCGTCGGACCGCGCCGGGCATCAGTCACCGAAGCGACCCACGACAGCCCGTATGTTGCTTGAAAGTGAGCGTGGGCGTGGGCCACCACATCATCCGGATCTGTGAGCGACAAGGCGTCCCTGTCCTCGCCGACCGCGCCTATACCGGCGCTGGCCCCACGTCGCCGCCGGCCTCAAACGACCACCCGGGGCGAACTCACCCGACGTTGCGCTACCGCGGTCCTCCAGCGAAGACGGCGGTGTCCGAGTCTCGATCCGTGAACCGGAAGCCAGTTGTAGGCTCCCGCCATGCCGATCTTTGAATACCGGGGCGAAGCCGCGAACTTGAAGGTGCTAGCACGGGAAATAGAGGCGGATCAGCACCTCGCCGGAAAGTGCTCCCTCGCCCTCACGCCCCTGCAGCAGAACAGGCGCGACTCCTTACGCCACACCCACTGGGCGGAGATCTCCATCTCCGTCGCCGCCGGACTGGCCACGAACACCCTGTATGACGCCTTGAAGGCATTGGTCGAGCGGGCGCGTGACCGGGGGCCCGTGGAGGACGCGCCTCCTCGACCGGAAGACGACGACCAAGGTGCGGACGGCTCGGAAGGGGTGAACCGGTGACCGTCCACTCTCCACGTCTACGGAACTCGAGCGGCGCCGAGTTGAATCTGCGCAGCCAGATCCTCTTCCAGGATCAGACCTGCACGCGCACCAGCGATCTTGTGACGGCGGTCGGCTCCTGGCACAAGACCTACGTCCACGAGAGCAGCCACTGGGCGCGATATCACGGATCCACTGTCGGCATTCTTCTGAGCCTGCTGCGGCGCACGAGGGACCAGTTGGCCGCGTACACGATCTCTCACCTGCCCCGGCAAGACGTGGAGCATCTCCACGAGGACCGGAGCAGCGGACTCCCCTTTTTCTCCTTTGAGCGCTACCCCAAGCACGCCCAAGGGGAACTGAAATACAGCGAATTGGATTGGCTCAACCTCTACTTCGCCTACTACCTCCTCTTGGACCCGGAGGGTCTGACGGAGTTCGACACCGCCACCTGGGACATGCGGGCGGCAATGGAGCACTCCCTCGGAGACATGTGGCGCCAGGGTGCGGGCATGGAGATGGTCGAGTGTCCTGATGACGTACGCGTCGGCATCGACGGGCCCCTGAAGCTCGTGCACACCTCCGAGGGCCCGCTCACCACTCGAGTCCTCTTCGAGTGCGCGGCGGTGCTCGACGAACTCTTCCAGTTCGAGGGCGCCTTCATACGGAAAGCTGACCCGGCGCTGCGCGAGTTCTTGCTCGAGGTGCTGAACGGCGAGTATGGGATGCCGTGTCGCCTGGCACGTGCTCTCGCAGGGCGCACCCTCGGCGGAAGTACCGTCCTGGCCCTCATCGACTTCGCACTGAACCCTGTGGTGCCGGGCTTGAACTCCGACGACCCGTCCGTCGACTGGAAAGAGCTCTATCCTCCCTACCGGTTCGTGACGGCAGCCAAGGCGATGACGGGCTGGGAGACGGACCTGGAGTTCCAGTATCCGAGCCACGAGGCGACGGTCCACTTCCAGCACATGCTGGCCAAGCGCAGTGGGCTCCGGATGGGAAGCGTGGCTTCCCGTCTGTCCGACCTCTCGACCCTCCGGGAAGCCGCCACGGCCCCCATGCACCTGTCCGCGCGTACGCCTGCCGTGTCCCTCATGTGCGCTTCACGTCTGCTTGCCCTGCGGGATAGAGACGTCTGTTCGATCTCGCACTACGGCGTCAATTTCCTGGGCGAGAGAGCGACCAGGTTCATCAAGCCCGACCGGGACATGCAGTGGCTGTTCCCGGTGTTCCAGGTGAGTCAGGGTGAGTACCGGTGGCCGGCGGAGCACGTGGGCCTCGATGAGGCGACGGACCTACTGATAGGTGCCGCCGTGGCGTCGGCGTACGACGACATCCTGCACGGCGTCGGCCCTCTCGCTCACGACCACCTTCCCCGCAGCCTCTTCGACGACGTCGGACAGGTCGAAGCGCTGAACCAGGTCCTCAAGGACTCGACGGGACTGGACATGGGCTGGCATCGGACCTGATGCGGACCCATTCACCGCTCCTGGCGCAGCGCCTTCGCTGAGCACCGGTCACGCTGTGCGCCTCGTACATGGCCATCCCTCACGCGGTCCGTCGGCCTATGAGGTGGTGGCCGCATGGGTGCCGTATCTCGAACATTCGGGAGTGAATTCAGATCGATAGGCGACCGAAACTGAATCAAATGCGACCGCTGTGCATTTAGAGAATTATGGTGACAAGATGCGGCCCCAGATCCTGAGGGGTGACGGCATCTCATGGGGCTTGCGACTTCCTTTGCTGTGTGTTCCCGCCGGACGTCCCAGGGTGTGTACGAGCGCAGCAAGGAGCCGCGATGACCCAGACCAGTGATCCGCGTGTCATCCCAGGCCCGCGAGACGGCTCCGCCGAACCACACGGGACCGTAGTCCCGGTGCCGCCTCGGCTCACCAAGGCGGTCATCCGCAACTTCCGGCTGCTCCGCAGAACCGAGCTTTCCTTCACGGACAAGGTGACACTGTGCGTCGGCCGCAACAACACGGGAAAGACCTCGCTGGCGAAACTGTTCGAATTCTTCGTGGCGAGGAAGAAGGCCGCGCTGCGCATCGAGGACTTCTCCGCCGACTGCTACGAGGAGTTCCTCGCCGCCCATCGCCTCTTCGCCTCGGGTGAGGCGGAGCAGGCGCGCGACACGGTTCCGGCAGTCACCCTCACCCTCCACATCTCCTACGACAAGGACTGCGGCCAGTACGGACCCCTGGCCCCCTTCGTGGTGGACCTCGACCCCGACTGCTCCGAGGTGGTGATCAGGTTCGCCTTCGCGTTGGGGGACGGTGCCCTGAAGGAGTTCTTCGGCGGCGTGCCGGTGGGGCCGGATGCCACGGCCACGCTTGAGCAGCTGGGCAGAGGCATCCCGAAGCACTTCGAGATGTCGGTGATGGCGGTGGACCCGACCGATGAGGCGAACGTCCGACCGGTCGACCTCGCGGACGTGCGCACCCTGGTGAGGGTGGACTTCGTCGAGGCGCAGCGAGGGCTGGACGACGAGAGCGACGGGCATGCCGCACCAATCGGAGCGGTCTTCGAGCAACTGCTGACCGCGGCGGAGAAGAGCCAGAACGCGACGTGGCTGGAGGAGCTCGCCGCGAACATCGACAGGACACTCGTGGACACCTCCGGCAGTCTCGACAGCAGCCTCCAGAAGGTCCGCGAACGTGTGGCGCCGACGTTGAAGGCATTCGGCTATCCGGGTCTGGGCAACCAGGAGTTCGTCACGGCCGCCCGGCTGGACTCCAAGAGGCTGCTCAGGAACTTCGCGCGCATTCACTATCCAGGAGTGGCCGGTGTGCGGTTCCCGGAGTCGTACAACGGTCTCGGTACGCGGAACTTGGTGATGATTCTGCTCAGGCTCTTCACCTGCTATCGCGACCACACGGCGACCTCTCCGGAGTCGGGGATCCATCTCGTCTTCCTGGAGGAACCGGAGGCCCATCTGCATCCGCAGATGCAGGAGGCGTTCATCCAGCGACTCACGTACTCCGTCAATCTGTTCCCCCGGATCGACGCGCAGATGAGAGCGACGATGCCCGGGCAAAGGGGAGCGGTCGAGGAGAGCAGCACCGCAATCGACAGCAGCCCCCGGTGGAACGCTCAGTTCGTGGTGACCACCCACTCGGCACACGTGGCCAACCGGGCACACTTCTCCGACATCCGATACTTCCGGAAGGAGGAGGACACCGTGGAGAGCGGAAGCGAGCCGGGGCCGGCCCGCACCGTCATCAAGGACCTGTCCCAGGTGACCGGCGACGAGAGGTTCCTCCGCAAGTACCTGACCCTCACCCGGGCCGACCTCTACTTCGCGGACAAGGCCATCCTCGTCGAGGGCGCCAGCGAGCGTATCTTCGTCCCGGCTGCGGAGGAGAAGCTGGCGGCGAGGCGGCCCGGAGAGACGTCCCAGCACCAGTACGTGACCTTGATGGAGGTCGGCGGGGCGCATGCCCACAGGTTCTATCCGCTGTTGAAGGTCCTCGGGATCCCAGCCCTGATCATCACGGACCTTGATCCCGTCGACGACAGGGAGCCCAAGATCCGCAAATGCCTGGTGTCCGAATCCGGACGCACGTCCAACCAGTCCATCAGGGCGTGGTCCCCCGAGATGGCCGACATCACGGTGGCCGAGCTGCTGCAGCGGGCCGAGACGGACCCGCCGATCGCCGGCGGCAGCATGTGCCTCGCCTACCAGGTGCCGGAGGAGCCCGGCGGTCCGTGCGGCCGCACTTTCGAGGACGCCTTCGCGCTGGCCAACCGGGCCCTGTTCGGTATCCCCACGGGTGCCGCTCCCGCCGAGGAACTGGAACAACAGGCCCGTAGCAGCGTGGAGACGCGGCGCAGCAAGGTCGACTTCGCCCTAGACCACGTCCTCGGAGACCACGACTGGCAGGTCCCGAAGTACATCAGGCGCGGCCTCGAGTGGCTCATGGCACAGGACGGGACGGCGACGAAGGTGGACGTCCAGTGACGACCGAGGCGAAAGACGTCACGTACACGATCCTGACGGCTCTCCAGGCGGGCCGTCACTTCAAGGTGGAGGCCGGTGCCGGTGCGGGCAAGACCAGCTCACTGATCGAGGCGCTCCAGAGCATCCTAGCTGACCGCCCCCGCTACCTCCCGCGGCCCCACCAGCGCATCGCCTGCGTCACCTACACCAATGTGGCCCGCGACGAGATCATCAGCCGTACCGACCGCAGCCCGTACGTGTTCGCCGAAACCATCCATGGTTTCCTGTGGCAGCTGCTCTCCCCTTTCCGCAAGCACCTGTTGCGCCACATCGTCGAGCTGGACATCATGCTGTCGAAGATGGAGGGCCACACCTCACTGGACGGCTACACCGTCGAGTACAGCACCGGCTTCCAGAAAGTGGACCATGACAGCCGTCGGGTGCAGCTGGGTCACAACGATCTGCCCGTCCTCGCGAGGGCGTTTTTCGCCCTTCCCAAGTTCCGGGCCCTGGCTGCCGACCGGTTCCCGATCGTCTTCGTGGACGAGTACCAGGACACCCCCGCCGGTCTGGCGGAGGCCATGCTGGGCACGCCGGGCGATGAGGCCACCGCGCGCGGCCCCCTCTGCGGCTTCTTCGGGGACCATTGGCAGCAGATCTACGACAACGCGTGCGGGGCACTCGAGGACGCCCGCCCGACACCGGTCTTCAGACGGCGGAATCGGCGCTCGCAGCGCGCCGTCGTGAACCTCCTGAACACGATGCGTCCCGAACTGACGCAGACCACGGCGTCAGGAGTTGGCGAGGGCACCGTCGCCGTCTACCACACCAACGAATGGGCCGGGACGAGGCTCACCCACCACCGGAAGGGTCAGCTCGGCTGGGACGCGGCCCACGCGGCCCGGAAATGGGTACTGGACGACGTCCGCGACCGGTTATGGAACACCGGGGCATCCGGTCACGATGCCCAGGCGCGGGCGGAGGAGCCCAGCACGAAGATCCTCATGCTCACGCACGAGACGATCGCCGGCGAATTGGGATATCAGAAGCTCCACGGGGCCTTTCGGCGCAACGATTCCTACGTGAGGAAGGAGGACCACGCCATGGCCTTCTTCATGGACACGCTGGAACCGGCCCTGCTCCACCACCGGAACAAGCGCTACGGCGCGATGTTCGACGCACTCGACCCCCGTGGCCGCCCACCCATCAACTCGTCGGCCGACAAGCAGGAATGGATGGCGTTCCTGACGAAACTGGGGGAGGCCCGCAAGACGGGCACGGTCGGCGACGTCCTCGACCTCTGTCTTGAGCAGCAGCTCTTCGACGGCCTGGGGAAGGTGCGCGAGCGCCACCGGAGGGCCGTTTCACCATCCGGCACCGACCCACAGGCTGTGAGTGACGACAAGGCCGAAGTCCGGGCGGCGGCGCGGTTGAAGGAGTACCAACAACTGCGCCAGGTGCCGTACGCGGAGTTGCTGGCGTTGAACGAGCACCTCGGCGGCGGCACGCCCTTCGCCACACAACATGGAGTCAAGGGACTGGAGTTCAACCGGGTCCTCGCCGTGGTCAGCAAGGGACACTCCCGCTTCCAGATCCCCGAGATGCTGGCTAACTTCTCCCGGCGCGACGAACTGATGGACAAGGAACTTGAGGCGTTCATCAGGGCACGCAACCTCTTCTACGTGGCATGCTCACGGGCCAGAGAGGACCTGGCCATTCTCTTCACCACGAAACTTGAGCCCGCTGCACTGGACACCCTCCGGGAGTGGGTCGGCGAGTCGCGGATCACGTCGCTGCGGTTCGACGGGGATACGGTGGTGGGTGGCGAATGAGGGACGAGGCAGGCCGGACGGATCCCCGGGCCAACCCCGACACGAAGTTTCCCCGTGATGCTCATGTCCCAGTCTCCAGGTGTCCACGATCAAGGGGAAGCTTCACAAGCCCCCTTCCCCTGCTCGGTGCCCGGTTGTCCGAAGGGTCATCATCGGGACGTGAGCCAAATGGCAAGACCGCTACCTGTGGCGGTGGCGAGGGCTGCCACCGCCAAACCCTTGTGGGGGATGTCCTTGCAACCGTCACAGGCGAGGGGTTCGTGTCACCACCAATGCGTTGATGGCCAGTGTCCCGAGGACGGCAACAAGGAGCGTTGTAGCAAGCACCAGTTGGACTCGCTCCGTGACGTTACCCATCCGGAAGTAAGCCTTACCGCAGCCGAGTTCGAAGTCACTGGCGGGGGTGGAGGCAGCGCCGCTGCCACTCGTGTTCCTGGTCATGGACGCAGAACACCGCGTCTCGGGCGGTACGTCAAATTCCGCAGATACCGGGGCGTTCAGGTGATCGAAAAGGAGGGGCTGTACCGCGACAGCTGGCTCGGTCATGCGCGTCACTGTCGCCTGGCTGCGGACCTTGGCGACCGTTGAACCGGCGCGACGCCAGTGAATCCGCCGCAACCACCATTCGCTCAGCGGCGCCGGTGGTGGAGCTGCGGACGGCACCAGTAGCGGAAGGTGGTGGGGCCACCGGCTTCACCCCTTGCCGCGATGTAGCCCTTCCCGAACCCGCGGCCGGCGGCCTACGCTGACGGCCAGTGCCGCCGTGATCACCGGGTCGTGAGGAGCGGCGGGAGGAGGGGACAGCAGGACCGGGGGCAGGCTGCCGCCCGTACGCACGCACCGGGTCAGCGCACCGACGCTACCCGGGAGCGTGTGCCGGGGCCGGGCAGGGCCGCGTCACCCGGCAGGGGGAGGGCCATGAACCGCTGGGTCGGTATCGTGTCGCTGCGCGAGACCGCGCCGCCGACACCCGTGCACCGCATCGCGCTCGCCATCGATGCCGCGCGGAACCGGACGTCGTACCAGTTGGCCGGCCAGACGGTGCCGTACGCGCGGATGCGGTCGGCGCTGCGCACGCTCGGTCAGGAACACGCACGCCACCACGAGTGGGAGCGGTACGCGTACTGCGTTGACCTGGCTGGCGACTTCTTCGACGGCGGCCACCCCCCGACCGGACTGCCCTCCTGGCTCACCAACGAACTCCAGAACCTCCTGGACGGCAGGTATGACACATCGCCGACCGGCGGGCGGAGGGCGCAGGCGGGCCCTCGGCGCACCGACTCGCGTCCTGCCCGCCAGCGCCCGGTGTCCACTCGCCGGGGCCGGACCACACCCCCCGAAGCTGCCCGCCCGTCCCGGCCCGCGCGGTCGGCCCCGCCCGCGGCCGGACAGCGTCCGTCGCCCGAGCCGGTCCGGCCCTACTCCCGCGCCGAACGGCGGCTTGACGTCCACGACGTCACGTACCCGGCGCTGTGCGAGCCGCCCGTGTCGCTGGTGGGCACGTACGGGCAAGAGGTACGCGAGATCGTGGGGAAGGCCGTGCGCGGATGGGACGCCGGCCTCGAAGTCACTGCCTGGCTCGGCCTGGCCGCCGAACACCGCAGTCATCTCTACGAGAGTCACCACGTCGACCAGGTCACACCGCACGTGCTCGGTCTGCTCGACCGGCTCGGTGCCACCGCGCTCGACGTGATTCTGCTCGACGCCTACGCGCGATGGGCGACCCCTCGGAAGGTGGGCGAACAGTCGAGCGAACACGCCCGGCGTCGTGCCGCCGCCGACCTTGCGCTCGGCGCGTGGGCTGCCCAACAGGGGCTGGTGCGCATGGGCGCGGGGGAGGCGCAGCAGCCCGCCAGGTCCGTCTTCGAAGGAGTGGCCCGGCAGATCCTCGGCGTGCTCAGTCTTTATGGCGAGCACGACATCGCCCAGAGGCTGGTCGCCTCCGTGTGGCCCGACCTCGACCGGCCGTCCGCGGAGACGGGAGCCGATCCCGTCACTCTGGCGCATACGGCTTTCCATAAGGAAGGACTGACCTACGACTACGACGAGGAGGGCCCGGACCACCGCAAGGTCTTCCGTGCCACTGTCCGCACCGGAACCGGCCGCATGGCGGGAGGCACCGGCCAGTCCAAGAAGGCGGCGCGGGCGGCGGCGGCACGAGCACTGCTCGACGCATACCCAAAGGTGGCTGCGGCGGCGGGCGCCGAGCGGAAGGCGACACCCGCGAACCTGCCTACCGCGTCGCCGCTGCCCTACGCGCAGCCGGGCAACCGACATCGGGATGCCGTGAGCGACCTGGCGGCGATGTTCGAGCTTGGGCATCGCGCGGACGGGCTCCTCGCCCAAGCCCTCACCCATGCCTCCTGGGTCCACGAGAACCAGGCGGCGGCGACCGCCGCCCGCCAGCGCGACAACCACCTCCTCGCCCACCACGGCTCGCACGTGGTGAACCACCTCGCCGCCCACGTCCGCGTCCGCCAGGCCCTCGCGCACGGCCTCACCCCCGACGAGGACGAGGCACGCATCCTCACCACCTCTGACGACGACACCGCCCGGCTCGGTGCGACCCTCCAGCTCGCCGAAGGGCTGCTGACGAGCCGCGGTGAGAGCGGACAGAGCCGCACAGCGGTGTCGGACGCCACCCAGGCGGTCGTCGCCGCGGCCTGGCGCATCCACGGGCCTCGGCTGCTCAGGCGCTGGCCCGCCGTCCTCGACGACTGGCTCTCCGCCTTGGAACACCAGCACGACCCGGTGACCATCCTCGCCACCATGGCCACCACATACGGGATCGACCACGATTACACGTACGACGTCTCGGGGCCGGACCACCTGAAGAGCTTCACCGCCACGATCAGGCTGCGGGACGCTCGAGGCCGTGTGCACCGGTGGACCGAGCGTCTGCCCGGAACCCCCGGGAAACCGGAGGCGAAGAGGGCGACCGCCGAGGCCGTCCTCGACATCCTCGCCACCCCCGTCAACGGTGCCGTCGACGATCTCCCCGCCCCGGAACGGGACCTGCTCGTCTTCCTCCTGCGCGCCCAACTCGATGGCCTCGGCCAGCCGACGGAAAGGCAGCGCGCCCGCATGCTCGCCCGCGGTGACCTCGGCACCGACCTCCTCACCACCGGCGACACCGAGGCGTTTCTTGCCTGGGCAGAACGCATCCGCCAGCTGCTCGGGCCGGACGGCACAGCCGTACCGGACGCCCTGCTCGAGCTGTACCCGAAGGTCCTCGACGACACCCGACTCGGGCCTGGATCGCTCCTACGCCGTATGGCTGCCGAACCTGGATCAGACGTCGCGAGCGTGGTTCGGCGAAACGCGGCGGACGCCGTACGGCGAGCGCTGAGCAGCGGGCCGCAGGCCGCCTCCGTTCGCGACGTCGTGCAGGACTGGTGGCGCGATCAGGCCCCGGCCACCGGCGTCACGGTCCGCGACGACATGCGTCAGGAGATCTTCCGCCCGCTCCCCATCCACCTCGGCGCGCTTGACGAGACCCTGAAGTGGGGCGGCGAAGCCGCCGAGGCGGCCGATACCCGCATCGACGTCGAGCTGACGGTTCAGGACGGCACGCTGCACGTCTGGCTCGGCCTCGACAAGGTGGACGTCCGGGCGGCTTGCGATGATTTCGCCCGCCTTCTGTCGCACGCCCTTCCGTACACCGACTGCCTGGTCGGTGACGACCATGTACTGCTGCGCCTGCACGGCGATCTCGAGACAGATCCACTTCATCCCTTGGCCGCCGCAGGCATGGACGCCTACGCCTCCGGGCCGAAGGACCGGCGACGGCTCATTGAGCAAGTCGCCGACGGGCCTGCGGAAGCACAGGACGAGCAGCCGTATTCGTGAGCCCGCAACCCGAGCCGGGCCACGTTCTTCGCTCCGCTTCAGCGTGGCAAGGGCGTGACAGGAATGGCGCTGCAGAGCCCCCGCTGGCTCTGGAAGGAAACGGCTGCCCCTGGGCGCTCACCGAAGGCCCGGCCGACGCCGGGACGGCGAAAACTTGGTATGCGGAGCCGACGGGACCAGGTAACGTCTTGCTCATGTTCTTCCAGGCGCCGATTTACGAGTGAGAGCGTGATGGGCCCCTGCTGACGTCCTTCGACGTCGCTGTGTCCGTCCCCCACCGATGAATCCGTAGATCACTTCATAACATTCCGGGAGAACCCGTGAGCAAGAACATCAACAACCCCGTGGGCATGGGCGGCGGCCAGCGCAAGAAGCTGTCCCGCGCCGAACGGCAGAACAACGGTCCGCACCGCAACCTCGACCGCCAGGGTGCCGCCGACCAGAAGGCGGAGCTGGTGCGCAAGATGCGCGAGAAGGCAGGCACTGCCGAGGGCGCCGGGCAGACGGGCGACAACACCGCACAGAGCTGACGCACCGCCACCGCAGGGCGGCACCGCACGGGGCAGGGCCCGGACCGCGACACGTGGTCCGGGCCCTGGTGCCGTACCGGGCGCGGCCTGCCCCGTTTTATCGAACCTACCCAGGCATGTACATTCCGAGGCCGATTGGCATCAGGCCCGTGGGTCCTGCCCGGGACCCGCGCGAACTGGCTGCAGAACTCCTTGCTGTGACCAAGATGAACTGGAACCAGACCGGCCTGGATGGGCGGCTCCCCGTCACCCTGCGCACGGCCAACCAAGTCAAATCCGTTTTGCGCTTCTGCCCGTCCGACCAAGCTGTCGCCACTCGCTACGCCCACTACATGTAGTCAGCCGACCGGGCGATTCGCTTTCCGCTGGCCGGACCCGCACGCCGATCCGTTCCGGCGCGTCGCACGCCCGTGGTGCGGGTGTGCGGTTGGTCCTGGCGCCGCTGGTCGTTCGCCGCCATGTGCTGCTACCGGCCGGGCGACTTCTCCCGGTTGATCTACCGGCCGCGCCAGCACCGAAAGCACTGGGGTGCAGTACGCAACAACCTCGCTTGGACCGACTACCGCGACCTGGTCCTGCGCCCCACATCCGCCGAATCGCGCCGGGGGCGCCTCGTCAAAGCTCTTGCCGCCGAACGTGCCCCGGTCCCGCCCGGCCGTGAATCCAGCCTCACACGTCGTTTCATCAACGCACTCGCCTGCCGGCCACCCCGACACCCTGAACCCGGACACAGGCTTTCCCGGCGTACTCATTCGAATCCTTCGCCCCTGCTGCTCGGCGGTCCGTGTATGGTCCGGAGGAGGTACGTTCGACGGTCGTGTAGTTGCTCAAGGTGCTGGCGCTGTGATGCACCGTAACTGTCGTGCAGGTTGCCTGGAGAGCAATGGCGCCTCCAGGCAACCGATTTGAGTTCTAGAAGAACCCGAGCTTCTGAGGACTGTATGAAACTAGAACGTTCTTCGTCTGCTGGTAGTGCTCCAGCATCATCTTGTGGGTCTCGCGGCCGATCCCGGACTGCTTGTAGCCGCCGAACGCCGCGTGCGCGGGGTAGGCGTGGTAGCAGTTGGTCCACACCCGGCCCGCCTGGATCGCGCGGCCCGCCCGGTAGGCGGTGTTGATGTCCCGGGTCCACACGCCCGCGCCCAGGCCGTACTGCGTGTCGTTGGCGATCTTGATCGCGTCGTCGAAGTCGTCGAAGGAGGCCACCGAGACGACCGGCCCGAAGATCTCCTCCTGGAAGATCCGCATGCGGTTGTCGCCCTCGAAGATGGTCGGCTGGACGTAGTAGCCGCCCTTCAACTCGCCGTCGTACTCGACGCGTTCACCGCCGGTGAGGATCCTCGCGCCCTCCTGGCGGCCGATGTCCAGGTAGGAGAGCACCTTCTCCAGCTGGTCGTGGGAGGCCTGGGCGCCGATCATGGTGTCGGTGTCCAGCGGATGGCCCGCTGTGATGTGCCGGGTGCGTTCGACGGCCGCCTCCAGGAACTCCGCGTAGCGGCCGCGCTGGATCAGCGCCCGGGACGGACACGTGCAGACCTCGCCCTGGTTGAGCGCGAACATCGTGAAGCCTTCGAGCGCCTTGTCACGGAAGTCGTCGTCGTGCGCCCACACGTCGTCGAAGAAGATGTTCGGCGACTTCCCGCCGAGTTCCAGGGTGACCGGCTTGATGTTCTCCGAGGCGTACTGCATGATCAGCCGCCCGGTCGTGGTCTCGCCGGTGAACGCGACCTTCGCCACCCGCGGGCTCGACGCCAGCGGCTTGCCCGCCTCCACACCGAAGCCGTTGACGATGTTCAGCACGCCCGGCGGCAGCAGATCCGCGATCAGGCTCAGCCAGTAGTGGATGGAGGCCGGGGTCTGCTCGGCCGGCTTGAGGACCACCGCGTTCCCCGCGGCCAGCGCCGGCGCCAGCTTCCAGGCGGCCATCAGGATCGGGAAGTTCCACGGGATGATCTGCGCGACGACCCCGAGCGGCTCGTGGAAGTGGTAGGCCACCGTGTCGTCGTCCAGCTCGCCCAGCGAACCCTCCTGCGCCCGGATCGCCCCCGCGAAGTAGCGGAAGTGGTCGATCGCGAGCGGGATGT
This sequence comes from Streptomyces sp. NPDC088810, assembly GCF_044750305.1. Taxonomy (NCBI): domain Bacteria; kingdom Bacillati; phylum Actinomycetota; class Actinomycetes; order Kitasatosporales; family Streptomycetaceae; genus Streptomyces; species Streptomyces sp. NPDC088810. The sequence continues at coordinate 217,150 of NZ_JBIVJQ010000003.1, forward strand.
CGGCGGCCAGCGTCTCCCGCACCGGCTTGCCGTTCTCCCAGCTCTCGGCCACCGCCAGCGGCTCCAGGTACGCCTCCATCCGGTCGGCGATCTTCAGCAGGATGTCGGAGCGCTCCGCCACCGGCGTACGGCCCCACCCGGGTGCCGCCTCGTGCGCCGCGTCCAGCGCCCGCTCGACGTCCTCCGCGGTACCACGCGCGACCTCCGTGAACGGCTGCCCGTCGACCGGCGACGGATTCTCGAAGTACTGCCCGCGCGCCGGCGGCACATAGGCGCCGCCGATGAAGTGGTCGTAGCGTGCCTGGTAGGAGACGATCGCCCCTTCGGTGCCCGGCGCCGCGTAACGAGTCATGCTGGTCTGCCTCCTGGTGCGGCGCTGCCCGCCGTCGGGCAGCTCTCGGCGCGAGGCTAGGCAAGCGGACGTTGCACGGACGTTGCACCGCAGATCCGCGCCGGTGCCCGGCCGACCGGTACCGCAAGCTCCGCCTCCAGAGCGGCGAGCCGGGCGCGGACCGGGGCCGTCGGGCGCACCGCCGCGAGCGCCCGCCACACCTCGAGATCGTCCTCGCCCCACGGCGCGTGCGCCCAGTCCGCCAGCAGATCGGGATCGCGGTGCGCGATCAGCGCCGTGCGCAGCACGCCCGCGAGCCGCTCCCGCAGCCGGACGATCGCCGGGGCCTGCGAGCCGGGCAGCAGCGGTCCGGTGTACGCCTCCACCGCCGCGGTGAGCGCACCCTTCTCCAACCACCGCTCCACCACGGTGGCGTCCGACTCGACCGCGGCCGCCAGCCGGTACGGCCGCGAGGCGAGCAGCCCCGGACCCACCACCCGGCGCATCCGGGCGAGTTCGGCCCGCAACGTCACCGGCGTCACCGACTCGTCCGCGTACAGCGCGCACAGCAGCTCGTCACCGCTCAGGCCCTCGGGATGCCGGGAGAGCAGCACGAGAATCTCGCTGTGCCGGCGGCTGAGCCTCGTCCGCCGCCGGTCCACGGCCAGTTCGGCCTCGTCCCGCCCCAGCGCGCTCAGCAGCGGCCCCTCCGCGGCGGCGGGCGGCGGGGCGAGCAGAGCGAGCTGTGCCTCGGCGGCCCGCGCCACCGCCTGCACGAAGCCGAGGCTGTGCGGATGGGCGAGCCCGTCCCCGCCGGTGATGTCCACGGCCCCCAGGACCCGCCCGGTGCGTGGATCGTGCACCGGAGCGGCGGCACATGTCCACGGCTGCACCCGCCGTATGAAGTGCTCGGCGGCGAACACCTGCACAGGCCGGCCCACGGCGACCGCGGTACCCGGCGCGTTGGTGCCGACCGCGCTCTCCGACCAGCGGGCCCCGGGCACGAAGTTCATCCGGTCCGCGCGGCGCCGGGTCGCCGCATGCCCCTCCACCCACAACAGCCTGCCGTGCGCGTCGCACACCGCCAGCAGGTGCTCGCCGTCGGCCGCGAACGTGCCCATCAGCTCTCGGAACAGGGGCATCACCCGGGCCAGCGGATGCTCCGCGCGGTACGCGCCGAGGTCGCCGTCGGTCAGCTCCACCCTGGCGGTGCCGTCCGGCCCGACACCGGCCCGCGCACTGCGCCGCCACGACTCCGCCACCACCGACCGCACCGGCCGCGGCACCGTCCCGGCCGTGGTGAACGTCTCGTGCGCCCGGCGCAGCGCCCGGACACGCTCGGCGGGATCGGCCCCCGGCTCCAGGGCAACCCACGGATCGGTCAACTCGGCCTCCCCGGACGGTGGAACGGCGGTACCTCGGCGGCTGGGACCATCGTCACCCCGGGTGTTCGCCCGGACAACCGGTGCGACGGCGGCTCCGCCCCGGCTAGGCGAAGTTGACCATTCTGATGTAGCGCACCCAGTCCCAGTACGGTCCCGGGTCGGCGTGGTCGGTGCCGGGCACCTGATAGTGACCGATGATGTGCTCCCGGTCGCGGGGGATGCCGTACGTGGCGCAGACCGCCGCCGTGAGCTTCGCCGACTCCTCGTACAGCGCGTCGGTGAAGTAGCCGGGCTGGTCCACCCAGCCCTCGTGCTCGATGCCGATGCTGCGTGTGTTGTACGTCCAGTTGCCCGCGTGCCAGGGGATGTCGGCCTCGTGCACGCACTGCGCGACATGCCCGTCCGCAGAGCGGACCACATAGTGCGCGGAGACCTGTTTCTCCGGATTGCCGAAGATCGCCAGCGTGTCGGTGTACGTCTCCTGGGTCACGTGGATGATCACCCGGTTGATCGCGTAGTCACCGGGGCGGTCGGCCACCGTGTAGTTGGCGCCGCTCGCCGGCTGCCACTCGGCCGGCGGGTAGTCGACGAACCCGGTCTGTGCTCCGGCACGCGGGTCGGGGAGCAGCGCGTAGGGGACGGCGGCGAGTGCCGCGCCCTTCAGCAGCCGTCGCCGGCTGAGCCGCGGTTCGGCTCGGTCCATGTCCATGGCGGGATGCCTTTCGGGGTGCCTTCGGAGGGCCGTTCGTCGGTCAGGGGTACGGCGAGGACGTCAGCCGCGCAGGGCCCGCGCGGTTTCCCGCAGCCGCGTGTGCACACCGCGGTACGTCTCCCGCGCGGGCAGCCACTCCTTGCGGAGCTTGGCCACGCACGTGTAGTTCGTGTCGCACACGTTGGCCAACGGCGATTCGACCGCCTGCGTTGTGAATTGGTACGCGTCCAGCTCACCGAACCCGTAGTCGCGCACCAGCCACTGCACCAGGTCGAGCTGGGATATCCGGAACGCGTCCTCCAACGGGCGGGCCGAGCCGGTCGAGATGATGTGCGTGTCCGACTCCAGCCGGGGCCACGGTGTGGCGACGTCCTTGAGGAGGTCCACGACCACCACCGTGTTCATCGCGCACTCCACGGCCACCCCGCAGGTCTCGCCCTCCCCCTGCCGGGCGTGCCCGTCGCCGAGGCTGAGCAGGGCGCCCTCGACATTGACCCCCAGGTAGCAGGTGACGCCGGCCCGCATCTCGGGCGTGTCCATGTTCCCGCCGTGCGCGTCCGGCACCAGGGCCGAGCGCACCTCCAGGCCGGCGGGTGCCACGCCCACCGTGCCGTGCATCGGGTCCAGGGGCAGCTCCACCTGGAGGTCACTGTCCCGCGCCTGGAACAGCGCGGTCCGACGGTCCCGGTCCAGTTGCCAGATCCAGACCCGCTCCGGCAGCGGCGGCTGCAGCGTGGCCGTGGTGTGGGTGGAGGTGAGCGCGCCGAACAGGGGGACCGTCGTGGACGCCGCCCAGTCCCGGGCCGGTTCGATCGACACGAAGTGCACGGCCACGGTGTCTCCGGGTTCGGCGCCCTCGATGTGGAAGGGGCCCGTCTGCGGATTGAGGTAGGGGAACTCGCACACCTCGGACACGAGGTCCTTCTCGGAGCGGACCCGGCCGGCGAAGCAGTCCTCGGTGTACAGGTCGAGGACCGTACCGGGCGCGATCCGGGCCAACGGCGCTGCTCCGCCGAACGTCCAGGCGTACTGATCCGGTTCCGGGCGCACGCTGAGGATCCGGGGCTCGGTCATCGTGGCTCGGCTCCCTTCCGCGGAGCGGTCGTCGGGCTGGTGCATCGCGCCGGCCGGGACGGGGCCGGCACCGCCGGCGGCAGGCAGTCGCCCGCGAAGGCGGCGCCGGACGGGACCGACACGGCCACCGCGGCGGCCGGTGCCGTCGCCGTGATGCTCTGGAACAGGACCTCGCGCAATCCGATGGCGTCGCGCCGCAGTGGCCCGACCGGCTCCCCGTTCATGCGTCCCCCGATACGTGTCAGTCCGCTGCCGCCTGCCGCCTGCGCGTTTGCCTCATCTCGCGAGCTGCCGACCACTCATGACGGTCCGTCGACTGAGCCTCGCGTGAATTCACCGTACGGCTCGGGCCGGTTGGGCAGAAGGCCGTGCCACGGTTCCGTGGACAAGTCGCGGCTTGTGGACAACTCGATCACCCGATCGGGCGAGGCTGGGGACACGCGGGGCCGGGGAGCCGCGTCAGGCGCGTTCCGCCACCACGGCCGGATCGTCCAGTACCGCTCGGACGACCGAGTGCGCGGCGCCCAGCAGCGGGCCCTGGGGTCCCAGCGGGGACACGGTCACCGGGCAGGCCGGGCCCGCCGTACGGCCCGTCAGCTCCGCCTCCAGGGACGGCAGCAGCCAGGGGGAGAGGCCGGCCAGGGCGCCGCCCAGGACCACCGTCTCCGGGTCGAGCAGGTTCACCGCTCCGGTCAGGGCGATGCCGAGCGCTGTACCGGCGTCCCGCAGAGCCGCCTGCACGGCCTCGTCGCCCGCCTCCGCGCGCTCCGCGAGCAGGCCCACCAGATCCTCGCGCGGCTCCAGCCCGGCCGCGCGCAGGACCGCCTCCTCACCCGCGTACTGTTCCAGGCAGCCCCGGCTTCCACAGGGGCAGGCAGGACCGTCCGGCCGTACGGGCACATGGCCCAGCTCGCCGGCGAATCCCCGGGTCCCGCGCAGCAGCCGGCCGTCGACGACGACCGCGGCACCGATGCCGATCTCGGCCGACACGTGCAGGAAGTCACCGGGGGTGCCGGCCCCGAGCCACAGCTCGGCCAAGGCGCCGAAGTTGGCCTCGTTGTCGACGGTCAGCGGCCAGTCGCCGGGGAGCAGACGGCCGAGGTCGGTGTCGTGCCAGTCGAGGTTCGGGGCCCGTACGACCGTCCGTGCGTCCCGGGCCACCAGTCCGGGCACGGCGACCGCGAGCCCGGCGGGCCAGAGTTCCGCCCGTTCCGCCTCCGTGACGACGCGGCGGATCAGCGCCGTCAGCTCCTGGATCACGGGCCCGGCGGCCCGGCCCCGGTTGGCGCCGTGCCGTACGGCCCGGGCGCGGACCTGGCCGCGCAGGTCGACCGCGCACACCGCGAGATGGTCGACGCCGATCTCCGCCCCGATCCCGGCCGGGCCCCGGCCGCTCACCGCCAGCGCGGACCCGGGCCGGCCGACCCGGCCCGGCCGCTCGGGGCCCAGTTCCTCCAGCAGCCCCCAGCGGATCAGCTCGTCCACCAGCGTCGACACCGCGGCCCGGGTCAGCCCGATCCGGGAGGCGACCGCCGCCCGGGACAGCGAGCCCTCGGCGCTGACGGCGTGCATCACCCGGGCGAGGTTGCGCCGGCGCATGCCCTGCTGGGTGTCCGGCAGGGGGCGCCCGGCGCCCGGGGGGCGCGCCTCGTGCAGCGGTGCGGTCATGCCTCCGTCAATCCTCGGTGTCTGCCGCCCGGCGGTGGGCGGGCGGCCCGGTCACTGGGTGCGGGTCTCCCGCGCCAGCAGCGGGGCCGCGTCGGAGAGTACCCCGGTGATCCGTTCCAGCGTCGACCCGTCCCGTTCCACGGCCTCCAGGACCGGGCCCGCCGCCGTGTTCCAGCGGCGGGCCACCGCCGCGGGATCCTCGCCGGTCAGCAGTCCGGCCGCCTGCGCCGCCGCGCCCAGGGCGACCAGTTCCCTGGCCTCCGGGACCTGGACGGGCCGCCCGGAGAGCCGGCGCACGGTCTGCTGCCAGGCCGTACCCCGGGCGCCGCCCCCGATCAGGAGCAGCGGGGTGCTGCGGTCCGCGTCCTGGTCGAGGACCAGGTCGAGCGCCCCGAGCAGTGCGTGCACCGCGCCGTCGTACGCGGCTTGGAGCAGCTGACCCGCCGTGGTGTCGTGACGCAGCCCGTGCAGCAGTCCGGAGGCGTGCGGAAGATTCGGGGTGCGCTCGCCGTCCAGGTACGGCAGCAGCGTCACCGAGCCGCCGCCTTCCACGGCTTCCCGGTCCAGGCCCAGCAGGGCCGCGACGCGGTCCACCGCGAGGGTGCAGTTCAGGGTGCAGGCCAGCGGCAGCCAGTCCCCGCGCGCGTCGGCGAAGCCGGCCACCGTGCCGGTGGGATCGGTGGGGCGGCGCCGGGAGACGGCGTAGACCGTGCCGGAGGTGCCGAGGCTCAGCACCGGGGTGCCGGGCCTGAGGCCGAGGCCCAGCGCCGCCGCCGCGTTGTCGCCGGTGCCCGGGGCCACCAGCGTGCCCTTGGAGAACGGCAGGTCGTGGCTGTCCCGCACGGTGCCGGCCACCTCGCCGGGGCGCACGACGCGGGGCAGCAACGCCGGGTGGAGACCGATATGCGCCAGTGTCTCCTCGTCGTACGCCTCCGTCCCGGACGCCCACCAGCCGGTTCCCGAGGCGTCGCCGCGGTCGGTCGTGCCCTGCCCGGTCAGGCGCTCGGTGAGGTAGTCGTGGGGGAGGCGTACCGCCCGGGTCGCGCGGACCGCCTCCGGCTCGTGCTCGGCGAGCCACGCCCACTTGGTGGCCGTGAAGGACGCGCCGGGCACGCTGCCGGTGCGCTCCGCCCAGGCCTTCGGCCCGCCCAGCTCCTCCACCAGGCGGCGGGCCTGCGGTGCCGAGCGGACGTCGTTCCACAGCAGTGCCGGGCGTACCGGCTCGCCGTGCTCGTCCAGGGTGACCAGGCCGTGCTGCTGGCCGCCGATCGACACCGCCGCCGCCTCGTGCGCCGCGTCACCGCACTGGCGCAGCGCCGCGCACAGCGCGTCCCACCACTGACGCGGATCGCTCTCCCGGCCCGCCCCGGAGGTCACGGTGTGCGGGGCCTGGCCGCCGGCCACCACCTGCCCGGTGGCCGCGTCGACGACCAGTGCCTTCGTGGACTGGGTGGACGTGTCCACCCCGACGACGAGCGGACCCTCGACTGCTGACATCGGGCTCTCCCTCTTCCGCGGCTCCGCGGGAATGTGCGGTGGGCTGTCGAAGACACCTTGCTGTCGAAGACATCTTGTCTCTTCCCAGCGGTGCCTTGGCATACTAATTTGTAAACTGCCATGACGAATAGTCGTACGCAGCAAGGAGCCGCGGCATGAACTACCAGCCCACCCCCGAGGACAGGTTCACCTTCGGCCTGTGGACCGTCGGCTGGCAGGGAAGGGACCCGTTCGGTGACGCCACGCGCCGCGCCCTCGACCCGGTCGAGACGGTGCAGCGCCTGGCGGAGCTCGGCGCCTACGGAGTGACCTTCCACGACGACGACCTGATCCCCTTCGGCTCCTCGGACACCGAGCGCGAGTCGCACATCAAGCGGTTCCGGCAGGCCCTGGACGCCACCGGCATGACCGTGCCGATGGCCACCACGAACCTCTTCACGCACCCCGTCTTCAAGGACGGCGCGTTCACCGCCAACGACCGCGACGTGCGCCGCTACGCCCTGCGCAAGACGATCCGCAACATCGACCTGGCGGCCGAACTGGGCGCGAAGACGTACGTCGCCTGGGGCGGCCGCGAGGGCGCCGAGTCCGGGGCCGCAAAGGACGTACGCGCCGCCCTGGACCGCATGAAGGAGGCCTTCGACCTCCTCGGCGAGTACGTCACCTCCCAGGGCTACGAGCTGAAGTTCGCCATCGAGCCCAAGCCGAACGAGCCCCGCGGTGACATCCTGCTGCCCACCGTCGGTCACGCGCTTGCCTTCATCGAGCGCCTGGAGCGGCCCGAGCTGTACGGCGTCAACCCGGAGGTCGGCCACGAGCAGATGGCCGGGCTGAACTTCCCGCACGGCATCGCGCAGGCCCTGTGGGCGGGCAAGCTCTTCCACATCGACCTCAACGGCCAGTCCGGGATCAAGTACGACCAGGACCTGCGGTTCGGCGCGGGTGACCTGCGGGCCGCCTTCTGGCTCGTCGACCTCCTGGAGAGCGCCGGCTACGACGGGCCGCGCCACTTCGACTTCAAGCCGCCGCGGACGGAGGACCTCGACGGCGTGTGGGCGTCGGCGGCGGGCTGCATGCGCAACTACCTCGTCCTCAAGGAGCGTGCGGCCGCCTTCCGCGCCGACCCGGAGGTACAGGAGGCGCTGCGCGCGTCGCGCCTGGACGAGCTGGCCCGGCCGACCGCGGCCGACGGCCTGCAGGCCCTGCTCGCCGACCGCGCGGCCTTCGAGGACTTCGACGTGGAGGCGGCCGCCGCGCGCGGGATGGCCTTCGAACGCCTCGACCAGCTGGCGATGGACCACCTGCTGGGCGCACGGGGCTGACCGGAGAAGGGCCGGGGTGAACGGAGAAGGGCCGGGGTGAGCGGCAGCGGCTCAGCCCGGCCCTCCCGGCCGCGAGGCCGGGGTCACCGCTTCCCGGGCAGCCGGACGTACGTCACGGTCGTCCTGACCCCGCTGTCGACCAGCCGGCCCTGGGCGTCGAACGCGCCCGCCCCGTCGGTCATCCCGAAGTCGTTGTCGTTGATGAGCGCGAGCGTGTCGCGATCCACGCGCGCGATGCCCTCGATCTTCCCGGGCACCCCGGCGACCTTGCCCAGGTCCACCACGAGCTGCTTGGACAGCACCGGCACACCCGCGGTCGCCGGGTCGTCCAGCTGCTCCAGCGAGGGCGACGTCGCGTCGTCGTCCCACCGGCCGCCGAGGATGTCGGACGTCTTCCGCAGCCTGACCAGGTGCAGCCGGGCCGCCTTGTCCGTGCGCTCCTCGACGAGCAGCCGGTCGCGGCCGACCGCCACCACCGACGAGATCTTCAGCTCGGAGGGGTCGTCCTCGCCCGGGTCGACCACGCCGACCGGGTCGAAACGGTAGGCGTACTCGGCCGTGACGGCCCTCTCGCGCGGCGAGAAGCGCAGCAGTCGCGTGGTGCGCGAGGCGTCCCCCGCGTCCCCGTCCGGCACCGAGAGCGGGCTCTGCAGAGCCATCACCAGGTCACCACCGGGAAGCTGCGCCAGCCCCTCGAACCCCCGGTTGGTCTTCCGGTGCAGCAGGATCGACGGCAGCGCCTCCACCACCGGGTAGTCCGCGCCGGTCGGACCGAGCCCCTTGGGCACATAGCGAGCGAGGACCCTCCCGCGCGCGGAGACGTGCACCAGAGACGGCCCGTACTCGTCCACGAGCCAGAAGCTGCCGTCCCCGGCCCGGACGATGCCCTCGGTGTCCAGGCCGTTCGGGTCGCAGGAGAGCGGCGTGCTCGCGTCGTAGGAGTACGGCGCCTCGTCCCGGCCCTTCTGGTCCGGCAACCCGGTGACGGCCTTCCCGGAGGAGGTGGTCAGCGGGATCGCGTCGACGACCGCGACCCTGTCGCCGGAGACCCGGATCTTCACGATCGCGGGGTCGAATCCGGGCACCGGGAAGGTGCGCCGCTTCTTGCCGTCGACCTTGATCTGACCGTTGGGGCCGCGGTCGGTCACCGTCCAGTACTCGCCCTTGCGGCCCGCCGGGTAGATGTCGCTGCCGATGCCGCCCAGCTTCACCCCGTGGTCGTCGGCCACACTGCCGGGGAGCAGCGCGTTGCTGAACGCGCCGAGCGGGATCTCGCCGAGGGTTGCCGTGCGGACGACGCGGGCGTCCCCCGACGTCGACGCGGTGGCCGTCCCCGCGGCCACGAGGACGGCGGCCAGGGCCAGCGGCAGACCGGTGGCGACACAACGGTGGACGTGGCGCCGGCCGGCGGCATGCGGGGACATCGGGCCTCCTGGGAACAAGGTCGTTGGCTGCGGCCACCCTCGGGCCCCCGGAGGAACGCCCGCCCACACCGGGGTGAACGGCCGGCGACCGCGGCTCATCGGATCGTGCCGGCCTCGTGAGGACCGGATGTCAGAAGTCTCCCGGCTCACCTGCCCCGGGCCGTACCGAGGCCAGTGCCGTCGCCGGGTCGGGGTCCGACCCGCCCGCCGGTATCCAGCGGCCTGCCTCGTCGCGGTACGGCCACCAGTGGCCCTCGCGGTCGAGCCGCAGCTGAACGCCCTCACCCTGCACGGTCCACCGGTTGCCGCTCCGGTGGAACTCCGGCCGCTCGTCCGCCTCCCAGGCCCCTTCCAGGGCGGCACGCGCGCGCGTGAGTGCCACGCCCTCCACCTCCCGCTCCTCGTCGAGCACGGTCAGCGCCGCCGCACCACCCAGCCGCCAGGCACCGGCGGCCGCCGCCAGCCCGTCTCGGCCACGCCCCGACCCCGAGGCGAGTCGCTCGGTGACGACGGCGGGTGCCGGTCCGCAGGCCAGCCGTACGGCGTCCTGGGCGGCCGTCAGGTCAGTGCCGGCCCAAGGGCCGACGCCTCGGGCGGCCACCAGCAGCCGATAGGCCTCCGCCGCGGTACGGCCGGCCAGGTGCTCCAGTGCCGCGGTGTCGATCCCGGGCGCCGCGACAGCCTCGGCGGTGAGGGATGGCGGTGTGCCGATGCCCTGCGGGAGTCCGGGCAGTTCGGGCAGCGGCGGCACGACGTCGGCAGCCGCCCATGCCTCGGCCGCGTCCACCCCCGCGGTCGCCGGTGACGCCCCGGACGGCTGCGCGGTGCCGCGGACGTGCAGCTCGGTCAGGAAGGCGTCCTTCTCCCGCCCGCGCACCAGCAGCAGCAGAAACGGATCCTCGTCCAGCAGCCGCGCCACCTGGTGGCACAGCGCGGCCGTGTGCCCGCAATGGTCCCAGGCGCCGCAGTCGCATTCCGGTTCCAGATCACCGAGACCCGGCAGGAGGTCGATCCCCGCCACCGCCGCGTCCTCGATCAGATGGGGCGGAAGCTCCCGGTCGAGCAGCGCGGCCATGTGCCCGGCCTGCTCCACGGCGAGATCCTGGAACCGCGCCCACTCCTCGGCGGACAGCTCCGGCAGCAGGACATCAGCCCGGTGCGCCGCGCCTCCGGGGTCGCGTACGACGGCCGTCACCCGGCCCGGCCGCACGGTCACCGCGCCCACGCCGCCCGCGCGCGCGAGCCGGCGTCCCGCCTTGACCGCCGCCGTTTCCAGCGCCGCGTCCTCCAGGGCCTGCAGCCAGGCGCGCCCCCACCAGCTCCGGGCGAAGCCATGCCCGCGCGCGGGCGGCAGCGCGGCGAACGTGCGCCCCACGTCACGGCCGTGCTCGTCGTCATAGCGGCTCATCGCGCCTCCCCGCGCAGTTCCACCAGTGCGGCCAGTTCCTCGTCCGACAGCTCCGTCAGGGCCGCCTCACCGGTGCCGAGCACGGCCTCGGCCAGCTCCCGCTTGCGGCCCAGCATCTCCGCGATACGGTCCTCCAGTGTCCCCTCGGCGATCAGCCGGTGCACCTGCACCGGGCGGGTCTGCCCGATGCGGTACGCGCGGTCGGTGGCCTGTGCCTCCACCGCCGGATTCCACCAGCGGTCGTAGTGCACGACATGCTCGGCCCGGGTGAGGTTCAGTCCCGTTCCGGCGGCCTTGAGCGACAGCAGGAACACCGGCGCCTCGCCCGCCTGGAAGCGCCGGACCAGAGCCTCCCGCAGGGCGACCGGCGTCCCGCCGTGCAGCAGCAGCGAGGGCACCCCGCGGGCCGCCAGGTGCCGTTCGAGCAGCCGGGCCATGCGCACGTACTGGGTGAAGACCAGCACGCCCGAGCCTTCCGCGAGGATGGTGCCGAGCAGTTCGTCCAGCAGCTCCAGCTTCCCCGAGCGACCCGCGAGCCGCGGATCCTCCTCCTTCAGGAACTGCGCCGGGTGGTTGCAGATCTGCTTCAGGCCGGTCAGCAGCCGCACGATCAGGCCCCGGCGGGCCATGTCGTCGGCGGTCGCGATACGAGCCAGGGTCTCGCGCACCAATGCCTCGTACAAACCCGCCTGTTCAGACGTGAGCGCGACCGGGTGATCGGTCTCGGTCTTCGGCGGAAGCTCGGGGGCGATGCCCGGATCGGACTTGCGTCGCCGCAGCAGGAACGGTCCGGCGATCCGGGCGAGCCGCTGTGCGGCGGCGGGGTCGCCGCCACCCTCGACGGGCTGCGCGTACCGCGCGCGAAAGCTGCCGAGACCGCCGAGCAGGCCGGGTGTCGTCCAGTCGAGGATCGCCCACAGTTCGGTGAGGTTGTTCTCCACCGGAGTGCCCGTGAGCGCCACGCGCGCGCGTGCGCCGATCGAGCGCAGGGCCCGCGCGGTCGCGGAGTAGGGGTTCTTCACGTGCTGGGCCTCGTCGGCCACGACCATTCCCCAGGGAACCCCGGCGAGCCGCGCCGCGTCCAGGCGCATCGTCCCGTACGTCGTCACGACGAACTCCCCGTCCCCCGGAGCCCCCAGGTCGCGCCCGGGTCCGTGGAACCGGCGCACCTGCACGCCGGGGGCGAACCGCTCGATCTCACGCTGCCAGTTGCCGAGCAGCGAGGCCGGGCACACGACGAGCGTGGGCCCGGCCGCCCGGGGGTCCGTCTGCCGGTGCAGATGCAGCGCGATCAGCGTGATCGTCTTGCCGAGCCCCATGTCGTCGGCCAGGCAGCAGCCCAGGCCGAGGGAGGTCGTGCGGGCCAGCCAGTCGAGGCCGCGCAGCTGGTAGTCCCGCAGAGTCGCGGCCAGGCCCGGCGGCTGTGCGACGCCGGCGGCCGGCTCGGTGGCCGTGAGCCGCTCCCGCAGTCCCGCCAGCCATCCCGTGGGCCGTACGTCGACCCGCCGGCCGTCGACCTCCGCCGTACCCGTCAGCGCCGCCGCCAACGCTTCGACGGGAGCGAGGGAACGGTCCGGCTCGGTCCGGGCCCGCTCCGCCTCCCGCGGATCGACCAGGACCCACCCGTCGCGCAGCCGCACCAGCGGACGCTTGGCCTCCGCGAGCCGGTCCAGCTCCTCCCGGGACAACTCCCGCCCGCCCAGGTCGAACCACCATTGGAACGTGACGTCCGCGTCCGCGGAGAGGAACGACGGCGGGGCTGAGGCCGCTCCGGGCGAGGCGGTGCCGTCGTCCGGCGGGCCGAGGGCCGCGTGTGCGGTGAGGCCGCGCGCCAGGTGCTTCGGCCAGTGCACCTCGACTCCCACCGCGGCCAGCGCCCGCGCGCCCTCGCCCAGCAGCTCGGCGATCTCCTCGTCGGCGAGGTCCACCGCGTCGGGCACCGCGGCGGAGAGCAGGGGGGCCAGCGGGGGCCAGGCCCGGGCGGCGCGGCGCAGTGCCAGCAGGGTGTCCGCACGCGCGCGGGGAGCGGACGCCGCGCGCCCGGTGTCCGCACCGGCCCACAGACCGGCGGCGTCCATGACGTCGTCCGATCCGCTGCCACCGTGCACCTGGAGTGCCGCTCGGAAGCGGACCGGATCGTCGTCCTGGGACAGGGCGTCGTCGAGCCCGGACGCCTCAACGCGCAGCGACAGCCGCACTCCCGCGTCATGGCCGGCGGCGATGTTGTCGGCCCACGCGCGCAGCGCGGGCAGATGCTGCGGCTCGGGGGCCGCGTACGCGGGGCCACCGGTCACCAGCGGGGCGGCGGGGGAGCGCGGGAGCACGTCGGCGACCGCGTCGAGGAAGGCGCGCAGCAGCCGCTCCGGGTCGGGCAGCCGCGGCGGCCCGTCCCCCGGGAGCGGCACGGCATGAGCCTCCGGAGGCATGGCGGCGGCGAGTTCCCGGATCAGCTCCGCATCGCGTGCCGACAGCGGACCCACGCGCCAGGTGTCGTGGTCGCCGGGGGACAGGCCCGGCAGGAGCAGACCGCGGGCCAGGAAACCCAGGGCGAGTTGGTACGCGGTCCGCCAGAAGGCCGCGGCCCGGTGCTCTCGCGGCAGCGCACGCGCGCGCGTGAGCACCGGGAGCGCACTGCGGACAGGCAGCAGGAGGACGGGCACCGGGACGCGCTCGACGCCGCCGTCCGCCATGGGCACCGCCAGCTCCAGATCGGTCAGGGAGCCGTCCGCGGGCCTGGGCGGAGTCCCGCCGTCCGGTCGCCAGAACCCGATCCGGCCCGTCCGCGCGGGGTCGGACGGCAGGAAAACCACGCAGCACTGGGCCAGTTGGGACAGGTCGGAGGGTGGTGCCGAGGGGATCGTCTGCACAGCTCTGCCACACTCCTCAAATTTGACTACTCGATCGGAGTCGCCGAGGGTACAGCACGATGACCGCTGCCGCTGTCGAGTGCTGGGGTCGAGCCGCGGACCGGCAGGCCGAGGAGAGGCTCCTAGGGGCGGGTCTCAGGGATGTCTCAGGGGCGGCGCGTGGAACCGCGGGGAGCGGGAGGCCGTTCTCAGATCAGAGAGCGGCAGTGGCCGCGAAGGAGGCGACGCTCATGTCGATGAACGCGAAGATCGCCGCAGGTGGCGTGGCGGTCGGGCTGATCCTGCTCATATGGCTGCCCTGGTGGGTGGCGTTCCTGATCGTCGTGGGAGTCCCGGTGGCCGCGTACCTCGCCCTGGACCCCTCGCAGCGGCGCAGGCTGCGCCGGGTCACCCGCAAGGAGCTCGGCCGCTGACGCGCCGGCGCACGGCGCGGGACCGGTCGCCGAGGCGCCCGCGCGGGCCGGCCCAGCCGTCGGGGGCCGCGCCGCCACCCGCGGCACGACTCCTGGAGCGGCCCGGGAGGCCTGGCCCGGCCGCCCCGGCTCACAGGGGCCGTACGGCCATCTTGTCGAGCGCCTCCAGCAGTCCCGGCAGCTCCGGGCCGCGGCCCACCGGCAGGACCTCACCAGGCTCCTCGTCGAGCAGGACGAACGCGATGTCGTCGGTGCGGGCGACCATCGACCAGCCGGGGCCGTCGGCGCGCAGGGTCCGGGCGTCGCCCGGGGCGAACGACGAGCGCACCCGGCCGAGCGGGGGCGGGGAGTCGACATAGGCACGCGCCTCCGAGAGCACCCGGCGGACACCGGCGTGCCCGCCGGACGAACCACCCTCGGCCTCCGGCGCGGACTCCGCGGCCTTCGGCTGCTCACCCGGCGCGGGGAAGTCGGCGTCGTCGATCTGCTCGCGCCAGGCGGCCCACTGCAGCGCGATCTCGTCGGCACCCAGACGGCGCTGGGCGGGCCCCCAGGAGCCGGTGTCCGGCGGGCTGAGCGCCGGCCGGCCCGCCTCCTCGGGAGCAGGGTCGTGCGGAGCGGGCACGCCGGGTGCCGCGACAGCGACGGCCAGCGGCCACCCCGGAAGGGCGGTCACGACCGCGCGCTCGTCCGGCGACAGCTCGTACTCCATGCCGCAGTCCCAGGACGCGATCGCCACGGCGACCAGCGAGACGTCGTCGATGACGACCGTCCAGCGAGCGCCCTCCCCGTCCTGGCCCAGCACCAGGCCGTACCCGTCGGCGCGCGGCGCGAGGTCCAGTGCCGCGCACGCCTCCGGGTAGTCGTCGCCCAGCACGCTCGGAAACTGCGCCGGCGTCAGCAGCACCGCCGTCAGCACGTACAGCGCATCGTCCGCGGCGGCGACGGCCTCATCGTCCGTCCCAGCCATCCCTGCCTCCCCAGTGGTCGTCCATCGGCGCGCACCCTAGTGCGAGCGGAAGCTGCTTGTCACGACTCCGCGCACCACGCGGAGCTGCAGGTTTCCGCCTGGACAGGGGCGAAACGGGCCACAACTGGAGAGGGCTGTTCCGCTCAGGCCGCGGGCAGCCCGAGGAGGTCCCGGGCCACGGCGTCCGGGGACGTGTCGCGCTCCCGTGCCAGGGCGACCACCGCCCGGCAGGCCAGCTCGCTCACCCCGAAGGACAGCGCCTCCGGCGACACCCAGGCCGCCGCCTCCTCGATCCGGTCCTGGTCGTCCTCCGCGCGGGCCGCCACGTAGACGGCCGCCGCTTCGAACAAGTTGTGCGCGCGCCTGTCCCGGGTGCTCTCCGGCCGCGCGGGCGTGGACGTGCGGAACCTGCCTGCGTACCTGCGGATCATGTCGAACACGCGGACCATCCTCTCCCCGGACGGGCGTCGGAATGATCGCCCATCTCCTGCCTCACAACGTAGAGTTGGACACTCGGCGGCAGAAGGGGGGCGACGCGGTGAAGCGGTTTGAGCGGCTGGAGCAGATCCGTCGGCTGGACCCGGTGGCGGACGCGCCGGAGATCTACCGGATCAGCGTGGCGTACGAGTTCCCCTGGGACTACACACGAGCCCTTGAACTGGCCCTGTACCGCACCTACGCGGTGCCCGGCATCGGCCGGCTGCTCGCGCGGACGGCGGAGCTGACCGAGCGGACGCAGAAGCGGTACGACGACACGGTGCTGCTCCTCGACACCATCGTGGAACACGGCTTCGCCGCGCAGGAGGGGCGCACCGCGATCCGCCGCATCAACCAGATGCACCGCAGCTACGACATCAGCGACGACGACATGCGGTACGTGCTGAGCACGTTCGTGGTGATGCCCCGGCGCTGGATCGACGCCTACGGCTGGCGGCGGCTGTCCCGGCACGAGATCGTCGCCACCACCGAGTACTACCGCACCCTCGGCCGACACATGGGCATTCCGGACATCCCCCGCACCTACGAGGAGTTCGAAGCCCTCCTCGACGCCTACGAAGAAGCCCACTTCGGCTGGGACGAGGAGGCCCGGCGGGTCTCCGACGCCACCCTCGGCCTGATGGCGTCCTGGTATCCGCGCCCGCTGGCGCCCCTGCTGCGCACGGCGACGCTCGCCCTGCTCGACGAGCCGCTGCTGCGCGCGTTCCGCTACCCGCGACCGGGTGCGGCCACCTCCGCGCTGGTGCGCCGCGCCGTTCGGACGCGCGGCCGGGTGGTCCGGCTGCTGCCGCCGCGCCGCAGCCCCCACTTCGCGCGCCAGAACTGGGAGGTCAAGGGCTATCCGGACGGCTACCGCGTGGCCGACCTGGGCACCCGCCTGGTCCCCGGGCTGCGCGGCTGCCCGGTACGGCACCGGGACGCCTCAGCGGCCGACCCCGTCGAGTGACGCCAGCATCTCGCGCAGCCAGGCCAGTTCGGCCCGGCTCGTGGCGCGCGCGATGGTGAGGACACCCCGCCGGAACGGGTCGTCCAGTTCCTCGGCGCGCAGCGGCCGCTCGCCGTCGTAGAAGAAGCTCGCCGGCTCCTCCAGGAAGGCCAGCCGGCGCCGCAGTACGGCCGCCTGTGCGGCGGGGTCCTCCAGGTGCCGCAGGAACGCGAGCAGCGTGAACCAGTGGTTCTCGTCGGTGATCTCGCGCTGGGCGGGCTCGGCGAGCCGGCGCCTCAGCTCGCGCCCGCCCTCCTCGGTCAACCGCAGCACATGGCGTGGTGCGGCCACGGCGCCGGGCTCGGTGGCCCGCACGAGCAGGCCGGCCTTCTCCATGCGCTTGATCGCCGGGTACAGCGTGCTCTCGGCGACGGGGCGCACGTGGCCGGTGAGCGCCGCGATGTGGCGGCGCAGGACGTAACCGTGCAGCGGGGCTTCGCACAGGAAACCGAGGATGGCGAGTTCGAGCATGGACGCATTCTGGCGCAGGGATACCTCGCCCAGCCAATACTGCTCTGGCGGCATACATCGGTGTCGATGTATCGTGGGGTGTCGCTGAACGCAGGGAGGGGCACGGTGCAGCAGGCCACGTTCGACAGCAGGGGTAGCCGCATCCGGTGGACCGAGGTGCCCGGGGCGGGCCCCGCCCGGGTGTACCTGCACGGACTGGGATCGATGTCCGCCGTGTACCACGCGCACATCGCGGCCCGGCCCGAACTCACGGGCCGACGCAGCCTGTTCGTGGACCTGCCCGGACACGGCACGAGCGACCGGCCCGCGGACTTCGGGTACACGCTGGAGGACCACGCCGACGCGGTCGGGGCCGCCCTGGACGCGGCCGGCGCCACCGGCGCGGAACTGATCGCGCACAGCATGGGCGGCGCCGTCGCCATCGTCCTCGCCCACCGGCGTCCCGACCTCGTCTCCCGGCTGGTGCTGACGGAGGCCAACCTGGACGCCTTTCCGCCGTCGACGGCCGCCAGCAGCGGCATCGCCGCCTACGGGGAGGACGAGTTCGTCGCAAGGGAGCACGCGCGCGTGCTCGAGGCGGTCGGCCCGCTGTGGGCGGCCACCATGCGGCTGGCCGACCCGCGTGCCCTGCACCGCAGTGCCGTCGGCCTGCGCAAGGGTTCCGACCCCGTGATGCGTACGCTCCTGGAGGGTCTGGCCGTCGACCGCGTCTTCCTCCAGGGCGAGCACAGCGGCGAACTCGCGGGCCGGGAACGCCTGGAAACCGCCGGAGTGCGCGTGGTGACGGTGCCCGGCGCCGGGCACAACGTCATGTTCGACAACCCCGACGCCTTCGCGGCGGCCGTCGCCGGCACGGGCTGACCCGCCTGGCGCCGTCAGCCCTCGCGCACCGCGAGCGCGAGGAAACGGGCGTCCTCGTCGACGTACGACGTCATGCGCCAGCCGGAGCGGGCCAGGAGCGGCCGGAGATTGGGCTCGGCCCGCAGGTCGTCGGGAGTGATCCGGCGGCCCTGACGCGCCGCCAGTGCCGCGCGGCCGATGGGATGGAAGAGCGCGAGCGTGCCGCCCGGCCGCACGCCACGGGCCAGTTCCCGCAGGTTGTCCACCGGATGCGGCAGGTGGGCGATCAGGCCGGCCGCGAACACGGCGTCCAGGCAACCCGAACGCAGCGGCAGCGCGGCGACATCGGCGAGCAGCAGCCGCCCGTGGCGGTTTCTGCCCGCCCCCACGGCGGCCCGGAGCATCGCCGGGGTCAGGTCGGCGCCCAGCACCACTCCCGAGGGGCCCACGGCGGCTCGCAGGGGCGGCAGGGCGCGTCCCGTGCCACAGCCGGCGTCCAGCACACGATCCCCCTTCCGCAGGCGCAGGTCGGCCACGGCGGCCGCGTAGGCGGGGCCGTCGTCCGGGAACCGGCTGTCCCAGTCGGCGGCGCGGGCGGTGAAGAACTCCTGGACATGTGTGTGGTCGTCGCTCATGTTCCGCATGATTCCTCACCGTCAGGAGGGATGTCTCTGCGCGCATGTTCGAGCGGGAGGCGATCGTTCCGTCGCAACTGTGCGCCACATTCCGACACTTTTCGAAATGCGCCCCCTTTGTGCGCCCCTGCCCCCGCTAGCGTCCCGGGGCCATGGGACACCTGGACCACGCCGCCTTCGGCTGGCTGACACCCGTGCTGTCGTACGTGATGGCCTGTATAGGCGGCGCGCTCGGACTGCGCTGCACCGTCCGCGCGCTCGCCACCACCGGCCGCTCGCGCCGCAACTGGCTCGTCACCGCGGCCTCCGCCATCGGGACGGGCATCTGGACCATGCACTTCGTGGCCATGCTCGGCTTCCGCGTCAGCGGCAGCGACATCCGCTACGACGTGCCGCTGACCATCCTCAGCCTTCTCGTCGCCATGGTCGTCGTCTGCGCCGGCGTCTTCGCCGTCGGCTACAGCCGCGACCGCAACCGCGCCCTCCTCCTCGGCGGACTCACCACCGGGCTGGGCGTCGCCAGCATGCACTACCTGGGCATGGCGGCGGTCCGGCTGCACGGCGACGTCAGGTACGACCCCGTCCTCGTCGGACTGTCGGTCCTGATCGCCGTGGTCGCGGCGACCGCGGCCCTGTGGGCCGGACTCAACATCAAGTCACCCCTCGCGGTCACCGTCGCCTCCCTCGTCATGGGAGCGGCCGTCAGCAGCATGCACTACACCGGGATGTTCGCGGTGAGCGTGCGTGTGGACCCCTCCGGCGACGCCCTGCCCGGGGCCACGGCGATGCAGTTCATCTTCCCCCTCGCCGTCGGCCTCGGGTCCTACCTGTTCATCACCTCGGCCTTCGTCGCCCTCTCGCCCACCGCCGACGAGCGCGAGGCCTCCGCCTCCGCCCAGCGGGCCGTCGAGAGCGTCGCCCGCTAGCGGGACCCGGCCCGAGCGCACCGACCACGTCCCGAGCGAGGAGGCCATGCGCCCACCCCGTAGCCCTGAGAAAGCCGCCGCCCCGGCACACCGCCCGCGCGGACGCCGCGCGCACGCCGGACCGCCCGCCGACGAGGGCGCCGACCGCCCGCTCGGCACTCCGCCCGCCACGGCACGCGCGCGGGGAGGCCGCCGGCACCTGCGTCCCCGGACCGTGCGCGCCAAGGTGGTCAGCCTTCTGATGGTGCCCGTCGTCTCCCTCCTCGCCCTCTGGGCGTACGCCACCGTCACCACCGCCCAGGACGTCGCCCGGCTGCGCCAGTCCCAGCGGGTCGACGCCGACCTGCGCACCCCGGTGGCCGCCGCCGTCACCGCGCTGCAGGCCGAGCGCACCGCGGCCGTGCGCTACGCCACGGACCCGCGCGCCGGGAACGGCGGCGACCTCGAAGATCTAGCGGCCCGCACCGACCGGGCCGTGGCCAGGCTTCGGCTCGGCGGGCACAGCACCGTCGCCGACAGCCAGGAACTGCCCGCCGGCGTCTCCGGCCGCCTCGACGCCTTCGTCACCGGCGCGGAGCAGCTGCGCACGCTGCGGACGGCCGTACGAGGCCACAAGGCAGGCTGGGACCAGACGTACACGCGGTACACGAAGGCCATCGGCGCGGCCTTCGCCGTGGACGGTGCCCTCACCGGCGTCCAACAGGCCGATGTCGCCTCCGACGCGCGCGTGCTGCTCGAATTCTCCCGGGCCGCCGAAGCACTGGCCCAGGAGGATGCCCTGCTCGGCAGCGCGCGGACCACCAACGCCCTGCAGGGGAAGCGGCTACGGCTGTTCGGCGCTGCCGTCGCCACCCGCCGTGCGCTCACCGAGACCGCCGTCTCCGATCTGCCCGCCGCCCAGCGCGCCGCCTGGCAGGACTTGGCGCGCAGCCGTGCGCACACCGCCCTCGGCGCCGCCGAGGACAAGCTGCTCACCGCCGGACCGGGAGCCGAACCGGACGACGCGGCACCGCAGGCCGCCTGGAGCGCCGCCCACGCGCGCGTGCAGGACGGCATGCGGACCATCGCGACGGCCACGGGTCGTGCCGTCGCCGGCCGTGCCGACCCGGTCGCCCGCGGCCTGCTCAGCCCGGCGGGCGCCGCTGTGCTCCTGGGACTCGCCGCCGTCGCCGCCTCCCTCGTCATCTCCGTCCGCATCGGGCGGGCACTCGTGGTCGAACTCGTGAGCCTGCGCAACGACGCACTGGAGATCGCCCGCCGCAAGCTCCCCGAGGCGATGCGGAAGCTGCGCGCGGGCGAAGAGATCGACATTCAGGCCGAGGCGCCCGCCGGACCACCGGCCGAGGACGAGACGGGCCAGGTCGCGGAAGCCCTGACCACCGTGCACCGCGCCGCGCTCCGCGCCGCCGTGGAGCGCGCCGAACTCGCCAGCGGAATCGCGGGAGTCTTCGTCAACCTGGCCCGCCGCAGCCAGGTCCTGGTCCATCGCCAGCTCAGCCTCCTGGACAGCATGGAACGGCGCTCCGACGACCCCGACGAACTGAGCGACCTGTTCCGCCTGGACCACCTCACCACCCGGATGCGACGCCATGCCGAGAGCCTGATCATCCTCTCCGGTGCCGCGCCCGGCCGGGCCTGGCGCATGCCGGTGTCCCTGACCAACGTCGTACGCGCCGCCGTCTCGGAGGTCGAGGACTACGCGCGCGTGGAGGTGCGTCAGTTCCCCGAGGCCCACGTCATCGGTGCGGCGGTCGCCGACCTCACCCATCTGCTCGCCGAACTCGTCGAGAACGCCGCACAGTTCTCACCACCCCACACGCGCGTGCGCGTCACCGGGGAACCGGTCGGCAACGGCTACGCACTGGAGATCGAGGACCGGGGACTCGGCATGGGCGCCGAGACCCTCGCCGAGGCCAACCGGCGCATCGAGCAGTCCGAGGCGCTCGACCTCTTCGACAGCGACCGTCTGGGACTCTTCGTGGTCAGCAGGCTCGCCTCCCGGCACGACATCAAGGTGCATCTGCGGACCTCCCCCTACGGCGGCACCACCGCCGTGGTCCTGCTGCCGACCGCCCTGCTGCACAGCGGCGTGAGAGCACGGACCTCCCACGAGGACGGGCAGGCCCGCCCCGGCCAGGAACGCGTCTACGCGCGCGTGCCCGGGGCGATCCCTCCGCAGGAGGCAGCCGTCGTGGCACAGCCGGACCGGCCCGCCCTGGCGGCCACCGCACCCGGCCCCCACAGCACCGACCAGCCATCCGGACCCCACAGCGCGAGCACGGCGGCCGGTGCCCACAGCACCCGGCCCGTACCCGGCCCGGAAGGCCCGGGCCTCCATGGCGCCGCGCACGAACCCCCGCCCCCCGGCGTCACCGCCCTGCGGCCGCACCGCCCTCCGGAGGACTCCGAGTCCTCCGACGACCTCCCGCGCCGGGTGCGTCAGGCGAACCTCGTCCCCCAACTGCGCCACCAGCGCAGCGAAGAGCCGGCTCCGCAGCCCGCCCGTGACGACCGGCGCACCCCCGAACTCGTACGGGACCGCATGACGGCATACCGCGACGGCTGGACGCGCGGCGGTGGCAGGCAGCCCGGCCGCGGCGCCACCCCGCAACCCGGAACGGGCAGTGACAGCGAAGGAGACCCTGCATGATCCAGGACCCCCACACCGGCCAGCGGTCCGGCGAACTGGACTGGCTGCTCGACGATCTCGTGATGCGCGTGGGCGAGGTACGGCACGCCGTCGTGCTGTCCAACGACGGCCTGGCGGTCGGTGCCTCGACCGACCTCGCGCGGGAGGACGCCGAACATCTCGCCGCCGTGGCCTCGGGTTTCAACAGCCTCGCCAAGGGTGCGGGACGGCACTTCGGAGCGGGCGGGGTGCGCCAGACCATGGTCGAGATGGACGACGCGTTCCTCTTCGTGGCCGCCGCCGGCGACGGCTCCTGCCTCGCCCTGCTCACCGCGGTCACGGCCGACATCGGGCTGGTCGCCTACGAGATGGCCCGCCTGGTCAAACGCGTCGGTGAGCACCTCTACACGCCGCCGCGCCTCGCGGCGCAGCCACCCGCCGCCGGATGAACCGGAAGGCCGCACCGATGACCGAGAACCCGACCGGCGGGCCCCGCGAGCCGGGCAGCCAGTGGTACGACGGCGAGGCCGGGCCGCTGGTCCGCCCGTACGCCATGACGGGTGGCCGCACCCAGCCGGGGCCCAGCGGCGTGCGCTTCGATCTGATCGCGCTCGTCACCCTCGACCCCACCGCACCGGCCCTCGACGACGGCACCGCGCTCGGCCCCGAACACCGGACCCTGATCGACCTGTGCCGCCCGGAGACGCAGTCCGTCGCCGAACTCGCCGCGGACGCGGACCTTCCGGTCGGCGTGGTCAGGGTGCTCCTCGGGGACCTCCTGGAACTGGGCTGCGTGACGATCAGCCGCCCCGTGCCGCCGGCGAGCCTGCCCGACGAACGGATTCTGCGCGAGGTCATCGCGGGATTGCGAGCGCTGTAGATGCACGTTCGGACACCGCCGCACCCCTCGTTGCGTCCGCATCTGTACGCCTGGCCGTGTCCCGCTCCGTCCGAAGCGGGCACGTTGCGCCACCGATCGGGCACGAGCCGGTCACATCGGGTGCACTTCGCTCCAATCCCCCCGACGCCTGCCCCCGTTGTCATCATGCTGCCTGCACCACCGGAGCACGCGGACGCCGGCCGCAGCCGGCCCTCCCGAGAGAAGTGATCATGGTCTCCGAGCACTCCGACACCGCCGGCGACACCTCCGCCCTGGCGCTGAAGATACTCGTCGCCGGCGGCTTCGGGGTCGGCAAGACGACCCTGGTGGGAGCCGTCAGCGAGATCCGGCCGCTGCGCACCGAGGAACTCCTGAGCGAAGCCGGACAGTTGGTGGACGACACCGACGGTGTGGACCAGAAGGTCACCACCACCGTGGCCATGGACTTCGGCCGCATCACGATCCGCTCCGGCCTGTCCCTCTACCTCTTCGGCACACCGGGACAGGACCGCTTCTGGTTCCTGTGGGACGAACTGGCCCAGGGAGCGCTCGGCGCCGTGGTCCTCGCGGACACCCGGCGGCTGGAGGACTGCTTCCCCGCCGTCGACTACTTCGAGCACCGGCGCATCCCGTTCGTGGTGGCCGTCAACTGCTTCGCCGGAGCCCGCGGTTACGGCGCCCACGACGTCTCCCGCGCGCTCGACCTCGACCACGGCACACCGGTGGTGCTGTGCGACGCGCGGGACCGCGACTCAGGCAAGGAAGTGCTGATCCGGCTGGTCGAGTACGCCGGGCGGATGCACACCGCCCGGCTTCTGGACTCGGTCGGATGAGCCCGGCGCTCAGGCCGCCAGGTCCCGCACCGCCACCACGTTGTCGATCCTGACGCGGACGAGGAATTCACCCGGTACGCCGTTGCGGGCGCCGTACTCCTCGGCGCGGTCCTCGCCCATGTACCGGGCGGCGATCCGGGTGGCCCAGTGACGCAACTCGGCCAAGTCCTCCGACAGCCGGGCGCGGCCGTTCAGCACCACGAAGTGGAACGGCGGACGGTCGTCGTCCACGCACAGGGCGACCCGGCCGTCACGGGCCAGATTTCGGCCCTTCACGGTGTCCTTGCCGGTGTTGAACACCAGCTCCTCCCCGTCCAGCAGGAACCAGATCGGAGCCACATGAGGGCTCCCGTCGGCGCGGACGGTGGACAGCTTGCCGGTGCGGGTGCCGTCCGAGACGAACGCCCGCCACTCCTCATCGGTCATCTTCTCTGCCATGGGCCCATCCTGCTTGCCCGCACGCCGGTCGTGGGGAAGGCTGGCGGGGAGTTCCTCCAGCCAGGGGGAGACGTCACACGGGGAGACGGACATGGCGCAGAACCAGGGTCTCGACTGGCTCCTGGACGATCTGACCGAGCGCGTTGACCATGTACGCCACGCACTGGTCCTGTCGAACGACGGACTGGTCACCGCAGCGAGCACCGGCCTACGCCGCGAGGACGCCGAGCACCTGGCCGCCGTGGCCTCCGGGCTGCACAGCCTGGCCAAGGGCTCGGGACGCCACTTCGGCGCGGGCAGAGTGCGCCAGACGATGATCGAGTACGACGACGCCGTGCTGTTCGTGACCGCGGCCGGCACCGGCAGTTGTCTGTGCGTGCTCAGTGGTGCGGAGGCCGACATCGGCCAGATCGCCTACGAGATGACCCTGCTCGTCAACAGGGTCGGCGAGCACCTCGGCGTCGATGCCAGGCACCCCGAGCGGACTCGCACGTCGGACGCCTGACCTGCGGCTTTTCCTGCCCCCGTGGAGTTATCCACAGGCTCGCCACGAGATGCGACCGACCGGCTACGGTGAGTGCACGGCGAACGCACCGGGCGTGAGCCACGGACTCCACGGGGGAGTACGACCATGTCGGCACGCACCTTCGGCCCACCCCGCCCCACCACCTGCACGCCGAGCCGCGCCGCTCGCGAACTCGGGCTCAAGCGAAGCGAATTCGACCTCGCCGTGCAGCTCGGCCGCATCCGGACCGTGCCCGACGAGGGCGGGGGAGGGGGCCGGCACGTGGAGCGCGCGGAGATCGATCGCCTCCGCGCCGAGGACGACTTCCCCGAATCCCTCCGTCAGCGGGTGCAGGTCGTGGGTACGGCGGAGGGTGCCGCCCTCATGGAGATCCCAGCCGGCAGGTTCAGCCGGCTCGCCCGCCTGGGACTTCTCGTGCCCGTCACGTTCTACCTCAACCGCTACCGAGCCGTGGTCTGGCTCTATTTGGCGGAAGAGCTGCGCCAGTTCGCGGCGGGCCCGGAGAACGCGCACCTGCTCAAGGGGCGTACGCCCGAGACGCTGCGCAGCCAGCTGGCGGCCGGAGTGGATCTGCGGGCACGCAACTGGCGCGGACGTCACCTCGGATTCCTGCTGCGACAGGCCGAGGACCCGTGGGCCCGCGCCGGGGCCGTGGCCGCCCTGCTCGCGCCCGTCGAGGTCGCCGACGTCGTCAAGGACCCGTACGAGCGCGCCTACCTGAACCGGTTCCGGCCCGCCCCACCGGGCCACGGCCTCCCCGGATCCCCCTCCGCCCACCTCGCCGAGCGGATCACGACGGCGCAGGACGCGGACGAGGTCGGCTGGCTGCGCAGCGAACTGGCGCGCTCGGTCGACGAGGCACGCGAGGCCTCGCCCGCCCCGCGCCCGGCCGCCCGCCGCGTACCGCCGACGCCCCGCACCATCGCACGTCCTGTCCCGCCGATGGCACGGACGGTCACCGGGCGCGTGGAGGAGCGGACGGTCATCCGGCCGACGGGAGGGACGACGAGGGCCCTGGAATCCGCGCCACGGCCCGCGGAGTCGACCGTGCGGGACGCCCGGTTGCCGCTGCGGACTTCGGAGTCGTGCGTGCGGCCCCCGGAATTCACCGGACGACCGGTGGTGCAACCCGCGCCCCGGGGCCACGAGCCGGCGCAGGCCGTTCCGTCGCGGTCGTCCCGTGGTCTGCGGGCCTGGTTGCGGCGGAGAAGCTCCCGCCCGGCACGGCCGGCGCGGGTCTGAACACCCGCGCCGGAGGCGGCACCTGGCACCGGCTGTTACAGGGCCCTGAACAGGCCTTCCTGCACGACCGAGACGAGCAGTCGTCCCTGCAGGTCGTAGATGCGTCCGCGGGCCAGCCCACGTCCGCCGGTCGCGACCGGTGACTCCTGGTCGTACAGGAACCACTCGTCCGCGCGGAACGGCCGGTGGAACCACATGGCGTGGTCCAGCGAGGCCATGTCGAAGTTCCGCGGCCCCCACAGGGGCTCCACCGGGATGCGTACCGCGTCCAGGAGGGTCATGTCGCTGGCGTAGGTCAGCGCGCAGGTGTGGACCAGCGGATCGTCACCGAGCGGTCCGACCGCGCGCATCCACACGGCGCTGCGCGGCTCGGCACCCTCGATCTCCTCTGCGTTCCAGCGCAGGCGGTCGACGTACCGGATGTCGAACGGCTGGCGGCGCGCCATCCGCTCCAACTGCTCCGGCAGCGCCCCCAGATGTTTGCGGATCTCCTCGGTGACCGTCGGCAGCGCCTCGGGATCCGGCACCTCGCGGGCCGGCGGCAGCTGGTGCTCGAACGGTCCTTCCTCAGGCTTGTGAAAGGAGGCGGTCAGATTGAAGATCGTGCGGCCCTGCTGCACGGCCGTGACCCGGCGCGTCGTGAAGGATCGCCCGTCGCGGACCCGTTCCACCTGGTACACGATCGGCACGCCCGGACGGCCCGGGCGCAGGAAGTACGCGTGCAGCGAGTGCACCGGGCGTTCGCCGTCCGTGGTGCGGCCGGCGGCGACCAGCGCCTGGCCGGCCACCTGGCCGCCGAACACCCGCTGCAGGGACTCCTGCGGGCTGCGGCCACGGAAGATGTTGACCTCGATCTGCTCCAGGTCGAGCAGGTCGACCAGTCTCTCGGCCGGATTCGTCATCGGTGGGATTCTCATTCTCCTCGGCTTGCCACGGACCCCGAGCTGCTCACAGCTGGCCGACATCGGTGACGCGGACGACGGC
Source organism: Streptomyces sp. NPDC088810 (assembly GCF_044750305.1). Taxonomy (NCBI): domain Bacteria; kingdom Bacillati; phylum Actinomycetota; class Actinomycetes; order Kitasatosporales; family Streptomycetaceae; genus Streptomyces; species Streptomyces sp. NPDC088810. The sequence continues at coordinate 244,108 of NZ_JBIVJQ010000003.1, forward strand.
GCGGCCCTCGGCGTCGGAGGCCGCGAGGTCGATCTCCGCGCTGATGCCCCAGTCGTGGTCGCCGTTCGGGTCGTCGAAGATCTGGCGGACGCGCCAGAGCCCGTTCTCCGGCTCCTCCTTGATGACCAGCAGCTTGGGGCCGCGGGCGTCGGGGCCGGTGCCGAGATCCTCGTACTCGTCCCAGTACTTGTCCATCGCCTCGCCCCAGGCCTCGGCGTCCCAGCCGGATCCGGCGTCCATCTCGCCGAGTTCCTCGACGTGGTCGAGGGCGGCCAGCTCCACGCGGCGGAACATGGCGTTGCGGACGAGGACGCGGAAGGCGCGGGCGTTGGTGGTGACCGGCTTGACCTCGTCGGCCTTCTCCTGGGCCTCCTCGGCGGTCATCTCCTCGGGGTTGGCGAGCTGCTCCCACTCGTCCAGCAGGCTGGAGTCCACCTGGCGCACCATCTCGCCCAGCCACTCGATCAGGTCCTGCAGGTCCTCGGACTTCAGGTCGTCCGGGATGGTGTGGTCCAGGGTCTTGTACGCGCTGGCGAGGTAGCGCAGCACGATCCCCTCGGTGCGGGCCAGCTCGTAGAAGGACACCAGCTCCGTGAAGGACATCGCCCGCTCGTACATGTCCCGGATCACCGACTTCGGCGACAGCGGGTGGTCGCCGACCCACGGGTGGCTCTTGCGGTAGGTGTTGTACGCGTGGAAGAGGAGCTCTTCCAGCGGCTTCGGGTACGTGATGTCCTGGAGGCGCTCCATGCGCTCCTCGTACTCGACGCCGTCGGCCTTCATCGCGGCCACGGCCTCGCCGCGGGCCTTGTTCTGCTGGGCGACGAGGATCTGCCGCGGGTCGTCCAGGGTGGACTCGACGACGGAGACCATGTCGAGGGCGTAGGACGGCGACTCGGGATCGAGGAGTTCGAACGCGGCGAGGGCGAACGTGGACAGCGGCTGGTTCAGCGCGAAGTCCTGCTGGAGGTCGACCGTGAGCCGGACGATGCGGCCCTCGGCGTCCGGCTTGTCGAGCTTCTCCACGATCCCGCCGTCCAGCAGGGAGCGGTAGATCGCGATCGCCCGGCGGATGTGCCGCAGCTGCTGCTTGCGCGGCTCGTGGTTGTCCTCCAGGAGGTGGCGCATCGCCTCGAACGCGTTGCCCGGGCGGGCGATCACCGACAGCAGCATCGTGTGCGTCACCCGGAATCGCGAGGTCAGCGGCTCCGGCTCCGACTCGATCAGTTTCTGGAAGGTGTTCTCCGTCCAGCCGACAAAGCCCTCCGGCGCCTTCTTGCGCACCACCTTGCGCCGCTTCTTGGGGTCGTCGCCCGCCTTCGCCAGCGCCTTCTCGTTCTCGATGACGTGCTCCGGCGCCTGCGCGACCACCAGACCCGCGGTGTCGAAACCGGCCCGTCCGGCCCGGCCCGCGATCTGGTGGAACTCCCGGGCCCGCAGGGTGCGCACCCGGCTGCCGTCGTACTTGGTCAGCGCTGTGAACAGCACCGTGCGGATGGGCACGTTGACGCCCACCCCGAGCGTGTCCGTGCCGCAGATGACCTTCAGCAGACCGGCCTGGGCGAGCTTCTCCACCAGGCGCCGGTACTTGGGCAGCATGCCGGCGTGGTGCACGCCGATGCCGTGCCGCACGTAGCGGGAGAGGTTCCGGCCGAACTTGGTGGTGAAGCGGAAGTTGCCGATCAACTCGGCGATCTGGTCCTTCTCCTCCCGCGTGCACATGTTGATGCTCATCAGCGCCTGCGCCCGTTCCACGGCCTGCGCCTGCGTGAAGTGCACGATGTAGACCGGAGCCTGCTTGCTCTCCAGCAGGTCGGTGAGCGTCTCGGTGAGCGGGGTCAGCTCGTACTCGTAGGAGAGGGGCACCGGGCGGGTCGCCGAGCGGACCACCGCAGTGGGGCGGCCGGTGCGGCGGGTGAGGTCCTTCTCGAAGAAGGACACATCGCCCAAAGTGGCCGACATCAAGATGAACTGCGCCTGCGGGAGCTCCAGCAGCGGGATCTGCCAGGCCCAGCCGCGGTCGCCCTCGGCGTAGAAGTGGAACTCGTCCATGACGACCTGGCCGACGTCCGCGTGCTTGCCGTCGCGCAGCGCGATCGACGCCAGCACCTCGGCGGTGCAGCAGATCACGGGCGCGTCGGCGTTCACGGAGGCGTCGCCGGTGAGCATGCCGACGTTCTCGGTGCCGAAGAGCTTGCACAGCTCGAAGAACTTCTCCGACACCAGGGCCTTGATCGGTGCCGTGTAGAAGGTGACCTCGTCCCGGGCCAGCGCGGCGAAGTGCGCGCCCGCGGCGATCATGCTCTTGCCGGAGCCGGTGGGCGTCGAGACGATCACGTTCGCCCCGGAAACCACCTCGATCAGCGCCTCCTCCTGGTGGGGATAGAGGGTGAGGCCGCGCTCCTGCGCCCACGACTCGAAGGCTTCGTACAGGGCGTCGGGGTCGGCGGTCGGCGGCAGCTGATCGATGAGGGTCACGCCCCCATCTTGCCTGGCCTTCGGCCCGAGCGGGGAATCGGCTGCGGGTGCGAAGATCACGGCCGCTACGCTGTGTCGCCGACGCCGCGTCAGCGCACCGGGTCAACTGGACAGCGGCACACGAGGAATGGGGCGGGAAGCGGCCATGATGGGACCAGCACACTCACTGTCGGGGGCCGCGGCCTGGCTGGGCGTCGGAGCCGCCGCCGCTGCGGCCGGGCATCCGATGCCCTGGCCGGTCCTCCTCTCCGGCGCGCTGATCTGCGCCGGCGCCGCGCTCGCCCCGGACCTCGATCACAAGGCGGCCACCATCTCCCGGGCCTTCGGGCCGGTCTCCCGCTGGATCTGCGAGATCGTGGACAAGCTGTCGTACGCCGTCTACAAGGCGACCAGGAAGCAGGGCGATCCGCGCCGCTCCGGCGGTCACCGTACGTTGACGCACACCTGGTTGTGGGCGGTCCTGCTCGGCGCCGGCTGTTCCGTGGCGGCGATCACGGGGGGCCGGTGGGCGGTGCTGGCGATCCTGTTCGTGCACATGGTGCTCGCCATCGAGGGTCTGCTGTGGCGGGCGGCGCGCGGTTCCAGCAGCGATGTCCTGGTCTGGCTGCTGGCGGCGACCAGCGCGTGGATCCTGGCGGGAGTGCTGGACAAGCCGGGCAACGGCTCCGACTGGCTGTTCACCGCGCCGGGGCAGGAGTACCTGTGGCTTGGGCTGCCGATCGTGCTGGGCGCGCTGGTCCACGACATCGGGGACGCGCTGACCGTGTCCGGTTGCCCGATCCTGTGGCCGATCCCGGTGGGCCGCAAGCGCTGGTATCCGCTGGGGCCGCCGAAGGCGATGCGGTTCCGGGCGGGCAGCTGGGTCGAGCTGAAGGTGCTCATGCCGATGTTCATGCTGCTCGGGGGAGTGGGCTGCGCCGCGGCTCTCAACGTGATCTGAGGAAGGCGCCTGGATCAGGTCGCCTCGCCGGCGTCCGCCGCGCCGTACCGGCGCTCGAAGCGGGCGATACGGCCCTCGGTGTCGACCGTACGGGCCTTGCCCGTGTAGAAGGGGTGGCTCTCCGAGGAGATCTCCACGTCGATCACCGGGTAGGTCTGTCCGTCGTCCCAGTCGATGGTCTGCTCGCTCCGCGCGGTGGACCGGGTCAGGAAGGCGTAGCCGGCGGCGCGGTCACGGAAGACGACCGGGTGGTAGTCGGGGTGCTGGTCCTGCTGCATGGCGGCTCCTTGTACGGGGCGGTCGGGACGGGCGGATCCGCAGGGTCCGGCTCAGCCGGAGAGGGTGTCCTCGTCGACGATGTGCATCGCTGCTTCCTCGGCGGAGGCGGCGGCGCCGTCGATGCCGACGTCGGTGGCGACGAGGGCGGCCTCCTCGTCCTCGTGCGCGCCCTCGTCGGGGGCCACCAGTCGGCCGGAGCGGGAGTCGCCGACCTCGTTGTCGAGGAGTTCCCCGTCGGTTCCTGCGCAATCACCGATGCCGTCGCCGTCGGGTGCGGCGAGGTCCGGCAGCTCCTCGGCGAGCCGCTGGTCGAGGGTCTCGCCCGCCTGGCGTTCGGCCGCCGTCACACCGGTGTGTTCGACCGCCCACGGTCGCTCGGGAGGGGACCAGCCGCGGTCGAGGGGGTCGGCGACGCCGTCGAAATCCAGAGTGTCCTCGACGTCGAGCACCCCCGAGTCCTCCCGGATCTCCGCGGGATCGGGCTGGTAGACGTCGTCCCCCCAACCGTCGGCGCTGTCCACGACTACCTCCAGGTGGTGAGGACGGCCGGGTGCCGCCCCAGCGGACGGCGGGCCGTCGGCACGCAGGGCGCGGGATCACCCACCGCGAACCTCCTGGTTCCCGGATGTACCCCGGGCTGGTGCCGCTTTCCAGCCTTCCACCCCTGCTCGCCACCGCGCAACGGCACGGGTCCCGGTGGGGCGGACGCCCGGCACCGGGCCGGTGCGCGACCCACCGCCGCGGCACCGGGAAGGGCCGACCCCCTCGCGCCCCGATTTCCGGCCGGCGGCAGCGGGGACGGTACCTGGGGGCGTGGCACCCCGGCGGGCTGCACACTCCCGGTGGCCCGGGTCGACGGGTC
>NZ_JBIVJQ010000003.1:248765-658855 GCF_044750305.1 Streptomyces sp. NPDC088810
TCGGCCTACGCAGGCAGGCCGCGTCTCCCGGCGGGCCGGGGTCGCCCCCTCGCTGCTGCCGGCACCCTGCACCCCGGTGGCCCGGGTCGACGGGTTCGGCCTACGCAGGCAGGCCGCGTCTCCCGGCGGGCCGGGGTCGCCCCCTCGCTGCTGCCGGCACCCTGCACCCCGGTGGCCCGGGTCGACGGGTCCGGTCTACGCAGGCAGGCCGCGTCTCCCGGCGGGCCGGGGTCGCCCCCTCGCTGCTGCCGGCACCCTGCACCCCGGTGGCCCGGGTCGACGAGCCCTGCCGCCGCGGACACCCCACGCCCGCGGGGAGCCGGGGCGCGCCCTCGCCGATGCGGGTGGGCCGCACCCCGGTCGACCGAGGCGACGTCGCCGACGCAGGCTGCACCCCGCACTCCCAGCGAGCGAGGCCGACTCGGCCGCTCACCGCCGCGGGCTGCACCCCCGCCCCCCGGCGAGCGGGGCCGCCCCGACCGCCCCTTCGCCGACCCACACACCCAGCCGACCCCCGCCAAGCCACCCTCACCCATGCCAAGACCGCCACAGCGCCGCGTACGCGCCCTCGGCTGCGACCAGGTCGTCGTGGCTGCCCAGCTCGCTGATGCGGCCGTTCTCCACGACGGCGATCACGTCGGCGTCATGGGCGGTGTGCAGACGGTGGGCGATGGCGACGACGGTGCGGCCGTCGAGGACCCGGGCCAGGGAGCGTTCCAGGTGACGGGCCGCGCGCGGGTCGAGCAGCGAGGTCGCCTCGTCCAGGACCAGCGTGTGCGGGTCGGCCAGCACCAGCCGGGCCAGCGCGATCTGCTGCGCCTGCGCCGGGGTGAGCGCCAGGCCGCCGGAGCCCACCTCGGTGTCCAGGCCGTCGTCCAGTGCCCGCGCCCACTCGTCCGCGTCGACCGCGCCGAGGGCCGCCCAGAGCTCGGCGTCCGTGGCGCCGGTGCGGGCCAGGAGGAGGTTGTCGCGCAGGGAGCCCACGAAGACGTGGTGCTCCTGGTTGACGAGGGCGACGTGCGAGCGGACGCGTTCCGCGGGCATCCGGGACAGCTCGGCCCCGCCCAGGGTGACCCGGCCGTCCCGGGGCGCGTAGATCCCGGCGAGCAGCCGGCCCAGGGTGGACTTGCCCGCGCCGGACGGGCCGACCAGGGCGAGCCGGGTGCCCGGTGCTACCTCCAGGGAGACCTTGCGCAGCACGTCGACGCCCTCGCGGTAGCCGAAGTGCACCCGGTCGGCGTGCACGACCCGTCCCGCCGGGGCCACCGAGGCGTCCCCGGCGTCCGGCTCGATGTCCCGGACACCGACCAGACGGGCCAGCGACACCTGGGCGACCTGCACCTCGTCGTACCAGCGCAGGATCAGGTTCACCGGATCGACCAGCATCTGCGCGATGAGCGCGCCGGTGGTCAGCTGGCCCACTCCGATCCAGCCGTGCAGGACGAACACACCGCCGACCATCAGGACCGAGCCGAGCACGAGGAGGTGGACGGTATTGATCACCGGGAAGAGCACGGAGCGGAGCCAGAGGGTGTAGCGCTCCCACGCGACCCACTGCGAGATCCTCCGCTCGGACAGGGCCACGCGGCGGGCGCCGAGGCGGTGCGCCTCGATGGTGTGGCCCGCGTCCACGGTCTCGGCGAGCGCGGCGGCGACGGCGGCGTACCCGGCCGCCTCCGAGCGGTAACCGGACGGCGCCCGCTTGAAGTACCAGCGGCAGCCGATCACCAGGACCGGCACGGCGAGCAGCACGGCCGCGGCCAGCGGCGGGGCGGTCACGACCAGCCCGCCGAGCAGCAGCAGGGCCCACACGACGCCGATGGCCAGCTGCGGCACGGCCTCGCGCATGGCGTTGGCCAGGCGGTCGATGTCGGTGGTGATGCGGGAGAGCAGGTCGCCGGTGCCCGCCCGCTCCAGCACGCCCGGCGGCAGCCCGACGGACCGGACGAGGAAGTCCTCGCGCAGGTCGGCCAGCATCCGCTCGCCGAGCATCGCGCCCCGCAGCCGTACCTGCCGGACGAACCCGGCCTGCACGACCAGCGCGAGCACGAACAGCCCGGCGGTCAGGCCCAGGTGCAGCTCCGCGGCCTTGTCCGTCACCCGCTCGACCAGGCCGCCGAGCAGGTACGGGCCCACCATGGAGGCGATCACGGCCACCGTGTTGACGGCGATGAGCAGCAGGAAGGCCCGCCGGTGCCGGCGGAACAGCTCGGTGACGTAGGCGCGCACGGTCGCGGCGGCGCCGACGGGCAGGGTGGTGGCGGTCGTCGGGACCGCCGGGTCGTACGCCGGTGGCGCTACCCCGATCATGCGCTCTCCTCGATCTCTTTCAGTTCCTGGAGCGCGTCCAGCAGGATGCCCTGGTCGGCCGCGGACAGTTCCTCGTCGGTCTCCCGGGTCACCACGGCCCGGTACCGCGGCTCGCTGTCGACCAGTTCGCGGTGGACACCGACCGCCACGACCTCGCCCTCGTGCACCAGGGCCACCCGGTCCGCGCGGTCGAGCAGCAGCGGGGAGGAGGTGAACACCACGGTCGTCCGCCCCGACCGCAGCCGGCGCAGTCCGTCCGCGATCCGCGCCTCGGTGTGGGAGTCGACCGCGGAGGTCGGCTCGTCCAGCACCAGCACCTCCGGGTCGGTGATCAGCGACCTGGCCAGGGCGAGCCGCTGGCGCTGGCCGCCGGACAGGGAGCGCCCGCGCTCGGTGATACGGGCGTCCATCGGATCGGCCGCGTCCAGCGAACCCTGCACGAGCGCGTCCAGCACGTCCTCGCACTGCGCCGCCGCCAGCGCGTCCGCGGCCGGCACGGCGCCGGAGGCCGGCACGTCGAGCAGGTCGCGCAGGGTGCCGGAGAGCAGCACCGGCTCCTTGTCCTGGACGAGCACGGCGGTCCGGGCGCTGTCGAGGGGGAGTTCGTCCAGGGGCACTCCGCCGAGCAGCGCCGACCGGTTCGGCTCCGCAGGGTGGCCGCCCAGCCGCTCGGCCAGCCGGCCCGCCGCGTCCGGGTCGCCGCACACCACGGCGGTGAACCGGCCGGCGGGAGCGAGCAGACCGGTCGCGGGGTCGTACAGGTCGCCGCCCGGCACCTCGGCCTCGCGGGTGCCGCCGGTGGCCGTGGACCGCTCCAGGGCCAGCACCCGCGCGGCGCGTCGGGCCGAGGGGCGGGAGAAGGAGTACGCCATGGCGATCTCCTCGAAGTGCCGCAGCGGGTAATTGAGGATCATGACCGCGCTGTAGACGGTGACCAGTTCGCCGACCGTGATCCGTCCCTGGCGGGCCAGGTCGATGCCGTGCCAGACGACGGCGATCAGCAGCAGCCCGGGCAGCAGCACCTGGACGGCGGAGATCAGCGACCACATGCGGGCACTGCACACGGCGGCGTGCCGTACCTCCTGGGAGGCCCGGCGGTAGCGGTCCAGGAACAGCTCCTCGCCGCCGATGCCGCGCAGCACCCGCAGTCCTGCGACGGTGTCCGAGGCCAGCTCGGTGGCCCGGCCCGCCTTCTCGCGCTGGACGTCCGCACGGCGCGTCGCCCGGGGCAGCAGCGGCAGTACCGCTAGGGCCACGACGGGCAGGCCCACGGCGACGACCACGCCGAGCGCGGGCTGGTACACGAGCAGGCCGACGCAGACGACCACGACCGTCAGTGCGGCGGCGGAGAATCGGGAGACGGCCTCGACGAACCAGCCGATCTTCTCCACGTCCCCGGTGGAGACGGCCACCACCTCACCGGCGGCCACCCGCCGGGTGAGGGCCGAGCCCAGCTGGGCGGCCTTGCGCGCCAGCAGCTGCTGGACACGGGCGGCGGCGATGATCCAGTTGGTGACGGCGGCCCGGTGCAGAAAGGTGTCGCCGAGCGCGATGCCCAGACCGCAGAGCAGCATCAGACCACCCGTCAGGGCGAGCCTGGTGCCGGAGCGGTCGATGGCCGCCTGCACGGCGAGACCGACGCAGAAGGGCAGGGCGGAGACGGAGACGAAGTGCAGCAGGCCCCAGGCGAGCGACTTCAGCTGCCCGCCCAGCTGGTTGCGCCACAGCCACCACAGGAATCGGGGACCCGAACGCGTGTCCGGCACGCCCGGATCGGGATACGGAAGGTCTTGAATCTGCATGACGTCCCAGTGGCTCGTGTCAGGGGAGGGCAGGGGAGCACAACAGCGGAAGACCGCGGTGACCGGCAACAAGCCGTGAAAGGTTCGCGTCGCAGAGTGGTGAATTTCAAACGGTTTTCCTCGACGGCCCGCGAAATCCGCCCACTTCCGGCCACGGCCACCGAGGGCTCGCCCGTCAAGCCCCGGGCAGCCCCGTCACCCGGCACGGTGACTGCCCGAAAGGACGCACCATCAGCGGGGCCGCGATGACAGCATGGAGGGGTGCACATCGACACCGTGCGGCGCATGACGGTCGCGGCGGCGGCCCTCGGCACCCTCCTCGCGACGCTCTCCGCCTGCGCCACCCCGGACCCCACGCACGGCGCGCAGGGCGCCCGCGGCAGGAACGCCCCGACGGCCGCCACCCCCGACCCGACCCGCATACCGGGCGTCGGCGACCGGCTGTACCGGCGGATCCCCGCCGGCTCCCGCCAGGTCTTGGCCGTGTACGGCGAGCACCGGGACTCGGCGGTCTCCCGGGTCGTGCTGTACACGCGGCAGGGTGCCCAGTGGCGCACGGCGGGCAGTTGGCCCGCGCACAACGGACGCGGCGGCTGGACCACGCACCACCACGAGGGCGACCAGCGCAGCCCGGTCGGCGTGTTCACCCTCACCGACGCGGGCGGTGTGCTCGCCGATCCGGGTACCAGGCTGCCCTACGACCAGGACGAGGGCGCCTATGCGCCCCCGGCCGAGTGGGACGAGGCGCACCAGCACGACTTCGACTACGTCATCGCCATCGACTACAACCGCGTCAGGGGCACCCCGCCGCGCGACGCCACCCGCCCCTGGGGCACGGACAAGGGCGGCGGTATCTGGCTGCACATGGACCACCGCAGCGGCACCTCGGCCTGCGTCAGTGTCTCCAGGAAGGCCATGGAGGTCCTGCTGCGCACGCTGGACCCGGCCGGCCACCCCGTGGTGGTGATGGGGGACAGGGCGACGCTGGCCGCCTAGCGAGGGGACACGGCACCTTGTCCGTCCGACGGCCGGTTCCCGGCTTCGACGACGCTACCGCTCGGCCGGATCCGCCTGGTGTCCCGGCGATCCGGCCGCGGCAGAGCCCACCACGTCCACGTCGCTCGCCCGGACATAGGCGAGCCGGTGGCCGAACTGGATCTCGTAGTACCTCTCGCGGCCCCACACCACCGGGTTGGGCGTGTCGCTGAACGACTTGGCGGTGTAGGAACTGCCGACGCCGCCCTGTGTCACGTACCGCTGGCCCGCCAGGAAGCCGTACGGCAGCGGGGACGCGGTCGGCTCGTCCATGTCGTCCGGGTAGGCCTCCTCCTCCGGGAGGGCACGCCCGTACACCGGGATCTCGTCCAGGCCCTCCTTCGGCGTGACCATGCGCCCGGCCGCACCGACGGCGGTCGGCTGCTTCCTGGGGTTCTTGAACCAGGCCTTCTGTCCCTGGAACCAGATCGCCGTCCAGTCGCCGCTGCGGTCGGCGACGGCGAAGGTCTGACCGGCCGAGACGCGCGATCCCAGGTCGTTGACGTCCACCGTGGAATCCGCGCCGTCGGGCTTGCGGCCCGGGTCCTGGATCAGCGGGGCCTTCTCGTCCGGCGCGGTGTACAGCCGGACGGCGCTGGAGCCGTGCGGCCGACACGGTGAACCGCTGCCGGCGCACCCTGTGAACGGCGGTTTGTGCTTGCCGTAGTCCGGCAGGATGGTCACCATGTCGCTGTCGGGTCCCGCCGTGGCGCGCAGCGGTGCGCCGAGGAGGTCGAAGTAGTGCCGCCAGTCCCAGAAGGGGCCGGGGTCGTCGTGCATGTCGGGGATGGTGTCGGCGGTCGGGGCGGGCACGTTGTCGTGGCCGAAGATGTGCTGCCGGTCGAGCGGGATGGCGTACTTGTTCGCCAGGTACCGCACCAGGCGCGCCGAGGCCCGGTACATCCGCTCCGTGTACCAGGTTCCCGGCTGGGTGAGGAATCCCTCGTGCTCGATGCCGATGGAGCGGGCGTTCACGAACTGGCTGCCCGAGTGCCAGGCTTCGTCCTTGGTCCTGATGTGCTGGGTGACGTGACCGTCGCTGGAGCGGATCGAGTAGTGCCACGAGGACTCCGTCGGGTCCTGCACCGTCTGGAACATGCTCGGCAGCTCCGCCTCGGTGTCGTGGATGACGATGTACTCGATCGGCTGGTCCCTGGGCCGGTCGCCCAGGTCGTGGTTGCCGTAGCTGTCGCCGATCTCCTCGTACGGCGCGCCGAGCCAGTCACAGGCCAGTTCGGCAGGGCACTCGACCTGCTTCGGCCGCTGCGGGCCCTGCCCGCGGGGGGTGCGCGGGTGCGGCTGCAGGCCGGGGGTGGCGGGCAGGGTGACGTCCTGCCCCTCGGCGGTGGTGCGGTGCGCGCCCCGGCGGATGAGGGCGAAGACGTCGTCGGCGTAGGCCGTGGCTGACGCCACGTCACGGGTGCCCGGGAAGCGCGCCACCGACTCCCACCAGTCCGCCGGGTTGGCGCTCAGGGGCTTGCCGAGCTGCCGTTGCGTGGCCGCCAGCAGCGCCGCCCCGCCGCGTACGTTGGCGGCGGCATCCGTGCGCAGCCGTCCGGCCGGGGCCTGGATGAGGCGTGCCGCGTGCTGCAGGTCCGCCGGCTCCACGGCATGGCCGGCCGCGGCGCCCGGGGACGATCCCGCCGAGCCCGTGGACGACCCTGCCGAGCCCTCGGACGATCCCGCCGAGCCCGGGGACGACCCCGCCGCGCCCGTGCGCGGCTGGGCCTTCTCGCCGACCGGCGCTTCGGGGCGGGGCGCCGGTTCCGACGGCCGGACGCGTTCGGCGTCCACCAGGTGCATCGGCCCGAAGCCGCCCGTGACGCTGGGCGTGCCCGGATGGGAGTCCCAGCGCGACTGCATGTAGGACACGCTCATGAGCACACTGCGCGGCACCTGGAACTCGCGCGCGGCGTCCGTGAAGGCGTCCTGCAGACGCCGGTCCGCCGCCTCGTCGGCGCCGGAGGTCGGGAGGATCAGCAGCGGCGGCAGCAGAGCCGCCCCCGCGATCACACAAGCCGTCAGACGGCATCTCCGGATGGCCGCGGGGACATGTGCAGAAACATTTCTTCTCATCGCAGAGGCTCTCCCAACCACGCTCGCTCGCAACCAGGACAAAGGAGTTGCCCGTGGTGCCACCCCTCGTACGTTTCCGTGCCCCGCGCGCCGTGTCGTGGCGAGCGTCACCGGGGTGGACCAGCGGCCCGGCACAGGCCACCCGGTCGGCGGCAGCGGCTCCGCTGCCTGGGGCAACCACGCGAGTCCGCGCGCGGCTCAGTCCTCGACCGGGTCGACCTGCCAGTCGGGGTGGCCCGGCATGGGCGGGGTGTGCGTGCCGTAAAGCCATGGAGTCAGGAACGATTCGAGGTCCTCGCCCGCCACCCGGGACGCGAGCGAGACGAAGTCCCGGGTGCCGGCCGCACGGCCCCGGTACTCGCTCACCCAGGCGCGCTCGATCCGGTCGAAGGTCTCCTCGCCGACCTTCTCCCGCAGCGCGAACAGCACGAGCGCCGAGCCGTCGTATCGCATCACCTTGAACAGGGTGTCCTCGGTGGGTTCGGCGGGTGCTCCCTCGTCGTGCCGCCACTGGTCGTGCTGCTCGTACGCCGCCCGCATCACGGACTCCAGGCTCACACCGCCGTGCTCGCCGGAGTACAGCCGTTCGTAGAAGCGGGCGTGACCCTCGCTCAGCCACAGGTCGGACCAACGCCGGATGGCGACGCTGTCACCCGTCCAATGGTGTGTCAGCTCGTGGACGAGATTGCGCTCGGCGTCGACCCGGTCGCCCAGCAGGTCGTCCCGCGGTACGACGGAGAGCGACTGGGTCTCCAGCGCCACCGGCAGGTCGGTGTCCCCGACCAGCACGCCGTAGCGGCGGAACGGGTAGGGGCCGAGCCGCCGTTCCAGCCAGGCCAGGTGCTCCGGGGTGAGCGAGCGGTACGCCTCGGTGTCCGTGACCAGTCCGTCGGGCACCACGTCCCGGACGGGCAGCCCGCGAGGGCCGCTGCTGTCGACGAACGTGAACCTCCCGATCGCCAGCTGGACGAGCTGTGCCGCGATCGGCTGCTCGGAGTCGTACGTCCACCGGGTGCGGCCGTCCGGGCGGCGGGCCGTGCCGACGAGCCGGCCGTTGGCCACCGCGCTCAGCCCCGCGGGGGTGGTGATGTGGAAGGTGACCGGTGCCCGCAGGCTCGGGTGGTCGTCGGCCGGGAAGATCATCCGGGCTCCGTCGGGCTGCGCGCAGACGAGGGTGCCGTCGGGGGTGGGGACCCAGCCGTAGTCCTGGATCGCGTCGTCGCGGTGCCGTCCCTGGGTCGGGTCGGCGGTGTAGGCGACGCGGACCGTGAACGTACGGCCGCGGGGGATGGGCCGTACGGGCGTGACGACGAGTTCGTCGCCGTCGCGGCGGGCGGTGGCCGGGGCGCCGTCGACGGTGACGCGGTGCAGCGTGTTGCCCGCGAAGTCGAGGTCGAAGCGGGACAGGGCCTGGGTGGCGGTGGCGCTGATGGTGGCACCGGCCTCGAAGGGCGTCCGGGGTGCCCGCCAGTCGAAGTCGAGCGTGTAACGGCGGACGGTGTAGCCGCCGTTGCCGGCGAGCGGCATGAGCGGGTCGCCGATGCCCGGGGCGCCGGGGGCCGGGGCCGGTCCTGACGAGGCGGCCGGACCGGGTGCGGGCGAGCCCTCGGCTCCGTGCGGAAGGGTGCCGGCGAGGACGGCGGCACCGGTGACCGCGCACGCTCCGACGACGGTGAGGACGAGGGCCGTGCGGCGGGAGAGTGACCCCTTTGCGATGTCCATGAGCGCACTATGCCAGCAAGATCCGCTTATATCACTAAATGTCCCTTCATTGGATGCTCGTCGAGGCCCGCGCGGCGGCCGTTCGCATCGCGCCGATCTGCCGAGGCGTCATTGCGGGGCGGCCCGTCGCCCCGTAGAACACCGGCCATGAGAAGACGGATGGTCATGTCCATGCTTACCGGAGCGACCCTCCTGGTGAGCGCGTTCTTCGGCACGGGCACACCGGTGGCCCGAGCCGCCGAGGTGCCGGCCGAGTTCGGCACCGACTGGCACGATCCGGTGACCGCGGCCCCGCCGGTCGACCGGCCGCACACCACGTCCTGTCAGGTCACCCTCGCCGACGTGCAATTCCGCGACTTCACGCCGTACCGGGGCACCTACGCGCCCCCGAAGGGCTGCGGCGACCGCTGGAGCAAGGTCGTCCTGCGCCTCGACGGCAAGGTGAAGGGCCGTCAGTACGACCGGCTGGGCTATCTGCACGTCGGCGGGGTCGAGATCCTGCGCACCTCCACGCCGGAGCCCTCGCCCGACGGCATCGGGTGGCACGTCGAGAAGGACGTCACCCGCTACAGCGACACCTTCCGCGGCTCCCGGGACGTCGAGATGCTGATCGGCAACGTGGTCGACGACACCTACACCGGTGTCATCGACGTACACGTCACCCTCACCTTCTACGCCGGCCGCCCCGCGACCCCCGCCCCCGACCGCGTCCTCACCCTCGCCGACACGCCCTCCGGTACGACCCTCACCACCCCGCGCAACAGCGAACGGATCGTGGCCGAGGTGTACGCGACCGGTTCGGGCGGCGGGTGCGAGGAGTTCTGGTACCTGACCGTCGCCGACCCGGCGTCGTACTCGTGCAAGGCCGACCGCGGCCCCTACCGCGAGGTGCAGATCACCGTCGACGGCCGGCTCGCCGGCATCGCGGCGCCCTTCCCGAACGTGTGGACGGGCGGCTGGTCCAACCCCTTCCTCTGGTACGTCGTCCCCGCCCCGCGCGCCTTCGACGTCCGGCCCCTCGAGTACGACCTCACGCCCTTCGCCGGCCTCCTCAACGACGGCCGCCCGCACCGCGTCGAGGTGTCGGTCGTGGGCGTGCCCGCGGATCGGCCGGGCTGGAGCACCCCCGTGAACGTGCTGGTCTGGCAGGACGCGCACCGCGCCCACGTCCCCGGGGCGCTCACCGAGGACAAGGCCACCGACCTCGTCAACTCCTCCGTCCTCACGCCCGGTACGGAGAACCGGGTGCGCACCGAGGCCGGGCACCGGCTCACCGCCTCCGGGTACCTGGACACCTCGCACGGGCGGGTGACCACCACCGTCACCCGTACGCTCGCCAACACCTCCGTCCACCGCTGGACCGAGGGCGAGAACACGGACGGACTCGACGCGACCTGGACCGACGACGAGAGGGTCAGGACCGCCGGCCACGGCCCCGCGCGGACGACGCGCACCCACCGGACGTACACCATGAACGGCGCCACCACCCTCGGTCCGGACGATCGGCTGCGCACCGTGCTGACCCTCGGCGACCGGGCCTCCGCGGTGGTCCGCGAGGGCGGCCGGCGCACCGCGTGGTCGCGGCTGGACGACACCTACGGCGGCGACGCGACGTACACGGTCAACGTCCCGCGCGACCAGCGGCACGCGGTCGGCACGTCCGCCGAGCGCTACCGCCTCCTCGGCCCGGACGGCTGCTACGACCGTTCACTGGCCACGGTCCAGGGGGTGCTGACGGAGGATCGCAGCCGCTGCTGAGACCGGGGTGGCGCAGCCCCCCGGGCGGATTCACCGCTTGGCGCGGGCGTGTTCGAAGCCCCCGCTCCGTCTCCGGAGCGGGGGCCACGGCCGTTCAGCAGCGCTGGGCGGCGTCCCCGTCGATCAGCGTGTCCAGCAGGACGCCGAGCACCTGGCGCTCCTTCTCCGTCAGCGGCGCCAGTATCTCCTCGGCCGCCGAGCGGCGGGCGCCGCGCAGTACCCGCAGGGCCGCGCGCCCCTCGTCCGTCAGCTCGATCCGGGTCACGCGCCGGTTCGCCGGATCCGGCACCCGCCGTACCTTGCCGCTCGCCTCCAGCCCGTCGACCAGCGTCGTCACCGCGCGGGGCACGACCTCCAGACGCTCGGCCAGGTCGGCCATGCGCGGGGGCGAGGCGTAGTGCGCGAGGGTGCGCAGCAACCGGGACTGGGCGGGGGTGACGCCCAGGTGGCGCTGCTCCAGATGGCGTTTCTGGATGCGGTGCACCCGGCGGGTGAGCCGTAGCAACTGCTCGGCGAGCAGGCCGTCCGGATCGGGGGTGGTCATGCGGGAACAATATCAGGATGCCGTTCATTGTGAGTATAGGTAACAATGAGCTACGATCCGTTCCGTCATCGTCGGCCGACTCCTGACCGGCGCCCGTCACTCCCGTAGGAGCCCATGCACCCCGACCGTGAACCCTCCTGGACCCCACCTGCCGACGCCGGCGAACAGCCCCGGCAGGTGCGCCGCATCCTGCGGCTCTTCCGTCCCTACCGCGGGCGGCTCGCCGTCGTCGGCATGCTCGTCGGCGCCTCGTCGCTGGTCTCGGTGGCCACGCCGTTCCTGCTGAAGGAGACGCTCGACGTCGCGATCCCGCAGGGCCGCACCGGCCTGCTGAGCCTGCTCGCGCTCGGCATGATCCTCAGCGCCGTCCTGTCCAGCGTCTTCGGTGTGCTGCAGACGCTGATCTCGACCACCGTCGGCCAGCGGGTCATGCACGACCTGCGCACCGCGGTCTACGGCCGCCTCCAGCGCATGTCGCTCGCCTTCTTCACCCGCACCCGCACTGGTGAGGTGCAGTCCCGCATCGCCAACGACATCGGCGGCATGCAGGCCACCGTCACCTCCACCGCCACCTCCCTGGTGTCCAACGCCACCAGCGTGGTCGCCACCGTCGTCGCGATGATCGCCCTGGACTGGCGGCTGACGATCGTCTCCCTGCTCCTGCTGCCGGTGTTCGTGTGGATCAGCCGTCGCGTCGGCAACGAACGCAAGAAGATCACCACCCAGCGGCAGAAACAGATGGCCGCCATGGCGGCCACGGTCACCGAGTCGCTCTCGGTCAGCGGCATCCTGCTCGGCCGCACCATGGGCCGCTCCGACTCGCTGACCGCGTCCTTCGCCGAGGAGTCCGAGCGTCTGGTCGACCTCGAGGTCAGATCCAGCATGGCCGGGCGCTGGCGCATGGCCGTGATCACGATCGTCATGGCCGCTATGCCCGCCGTCATCTACTGGACGGCCGGACTTGCCCTCACCTTCGGCGGCCCCCAAGTCTCCCTCGGCACCATCGTCGCCTTCGTCTCGCTCCAGCAGGGCCTGTTCCGCCCGGCCGTGAGCCTGCTCGCCACCGGTGTCCAGATCCAGACCTCGCTGGCGCTCTTCCAGCGCATCTTCGAGTACCTGGACCTGCCGATCGACATCACCGAGCGGGAGCGGCCGGTCCGCCTCGACCGGATCAAGGGCGAAGTCCGCTTCGAGGACGTGGAGTTCCGGTACGACGACAAGGGAGGCCCCGTCCTCGACGGCATCGACGTCACCGTGCCGGCCGGCGGCAGCCTCGCCGTCGTCGGCCCGACCGGCGCCGGCAAGTCCACGCTCGGCTATCTCGTGCCCCGGCTCTACGACGTCACCGGCGGCCGCGTCACCCTGGACGGCGTGGACGTCCGCGACCTCGACTTCGACACCCTCGCCCGCGCGGTCGGCGTCGTCTCGCAGGAGACGTACCTCTTCCACGCCTCGGTCGCGGAGAACCTGCGCTTCGCCAAGCCGGACGCCACCGACGAGGAACTGCGCGCGGCGGCCGAGGCGGCACAGATCCACGACCACATAGCCGCCCTGCCCGACGGCTACGACACGATCGTGGGCGAACGCGGCCACCGCTTCTCCGGCGGCGAGAAGCAGCGCCTGGCGATAGCCCGTACCATCCTGCGCGATCCGCCGGTCCTCATCCTGGACGAGGCGACCAGTGCGCTCGACACCCGCACCGAAGCCGCCGTCCAGGACGCGATCGACGCGCTGTCGGCCGACCGCACGACCATCACCATCGCCCATCGCCTGTCCACCGTCCGCGGCGCCGACCAGATCGTGGTGCTGGACGCCGGACGGGTGGCCGAACGCGGCACGCACGAGGAACTCCTGGAGCGGGACGGGCGGTACGCGGCCCTGGTGCGCCGGGACGCGCAACTGCAACCGACAAACTGAACATAATGCCGGGTTTGGGGTGATATGCGTATTACCGTGCCCGCATGCAGACGAACACTCCGCCACGGAGCACGATCCGACTGACACGCCGGGGCAGACTCGCCCTCCTCGTGGCCGGCGCCGTCGTGGCCGGCACCGCCGTGGCGGTGCCGCTGCTGACGCTGGCGGCCGACGGCGAGCAGGAGAAGTCCGCCACGCTGGTCATCCCGGAGGGCTGGCGCGCCGGCCAGGTCTACGACGCGGTCGACAAGGCCCTCGGGCTGCCCCCTGGCAGCACCCGCAAGTCCCTCGACAAGGCCCCCCTGAAACTGCCGAACGAGGCCGCGGGCAACCCGGAGGGGTATCTCTTCCCGGCGACGTATCCCGTCCGGAAAGGGGCGACCCCCGCGTCCCTGCTGCAGCTCATGGTCGACACGGCGGACAAGAGGTTCAACGGCGCACCCGTCGCGGCCGGGGCCCAGCGCAACGCGATGAACGTCTACCAGGCCGTCACCATCGCCAGCATCGTCCAGGCCGAGGCCTCGACGAAGGCGGACATGGGCAAGGTCGCCAGGGTCATCTTCAACCGGCTGAACAGCGGAATGCCGCTGCAGATGGACTCGACCATCCACTACGCGCTGAACCGCGACACCGTCCGGACCAGCCAGAGCGACACCCAAGTCGAGAGCCCCTACAACTCCTACCAGCGCATGGGCCTGCCGCCGACGCCCATCGACAACCCCGGCGAGGACGCGATGCGCGCCGCGCTCAACCCGACGCCGGGCGACTGGCTCTACTTCGTCACCGTCAAGCCCGGGGACACGCGCTTCACCGCGGACTACGACGAGCACCTGCGGAACGTGGCCGAGTTCAACGCCGTCCACCAGGGCGCCGCGACGGCCCAGCCCCCGAGCAGCAGCCCGCTGGGCTCCCCGGCCTCGGAGCCGTCGGGCAGCTGAGCCGGCGGGGTCTCAGGCGGCGACCGACTCCTGCGCCAGCAGCCGCCGGACGTCCCGGACGGCCGCGCGCCCGGCCCGGTTGGCGCCGATGGTGCTGGCCGAGGGACCGTAGCCGACCAGGTGGATCCGTGGATCGGCGACCGCGCGGGTGCCCTCCACCCGGATACCGCCGCCCGGCTCGCGCAGCCGCAGCGGGGCGAGGTGGTCGAGCGCGGCCCGGAACCCGGTCGCCCACAGGATCACGTTGGCGGTGACCCGCCGGCCGTCCCGCCACTCCACGCCGTCCGGGGTGACCCGGTCGAACATCGGCTGCCGGTCCAGCACCCCGTCCGCGAGACCCTGCCGGATCGCGTCGTTCAGCGGCAGCCCGGTGACCGAGACCACACTGCGCGGCGGTAGCCCCTGACGCACCCGGTCCTCCACCAGCGCGACGGCCGCACGGCCCGCCTCCTGGTCGAACGGCCCCTCGCGGAAGACCGGGGGCCGCCGGGTGACCCAGGTGGTCGCGGCGGCGTACGGGGCCAGCTCCAGCAGATGCTGGGTGCCTGAGGCGCCTCCGCCCACGACCACGACCCGCTGCCCGGCGAACTCCTCGGGGCCGGTGTACTGCGCGGTGTGCAACTGCCGCCCCCGGAAGGTCTCCTGGCCGGGGTACCGCGGCCAGAACGGCCGGTCCCAGGTGCCGGTCGCGTTGATCAGCGCCCGCGTCGACCAGGTGCCGTCCGACGTCTCCACCAGCAGCCGTCCCCCGGTGCCCTCGCGTACCGCGCGCACGGCCACGGGCCGCCGTACCCGCAGGTCGAAGGTGCGCTCGTACCGGTCGAAGTACTCCCGGACAACATCGGCCGAGGGCCGCGCGGGGTCGGCGTCGGTCAGCTCCATGCCGGGCAGCGCGTGCGTCCCGTGCACCTTGCCGAACGTCAGCGAAGGCCACCGGAACTGCCAGGCGCCGCCCGGGCCGGGGGCGTGGTCGAGGACCACGGCATCGCGGCCCGGCTCGAAACCGGTCCGCCGCAGGTGGTAGGCGGCGGCCAGACCGGCCTGGCCGGCGCCGATCACGACAACCTCGACCTCGTGTACTTCGTTCACACCTCAACCAACAGTGGGCCGGGCGCGGCTCTTCCCGGCCGCTCAGTCCTTGGCCGGAGTCGTCGACGGAGGCAGGTCGCCGTTGTAGCGCCGGTCCACGAAGCCGGCGAAGTCCACCTTCTTCGGGATGAGCTTCAACTCGGTGAAGGCGTCCGCGATCTGCTGCTCGGAGGCGACCAGCGGCTTGTCGACGGCCACCGCGATCCGGGTGGAGTTCGTCCGCTTCACGGAGGCCAGTGCCACCTCGTAGGGCAGACCGGTGTCCTTCGACCACACTTTGGCCCACTCCTCCCGGTGGTCGTAGACCCAGGATGTGGCCCGCCGCAGCCGTGCCAGGTAGTCCTTGATGGCGGCGGCCTTCTTGGGGTCTTCCAGCGCGGCCGGCGCGGCGACCTGGAAGGTGAAGCCGTTGGTGATGCCGTCACCGGTGGTGAGCACCCGGCCCTGCCTGGCCTGGAGGATCTGCGAGGTGTACGGGTCCCAGACCGCCCACGCGTCGACCTTGCCGGAGGTGAACGCGGCGAGCGCGTCGGCCGGCTGGAGGTACTTGACCTTGATGTCGGACAGGCTCAGCCCGGCCGCCTTGAGCGAGGCGACCAGCTGGTAGTGCGCGGAGGAGCCCTGTGCGACGGCGACGGACCTGCCCTTGAGCTGCTGGGGCCTGGTCAGGTCGGAGCCGTTCGGCACGAGGATGGCGTCGCCCCTGGAGGTGCCGTGCCAGGCGGCCACAACGGTGATCTTGGAACCGGCGCCGGCCGCGAAGACGGGCGGGGTGTTGCCGACACCGCCGATGTCGACGGCCTTGGCGTTCACGGCCTCCAGCAGCGGCGGCCCGGAGGCGAAGGTCGACCACTTGATCTTGTAGTGCAGGTTGTTCAGCTCGCCGGCGGCGCGCAGGATGGCCTCCGAACCGCCCTTCTGGTCGCCGACATCCAGGGTGACGGAGCCCGAGCCGTCCGTGCCGGTGCTGGCGGACGAGTTCCCGCCGCAGGCGGTGAGCAGAAGGGCGATGGGGAGGAGCAGTGCGGCGGGGAGGAGTCGTCGTCGCATGGCGGTTCCGTTCGTGTTCGGGGGTGGGCGTTCAGGCGGCTGCGGCGGCGGTGTCGACGCCGAGCCGTTCGAGCAGGCGGGCACGGAGGGCGGCGAACCGTGGGTCGGTGAGCTCGCGCGGCCGGTCCAGGTCGATGCGCTGCTCATGGGCGATCCGGCCGCCGTCCATCACCAGGACCCGGTCGGCGAGCAGCACCGCCTCCTCCACGTCGTGCGTGACCAGCAGCACCGCGCAGCCCCGGCGCTGCCACAACTCCCCGACCAGGCGCTGGGCCTTGATCCGGGTGAGGGCGTCGAGGGCGCCGAACGGCTCGTCGAGCAGCAGCAGATCGGGCTCGCGCACCAGCGCGCGGGCGAGGGAGGCGCGCTGGGCCTCGCCGCCGGAGAGGGTCTTCGGCCAGGCGTCGACGCGGTGACCGAGGCCGACCTCGTCCAAAGCCTTCTCGGCGAGGGAGCGTTCGGGCTTGCCCGGCAAGCCGAGGAGCACATTGCGCCACACCTTCTTCCAGGGCATGAGCCGGGGTGCCTGGAAGGCCACGGCCCGGCGGCGCGGGACCAGGGCCGTGCCCTCGATGTCCCGGTCCAGGCCCGCGAGGATGCGCAGCAGGGTCGACTTGCCGCAGCCGCTGCGACCCAGCAGGGCGACGAACTCGCCGGGCGCGATGTCGAGTCGGAGGTCGTCGATGACCGCGCGGCCGTCGAAGGAGCGGGTCAGCCCCTCGACGTGGACCGCGTGACCGGTCACCGGCCCGTGAACGTCGGTCGCCATTGCAGCAGCAGCCTTTCGAGGGAGCGGACGATGAAGTCGGCGAGCAGGCCGAGGAAGGCGTAGACGATCAGGCAGACCACGATCACGTCGGTCCGCAGGAAGTCCCGCGCCTGCACCATCAGGAACCCGATGCCGGAGTCGGCGTTGACCTGCTCGGCGAAGACCAGCGCCAGCCAGGAGATCCCGAGCGAGTAGCGCAGCCCGGTCAGCGCCCCGGGCAGCGCCCCCGGCAGCACCACGTGCCGTACCAGTCCCCACCGGGACAGGCCCAACGACTCGCCCGCCTCGATGAGCGGGGTGTCCACCCCGCGGATGCCGGCGTAGACGTTCAGGTAGAGCGGGAAGGTCACGCCGAGCGTGATGATGGCGATCTTCGGGGTCTCGCCGATCCCGAACCAGATGATGAACAGTGGGATGAGACCGACGAAGGGCACCGTCCGCAGCATCTGCACCGGCGCGTCCACCAGGTCCTCGCCGATCCGGAACAGCCCGGAGAGCAGGGCGAGTCCGGTGCCGGTCACGGTGCCGAAGAGCAGCCCGAACGCGACCCGCCGGAGCGAGGTCCCCATGGCCGACGGCAGTGAACCGTCGGCGATCAGATCCCAGCCGACCTGCGCGATCCGGCCGGGAGAGGCGAGCACGTCGGCCGACAGCACACCGGTGCCGCTCAGGAGTTGCCACAGGGCCAGCAGCAGGAGCGGGCCGGTGGTGCGGCGCAGCCAGCGGGGGACCCGGGCGCGCCGGGTGGAGGCGGGGAGGACGGGCTGGAGGCCGGGGGAAGGGTGTCCTGGTGAGGGTGTTCCTGAGCCTTGCTTGGATATACCGGAAATATCCGGTCCTGGGGAGTGAGGTGGGGCATGGCTGATGCTCATGGGTGCTCCACGGGGAGGAGGGCCGGGAGTGGGGAACGCGGGTTCCGCGCCTCTATGTCATGCCTGGTTCAACTAGAAGACCGGGCACGACACGGCGACAGGCCGAAGGGGCCCGCACACAGAAGGGGAAAGATAGGGGGAAGGGCGTCAGCAGCCGCGGCGACAGGCGGCGGAGGCCACCCGCAGCAGGTCGATGTGACCGCGCGTGGTGAGCAGGGCTGAACGCAACATGCGGCTGAACGTAGCCAGATGGAAGCGCAGTGGTCAACGGTGTCTCGCCCCGTGGACCGCCCGTCTCGGAAATCGGTGGCGCCGCGGGGTGTGGGAACCGGCGAATGGGTCAGGATGGGGGCATGTCCGATGCCTTCACCACACGCATGCTGCACGTCTCCACCGGTACCCGGGAGCGCGTCGTCGATCTCACCGCCGACTGCGAGGAGTTCCTGCGGGAGGCGGCGGCCGGCCGCGACGGTCTGCTCAACATCTTCGTCCCGCACGCCACCGCCGGAATCGCCGTCATCGAGACGGGTGCCGGCAGCGACGACGACCTGCTCGCGGCCCTGCACACACTGCTCCCCGCCGACGACCGCTGGCAGCACCGGCACGGCAGCCCGGGCCACGGCCGCGACCACGTCCTGCCCGCCATCGTCCCGCCGCACGCGACCCTCCCGGTGATCGGCGGGCGCCTGGAACTGGGCACCTGGCAGTCGGTGTGCCTGGTGGACACCAACAAGGACAATCCCGACCGCCGGGTCCGGCTGAGCTTTCTGGGCTGAGCCCCCGGGCGACGTGCACGGCACGCCGGTGCCGGGTCAGGGCCGGCGGGCCCAGGCGGCCTGCGCCGGCCCGGGCGACGGCACCAGGCCGAGGCGCTGGGCGCGCAGTACCGTGCCGACGCGGTCGCGGGTGCCGAGCTTGCGGTAGATGTTCTCGACGTGCTTGTGCACCGTGCGGACCGAGATGCCCAGGCGGCGGCCGATCGCGTCGGCGGTGAGCGCGTCGGTGAG
Source organism: Streptomyces sp. NPDC088810 (assembly GCF_044750305.1). NCBI lineage: Bacteria > Bacillati > Actinomycetota > Actinomycetes > Kitasatosporales > Streptomycetaceae > Streptomyces > Streptomyces sp. NPDC088810. Next base: position 267,655 of record NZ_JBIVJQ010000003.1, read on the forward strand.
CAGCACCAGGACGGCGGTCTCCCGCGGGGTCAGCGCGCAGTCCGCCGCCTGCTCCTGCGGCGCGCCGGACGGGCCGAGCGCCCGCCACTCCACCAGCAGCTGCCGTTGCCGCTCGACCGCCGCCAGCAGCGGCTGGACGCGCTCGGCCATGACCAGCTCGTCGTCCGTGAAGTCCGCACCGGACCGGTACACGAGGCAGCCGGTGATCGGCGCCGCGCTCCCGGGGAGCGGTACGCCCAGTACATGGTCGACGTCCAGGACCTCGCGGAGCAGGCGTGCCGTCGGGCTGTCCGGCCACGTACGGCCCGCCGCCCGGTGCGCGGTGACCGGCGTCCGGTCGGTTCCGGGCCCGTAGTGACCGGCGAAGGGATAGCCCGCGCGCAGCAGGCCGAGGTCGGCGCCCCCGAGCCGGGCCAGCTCCGCGGCCGCCCCGTCGGGCACCGTGCCGATCGTGCCGCTGCGCTCGCTCCAGTCGTCCAGCTTGTGGATGACCGTCTCACCGCCGCACACCTCGGCCAGCGTGCCGGCCAGCAGCGGCCACAGCCGCCCGGGTTCCCGTTCGTGCAGGGCCGCCACGGCGACGGCCGTCATGCGCTCGTAGGCCTTCTCCAGCCGCACGGATTCCTCTCCGGTTGCCTCGCGTACTCGTCCCCCCCGTCGGCATACGTACTTGTACGCATACCCTCGCGGTCCCCGTCCGGCGCACACTTCAACCCGGCGACACCGGCCTGCCCGGACGCATCGCGTCCGACGGGCCGCCGGCACGGGGGAACGGCGGCCCGTCCGGTGTCGCCCCTCCGCATGCCCGCCTCCTGCCCGGAAGATCGGCCCGGCAACCGACGACGCCCCCCGGGCGGAGCCGGAGGGCGTCGGGACGAGCGGGAAGGGTCAGCCGCGCTCGGCGCCGCTCTCCTTCGGCTCCTGCTTGAGCTTCTTCAGGCGCGCGGCCTCCTTGCGGACCTCGGCCTGGGTGGCCCGCTCCTTCTCCAGCCACGCGGGCTGCTCCTGCTTGAGCGCCTCGATCTGCTCCGTGGTCAGCGCCTCGGTGACCCCGCCCCGGGCGAGGCCCGCGATGGAGACGCCCAGCTTGGCCGCCACCACCGGACGCGGGTGCGGACCGGTGCGCCGCAGCTCGCGCAGCCACTCGGGCGGGTTGGCCTGCAGCTCGTTCAGCTCGGCGCGCGTGACCACACCCTCCTGGAAGGAGGCGGGCGTGGCGGGGAGGTACACACCCAGCTTCTTCGCCGCGGTCGCGGGCTTCATCGTCTGGGTGCTCTGCTGCGACTTCATGACGTCAAGGGTATCGGCCGTGCGCGGGAGGCCCGACCACGGCCGGTGACCGGGGCCACCGGCGCAGGCCGGTAATCTGGCCTGATGACAGGCTCGGAGGATGCACCGTCGTTCCGGCTCGCGTACGTTCCCGGGGTGACGCCCGCCAAGTGGGTGAAGACCTGGAACGAGCGCCTGCCCGACATCCCGCTCACCCTCGTCCAGGTCCCGGCCGCGGAGGCACCCGAGGTGCTGCGCGCGGGCGAGGCGGACGCGGGTCTCGTCCGGCTGCCGGTCGACCGTACGTTCTTCAGCGCGATCCCGCTGTACACCGAGACCACGGTGGTCGTCGTCCCGAAGGACCACCTGATCACGGCCGCGGACGAGGTGTCGCTGGCCGATCTCGCCGACGAAGTGCTCTTCCACCCCCTGGACGACGTCTTCGACTGGGACGCCCCGCCGGGCGAACCGGCCTTCGAGCGGCCCGCCACCACCGCGGACGCCGTCGAACTGGTGGCGGCGAACGTCGGCCTCCTGGTCGTCCCGCAGTCCCTGGCCCGCCTGCACCACCGCCGGGACCTCACCTACCGCCCGGTCGTCGACGCGCCCCAGTCGAGCGTCGCCCTGTCCTGGCCGGAGGAGGCCACCACCGACCTGGTGGAGGACTTCATCGGCATCGTCCGCGGACGCACGGTCAACAGCACCAGGGGCCGTACGGCGGCGAAACCGGCCGACGCCGAGCGCAAGCGCTCCGACCAGGGCGGCAGCCGGCAGGGGGCGAAGGCACCGGCCAGGTCGTCCGGGAAGCCGGCGGCCCGCACCGCACGCACCCGCACCGGCGGCGGCAAGCCGGCCAAGCGGGGCAAGCCGCGCCGGAGGGCGTGAACCCGGCCTGTCAGGTGCCGGGCTGTACCGCCTCCCCGGCGCCGCCCTCTCCCGGACCGCGCCCGACCGGCTCCCCGGTGGGTTCGGGCCGCACGTGCCGTTCCCGCAGATCGGCGACCGCCAGCACGAGGGCGACCACGATGATGCCCACGGCGGAGAGCAGCCCCAGCTGCATCGCCGTGTCGGTACGGCCGTGATTGGCGAGGTGGGCGAAGTACACCGAACCCACCACCGCGATCCCGGCCGCCGAGCCGACCCGCTGGCCCGTCTGGAGCACGCCCCCGGCCGCACCCGCCCGGTGCACCGGGACACGGGTCAGGGTGAGGGTGGTGTTCGGGGACACCGTCAGACCGGAGCCGATGCCTCCGACGAGCAGCGGCAGTGCCGACGCCCAGCCCAGGTTCCGCCCGGGCACCAGCTCCACCGCCACCATCACCCCGAGCAGCCCCAGGGCCACCCCGCCGAGACCGATGACGACCAGCTTGCGGCCGAAACGCACCACCAGCCGGCCCCCGGCGGCGGCCCCGACCGCCGAGGCCGCCGCGAAGGGCAGGACCGTGAGGCCGGAGGCGAGCGCGCTGTATCCGACGCCGTTCTGCAGGTACAGGGCGTAGAGGAAGAAGACGGTGGTGAAGCCCGCGAAGTAGGTGAGGCTGATCAGCGAGCCGAGCGTGAAGGAGCGCAGGGAGAACAGCCCCAGGTCCACCAGCGGAGCGCGCCCGCGCAGCCCCTGCCGTTTCTCCCACGCCCAGAACCCGCCCAGCAGCACCAGGGCCACCGGCAGCAGCGCCCACTTCTCCCGGCCGGTCCACTGCTGCTCCTGCACCAGGGGCAGCATGAGCGCGAGCACGCCCGAGCCGAGGAGCAGCACCCCGAACAGGTCGAACTCCTCGTGCTTGCCGGCCGCCGGGTAGCGGGGCAGCAGCCGGAGCCCCGCGGCGAAGGCGGCCACCCCGATCGGCAGGTTGACGAAGAACACCCACCGCCAGCCGTCGTCGGTGCCGACGGCGTCGATCAGCAGGCCGCCCGCCAGCGGGCCCGCCGCCGTCGACACCCCGATGACCGTGCCGAGCACGCCGAACGCCTTGGCCCGCTCGGCGCCCTGGAACATCTGCTGGATCAGCCCGGAGGTCTGCGGCGCGACCATGCCCGCCGCCGTGCCCTGGATCAGCCGGAACAGCACCAGCCAGGAGGGACTGGCCGCGAGCCCGCACGCCAGCGAGGCCACCGTGAACAGCGCGAGTCCGATCAGGAAGGCCTGGCGCCGGCCGCGCATGTCGCCCAGCCGGCCCGCCGGGACCAGCGCGAGCCCGAACGTGAGGGCGTACCCGGAGACCACCCAGGACTGGGTCGCCTCCGAGGCGCCCAGCCCGCGCTCCAACGAGGGCAGCGCCACGTTCACGATCGAGGTGTCGAGGAGCGAGATGAAGCCCGCCGCCAGACAGACCCCGAGCGCCTTCCACCGCCGCTCGTCGGGTGCGGATGGTGCCGCGACTGTAGTCATGGGGTCACGCTATGCAGTCACGGCCCGCCGCGCACGGGGAACCACCGCGCCCGCCCCCGGTTCGGCGCCCCCGCGGTCACGCCACGTAGGACGCCTTCCGGGCCGTGTGCACCACGGTGTCGCCGTCGGCACGCGCCAGTCGCCCTTCGGCCACCCAGGTGTCGACGACCTTCCCCACGTGGGTCACCAGCGCCCCCTTGCTCCGGAAGGGTGCCCCCGCCCACACCGCGTCGAGCAGCGTGGTCCCGTCGGGGCGGACGGGATTGGCGACCCCGGAGTCGAGGCCGCCGAAGACCACCCGGGGTTCGGTACGGCGGACGTACGCGTGGGTGGGGTCCTCGGTGCCTTCCAGGAAGGGGGCGAACTCCGTGCCGTGCAGGGTGTAGTGCAGCGGGGAGCCGGGGACCGGGGCCAGGGACGGCAGCAGATCGCCGGAGAGCGCCGCGTTGCCGTACAGGCCGACCTCCAGGTGCGTGCTGGCGGAGCTGCGGCCGACCAGGTTGACCGGTCCGTAGAACAGCGCCTGCAGGGACGGGTCGTCGGGGGTCCGCTCGGTCCGCAGCCGGAACGGCATGCTCACGCGGACCGTGTCCCCGGCCCGCCAGGTCCGCGAGACGGTGAAGTAGGTGCCGGGCACCGGCGTGCCCTCCACCGCGCGCCCGTTGACCGTCACCCGGAACCCCGCGGTCGCCCACCCGGGCACCCGCAGCCGCAGCGCGAAGGAGGCGCGGCCCCCGCCGACGGTGAGCGTGCTGCCCTGCTCCGCGGGGAAGGCGGTGCGCTGGGTGACCGTGACGCCGCGCTCGGCCCAGCCGAGGGTGGAGGGGCTGTAGAGGTTCACGTACAGCGCGCCGCCGTCGGCCGCGGCGAAGTACACCGAGTCCTGGTACTTCGTGGCGCTCTCCATGCCGGTGCCCTCGCAGCAGGTCGTGCCCTGCTTGGGCGTGTAGTCCCGGACATGGCCGGGCGTCAGCCCGATGAAGTAGGTCACCAGCGGCTTCTCCGCGTCCGGCCGGTCCTGCTTGCTGCCGAGCACCTGGTTGTACAGGGCACGCTCGTAGTAGTCCATGTAGGCCGGGTCCGGCTCGTGCAGGAACAGAGCCCGGCTCAGCTTGAGCATGTTGTACGCGCAGCAGGTCTCCGCGGTCGTCGCGCCGATCGTCCCGGCGACGACGTCCCGCGCCTTCCAGAACTCGCCGGTGCTGGTGCCGCCGATGCCGTACATGCGGTGCGGTACGACCATCCGCCAGAAGTTCTTCGCGGCGGTCAGGTAGCGCTGCTCGCCGGTGGCGTCGTACAGCCGGACCAGGCCGGTGAAGATCGGGATGTGCTGGTTGGCGTGCAGTCCGTCGAGCACGTCGGTGTCCGCGGCGCACGCGTCGATCAGCCGGTCCAGGTCGAAGAGCCGGGCCAGCGCGAGATGCTCGGGCTTGCCGCTGCGGTCGTGCAGATCGCAGATCGCCTCGACGATCCCGCCGTACTCGCCGCTGGAGAAGATCCCCCACATGCGCTGCAGGGTGGCCGCGGGCAGCCGGGACAGCCGTGCGTACATCCAGTCGCCCATGCCCGAGGCGAGGTCCAGCGCCCGCGCGTCCCCGGTGGCGAGGTGGGCGTCCAGCAGCCCGCGCAGGATCTTGTGCGCGGTGTAGTACGGCGCCCAGACCTTGGTGTAGTCGCTGCCGGTCATCGACTCCAGCTGGATGAACTGGGTCTCCGGGTAGGCCGCGAGGAACCCGGGATGGCTGGGCCCGCCCCAGGTGCGGCGCAGGACGGCGGCCGTGCCGCGTCCGGAGGAGTCGGCGAAGCGGGAGCCGGACGTCTCGTCGAGCCGGTACGACGCCAGGTCGCCGGCGCCGGCGGAGGTGTCGGCCGCACGGGCGTGCTGGAGGCCGGCGATCTCCGCGGGGCTCAGTACCCGGGACCAGATCTGGAACTCCGCGAGGCCGCCCGCGAACACCGGGTCGCCCGCGTAGTGCGAGCGGCCCAGCCAGTGGTCGGCGAGGGCGCCCAGGGCGGCCGGGGTGAGTGTCATGGCGGTGTTGCGGGCCACGGCGGTGCCGTCGACGTAAAGGGTGCCGGTGCCGCCGCCGAGCGTCACGGCCAGGTGGCTCCACCGGCCCAGCGGCAGGGCAGCCGTCCCGTTCAGCGCCTGCTCGCCGCCGGCTCCCGAGGTGGTGACGGCGAACCGCGGAACTCCGGCGGCGTTGCGCACGGCGAGGTAGAGATACCGGGTGGTGTCGGCTCCGAAGTCCAGGACCCGGGCCCAGGGCGCGTCGTGCTCCGGCCGCACCCATGCGGACAGCGTCACCGCGGTGGTGGTGCCGAGCACCCCGCCGGGCAGGTCGACGTACCGGTAGGAGCCGCGCACCTGCTCGACGGCCGGCCCGAAGGGCCCCTCGGCGGTCAGCACGACCGGGTCCCGGCGCAGCGCCTCCCGCACCTCGGTGAGCGCACCGATCATGGTCCGGAGCCGGTCGCCGAACACCTTCTCGCCGGTGCTCGCGTAGGCCTGCGCCAGCATGGTGAGGAAGTGCCCGGTGTAGTGCCCGCGCAGGTTCCCGTTGGCCTCCCCGTCCAGCCCCTCCCAGCCACCGGGCGCGACCGCGCCGCCCGAGTCCTGCCCCGCGTTGGCCCGGAAGACCTGGAGCAGCCGGTTCACGTCGTAGCCGCGGGCGTGGTCGAGCAGCAGGGCGCGCTTGTCGGCGAAGACGCCTTCGCCGAGGGCCACGTCCCCCAGCGCGAACGGCCGGAGCGGGCCGGCCGGTCCGCCCGCGGCGGCCGCGGCCCCGCCGGTGGCGAAGACGCTCAGGCCGGTCGCCGCGGCGGTGAGTGCGGCCGCCTGGAGGAGGGTGCGTCGCGACAGGGGCGGGGCCATGTGCTCCTCGTTTCCGGTGCGCCGGTTGTTCGATATGTCGAACCATGTTCGGTGATTCGCCCAGAAGATAGAGAAGGGGTGGGGGAGCGTCAACGGTACTGGCGAGTAACGGAGTTGTTCAGCGGGCCGTGTCCCGCAGCCACGCGTACGCCGACTCCGCCGTGAACTCGGCCTGGCCGCCCCGCAGCAGCAGGGACGCGGTGGCGAACTCGGGGGCGTCCGCCTGGGCGGGGAGGTACGGGACCGCGATGCAGCGCATGCCGGCCGCGTGGGCGGCGGCCGCGCCGGGGGCCGCGTCCTCCAGGACCACGCAGTCGGCCGGGTCCGCGCCGAGCCGGCGGGCCGCTTCCAGGAAGACGTCGGGAGCGGGCTTGCCGTGCGGGACCTCGTCGGCCGAGACCACCGTGCGCAGGTGGGCGGCCAGGCCGGTGCCCGCCAGGATCGCCTCGATGGCGTCCGGGGAGGAGCCCGAGGCCACCGCCATCGGCACGTCCGCGGCCGCCAGCAGTTCCACGAACGCCCGCATCTGCGGGTACGCGGGCGTGTGCCTGCGGGCCAGGGCCAGATAGCGGCGGTTCGTCGCGGCCAGCAGCTCCGCCGCCGGGGCGCGCAGACCGTAGCGTTCCCGCCAGAGCGTCACCGTCTCCCGGGTGCTGATACCGACGTAGCTCTCGTGGTCCGCCCAGCTGAAGCCGGGGACGCCGTGCTCGGCCAGGGTCCGCCGGCTCGCCTCGTAGTAGTTGGGCTCGCTGTCCACCAGCGTGCCGTCGAGATCGAAGATGACCGAGAGGGCGCCAAGATCGCTCATGGCGTCCAGGATGCCAAGGGTCAGGCGCGGGCCGCCCGGCCGACCGACTCCACCAGGGGCAGCAGCCGGTACGGGACGCGCTCGCGCAGCGCCACCTCGGTGCGCGTGCGCACCACGCCCGGGAGGCTGATCAGCTTCTGGATCACGTCCTCCAGGTGCGCGTTGTCCCGGCCCACCACCCGCGCGAGCAGATCCCCGCCCCCGGTGATCGAGAAGGCCTCCACGATCTCCGGTACGGCGGCCAGCGCGTCCCCCACGTCGTCCAGATGGCCCTGGGTCACCTCGATGTGCACGAACGCCAGCACCGGATGGCCCAGCGCGGCGGGGGAGAGGGAGGGGCCGGTGCCGGTGATCACGCCGTCCCGTTCCATCCGGTCCAGCCGGGCCTGGAGCGTGCCGCGGGCGACGCCGAGGATGCGGGCGTACTCGCGCACGCTGGTGCGCGGCTGCTCCAGGAGCAGCCGCAGGATGCGGGTGTCGAGTTCGTCCACGGCCATGATGGACGACTGTACCAATGGCTCAGCAGTCCTGGAGGCGCCTGTACCGCCCGACCTGGTCCGTTGGCATTCCGGCGGGTGCGCGTGCCGGACTGGTACTGGGCCAATGGATCAGTGATCCGGGGCAGACTTGAGCCAGTGACCCTGGTGATGCTCTCATGGACGTGTCGATGGCGCTGCGGATCCCCGCGGCGCCTTTTCTGTGTGGTGTTCCCAGGGGAGGGCAGCAGTGCTGAAGAGGGTGTTCACGGCTCCGGACCCGGGACGGGCGCGGTTGCGTTTCGCCGCGCGGGCCGTCCTCGGCATCGGCCTCGCGGTCGTGGTCTGCGGACTCGCCGGACACTCCCTCGCCGGTGCGGTCACCGGCGGCCTCGCCGCGCTGCTCGCCCTGTTCACCGTCGCTGACCCGACCGTGCGCGGGCAGGCGGTCACCACCGCCCTGCTGCCCGCCGTGGGCCTGCCGGTGCTGGCCGCCGCGGCCGAGCTGCACGACCTGCCCGTGGCCCGCGACCTCACCTTCCTGGCCGTCGTCGGCGCCGGCGTGTACGCCCGCCGGTGGGGCCCGCGCGGGCACAGCCTCGGCGTGTTCGCCTTCATGACCTTCTTCGTGGCCCAGTTCCTGCATGCCACGCCTGGGCAGCTGCCCGAGCTGTACGCCGCCGTACTGCTCTCCGTGCTCACCGCGGCCGTCGTGCGGTTCGGCGTGTGGTGCTACGAGCGGCGGCTGCCCCCGGCCGCCGTGCCCGCCCCGCCCGCCGGGACCGGGCTGGCCCGGGTGACCACCCGGCAGGCCGTCCAGGCCACCGCCGGCGCCGGGTTCGCGCTCGTCGTGGGACAGCTGGTGTCGGGACAGCGCTGGTACTGGGCCGTCGGCGCCACGTGGTGGATCTTCGTCAACACCGCCTCGCGCGGCGAGACGCTGGTCCGCGGCTTCCGCCGGGTCCTCGGCACGGTGATCGGCATCGGCCTGGGCTTCCTCGTCGCCGTCCCCGTGCACGGCGCGCCCGTCCCGACGGCCGTCCTCGTCGCGGCCGCCGTCTTCGGCATCTTCTACACGGCCGCCGTCTCCTACACCTGGATGATGCTCTGCGTGACGCTGCTCGCCGAACTGCTCTACGGCCTCCTCGGCGTCCTCAGCCCCGGGCTGCTCGCGCTGCGGCTCGCCGAGACCGGCGTCGGAGCGCTCGGCGCCGCCCTCGCCGTCCTGTTCGTGCTGCCGGTCACCACCCACGCGACCACCGACGCCTGGATCCAGCGGGCCCTGCGCTGCGTGCACGCCTGCACGGCCGAGGCCGCCGCCCGCCTGGCCGGCTCCGCCACCGCCGACCCCGCGCCGCGCGTGGCCGAACTGGAGCAGCTGCTCGGCCGGGTCCGGCTGTCGGTGGCCCCGCTGGTGCACCCGCTCAACCCGATGCCGGCGCGCAAGGCGCGGGCCCGCCGGGTCCTGGCGCTGCTCGACGACTGCGCCCGCGAGATCCGGGGCCTGGTCGCGGTCGCCGCAGACCCCGAGGCCTCCCACGACGCCCGCCTGGCCGCCGCCTGCTGGCGGGTGGAGGCCGCCGTCGAGGCCCTCACCGCGGGCCGCACCGACGCCCTCCACCACCCCGTCGAACCCCCCGCCGAAGGCGCCCTCGCCCACCTGCACGGTTTGGAGCGCGCCCTGGCCGAACTCGCCGAGCCGCTGCGGACTCCGTCCGGGTCGCGACCGGTCGGCGCCTGACCGGTCGCGGCGACGGGGGAGGCTCCGCGAAGAACCGCTCTCCCTGCCCCGCCGGGAGCGCCTCGGTCGGCCTGCCGTTGCGGTCGCCGTCCGGCTGTCGGCTGGTCGGTGCCTTGCGGGTCGCGGTGACGCGGGTTGCCCACCTGTATGGCCTGGAGCGGGCCCTGGTCGAAGTCGCCGGGCCGCTGCGGAGTCGTCCGGCTGCCGGTGGTCGGTGTCTGACCGGTTGCGGTGACGCGGGAGGCTCCGCGAAGAACCGCTCCGTCGCTGCGCCCTGCCCCGCCGGGAGCGCTCCGGCCTGCCTGCCGCTGCGGTCGCCGTCCGGCTGTCGGCTGGTTGGTGCCTTGCGGGTCGCGGTGACGCGGGTTGCCCACCTGTATGGCCTGGAGCGGGCCCTGGCCGAAGTCGCCGGGTCGCTGCGGAGTCGTCCGGCTGCCGGTGGTCGGTGTCTGACCGGTTGCGGTGACGCGGGAGGCTCTGCGAAGAACCGCTCCGTCCCCGCGTGCCGCTCCGCCCCGCCGAGGGCGTTGTCGCCTGCCTGCTGGTAGGTGCCAATGTGCCGCGGTGACGCGGCAAGCCCTGCATGGAACCGTCACCCGTTTGGTCTAGACCGATGCTGATCGACTGCTACCGTCGGCCTCGCAGCGGCTTCACGGCTCGACCGAGAGGGGACAGCGGTGGCACAGGACGGCAGGGCGGGCAGGCGCCGGGCGTTTATCGGATCGTTCACGGCGGCGGGCGGTCCCGGACTGGTGACCGCGGAGGTCGCCCGGGACACCGGGGCCCTCACCCTCGTGTCCGCCGTGCAGGATCTGCCCGACCCCTCCTACCTGGCCCTCTCACCGGACGGACGCACGCTGTACGCGGTCAGCGAGACCGCCGAGGGCGCTGTCGCCGCCTACCGTGTCACCGGCGACCGGCTGGAACCCGCCGGCGCGCCCGTGCCGGTGGACGGCAGCAGCCCCACCCACCTCGGCCTGTACGCGGGGCACGTGCTCACTGCCAACTACGGCTGCGGCAGCGTCACCGCCGTCCCCCTGCGCCCGGACGGCGCCCTCGCCGGCGCGCCCTCCGGACGGCTCCAGCACACCGGCTCCGGACCGCACGACCGGCGCCAGCGCGGCCCGCACGCCCACCAGGTGCAGCCCGACCCCAGTGGCCGGTGGGCGGTCAGCGTCGATCTGGGGACGGACTCGGTGCGGGTGTGCACCCTCGCGGACGGCACCCCCGCGGTGCACCGCGAGATCGCCCTGCGCCCCGGCTCCGGCCCGCGCCACCTGGCCTTCCACCCCGACGGCGAGCACGCCTACGTGGTCAACGAGCTGACCCCCACGATCACCGTCTGCCGCTGGGACGGCGCCGGCGGCTCCCTGAAGCCGCTCATCGAGGTCCCCGTGCTGCCCGGCGCACCCGCCGGCGACGCCTACCCCTCGGGGATCGTCGTCTCGCCCGACGGCCGCTTCGTGTGGACCGCGACCCGCGGCGAGGACGTCCTGTCGGTCCTCAGCGTCCAGGAGGACGGGCTCCGGCTGATCGGAACCGTGCCCTGCGGCGGGCACTGGCCGCGCGCGCTGGCCCGGCACGGCGGCTTCCTCTATGCGGCCAACGAGCGCTCCGGCGATGTCACCTGGTTCGCCGTGGACGAGACGACGGGCATCCCGCGCTACGACGGCTCCGTGCGCGTCGCCGCGGCCTCCTGCATCGTCTTCGGCTGAACACCATCGGGCCCGGCCGATGTACGGGCCCGGGCAAGGCGAAGGGCCCGCTCCGGGACGGGAGCGGGCCCTGTGGCGTACAGATGCCGAAGGCCGGACGCCGGGGCGTCAGCGGACGGGTGCGCCCTGGGGCTGCTGCGGGGCGATGCCCAGCGCCGTCGTGTACTTGGCCAGCGCGAGCTTGCCGATCGCCGGGTACGCGCCGAGCGCCTCGGAGGTGGAGCAGCCCGCCTCCTCGGCCGCCGCGGCCAGCAGCGCCGGGTCGATCTCCGGGCCGACCAGGTACGGCGCCAGGGCCAGCTGGTGCGAGCCCGAGGAACGCAGCTGCTCGGCCACGGAGGCGATGGAACCCTCCTGGTCCAGGGCCGCCGCCATCACCGGCACGGCCAGGCGCGCGGCGAGCAGCATGCCGGTGATCCCGGCCGCCTGCACGGCCTCCTCGCCGCCCACCGACGCCAGGATGATGCCGTCCGCGGCCGTGGCCACGGTGAACAGCCGGGCGCGGTCGGCGCGGGCCAGGCCCGCCTCGGACAGCCGCACGTGCAGCGCCTCCGCGAGCAGCGGATGCGGGCCGAGGACGTCGGTCAGCTCGGCGGCGACCCGGCTGTCCATCACGGACTGCCGGATCTGCCGCAGCAGCGCGCTGTCCGGACCGGCCAGCAGCGGGACGACGACGGCGACCGGCCCGTCGGGCTCCTTGATTCCCTCGACCCCGGCCGCGACGGCCTGCTCGTAACGCGCGGCCCGCTCCGCGGCGGCCCGTGCCAGCACGGAACGCAGCGTGGGGAACTCGGTGTCGTCCCCGTCCAGGTACCCGATCCGGGCGTCGAGGCCGGGCAGCTCGGAGCGGGCGATGCTCACGACCTCCTCGGCGAGGCTGCGCGTGGTGGTGCTGGGCACACCGGGCACCGCGAGGACGAGCGCGGGCGCGCCCTCGGGAGCCACCAGCGGTTCCGGGCGGCGGTGCCGTCCGGGCTGGCGGGGTCGCGGCATTCGTACGGGCAGGCCGGACGCGGGTCCAGTGGGGGAGCTCATGGCGCCGCATGTTACTGGCTTCCTGCCATCCGCCGTTCGGGGAGGGTGCAGGTGAGCGGTATCCGTCCGGTTTTGTCTGATGAGTTACGCGTGGATGGCACATGCGCCGGGCACGTACCGGACGCATCGGCGGAGACCGGGACGGAACCGCCGGTCCGGGGACCGGTCGCCCCGCGCCGTCACCCGGGGCGCAGGGCGACGCACAGCATCGCCGGATCACCCGGCAGGCTGAGCCGCCCCGCCGCCAAGTCCGTCGCGATACGCACCGAACCGTGCAGCGGATCGCCCTCGGCCGGCACCTGCCGGGCGTGCGGCAGCCTGCGCGCCAGCTCCTCGCGCAGCGGTACGAGGAGCGGGTCGCCCATCTTGAACAGGCCACCGGTGAGCGCCACTTCGGGTGCGCCGTCCGCCGGGCACACGGCGGCGGCGGAGTCGGCCATGTGCCGGGCCGCCGTACGCAGGATGTCCGCGGCGACCGGATCCTGCGCGGCGCACGCGGCCACCCGTGGCGCGAAGGAGGCCAGTACGGCGGCCCGGTCGGTACGCGGGTACAGCAGGCCGGGCAGCCCGCGCACCGGGCCGAACTGCTCCTCGGCGCAGGCCAGCAGCGGTGCCGAGCCGCCGTCGCGGCCGTCGTGGGCGCGCAGTGCCGCCTCCAGACCGGCCCGCCCGATCCAGGCTCCGCTGCCGCAGTCGCCCAGCAGATGCCCCCAGCCGTCGGCCCGCCGCCAGCCCGTCAGATCCGTGCCCACCGCGATCAGTCCGGTGCCCGCGGCGAGGACGGCACCCGGACGCGGGCCGAGGGCGCCGACGTACGCGGTGACGGCGTCGGCGGCCAGCGCCACCGCCCGCACACCCAGCTCCCGGGCGAGCGCGCCCGGCAGTTCGGCGCGCAGGGCGTCGCCCAGGGTGGCGAACCCGGCGGCGCCGACGACGGCCGTGCCCAGCTCGCCCACGCCCGCCTCGGCGGCCATGGCGCGGGCCACCGGGACGAGCTGGTCCATCAGGTGGGCGGGGTCGATGCCCCGGGCACCCGTGCGGACCGGCTCCCGGGTCTCGCGCCGAGCCGAGGGCTCCCGCCCCGGGACACCGACGGCGACCCGGATGCCGGAACCGCCGGAGTCCACGGCGAGATACCCGGCGGCGGTCACGGCAGACGCCAGTCCACCGGCTGCCCGCCCTGCTGGATCAGCAGGTCGTTGGCCCGGCTGAAGGGCCGCGAGCCGAAGAAACCGCGGTCGGCCGACATGGGCGAGGGGTGCGCGGACTCCACCGCCGGCAGACGGCCCAGCAGCGGGCGCAGATTGCGGGCGTCCCGGCCCCAGAGGATGGAGACCAGCGGCTTGCCACGAGCAGCCAGGGCCCGGATCGCCTGCTCGGTGACCTCCTCCCAGCCCTTGCCCCGATGCGCGCCCGGACTCCGCGGCGCGGTGGTCAGCGCCCTGTTGAGCAGCAGCACCCCCTGCTGCGTCCACGGAGTGAGATCCCCGGTGGACGGCTGGGGCAGCCCGAGGTCGCTGGTCAGCTCGCGGAAGATGTTGATCAGGCTGGGCGGCAGCGGGCGCACCTCGGGCGCCACGGAGAACGACAGGCCCACCGCGTGCCCCGGGGTGGGATACGGGTCCTGACCCACGATCAGGACCCGTACCTCGTCGAAGGGTTGCTGGAAGGCCCGCAGGACGTTGGGCCCGGCCGGGAGGTACGTGCGTCCCGCGGCGATCTCCGCGCGCAGGAAGTCGCCCATCTCGGCGATCCGTCCGGCGACGGGTTCCAGGGCCTTCGCCCAGCCCGGTTCGACGATTTCATGCAAGGGTCGTGGTGCCACGGGCGTCACCCTACTGCCGCGCACCCGTCGGCGATCAACCAATGGCCCTTGCCCGTGCGCGCGGTCAGCCGACCACCGCCGCCCGCACGCACAGCACGTCCGGCAGGTGCGCGGCCAGCTGCTGCCAGCTGTCGCCGTCGTCGGCCGAGGCGAACACCTCGCCGTTGCGGTTGCCGAAGTACACCCCGGCCGGGTCGCCGTCGTCCGTGCACAGCGCGTCCCGCAGGACCGTGCCGTAGTGGTCCTCCTCGGGCAGCCCCTTGGACAGCGGCTCCCAGGTGCGGCCCGCGTCCGCCGTGCGGAAGACCCGGCAGCGGTGCCCGGCAGGAACCCGGTCCGCGTCGGCGTTGATCGGGAAGACGTACGCCGTGCCGCCCCGGCGCGGATGCGTGGCCGCGGCGAAGCCGAACGTCGACGGCAGGCCCTCGCCGATGTCGGTCCAGTGCGCGCCCGCGTCGTCGCTGCGGTACACGCCCCAGTGGTTCTGCAGGTACAGCCGGTCCGGGTCGGCCGCGTCTCTGGCGACCTTGTGCACACACTGGCCGAACTCCGGGTCCGGGTCCGGCAGGAACACCGCGGACACACCCGAGTTGGACGGCGCCCAGCTCGCCCCGCCGTCGGCCGTGCGGAACACCCCGGCCGTGGAGACGGCCACCGTCACGGACCGCGGATCGCGCGCGTCGGTGAGCACCGTGTGCAGGCCCTCACCGCCCCCGCCGGGCACCCACTGCGAGCGGGTCGGGTGCTCCCACAGCGGCCGGACCAGCTCGAAGCTCTCGCCGCGGTCCGCCGAGCGGTACAGCGCGGCCGGTTCCGTGCCCGCGTACACCACGTCCGGCTCGGCGGCGGACGGGTGCAGCTGCCAGACCCGCTCCAGGGAGGCACCGGTGTCCTTCGGGAACTTCACGGCGGGCCGGGACGGTTCGGTCCACGTACGGCCGAGGTCGTCGGAGTGGAACACCGACGGGCCCCAGTGCGCGCTGTCGCCGCCCGCCAGCAGCCGCGGCCGGGCGCCCCGGGTGTCGATCGCGACCGAGTAGACGGCCTGCGCGTTGAAGTACGGACTCTCGTCGAACTCCCAGGGGCCGCCGCCCCGCCGCCGCGCGATGAAGAGGCCTTTGCGGGTGCCCACCGCCAGCAGTACCTCGGTCATGCCGATCACCTCCGGGACGCCGTTGTCCGGGTAGTCGTTCAGATACCGGCCAGTGTGCACCCCACCACTGACACCGCTCCCCCGAGCGGGCTTCCGCGCAGGTCAGGGCCTGTGTCGCGGGGCCGTGGCGAGGATCGGCCGGTTCCGTTCCGGCATGCGCCTGCGCGAGGGGGGTGTCTCGTGCGACCGTCGGGGAGACGGCTCGTCGTGAGCAACGGAGCGATCTCTCCCGTATGGGAGGGCGGTCCGGCCGGTCGGTGCGCTCGTGAGGAGGATGCCTTTGAAGGCGTTCCGTGGTCCGAAGGTGTGGCTGTGGCGCTGGCGGCGCAACCCGCTCAAACGCCGGGCCGACGTGGTGGAGGCCTGGGTGGTGCTCGGTGCCTGTCTGCTGACCGTCCTGGCCGGGGTGCTGGCCGGTCTCGCGGCGGCCGGCTCGGTGGAGGACGGGCTCGCCCGGGAACGGGCCGCCTGGCGGCCCGCTGTGGCCCGGGTCGTGGCGCAGGTGCCGGGGTCCTCGCGCCGGCACGGCAGCCATGCCTCCTCCACCGGTGAACGGATCTGGGCCGAGGTCCGCTGGACGGTGCCCGACGGCTCCGCCCACAACGGTCAGGTCCGGGTGGAGCCCGGCAGCAAGCCCGGCACGCCGGTCACGGTGTGGACCGACCCGCAGGGGCACCTCGTCTCCCGCCCCACCACCGCCTCCGAAGCCGCCTTCCGGGCCACCCTGATAGGCCTCCTGGTCGGCGTGAGCGCCGCGGCCGTCCCCTTCGTCGCCGGCCTGGCCGTACGGGGCCGACTGGAACGCCGTCGCATGGAGGCCTGGGACACCGAGTGGTCCCGGCTCGGCCCCCAGTGGGGGCGCATGGTCTGACCCTGGGCCGCTTCCGGAGCGGTGGGGGTGCGGGAGGTGTCGGCCCGCCTACACCCCTGCCCGCAGCCCCCGGCACATCCGCAGCAGTTCCTCGTCGTCCGGGATGCCGCGGTCGCCGTACGCGCCCTCGTCCGCCGTGTGGCGGCGGGGACGGGCCGGTTCGGCGGTGATCAGGTCGTGCAGGGGCGCCGCGGCGGCGCCCATGGTGGTCAGGCAGCGGGCGATGGGGGCACGGGTGCGCGGGTCCGCCGTCCAGGCGGTCCGGAACACGGGCAGGACCGGGTCGGGGTCCCCGGCGATGTGCCACAGCGCGCACGCGGCCGGTACACGTTCCCGCGCCGGCCCGGAACCGGCGAGCCGGCGCAGCTCGGGCAGCGCGGCGCGCGCGGCCGGGCCCAGCCTGGCCAGCTGCCGCGTGGCGCTGCGGCGGGTCTCCGGATCCGGTCGCGCCAGTTCCCGCAGCAGGACGGGGAGTACGGCGGCGGCGTCCCCGTCCGCCGACCACAGCGCGCCCGCCGCGAAGGCCGCGTGCCGGGTGCGGAGCAGCGTGCGCAGGAGCGGTGCCGCCGGTGCGGCCGCGCCCAGCTCCGCCAGTGTCTCGATCACCTGGCCGGCGACCGCGTCCCGGCCTCCCAGGCCGTCGGGAGCGCCCGAGAGCAGCCGCAGCAGCTCCGGAACGGCGTCCTCGTCCCCGATGGCTCTGATCGCCGTCAGCAGCGGCGTGGCGAGCCGGGCGGCGGTGGGGGAGGCGAGCGGGACGCGGCCCAGGCGGTGGCGCAACGCGGGGGCCAGCGCAGCGGCGGCCCGGCCCAGGTGCGCGACTTCACAGCCCAGCCCGACGGGTGCCGCCGGTCCGGCCAGCAGCTGGGCCAGGGGTGGCACCGCGCGCGGATCGCCGGTCCTGGCCAGCGCCTTGAGCGGGCCGCCCAGCGCGGGCGGGCAGCGCTCCCAGCGGTACGTCCACAGGTCGGGCCGCGCGGTCACCAGTGCGTGCAGGTCGTCCGCCGCCGGTGCGGCCAGGTCGAACAGCTCGGCCAGGACCGAGACCGCCGCGTCCCGCAACCGGTCCTGCTCGCTGCCCAGTTGCGCGCCGAGCAGTCGTACAGGGCCGTCGTACGCGCCGCGCCAGCCGCGGAACAGTACCGCCGACATCCACACGGCATTGCACCGGTCCACCGGGTCCGGACTGGTCAACTGCCCGGTGAGCAGGGCGATCCGGTCGTCCACCCGGTCACCGAGGGCGCTGTGCAGGGTGCGCAGCAGCACGGCGCCCTCCTCGTCGGAGGGCCGCAGCCGTCGTATCCGGCGCACCAGGGTGTCCGTGCCCGGGTGCTCCTGGTGCTTCAGGCGCTGCGCGGACCGCTGCTGCAGCAGCCGGACCGCCGCCGGCACCAGGTCGGCGGGAAGCCGGCCGGGCGCGCGGAGCGCGAGCTGGCCGAGCGCCGCGAGCCGCAGGCCCGGCGCGTACGGCGGCGCGCTCTGTTCGGCCAGGAGGTCCAGCGCGCCGTCGGCGTGCGCGGGGTACCGGTGCGCGAACAGGCCGAGGGCCTCCGTGAGGGCCAGCAGGACGCAGTCGTCCCGCTCGGCCCGCAGCCGCCGCCCCAAAAGCTCCAGGACCCGTGGGGGCTCCTCCAGGAAGCGCACCAGGGCCCCGGCCGCAGCCCGGCGCACCGCCGGGTCCGGGTCGCCGGCGAGCACGGCGAAGGCCTCGGCGCCCGCGCACACCGCCGCCCGAGCCCGCCCGTCCCCCGTCAGCCCCTCCGGTCCGCCCGGGCCCTGCGCGTCGCCGGCGGTCTCCGCGCCGATGCTCACCAGCAGTTCCACGATGCAGCCCCGGTCCGGCACCTCCTCGCTGGCCAGCATCGCGAACAGGAAGGGCACGCAGGCGAGCGTCGAGTCGTACACCCTCCCCTGGTGGTGCACCGCGCTGTACATCCCGTCGAGCGCGGTCGCCCGCTCGGCGGTGTCCGCGGACGCCAGGGCCCGTAACCACCCGGGCACGTCCTCCGCGCTGCCGTGCGCGTGCCGCAGCGAGGCCCAGTCGACCTCGTCGATCCCCGTGAACACGTTGTCCTCCCCAGGCGAGTGCCACCTGATCGGGAGTGTGCACCACGGCACCGACAACGGTCCGGAACCATCCGCTGACTGTGTGCGATCCGTCGGCGCTGACCGGCCACGGGACGCGGTCGCCCGCACGCGTGCGTGGAGGGATCAGTTCCGGCCGGGCAGGGCACGCTCCAGGACGGCGTCCAGGTCGGTCCCGGCGGGCAGGGTGCCGAACGCGTGGCCCCAGTCGCCGCCCAGCCGGGTGGCGCAGAAGGCGTCCGCGACCGGGTGCGGAGCGTGCCGGACGAGCAGGGAGGCCTGGAGGGCGAGCGCCATCCGCTCGACCAGCCGGCGGGCGCCCGTCTGATCGGTTTCGGCCAATTGGTCCTTGAGTGCCGCCACGGCCGTGTCGAGCCGGGCGTCCGCCCCGCGCGCGAGGGCGAGTTCGGCGAAGAAGGCCTCGGCGGTGTCCGTCTCGCGGCCGAGGGCACGCAGCACGTCGAGCGCGTTGACGTTCCCGGAGCCCTCCCAGATCGACAGCAGCGGGGCCTCCCGGTAGTGCCGGGGCATGCCGGACTCCTCCACGTACCCGTTGCCGCCCAGGCACTCCAGGGCCTCCGCGGTGAACGCGGGGCCCCGCTTGGTGACCCAGTACTTGCCGACGGCGGTGGCGATGCGCCGGAAGGCCCGCTCCCCGGCGTCCCCGCGCACCGCCCGGTCGGCCGCGCCGGCCAGCCGCAGCGTGAGCGTCGTCGCCGCCTCCGACTCCAGCGCGAGATCGGCCAGGACGTTGCGCATCAGCGGCTGCTCGATCAGCCGGGCGCCGAACGCGCTGCGGTGCCGGGCGTGGTGCCCCGCCTCGACCAGCGTCTTGCGCATCAGGGTCGCCGAGGACATCACACAGTCCAGCCGGGTGCAGTTGACCATCTCGATGATGGTCTTCACGCCCCGCCCCTCCGGGCCCACCAGCCAGGCCACGGTCCGGTCGAACTCCGGCTCCGAGGAGGCGTTGGAACGGTTGCCCAGCTTGTCCTTGAGCCGCTGGATGCGGAAGGTGTTGCGGCTGCCGTCCGGCAGGATCCGCGGCACCAGGAAGCACGACAGCCCGCCCGGGGCCTGCGCGAGGACCAGGAAGACGTCGCACATGGGCGCCGACGTGAACCACTTGTGCCCGCGCAGCGTGTACACGCCCGCCTCGCCGGTGGGCGTGGCCGTGGTGGTGTTCGTCCGCACGTCGGAGCCGCCCTGCTTCTCCGTCATGCCCATCCCGGCGAGCAGCCCGGGCTTCTCGGTGGGGACGCGCAGCTCCGGGTCGTACTCCCGGCTGGTGAGCAGCGGCTCGTACACCTTGGCGAGATCCGGCTGGGCCCGCAGGGCGGGGACGGCGGCGTACGTCATCGACGTGGGGCAGCCGTGTCCCGCCTCGGTGTGCCCCCACACCAGGCCGCCCGCGGTCCGGGCGACGTGCGCGCCCGGCCGGTCGTCGGCCCAGGGGGCGCCCGCCAGACCCTCGGCGACCGCCGTCCGCATCAGGTGGTGCCAGCTGGGGTGGAACTCGACCTCGTCGACGCGGTGGCCGTAGCGGTCGTGGGTGCGCAGCACCGGCTCGTACCGGTTCGCCAGCTCGCCCCACTCCTGCGCTTCCGCGCTGCCCGCGCGCGCCCCCAGCCGCCGGATGCCGTCCTCGGCCCACCCGGCGCCCTCCCGGCGCAGCCCCTCCAGCAGAACCGGGTCGTCGGAGGCGTCGTACGGGGCGAGGGGCGGCGGCTGGTTGGTGACGTCGTGCGTGGCGTCCGGCCGCGGGGACGGTGACGGCGGCTGCGACTGCGCGGGAATCGAGACCATAGAAGCATGTTGCACTCTTCCTGCGGCTGTAGCAATGATGCAACAAGAAGGCGCACGTAGAGTGCGGGGTCATGCGCATGAACGTCTCCGCGGAGCCCGACGCGGCCGGTCTGCGACCGCTGTCCGCCCGGTCGGTCGTGCTCAGCCTGCTCCTCGGCGTGCACCCGCCTGAGCTGCCCGTGAAAGACCTGGTCCGGCTCGTGGAGCCGTTCGGGGTCGGCGGCTCCACCCTGCGGGCCGCGCTGAGCCGGATGGTGGCCGCCGGTGACCTCCGGCGCGCGGACGGCGTCTACCGGCTGAGCGACCGGCTGCTGGCCCGGCAGCGCCGCCAGGACGAGGCCGTGCGGCCCCGCACGCGCGCGTGGGACGGCGACTGGGAGATGGTGGTGATCACGGCGACCGGCCGCGGCCCCGCCGAACGCGCCGACCTGCGCACCCGGCTGACCGCCCTGCGGCTGGCCGAACTCCGCGAGGGCGTGTGGCTGCGCCCGGCCAACCTCGACCGCGCCCTGCCCGCGGGTCTGCACCGGCTGGCCCTGACGTGCACCACGCGCCCCGACGAGCCCCCGCGCGACCTGGCCGCCCGGCTCTGGCCGCTGGCCGGCTGGGCGGCCACCGCGCGCGCCCTGCTCGACCGCGCCACCCGGGCCGACCGCCCGGCCGACCGGTTCACCGCCTACGCGGCGGCCGTCCGCCACCTGCTCACCGACCCCGTCCTGCCGTCCGCCCTGCTGCCCGCCGACTGGCCGGGGGAGAGGCTGCGCACCGCGTACGCCGGTTATCGGCGGGAGTTGGGCGTGTCGCTGGACGCGCACGTAGCGGAGTAATCAAACGCGGAATGACTCCTTCATTGAAGTCAACGCCGTGTAAGGCCATGACCGTTGGAAAGAATTTGCTTGTCATATAGGGCGCTTCATGCCAGAGTGGCGTCATCGCGACGAATGACTGGGGGATACAGCGATACACGGGGGACGGGGGAAAGAAGTCCCTTCTGCGTAGCGTGCGCTCACTGTTGCGCACCGCACCGACCGGCAAGCCCGATGGGCACTGTCAGCTCCGGCGTCGACCGCGCCGTGCGTGCCCAGTTCTAGGTTTGGATTCTGGTGATAGCGGAAGAAGTGTACGACCTTGTGCTGGACGACCTGTTCGTCCAGCTCCATCAACTGGTTCCGGGAAGTTCTGTCTTCCTCAAGATCGAGGGCCTCAATCCCGCGGGCTCGGTGAAGCTCAAGACCGCGGTGGCCCTGGTCGAAGAAGCCGAGGCGTCCGGGTGCCGCTTTCCGCGGACCCGGCTCATCGAATCGACCTCGGGAAACCTGGGAGTCGCCCTGGCGATGGTCTGCGCCGCCAAGGGCTATTCCCTCACCTGTGTCACCGACCCGAACGCCAACCCGCAGACGGTCCAACTGATGGAGGCCCTCGGCGCGGAGGTCGTGGTGGTGACCGTCCGGGACGGCAACGGCGGCTATCTGCAGTCCCGCATCGACCACATCCAGGAGCGCCTGCGCCGGGAACCCGACCTGTACTGGCTCAACCAGTACGCCAATCCGGCGGGTCCGCGGGCCCACCGGCAGCGGACGGGGCGGTCCATCTTCAAGGAACTGGGCCACGTGGACTACGTGTTCGTCGGCGCCGGCACCACGGGGACGCTGATGGGCTGCGCGCAGTTCTTCCGCCGGCACAGCCCCGGGACGCGGATCATCGCCGTCGACAGCGTGGGATCGGTGACCTTCGGGGGACCGGCGGCCCGTCGGCATATTCCCGGTCTCGGCACCAGCAGGCGGCCGGAAATCCTCACCGAGGCCATGGTCGACGAAGTGGTGCTGGTCTCCGAGACGGAAGCCGTGGACATGTGCCGCACCCTCGCCAGGGAACGCGGACTGCTGCTCGGCGGGTCGACGGGCACGGTACTCAGCGCGGTACAGAGCACGGCCAAGAAGATTCCGGACGGCAGTGTCGTCGTGGCCATCTCACCGGACTTCGGTGACCGGTATCTGGACTCCGTCTACAACGATTCCTGGGTCGCCGAGCGCTGGCCCGGACATCTCTGAAAGACCGTCACGGAAAAACAGCTCGGGCGACCACCCGAGACGGGGGAAACGTAAAGTGTTCAATTTTGAAATAGTCGCGGGCGGCACCGTGCGCGACGTCCTGCGCGACCACCGTCGCGAAGTCCTGGACCTGGTGAGCCGCACCTATCGCATTCACGAGGCCGGCGAGACCGTCAATCCCGACAGCTACTTCCTGCGCTTCCCGGAGAAGCCGGATTCCCGCATCATCGCACTGCCCGCCTT
The DNA here is from genome assembly GCF_044750305.1 of Streptomyces sp. NPDC088810. Lineage (NCBI taxonomy): Bacteria > Bacillati > Actinomycetota > Actinomycetes > Kitasatosporales > Streptomycetaceae > Streptomyces > Streptomyces sp. NPDC088810. Next base: position 289,997 of record NZ_JBIVJQ010000003.1, read on the forward strand.
CCTCGGCCCCGAGGCCGGGGTCGCCGGCATCAAGTGGATCGCGAGCTTCCCGAAGAACACGGAGTCGGGCACACCCCGCGCCTCCGCGGTGCTCGTCCTCAACGACTACGCCACCGGCTACCCCATGGCCTGCCTGGAAGCCGCCACCATCAGCTCCGCCCGCACCGCCGCCTCCGCCGCCGTCGCCGCCACCGCGCTGCGCCCCGAGGGACACCGCGGGAAGAAGGTCGCGGTCGTGGGGGCCGGGGTCATCGCCCGCACCATCTGCGACTACCTGCACGCCGCGGGCTGCGTCCCCGACTCCTGGCTCGTCCACGACCTGCACGAGCCCTCCGGCCGGGCCCTGGTCGAGCACCTGCGCTCCACCCGGCAGGCGCCCGCCTCCTTCACCACGGACCTCGCCGAGGCTCTCGCGGCCGACACCGTCGTGTTCGCGACCACGGCGCTGAAGCCGTACGTCACCACGCCGTTCGCGCCCGGCCAGCTCGTGCTGCACATCTCGCTGCGCGACCTGGCTCCCGAGGTGGTGCTGGGGGCCCAGAACATCCTGGACGACGTCGACCACTGCCTGAAGGCCGACACCTCGCCGCACCTCGCCGAACAGGCCACCGGCTCCCGCGACTTCGTCACCGGCACGCTCGCCGGCGTACTGAACGGCGACGTCACGCTCGACGCCGGACGCCCGGTGATCTTCTCGCCGTTCGGCCTCGGCGTGCTGGACCTCGCGGTCGGCGCCTTCGTCCTGGAACAGGCGCGCCGCGACGGCACGGCCCTCCAGATCCCCGACTTCTTCGGGGAGACACGCCGGTGGTGACCCCGATACGACCGTCCGTGGCGATCATCGGCATGGGCTCCCGGGGCCTCGGGCTCCTGGAACGCCTGGTCGCCCACTGCCTCACCCGGCCCGCGCCGGTGACCGTGCACCTGGTGGACCCGCAGCCGCCCGGCCCCGGGTTCCACCTGGCCGGCCAGCCCGACCACCTGCTGCTCAACACCGTCTGCTCCCAGCTGACGGCGTTCGCGGACGAGCGGATGGTCGAGGGCCCCGTACCGCTGTCCGGCCCCTCGCTCGCCGAGTGGTGCGAGGAGCGGGACCTGCGCCTCGCGGACGACGGCTACACCGTCCGCGCGGGCCGGGGACACCGGATCCGCCCCAACGACTTCCTGCCGCGCAGGCTGCTGAGCGAGTACCTCGCCTGGGCCGCCGAGGAGATCGTCGCGGCGGCGCCCGACTGCCTGACGGTCGTCCGGCACCGCTGCGAGGCGGTCGACGTGCGGCCGGGCCCCGCCGGCACCGAGGTGGTCGAACTCGCCGACGGCACCCTGCTCGACGCCGACGCCGTGTTCGTCACCGTCGGCCACCACTCCCTGTACCGGCCGGCCGCACCGGCCGCCGAACCCCGGCTGATCAGCCGCCCGTACCCGCTGCCCGAGGCTCTCGACGGCGTCGCGCCGGGCGAGCGCGTGGCCGTCCTCGGCACGGGCCTGACCGCCATGGACGTCGTCGCGAGCCTGACCCTGGGCCGCGGCGGCCGGCACGAGCGGCACGCGTCGGGGCTGCGGTACGTACCGAGCGGACGGGAACCCGGGATCGTCCTGGCCAACCGCTCGGGCCTGCCCTCGCGCAGCCGGCCGCACCTCGCCCCGGACCGGGTGCGCTTCGCACCGCTCGCGCTGACGAGCGACGGTGTCGCACGACTGCGCCGACGGCGTGCCGACGGCCGTCTGCACTTCCGTGAGGACGTGCTGCCGCTGATCGAGGCGGAGATGGAACTGGCCTACCACCGCACGCTGCGGGCCCGCGAATGCGGTGACGCGGCGGCCGCGGGCCGCGAGTTCGCCGAACGCGTCCGGCAGGCCGGGTACGAGGCGCTGCTGGCGGAGTGCCGCGCCCGCCGGGGGCCGAGCCCGCTGGGCGGCATCCTCTCCCCGGCCCCGGCCGGGCGGCAGTGGGACGACCACGACGCGTACGCCCGCTGGTTCACCGGCGAGGTGGCGGCGGACCTGGCCGAGGCCCGGGCCGGACTCGGCGTCAGCCCCCTGAAGGAGGCCCTGGAGGTCCTGCGGGACCACCGTGACGTCCTGCGCACGGTCGTGGACGCGCCCGGCCTCGACGACGCGTCCCTCGCCGGGTTCTTCGGCGAGTTCACCGCCACCGTCAACCGGCTGGTCATCGGCCCCCAGCTGGACCGTTCGGCCGAGCTGCTGTCCCTCGTGCAGGCCGGCGTCGTCCAGCTGGGTCCCGGCCCGCGGCCCAAGGTCGTCGCCCCGGCGGGGCAGGGCCCCTGGATCCTCGAGTCCACCGCCCTGCGACGGCCCGCGTCCGTCGAGGTCGACCACGTGGTGCACGCGCACGTCCGCGAGCCCGCCCCCGACCGCGTGCCCGGATCCCTCCTCGGCAGGCTCGTCGGCGCCGGCCGCGTCCGCACCCTCGGCTCCCGCGGCGGCCCCGCGCACGGCCTGGACGTCACCCGCGAGGGCCGGGGCGTCGACCATGCCGGGAAGCCCCAGCCGCGGCTGTTCTTCCTCGGCCCGCACACCGAGGGCTCGAGCTACTACAACCACTACGTCCCCTCTCCGGGCGTGCCGTCCCGCGCACTGATGGACGCGGAACTCGCCCTGAGCACCTCCCTTCCGTCCGTGATCACGAGGATGCGATGACCAACAGCGAGAAGTTCACGCCCTGGACGACGGAGTACCGGCCGGAGACCCGGGCCGCGCAGGGCGACGGCTGGCGGGGCCCGGCGACGGGAGCCGTACCGCCGCCCGTCAGCCTCGCCGCGACCTACGCACGGGACGCCGAGTACCGGCTGCCCGGCGGCCTGGCGTACCTGCGGGACCAGGGCAGCCCCGGCTACGAGCAGGTGGAGCACGTGGTCGCGGGGCTGGAGGGCGGCTCCCGGGCCCTGGTGTTCTCCTCCGGCATGGCGGCGGCCACCGCGGTCTTCCAGGTGCTGCCCGGCGGTTCCCGGGTCGTCGTGCCGAGGACCATGTACTTCGGGCTGACCAAGTGGCTGACGGAGTTCGGGCCGCAGCGCGGCCTGGAGGTCGTCCAGGTGCCCATGGACGACCTGGACGCCGTGGCCGCGGCCGTCTCCGCCGCCCCCACCGCCCTGGTGTGGGTGGAGAGCCCGGCCAACCCGACCTGGACGGTCACCGATGTGGCGGCCGTCGGCGAGATCGCCCACCGCGCCGGTGCGCTGCTCGGCGTCGACAACACGGTGCCCACTCCGGTGCACAGCCGCCCGTTCGAGCTCGGCGCCGACCTGATCATGCACTCGGGCACCAAGTACCTCAACGGGCACACCGATGTCGTCGCCGGCTTCCTCGTGCTGGCGCCGGAGCGCACCGAGGCCCGGGAGACCGTCTGGGAGCGGCTCCTGCTGCACCGCAGGCTGACCGGCCCGCTGCTCGGCCCGCTGGAGACGTACCTGCTGATGCGCGGCATCCGCACGCTGTTCCCGCGCATGCGGCAGATATCGGCCACCGCCCTCGCCCTCGCCGAACACTTCGCCGAGCACCCGCTGGTGGGCCGGGTCGCCTATCCGGGCCTGCCCACCGACCCCGGGCACGCGATCGCGGCCCGCCAGATGACCGGGGGTTTCAGCGGCATGCTCTCGCTGCATGTCGCCGGTGACTGGCAGCGCTCGCTGCGCGTCGCCCAGAACTGCCAACTCTTCATCCGCGCCACTTCGTTGGGCGGCGTGGAAAGTCTCATCGAACACCGCTATACCTTCGAGGGGCCGGACAGCACCGCACCCAAGGACATGGTCCGCCTCTCGATCGGCCTGGAGAGCCCGGCCGATCTCGTCGCCGACCTGGAACAGGCCCTGGAACGGGCCGCGAAGGAAGACCGTTGAGCCCCGAGTCCCCCGAGACAGACACCACGCCGGGCGCGGCGCACACCGCCGCGCCGCCCTCCGCCGCCGGCCGCTCCGCACCGGAGCGGCCCGGGGGGCCGGAACCGGCCGGAGAACCCGACCCGGCCAGAGAGCGGGCTCCGGCCGGAGAACCGGCTCCGGCCGGAGAGTCCGAGCCGGCGCCCCCGCCCCGGCTGCTGCGCGACGCGTCCCTGTCCGCCGTACTCGCGGGCCTCGTGGCCGTCGTCGTGTCCTACTCGGGACCGCTGGTCATCGTGCTCGCCGCGGCTTCGGCCGGACACCTCGACACCGCGCAGACCAGTTCCTGGGTATGGGCCATCTCCATCGGCAGCGGCCTCACCTGCATCGGGCTGAGCCTGCGCACCCGGATGCCGGTCATCACCGCCTGGTCGACGCCGGGCGCGGCGCTCCTGGTCACCAGCCTCGGCGCGTACTCCTACGCCGAGGCCATCGGCGCGTTCCTCATCACCGGTGCCGTCATCACGCTGATCGGGCTCACCGGGGTGTTCGGGTGGCTGATACGCCAGGTGCCGGCGGCGGTGGTCTCGGCCATGCTGGCGGGCATCCTGTTCAGCTTCGGCACCCATGTGTTCACCTCGCTGAAGACGGCGCCGGTGATCGCCGGATCCGTGCTGGTGGCCTACCTCGTGGCCAAGCGGCTGCTGCCGCGGTACGCGGTGCTGATCGCGCTCGCCGTGGGGGTCGTCGGCAGCGCGGCCACCTCCCGGCTGCACGTCCACGTCGACACGATCGAGCTGGCGCGGCCGGTGCTGACCTCGCCGGCGTTCTCCGTCGCCTCGCTCGTCGGCATCGCGGTGCCGATGATCCTGGCCACCCTGGCCTCGCAGAACGCCCCCGGCATGGCGGTGCTCACCGCCTCCGGATACCGGCCCCAGGACCGTCTGCTGATCGGCACCACCGGGCTGGTCTCCACCGCGCTCGCCCCCTTCGGGTCGCACGCGATCAACCTGGCCGCGATCACAGCGGCGATCTGCACCGGCCCGGAGTCGCACCCCGACCCGCGGCGGCGCTACGTGGCCGGTGTCTCGTGCGGCGCCTTCTACCTGCTGATCGGTGCCTTCGGCTCCACACTGGTGGCCTTCTTCGCCGGGCTGCCGAAGGAGCTGGTCGCCGCCATCGCCGGCGTCGCCCTGTTCGGGGCGCTGGCCGGCGGCATCACCGGCGCGGTCAAGGAGGAGAAGGACCGCGAGGCCGCGCTGATCACGTTCCTGGCCACCGCCTCCGGCGTCACCCTGTTCGGCATCGGCTCCGCCTTCTGGGGCCTGGTGTTCGGCGTGGTCGCCCACCTCGTCCTGTCCGGGCGGTGGCGCCGGCGGACGGCCGGGGCGTGACCAGGGGCCGGGCCGCCCTCGCGGCCCGGCCCGCCCGGCTCACCTGTAGGTGATGTCCGAGCCGGAGTACTTGCAGTACGTCCCGTCCGGTGTGGAGCCGTTGGTGGTCGGTTCCTTGCCGGTGTTGTTGCCGATGTACTTCTGGCAGGGAATGATCTTCTTGCTGGTGTCCCCGACGATGGTGATGTTCCGCAGGGTCGCGCTGTCGCCGTAGTTGGTGTTGATGCCGACGAGCTTGCTGCCCTTGTAGGTCGCCTCGATGCCGCTGAGGTTGATCGTCCGCTTGTACTGCGTCTTGCAGTTGCCGCAGGAGCGGGCGAAGGTGCCGAAGTTCTTCACGGCGAAGCCGGAGACGTTCAGCGTGCCGGCGCCGTTGAACTGGAACACCTTGTCACTGGCCTCCTTCGCCCCGCCGCCGCTGACGGTGTAGACGTTGGACGACGAGGAGCCGAGGAAGGTGGCCGCGTCCTCGCCGACGTCCTCCCACCAGACGTTCTGCAGCGTGCAGCTGCCCAGGCAGTGGATGCCGTCCGCGGCGGGCGAGCCGATGATGACGTTCTTGAGGACCGCGCCGGGGGCGAGTTCCAGGAGGGGGCCCTGATCCTCGTCCTGGCTGTCGCTGCCGAGGTCGCCGCTGCCGTAGAGCCGCTTCATCCCGTAGTCCTTGGTGCCGGACACGGAAATGGTGGAGGAGACCGGCTGGCTGCCGTTCGGGGCCGGCCAGGTGGCCGCGTCCGCCGGTGCCGATGTCATGATCATGCCAAGCGTGAGTCCGAGGGTGGCCAGGCCGCCCAGCAGACCGCGCGAGGTTGCCGATGAGGTCATGTCCCGAATGCCTTCTTCCGAGTGGAGGTCAGATCTTTCCGGCGCCTGCGCCCGACGTCACCGAGGCGACGACACCGGAGGCGGGTTCGGCTGTGTAGCCGTACGGCGGGGTGGTGAAGCCGCCGGCCTGCGAGACCTCGGTGGCGGCTCCGCCGAGGTCGTTGCCGCGCAGGACGGCGTATCCGTCGACGTCGCTGTCCCGGATGGTGGTGACGGCGACCCGGGTGTCGCGGAAGACGTTGTTCTCGACGAGCATCCGCGCGCCCATGCGGGAGTGCACGGCGGTCTCGGCGCCGACGACGTAGTTGTCGTAGAAGTGCCCGGTGCCGAAACGCAGGCTCGGGATGCGCGAGTTGACGTGGTCGAACCAGTTGTGGTGGTACGTCACCCGCAGGTGCCCGGTGTCCTCGGCCGCGTTCTTGTCGCTGTGGCCGACCAGTGAGCCCTTGTAGTGGTCCTTGAAGACGTTCCAGGACACCGTGACGTGATCGGAGCCGTGGCTGATGTCGACCAGGCCGTCGTAGTGGTCTTTGCCGTGGTCGCGGTCGGAGGACAGGGAATTGTGGTCGATCCACACCTGCGTGGCGGTCTGGACGGTGATGGCGTCCGTCTTGACGGCCTTGCTGATGGTGAGGTTGCGCAGGACGACGTTGCCGACCTTCTTCAGGCGCAGTCCGCCACCGGTGAAGCCGGAGGACGAACCGACGCCCAGGACGGTGGTGTTGGAGCCGACGTCGACCTGACCGCTCAGCTTGATCAGGCCGCTCACCTTCACCACCTTCGCCGAACTGCCGGTCACGGCCGCTTTGAAGGCGTCCAGGGTGGAGACGGTCACCGCCGGGGCGCTGCCGCCGCCGGTCGTTCCGGCGCCGAAGCCGACCGGAGCCGGGTCGGCCGCGCCGGCCGGCTGGGGCAGGGCGACCAGAGCGGCGGTCGCCAGCGCAACGGCCGTGGCGGTCGTGCCGGAAACTCTTCGGAGGTGCATGCGGGTGCGTCCGTTCTGTGTGGGGGCAGGTCATGTACATGAATCACATACGACACCAAGAACGCAGCTTTGGGGGTTCGGCGGTCGACATGGCCCGTTTCCGTGCCGACCGGTCACGCTGATGAACGGACCGTAGGATGCAAGCGCTTTCTAGTCAACCTGTCGCGCAGGCTCTTTCGCGCCGGGAGAAGTGCTGTGGGAGCGCTTCCATGGGTCGCGTGTCCATGCCACGATGCCGGGTGGTTCCCCGCACGATGCGCACGCAGCACGCCCCCGCACGAGCCGCGATCAGAAGGGACAGGTGACGTGCCCCCCACACCGCACCGCTCGAGAACCGCCCTCCGCAAGGCACTTGTGGCCCTGCTGGGTGGACTGCTGCCGCTCCTCGCGGCACTGGCACTCGGCGCGCCCCCGGCCTCGGCCCGGACGCAGGCCGTCCCCACGGCCACCCTCACGGAGGTCACCGGCTTCGGCGCCAACCCCAGCAACCTGCAGATGTACGTCTACGTCCCGGCCGGCGTCACCGCACACCCGGCGGTCGTCGTGGCCGTGCACTGGTGCGGCGGCTCCGCCTCCGCGATGTACTCCGGCACCGAATGGTCCTCGCTCGCCGACCAGCACGGGTTCGTCGTCGTGTACCCGTCGGTGACCCGCTCCAGCAAGTGCTTCGACGTCTCCTCCCCGCAGGCGCTCCGCCGCGGCGGCGGCAGCGACCCGGTCGGCATCCGGTCCATGGTCGACTGGGCCACCCGCACCTACGCCGCCGACACCGGACGGGTCTTCGTCACCGGCATCTCCTCCGGCGCGATGATGACCAACGTCCTGCTCGGCGACTACCCCGACGTCTTCGCCGCGGGCGCCGCCTTCTCCGGTGTCCCCTTCGGCTGCTTCGCCACCACCGACGGCTCCGAGTGGAACAGCGCCTGCTCCGGCGGCACCGTCATCCGCACCCCCCAGCAGTGGGGCGACCTGGTGCGCGCCGCCTACCCCGGCTACACCGGTCCGCGCCCGCGGATGCAGTTGTGGCACGGCACCGAGGACGACACCCTGCGCTACCCGAACTTCGGGGAGGAGGTCAAGCAGTGGACCAACGTGCACGGCGTCGGCCAGACTCCCGCCGCGACGGACACGCCCGTCTCCGGCTGGACCCGCACGCGCTACGGCGCCACCGGTGACCGGGCACCCGTCGAGGCGATCAGCCTGCAGGGCGTCGGCCACAACCTCTACAGCTGGGGCATGGCCTCCCGGGCGCTGGCCTTCTTCGGCCTCGACGGCGGCGGCACCCCACCGCAACCGCCCACCGCCGCCTGCAAGGTGACGGCCGCAGTCAGCACCTGGAGCACCGGTCTGACCGCCTCCGTGACCGTCACCAACACCGGTACGACCGCGGTGAACGGCTGGAAACTCGGCTTCACCCTGCCGGCCGGGCAGACCCTCACCAACGGCTGGAACGCCGGCTACACCGGCAGCTCCGGCGCGGTGACGGCGACCAACGTCGCGTACAACGCCACCATCGCGCCCGGCGCGAGCGTCACCATCGGCTACCAGGCCACGCACACCGGCAACAGCGCGGCACCGGCCGCGTTCAGCCTCAACGGCAGTGCGTGCACGGCCGGTTGACGACCCGGGATGCGCGCCGGACCGCCCTGATGGGTCCGGCGCGCACCCTGCCGGGCCGGACTGCCGGCCACACCGGCGCCGGCCCGCGCCCGTCGGCCGCGCCTGCGCACCGACCCCGCCCCGCATCCCGGAAAGGACTCCGTGAAGCCGTCCAGCAGAACGCCGTTCGCCACCCTGCTCAGCACCTGCGTCCTCGTCCTCGCCCTCGTCGTGACGGCCTCCGCCCTCACGGCGCTGGTCACCAGGACGGCACCCGCCACCGCCGCGGCCGGCCCCGGCCGGCACTGGGTGAACACCTGGACCGGCATGCCCCAGCTGACCGAACCCGCCAACCTGCCGCCCGCGCCGTACACCGGTGAGAAATCGGTGCTCGTGGACACCACCCTGCGGCAGACCGTGCGCGTCACCGCCGGCGGCCCCCGCATCCGGCTGCGCTTCTCCAACGCCTACGGCGACACCCCGCTGCCGCTCACCGCCGTCACCGTGGCCCTGCCCCGCGACGGCAGGGCCGGCGTCAGCGCGGTCGAGCCGGGGAGCCTGCGCCGGGTCACCTTCGCGGGCCGGGACGCCGTGACCGTCCCGGTCGGCGCGCAGATGGTCTCCGACCCGCTGGACTTCGGGCTGCGCGCCGGATCCGAGCTGACCGTGACGGCGTACACCGCGCGCGGCCAGGCCTCGCTCGCGCTCACCTCCCACCCCGGCTCGCGCACCACGTCGTACCTCGTGCACGGCGACCACACGCGCGACGCGGACCTCCCCGGCGCGACCGCCGTCGACCACTGGTACCTGCTGAGCGACGTCGAGGTGCTCGCGCCCGGCCGCAGCCGGGCGGTGGCCGTCGTCGGCGACTCGCTCACCGACGGACGCGGCTCCACCACCAACGGCAACGACCGCTGGCCCGACCGGTTCTACGACCGCCTGCACAGCCGCCCGGCCACCTCGGGCATCGCCGTCCTCAACCAGGCGGCCGGCGGCAACCGCGTCCTCAACGACGGGCTTGGCCCCAATGTGCTCGCCCGCCTCGACCGGGACGTCCTCTCCCGCAGCGCAGTGGCCTGGCTGATCGTCTTCGAGGGCGTCAACGACATCGGCACCGCCGACGCCACCCCCGGAGCGCAGCGCGCGGTGACCGACGACCTGATCGCCGGGTACCGGCAGATCGTCGTCCGCGCCCACGCCCAGGGCATCCGGGTCTACGGCGCGACCCTCACCCCGTTCGGCGGCAGCACCCTGTACGACGACCCGGCGAAGGAGCGGGAGGCCGGCAGGCAACGCGTCAACACCTGGATCCGCACCCCCGGCCACTTCGACGCGGTGATCGACTTCGACCGGGCGGTACGGGACCCCGCCCCCGGCCGGCTGCTGCCCGCGCTGCACGCCGGGGACTGGCTGCACCTGAATCCCGAGGGGTACCGCGTCCTCGCCGCGGCCGTGCCCGAGGGGCTGTTCCGGCACACCTCGTGAAGCCACGTCTCCAGCAGGGTTGCGCACGGGGCGGGGTAGCGCCGACAGGATCCGTGGCGTTCCCTGGAAAGAAGCGGAGCTCGTTGAGAAAAGAGGGGATGACCAGCACGGTCACGGGCACTCAGTGGGGGGGCACGCAAGACGATCTCACCCGAGGAGAGTCATGGCTGAGCAGAAGTCGTCGGCCCTCACGGCGCCCCTGCGCGGCGCTGCCTCGGTACTGCGCAGGGTGCCCGGCGCCGGAACGGTGACCAGGGCCGCGGAGGAAACACTGGACAAGGTCGGCGCGGTCTCGCCCCGTGGCCGGCGCATGGCGGTGTACGCGGGGGCCGGGCTGCTCGGTGCCGCGGGCGTGGTCGAGTGGCCCGTGGCGCTCACCGGCGCGGCGGTGGCCTGGCTCACCCAGCCCCGGCCGACGGAGGCCGGGGACGCGGGCGCGCAACAGCCCGAACCCGCCCACGACCTCGGCACCGCCGCCCTCAGGTCCGGCGGCGGGGGCCACGGGCACGGCCGGGCGGACGCCGGGACCACGACGTCCCCGGGCAGCCCCGCCCCGGGCCGTTCCGGGCACACCGGGACAGCCGGTCCGCCGGACGCGGCCCACGGCGTCCAGGCGTCGGCGGCCAGGACGTCCCACGGTCCCCTCGGGCCGACCGCGCGGCCCGACCGCACCACACTCTGAGGGAGGTCATGGTGCTCGGTCTCCTGACGGCGCCGGCGGCCGCCGCCCGCCTGATTCCCGCGGCCCCACGCCTGCTCGCGCGGGCGGCGGCACCGGCGGTCGGACTGGCCGCCGGTGCGGCCGCCGGAACAGCGCGCGCCGGCGTGCGCGGCGCGGACGCCGCCGCGCGGGTGGCGCGGGTGGCCCGCAACGCGCTGCCCGGCGCCGGTGACCACTGGCGGTCCGGCGCCCGCGCCCACCTGGCGGTGCGGCCCCTGGAACCGGACCACGCGCGGCTCGCCGGCGGTACGGCGCACCTGGCGCGCCGGATGGCCGAGGCGCTGGCGGACCACCCCGAGGTGCTCGTCGCCTACTGGGACCAGGGCCTCGCCCGCCTGGTGGTGACCGCGACCGGTGAGGAGGCCGCCGACCGGGTCCTGGAGCACGCGGCCGGTCTCGCCGAACGGCACGGGCTGGTCCTGGCGGCCGGCGACGTCGAGGAGACCACGCATCCGGCCGACCCGGCCGGGGTGCGCGCGGCGGCGGCCACGCTCGCCGCCGACGGCATCGGCATCGCCGTCGCCCTGACCGCGTACTGGCTGCGGCTGCCGCCCTCGCCCCGCCTGCTGACCGCGGTCGTGACCCTGCTGCGGGAGAACCCGCGCTTCCGCGACTGGCTGCGCTCCCGGCTCGGCGACGCCCGCATGGACCTCGTGCTGGCCTGCGCGAACGCTGCCGTGCACGGCGCCGGCCAGACCCCCACCTCCCTCGTGCTCGACGGAGCCCTGCGCGGCTGCCAGGTGGCCGAGACGCTGGCCCGCTCGGCCGCCTTCGAAACGCTGCACGACCGGCTGTGCGCGCCCGGCCGGGTCAGCCTCGGCGCCGACCCGGACAGCCCGCCGCGCCCGCCGCTGCGCGTCTCCCCGGCCCAGGAGTACGCGGGCCACGCCTCCGCCGGCAGCCTCCTGGGCGCCGCGGCCACCCTGCTGGTCAAACACGACGGTGCCGAGGCGGCGGAGGCGGTGCTGGCCGGCTCCCCGAAGGCGGCCCGCTACGGTCCCGCCGCCTTCCACGCCGTGCTCAGCGCCGCCCTGGCCCGCACGGGCGTCCTGGTCCGCGACCCGGAGCGGCTGCGCGAGCTGGAGATGGCCGGCACGGTCGTCCTGCACCCGAGCGCGCTGCGCACCGAGGACGGCGAGGCCGACGCCTGGGCCGAGCCGGTGCTGGACGCGGCCCGCCGGGCCGGGCTCCGGGTCGTGCTCGTGGACGATCCGGCGCTGGAGGACTTCACCGGTCTCGCCGACCAGGTCGTCGACGCACGCCGGCCACTGGACGACGTGGTGTACGAGGCGCGCGGCGACGAGGGCGCCGTACTGGTGGCCGCCCGGGTGCGTGCTGCCGACGAGCACGACGTCCTGGCCGCGCTGCGGGCCGCCGACGTCGCGGTCGCGCTGACCGACCGGGACGGCGCGGTGGTGTGGGGCGCCGACATCCTCGCCCTGCACGGCCTGCCCGACCTGTGGCGGGTGCTCACCGCGATCCCGGCCGCCCGCAGGGTCGGCCGCCGGGCCCAGACGCTGGCCCGCTCCGGTGCCGCGCTGTCCGGACTGCTCGTCGCCATCGGCGAGTCCAGCGGCGGAGGCGGCCGCAGGTCCGTCCTGCCGGGGCTCCGGCACGCGCCCGTCGACATCGGCGCCGCAACGGCCCTGCTGTCCGGGGCCGGGGCCGCGCTCGGCGTGGCGGCGGCCCGCGCCCCGCACCCCCGCCCCCGGGTGCACTGGCACGAGCTGGACCCGGACCAGGCCCGGGACCGGCTGGCCCACGAACCCGCCCCCGACACCGGCAACGCGCTGACCGCCCGGATGCGCCAGGCGGCCCGGACCGTCACCCGGCACCCGGCCGCCGCACCCGCCCGCTGGTCCTACCGGCTCGGCCGCGCCGTCCGCGAGGAACTCCAGGACCCGCTCACCCCGGTCCTGGCGGTCGGCTCGGCGGCGTCGGCGATCCTCGGCTCCGTCGTGGACGCGCTGCTCGTCGTGGGCGCCCTCGATCTGAACGCCCTGGTCGGCGGCGTCCAGCGGCTGCGGGCCGAGCGCGCGCTGTCCGGGCTGGTCGCGGAACAGCAGCAGAAGGCGCGCCTGGTGCCGCCGGAGGCCGAGGCCCCGGCCGGCGGCACCACCACCGTGGAGGCGGGCCAGCTCCGGCCGGGCGACGTCATCCAGCTCAAGACGGACGACGTGGTGCCCGCCGACGCCCGGCTGCTGTGGCAGGAGGGCCTGGAGGTGGACGAGTCCGCCCTGACCGGCGAGTCGCTGCCGGTGGAGAAGCAGACGGACCCCACCCCGCACGCCGCGGTCGCCGACCGCAGCTGCATGCTCTTCGAGGGCACGACCGTGGTGGCGGGCGAGGCCCGGGCCATCGTGGTCGACACCGGCGACCGCACCGAGGCCGCCCGTGCCGTCCACCTCGCCGCCCGCACGCCCCCGGCCGGCGGCGTGCAGGCCCGGCTCCAGGAACTCACCCGCAAGGCGCTCCCGCTGACCCTCGCGGGCGGCGCCGCGGTGACGGGCCTGGCGCTGCTGCGCGGCACCCCGATCCGCGAGGCGGTCAGCGGCGGGGTGGCGGTGGCCGTGGCGGCCGTCCCGGAGGGGCTGCCGCTGGTGGCGACGGTGGCGCAGCTGGCGGCCGCCCGCCGGCTGAGCCGGGGCGGTGTCCTGGTCCGCACCCCGCGCACGCTGGAGGCGCTGGGCCGCATGGACACCATCTGCTTCGACAAGACCGGCACGCTCACCGAGAACCGGCTGCGGCTGGTACGCACCTCCGACGCCGAGGGCACGGTCCGCGCGGTGGCCGACACCGGCTCCGAGCAGACCGTCCGGGCCGCCGCGCGGGCCTGCCCGCGGCTGAACGGCGGCTCCGACCGGCCGGTGCACGCAACGGACGAGGCCGTGCTGGCTGCGGCGCCGCCCGACCCGGACTGGACCCAGCTCGCCGACCTGCCGTTCGAGGCCGCGCGCGGGTACGCCGCCGCCGTCGGCCGCAGCGGCGACGGGCCGCCCGTGCTGGTGGTCAAGGGCGCCCCGGAAACCGTGCTGCCCGCCTGCGCCGGGCTGTCGGCCCGGGCCTCGGAGTCCGCGCACGCGCTGGCCGGGGACGGCCTGCGGGTGCTGGCGGTGGCCGAACGCCGGCTCGGCGCGGACGAGCAGGAGACGGACGCCCTCGAACGGCCGCTGGCCGGCCTGGAGTTCACCGGCCTGCTGGCACTGTCCGACGTAGCGCGCGAGACCTCGACGGCACTGGTGAACGGGCTGAACGGGGCGGGCGTACGGCCGGTCATGCTCACCGGCGACCACCCGCAGACCGCGCGGTCGATCGCCGCCGACCTGGGCTGGCCCGAGGACACCGTGGTGGTCACCGGCGACGAGCTGGCCGCGGCGGACCGCGCGACCCGGGCCCGGATGCTGCGTGACGCGGGCGTGGTGGCCCGGGTGGCGCCCGAGCAGAAGCTCCAGGTCGTGGAGGCGCTGCGGGACGCGGGCCGGGTGGTCGGCATGGTCGGGGACGGAGCCAACGACGCCGCGGCCATCCGGGCCGCCGACATCGGCGTCGGCATCAACGCCCGGGGCTCGGCCGCCGCGCGCAACGCCGCGGACATCGTGCTGACCGACGACGACCTGACGGTGCTGATCGACGCGGTCGGTGAGGGCCGCGCGCTGTGGCACAGCGTGGCCGACGCGATCGCCATCCTGATCGGCGGCAACGCGGGCGAGGTCGGGTTCGGCATCCTCGGCACGCTGCTGTCCGGGCGGGCACCGCTGTCCACCCGGCAGATGCTCATGGTGAACCTCTTCACCGACCTGTTCCCGTCGATGGCGGTGGCCGTGACGGAGAAGGAGGGCGAGGCGGACCTGGGGCACGTGGAGGAGGCGGCCGGGGTGCTGGGCGACCCGCTGCTGCGGCAGATCCGGCACCGGGCCCTGACCACCTGCCTGGGCGCGCTCACGGCCTGGCTGATCGGCCGCTTCACGCCGGGCACCGCCCGCCGCTCCAGCACCATGGCGCTGTGCGGGGTGGTCGGCACCCAGCTCGTGCAGACCCTGCTCGACCGGCGGGACAGCCGTCTGGTGCAGGTCACCTCGCTGGGCTCCGCGCTGGCCCTGGTGGCCATGGTCCAGACCCCGGGCATCAGCAGGGTGTTCGGCTGCACCCCGCTCGGCCCGGTCGCCTGGGCCGGCGTCGTGGCCGCGATCGCGCTCGCCCTGGCGGGCCAGCGCAGCCTGCCCCGCCTGGAACGAACCGTCACCCGCCTCCTGCCGACGTGACCGACACCGTGCCCGTCGGCGCCGGACCGGCTCAGACCGAGCGGTGGTACTGGTCCGGCACCCGGATCTCCGCGCCCAGTTCGCGGGCGGCGTGCCGGGCCCAGGACGGGTTGCGCAGCAGCTCCCGGCCGAGGAGCACCGCGTCGGCCTCGCCGTTCGCCAGGATCTTCCGGGCCTGCCCGGTCTCGGTGATCAGCCCCACGGCGGCGACGGGCAGCGGGGTCTCGGCCTTCACCCGGGCGGCGAACGGCACCTGGTAGCCCGGCTCGGCCGGGATGGTGACGCCGGGGGCGTTGCCGCCGGTGGAGACGTCGAGCAGGTCGACGCCGTGGGCGTGCAGGTCGTGGGCGAGGCGGACGGTGTCCTCCGGGGTCCAGCCGCCGTCCTCGAGCCAGTCGGTGGCCGAGACGCGGAAGAACACCGGCTGGTCCGCCGGCCACACCTCCCGTACGGCGTCCACGACCTGGAGGGCGAACCGGGCCCGGTTCTCGTACGAGCCGCCGTAGGCGTCGGTGCGGTGGTTGGAGTGCGGGGAGAGGAACTCGTGGATCAGATAGCCGTGGGCGCCGTGGATCTCGACGATCTCGAAGCCCGCGGCACGCGCCCGGCAGGCGGCGGCGGCGAACTGGCCGACGATCTCGCCGATCTGCTCGACGGTCAGCTCGGTGGGGACCGGGTGGCGCTCGTCGAACGACAGCGCGCTCGGGGCGAGCGGTTGCCAGCCGTGCGCCTCCGGCCCGACGGGGGCGCCGCCCTTCCACGGCCGGTCGGTGGACGCCTTGCGGCCGGCGTGCGCGAGCTGGACCGCCGGCACGGTGCCCTGCGCGGTGAGGAAGCGGGTGATCCGGCGGAAGGCCTCCACCTGGGTGTCGTTCCACAGCCCGAGGTCGTACGGGGAGATCCGGCCCTCGGGCGAGACCGCGGTGGCCTCCACCACGATCAGCCCGGTGCCGCCGGCGGCCCGCGCCGCGTAGTGCGCGAAGTGCCAGTCGTGCGGGGCGCCGGCGAGCGGGCCCTCCGGCTCGGCCGAGTACTGGCACATCGGGGGCATCCACACCCGGTTCGGGATGGTCACTTCGCGCAGGGTGATGGGCTCGAAGAGCGCACTCACGTCGGACTCCATTCGTCACGGACCGCTGGTGGCTTCGTACGGTACTCCTCGTACTACGAGAGATGTCAAACTACGATGCCTCTCGTACAATGTGGGAGACGAGGATTCCGTGACGAGGGGGCAGCCGCCGTGACCGACACCGCCACCACCGGCCGCGCGCTGCCGCACCCGGACCGGGAGCAGATCCGCCTGGAGGCCGTGCTGCACGCGCTCTCCGACCCGATGCGGCTGCAGATCGTGCGGGAACTCGCCGCCAAGGAAGCGGAGTTGAGCTGTTCGCAGTTCGACCTGCCGGTGACCAAGTCCACCACCACGCACCACTTCCGGGTGCTGCGGGAGAGCGGGGTCATCCGGCAGGTCTACCGGGGCACGGCCAAGATGAACGGCCTGCGCCGGGACGATCTGGACGGCCTCTTCCCGGGACTGCTCGACAGCCTTCTCGCCGCCGCCGACCGGCAGGCCGGCCGCATCGGCGCTTCCGCCTGAGCCGGCCGCCGGACCACCCTTCCCTTGGCGCCGGCGGGCTTCGTCCCGGCCATGCTGCTCGGCACGCAGCGGTGCGCGCCCGCCTTCCTGTCCCTCGCGCCGCCCACGATCAGCGGTACCGCGGCGGCGCCCGCGTACATGGCGAGCGCGTGCTGCAACGCGCGTTACGACCCTCCTGCCGCGCCGAGCAGGGTGTCCCAGTCGGCCAGCTTGACCACGCTCCGCCCCAGCCGGGCCCCCAGCTCGGCCTCGGCCCGCTCGATCGCCAGCCAGCCCTCCCAGGGCACGGGCGCGATGCCGGCCGCCCGCAGGGCCGCGACGGAGTCCTCCGGCACGTCCGCGCGGCCGAGTGCGGGAGCGTCCGCGAGCAGCGTGGTCACCGTCTCCTTGGCGCAGGGCCGGTTGGTGCCGATGACCCCCGTGGGGCCCCGCTTGATCCACCCGGCGACGTACTCGCCGGGCGAGGGCACGCCGTCGCGCAGCACCCGGCCCTCCCGGTGCGGGATCGTGCCGCTCGCCGGGTCGAACGGCAGCCCCTCCAGCGGCACTCCGCGATAGCCCACCGAGCGCAGCACCAGTTGCGCGGGCACGTCCTCGTACCGGCCCGTGCCGGTCACGCCGCCGGATGCGTCCGGAGCCGTCCGTTCGAAGCGGACGGCCCCCACCCTGCCGCCGTCCTCCAGCAGCTCCACCGGGCGCAGGAAGAACCGCAGCCGGATCCGCCGGGCGGCGGTCGTGGCCGGCCGGGCCGCCCAGTCGCGCAGCACCTCCACGTTGCGGCGCGGCCCGGCCGGCAGCGCGCCGGGATCGGCCGGATCGAGCGCCAGCTCGGCCTGGTCGACGATCACGTCGGTGCCGGGCAGTCCGCCCAGCTCGCGCAGCTCCTTGGTGGTGAAGCGGGCCTGGGCGGGGCCGCGCCGGCCCACCATGTGCACCTCGGTGAGGCCGCTCGCCGCCAGTGTGTCCAGCGCGGCCTGCGGGATGTCCGTGGGGCGCAGCTCCGCCGCGCCCCGGACCAGCATGCGGGTGACGTCCACCGCGACGTTGCCGACTCCGATGACCACCGCCGAGCTCACCCCGCGCAGGAAGCCCGCGTCGGCCGCGTCCGGATGGGCGCTGTACCAGGACACGAACTCGGTCGCGGACCAGCTGCCCGGCAGCTCCTCGCCGGGGATCCCGAGCCGCCGGTCGGTGGCGGCGCCCACGCAGTACACCACCGCGTGGTAGAGCCCGCGCAGCTGCTGCACCGGCAGGCCGCCGGGGCCGCCCACCCGGACCCCGCCGAGGAACCGCACCCGCTCGTGCTCCAGCACCGTCCGCAGGCTGCCCTGCAGGGACTTGATCTTCTCGTGGTCGGGGGCGACGCCGTAGCGGACCAGGCCGTAGGGGCACGGCAGCCGGTCCAGGACGTCCACGCGGACCTCGGGATCGAGCTGGATCAGGCTCTGGGCGGTGTAGCACCCACTCGGCCCGGAACCGACGACGGCGACACGCAGCACAGCGGTACTCCTCGCCCGAAGGAGAGTGTGCGGACGGCTCCAGCATGGCACCGCCGGGCGCCCGGCGGCAGGGGCCGGTGGGGTGACCCGGAGCCGGGTCCGTGCGGATGAATGTGATCATCCTCCGCATGGCTGTGTGGCACCTGTGGCCGGTGTTGCCCATGGGTGGCGCGGGGCTCGGCGGCGCCCGGACGGGTCGAACCCGTCAGGAGCTGCTCGGCCGTTCCTCCGTGGCGAAGAACCGGGACAGATCCCCGCCCCCCGCCGCCGGGTCCGGCTCGCTCTCCGGGGGCACCCCCATCTCCCAGTCGAGCCCGTACCGCTGGAACAGCTCGGCCCGCAGCACCGGCACGGGCATCGGCACCCCCGGAACCAGCGCCGCGTACACCGCGCCCATCAACAGGGCCCGCAGCATCGGGTAGTCGGCCGACACGTTCTGCGCGCCGTACCGGGTCACGGTGTCGCTCAGCAGCTCCGCGAGCCGGCGTTGCTCCGGGCACCGCACGAAGCCCTCGGCGTGGAGCAGGCCCGCCATGTGCTGGCGCATCAGCACGGGCCGGTCCCGGGCCAGGCCCAGGATCGCGTCGATGGCCCGGGCCAGCCGCTCCCGGCCGTCCTCGGTGCGCGGCTCCCGCTCCAGCGCCTCCTCCAGCGTGCGGTGCATCAGCCGGTGCACGGCGGACTGCACCAACTGGCGCTTGCCGGGGAAGTAGTACGACACCAGCCCGCGCGCCGAACCGGCCCGGTCCGCGATGTCGCCCAGCGTCGTGGCCTCGAACCCGCGTTCGCCGACGAGTTCGACGGCGGCCTGCAGCAGCCGTTCCCGGGAACGCCGCCGCAATTCTTCATTGACCGAGGCGCTTCGCGGGGACATCCTGTAACTCCTGCGTTGACTGGCTGCCAGCCAACTATACTCAACGCAGCGGGGCACCCCTCTGCCTGGGGCCCGACCGGAACGGCCGTTCGTCTGGGGCGACGCGGGGGAGCGCCCCGGACGGACGGCACCGGCCGCCCCGTTCCCCGCCCGAGTCGCCGCTCAGCTCACCAGGTCCAGCACCGGCAGCAGTGCGTCGGGACGCCGGTCCACCGGCAGGTGGTCCACGAAGTGCACCCGGCAGCCGAGCGCTGCGGCGCCGCCGTCCGCCGCCCGGTTGTCGCCGACCATCACCACCCGCCGCGGATCCGCCCCGAGCGCCTCGCAGGCCACCGAGAACAGCCGCGGATCGGGTTTCTGCACCCCGTGCTCGTACGACAGCACGTACGTGTCCACGTAGGCGTCGAGCCCGTGTGCGCGGAAGACCGGACGCAGATCCCAGCCGATGTTGCTGACCACGCCGACGCCGATGCCGCGTTCGCGCAGGGTGCGCAGCACCTTCTCCGCGTCGGGGTACGGCGACCAGGCCGCGGGCGTCATGTGCCGGTCGTACAGGGCGTCGTACAGCCCGGGGCCGGGCAGCGGCACCCGGCGGGACAGGCCGGTGTAGGCGGCCCGGTGCAGCTCCGCGCTCTCGTCCCGCACCGCCCACAGCCCGGCGAGGTCCGCCGGCAGCTCCACCGGCTCCGGGCCGCCCGGCAGCCCGCCGGCCGCCTCCAAGGCGCGGGCAGCCCGGGTCAGTTCGAGTTCCGGCAGGGTGTGGCCGGTCTCGGCCAGCACCGCGCGCAGCCAGGACTCGGCGCTCTCGATGCGGAACAGCGTCCCGGAGAAGTCGAACAACACGGCAGCCATGGACGGGACTCTACCGGCGCCGGCGTGCCGGAAGCCGGGTCCGCACGTTCCGCGGCCACTCGTACACCAGCACCGCCACGGCCACCAGCAGCGCCCCGCCCAGCCAGCCGCCCAGCACGTCCGAGGGCCAGTGGACGCCCAGCCACACCCGGGTCACGCCCACGCCCACCACCGACACCAGCGCCGCCGCCACCCCCGTACGCCACAGGGCGCGGCCCGCGCCGCGGCGGTGCAGCAGCCACAGCAGCAGGCCGCACACGACGGTGGCGGTCATCGCGTGACCGGACGGGAAGGCCGCGTAGTGGGCGGAGTCGACGGGGTCCGGCCAGACCGGGCGGGGGCGGGCGACGACGGCCTTCACCGACTGCTGCACGAGCGCGGCCAGCGCGCAGGTGACCGCCAGCCACAGCGCCGTCCACCAGGCCGCGCGCCGCCAGACCAGCCACACCGCCGCCGCGCCGGCCAGCAGACGCATGGTGAGCGGGTCCCACACCCAGTCCGTCAGCACCCGGAGGACATGGGTCAGCTCGTGGTCGCGCACCGCCCAGCGGTGGGTGGCGCGGGAGATACGGCTGTCCACGGCGAGCAGGGGATGCCAGCGCAGGGCGACGAGGACCAGCAGCACCAGGAAGCAGGCGCCGAGGGCCGCGGCCACGCGGGCGGCCGTGCGGAGCGCCGCCGGCGGTTCGGGGGTGGGGGGCGAGGGGGGAGCGGTGGGGCATTGGTGCATGCCGCGATCTTTGTTGACGGGGCGGCCCGTGGCCAAGCGGCCGAGGTCAGCCCAGCGCCCGCAGCCCGGGCACCAGCGCCACCAGCACCGGGATCACGGGCACGAGCGCGGCGGCCGCCGTCAGACGCAGCCGGCGCAGCGCCGGCAGCCGGTCCGGCGCGGTCAGCAGCCGGTGCACCCGCTGCGGTACATGCGCCTGCGGGGTCGGGCAGGGCCCGAACACGCCCCGCTCCTCGTTCAGCCCGACCAGGGCCAGGGCCGTGGTCAGCCGGCCGAAGCGCCGGGAGGCCATGTCGTCGGCGGCCAGCTCCACCAGCCGGTGCATCTCGTCGCGGAACGCGGCGAACACCGGGACCTGCGGGAAGCCGCCCGCCAGCGCGGCCGAACAGTGCAGCAGCCAGTCGTGCCGGGCCTGCGCGTGCCCCTGCTCGTGCGCGAGCAGTGCGTCCAGTTGACGGCCCTTCAGGCGGCGCAGCGCCGCCGTGGTGACGACCAGCCGCGGCGCCGCGCCGGGCAGCCACCAGGCGTCCGAGCGGTCGCCCTCCAGCACCACCAGCCGGCCGCTCGCCGGCTCCTCGCCCGGCAACAGCGGTGCACGCACCAGCAGTTCCGCGCTGCGCCCGCGCCGCCGGACCCGGGCCCGTACGACCTCGCGCACCAGCATCGCCAGACTCCACAGGCCGCCGCAGGCGAGCAGTACGGCGGTGGGCGCCGCCCAGGGACCGGCCGCGCCGAGGGCGTAGGCCTCCACGACCCCGCGCGGGGCGGTGGCGAACACGTGCCCGCGCACCGCCTGCCAGGCCGCCGCCGCACTGAGGGTCATCGACAGCGCGCAGCACAACAGGACGGCCGCCACCACGCATTGCCACACCCAGAGGGCGACGACCGGCTCGCGGTCCGGCCAGTCGGCCCGGGCGAGCAGCCGCGGGGCGACGACGGCGGTCAGGGCGCCGAGCAGCAGCAGGGCCACGGGGACCATCATGGTCAGCACCCTATGAGCGCCGAACCGCTCAGCGGTACGGCCCGAGGTGCCGAAGTGACGCAGTCAACGCGGGCCGCCCCGGACCCGGCGCTCACATCGTCCCCCGTACCTGCTCGGGACGTTCGCGGCCAGCGCGCCGCAGCCGGCGTCATCGCCCGGTTCCCCGGTCCCGGTGCAGCCCCGCCGCAGCCCGCCGCCTCTGCCGCAGGTGTGGGTGCCGGAGGGCCGCGCTGCAGCCGGCCGGAGCCGGGTCAGGAGCTGGTCGCCGGCCCTTCCGCTCCGTACCGGAGGCCGTCGAGGAGCAGGTCGAGGAGGCGGCCGGCCCGTTCGCGCTGGTCGGGAGCGCTGGTGATCAGCGCGACGCCGGCCAGGCTGAAGCCGACGTCCAAGGGGTCGATGTCCGGGCGCAGGAGACCGGCGTCGGCGCCGGCGCGCAGCAGGGTGCCGAGCGCGGTACCGAGCTTGTCGAGGGTCTCGGCGAAGGGGTCCGCGCCGGATGCGACCGCGGCCCGCAGCGCGTCCGCCATGCCCTGCTTGGCCGCCAGATAGTCGATGAAGTCGTCCATCCACAGGCGGATCGCCCGGTCCGGCGCATGGTCGGCGAGCAGCTTCGCGGCGCTGTCGCAGACGCGGGCCAGCTCGTTGCGGTAGGCCGCCTCGACCAGCGCCTCGCGGGTGGGGAAGTGGCGGTAGAGCGTGGCAGAGCCGACGCCCGCGGCCTTGGCGATCGTGTCGATCGCGACGTCCGGACCCTTCTCGGAGAAGGCGCGCACGGCCGCCTCGAGGATGCGCTCCCGGTTGCGGCGGGCATCGGCACGCAAAGCGCTCGGCTTGGTGGTCAAGGCTGCTCCCTTCGTCGGGCGACCAGTCTAGCTGGACAACCGGGGAGTTCCCCACTTACCGTTGCGGATAACTGGGGAACTCCCCGGTTACGGGCGTCGGCCCGTCGTACCCCATGCAAGGAAGACCCTCATGACCTCCCCGAAGACGGTTCTGATCACCGGTACGTCCTCCGGTATCGGCCTGGCCGCTGCCATCGGCACCGCCCGGGCGGGCTGGGCGACCATCGCCACCATGCGCGACACCGGCAAGGCCGAGGCCCTGCTCAAGGCCGCCACCGAGGCGGGTGTCGCGGACCGGATCCAGGTGAAGCGCCTGGATGTGACCGACTCCGCGAGCATCACCGCCTGCCTGGACGAGGTCGTCGCCGAGCACGGCCGCCTGGACGGGCTGGTCAACAACGCCGGCGCCGCCCAGCTGGGCACCATCGAGCAGAGCAGCGTCGACGACGTCCGCACGGCCATGGAGGTCAACTTCTTCGGCGTGGTGGCGGTGACCCGGGCCGCCCTGCCGCACCTGCGTGCGTCGAAGGGCCGGGTGATCACCGTCAGCAGCGTCGGCGGCGTCGTCGGCCAGCCCTTCAACGAGGCGTACTGCGCGGCCAAGTTCGCCGTCGAGGGCTTCATGCAGTCCCTCGCGCCGGTCGCCGCCACCGTCGGCGTCGATGTCACCGTGGTCGAGCCGGGCGCGGTGGCGAGCGAGTTCGTCGCCAATCTCGGCCTGGACGTCCCGGCGCTGCTCGCCGCCGCCGGGCCCTACGGCCCGGCGCTGGAGGCCTACATCACCCGCACCCGGCAGTCGTTCGGCAACGCCCAGACCCCGGCCGAGGCAGCCGCCCCGATCGTCGACGCCCTGACCGTCGCCCGCCCGTCCTTCCGCATCCAGACCTCGCAGTGGGCCCGCGACTTCGTCGCCACCACCCTCACCGACCTCGACGGCTCCGCCGTCCAGGCCCTCACCGGTACCTGGGTGCGCTGACCTCCCCGCGTCCCGGTGGGTGCTCTGCCGACCCCGGCCCGGGCCGAGGGCCGCAGCGCACCGGACGCACAACCGACCACTCACACACCGCGGGGCGACCCGCAACAGCAAGGAAGATCATCATGGAACTCCGCACCCTCGGCAGCCAGGGCCTGACCGTCTCCGCCGAAGGACTCGGCTGCATGGGCATGAGCGCCTTCTACGGCAGCACCGACGAGACCGAGTCCCTCGCCACCATCGACCGCGCCCTGGAACTGGGCGTGACCCTGCTGGACACCGCCGAGAGCTACGGCCCGTTCATCAACGAGCAGCTCCTCGGCAAGGCCCTCGCCGGCCGCCGCGAGCAGGCCGTCGTCGCCACCAAGACCGGCGTCGAGTTCACCGACGACGGCACGCTCGTCGGCCACAACGGGAGCCCCGAGTACATCCGTCGTTCCCTGGACCGCTCCTTGCGCCACCTGGGCACCGACCACGTCGACCTGTACTACCTGCACCGGGTCGACCCGCAGGTGCCGATCGAGGAGAGCGTCGGCGCCATGGGCGAGCTGGTGGCCGCCGGCAAGGTCCGCTGCATCGGCCTGTCGGAGGTGGCCCCGCAGACCATTCGCCGCGCCCACTCCGTCCACCCGGTCACGGCGGTCCAGACCGAGTACTCGCTCTTCGAGCGCGGCATCGAGGGCGACGGGGTCATCGCCACCCTGAACGAGCTCGGAATCGGGCTGGTCGCCTACTCGCCGCTCGGACGCGGGTTCCTGTCCGGTGCGATCACCAGCCCGGACGATTTTGCGGCCGACGACTTCCGCCGTACCGACCCGCGCTTCCAGGGCGAGAACTTCGCCCGCAACCTGGCCGTGGTCGACGAGGTCCGCCGCATCGCCGCCGCCAAGGAGGTCTCGCCGTCCCAGCTGGCTCTCGCCTGGGTACTGCACCAGGGCGCGGTCGCCATCCCCGGTACCAAGCGCCGCCGCTACCTCGAGGAGAACGTCGCCGCCACCACCGTGACGATCACCGATGAGGACGTGGCCGCCATCGAAGCCGTCGCCCCGCGCGGCATCGTCTCGGGTGACCGCTACGCCCCCGAGCTGATGCAGAGCCTCAACGGCTGACCCCCGGGGCGTGCCGGGAAAGGCAGCCCGGTCGACCTCCGCCGTGGGCGTCCGAGCGGCCTGCGGCTCACATCGTCAGCAGCATCGCCACCATGCCGATCCCCATCGACAGGCGGCACGCCCGGGCCAGTTCCGGGCGGTCGCCCCAGCGGGCCGGGCCGGTTCCGGCCGCGGGAGCGGCGGCGGGTACCAGACGGGTGGCGGAGAGCAGCACGTACCCCGTGAAGTACAGCAGGAGCGCGCCGGTCAGCAGCGGCACGCCGGTGCCGCCGTGCGCGTGGTGGGCGGCGGGCGGGGACGCGGCCATCGCCACCGCCATGTAGACCATCGCGGCGCTGCCCACCAGGTGGTGCAGGTGGTGCGGGGCGCCGCGCGCATCCCACAGCGCCCGCAGGGCCGCCGCGCCGAACACGGCCGCGTACACCGGCCACGCCCACCTCGGCGGCGTGAACACGGCTGCCGGTACGGCCATCGCGGCCATGCCGAACCCCATCAGCGCCTCGCCGCCGGCGGCCCGGCGCTGCTCCTCGACGGCGCTGCGCATCCGGAGCAAGCAGTAGGCCCCGGTCACCGCGCACAGCGCGACCAGCGGCCAGGCGGTCGTCACCGGTCCGTGCACGCGCACCTCCACGCTCGACGGTCGGTCGAGGGATGCGATGCCCGCGGCCGGCGGAGCGCACGCGAGCGCAAGGGGGTACACGGGGAGCATGCGGGGGAGCGCGGCAAGGCACCACCCTTGTGGCATCTCTTTTACAAGTAAAACACATGCTAAATTGATGGTATGAGCAGTGCGATCCACCACCGTCTTCCCCTCGCCGGAGTGCTCCGCCTGGGACGCCCCTCCGACATCTGGTTCAAGCCCGCGCTGAGCGTGGTCGCCGCGGTCGCCCCGCCCAACCTCGCCCTCCTCGCGCTCGGCCGCCTCGACCTCGCGATGTACACGATGGCCGGCTCGCTCTGCGCGCTGTACGGCCACAACCGGCCCTACGCCGCCCGGGCCCGCGCCCTGGCCTGGGTGGTGCTCGGCATGGTCGGCGGCCTCGCCGTCGCCCTGCTCGCCGCGGCGCTCACCGCGAACGCCGTCGTCCTCGTCACCGTCGGCGCCGTCCTCGCGGCGGTCCAGAAGACCGTGTGCGACGCCACCCGGATCGGACCGCCCGGCAACGTGGTCCTCACCTTCATCAGTTCCGCCTCGCTGTTCGTCCCGCAGACACCCGGCCGGATCCCCGGGCACCTCGGCCTGGCCCTGGCCGCCGGCGCCTGGGCCTGGCTCGTCGGCATGGCACCCGGGCTGCTCCGCCCGCACGGCCCCGAGCGCCGCGCCACCGCCCAGGCCCTGAACGCCGCCGCCGTATACGCAGGCACGCGCGGCACCGCCGACGGCCACTCCCGGGCCCGCGCCGCGTGCGCCGCCGCGATCCACGCCGCCTGGCAGTCGCTGCTCGCCGCCGGCACCCGCCCCGACCGCACTCGGCGCGCCCTCGAACAGCTCCTCGTCCGCGCCGAGGTCGCCCTGGCCGCACCCGCCGACACCGACCCCGCACGGCTGCGCGCCTGGGCCGGCGACCTGCGCGGCACCGGCCGCATCCCGCGCGTGCAAGCGCCGCGCGAGGCCGCCGACGAACTCCTCGGCCTGGCCGCCGAACAGGCCCTGCCGCCCCGCTCCCCGTGGCACCGCCTCGCCCCGCTCGCCCCGCTCGCCGCACGCACCGCGCTCGGCTGCGCCCTCGCCGGATACGCCGCCCTCGCGCTCGGCGTCGGCCGCCCGTACTGGGCGCTGGTCACCGCGGCCTCCCTCTACCAGGCCAACGTCAGCCTCACCTGGAACCGGGGTGTCCAGCGGGTCGTCGGCAACCTCGTCGGCGTCCTCGTCTTCGCCGCCCTCGCCCCGCTCGCCCATCTCCACCCCGCCGCCCTGGTGCTGTGCTGCCTCGCCCTCAACTTCGGCGCCGAGGCGCTCATCGGCCGCAACTACTGGCTGGGCAGCGTCTGCGTCACCCCGATGGCGCTGCTCATCACCGAGTTCGCTCGCGCCCAGAACCCCGCCGAGCTGATCACCGACCGGATCGCGGACACCCTCGTGGGCGTCCTGGTCGGCTTCGTCGCCGCCGTCGCCGTCACCAACCGGCGCGCCGGCGATCGCCTGCAGCAGGCGCTGACCGCGGCCGAGCGCGCCCGTGAGAACGCCGCCCGCCTGCTCGCCGAGCCGCACCCGGCCCCGCACGCCCTGGAGTCCGCCCGCCGCAGCCTCGCCGCCGCCCTCGTCGACCTGCGCGCCACCGCCGACGCCGCCGCCGGCGAATGGTGGCAGCGCGCCCTGCCCGAGGAGCGGGTCGTGCTCACCGAACAGTCCGGACACCGTACGCTCGCGGCGACGGTACGGCGTCAGGGGCTCGTACCGCAGGACCGGGACGAGGACCCGGGCCGGGAGCGCGACCGTGACCAGGGCCCGGGCAGGACGACGGAGGACATACGGCCATGACGGCGACGAACGGCGGACCGACGCCCGGCAGCGACACGGCCGGTGCCCGGCCGGGGGCCGGTACCGACCCCGCGCGCGGCGACACCGTCTCCGCCGTCGTCCGCCAGTGGCGGGCCGTCCACCCGCACCTGGACACCGGGCCGATGGAGATCATCGGCCGGATCAACCGCTGCGCCGCGCTGCTCCAGCAGGCCGAGGACGCCCCGCTGCGCCGGGCCGGTCTGAGCCGCCCCGAGTTCGACCTGCTCGGCGCGCTGCGCCGCACCGGGCACGAGCTGACCCCGGGAGAGCTGGCCCGGGAGACCTTCTCCTCCGGGGCCGCCGTCACCAAGCGGGTCAAGCAGCTGACCGAGCGCGGGCTGGTCGAGCGGCGCGGCGACACCCGAGACCGCCGCGTCGCCCACCTCCGCCTCACCGACGCCGGCCGCGACCTGGTCGACGGCATCCTCCCCGAGCAACTCGCCTACGAGGCCGCCGTCCTGTCCGTCCTGGCTCCCGAGGGACAGGAGGAACTGGCCGGCCTGCTGGCCGAGTTGCTCAGCCGACTGGAAGGCCGCATCGAGGCACTGCGTGCGTGACCGGCACCGGCCGGTGCTCACGGCCACCAGGTGAGGACGTCGTCCACCGCCGACCGGGACAGCAGGCGGCGCAGCAGCGCCAGGAACCGTCAGGTCGAACGTCCATTCGCCTTGTCGAATCCACCCCCGCATACAGCAGCACTTCCGGAGCCGAGAGGTCCCACCGTCACAATCCGACGGCTGCCGCCGACAGCGCCGGCCGGTCCACGGATCGGCGGGCCGACGCCAAAGGCTGGAGCGCCCTCCGCGGGCAGGCCGGCGCTCAGCCCTCCTCGCCCGCCCGGTGCACTCCGAACGCGGCCCCCTGCGGATCCCGCAGCACCGCGATGCGCGGGCCGGCCGGGACCGTTGTCGGGGGCATGAGGACGGCGCCGCCCGCCTGTTCGGCGGCCTCCGCCGTCGCGTCGACGTCGGCCACCGCGAAGTACGGCATCCAGTGCGGCGGCACCTCGGGCGGGAACCGGTCGCCCATGTCGGCCATGCCGCCGAAGTCCTCCCCGCCGATGCCCCACTGCGTGTACCACTGCGAGGCGTTGACGCTCCAGCCGAACACCGTGGTGTAGAAGTCCTGGGCCCGGTCGGTGTCCCGGGTCGCCAGCTCCACCCAGCCGAGCGTGCCGGGCGCGTTGAACAGCCCGGCGCCCGGGAAGGACCGTGCCTGCCACAGCTGGAACACCGCGCCCGCCGGATCGGCGGCCACCGCGAAGCGGCCCACGTCGAACACGTCCATCGGGCCGAGGAGCACCGTGCCACCCGCCTCCGCCACGCGCCGTGCCATGGCGTCCGCGTCCGTCACCGCGAAGGAGACGTTCCACGCCACCGGCTGGCTCTCCTGGTAGAGCGGGCTGAGCGCGGCGACCGGGGCGTCCCCCAGGTGCGCCACCGTGTAGCCGCCCGCCTCCTGGCGCGGGTCGGTCTCCGGCCGCCAGCCGAACAACTCGGCGTAGAACCGCTTCGCCCCCTCCAGGTCGTTCGTCCCCAGCTCGGTCCAGCAGGGCCCGCCGGTGACCGGCTTGTCGAATTTCATGGCGGTTCCTTCCCGGCGATCCCCTCTCGCACGCTAACCCGAGCGTTCGACCGGGGCCATCCGGCTAGGCCGGGTGCGGGGCCGTGGCCTGGTGGGGGGCAGCCGTCCGGCCGGCCGGTGTCGCACATGCGGCGCTGACGGGTGTCTCGGCGGGGTTTCCGGCTGTCGGCCGCAACGGCCGGTGCCGGCTAAGGCGCCCTGGCGGGGTTTGCGGCTGTCGGTGGGTTGGCAGGCTGTGCGGCTGGTGTTGCGCGGGGTGCTGTGGCGGGGTTGCCGGCTGTCGGCCGGTAGGTGTGCGGCTGGGCTGGTGCGGCGGAAGGCCTCGGGCGGGGTTTCCGGCTGTCGGTGGGTTGTCGTGCTGTGCGGCCGGCGTGGAGCGGGGTGCTGTGGCGCGGTTTCCGGCTCTCGGCCGGTCGGTGTGAAGCACGGCCGGCGCGGCAGAAGACCCGTGGCGGGGTTTCCGGCGGGTCGTACCACCGGAGCCGAGCAAGGTCCTGGCGGGGACCGCGGCCGGTGCCGTGCAGCCGGTGTCGGCCGGTCCCGGCCGCGGCTTTCGGTCGGTGCGCACCGGCCGGTCGGTGACCGGGGTTCCCGAGGCGAGGTGTTCGGACTTCGGCCGGCTGGCGACCGGGGTTCCCGAGCCGAGGTGTTCGGACACCGGCTGGCCGGCGATCAAGGTTCCCGAGGCGAGGTGCTCGGACACTGGCCGGTCGGTGACCTGGGTTCCCGAGGCGGGGTGTTCGGACTTCGGCCGGCTGGCGACCGGGGTTCCCGAGCCGAGGTCCTCGGGCACCGGCTGGCCGGCGATCAAGGTTCCCGAGGCGAGGTGTTCGGACTTCGGCTGGCCGGCGACCGGGGTTGCCGAGGCGAGGCGTTCGGACACCGGCTGGCCGGCGATCGGGGTTGCCGAGGCGAGGCGTTCGGACTTCGGCCGGCTGGCGATCGGGGTTGCCGAGGCGAGGTGCTCGGACACCGGCCGGCCGGCGATCGGGGTTGCCGAGGCGAGGCGTTCGGACTTCGGCTGGCTGGCGATCGGGGTTGCCGAGGCGAGGCGTTCGGACACCGGCCGGCCGGCGACGTTGGCCCCCACTCGAGGCCCCCGGTCAGACTCCCGGCCGATGACCCGGGCCCACCCGAGGCCCCGGTCAGACCCCGGGCCGGTACCGCAGGGGATGGTCCCCCGGGGTCTCCACCAGGACGATCCGCGTGCCGTCCGGGTCGGTGATCCACATCTCGATCAGGCCCCAGGGTTCCTGCTGCGGAGGCCGGAGGATCTCGACTCCCTTGGCCCGCAGCTCCTCGTGCGCGGCCGCCACGTCCTCGACCTGGAGCCACAGGCGCACAGCGGGCGACGGAGGGGTGTCGGACCGGCCGGAGACCTCCAGGAACCCGCCGCCGAGGAAGTACACCGTCCCGCGCTCGGGGCCCGTACCGAACTCCCGGTACACCGCCAGGCCCAGCTGCTCGCCGTAGAAGGCGCGGGACCTCTCGGGATCGGTCGGCTGGAGAAGCGTGCGGCTGCTGAGTACATGCACCATGCACCGGAGGCTAGCGGCAGCGTTACCCTCGTCCCTGGCTCAGCCACGCCCGAGATCGGAGACCGCCGCCATGGACACACCCGCCACCGGACTCACCTTCCGCGACGCCACCGACGGTGACGTCGACGCCCTGGTCGCCCTGATC
The DNA here is from genome assembly GCF_044750305.1 of Streptomyces sp. NPDC088810. NCBI lineage: Bacteria > Bacillati > Actinomycetota > Actinomycetes > Kitasatosporales > Streptomycetaceae > Streptomyces > Streptomyces sp. NPDC088810. The sequence goes on from NZ_JBIVJQ010000003.1 coordinate 320,335, forward strand.
GAGTCGGCGTACCGGGGGGACAGCAGCCGGGCCGGGTGGACCACCGAGGCGGACATCCTGGAGGGCCAGCGGACCGACCCGGAGGGCGTGCTGAAGGTCATCAAGTCGCCCGACAGCCGGCTGCTGACCGTGGAACAGGACGGCCGTGTCGTCGCCTGCTGCCAGCTGGAGCACCGCGGCGACCACGCCTACTTCGGCTTGTTCGCCGTCAGCCCGTCCCTCCAGGGCGCGGGCCTCGGGAAGACCGTGATCGCGGAGGCGGAGCGGCAGGCCCGGCAGACCTGGGGAGCCACCGAGATGCACATGACGGTGATCTCGGTCCGCGACGACCTGATCGCCTGGTACGAGCGCCGCGGTTACCGCCGTACGGGACGGATGACCCCGTTCCCGTACGGCGACGAGCGCTTCGGCATCCCGCAGCGCGACGACCTGCAGTTCGAGCTGCTGGTCAAGAAGCTCGCCTGAGCAACCCGGTCGGTCCGGTGCACGCTAGGCCGTGAACCGCCCCGTGCGCTTGATCTCCGGATAGTCCGTCGTCGCCCCGTCCAGCTCCAGCGCGCGGACCAGCCGCAGGTGGTCCTGCGTGTTGACCACCCAGCCGATGATCCGCAGCCCGGACGCGCGCGCGTGCTCGACGACCTCCAGGGTGAGCCGGCGGATGTTGAGGCACACGGTCGCGGCACCCACGGCGACGGCGCGGTCCACCACGTCGGTGCCGTACCGGCTTGCGACCAGCGCCGTGCGCACGCCCGGCACCAGCCGCGCGATCTCGGCGACCGCCTCGTCGTGGAACGAGGACACCTCCACCCGAGCGGTCAGGTCGCGGGCGCGCATCACCTCGGCCAGCGCGCGCGCCGCCGCCACGTCCTTGATCTCGGCCTGCAACGGCGCGTGCACCGCGTCCAGGACCTCCTCGAACACCGGCACCCGCTCCCCGCGGCCCGCGTCCAGGGCGCGCAGCTCGGCGAGGGTCTTCTCGGCGATCGGTCCGGACCCGTCGGTCGTACGGTCCACCTCGGCGTCGTGCATGACGACCAGGGCGCCGTCCTTGCTCAGGTGCAGATCGAGTTCGATCAGGTCGAGGCCGGCCCGCTGCGCGGCGACGAAGGAACGGAGGGTGTTCTCGGGCTCGACGCCCATGACACCGCGGTGACCGATGGTAAGGAAGTTCAAGGTTCAACTCGCTTCCGTCGACGGCGGCTCGGCGGCGCGCGGACCGACGGACCCGTCCGGACGTCGTCGTCCACGCGGCAGGCTCGCAGCCTAACGGCCGGGCCGCGCGTTGGACCCGCAGCTGCGCCGGGCATTCGGGAGCACGGCCAGGCGCCGGCTGGCCGGTATCCGCCCCGGCTGTCACCCTCCCGTGGGCGCGTCCCCGCTTGCCTTGACCGACCGGATCACGGCCTCGTCGGCGCCGCACGCCGTCGACGGAAGTGAGCGTCGTCACGGTTTACGACAGGAAAAACATCCGTGACCAAGGGGAGTGACAGAAAAATTTCCCGACTCCGCTCTTGCTGAGAGGATCCGGGTATGCATACGGTGTCCATGACGCGAGGTTCTCCTGTGGAGGATGGGACATGACGGAAATTCTTGTGCAGTCGGGTGCGGAGGATCGGGTTTCTCCGCTGACCAGGGTGGTGGAGCACCCGGCCTGGCCCGTGCTCAAGGATGCCGTGGAGCAGATCCGGCCATGGCAGTCGAAGGACGGATCGATCGACTTCGACGCCGAGGGCGCCCCGCAGCGGGCCGACGTCGTGGCGGCCGTCGAGCGTGTCGCGGACGCGGTCGAGCAGCTCTCCCCGCTCCTCCCGCACGATGCCGCCTACCACCAGGCGCTGGTGAAGGACCTCCGCCGCTGGGCCGAGGGCGGCTTCCAGGTGCCGGACTTCCTGGACTCCCTGCTGGCCTTCCAGCCCGCCGCCAACCGCAAGGACGGCCTGCAGCACCTGGTCGTCTTCCCGATGTACACGCAGAACGGCAACCCGGACCGCAACCTCGAGGCGGTCGTGCTGCGCATGGTCTGGCCGGACTGGCTGGCCGAGCTGGAGCGCACCCGCTACGACAACCCGCTCTTCTGCGGCATCACCTTCGAGGACTTCACCTCGGGCTACGACACCAACTCCGCGGTGCTCTTCCCGGAGACCATCGCCGTCCGCGAAGCGCCGGAACGTTTCTCCTGGGGTGGCATCTTCTGTGACCGCGAGGCCGCCCGCTTCCGCCGCGTGACCGAGGCCGCCGTCGACATCCTGGGCCTGGAACTGCCCGAGGACATCGCCGCGATGGTCCACGACCAGAAGCGCTGCGAGGAGGCCTTCGTACTGTGGGACATGGTCCACGACCGCACCCACAGCCACGGCGACCTGCCGTTCGACCCGTTCATGATCAAGCAGCGCCAGCCGTTCTGGATGTACGGCCTGGAGGAGCTGCGCTGTGACCTCACCGCCTTCAAGGAGGCCGTGAAGCTCCAGACGGACGGCGTCCCGCAGGCCCGTGACGTGCAGTACGCGGTGCTCTTCGACCGGATGTTCCGCTTCCCCGTCACCGGTGACCGCAACCGCAACTACGACGGCCTCGGCGGCCAGCTGCTCTTCGCCTACCTGCACAAGCACGACGTCGTCCGCTGGACCGACAACAAGCTCTCCATCGACTGGGAGCGCGCCCCGCAGGTCACCAACCAGCTGTGCGCCGAGATCGAGAAGCTCTACAAGGACGGCATCGACCGCCCGAAGCTGGTGCACTGGTTCGCCGGCTACGAGCTGGTCGCCACCTACCTCGCCCCGCACCCCGGCTCCAAGTGGGCCAAGGGCCCGGACGCCCTGGACCTGACCCAGCCCCCGCGCAAGCTCGTGGACGACGTGCTTCCCGACGAGTTTCCGCTGAGCATGTTCTATGAGGCCCTGTCCAAGAAGCTGAAGAATGTGATCGCCTCCACCAAGGGCATCACGGCGGACAGCGCCGAGCGGGTCGCCGCGTGAGCGACCGCGTCCAGGACACTGCTTCAGAGGGGAAGAACATGAGGAACGGCGCGAACGGGCCTCTCAGCGGTGCGGTGATCGCGGTGGCCGGCGCGGGCGGACCCGCCGGCCGCGCGACCCTGCTGCGCCTGGCCGAGGCCGGGGCGACCGTCGTCGGCGCGGACAACGACCCGCAGCGGCTGTCGGAGGCCGTGGACGCGGCCCGCTACGCCTCGGGTGGCGCCTCCGTCACCGGCGACACGGTGGACCTGCTGAACCTGCAGTCCACCCGGGACTGGGCCGCGCACATCGAGAAGGACTTCGGGCGGGTCGACGGCCTGGTGCACCTGGTCGGCGGCTGGCGCGGCAGCGAGACCTTCACCAAGACCAGCCTCGACGACTGGGACTTCCTGGAGCTGCTGCTCGTCAAGACCGTGCAGCACACCTCCCTGGCGTTCCACGAGGCGTTGCAGCGCAGTGAGCGCGGCCGGTACGTCCTGATCAGCGCGGCCGGCGCCTCGAAGCCGACCGCCGGTAACGCGGCCTACTCCGCGGCCAAGGCCGCCGCCGAGGCGTGGACGCTCGCCATGGCCGACTTCTTCCGCAAGGCGGGAGGCGCCGAGGGGCCGACGTCCGCGGCTACGATCCTGGTGGTGAAGGCGCTGGTGCACGAGGCGATGCGCGCCGAACGCCCCAACGCGAAGTTCGCGGGCTTCACGGACGTCAAGGACCTGGCCGAGGCCATCGAGGGCGTCTGGAGCAAGTCCGCCGCCGAAGTGAACGGAAACCGTCTGTGGCTGACCGAGAAGCCGTGAACCCTCCCAAGACCGACGCGCGTCGCCATCACGACCCGCAGGTCCGCGGTTTCGCCAGTGACAACTACGCCGGAGCCCACCCCGAGGTGCTGGCCGCCCTGGCCCTGGCCAACGGCGGCCACCAGGTGGCCTACGGCGAGGACGACTACACCGAGAACCTCCAGGGGATCATCCGCAGGCACTTCGGTGCCACCGCGGAGGCCTTCCCGGTCTTCAACGGCACCGGCGCGAACGTCGTCGCGCTCCAGGCGGTCACCGACCGCTGGGGCGCGGTGATCTGCGCCGAGAGCGCGCACATCAACGTGGACGAGGGCGGCGCTCCCGAGCGCATGGGCGGGCTGAAGCTGCTCACCGTGCCCACGCCCGACGGCAAGCTCACGCCGGAGCTGATCGACCGGCAGGCCTGGGGCTGGGAGGACGAGCACCGCGCCATGCCGCAGGTCGTGTCGCTCACCCAGAGCACCGAGCTGGGCACCCTCTACACGCCCGAGGAGATCCGCGCGATCTGCGAGCACGCCCACGCGCACGGCATGCGGGTGCACCTGGACGGCTCCCGGATAGCCAACGCCGCCGCCTCCCTGGACGTGCCCATGCGGACGTTCACCAATGCGGTCGGCGTCGACATCCTCTCCCTGGGCGGGACGAAGAACGGCGCGCTGTTCGGCGAGGCGGTCGTCGTCATCAACCAGGACGCGGTGCGGCAGATGAAGCACCTGCGGAAGATGTCGATGCAGCTGGCCTCGAAGATGCGCTTCGTCTCCGTGCAGCTGGAGGCCCTGCTCGCCAAGGACCTGTGGCTGCGCAACGCCCGTCATGCCAACGAGATGGCCCAGCGGCTCGCCGAGGGCGTCCGCGCGGTGCACGGCGTGGAGATCCTCTACCCCGTGCAGGCGAACGGCGTCTTCGCCAAGCTCCCGCACGACGTGAGCGAGCGGCTGCAGAAGCGGTTCCGGTTCTACTTCTGGGACGAGGCCGCCGGAGTGGTGCGCTGGATGTGCTCCTTCGACACCACCGAGGACGACGTCGACACCTTTGTCGCGGCGCTCAAGGAGGAGATGGCCCGCTAGTCCCAAGCTATGCATAGATATGCGGTCACCCGAAAAGTCATTGACGCTCGGGTGATCGCATTCCTATGCTCTGCGGGCATGGAGCTGATCCAGAACACCGCCGACCTCTCTGCCTACCTGGCCGCCTACGAGGCCATCGACCACCATCATCCGGTGGTGCGGGAGACGGCCGCCCGCCTGGCTGCCGAGGCCACGGACTCGTATGATTATGCACGGGCCGCCTATGAATTCGTCCGGGACGCCATCCCGCACTCCCAGGACTCCGGCGACCTCCGCGTCACCTGGCGCGCCTCCGACGTGCTGACCCTGGGCACCGGCATCTGCTACGCCAAGTCCCACGCCCTCGCCGCGCTGTTGCGGGCCGAGGACATCCCGACCGCCCTGTGCTACCAGCGCCTGGCCCACGACGAGGGCGGCCATGCCCTCCACGGCCTGGTCGCCGTCCGCTTCAACGGGGCCTGGCACCGGCAGGACCCGCGCGGCAACAAACCGGGCGTCGACGCCCGGTTCTCCCTGACCGGCGAGCGGCTGGCCTGGATCCCCGACCCCGCCGCCGGCGAGCTGGACCACCCCGTCCTGTACGCCGAACCGCACCCGCTCGTCATCGCCGCCCTGCGAGCCGCCCCCGACCGGCGGTACCTCTGGAAGACGCTCCCCGACTCGCTCTGAATCCACGGCACTTGCAAAACATCCGCCTCAAGTAGGAGAAATCTTTTCCTACTTGAGACCGATGCCGAGACCTGCACCGCCTGTGAGGCTAGATCTCGATCACAGGCGGCATCACGGTGCGGCCGGTCAACGGGGGATCCACAAGGGGGAAATCAGTCTTTTCCGGGGCGCGTCGACTATCCGCGTCCCCGTTCCTTTCGCGTTCTTTCCTGCGACCTGACATCCAGGACGTGGATGTATCACGCTGCGCCGACCGTGGAGCGATGCCAGTTCGTACTCGGCCCTGCCGCCTGCTCAATTCACGGGGAGAACAGTTGAATCGAAGAATCGCACGAGTGTCACTCGGCCTGACGTCGAGTGCCGCGCTGGCCGTCGCCGGCACCCTGGCCGTCACGGCCCCCGCCCACGCGACGTACTACAGCGGGGGCATGCCCAAGCGGTCGTTCAGCGTCAAGACCGTCGGCATCAACGGCGAGTGGGTCAAGTACTTCGACACCGCCCGCGGCAACTGGAACCGCGCCGGTGTCGGGGCGAACATCAAGCGCAGCTCCAGCGCCAAGCCCAGCTTCACGGCCGGCAACTACAGCCAGAGCTGGTACGGCCTGTACGCGCCGTCCGGAACGCGGGCGCACCGCTCCTTCCAGATCAAGGTCAACGCCACGACCCTCTGGCGGGACACGAAGAGCATCCCCAAGTACGACAAGTGGGTGCGCAGCACCAGCACCCACGAACTGGGGCACGGGCTCAGCCTCGCCGACAACCCGAACACGAGCAAGGTCTCGCTGATGAAGCACAGCCGCGACCGCTCGAGGGTGCAGACGCCGCAGCCCTATGACAAGTCCGAGGTGAAGAGGATCTACCGATGAACGCCAGACGGAACATTCTCGTCGCCGGGACCGCGGTGCTCGCCGCGTTCGCCGCTGTCGGCTGCTCCGCGGACGGCTCCTCCGACGGGGCCAAGTCCGCAGCGGCTCCGGACACCGTGACCTACCACGCGGACTACCCCGCGTACTCCTCGCTCGACGACGTCATCAAGAAGTCCGACGCCGTCGTCGAGGGCACCGTCGTAGGCAGCCGGGTGCAGAAGGTGCTGCCCGACGCGCCCGCCGGTGACAACCCCGCCACCAACCCGCAGGCCGGCCTGTCGCCCGCCGAGGCCAAGGCGGCCAAGAAGGCGGCCGAGGAGAACCCGGTCATCGTCACCGTCTCCAAGGTGAAGGTCACCCGGGCCCTCGCCGGCAAGGTGGCCGTCGGCGACACCATCGAGGTCAGCCAGCTCGGCGGCACCTACAACGGTGTGGCGTACCAGGAGAAGGACACCACCATGCTCGCCAAGGGCGGTCAGCGGTACGTGCTGATGCTCGCCGCCCACGGCAAGAGCCCGTACGACCTGCTCAACCCCGAGCAGGCGCTCTACTCCGTCAAGGCGGACGGCACGGTCAAGGCCGTGTCCGTCGGCGGCTTCGCCAACGCGGGCAAGGTCGACCAGCTGGCCGTCAAGGCCGACCGGATCGCCGAGAACCGCACCCGGTAAGCACATCGCCGCCCCACCCCGCCGGTGCGCCACGGATCGTCCGTGGCGCACCGGCGTCGTGTCACCGGCCCTGAGGTGCCAGCCGGAGCGCCTTGCGCACCCCCGGGCTCAGGGCCACACCGTTGTCCTTCGCGGCCACCGCGGCGCCGCCCTCGACCTCGTACCAGCCCTGCGTGGTGTTCACCAGGACGTAGTCGCCGCCCTCGGCCTTGTCGAGCAGCAGGACGTACTCCTTGCCGGCGGTGAGGCCGGCGGTCTCGGGCCCGGAACCCGGGGTCGTGTAGGAGACCTGGATCGCGTCGCCCGGTGTCTCGCCCTTGGCGGTGGCGACCACCTTCGCCGTGGCCACCGTCGTGCGGACACCGTCGCCGGTCGTCTCGTGCCCGGAGCCGAGCCGCGCCCGTACGATCACGTTCGCCGCTCCTTCCAGCTCGGCCGTGCTGTCGAAGTACGGCTCGTCGGCGCTGATGCCGCCGTCCGTGCCCTCGCCCGCTCCGGCCGACTCGCTGCTCCGCCCGGCCTGGTGGCCGCTCGGCCCGGCCGGGTCGCCCTGCAGGCTGAACAGGGTGACGGCGCCGATGGCGACGGCGGCGCCGCACGCCACGGCGGCCATCAGGTATCCCCGCCGGGGCGCCCGGCGCGGGGCCGCGGGAGGCGGGGTGCCGTCGGGCCCGACCAGCGTGGCGAGTTCGTCGGCGGCGCGCGCCGACAGGGTCTCGTGCGCGGTGTCCGGGACCGGGTTGGCGTCCGTGATCAGAGGCTTCACACGCATCAGACTGGCTCCTGGGGCAGATCGTAAACGGCACGGAACGCTTTGCGTGCTCGGTGCAGCCGGACCCAGACCGCGGATGTGCTGCATCCGAGGACTTCACCGACCTCCGCCGCGCTCAGCCCGTCCCAGTAACTCAGCAGGAGGACCTCGCGGTGCGCGGGCGGAAGCCGGTCCAGGGCGTCGAGTACGGCGTTGTCCTGACTCGACGCCGGAGCGCTGCCCATCGTGTCGGCGATGGTGCGGTGTATCTCCGTCAGGCGTGCCATCGAGCGGTAGTGGTTGCTCAGCAGGTTGCGCGCGGTGACGAACAGCCAGCCGATGCCCACGTCCTGACCGGCCGTCATGCGCTCCCACGCGGTGCGGAAGACCTCCGCGGTGAGTTCCTCCGCCGCTCCCCGGTCGCCGGCACGCCGGTGCACGTACGCGCACACCCGCGCATGCTCACGGACGTACAAGGCCGTGAACCGCGCGGCGCGGTCACGGTCGGTGCGGGTCTTCAGGGTCTCCACACCTCTTATATGTCGGAGACCCGGTGCATCCTTACCGATCGGTGCGAAGAGTTCCGGCGGACGCCGTCGCGACGGGTCAGAGGGCTTCCGCCGTGCGCAGTGCCTCCGCCGTAGGAGCCGTGCCGCCCAGGTGCGCGGGCAGCCACCAGGTGTCCTCGGGGCCCTTGGGGCGGCCCGGGTAGGCGCGCTGGGCGGCCTCCAGGAGTTCCTGGACGCGCTCGCGCAGCCGGCGGGTGATGGCGCCGGCGTACTGGTCGCGGGGCGCCTCCACGGCCTCGCCGACGCGGATGGTGACGGGCAGGTGGCTGCGCTTGAAGTTGCGCGGGTGGCCCTTCGTCCACAGCCGCTGCGTGCCCCACACCGCCATCGGGATCAGCGGGACCCCCGCCTCCTGGGCCAGGCGGGCCGCGCCCGACTTGAAGCTCTTCAGCGTGAAGGACTGCGAGATCGTCGCCTCCGGGAACACCCCGATGATCTCGCCGGAGCGCAGCGAGTCCAGTGCGTGCGCGTATGCCGCCTCGCCCTGCCCTCGGTCCACCGGGATGTGCTTCATCCCGCGCATCAGCGGCCCGGAGACCTTGTGCCGGAAGACCGACTCCTTCGCCATGAACCGCACCAGGCGCTTCTGCGGCAGGGCGGCCAGGCCGTTGAAGATGAAGTCCAGGTAGCTGATGTGGTTGCTCACCAGCACCGCGCCGCCCGAGCGCGGGATGTTCTCCGACCCCTGGCAGTCGATGTTCAGATCCCAGACCTTGAACAGCGTCTTGGCGAAACCGATGACGGGACGGTAGACCAGCTCTGCCATGGGCGGGGTGGGCCCTTTCTGCTCTGCTCGGGAAAGGGGGCTCCCGGCGGGAAAGTTACGCAGCCGTAGGTTTACGACGTATCGCAGATCGTGCCCGAAGAACGGACGGGGAGCCAGTCCTGGTGCCCCGCGGCGGCGAGATCCTCGTCACGTCGGCCTACATCCCGCATTGCCCGCTCAGGGCCCCTTTACTCCACCCGTGTCGCCGCCGCCCGCTTCAGCAGCAGGAACATCTCGCAGCCGAGGCAGTACCCGAACACGGCGTTCAGGAACGCGGCGGCGAGCGCCGCCCCGGTCGCCGCGAACCCCAGCCACTGCGGCCCCACGGTGAACCCGGTCAGGCCGAGGCCCGCGAACAGCAGCCCGACCGCCTTCGCGAACCGCGGCGGCTCCGGCGGCTCGAACTCCTTCGGCGGCCCGAGCCGCGGCCGCACCGCCGTGCGGAACGCCCAGCCGTACGGCGAGCGGCTCACGCCCCCGGCCGCGCCGAGCGCGAAGGCCAGCGTCTGCCAGCCCAGCACCCAGGCGTTCTCCGTGCCGAGCGCCACCACCAGTACCACCGTGGTCACGGCCGCTGCATACCGCGGCCCCCGTGCGTCGATGTCCATGCAGCAAGCATTCCGCAGGGACGGCTCTCCGCGGGAGGCGGGAATCTTTGCAGTCCCGTGAATGCTTGTGCTGAGGATGACCGGACTGGTGGTGTGCCTGGCGGTGCTCGCTGCGGCGAGCGCCTGCGGAGTGCTGCACAAGCGGCGGAACGGGAGGGTACGGGTGCGCGGGCGCGACGACGGCAAGCGGCTCGGGGTGGCCGAACTCGGCGGTGAACTGGGGGAGCGGGCCACGCTCGTGCAGTTCTCCAGCGCCTTCTGCGCGCCCTGCCGGGCGACCCGGCGCATCCTCGGCGAGGTCGCCGGGATGGTCCCGGGCGTGACCCACGTGGAGATCGACGCCGAGGCCCGCCTGGACCTCGTACGCGAACTGGAGATCCTCAAGACCCCCACCGTCCTGGTTCTGGACGCCGACGGCCGCGTGGTGCGGCGCGCCACCGGACAGCCGCGGAAGGCCGACGTCATCGCCGCCCTGGGAGAGGCCGTGTGAGCGGGTTTCAGGCAACGGTGGGACATCTTCCGGATTCCGGAAGCGGCTTGACTGTGCGCACCACCTATCGTCAGTCTGACCGTATGCCGATCGAACTCCTTCTCTACGGGCGGGTCCACGTCGACCTCGCCCGCACCGCGAGCGCGCGCTGTCCGGGTTGCTGAGCAGCCACGGACCCGTTCTCCCTCCTCGCAGAAGGACACCCGCATGACGGCCACGCCCGACCTCGGCACGCCCCAGCTCGCCTCCCCCGATCTCCTGCGCTCCACCTTCCGCCGGCACGCCGCCGGTGTGGCGGTGATCACCGCGCGTGGCGCCTCCGGCCCGGTCGGCTTCACCGCCACCTCCCTGACCTCCGTCTCCGCCGAGCCGCCGCTGGTCTCCTTCGGCATCGGCACGGGCGCCTCCAGCTGGCCCGCGATAGCCGAGGCCGACCACGTGGGCGTGCACATACTCGGCGAGCACCAGAGCGACCTGGCCGCCACCTTCGCCCGCAGCGGCGCCGACCGCTTCGGCGCGCCCACCGCCTGGCGGGAGGGCCCGGAAGGCGTACCGGTGCTGGACGACGTGCTCGCCTGGCTGGTCTGCCGGATCGTCGGACGGGTGCCTGCCGGTGATCACCGGATCGTGCTCGCCGAGGTGGTCCTCGGCGACCCCTCGGGCGCCGGCCGCCCGCTCCTCTACCACCAGGGCCGCTTCAACGGCCTGCGGGATTGATCACGTCCCGGATCGCGCCACCCCCTCCTGCGGAGCCGTCGAGTTCCGGTTACGCTGCGTTGCGAAGGTCACAGTTCAAAGCGCTTGCTTAGCGGGCAGGAACTGGGTGTACTGACGAGTAATATTTCGGTCGGAGCGCGCGGACGCCCCGACCGGGATCGGCCGCTTGAGGCGCCTATGCTGCCTGCAAGAGGCAGCCCGAAATGACGATGCAGTAGGAGAGCCGGCGTGAGCTTGAGGATCGTTGTCACTGTGAAGTACGTGCCCGACGCCACTGGCGACCGGCACTTCGCCGATGACCTGACCGTCGACCGCGACGACGTCGACGGCCTGCTCTCCGAGCTGGACGAGTACGCGGTCGAGCAGGCCCTCCAGATCGCGGAGAACGCGGACGACGCCGAGGTCACCGTCCTGACGGTCGGCCCCGAGGACGCCAAGGACGCGCTCCGCAAGGCCCTCTCCATGGGTGCCGACAAGGCCATCCACGTCGAGGACGACGACCTGCACGGCACCGACGCCATCGGCACCTCCCTGGTGCTGGCCAAGGCCGTCGAGAAGGCCGGTTACGACCTGGTGATCTCCGGCATGGCCTCCACCGACGGCACCATGGGCGTCGTCCCCGCGCTGGTCGCCGAGCGCCTGGGCGTCCCGCAGGTCACCCTGCTGTCCCAGGTCTCCGTCGAGGACGGCACGGTGAAGGGCCGCCGCGACGGCGACGCCGCCTCCGAGCAGCTCGAGGCCCAGCTCCCGGCGGTCGTCTCCGTGACCGACCAGTCCGGCGAGGCCCGCTACCCGTCCTTCAAGGGCATCATGGCGGCCAAGAAGAAGCCGGTGGAGTCCTGGGACCTGTCCGACCTGGACATCGAGGCCGAGGAGGTCGGCCTGGACGGCGCCTTCACCAAGGTCGAGACCGCGACCGAGCGTCCGGCGCGCACGGCCGGCACCATCGTCAAGGACGAGGGCGAGGGCGGCAAGCAGCTCGCTGAGTTCCTCGCGAGCCAGAAGTTCATCTAAGGGCTCGCCCCCGCTGACCGCCCCTCAACTTCGTTACGCAGGAGAGCAATCCCATGGCTGAAGTCCTCGTCTACGTCGACCACGTGGACGGTGCCGTCCGCAAGCCGACCCTCGAGCTGCTGACCCTGGCCCGCCGCATCGGCGAGCCCGTCGCCGTCGCGCTCGGCAACGGCGCCGCCGACACCGCCGCCACGCTCGCCGAGCACGGCGCGGTGAAGGTCCTCACCCACGACGCGGCCGAGTACGCCGAGTACCTGGTCGTGCCGAAGGTGGACGCCCTGCAGGCCGCCTACGAGGCCGTGTCCCCGGCCGCCGTGCTGGTCCCGTCCTCCGCCGAGGGCAAGGAGATCGCCGCCCGCCTGGCGCTGCGCATCGGCTCCGGCATCATCACCGACGCCGTCGACCTGGAGGCCGGCGACGAGGGCCCGGTGGCCACCCAGTCGGTGTTCGCCGCGTCCTTCACCACCAAGTCCCGCGTCGTCAAGGGCACCCCGGTCATCACGGTCAAGCCGAACTCGGCCGCCGTCGAGGCCGCCCCGGCCGCCGGCGCCGTCGAGGCCCTGTCCGTGACCTTCTCCGACAAGGCCACCGGCACCAAGATCACCGGCCGCACCCCGCGTGAGTCGACGGGCCGCCCGGAGCTGACCGAGGCCGCGATCGTGGTCTCCGGTGGCCGCGGTGTGAACGGCGCCGAGAACTTCTCGATCATCGAGGCGCTCGCCGACCAGCTCGGCGCGGCCGTCGGTGCCTCGCGTGCCGCCGTCGACGCCGGCTGGTACCCGCACACCAACCAGGTCGGCCAGACCGGTAAGTCGGTCTCGCCGCAGCTGTACATCGCCAACGGCATCTCGGGTGCGATCCAGCACCGCGCCGGTATGCAGACCTCGAAGACCATCGTGGCCGTCAACAAGGACGCCGAGGCCCCGATCTTCGAGCTGGTCGACTTCGGTGTGGTCGGCGACCTGTTCGACGTCGTGCCCCAGCTGACCGAGGAGATCAAGACCCGCAAGGGCTGATCCTCCCGAGGCGCAGCACGAGGCCCCTGTGACCGGCGCGGTCACGGGGGCCTCGGTGCATCCTGAAGACGGTACCGACCACCGTGCGAGAGGGTGTTGACCAGCGGGAACCACCCCGGATAACTTCATTCTACGGATTGTTGATTCCGCACAGCGGAAAATTGGAGGGTGTGGGATGGGTCAGCAGGAGCAGGTGGCGACAAGCCTCGCGGGCGCCGTCAGCGAGGAGATCAGCGCCTCCCTCGCACCGGTCGACGCGGAGCTGGAGCGCCGCTACCCCGGGGACCCCGGCACCCGGCAGCCCGTCCACACCGTGTACGTCCCCGGCGACGCCTTCGCCGCCGACACCCTCCGCTCCTGGGGCGACCAGGCTCTCGCGGCCCTCGACGAACACGCCCCCGACGCCGCCTCCTTCGCGGCCGTCCTCGGGCTGTCGGACGAACTGGCCGAGCCGGTCTACTCCCGCGTCCGCGCCAAGCTGGAGCGCGAGCCCATCGAGGACCTGCGCGTCGACTTCGAGGACGGCTACGGCCCTCGGCCCGACGCCGAGGAGGACGCGACGGCCGCCCGCGCCGCCCGCCTGATCGCCGAGGCGTACCGCACCGGCACGGCCGCGCCGTACATGGGCATCCGCATGAAGTGCATGGAGGCCGCCGTACGCGACCGGGGCATCCGCACCCTCGACGTCTTCCTCACCGGCCTGATGCAGGCCGGCGGCCTGCCCGAGGGCCTGGTCCTCACCCTGCCCAAGGTGACGTACCCCGAGCAGGTCGGCGCCTTCGTCCGGCTCCTGGAGGCCTTCGAGAAGGCGCACGGCCTGGACGCCGGCCGCCTCGGCTTCGAGATCCAGATCGAGACCAGCCAGGCGATCCTCGCCACCGACGGCACCGCCACCGTCGCCCGCATGATCCAGGCCGCCGAGGGCCGCGCCACCGGACTGCACTACGGCACCTTCGACTACAGCGCCTGCCTCGGTGTCTCCGCCGCCTGCCAGGCCAGCGACCACCCGGCCGCCGACCACGCCAAGGCGGTCATGCAGGTCGCGGCGGCCGGCACCGGCGTCCGCGTCTCGGACGGCTCCACCAACGTCCTCCCGGTCGGCCCGACCGCCAAGGTGCACGACGCCTGGCGCCTCCACTACGGCCTCACCCGCCGCGCCCTCGCCCGCGCCTACTACCAGGGCTGGGACATGCATCCCGGCCACATCCCGACCCGCTACGCGGCCGTCTTCGCCTTCTACCGCGAGGGCTTCGAGCAGGCGGCGGCCCGCCTCACCCGGTACGCCAACCGGGCCGGCGGCGACGTCATGGACGAGCCCGCCACCGCCAAGGCCCTGAGCGGCTACCTGCTGCGCGGCCTGGACTGCGGCGCCCTGGACATCGCCGAGGTCGCCCGCCTCACCGGCCTGACCCGCGCCGACCTGGAGAGCTTTGCGGCACCCCGCCGCGGCGATCTGACGGCCTCCGGGCAGTAGGCGTGAGGGCCGGGGGAGCGGGTGCGACCGACGGCGGGGACGCTGACCGCAGCAGCCGCCACCGCGCGGGCCCGCTCAGTCCGCCGGCGGCAGTTCGCCCGAGCCGCGCGTGATCAGGCGGGTCGGCAGCTCGATCCGCTCGGGGACGATGAGGGTGCCGTCCAGCTGGCGGAAGAGGCGCTCGGCGGCGGTACGGCCGAGGGCCGCGGCGTCCTGGGCGACGACCGTGACGCCCGGCTGGAGCAGGTCGGCCAGCTCGATGTCGTCGAAGCCGACGAGCGCGACCCGGCGCGCCTGCTCGGCCAGGACCCGGATCACGGTGACCGTCACCCGGTTGTTGCCGGCGAACACCGCGGTCACCGGGTCGGGTCCGGACAGCATCTCCTCCGCGGCCCGGCGCACCCGCTGCGGGTTCGTCGCCCCCAGGGACATCCAGCGGTCCTCGACGGTTATGCCCGCGTCCTCCATCGCCGCCCGGTAGCCGCGCAGCCGCTCGGCCGCGGTGTGGATGCGGGGCATGTCGCCGATGAACCCGATCCGGCGGTGGCCGTGCGCGATGAGGTGGGCCACGCCGTCGCGGGCGCCGCCGTAGTTGTCGGACAGCACCACGTCGGCGTCGATCCGGCCGGCCGGGCGGTCCACGAACACGGTCGCCACGCCGGCCCTGATCTCCGGCTCCAGATAGCGGTGGTCGTCCCCGGCCGGGATCACCACGAGCCCGTCCACCCGGCGCGCGCACAGGGCCAGCGCCAGCTCCTGCTCGCGCTCGGGGTCCTCGGCGCTGGAGCCGTTGATCAGCAGGGCGCCGTGGGCGCGGGCCACCTCCTCGACGGCTCGGCTGAGCGGGCCGTAGAACGGGTCCGCGAGATCCTCCAGGACCAGGCCGATGCTCGCCGTACGGCCCTTGCGCAGCACCCGCGCGCTGTCGTTGCGGCGGAAGCCGAGCGCCTCGATCGCCTCCTGCACCCGGCGCTCGGTGTCCGGGGTGACCCCGGGTTCGCCGTTGACCACGCGGGAGACCGTCTTGAGCCCGACCCCGGCGCGCGCCGCCACGTCCTTCATCGTCGGGCGGTTGCCGTACCGGTTCCCGGGAAGGCGGTCTGCGCGGCGGGTGGTCTCGGGCACGATGCGTCTGTCCTGTCTCGTACGGGGGAGGTGCGGGATGTGGTGGGCTTGTATGAGGATGTGGCGTCGAGCATAGAGCCTGGACAACGTTGTCAGATGCGAGAGAGACTGTCCACCGCTGTCTCCGGCCTGCGCCCCCACCGCTTGACCGGCCTGCCTTCTTTGGTTTTTCAAGCTTCAACGGGGAGATCTGACTCTGATGCACACCGACCTCGTGGCGGCCCTGGACATCGGCGGCACCAAGATCGCCGGCGCGCTGGTGGACGGCGACGGACGGATCCTGGTCCGGGCCCAGCGCGCCACGCCCGCCCAGCAGGATGGCGAAACGGTCATGCGGGCCGTGGCGGCGGTGCTCGGCGATCTCGCCGGGTCGCCCCTGTGGGGACGCGCGCGCTCGGTCGGTATCGGCAGCGCCGGTCCGGTGGACGCCTCGGCCGGCACCGTCAGCCCGGTCAACGTGCCGGGCTGGCGGGACTTCCCGCTGGTCGACCGGGTCCGTGCGGTCACCGGGGGCCTGCCGGTGGAGCTGATCGGCGACGGGGTCGCGATCACGGCGGCCGAGCACTGGCAGGGCGCGGCGCGCGGCCACGACAACGCGCTGTGCATGGTGGTCTCGACGGGTGTCGGCGGCGGCCTGGTGCTGGGCGGGCGGCTGCACCCCGGACCGACCGGCAACGCCGGGCACATCGGCCACATCAGCGTCGACCTCGACGGCGATCCCTGCCCCTGTGGCTCACGCGGCTGTGTGGAGCGCATCGCCAGCGGTCCCAACATCGCCCGCCGGGCCCTGGAGCAGGGCTGGCTTCCCGGCCCCGACGGTGACACCTCGGCCGCCGCGGTGGCCGCCGCCGCCCGCGCGGGCGACCCGGTCGCGGTGGCCTCCTTCGAGCGGGCCGCGCAGGCGCTGGCCGCCGGGATCGCGGCCACCGCGACCCTGGTCGAGATCGACATAGCGGTGATCGGCGGGGGCGTCGGCAACGCGGGCGACGTCCTGTTCACGCCGCTGCGCAAGGCCCTCACCGACTACGCGACCCTGTCCTTCGTGCAGCGGCTCACCGTCGTACCCGCGCAGACGGGCACCGACGCGGGACTGGTCGGCGCCGCGGCGGCAGCCCTGACCCGCACCCCGGACGTGCCGGCGGTGAGCCACTAGGGGGTGTCGTCCGGATCAGGTCGGCTGCCAGAAACACCCCCTGGGCGCCTCGGCGGCGGACGGCGGCCCGTCACCTGGCCGGCGGGGCGGACCAGCCGCCTCGTCGAGCGGTCGCGGGGCCGGGGTGTTCCCGGCCCCGCCGCGGGGGCGGTTCAGCAGCTGAGCCGTGCGTTCGCCCAGTCCGCGTGGTCCGAGTCGATGCCGTCGCCGCCGTCGGTGACGACGAGCCGGACCACCTCGGCGCCGGTGATGTCGGCGCTGAGCGACCGGGCGGGCATCGCGTTGGTCAGGACGCCGGTGGACGCGGCCTTCGTGCCGTCCGCCCAGATCTCGAAGGCGACGGTGCCCTTCGTGTCCTTCTCGTCGTCCACGCCGACGTCCGCGGTGACCTTCTCGCAGGCCTTGCCGGTGTAGAAGGAGATGTCGCTGAGCGCGTGGACGCCGAGCCCCTTGGCGTACACCGTGCCGCCGACGGTGAGCGGGTGGCCGTCGCCGGCGGCGCTCTCCCCGTTGCTGGTGTCGCGCTCCACCGGCCCCCAGCCGTTGGCCGCCGACAGCCGGGGCAGGTCGCCGAGGTACGACGTCCCGCCGGGCGGCGGCACGACGACGGACGCGGTCAGCGGGACCTCGTTGCTGACCGCCGTCCCGGACGGTGAGCGGTAACTGGTCCGCAGCGTGAGGCCGTAGGTGCCGGTCGGTGTGCCGGCCGGGGCGGTCACCCGCCAGTCGGTGCGCAGCGTGCCGCCGGTGGGGAGGGCGGCTGCCGTAGTCGCCGAGGCGGCCCGTACGGTCCAGCCGGCGGGGCCGGTCAGTGTCACGGACACCTGCTGCGCGGGTGTGCGGCCGAGGTCGGTGACGGTGCTGGTCAGCGTGGCCGGGGTGGCCGCCTCCAGCAACGGGCTGCCGTCCGCGCCGAGTTCGACGGCGGGCGGCTGGGCGGCCCAGCGCGGGTCGGCCTGGACGCGCAGCAGGACCGTGCCGTGGGCGGGGACGGTGGCGGCGATGGTGCCGGCGGTGTTGTACGTGCGGTGCTGCCACAGGTCGCGCAGGGTGTAGCCGTCGGCGGCGGGCAGGCCGACGGCGCCGGCGCCGGTGACGATCCGCTGGGCGGTGCCGGACTCGTTGAAGAGGGCCACCGCGCGGCTGCCGTCCTTCATCTCCTTGGCGACGACCCAGCGTCCGCCCGCGGAGGAGACGACCGTGCCCTGCTTGCCGAGCGGGTCCTGGTCGACGGCGACGACCTCCTTGTTGCCCAGGATGTCGTAGGTCGCCTGGGAGGCCTTGCGCAGGTCGGTGCCGATGAGCAGCGGTGCGGCCATGACCGACCAGAGCGAGAAGTGTGAGCGGTACTCGGTGTCCGTCATGCCGCCGTTGCCGACCTCCAGCATGTCGGGGTCGTTCCAGTGGCCGGGGCCGGCGTGCGGAGCGAGCGGCAGGTTCTGCTTGAGGATCGACAGCATCGAACTCCAGCTGTCGCTGATGTCACCGGTGGTCCGCCACAGGTGGCCGACGTCGGCGGCCCATTCCCAGGGCTTGTTCTCGCCCCATTCGCAGATGCTGTAGACGATGGGGCGGCCGGTCGCCTTCAGTGCGTCCCGCATGGTCCGGTAGCGCTGCTTGGCGTCCACGCCCTGGTTGTTGCAGTTGTCATACTTCAGGTAGTCCACGCCCCAGCCGGCGAACTGCCGTGCGTCGCTGTACTCGTGGCCCAGGGCGCCCGGGAAGCCCGCGCTGTTGCAGGTTTTGGTGCCGGCGCTGGTGTAGATGCCGAGCTTGAGCCCCTTGGCGTGGACGTAGTCGGCAACCGCCTTGATCCCGTTGGGGAACCGGACGGGGTCGGGCACCAGCTTGCCGTCGGCGTCGCGGTTCGGCAGGGCCCAGCAGTCGTCCAGGTTGACGTACTGGTAGCCCGCGTCCTTCAGGCCCTTCTGGACGAAGAGGTCCGCGATGCCCTTGACCATGGACTCGTTGAACTCGGCGCGGCAGTGTGTGGAGTTCCAGTTGTTGAAGCCCATCGGCGGGGAGAGGGCGAGCCCGTCGCCCAGGGCGGGGGCGGCCGGTGCCGCCGGGGTCTCGGCGGGGGCCGCCAGGGCGGGGGTGGCGAGGCCCGCCGCGCACAACAGCCCGGCGGTGAGCGCTGCGGCCAGTTTTCGGTGGGTGGTGCGGGTCGTGCGGGTGTGAGGGTGACGCATCGTTGACGTTCCTCCGACTCGCGAACCGGGATGACGGCATGTACGCGTCATCTGTGCGCGTTTACGGTAGGACGTGTCGGAGTGTGTTGGAAGGGGGCGGAGCCGATCCGGTTGGGCCGTGCGGAAATGTTCATTCGGCCCGCTACGGCACCTCGCCGACTCGCCCCCAGCCGGGCAGTGGCGGCTGCGGCCAGAGGGGCGGCCGGGACGGCGACCCCGCCGGGCCGGCCACGATCAGCGCCCGGCGGTCAGCCTGCCGGTGAGCCAGCCGAGCGGCCGGTGTCCGGCCCCGGCGACCGACGCGCCGTCCTCCGCCGGGGCCCAGCCCGTGCCGAGGTCGGTGGCCGCCGCGGAGGCGAGCGGGAAAGCCTGCTCCCGCAGCGTGCCCAGGGTGTCGTCCAGCGCCCACCGCACGTACCGCTCCGGCCAGTTCTCGCTGCCGTACCCGTCGCCGAGGTCCAGGTGGTGCGTCTCCAGCTCGCGCAGACAGCGCAGCAGCAGGTAACCGGTACGCCCGTAGCGGCCTGGGACCGGATCGTGCCGGCACTGGCCGGCTGGCGCCATCCGGCCTGGCACCGGCCGTGCGCCCGTGCGCGACGCCGTGCTGCCCGCCGGCCGGCACGCCGGCCTGCTGCGGGAGAGCCTCGGCCGGTTCACCTGCCGGACATGCGCGAGCACATGGCCGCGCGTCCACGTGGCCGGTCCGGAGGGGGCCCGCAGCCCGGCCTAGGACAGGCCGGCCGCGCTCCGGACGAACCGTTCGCCGGACCGTACGACGTCCTCGACGTACTCCCGGGCGAGGGCGCCGGACCCGGGGGACAGCTCCTCCGCGGGCACCCACAGCTCCAGGATCGTCTCGCCACCGGCCTGCCGGGCGGGGTAGCGGGCGAGGAACGCGGTGTCGACCTCGAAGCGGGTGACGTAGCCGGCGCCGTCGTGCTTGACGTTCCAGTCCCGGGCGATGCGGATCGCGTAGTTCTCGTTCAGCACCGGATAGAAGGTCGGCTGTTCCGGCAGCCGGGGCGGCCAGGCCCGGCATGGCTGTCGCCTTCCTGGCGGTCGGTCGGGTCGCACGGTGCCGGTGGCACCGGGCTGCCCGGACCCTATCCTCCGGCCCATCACCCGGGCCACGAGCTTTCGCACTCCCCGACCCGAGCAAAACGCGGTCTCCCGCGTGACTCCTGGCCGTGCGCGCAGTTGATCAGCGCATGAAGAAACGCAGCATGCTCGCCCTCGCCACCCTCGCCACCGGATTCGTCGTGGCCGCCGTCACCCCGCCCCAAGCGGCGGACGAGCGACCCCGCGGTGACCTCAACGTCTCGGACACGCTCGACTCGGCCGGCCGCCTCGTCGCCCAGGACAGCCTGGACGTCGACCACGGCGCCCTCCGACACGAGTAACCCCCCACGGCGTACGGCGTGCGTGCCGGTGCCCCCGCCGCAGGGGGCGCCGGCACCCCGGTGTGCGCGCGGACAGGCGCCCTCAACGGCGGGGGGTTTCCGTGGCAGGGTGGAGCGGGCAAGCCTCAGGGGGCCAACACAAGAGGGGGAGTCCGTGACCGTCGTCTGGATCAACGGCGCGTTCGGTGCGGGGAAGACCACCACCGCACGTGAACTGATCGAACTGATCCCGAACAGCGCGCTCTTCGACCCCGAGGTCATCGGCGGGGCGCTCACGCACCTGCTGCCGCCCAAGCGCCTCGCCGAGGTCGGCGACTTCCAGGACCTGCAGATCTGGCGCCGGCTGGTGGTCGACACCGCCGCCGCGATGCTCGCCGAGCTGGGCGGCACCCTGGTGGTGCCCATGACCCTGCTCCGCCAGGAGTACCGCGACGAGATCTTCGGCGGCCTCGCCGCCCGCCGGATCACCGTGCACCATCTGCTGCTCGCCCCGGCCGAAACGATCCTGCGCGAGCGGATAGCCGGGCGGGAGATCCCGCCCGGCCTGCCCGACGGCGAGATACGCATACGGCAGTGGTCGTACGACCACATCGAGCCCTACCGCGCCGCTCTCGCCTCCTGGCTCACCGCCGACGCCCACCCGGTCGACACCAGCGCGCTCACCGCGTACGAGACCGCCGTCCGCATCGCCGACGCCGTCGGCAGCGGTGCCGTACCCGCCTGCGACATCGTGCAGACCCCGGAGCCGACCGCCGAGACGCTCGCCGCCGGGGTGCTGCTCTTCGACGAGCGGGACCGCGTGCTGCTGGTCGACCCCACCTACAAGCCCGGCTGGGAGTTCCCCGGCGGCGTGGTCGAGCGGGGCGAGGCGCCGGCCCGCGCCGGGATGCGCGAGGTCGCCGAGGAGACCGGGATACGGCTGCGGGAGGTGCCCCGGCTGCTCGTCGTGGACTGGGAACGGCCCGCCCCGCCCGGCTTCGGCGGGCTGCGGCTGCTGTTCGACGGCGGCCGGCTGGAGTCCGGCGAGGCGTCCCGGGTGCTGCTGCCCGGCCCCGAGCTGCGCGGCTGGCGGTTCGCCACGGAACAGGAGGCCGCCGCGATGCTGCCGCCGGTCCGCTACGAACGCCTGCGCTGGGCCCTGCGCGCCCGCGAGCGGGGCACCGCCCTCTACCTGGAGGCCGGCGTGCCGGTCGGCTGACCCGGCGCCTCGACGATCGAGCGGAGCGCGGCGGCGGCGCCGCTCATGACCGGATCGCCGTGGCCGAAGCAGGCCACCTCCGCGCCGAGACCGGCCAACCGCCGTACCGAAGCGAGGAGTTGCTGCCGGTCCAGGTTGAACACCCCCGGCATCGGGATGCCGTCGGCCGACGCCACCGTGTCCCCGGTGAACAGCACGCCCTCGGCGGGCAGGAACAGCGCGATGCTGCCGTCCGTGTGCCCCGGGACGTGGACCACGTGCGCGCCGCCGCCGAAACCGAGTACGTCCCCGTCCGTCACCTCGGTGACCGAGGACGGCGGCAGAGGCGGTCCCTCGGGCAGCTGCCGGACCGCCTCGGCGTGGATCGGCAGCTCCCACTCCTCGAACCGCGGCGGCGGACCCGGCCGTTCACCGCGGACGAACGGTGCGTCCAGGGGGTGGGCCAGCACCTCGGCCCCGCTCAGCGCGGCGAACTCGCCCGCGGCGCCCACGTGGTCCTCGTGGAAGTGGGTCAGCACGACACGTCGTACGTCCTCCGGGGCGCGCCCCAGCGCGGTGATGGCGTCGGCGACGGCCCGGCCGTAGCCGATCGTGCCCGCGTCGATCAGGGTCAGCTCGGCGTCGTCGTGCCAGAGGTAGGCCTGGCCGACCGGGAAGCGCAACAGGTGCAGGCGGGGCAGCAGTTCGATGACATCCATGCACCGACCGTAGGCAGGGCCCCCGCCCGGGGACGAGGGCCCTCTGCCGTCGGCAGAACGGTTCAGCCCGCCGCGTAGTTGCGCAGGAACAGCGCCTCGGCGACCGACAGCCGCTCCAGCTCCTCGGGGGACACGCTCTCGTCGACCGCGTGGATCTGCGCCTCCGGCTCGCTCAGGCCGATCAGCAGGATCTCCGCGCGCGGGTAGAGACCGGCGAGCGTGTTGCACAGCGGGATGGAACCGCCCTGGCCGGCGTGACTCATGGTCTCGCCCGGGTAGGCCACCGCCATCGCGTCGGCCATCGCCTGGTAGGCGGGGCTCGAAGGGTCGGCGCGGAACGGCTGGCCCTGGCCGATCTGCTCGGTGGTGACCCGGGCGCCCCACGGGGTGTGCGCCTCGATGTGCGCCTGCAGCAGCTTGGTGGCCTCCGCCGCGTCCACGCCCGGCGGCACCCGCAGGCTGATCAGGGCGCGGGCGCTCGCCTGCACCGACGGGGTGGCGCCGACGACCGGCGGGCAGTCGATGCCGAGGACGGTGACCGCCGGGCGGGCCCAGAGGCGGTCGGCGACCGAACCGTCACCGATCAGCTCGACGCCGTCCAGCACCTTGGCGTCCGCGCGGAACTGCTCCTCGGTGTACTCCAGGCCGTCCCACCGGGCCGTGGCGTCCAGGCCGTCGACCGTGGTCGAGCCGTCCTCGGCGCGCAGCGAGTCCAGGACCCGGACCAGCGCGGCCAGCGCGTCCGGGGCGGCACCGCCGAACTGGCCGGAGTGCAGGTTGCCGGCCAGGGTGTCGATCCGCACCCGGACCAGGGTCATCCCGCGCAGCGTGGTGGTCACCGTCGGCAGGCCGACCCGGAAGTTGCCCGCGTCGCCGATCACGATCGTGTCCGCCTCCAGCAGCTCGGGGTGCTGCTCGGCGTACCGCTCCAGGCCGCCCGTGCCCTGCTCCTCCGAGCCCTCCACGATCACCTTGACGTGCACCGGGACGCCGCCGTTGGCCTTGAGGGCGCGCAGCGCGAGCAGGTGCATGATGAAGCCGCCCTTGCAGTCGGCGGTCCCGCGGCCGTACCAGCGGCCGTCGAGCTCGGTCAGCTCGAAGGGCGGGGTGGTCCAGCCGGCCTCGTCCAGCGGGGGCTGCACGTCGTAGTGCGCGTAGAGGAGAACCGTTTTCGCGCCCGCCGGGCCCGGCAGGTAGCCGTACACCGACTGCGTGCCGTCCGGGGTGTCCAGCAGGGCCACGTCCGTGAAGCCCTCGGCGCGCAGCGCGTCGGCGATCCAGCCCGCGGCGGCGTCGCTCTCGCTCTTCGGGAACTGCGTGAAGTCCGCCACCGACTTGAAGGCGACCAGTTCGGTCAGCTCCGCCTTGGCCCGGGGCAGCAGCGAGGCGACGGTCTCGGCGAGCGGATTCGTCGGCATGGGCACGCTCCTCGTGGGTGCGACGTTGTACGGGGTGAGTACACCGATCCTCGCACAGCGGCCTGCACGGACGGCCGCCGTAGGATGCGAGGGACACTTGGCAGCGGCTTGATCGGAGCGGTAGACCATCGTGAGCGGCGAGAATTCTTCGGCGGACGACGTGCAGCGGGTGTGGGACGTCGTCGTGGTCGGCGCGGGCCCCGCGGGCGCCTCGGCCGCCTACGCGGCGGCGGTCGCGGGACGGCGCGTGCTCCTGCTGGAGAAATCCGAGTTGCCCCGCTACAAGACGTGCGGCGGCGGCATCATCGGCCCCTCGCGCGACGCGCTGCCGCCCGGCTTCGAGCTGCCCTTCCGGGACCGGGTGCACGCGGTCACCTTCTCCCACAACGGCCGCTTCACCCGCACCCGCCGCTCCAAGCAGATGCTGTTCGGACTGATCAACCGCGCCGAGTTCGACCAGCAGCTGGTCGAGCACGCCCAGAAGGCGGGCGCCGAGCTGCGCACGGGGGTCACGGTCCAGCGGGTCGAGCAGCACGGCTCGGCGGTGCCGGACCGCCGTACGGTCGCCGTGGTCCTGCAGGGCGGGGAGACCGTGCTGGCCCGCGCGGTCGTCGGTGCCGACGGCAGCGCCAGCCGGATAGGGGCGCACGTCGGTGTGAAGCTCGACCAGGTGGACCTCGGCCTGGAGGCGGAGATCCCGGTCCCGGAGACGGTCGCCGAGGACTGGAAGGGGCGGGTCCTGATCGACTGGGGCCCGATGCCGGGCAGTTACGGCTGGGTGTTCCCGAAGGGCGACACGCTCACGGTCGGCGTGATCTCCGCGCGCGGTGAAGGCGCCGCAACGAAGCGGTACTTGGAGGACTTCATCGCCCGGCTGGGCCTCGCCGGCTTCGAGCCGTCCCTCTCCTCCGGGCACCTGACCCGCTGCCGCGCCGACGACTCCCCGCTGTCCCGGGGCCGGGTGCTGGTCTGCGGGGACGCGGCCGGGCTGCTGGAGCCGTGGACCCGCGAGGGCATCTCCTTCGCGCTGCGCTCGGGCCGGCTGGCGGGGGAGTGGGCGGTCCGCATCGCCGAGGCGCACGACGCCGTGGACACCCGGCGCCAGGCCCTGAACTACGCCTTCGCGGTCAAGGCCGGACTCGGCGTCGAGATGGCCGTCGGCAAGCGGCTGCTGGGCGTGTTCGAGAAGCGCCCCGGACTCTTCCACGCGGCCCTCACCGGCTTCCGCCCTGCCTGGCGGGCGTTCCGGGAGATCACGCAGGGCTCGACCTCGCTGGGCGAGCTCGTCCGCGCCCACCCGATCGCCCAGCGCGCGCTGACCGCGCTGGACCGGGGGCCGGCCGGGCAGGCCGCTCCGGCGGAGGAACCCGTCAGTCCGTGACGGTGATACGGAAGACCGGGTGGTCCCCGGCGCAGGCGATGATCTCCTCGTCGGAGGACTTGGCGGTCACCCCGGCGAAGTACTGGTTGACCTCCCAGCCCCACTTCTCCAGGTAGGTCCGCAGGATCGGGAGCTTCTCCGCGTCGGGAAGCTCCACCGCGGTGAAGGCGCGCACCGTGCGGCCCACGCGCAGTTCCCCGCCGCCGGCGGCCCGCATGTTGCGCACCCACTGCGAGTGGCCGCGCGCCGAGACCAGGTACCGGCCGCCGTCGTAGCGGTGCGGATTGACCGGGATGCGCTGCATCTTGCCGCTCTTGCGGCCGGGCACGGACATCTCGGCGGTGCCCGCCAGGCTGAGCCCGTGCCGGGCGAGCCAGCCGATCACGCTGTTCAGGCGGACGTTGAGCGGGCTGCCCTTGAGGTAGTACGGCGAAGACGACGACATGGTGACCCCCACGGTGTGAGAGAGCGGTGCTCTCGCTTGGCTTCAGTGTGGGGCAGACAAGTGCTTCCAAGCAAGAGCGGTGCTCTCTTTTTGTTGCACCGCTCTTGTTTGTGTGCACCGCTCTCCCACGTGGCACACTGCTGGTATGAGCACCGCACAGGGCGCCCGCGCGCGGGCCAGGCAGGAAGTCACCGCGGCCATCAAGGACGCGGCACGCAGACAACTGGCCGCGGAGGGCGCGGCGAAGCTCTCCCTGCGGGCCGTCGCCCGCGAGCTGGGCATGGTGTCGTCGGCCCTGTACCGCTACTTCCCCAGCCGGGACGATCTGCTGACCGCCCTGATCATCGACGCCTACGACTCCCTCGGAGAGGCGGCCGAACAGGCCCGGGACGCCGCTGCCGACGTCCCGCCGCCGGCCCGCTGGACGGCCGTGTGCGAGGCGGTGCGCGGCTGGGCGCTCACCCACCCGCACGAGTACGCGCTGATCTACGGCTCACCCGTGCCCGGCTACTCCGCCCCCCAGACCACCGTCCGGGCCGCCTCCCGTGTCGGTCTGGCCCTCATCGGCATCCTCCGGGACGCCCACCGCAGCCCCGGGGGCCTGGCCGCCCCGCCGCTCCCCGCCGCCCTGCGGCCCGAGGCCGAGCGGATGGCCGCCGACCTCGCCCCCGATCTGCCGGCCGAGGTGGCCGCACACATGGTGGCGGCCTGGGCCCAGCTGTTCGGACTGATCGGCTTCGAGCTGTTCGGGCAGTTCAACCGGGTCGTGGAGGACCGCGAGACGTTCTTCCGGCACGCGGTCGGCCGGCTCGGCGAGGGGGTGGGCCTCACCCGCGCGTGAACCGCGTACTCCCCGGGGAGTACGCCTGATCACCCCGCCCGGCCGACGCCGCCCCGGCCCGTCGGCGTCTAGCGTGGCCCGCATGGAAGAGCAGCACGGCGGCGGCCCCTGGCGCGGGTGGCGGTACGGGCCCCCGTGGCGCCACCGCCCGGACGACCCCGAGGCGCACCGCGCCCGCCTGCCCTGGCGCTCCACCGCGCTGCTCACCGCGTTCGTGCTGATCGGTACCACCTTTGCCGAGCACGGCCAGCCGGACCGGGTGCCCCTCGACGTTTACGCGCGTGTGCTGCTGCTCGCCGCGTCCGTCCCGCTGCTGTGGCGGCACCGCCACCCGGTGGCCGTGGCGTACGGCACGGCGGCGGCGGCCCTGGCCTACCTCGTCCTCGGCTACCCCTACGGGCCGGTCTTCCTGGCCGTCGCGGTCGGCTGCTTCGGCGCGGTCGTCGCCGGGCACCGGCGGGCCGCCTGGACCGCCGTCGGACTGCTGTGGGCCGGACACCTCCTGGTCGCGCTCTGGCTGTACCACTGGCTCCCGCCCGCCGGGGACCGCGCCGCGGGCCCGGGCCAGGAGATCGTGATCGCGACCTGGGTGGTGGCCGTCGCCGCCCTCTCCGAGCTGGTCCGGGTGCGGCGCGAGCAGTGGGCGCGGGAGCGCGCGGACCGGGCCGAGGCGGCGCGCCGGCGCGCGGACGAGGAGCGGCTGCGCATGGCCCGCGAGCTGCACGACGTCCTCGCGCACAGCATCTCCGTCATCAACGTCCAGGCGAGCATGGGCCTCGCGCTGCTCGACACCGACCCCGAGCAGGCGCGGTCCGCGCTCACCACCATCAAGGCCGCCAGCAAGGAGGCGCTCGGCGAGGTGCGCCAGGTCCTCGGCACCCTGCGCGCGCCGGGCGCCGCACCGCGCGCCCCCGCACCGGGCCTGGACCGGCTGCCGGAGCTGGTCGAACAGGCCGCGGCGGCCGGCCTGACCGTCGAGACCGAGGGCGAGCCGCCCCGGCTGCCGCCCGGCGCCGACCTCGCGGCCTTCCGCATCGTGCAGGAGGCCCTCACCAACGTCGTACGGCACTCCGGTTCGCGGCACGCGCGCGTGCGCTTCGGGTACGGCGACGGCGTGCTGCGGCTGCGGATCGACGACGACGGACCGGCGACCGGCGCGGACGCCGGGGGCAGCGGGCACGGGCTGGCCGGCATGCGGGAGCGGGCCGCCGCGCTGGGTGGCACCATCGAGGCGGGCCCGCGCCCCGACGGCGGCTTCCGGGTACTCGCCGTGCTGCCGTCGCACCTCAGGGAGGACCAGTGATCCGGGTACTGCTCGCCGACGACCAGTCGCTGGTGCGGGCCGGTTTCAGGGCGCTGCTCGACGCGCAGCCGGACATCGAGGTGGCCGGCGAGGCCGCCGACGGCGAGGAGGCGCTGCGCCGGGTGCGCGAACTGCGGCCGGACGTCGTCCTCATGGACATCCGCATGCCACAGCTGGACGGCCTGGCCGCGACCCGGCGCATCACCGCGGACGCGGGTCTTGCGGAGGTGAGGGTGGTCATGCTCACCACCTTCGAACTGGACGAGTACGTCTTCGAGGCGATCCGCGCGGGCGCCTCCGGCTTCCTGGTGAAGGACACCGAGCCGGACGAACTCCTGCGCGCCGTACGGGCGGTGGTCGCAGGCGACGCGCTGCTCTCGCCGGGTGTGACCCGCCGGCTGATCGCCGAGTTCGCGGCCCGCTCCAAGCAGCCGGCGACGGCGGACGCGCTCGCCCGGCTCACCGAGCGGGAGCGGGAGGTGATGGCCCTGGTCGGCATCGGCCTGTCCAACGAGGAGATCGCCCGCCGGCTGGTGGTCAGCCCGCTCACCGCCAAGACCCACGTGAGCCGGACCATGGTGAAGCTGGGCGCCCGGGACCGTGCCCAACTCGTCGTCCTCGCCTACGAGTCGGGGTTGGTGCGGCCGGGCTGGCTGGGCTGAGCCGACTGCCGGAAACGCACCAGCACGCTGACCACGCGGGCCACGAACACGAGCGGCGCGACCGTCATGCCGAGCCGCAGCAGAACCGTGGACACCGGGCCGGGCAGGTCGAAGAGGAACGTGGGCCCGGCCACGGCCCCGAACAGCACCGCCGCCGCGAACGCGGCGCTGACCAGCGCGTACCCGATCTCGACCGTCGCCGCGTCCTGCTCCGCCCTGGTACGGCGGCCCCCGTATGCGTACATTCCGTCAGTTTCACAGACGTGCGCCCGGCGGAGCAAGCAACTCCGGCCGGGCGCACGCGGGGAGGCGGTCCCCCTAGTCGCGGACCGGTACGCGCTCCGTCTCCGCCTCCTTCACGGTGGACTGGGCGACCACGACGGACCGGCCGGCACCGGACCGGCGCAGTCCGGAGAGCGACAGCAGCAGGCCCACGACGGCGATGACCGCGGTCACGACCAGGCCGGGGCGGTAGCTGTCCAGGACGGCCTGCGGGGTGGCCTTCGCGGGAGCGTGCGCGGTCACCACCGCCGTCACGACGGCCAGGAAGATCGCGCCGCCCACCTGCACCGAGGTGTTGAGCAGACCGGAGACCATGCCCTGCTCGTGCTCCTCCACGCCGTTGGTGGCCTGGACGTTGAGGGACGGGAAGGTCAGGGCGAAGCCCGAGCCGACCAGCAGCATGGTCGGCAGGATCACGGCCGCGTAGACCGGGTGCAGGTCGATGCGCAGGAACAGCACGTATCCGGCCGTCAGCAGGACGAACCCGAGCACGATCAGCCGCGTGGTCCCGAACCGGTCGATGATGTCCCCGACCTTGGTCGCGGAGAGCGCCACCAGCGCGCCCGCCGGCAGGAACGCCAGCGCCGTGTGCAGGGCCGACCAGCCCAGCACCTGCTGCATGTAGAGCGTGACCAGGAACTGGAACCCCGTGTAGCTGCCCACGAACGTCAACGCACCCAGCTGGGCACGGACCTGCGGACCGGAGCGCAGCACCCCGAGCCGGACCAGCGGGCTCGGGCTGCGCCGCTCGACGAGCACGAAGGCGACCAGCATGACGCCTACGGCGACGAAGGACAGCAGCGTCCGGGCCGAGGCCCAGCCCGCCTCGGGCGCCTGGACGACGGTGAACACCAGCAGCAGCATCGAGGCGGTGCCGAGGACGGCGCCCGGGACGTCGTAGCCGCCGTGGTCGCGTTCGCGCTCGCTGCGCGGCAGCAGCTTCATGCCCACGAGCAGGGCCAGCAGGGCGACCGGGGCGGGCAGCAGCATGGTGAACCGCCAGCTGGCCTCGGTGAGCAGGCCGGAGAGGACCAGGCCCATGGAGTAACCGGCGGCGGCGCAGGTGGTGTAGATCGACAGGGCGCGGTTGCGCAGCGGGCCCTCCGGGAACGTCGTGGTGATGATCGACAGGCCCGCCGGTGCCGTGAAGGCCGCGCTCAGGCCCTTGATGAAGCGGCTGGCGATCAGCAGCGGGCCGGAGTCCACGAGCCCGCCGAGCAGCGAGGCCAGCGCGAAGACGCCGAGCGCGACCAGGAACACCTGGCGCCGGCCGAGCAGGTCGGCGGTCCGGCCGCCGAGGAGGAGCAGGCCGCCGTAGCCAAGGATGTAGCCGCTGACGACCCATTGCAGGGTCGACGTGGACAGACCGAGGTCGGCACCGATGGACGGCAGTGCCACGCCGACCATCGACACGTCCAGCGCGTCCAGGAACATCGCGGCGCAGAGCACCAGCAGGGTGCCCCACAGCCGGGGAGTCCAGCGGCCTGCCGGGGACGGGGCCGCGGAGGTGGTGAGCGGAGAGGTCATGGCGGTGAGAATACATGCGCGTGCATGAGATGCAAACGCATTTAATTACGGTGCAATGAACTCGGTTCTCTGCTACGGTGCGGGCATGGCGGCGAAGAAGGCCGAGCAGGCGCTCGTGGAGGAGTGGCGGGGCATCCTGGCCCTGCACGCCCGCACCCAGTGCGAGCTGGACCGGGCACTGCACGGGCACGGTCTGTGCGCGAGCGACTTCGAGGTCCTCGACCTGCTGGCCGAGGGCATGGCGGCGGACGGCGGCTCCGCCTACCGGGTCCAGGACATCTCCGACCGGGTCCACCTCAGCCAGAGCGCGCTGTCCCGGCTCATCGGCCGTCTGGAGAAGGACGGCCTGGTCGAGCGGGCCATGTGTCCGGAGGACCGGCGCGGGGTGCGGGTGGTGCTCACGGAGAAGGGGCGCGCGCTGCACGGCGAGGTACGGCCGGTGCAGCGCGCGGTGCTGGCCCGGATGCTGTCCGAGGCCGGCTGACCGGGCGTCAGATCCCGGAGCGCTCCCGCCACAGCGCAGCGAGCGACGCGTCGCCGGTCACCTGCGGCACCGCTGTACGGTTCCACAGCGCCAGGTACAACTGATCGGCGGGACCCGAGAGTTCGGCCTCGGCCGGTCCCTCCGCCGCCCGCACGGTCACCGGCGGCTCGGCTGTCAGCCGTACGGTCCACACCGCGTCCGCCCCCGCGCCCACCGCGCGCACCCGCAGCACACGCGGCTCCTCGCTGCGCAGCCGGCTCCGGGAGCGGGCGTGGAAGCCGCGCAGCAGCTCGTCGATGCCGTCCACCGCGAAGTCCGGGGCGATCGGGGACGGCGTACCGCCGCGCGCCGCCTCGGCGTCGTAGCGGTGCACGGTCGTCTCGTGCGCCTGCCGGCGGGTCCAGAAGGCCAGCGGCGAGGGGTTGGGCGCGGGATGGAAGGTCCAGCACCGCACGTCGGCGGGCGCGGCGGCCAGGGTGTCCACCAGCAGCCGGTGGCTGTCCCGGTACCAGTCCACCAGCTCGGCGCCGTCCAGCTCCGGCGGGTCACCTATGGGCCGGGGAGCGGTGTGTCCGTCGGCGACCAGGGCGGCGGCCCACCGGTGCACCGATCCGGTGTGCCGCACCAGGTCCCGCACCTGCCACTCCGGGCACGTCGGCACCTTGGCGTCGGTGCCCGCCACGGCGGCGGCCGCCGCCAGCAATCGGCCCTCGCGGTCCAGGATCTCAAGGAACTCGGCAGTCTCCATGGGGCGAGTGTGCCGGATGGAGTGCACTCCAGCGGGGGGAATTACGGGAGACGCTCAGTCCGCGAGGGCGCCCATGGGGTCCCAGGCGGGGAGGACGATCGGAGGCTGGTCGAGGGCGGCGGCCAGCTCCGGCGGCAGCGCCGAGCGCCGGACCGCGATCTCGAAGACGTGCTCGCCGAACCACGAGTCGTTCATGGTCCAGAAGCCCTTGTCGGCCTTCTCCTCGCCCCAGCTGTTCTCCACCCGCCAACGGCGCGGGTTCCCGTCCACCACGTCGACACCGGTGAAGAGCATCGCGTGGGTCATCTGGGTGTCGTGGTGCAGCAGCCGGTCGGCCTTGTCCAGGGTGAAGGGGGCGTCGTAGACGGCCGCGTAGTCGAAGAGGGCGGCGTCCCAGACGCCGGCGTCCGCGCGCATCATCTTGGCCACGTCGCAGCCGAACCACACCGGTTCGCCGCCGACGATCGTCTCCATGGCCAGCCGCTTCAGCAGCTCGATCGGCGCGTTGAGGTAGACCACCGGCGGGGCGTCCACGACATTGCCCAGGTACTCGACCGTGAACGTACGGCCGACCGGGCTGGACTCGCGCGGGTCGTGCACCAGGCAGACGTACTCCTCCAGGGGGAGCTGCACGTACGCGGCGGCGAACTCCGCCGGGGTGAGCCAGCCGTCGCGGTGGAACTCCTTGTTCTTGTCCTCCCACTGCCACAGGAACCGCTGCGGAGGCGTGCCGAGGTGGATGCCGAGCACCCGGTGGACGGCGGCCAGCACCTCGCGCTTGTGCGCCCGCTGGGCCTGGGCTCCCTCGCCGGCCAGGCCGCGCAGGTCGCGGGCGCCCTGGCGCAGCAGCGTCTGCAGGGCCCGGTTCATCGCCCGGGTCGAGGAGGAGCTCTCGGTCTCCGGCATGGCCGACTTGGGCACCAGGCCGTGCTTGGCGACCAGGGCCACGAACATGTTCCACTGCCCGCCGTCACCGATCGGATCGGCCAGCAGGTGCGCCACCGTGCGGTCGTCCACCTCCCGGCCGGAGGTATCGATGATCGCCTCCAGGAAGTGGTTCGCCCGCTCGAACTTGTCCCACCACAGCAGGTAGTTCTGGGAGAACTCGAAGTCCTTCACGCCCAGCTTCCGCGCGGCGCCGACCCGGAGCAGGTTGAGCCCGGCGAACATCCAGCACCGGCCGCTCTGCTTCTGGTTGGTGGCTTTCCAGTCGTCCAGGTGGTGGGAGACCGAGTGGTCGATGCCGGTGAGCACCCGCCGGTCCAGGGCGACGTCGTCCACGGGCGTCTGGGTGACCGCGTTCTGCATCAGCCGGTTCACCGGGCGGGCGGCGAACTCCTTCTCGAACAGCTCCAGCTGATCCGGCGTCAGACTGCGGTCCATGGCCTGGCGGGAGTCATCGTTTCCGAAGGTCACAGCGGTCTGCCTCCAGTTCCCCGGGATGCTCGAGACGAGCGCAACCTCACCGTCGCACGGCCGTTCGGCCGGAGTCAACGGAGTAACGAGGGTGAGCGGTAGCGATCGAACAGGCGCTGCGGACAGCCGCGTGGGAACGTCAGCGGCCCAGCGCCCGGCGCGTGGAGATTCCGATGACGGCGGCGACGGCGGCCAGCGCGGCCACGCTGGTGAGGGCGGTGGGCAGGGAGAACCAGTCGGCCATGAAACCGATGGCGGGCGGCCCGAGCAGCATGCCGCCGTACCCCAGGGTGGAGGCGACGGCGACGCCGGACGGGCCGGCCAGCGCGCCGGCGCGCTCCACGGCGACCGGGAAGAGGTTGGCCAGTCCCAGCCCGGTGACCGCGAATCCGGTCAGCGCGGCCCAGGCGGAGGGTGCCAGCGCGCCGAGCAGCATGCCGGCAGCGGCGACGGTGCCGCCGGCGATCACGGTACGGGCCCGGCCGAGGCGGGCCAGCAGTGCCGTGCCCGTCAGCCGGCCGACGGTCATGGCGAGCGCGAAGCACGCGTATCCGGCGGCCGCGGTGCCAGGAGTGGCCGCGAGGTCCTGCTGGAGGTGGAGCGCACCCCAGTCGGCCATCGCGCCTTCGCCGTAGGCCGTGCACAGCGCGACGAGCCCCAGGACGACGACCACCCCGCGCCTGCCCGGCCCGCCGTCCGGCGTCGCCGCCGACCCGGGTGTCCGCTCCGGCGGCACCGGTGGTTCGTGGCGCAGCAGGGTGCGCCCGGCGACGGCCGTGACGAGCAGCCCGATCACGGTGAGCGCCAGCAGATGACGGGTCGGGGAGAGGGCGCCGGCGACCAGCCCGCCTACGCCCGCGCCGACCATGCCGCCCAGGCTGAACGCGGCGTGGAAGCTGGGCATGATCGGCCTGCGCAGGGCGGCGACCAGGTCGACGGCGGCGCTGTTGAAGGCCACGTTGACCCCGCCGTAGGCCGCGCCGAACAGCAGCAGTACGGCACCCAGGACCGGCGCCGAGTGCGTCAGCGGAGGCAGTGCCACGCTGCATGCGAGCACCACCATGCAGACCACGGTCACCGGATGGCTGCCGTAGCGACGGCACAGCCGGCCGGTCAGCGTCATGGTGAGCACGGCCCCCGCGGAGACGCCGAGCAGAGCGAGGCCGAGGGCACCGGCCGAGGCGTGCGTCTGGTGCTTGATGTCGGGGATCCGGACGACCCACCCCGCGAAGAGGAAACCGTCCAGCGCGAAGAAGGCGGTGATCGCCGCCCGCAACGCACCGAGCCCCGGACCCGGCACGACACTGTGCGAACGGGTTTTGTTTATTTGCGGCACAAAGTCAGGGTAGGGGGTGGGCGGGGAGATGGGCAAGGAGTGCCGCCGACTGCTGGGCCGGGTGACGAGCGGTCCGAGTCGCCGGCCGGGCTGATGCTGGACTGTCCGCGGCGGTACGCGGCGCACGGCGCCCCCGACGAGGGGCTCTCGCTGCTCGGTGCCCTACCGGCCGACCGCCGGCCCCCCGACTCCGGATGCCGTGCCCGGTCGCGCTCCGCCGGCTGTGTGCCGCCGACGCCGACGCGTTGGCGGAGTTCGTGGCGCGTCCCGGGACGCTAGCGGCCCTGCGCGCCGTACCGCGGAGGTGGCGCGACCGCAGGAACAAGCCCTGAAGGATCCGGAGTGGACCTGTTCGAGAGGGCGATTCGTGTGCGGATTGTTGAACGTGTGGTGGATACAGGTTGGTTAATGCTCGCTCACGAGCTGGTTGCGGGCGGGTGAGCGCGTCATGATGGGCCCATGACGTTGGCCTCGCGCGCGTTCGCGCAACTGGCGACCTGGCCGGACCTGAGACGGGCCGTCCCGAGCTGCGGCCTGGGGCGGGCGGTGACTTCGGTCCAGGGTGAGGTCGTCCACTTCCACTCCGAGCGGGATGTGGACCTGCGGCTCACCGACCGGGCCATCCGGCGGTTCGCCAAGGACCTCAGGGACTCGGGTGCGATCCGGATCGTGCCCGGCTCGCAGTGGGTGACCCTGCGCCTGGACGCGGCCAGCGACGTCGACCTGCTGCTGACGCTGGTGAGCGTGGCGCTCCAGGCCCAGCAGAGCTGGCCCGACCCGGCCGACCGTGCGGCGACGGGCTGCAACGACCAGCGGGGTGCGGGGTTCGTGAAGGCCGATTTGCGCCGTTTCTGAGCCGGCCGGCGCGGGTCACACCGTCAACACGTGGACGCCTGCCTCCTCGAACCGCCGTACCGTCTCCGGGTCCACCGCCGTGTCCGTCACCAGCGTGTCCACCAGCTCCGCCCCGCAGATCCGGGCGAACGCCCGCCGGCCCAGCTTGCTGGAGTCGGCGGCCACCACCACCCGCTCGGCGCGCTCGCACAGCAGCCGGTTGATCGCGGCCTCCGCCTCGTCGTGCGCCGCCGCCCCGTGTGTGACGTCGAAACCGACGACACCGAGCACGGCCACGTCGAGCGTGATCTGGCTCAACACCCCGTCGGCGAGCGGCCCGATGAGCTCGTACGACTGCGCACGCGCCACCCCGCCCGTCACCACGATCTTGAACTGGGGGCGCACGGCGAGCTCGTTGGCGATGTTCAGCGCGTTGGTGACGACGGTCAGGGCCGGTGAGCCGGTGCCGAGGTCCCCGCGCACGGCCAGGGCGCGGGCCACCTCCGTGGTGGTCGTGCCGCCGGTCAGCCCCACCGCCTCGCCCGGGGCGACGAGTTCGGCGACCGCCTTGGCGATGCGCTGCTTCTCCGAGGCGCGCCGGGCCGTCTTGTAGCGCAGCGGGAGTTCGTACGACACCCCGTGCACCACCGCCCCACCCCGGGTGCGGACCAGCATCTGCTGTTCGGCGAGCTGATCGAAGTCGCGGCGGATCGTGGCCGCCGACACCTCCAGCTCGGCCGCCGCCTCCTCGACCTCCAGGCGGCCGCGCTCGACGAGCAGTTCCAGCAGCGCCTTCCAACGGGCGTCCCGGGACATCGCGTGGCCCTCCGTTCCCCGATCTCTCTGCGGTGACCCTAGCGCACCCGTCCCTGCGCGCGAATGCTTGATTGTGCTCGAAAGATCGCTATATCTTGCAGGAACAATCAGCTAGGGGAGGGTGTGGGCCATGACCCATGTCGAGAACGAGCTGAACAGCCAGCCCGAGTGCTGGACACGGGCGGCCGAGCAGGCGGGGCGGCACCGGGGCGCGCTGCCGGAACCGGGGGAGCGGGTCGCCGTCGTCGGGTGCGGGACCTCGTACTTCATGGCCCAGGCGGTGGCCGCCCTGCGCGAGGGCGCCGGACAGGGCGAGACCGACGCGTTCGCCGCCTCCGAGTTCCCGTACGGGCGGTCGTACGACCGGGTCCTCGCCCTCACCCGCTCCGGCACCACCACCGAAGTGCTGGAGCTGCTGGACCGGTTGAGCGGCCGGACCCGTACCACCGCCGTCACCGCCGACCCCCACACCCCGGTCGGGCCGGCCGCCGACGACCTCGTCGTCCTGGACTTCGCCGACGAACGCTCCGTCGTCCAGACCCGGTTCGCGACCACCGCGCTCACCCTGCTGCGCGCCCACCTCGGCCTGCACACGGACACCGTCGTCGCCGACGCGCGCACCGCCCTCGCCACCCCACTGCCCGAAGGCCTCGTGGCCTGCACGCAGTTCACCTTCCTCGGGCGCGGCTGGACCGTCGGTCTCGCCCAGGAGGCCGGACTGAAGATGCGCGAGGCCTCCCTGTCCTGGACCGAGGCCTACCCGGCGATGGAGTACCGGCACGGCCCGATCAGCGTCACCACCGCGGGCACGGCCACCTGGATGCTCGGCACCGCGCCCGACGGGCTGGCCGAACAGGTCCGCGCCACCGGCGGGCGCTGGCTCCAGGGCGCACTCGACCCGCTCGCCGAACTGGTCCGGATACAGCGGCTCGCGGTCGCCGTCGCCGCCGCCCGGGGCCTCGACCCCGACCGGCCGCGGCACCTCACCCGCTCGGTGATCCTCGCCCCCTGAACCCGCCGGCCCCGTCCCGGAAGGACACCTCACGTGCCCCTCGCGTCCACCGGCGAGCTGATCACCCGGGCCGCCGCCGCCCGCTCCGCCGTCGCCGCGTTCAACGTCATCACCCTGGAACACATCGAGGCCGTCATCGCCGGCGCCGAAACCGCCGGTTCCCCCGTGGTCCTCCAAGTCAGCGAGAACGCCGTCAAGTTCCGCTACGGACGGCTGCTGCCGCTGGCCCGCGCCGCCGTCGCCGCCGCCGAACGGGCCGCCGTACCCGTCGCGTTGCACCTGGACCACGTGCAGAGCGACGACCTGCTGCGCCAGGCGTCCGACGCCGGGTTCAGCTCCGTGATGTTCGACGCGGCCCGCCTGCCGTACGCCGGCAACCTCGCCGCGACCCGCGCCGCCGCCGACTGGGCGCACGCCCGAGGCCTGTGGATCGAGGCAGAGCTGGGGGAGATCGGCGGCAAGGACGGCCGACCCCCGCTGGACGCGCACGCGCCCGGCGCCCGCACCGACCCGGCCCGGGCGCGGGACTTCGTGGCCGGTACCGGCGTCGACGCCCTGGCCGTCGCCGTCGGCAGCGTGCACGCCATGACCACCCGCACCGCCGTGCTCGACCTCGGCCTGCTCAAGCGGCTGTCCGCCGCGCTGTCCGTGCCGCTCGTCCTGCACGGCTCCTCCGGGGTGCCGGACGGCGGACTCGTCGCGGCCGTCGGCGGCGGCATCACCAAGGTCAACATCGGCACGGCGCTCAATGCGGCCATGACCGGTGCGATCAGGGAATTCCTCGCCGCGCGTCCCGAGGCCGTCGACTCGCGCCAGTACCTCAGCGTGGGGCGGGAGGCGATGGCTTCGGAGGTACGGCGGATCATCGGAGTGCTGTCCCGGACGGGGCGCTGATCACCCTCTCTTGACCGCCTTCAGCACCACGAACTTCGGGTCCGAGGCCACCAGTTCGCTGTTCCCGAACAACCGCCGCAACTTCACGTGGTAACCGAGGTGGCGGTTGCCGATCACCCACAGCTCGCCGCCCGGCCGCAGCGCGCGCTTCGCCCCGGTGAACATCCGCCACGCCGTGGCGTCCGTGGTCGCCTGGTGGGAGTGGAACGGCGGATTGTTCAGGACCAGGTCCACACTGCCGGGCGCCACCCCGGCCAGCCCGTCCCCGACCCGGAACTCGGCGTGCCCCGGCACCCCGTTCGCCTTGTACGTCGCCTCGGCCGAGGCCACCGCCTGGAACGACTCGTCCACGAACAGCACCTCGGCCGCCGGATCGGCCAGCGCCACCGCCGTACCGACCACACCGTTGCCACAGCCGAGGTCCACCACGCGCCCGGCGCCGGGGCCGGGCAGGTGCCGGAGGAAGAAACGGGTGCCGATGTCCAGTCGCTCCGCGCAGAACACGCCCGCGTGGTTCACCACCGTGCGCCCCGACACCGCGCCGACGCCGTCCGGCAGGGCGTAGCTGTACGGCCACGGGTTCGCGGGCCGCTCCAGCGCCGGGTCGGGGGTGCAGAAGATCAGCCGGGCCTTCTGCCGGGCCAGCGAGGTCCGGGTCGGCCCGAGGATCCGCTCGAACAGCTGGAGCGTCGAGGTGTGGATCTCCTTCACCATGCCGGTGCCGACCACGACCGTGTCCGCGTGCACGGCGGGCGCCAGCCGCAGCAACTGGTCCTCCAGCAGCGCCAGGCTCTTCGGGACCCGCACCAGCAGCACGTCCACCCGCTCCGGCGGCGGGTCCTGCGTGGTGAGCAGCCGCACCGCACCCGGCTCCACGCCGGCCCGCGCCAGGTTCGCCCGGGTCGCCTCCTGGCCGAGGAAGGAGTCGGTGATCTGCACCGGCCGGTGCTCCGCCAGCGCGGTGGCCAGCGCGCCCCAGCGGTCCCCGACCACCACGACCGTGCCCGTGAGCGGCACCTTCTCCTCGTCCAGGTGCCGCAGCAGGTACGCGTCGGAGGCGTCCCAGGCGCGCAGCGGGTCGCGGGGGTCCTCGGGGAAGCGGGTCAGCTCGACCTCGCCCCACGGTGTCGTCATACGGTCGCTCATCGTGCGTCCAGGCTAGCGGAGCCGCAGATCAGAGGCCGTGGGGCAGGATGGGGGCATGGAGGACGAGCTGTTCGGCCGGGAGCGCACGGAGGTCGCGCCGG
Organism: Streptomyces sp. NPDC088810; assembly: GCF_044750305.1. Classification (NCBI taxonomy): domain Bacteria; kingdom Bacillati; phylum Actinomycetota; class Actinomycetes; order Kitasatosporales; family Streptomycetaceae; genus Streptomyces; species Streptomyces sp. NPDC088810. The sequence continues at coordinate 359,191 of NZ_JBIVJQ010000003.1, forward strand.
GCGCCGTGCACGTCCCGGACTGGCTGGACGGCGAGCGGCAGCGCGCCCTGCTCACCGCCTGCCGGGACTGGGCGCGGCCGCCCGCCGGGCTGCGCACCGTCCGCACCCCGGGCGGCGGCACCATGACCGCCCGGCAGGTCTGCCTGGGCTGGCACTGGTACCCGTACGCCTACGCCCGCACCGTCGTCGACGGTGACGGCAGCCCGGTGAAGCCCTTCCCGGACCGGCTCGGGGAGCTGGGCCGCCGTGCGGTGTCCGACGCGCTCGGCCCGGACGCCGTACCGGCCGCGCCGTACGACATCGCGCTGATCAACTTCTACGACGGCGACGCCCGGATGGGCATGCACCGCGACGGCGACGAGAAGACGGACGCGCCGGTGGTCTCGCTCAGCCTCGGCGACACCTGCGTGTTCCGCTTCGGCAACACCGCGACACGCGGGCAGCCGTACACCGACGTGGAGCTGCGCAGCGGCGACCTGTTCGTCTTCGGCGGCCCGTCCCGGTTCGCCTACCACGGCGTGCCCCGCGTCCGCCCGGGCACGGGCCCGGCCCGGCTGGGCCTCGCCGGCCGGCTGAACATCACCCTGCGGGTCAGCGGCCTGTAGTCGGCGGCGCGGCCACACCGGGTGCGGATCATGGGAGACTCGCCCTCATGAGCGGCAAGGCGGATCCCCGGACAGCGGGGGAGAGGACCACCTCGAGGGCTCGGCTGGACCGGGGGCGCGGCGCGCTCGGGCCCGCGCTGGAGCTGGTGCACACCGGACGGGCACCGACCCGGGCCGTGCTCACCGCCGAACTCGGCGTCACCCGGGCGACGGCCGGCGCGGTGGCCGCCGAGCTGGAGGCGCTGGGCCTGATCCGGGTGGACGCCCGGCCCGGCGCGGCGGCCGGCTCCCAGGGTCGCCCCTCGCACCGGCTCCAGGTCGCCGAGGACGGGCCCGTCGCCCTCGCGGCGCAGATCCACGCCGACGGCTTCCGGGCCGCGCTGGTCGGCCTGGGCGGGCGCATCGTGGCGACCGCGCCCGGCTGCGAGACCGTCGAGGCCGACCCGGCGAAGGTGCTCGGCTCCGTGGTCGAGGCGGGCGCCGAGCTGCTGCGCACCACCGGCCGGCGCTGTGTCGGCGCCGGACTCGCCGTGCCGTCCGCCGTCGCCGAACCCGCCGGCCTGGCCCTCAACCCGCTGCACCTGGCCTGGCCCGTCGGCGCCCCCGTCCGCGAGATCTTCGCGGAGTGCGTGCGCGCCGCCGGCATCGACGGACCCGCGTTCGCGGGCAACGACGTCAACCTCGCCGCGCTCGCCGAACACCGGCACGGCGCCGGGCGGGGCGCGCGCGACCTGCTGTGCGTGGCCACCGGGCACCGGGGGGTCGGTGGCGCGCTCGTCCTCGACGGCCGCCTGCACACCGGCAGCTCGGGACTCGCGCTGGAGGTCGGCCACCTCACCGTCAACCCGGAGGGCCGCCCCTGCCACTGCGGCAGCCGCGGCTGCCTGGACGTCGAGGCCGACCCGCTGGCGCTGCTCGTGGAGGCGGGCCGCGAGCCCGGCCCCGAGGTGTCGCTGCTCCAGCAGGCCAACGACCTGCTGCGCACCCAGTACGACGACCCGGCCGTCCGCATGGCCGCCGAAGCCCTCATCGACCGCCTCGGCCTCGGTCTGGCCGGCCTCGTCAACATCCTCAACCCCGACCGCATCATCCTCGGCGGCCTGCACCGCACCCTGCTGGACGCGGACCCGGCCCGGCTGCGCGCGGTGGTCGCCGACCGCAGCCTGTGGGGCCAGAGCGGCGGCGTCCCCATCCTGCCGTGCACCCTGGACCACAACAGCCTGGTCGGCGCGGCCGAACTGGCCTGGCAACCGGTACTGGACGACCCACTGGGGGCGCTGGCCGGGGCTGCCTAGCGCGACGGGGCGGGCCGCCCGGCCGGTTCGCTCACCCCGGTGTTCCCGGCGCCTCCCGCCGCGGGTGTGCGGCGCGGTCTCGGCACCAGTTCGCCCCCGCAGTTGGGGCAGACCTGCCCCAGGGCCGCTGCGCACGCCTCGCAGAACGTGCACTCGTACGAGCAGATGCGGGCCGGGGCGTCCGGCGGCAGTGCGGCGGTCTCGCAGCGCTCGCACCGCTCGCGCATTTCCAAAGCCATGTTCTCCCGTCCCTTCGGACAGCGTTCGGTGGTCGTCGGCTCCCATCCTCCGGGCCACGGCCTGCGGCGCCACCGCCCGGAGGGACAGAGAGCCACCGGATCGGGCCACGGCCGGTCACCTCCAGTCGGCCCCGAACGCCCGACCCGGATGCTCGGCGAGGATGCGCTCCACCAGCTCGGCGCCGACCGCGTCCGTCAGTCGCTGCCGCACCCGGCGCAGCAGGTACGGCATCCCGGGCCCGCCGTCGACCGAGCGGGCGCCGGCGACCACCGTGTCCCCGCCGAGCAGGAGGCGGTCCCCGAACCCCGCCTCCGCCAGGGCCCGTACCGCCTCCGGCATCCGCCAGTCGGTGGCGTGGTGGGCGTGGGACGGTCCGTCGAAGGCCAGCCAGCAGCCCGACGCGGCGGCCTGCCGGTGCAGCACCGGGTCGGGGAAGCGGTTCAGGTGCCCCAGGATCACCCGCTCGCCGGGCACCCCCAACTCGTCGCACAGCAGGTCGAGTACGTCCAGTCCACCGGTGCCCAGCTCCAGGTGCACGGCGACGGGCGCGCCGGTGGCGTGGTGCGCCTCGGCCGCCGCCGTCATCGTCCAGCGGGCGTGCGCGTCGAGCCCGTGGAAACCGCCGGCCACCTTGATCAGACCGGCCCGGACCCCGGTCGTACCGATGCCCTCGGTGAGTTCCGAGACGAACAGTGCGGCGAGCCGCCCGCCCCGCAGCCGGGCGAGCAACTCGGTGTCATAGTGCGCCGCTTGGTGCAGCCCGGTGGCGCAGACGATCCCCACCCCGGTCGTCCGCGACAGCGCCGGCAGGTCCGCTGCCCGCCGGCCCATCCCGTACGGCGTCCACTGCACGACGGCCGCTCCGCCCGCGGCGCGGAACGCCGCCAGCTCGGCCCCCGCGGCGGACACGTCGTCCAGCTCCTGCCCCGGCAACCGCGGGCTGCGCAGGAAGAGATGGTCGTGCGCGTCGCACACGCCCAACTCCCCGGGCCGTACGTCTCCGAGGACCGTACGGACGCGGCTCACCACTGCCGGCCGCGCGGGAGCCGCTTCCGGCCGGGCGCGGACAGGTGCAGCACCTCGAAGACGTCCCCGTCGGCCCTCGGAGTGTCGTTCTCCCAGAGGGAGAAGTGCACCAGCTCCCAGGCGCGCGTGTCCACGGCGGCCGCCGCGAGCACCGCACCGTCCTGCGCCGCCAGTCTCCCGGTCTCGGCCACCGCGTCAGCCATGAAGGACGCCAACTCCACGCCCTCCGGCACGGGTTGGCGCCGCCGGACGGCGAACGCCGGCGCGGAGGCGGTCGCCGTGCCCTCCTCGAACGCCAGACCGGTCCACTGCCGGACCCCGGGCCGTCCGAAGTCGTTGACCGGCCCCTGGAAGGCCCCGCCCCACAGGAAGCTGTTCATGCCTTCCATGGTGTCCCAGAGGTAGAACGGCCCGTACTGGTTCACCGGCGAGCCGTTCACCCCGCGCTCGCGCATCACGTACGCCTTGATGCCGAGACCGTCCCAGTCGTCCAGCAGGTGCCCGACGCGGGCGACGCGCGAGCGGATGACCCCCATGTCGTAGTCGGCGGGCAGGGTGAACTCGTACTGCATGGCGTGCATGTCACAATTCCCTTCTCAGACCGGGTAGTCGGTCACGTGCGCGTGCCACTCGATCGTCGTGCCGTCCGCTGCGGCCTCCACGACCGCCAGGTGCGTCATGAAGGTGCGGGGCCCGGCACCGTGCCAGTGCCATTCGTCCGGCTCGATCCACACCGTGTCGCCCGCGCGGATCTCCTCGACCGCACCGCCCCTGCGCTGCACCAGCCCCTCGCCCTCCAGGACGTGCAGCACCTGCCCGTGGGGGTGCCGGTGCCAGGCCGTGTGCGCGCCCGGGGCGAAGTGGACGTTGAACATCCGCAGCCGGGAGGGGGCCGGGGGAGCCGCTATCTCGTCCAGCCAGACCGTGCCGGTGAAGTGCTCCGGCGGGCCCTGCCGGGTGTCGGGGCGCTGTCGGGTGATGTGCACGTGAGTCAGTTCTCCTGGTCGGGGGACGGCGGGGCGAGCAGGGAGAGCAGACCGCGCACACCGGCGTCGAAGGCGGCGGGCGATCCGGACGCGCGGGCGAGGACGTAGCCGCCCTGCACGGTCGCGAGGACGGCGGCGGCGATCTCCGCGCCGTCCAGGCCGGGCGCGAACTGCCCCTGCCGCTTGCCCTCTTCGACGATCTCGGAGATCCGGTCGCGGATGGCGCCGATCGTCTCGTCGACCGGCGCGCGCAGCTCCTCGCTCGCGATCACGTCCGGGTCCATGGTCAGCCGGCCGACCGGGCAGCCCCGCAGCACATCACGCTCGCGGAGCAGGTACGCCTCGATGCGCTCGTACGGCGTGCCCGGCCCGTCGAGCACCGCCTCGGCGGTGGCCCGCAGTTCGTCCGCGGTGCGCCGGATCGCCGCCAGGGCGAGATCCGGCTTGCCCTTGAAGTGGTGGTACATGCTGCCCTGACCGGCCCCCGCGCGTTCCAGGATCGCCTTGGGGCTGGTGCCCACGTATCCGCGCTCCCACAGCAGCTCGCGGGTGGACTCGATGAGTCGTTCCGAGGTGCTCATGGGCTCACTGTACATACTAGTAGTTACAGAAGACCAGCCAGGAAGCCTCGGAAGAGCAGCCGAAGGCCCCGACCGAGGAGACGAGCCGAGATGTGGAGTTCCTCCGCCGGTCTGCGCGACCGCCGTGATCGGCGCCGCACCGTCCGGCACGGGCGCGGCGGCCCCTGACGGCCGGTGGACACGGGGCGCCCGGCGGGTGACGCACCACTCGCCGTCCTCGGCCGCCGCTCCGCCTCCGGCGAGATCGACGGGGACGAGTACTGGCGGGGGGTGCATTTCCCGGCCGGGGGCGAACGGAACTCGGTCTGCTCCGCGCTGTCGGCCGGAGGCGGGCCCCCTTGCGACCCATTGTCGGCTGGGAGGCGGTCCTGGCCGCTGCGTCGGGCACGGCCGGCGGCGGCGCCTTCCTGGGCCGGGTGCTGTCGAAGGCGTCCGGCGGCACGAACGTCACCGGGTTCGCCGTCCCTCCCGCCTCGCCCTCGCCGCCCTGGCCGGCATCCTCGCAGGGCTCCGACCGGCCCGGTCGGACGTACCCCGGGCCGACGTGGCGCAGCGAGAACGCCCCGGCCCCTTGCCTGGGGTCCAGGGCGTCATCTGCCGCCGCAGTGCTGCACGTTGCCGCTCGGTCAGCTGCGAACCGCCGGCCTGGCGGGAGGCGGTGTCCCGGTGCTGGGGGACGCCGGTCGCGCCGCGGGGGCAGGGGCCGGACTCGGTGCCGGAGGCGTGGCGGTGACGGGTACCGTGCTTCCGGCGGGCGTTGGCGTTGTACGTCCAGCGGGTGCGGAGGCGGTGCTTCCCGTCGGCACCGTCGTTCGGGCCGCCGTCGCGCCATGGCCGGGCACGGGTGCCGTACGACCGACCGGGGCCGTACCTCTGACGGACACCGCGCCGCCGGCCTCGCCGACAGCCCCACCGTCCTGCACAGCACCGGCCCCGACCGCGGCCCGCGCGGCACCGTTCGCCACGCCGACCGCCACCGGAACCGTAGCCCCGGCCCCAGCCGGAACTGCATTCCTGCCCTCGGCCGAAACCGAAGCTGCCGTCCCGGCCTGAACCGGAGCTGCCGTCCCGGCCTGAACCGGAGCTGCCGTCCCGGCCGAGACCGAAGTCCCGGCCGTAGCCGAACTCGAACTCCCGGCCCCAGCCGGAAGCGAAGCCGCCGCCCCAGCCGGAACCGCATTCCCGGCGCCAGTCGAAACCGAAGCTGCCGCCCCGGCCGGAAGAGAAGCCCCTGTCCCGGCCGAGACCGAACTCCCGGCCGCAGCCGAACTCGAACTCCCGGCCCCAGCCGGAAGCGAAGCCGCCGCCCCAGCCGGAACCGAAGCCCCGGCCCCAGCCGGAAGCGAAGCCGCCGCCCCAGCCGGAAGCGAAGCCGCCGCCCCAGTCGGAACCGAAGCCCCGGCCCCAGCCGGAACCGAAGCCCCTGCCGTAGCCGAACTCGAACTCCCGGCCCCGGCCGGAAGCGACGCCCCCGCACCAGCCGGAAGCGAAGCCCCCGCCCCGGCCGGAACTGCATTCCTGCCCTCGGTCGAAACCGAAGCCGCCGCCCCGGCCGGAACCGAACTCCCTGCGCCAGCCGGCACCGTAGCCCTGGAGCCGCCGGGAGCCGAAGCCTTGGACCCAGCGGAAACGGAAGCCCCGGTCCCAGCCGAAACCAAACCCCGCGCCCCAGCCGCCGGCACGGATGCCCCCGCTCCGACCCCCGCTCCCGCAGCCGACGGTGCCGGTCGTGTCGTGCCCCGTGGCGGCCGGGGTGGATGGCTGCGCAGCTCTCCCGTGGCCGGCAGGGTGAACCACACCACCTTGCCGTTCTCGCCGTCCGGCCGCGCGCCCCAGCTCTCGCTGACCGCGGCCACCATCGCCAGGCCCCGCCCGCAGGTGGCCAGCGGGGTGGCGTCCGCCGAGTCGGGGGCGTCGGCCGGCACCGGAAGGCGCGGATCGTGGTCGCGCACCGAGACGGTGAGCCGGTCCGGCAGCAGCTCCAGCTCGACGGTGCACGACTTGTCGGGCCTGGCGTGCCGGTGGACGTTGCTCAGCAGCTCCGTCACACCGAGCGCGGCCCGGTCTATCAACGGGTCCAGATGCCAGTAGCGCAACTGCGCAGATACGATTCTGCGGACCTGGCCGATCCGCGACGGCAGGGCTTGGAGCTCCACCGTGCAGTGCCTGCTTGGATGACTGGTCACGGCTGCGACTCCCCGATGTGAGGTCCGGAGGAACCGGAAGAACACGGAGAACAACGGATCCAGCAGGGTGCTTGCGTCCAAACGTCCGCCTGCTGTCGTGGCCGGCGGGCTGGTTCGCAGCGTTATCGCCGGTAAACCCAGAGTGACGTGAGACCAGCGTGGCGCAGCGGATGCACTCCCGCAACTCGCCGCGACCGACCGCTGCGCACCGTAGGCGGTGTACGACTCCTCAGCCGCCGCGCCCCGCCGCCCGGCGCACCGCCTCGACGAACCGCCGGGCGGCCGGCGGCCCGGACTGCCCGGGCGCGGGGTCGTGCTCGCCCAGCGTCAGCAGATACCGCGTGCCGTTGACGTCGGCCAGCGCCCGGTCGTCCGGCACGAACCACGGCTTGGACGCGCGCACCGCCTGCACCGGCGCGCTGTCTATCTCGCTGCCGTAGCTGGTGAGCAACTGCAGCCTGCCGTCGCTGATCCGGACCTGTCCGGCCCGGGTGAGCGAACGCAGGCGTTTGCCGATGCGCACGCCGGTGGCCGTGAACTCCGGCTCCGCCATGTCTCGCCGCCCCCTTACGGTGTTCCCGTGCGGTTCCCTGTGCGCCCCCGTTCGGGACGGTGGTCCCGTCGCGTGCAGTCTGCCCCGGTACGGCGTGGAGCACCAGTACGCACGGGGCGCATGCGACAGCGGCCCGTAACGCGTGCGCCCGTGCGCTCCCCAGGGCCTCGCACGCGTGTGCCCCAGGGCGTCTTTGGGCGGCCCAAAGATGCGTTTATGCAGGTGGGAAGCGGTCTGAAAGGTGCCTATGCTCGATCTGCCGGCCCGCGTGAGGCGCCGTCGGCGATCAGCGTAAGGAGCCCCGCCGTGAGCACCACCCCCCCGACCACCACCGGCGCCACCCTAGACGTCGACCGCAGCGTCGCCGCCTACCGAGTCTGGCTGAAAGAGGCCGTCCGCAAGGTCCAGGCGGACGCCAACCGGTCGGCCGACACGCACCTGCTGCGCTTCCCGCTGCCCGAGCGGTGGGGCATCGACCTCTACCTGAAGGACGAGTCCACCCACCCCACCGGGAGCCTCAAGCACCGGCTCGCCCGTTCCCTGTTCCTGTACGGCCTCTGCAATGGCTGGATCCGCCCGGACCGCCCGGTGATCGAGGCGTCCAGCGGCTCGACGGCCGTCTCCGAGGCCTACTTCGCGAAACTGATCGGCGTGCCCTTCATCGCGGTCATGCCGCGCACGACGAGTGCCGAGAAGATCCGCCTGATCGAGTTCCACGGCGGACAGTGCCACTTCGTGGACGACTCCCGGAAGATGTACGAGGAGTCCGCCCGCCTCGCGGTGGAGACCGGCGGCCACTACATGGACCAGTTCACCTACGCCGAACGGGCAACGGACTGGCGCGGCAACAACAACATCGCCGAGTCGATCTTCCGGCAGTTGCAGTTGGAGCGGTTCCCGGAGCCGGCGTGGATCGTCGCCACGGCGGGCACCGGCGGCACCTCGGCGACCCTCGCGCGTTACGTCCACTACATGCAGTACGACACCCGGATCTGTGTCGCCGACCCCGAGAACTCCTGTTTCTTCGAGGGCTGGACCAGCGGTGATCCGGATGTCACGTGCGACTGCGGCTCCCGGATCGAGGGCATCGGCCGGCCGCGCATGGAGCCCAGCTTCGTGCCCGGTGCGATCGACCGGATGATGAAGGTCCCGGACGCGGCCAGCGTCGCCGCCGTACGGGCGCTGGAGGGGGCCATCGGCCGCAAGGCGGGCGGCTCCACGGGCACCGGTCTGTGGAGCGCGCTGAAGATCGTCGCCGAGATGGTGGCCGAGGGGCGTACCGGCAGTGTCGTCACCCTGCTGTGCGACCCGGGCGACCGGTACCTGGACAAGTACTACTCGGACGCGTGGCTCGCGGAGCAGGGCCTGGACATCGCGCCGTACGCGGCTGTGCTCGACTCGTTCCTGACCACGGGTGCGTGGCCGGCCTGAGCCACTTCCTGGCAGCCGTCGTACGACGGGCGGGTTGCGGGGCTGTGTGGGTTTGGTGTCGTCTCAATTGAGGCTCTGGGCAAGCCGGTTGCTCCTGTGTGACTGATAAGATCATCCCACTTTTCAGTGGACTGACGGCGTGTCATGAACGCGTCTGGGGGACAGTCTCAAAGGCACCGTCGCGCTGCTCAGCTCCTGGCGCGATGCGACTTGAAGAGAGTCTCATGACGTCATTGACCCAGGATCCACTGCTGTGGATCTTGATTGTGGTGCTCGTCGCTGCGGTCGTCGCAGTGATGCGGGCCCGGAGAACCAACATGGCGCTCCGAAGAACGAGGAAGGATCTGGAGACCGGGCTGGGGGAGGCCCGCGGCGATGTCGGTCAGCTCCACGCGCACATCGCCACGCTGACCGCGCAGCACCAGCGTGACCTCGCGGACGTGCGCGCCGACGCGGAGGCCGCGACCAAGGCGGTGCTGAAGTCCGCGATGGGAACGCTCCAGTCGCTCGCCGAGGAACAGCAGGTGCTCCTGGACAGCCTGCTGAAGAAGTACGGCGACACCACCGAGGTGCTGGCCGACCTGATGACGGTCGACCACACCGGCAGCCAGTTCAGCCGCCGCGCCAAGGGCATCTCCGTGCTGTGCGGCGGCTGGCTGGGCCGCCGCGAGCGCGCCGCCACGGTGTACGACGTCGCGCGCAGCGCCCAGGGCAGGATCAAGGACTTCGACCGGGTCAGCGTCCACTCCCAGGTCAACGTCTCCCTCGTCGGCAAGGCGGTCGAGCCGGTGGCCGTCGTCCTGGCCGAGCTGCTGGACAACGCGACGAACTACAGCGCGCCCGGCACCCCCGTCGAGGTCAACATCCAGTCCGTACCGACCGGGGTGTGCTTCATCGTGGACGACGCCGGGCTCGGCATGGACCAGGAGACCAAGGACCGGGCGGCGGCGCTGCTGTCGGTCGACGGTCCCGTCGACATCACCGGTCTCGGCGACCCGCCGCGGTTCGGCTTCGCCGTGTGCGGCATGCTCGCCGCCCGCTACGGCTTCGCCGTCTCCGTCGGCTCCGTGTCCCCCTACGGCGGAGTGCGTGCAGTGATTCGTGTGCCCGAAAGTCTCCTCGCGGCCGACGCGCCGTCCCCCGCGGCCGACGTCCAGGACGACGAGGGCCGGGAGGCGGCCCCCCAGCGGCTGGCGCCGGTCCCGGTCGTGGGCCCCTCGCACGTGGTGGGGACGACCTCGGGAGGCCTGCCCAAGCGCCGGCGGCGCGGTGGCCCCGTCACGGTGGTCCCGTCCCTCGACGCCGGCGGCCGGCAGGCGCCGTCCGAGCCGGTCAGCGAGGTGACGGCGTCGCGGCTCGGGGCGTTCGCGCGCGGAACTCAGCTCGGGCGCACCACGAACACCACGGAAGGACCTGACAACAAGTGAACATCGACCTGTCCTGGGTGCTGAACGACGTACTCGAGGTACGCGGAGCCCGGCACGCGATCCTCGTCTCGGGCGACGGCCTGCTGCTGCAGCGCTCGGACGACATCGCACGGGACGATGCCGAGACCAACGCCGCCGCGATGAGCTCCATGCAGTCGCTCAGCCGGGCCGTCGCCGGGTTCGTGGGAGCGGGACACGGGATCTGGAAGCAGACGCTGCTGGAGTACGACGGCGGCTGGATCTTCCTGATCGCGGCCGGCCAGGGCTCCTACCTCGCCGTCTCGGCCGCGCTGGACGTCGACATGGAGGCGATGTCCTTCCGCATGCAGAAGACGGTGTCCGCCCTGAGCAAGGCGATGAGTGTGGCGCCGCGCTCGGACAACGGCGTGGGCGCATGACGAGCCCCGGCGAGGAAGCCTCCGTCACCAGCGACTTCGTCCGCTCCTACGTCATCACCGGCGGCCGGACCCTGCCGGCTGCTGACGACCTGGCGCTGCACACCCTGGTCACCCTGGCTCCCGACCGGACACCCCCGCTGGGAGCCGGCCCCGAGGTGACGGCGATCTGGAAGCTGTGCGCGGGCGGCTACCTGTCGGTCGCCGAGGTGGCCGGCCACCTGGGACTCGGTGGGGGTGGCCCGGCTGCTGCTGACCGACTTATCCGAGCAGGGCCACCTGCTGCGCCGCGCCGAGCCGCCCCGGGCTCAGAACGTTGACAGAGCGACCCTGGAAAAGGTTCTGAATGGACTCCAATCCCTCATCGGCTGAGACGGCCCCCGGATCCATATACGTCTCCAGTGCGGTGACCAACGCTGCGAAGATCCTGGTCGTCGGGCACTTCGCCGTGGGCAAGACGACCTTCATCGGCTCGCTGTCGGAGATCACCCCGCTGCGCACCGAGGAGAAGATGACGCAGGCGTCGCTCCACGTGGACGACCTCAGGGGCGTGACGGACAAGACCACCACCACCGTGGCGCTGGACTTCGGCCGGCTGACGCTCAGCGACGACCTCGTGCTGTACCTGTTCGGCACCCCGGGCCAGCAGCGGTTCATGCAGCTGTGGGAGGACATGGCGCGCGGCGCGCTGGGCGCGCTGCTCCTGGTCGACCCCGCCCGGCTGGAGGAGACCTTCCCCGTCATCGACCTCGTCGAGCGGTACGGCCTCGAGTACGCCATCGCCGTCAACAGCTTCCAGCCGGGCAGGGCCTACGAGGAGGCGGAGGTGCGCGAGGCCCTCGACCTGCTCCCGGACACGCCCGTCGTCTACTGCGACGCCCGCGACCGGCAGTCCTCCGCCCACGCGCTGATCGCGCTCGTGCGTCACCTGCTCACCCGAGCCGCCTGACACCCCCATCCCCCCGGACCACCGGCCCGGAGCCAGCAGAAGGAACTTCATGGACCGCCAATCAGCCCCCGCCCCCGCCGGCGGCAGATGCCCCATGCACGACGCCGCGTTCGCCGCCGACCCCCACCAGGTCTACGACCGGCTGCGCGCCCACGGTCCCGCCGGGCCGGTCGAACTCGCACCGGGTGTCGACGCCACCCTGGTCGTCGGCCACGAGACGGCCCTGCGCGTGCTGCAGAACTCCACGCTCTTCGCCCGGGACGCCCGCCGCTGGAAGGCCCTGAACGAAGGGCACATCCCGCTGGACAACCCGGTGCTGCCGATGATGGCATACCGGCCGAACTGCCTGTTCACCGACGGTGCCGTGCACCTGCGGCTGCGCAAGGCCGTCACGGACAGCCTGGCCCGGCTCAACATCACCCGGATCCGCCGGGACGTCGAGCCCCTCGCCGACTACCTCATCGACCAGTTCAGCGAGCGGGGCCGGGCCGACCTCCTCAACGACTACGCCAAGCTGCTGCCGTTGCTGCTGTTCAACAAGCTCTTCGGCTGCCCGGCGGACATCGGCGACACCCTCACCAGCGCCATATCGGCGATCTTCGACGGCCAGGACGCCCTGCGTGCCAACGAGGAGCTCACCGCCTGCCTCATGGAGCTGATCGCGCTCAAGCGCCGCCGGCCCGGTGACGACGTCACCTCCTGGCTGATCCAGCACCCCGCGGGACTCACCGACGAGGAACTCAAGGACCAGCTGGTCATGCTGATGGGCGCCGGCGTGGAGCCCGAGCGCAACCTCATCGGCAACGCCCTGCTCCTGCTCCTGTCGCCCGACACGAGCGGGCGCGACTCCGGCCTGCTGATCGAGGAGGCGATCGATCACGTGCTGTGGAACCAGACGCCGATCGCCAACTACGCCACCCACTACCCGGTCCAGGACGTCGACCTCGGGGGAGTGGTGGCGCAGGCCAACACGCCGGTCGTCATCAGCTTCGCCGCGGCCAACAGCGACCCCGCGCTGGCCGAGGCCCGCCGGATGCACAGCAAGGGCGCCCATCTGGCCTGGGGAGCCGGTCCGCACGCCTGCCCCGCCAAGGACCCGGCGCAGGTCATCGCCGTCACCGCGATCGAGAAGATCCTCAACGCGCTGCCGGACCTGACGCTGGCGGTCCACGAGAAGGAGCTGGAATGGCGGCCCGGGCCGTTCCACCGGGCCCTCGTCGCGCTGCCCGTGGCCTTCAGCCCGACCCCGGCCACCCGCATGGTCTCCGCGCTGCAGAACCGTACCGTCGCCGCGCCGGAGCAGCCGCTGCCCACGGCTCCGGTCGCCGCCGCACGGCAGGAGCCGGCCAGGAAGAAGGGCTTCTGGAGCAGCTTCCTGGACATCTTCCGGGTCTGATGTGCGGCATGTGACGGGAGCAACACTGTCAGGCGCATGACGAAGGAGAGGGGAAGGGTAGGTTCCGGCGGTAACGGTAGCGCCCAGCCACAAAGTAGCTCCGCGTGACCGCCGTTGGCGTCATGAGCGGTACCACCACCGACCGCCGAGCCGTCATCCCCCTCCTTCGTCGCCTGCGGTCCGACGCGGGACAGGCCGACCCCGTCCCCGTCTGGGACGAGATGCGCGCACTGGGCGACGTGGTGCCGGCTCCCTGGGGCGGCTACTTCGTGACCGGGTTCGAGGCGTGCAGCCAGGTCCTGCGCGGCAGGAACTGGCTCGTCCCCGACTTCGACTGGCAGGAGCGCCAGGCCGACACCGCGCGCTGGCAGGAACCGGCGACCCGGGAGATGACCCGGACCCTCTCCCGCCTCAACCCGCCCGTGCACACCTTCCAGCGCCGCGCTCTGGGCAACCTCTTCGACCGCGGCACCCTCGAGACCCTGCGGCCCCGGATCACCGCCCACGTCACCCGGCTCCTCGACCGCCTCGCGTCACAGCTGCGCACCGACGGCACGGCCGACTTCGTCCCCCTGGTCGCCGACCAGCTCCCGATCCACACCGTCGGCCACTGGCTCGCCGTCCCGGCCGAGCACTACCCGCACATCCTGGACTTCACCCACCGGCAGGTCCACGCCCAGGAACTGCTCCCCACCAAGAGCGAACTGGCGATCTCCGCCCAGGCCACCGCCGAGATGAGGGACTTCTTCACCCGCCTCGTCGCCGACCGGCGCGCGCACCCTGGCAACGATGTCCTCTCCGGCTGGATCCGCCACTGGGACGCCTACTACCCCGACGACCGCGCGGCGGCGGACCAGATGCTCTACGACCTGACGATGTTCATCACCATCGCCTCCCTGGAGACCACCGCCACCCTGCTCGCCAACGCCGTCTGGTTCCTGACCCGGGACCCCGCCCGGGCCGACTGGCTGCGCCGGCACCCCGAAGACATCGACGACGCGATCGACGAGACGCTGCGCTACCACCCGCCCATCCACCTCAACTCCCGTTACGCGGCCGAGGACACCGTGCTCGCCGGCGTACCCATCGCCAAGGACACCACCGTCCACGTCCTCTACGGCGCCGCCAACCACGACCCGCGCCGCAACGAGAACCCGCACGTCTTCGACATCCGCCGCAAGGGCGGCCACCTCACCTTCGGCGGCGGCGCCCACTACTGCCTCGGCTCCGCCCTGGCCCGTCTGGAGGCCCGCCTGCTCCTCACCCAGCTGCTGGAACGATTCCCCACCCTGCGGCCGACCACGGCCCCGACCTACGCGCCCCGGATGGTCTTCCGGCGCGTCACCTCCCTGAAAGTGACCACATGACCACCCTCTCCTTCCAGGCCCTTCCGGCCGGCCCCGCACAGCAGACCCTGCGGACCCACCGGGAGGGCCCCGTCCTCACCATCGAGCTGAACACCCCCGAGCACGGCAACACCGTCACCGACGCCCTGCTCGACGACCTCCTGGCGGTCCTCCAGGACCAGGACCCGGACGTCCGGGTGCTGGTGCTCACCGGGAGCGGGGACGACTTCTGCCTCGGCGGGGACCGCGGCGAGTACAGCCGGCACCTCGCCGACGACCCCACCGGCAGCGGCATCCGGATGTCGGGGACCAAGGCGCGGCGGGTCTGCGACGCCCTGACCGGGAACCCGGCCGTCACCATCGCCCGCGTCCACGGCAAGGTCATCGGGGCGGGCATGGCCCTGGCGCTCGCCTGCGATCTGCGGGTGGGAGCCGAGGACGCGACCTTCCGGCTGCCCGAGCTGGCCCTCGGGCTGCCCACCGCGTGGGGCGGCCTGCTGCCCCGCCTCATCAACGAGGTCGGCGCCGCCCGGGTCCGTGAACTGGTCCTCACCGGACGGGCCTTCACCGCGGCGGAGGCCCAGTCCCTGTCCATCCTGCAGAAGGTCGTCCCGGCGCACGAGCTGGACGCGGCCGTCGCCGCCTGGGCCAGGCCCGTCGTCCGCCGTCCCCCGGCGGCCCTGCGCGTCACCAAGACCCTGCTCAACTCGCTGTCCGCCGCCTCCCGCCTGGCGGACGTCTCCCTGCTGGACGCGGAGCTGATGGCAGCGGTGGTGACCGAGGCGCACCACACCCGCGACTGATCAGCTCGTGGACAGCCGCCGGTCCAGGGACGTCACCGCGTCGCGGAAGGCCCGCTTGAGTCCGGCCCTGCCCAGCACGAGGGCGAACCGGAACAGTGCCGTCCCGTCGGCGGCGAAGGACCACCGCACCTGCGTGCCGGTACCGTGCGGAACCAGGCGCCACTCCTCGGCCAGGGCACGCGCGCCCGGCGCGTTGGTGGCGTCCACCCGGTAGGCGTAGACCTCGGGCGCCTTCGCGACGAGTACGGTCTCCGCGAACCGGCCCCCGCCCCGGAGCCGGATCTCCCGCCCGGCGCCGCCGTCGGTGGCCCGGGCGAACGTCACCGCGGAGAACCACTCCGCCCAGCCGGGCACATCCTCGGCGAGCGCGCGGAAGACCTGCTCGGGGGGTGCCGAAATGTTCCGCGCGAAGACCATACGCACGGGCGCGACCCCGATGAAGTCGAGATCCACCGGGCGCAGACGACGAGCCATGGACGATTCCCCCTCGTGACGCTCCCACAGGGTGATTGACCGGGCACCGTCACCTTAGCTGAGGGGTCCTCAGATGTCTGCGGCGTCCTCGTCCTCGGGCTCGCCCGCCACCACCACGCGCAAGTGCTCGGACATCTCCGACCGCGCCTCGGCGGGCAGGCCCGCGTCGGTCACCAGCAAGTCGACCTGCTCCAGCGCGGCGAACGAACTCAGCCCCACCACCCCCCACTTGGTGTGGTCGGCGACCACCACGACCCGGCGTGCCGAGTGCACCAGCCGCCGGTTGGTCTCGGCCTCCGCGAGGTTCGGCGTGGACAGGCCGGCCTCCACCGATATGCCGTGCACACCCAGGAAGAGCAGATCGAAGTGGAGCGAGGCGATCGCCTGGTCGGCCACCGGCCCCACCAGCGAGTCCGAGGGGGTGCGGACCCCGCCGGTCAGCACCACCGTGGCCGAACCCTGCCGCTGCCCCGAGGTGCGCTGCGCCGCGTGGAAGACGTCCGCGACCCGCACCGAGTTCGTCACCACGGTCAGCTCGGGCACCTCCAGCAGGTGCTGGGCGAGCGCGTACGTCGTCGTACCGCCGGACAGGGCGATCGCCGCCCCCGGGCCGACCAGGCGGGCGGCGGCGCGCGCGATGTCCTCCTTGGCGGTCAGCTCCAGACCCGACTTCGCCTCGAACCCCGGCTCGTGCGTGCTCGCCTCGACGACGGGCACCGCACCGCCGTGCACCTTCTCCAGCACGCCCTGGCGGGCGAGCGCGTCCAGATCACGGCGCACGGTCATGTCCGAGACGCCGAGCTTGCGGGTCAGTTCGTTGACCCGCACCCCGCCCCGGCGCCGGACCTCGTCCAGGATCAGGGCGCGGCGCTGCTCCGCGAGGAGGTTCTGATTCTCACTCACGTACGCTCCGGTCCTTTCGCCGCCATCCGTCCGACCACCCGGTGCACCGGCTCCGACCAGGACGTTCCGGCCGTCCGGCAGTGCGCGGGCGTCCCATCTTTTCACGGCTCGGTCCCGGTTGCGCCACCGCCTGCCGGACCGTCCGCCGTGACCTGGTTGGGGGAGATTCCGTGACGAGAGCTGTACACGACCGCCGGAGACGAGATCCTGGAGCCCGCACGACACAGACGTCAGGGCGTCACGGGGGAGTGCGAGACCAGTGAAACGCACACGGGACAGCTCCGCTGGGCACGGCGGGGATCAGCCGGCCGGTGAGCACGAGGGGCATGCCGGAATGTGTCCGGCGGGGTGCGGGGGGCACGCCGGCCGGCCGGCTGGGCACCCTGCAGAGGGCCCGACCGGGCAGTGCGAGGGCCGGTCCGGCGTGTATCCGGAGGGGTCGGCTGGGCGGTGCGAGGAGTGTGCCGGGCCGTATCCGGACGGTTCCGGGGAGTGCCCGGACCGGGCCCCGGAGCCGGAGACCGAACTGGAACTGCTGGTGCACGGGGTCGGCGGCACCACGCCGGAGAAGATGCTCGGTGATCCGCGCACGGTGCGGGTCACCGGCGACAACACCGCCGCCGTCTTCCGGCGCGCCGAGGACACCGGGACCGGCCCGGCCGGGCGGCACCCCCGCGGCGGACCGGTCCGCGAGGCGTACGTCTGGTGCAACCTGACCTCTGGGGACGGCAGCCGCGCCCTGTGGCTGTTGCTACTGCCGTTCATGGTGGTCAACCTGGCCCACTGGATGCGGCCTGCCGCGCCCGCCCGGCCCCGCATGGTCCGGCTCTACGGCCTGCTGGTGCGCCTGGCCGCCCTCACCCTGACCGTGCTGCTGGTGGCCGCGGCCTGCGAGGTGGCTCTCGACCTGGTCGCCTGGCAGTGCGCCGGCACCCACGCCTGCGTCCGCCGCCACTCCTGGCTGGGCTTCCTGGAACCCGCGGGCCCCGGAGCGCCGGCCGGAGCCGGCGGCTGGTGGAGCGCGCCGGGCCGCCGCCTCGCCCTCGCCGCGGCCCTGCCGACCGCGCTGACGGCCCTGCTCTGGTACCTCTCGCACCGCACCTGGCGTGCCTACGAGTCCCACCAGCCACTGTCAGCCGCCCCCCTGCCGGGAGCCGAGGGAGCCCTACCGAGCGCCGGCGGTCCCGTGCGGGGCGCCGGCGCTCGCATGCCGGGCGCCCACGGTCCCGAGCGGGGCACTCAGGGCCCCTTGCCAGGCACCCACGGCCTTGAGTCGGGCGTCCAAGTTCACGTGCCGGGCGCCAACGGTCCGGTGCCGGGCACTCACGGCCTCGAGCGGGATGCCGACAGCCCCGTGGCGGGCGCCGGTGGACCTGAGCAGGGCGCCCGGGCTTGCGAGCGGGATGCCGACAGTCCAGGCGACCCCGAGCGGGACGCCCATGGCCCCGTGGCGGGCGCTCACGGCCCCGAGCGGGACGCCCAGGGGCCCCTGCCGGAAGTCCCCGATCCCGTGCCGGACGCCCCCGGCTCCGTGTGGGACGCCCGCGATCCCGAGCGGGAGGCCCCCGGCCTCGTGCCGGACGCCCCCGGTCCCGAGCGGGAGGCCCGCAGCCCCGTGTCAGGTGCTCGCGGCCCCGAGCAGGACGAGCACGACTCCGCCCCCCACGGCAGCGCGCTCGCTCGGCCCGGGTTCTGGTACGGGCGGCGGTTGGTTGCCCGGTTGCGGGCGGCGCACACCGCCGCAGGGTTGCTCACCGTGGCCGGTGCCGTCGTCACGCCGGCGGTGCGTTTCGATCAGCGGGGCGGCGGGCCCGTGGTGCTGGAGCTGCTCGGCCGGCTGCTGGCGGTGGCCCTGCTCGCCTGCGGGGCCGCGGTCGTGGGCGTGGTGTGCCGACGGGGCCGCAGTGAGCGCCGCCTCGACCGGCGGCTCGACCGGCACCTCGTACGCGCTCTGCCGCTCGCGGCGTCAGCGCTGCTGCTGCTAGGCCTGCTCTATGCCGGCTGGTCCCGGCCCGGCTGGCAGTCCGCGGGCCGGCTGCCCGGCGATCCGGCCTTCGGCGCCCTGATGCTGGCCCAGGGTCTGCTCGTCCTCACCCTCGCCGCCGTGGCCGGGTACCTGCACCGGCGCCGCCCCGACCCGCGCGCCGGGATGCGCGGCCTCGGCGGCCCCGCCGTCGCGCTGCTCGCGTGCGCGCTCGGCGGAGTGATCTCCGGCGGGGTCGCGCAGCGGGTCGCCGACTGGCTGGACGGCACCCGCGCCCTGCTCGCCGGGCCGCCCGTCCTGCTGACCTGGCAGGCGTCCGCCATCCCGCCGCTCCTCGCCGTCCTGCTCCTCCTGACCGCCGCGCTCGCAACGCGCACCGCCCGGCTCGCCCGCGCCGAACGCGACCGGGTGCGCCGCGAGCACCCCGGCGAACCGGAGGACCCCTCGCGCACCCGCGCCATCGCCCATGCCCGGGCCATGGCCACCCTGACCGACCGGGCGCCCCTCGTCGTCGCCGTGCTCACCGCCACCACCCTCGTCCTGGGCAGCGCGGCGCTGACCGGAGCCCTGGCCACCAGGGAGACGCCCGACGGGGCGGCCCACCACGCCCACCACCTCGTCCAAGCCGTGGCCGAGACCTCGCAGGCGCTGGGCTCCTGGCTGGTCGGACTCGGCTTCCTGCTGTTCGTGACCTGGGGCCGGCGCGCCTACAAGGACGCCTCGGCGCGGCGCACCATCGGCATCCTCTGGGACGTCGGCACCTTCTGGCCCCGCGCCGCCCACCCCTTCGCCCCGCCCTGCTACGCCGAACGCGCCGTGCCGGACCTGACCTGGCGCATGGCCACCTGGACCCGGCGCACCGGCGGCCGGCTGGTCCTGTCCGGCCACTCCCAGGGCAGCGTCCTCGCCGCCGCCGCGGCCTGGCAGCTGCCGCCGCCCGTACGGGCCCGGGTCGCCCTGCTCACCTACGGCTCCCCGCTGGAGCGCCTGTACGGCCGCTGGTTCCCGGCCCACTTCGGCCCGCCCGCGCTCGCCGCCCTGCACCACGACATCGCCTGCTGGCGCAACCTGTACCGCCGCACCGACCCCATCGGCGGCCCCGTCCGTGTCCCCGCCCGGATCCCCGACGACACCGCCCCCGACGTGGACCACGAGCCGCTGCGGGACCCGCTCGCCTACGGCCGCAGCACCGACCACCCCATCCCGGCACCGATCCTAGGCCACTCCGACTACCAGTCGGACCCCGCCTTCACCCGGGAGCGAACCCGCCTCCTGACCCGCCTGCGCCCGCAGCTGCCGGGCCAGCGCCCGGGCCCGGGAACCAGGGGCTGAGGCCACCAAGTGCTCAGGGCAGCTCCGGCAGGTCCTCCGCGTACAGCAGGGTCAGGTCGTCGGTGGTCGGGTCGGCCAGCTGGGCGACCCGGCTCGCGTGGCGCTCCACCATCGCCTCGAACGTCTGCCGGGCCGTCCGGCCGTTGCCGAACGCCGGGCCCTTCGGGATCTCCGTGAAGTACTTCAGCAGCGCCTCGGACGCCCCCGGCGCCAGCCGGTACTCGTGCTCGTCGGCCTGCTGCTCCACGATCCGCAGCAACTCCTCGGGGCCGTAGTCGCCGAAGGTGATGGTGCGGGAGAAGCGGGAGGCCACGCCCGGGTTGACGGACAGGAAGCGCTCCATCTCCGCGGTGTACCCGGCGACGATCACCACCACCGCGTCCCGGTGGTCCTCCATCAGCTTCACCAACGTGTCGATGGCCTCCTTGCCGAAGTCCCGCCCGGCGTCCTCCGGGGACAGCGCGTACGCCTCGTCGATGAACAGCACGCCACCGCGCGCCCGTTCGAAGGCCTCCTGGGTGCGGATCGCCGTGGACCCGATGTGCTCACCGACCAGGTCGACCCGGGACACCTCCACCAGGTGGCCCTTCTCCAGCACGTCCAGCGAGGCGAGGATCTCGCCGTAGAGCCGGGCGACCGTCGTCTTGCCGGTGCCGGGGGAGCCGGTGAAGACCAGATGCCGTTTGACGGAGGCCGCCTTCAGCCCCGCCTGCTGCCGGCGCCGGCCCACCTCGATCATGTCGATGAGCGCCCGCACCTCGCGCTTGACGCTCTCCAGGCCCACCAGCGTGTCGAGTTCGCCGAGCACGTCCTTCGACGTGCGCTGCGGCTTCTCCTGCTCCACGGCGGCCACCGGCGGCCGCTGCTCCGCCGCCCGCTGCCCGGGGAGCGCGCCCAGCAGGCCGGCGGACTGCGGCACAGTCTGCGCGGTCGCCTCCCGGGCCGCGGGCGGCCGCAGACCGCCGCTCTCGTCGCTGGTGCAGTCCTCCACGACCGGGCCGGTGCCGGCCCCCGCGTCCGGGCCGCCCTCGGCGAACTCGTACCCGCCGCGCGCACACCGCTCCGTACGGCACTTGCGCAGCGTCGTACGGCAGCCGTCGATCACATGGAAGCCGTACCCGCCGCTGCCGGTCACCCGGCAGTCCAGGAAGCTGCCCCGGCCGCCCGCCGAGACGTAGAAACCGGCCTCGGCGGGGGAGTCGACCGTGCAGCGCTCGATGGTCGGGTCGGCGCCCTTGGTGACGATGACACCCGTCTGGGTGCCGTCCAGCGTGCAGTTGTTGAGCGCGCCGCCGCTGCCGTGGTCGCGGAACCAGGCGCCGGTGGCCGCCTCCCTGATCCGGCAGTCGTCCAGCTGCGCGGTCGCCCCGTCGCTCACCGACACGGCCGTGTTCCGCACCTGCGACAGGTCGCTGTCCACCACGTCCGCGCGGGAACCGCGGTCCAGCACGAACAACGCGTCCGGCACGTCGTGCACCCGGCAGGAGTCGAGCACGGCGGTGGCCCCGTCGCTCACCCACACCGCCGGATAGTCGCCGGTGCTGTCGAAGATCTCGCACTGGTTGGCATCCACCCGGGTCCCCGGGTCCCACACCGACAGGCCGTTGCGCCCGAACTGACGGACCGTCGTCCGGGTCAGCGTGAGCACCGATCGGGAGCGCAGGTCGACCGCGTTCTCCGGGATGTCGTGGATGCGGCAGTCGGCGAGGGTCAGCACCGCGTCGGTGTCCAGGGTGATGCCGTCGGCGGTGGTGCGGTGCACATCGCAGTCGGTCAGATGCGCGGTGGCCCGCTGGGTGACCTGCACCCCGGAGCCGCGCACCTCGTAGACCTCGCACCCCACCGCCTCCAGCGAGGAGTTCTCGCCGGTGACGGTCAGCCCGGTCCCGGAGGCGTGGTGCACCCGGCAGCGCTCCAGCCGCGGATGGGCACCGCCGTGCACCGCCACGCCCGCCTGCCCGGCCGCGACGACCTCGCACTCCTCGAACACGCCGCTCCCGCCGTCGAGTACGGCGACGCCGATGCCGGCCGGGTTGTCGACGGTGCACCGGCGCACGGTGGGGCGGGCGCCGCCGCGCACCTCGATGCCGGCGGCGGACCGGGTGACGATCCGCAGATCCATCAGTTCGGGTGTGCCGTTCTCGATCAGCACCGCCGGCGCCGCCGCGTCCTGGCCCTCCACGTGCACGTCCTGCACGACGGCCGAGGCCCGCACGGTGAGCGGCACCCCGTCCACGGGCGCGATCCGCACCGAGCCGGGGGAGCCCTCGGGCCCCCGCAGCGTCACCGTCCGCTCGACGACGAGGTTTTCCCGGTAGGTGCCGGGGGCGATCGTGAGGACGTCGCCGTCGGCGGCGGCCTCCAGGGCGGCGGCGAGCGAAGCGTACTCACCCGTGCGGCGCCGCCACCGCGAAGTACCGGTGTGCGTCACCTGGACCGTGCCCTGTGCCATGGCGTTGCTGTGCCCCCACCTCGTCGTACTGATGGCTCGCTGCCCGCCGGGGCGCTGCCGCCGGTGCCCGGTCGGCGACCGTGCTCGGCCCCAGGGGTGCGAGCACGTTCGCACCCCCGGTCACCGGCGCGCCCCGGGGTGCACCCGCGGGTTGTCGCCGAAAGCGCTTCGGCCGGTCCACCGTAGCGTGTGCGTGCACGCACGGTTGACCAGAGCCGCAAGGCCGTCAGCTGCCGGTGCCCGCCTTGCCCCAGTCCGGGCCCGCCCGGTCCCATGCCTGGTCCCAGCGCGCGTACCGCCGGCGGACCAGGCGCCACACGGTCAGGCGGCGGCCGCCCTCGACCAGGCCCGCCGCAAGCAGGGCCGTGCCGACCCCGGCGAGCACCGCGTGCGTCGTCGCCGTGGCGGAGTCCAGCGGGCGGGTCGTTATTCGGCCGTGCGGGTCGGTCCAGAGGCTGAAGCGGTCCCCGCGGTGCGGGGACTCGAGGTCCGCGAGGACCGGGCCGTGCTGCGCGGTGCCGTCCGGCCCGGCCCAGCTCGCGAGGACACGGCTGTGGGTCTCCCGCGCGGAGCTGGTGTCGGGGTCGGTCTCCGGCATGACTCCGCCCAGGTCCCGGACCACGGTGGCCGTGACCAGGTGGCGCGCGTGCTGCTGGTGCCGCGCGGACCGCTGGAGCGAGTCCTGGGCGGCGGCCCCGACCAGACAGCCGGCCAGGGGTGCGGCCACCGCGATCAGCAGGAGTGCCACGAGGGCCACCCACGCCTCGGCCAGATCGGTCGTACGGCACAGCGGGTTGTGCCGCCAGCGCCACAGCCCGGTGAGTGCTCGCATGTCCCCCACCCCCTTCCGGTCCGTCACAACTCCCGGCGTCGGCGCCCGACCCCCGGACCGGACCGGGAGAGAGCGACGTCACGTCAGCCGCGGTACCCGAAGCACGCGGCCTCTCATGAATGTCCCACCCACTCAACGACCGGGGGGCGCCACCGGGTTCCCGGCCCGGCGGATCATCGCCGGACCGCCCTGCGCCCGCCGGTGGCTACTCCAGCACCCGTACCGGGTCGCCGACTCTGATCGTGCCGGGGGAGAGGGGCACGAGGTTCTGGCCGAACAGCAGCTTCCCGCCGATCCGGCGGTGGCGTGCCAGCGTGAGCAGCGGTTCCCTGCCCCGTACGGCGGTGGTCTGGTCGGTGGTGGTCACGACGCACCGTCCGCTGGGCTTCGGGGCCCGGAAGACCACCTCACCGATGGCGATGCGCGTCCAGCCGTCCTCGGCCCAGGGCTCGGTGCCGGCGACGACGACGTTGGGCCGGAACCGGTTCATCGGCAGCGGTCCCTCGTGGGCGTTCGGGCCCTCGGCGATCAGGGCGTTCAGGGCCTCCAGCGAGGCCACCGTGGTGACCAGCAGGGGGTAGCCGTCGGCGAAGCTCACCGTCTCGCCGGGCAGTGCGTACGCGGGGTCGACGGGACGGCGGGTGGCCGGATCGTCCATGTGGACCAGGCGCACCTCGGCCCCCAGCCAGGCGCTGCACCAGGCGTGCGCGGCCGCGTCGGCCGGCACCCCCTCCACCTTCGTACCGAACACGGTCATCGGCACGGTCGCCGCAGGTTCCGGCACCTCGACCGTCAACGGGTCCGCGCCGGGCGCGGACAGACGAATGCCGCCGCCGGCCAGAGGCTCGGCGGCGGCCAGTGCGAGGCTCGGCTGCTCCCGCTGTGTGACGACCTTTCCCCCGTAGTCGATCAGCGTCCAGCGTCGGTCCCCGGCCAGGCCCCAGGGCTCCACCACGGCCTCCCGGGGCGAGATGCCCCGGAACGCCTTGACCGGATGGACATGGATCGACTCCACTTCGGCGTTTCCCATGCCGTCCATCGTGCCAGGCGGCACCGACAGCCGGGGCGCGCCGTCAGTAGCCGCGGTACTGCTGGTTGTTGTACGGGTCCTGGTAGGGCGCCGGAGCGGGGCGCGGAGCGGCCGGGCGCATGGCCTCGTACCCGTTGCCCGGCGCCATCGGCCGCTGCTGCTGCGGGGCCTGCGGGCCGGGATAGGCGCGCGGGGCGCTCGCCTGCTGCGGGATGTACGCCGTGGGCGCCTGCTGCAGCGGCGCGGGCTGCTGCTGCGGGTAGCCGTAGGCGGGGGGCTGCTGTTGCGACGGAGCCGCCGGGAGGGCGGGGAGGGCCGACGGGAGGGCGGGCAGGCTGCTGCCCGTGTCGTAGGCGGCGGGGACCCGGATCGGGGCGATCTGCGGGGTGCCACGCTCGGCGACGAGCGAGTCGTAGATCGGGGTGTCCGGGAAGGAGGCGGAGTAGTAGCCGCCGCCATAAGTGGAGCGGGGGGAGGTCATGGGACATAAGTTAAGCCCACGATGTGCTGGTTGGGGAGACCGATAAGAGGGTTGTTTTCCGTGTCGCCAGTGGCCCGGTATCCCCAATCCGAGCGAACTCGGCAAAAAGGGACGCAGATCGACGTTTGGATCGTGTAAAAGCCGAGTTCCTTCGGGGTTACCGGCGGTTGACCGGCGATCTTGCTGTGCCGTTCATGGCCGCGCGCTGTGCCCGGGAATAGGTTGGGCGGGTAGGGATGACAGTACCGAGACGCGCGGGCACAGAGGGCACGGCCCGAAGCGCGAGAGCCGGGAGCCGACACGTATGGGGGCGGACATGTCAATGCCGAAAGGATCGAACACGCCGGTGCCGACCACGGCACTGCGCGTCGAACTGGGCTGGCGCTCCGGCCCGGGGGTGCCGGACGCCGACGCCTCGGCGCTGCTGCTCGCGGCCGGAAAGGTCCGTTCCGACGGGGACTTCGTCTTCTACAACCAGCCCGCCCACACCTCCGGCGCGGTCCGGCACGAGGGCAAGCGGGCGGCCGGTGGACGCGTCACCGACACCGTGCTGGCCGACCTCGCGCGCGTGGAGGGCGGCATCGACCGGATCGTGCTGGCCGCCTCCGCGGACGGCGGGACGTTCGGGCAGGTCCCGGACCTCTACATCGAGGTGACCGACGCGGCCACCGGCCAGGTCGTCGCCCGCTTCGACAGCCCCGGCGCGACCGTCGAGACGGCCTTCGTGCTCGGCGAGTTCTACCGCCGCCAGGGCGGCTGGAAATTCCGCGCCGTCGGCCAGGGCTACAGCAGCGGACTCGAGGGCCTCGCAACGGACTTCGGTATCACCGTGGACGAACCGCAGCACACCGCACCGCCCACGGCGCCGGCCCGGGCCACCCCGCCGCCCCGTCCCGCCGCGGCTCCGGCCCCGCCACCACCCGCACCCGCACCAGCCGCCCAGCCGGTCCTCCTGTCCAAGGTCACCCTCACCAAGGCGGCCCCGTCCGTCTCGCTGGCCAAGCAGGGCGGCACCTCCGGTGCCATGCGGGTGAACCTCAACTGGCAGATGCACAAGCAGTTCCCGGGCTGGGGCAGCCGGTGGGCCGGCCGGGGCGAGGTCGACCTCGACCTGTGCGCGCTGTACGAACTCACCGACGGCCGCAAGGGTGTGGTCCAGGCCCTCGGCAACTCCTTCGGCTCGCTGCACCGGCCGCCGTACATCCATCTCGACGGCGACGACCGCACCGGAGCCGTGTCGAGCGGCGAGAACCTCACCATCAACCTCGACCACAAGCACGACTTCCAGCGCATCCTCGTCTTCGTCACCATCTACGAGGGCGCCAGCTCCTTCGCCGACCTGCACGCCACCGTCACCCTCCAGCCGGAGCACGGCGCGGCCATCGAGTTCTCGCTGGACGAGTGCACCGTCGCCTCCCCGGTGTGCGCGCTCGCGCTGATCACCAACACCGGCGGCGACCTCCTCGTCCAGCGCGAGGCGCGGTACCTGGTGCCGGAACGCGGATCGAGTCCGCAGCGGACCATAGACCGCGCCTACGGCTGGGGCATGAACTGGACGCCCGGCCGCAAGTGAGCCGGGCTCAGCCCTCCTCGGGCACGGCGCCCGGGCGCGCGTAGGTGCGGCCCTTCCAGGCGGCCCCGCGCCCGCGGTAGTGCTGCACGGCGGAGTCGACCGTCATCAGCAGGTACAGGAACGCGGTGAACGGCAGGAGCGGCGCGAGCCAGAGGGGCTGCCGGTAGTAGCGCAGCATCGGCAGGTACGTGCCGGCCATCACCGCCCACGCCGACGCCCCGACGAGCGCGGTCGCCGTACCGCCGCCGGCCGCGCCCACGGCCACGGCGGCCGGCGGCACCAGATAGACCAGCGCGAGCCCGGCGACCGTACCGAGGAGCAGCAGCGGGTGGTGCCGCAGCTGGGCGTAGGCGCTGCGGGAGACCATCCGCCACAGGTCGCGCAGCCGCGGATAGGGGCGGACGCTGTCCACCCGGTCGGCCAGCCCCAGCCAGATGCGGCCGCCGGTGTCCTTCACCGCGCGCGCGAGCGCCACGTCGTCGATGACGGCCTGCCGGATCGCCTCCGGGATGCGCGCCTTTTCGGCCATGTCCGCGCGCAGCAGGACGCAGCCGCCCGCCGCCGCGGCCGTGCGCGACCCCTGGCGGCCGATCCGGCGGAAGGGGTACAGCTGCGCGAAGAAGTACACGAACGCCGGGACCACCAGCCGCTCCCACAGGCTCGCCACCCGCAGCCGCGCCATCTGCGAGACGACGTCGAAGCCCCCGGTGCGGGCCGCCGCCACCAGCTCGCGCAGACTGTCCGGCGCGTGCGCGATGTCCGCGTCCGTCAGCAGCAGGTATTCGGGGTCACGCGCGCGTGCCGACTCGATGCCGTACCGCACCGCCCACAGCTTGCCCGTCCAGCCCGCCGGCGGCTCACCGGGCGAACCCACCGTGAGCGGCAGCCCGCCGTGCCGCCGGGACAGCTCACGGGCCAGCTCCCCGGTGCCGTCCGTGCTCCCGTCGTCCACCAGCAAGACCTCCGCCCGCCCCGGATAGTCCTGCGCCAGCAGCGACGGCAGACTGGCGGGCAGCACGGCGGCCTCGTCCCGGGCCGGTACGACCACACAGACCGGCGGCCACTCGTCCGGCTCCCGGCGCCGCGGCAGCCGGGCGTCGGTGCGCCAGAAGAAGCCCTGGCCGAGCAGCAGCCAGCACCAGGCGGCCAGTGATACGACGGTGATCCACAGGAAGGCGCTCACGGCCGCAGTCTGCCCCACCCGACCGGCTTACAAGGCGGCATCGTCTATCGTGGCCGGGTGAAGATCGCGCTCATGGACTCCGGAATCGGCCTGCTGGCGGCCACCGCCGCGGTACGGCGCCTGCGGCCCGACGCGGATCTCGTGCTCTCCCTGGACCCGGACGGCATGCCCTGGGGGCCGCGTACCCCCGAGGACGTCACCCGGCGTGCCCTGGACGTCGCCGAGGCCGCCGCGGCCCACAAGCCCGACGCGTTGATCATCGGCTGCAACACGGCCACCGTGAACTCCCTGCCCGCGCTGCGCGCCCGCCTGGAACCCGGCATCCCGGTCATCGGCACGGTCCCGGCGATCAAGCCGGCCGCGGCCGGCGGCGGACCCGTCGCCATCTGGGCGACCCCCGCGACCACGGGCAGCGCCTACCAGCGCGGTCTGATCGAGGAGTTCGCCGACGGCGTGCGGGTGGCCGAGGTGCCGTGCTGGGGTCTGGCCGAGGCCGTCGAGCACGCGGACGAGGCGGCCATCGACGCGGCCGTCGCCGCGGCGGCCGCACTCACGCCCGACGATGTAACGACCGTCGTCCTGGGCTGCACCCATTACGAGCTGGTGGCGGAACGTATCCGCGCCGCCGTCCAGCGCCCCGGCGCCGCCCCGCTCGTGCTGCACGGCTCCGCCGGAGCGGTGGCCGCGCAGGCGCTGCGCCGGCTCGGCGAACTCCCCGCACCCGAGGCCCCCGCCGAGGGCACGCTGACGGTCCTGCTGAGCGGCCGGCCGGGCCCGCTGCCCGCGCCCGCGCTGCACTACGCCGAGGGACGGCTGCTGCCGGCCACCGGCCCGCTCGCCGACCGCAGCTGACCCGCACCGGTTCGGCCCCCGTCCGCGGCGGCCCGGGCCCCGGTCTGGGCCGCACGGAGCAGTCACCCACCGCGAGCGGCTCCCCGCGCAGCGAAACCTGAGTAACCTCGTAAACATGAGGGACCACCCCGACGCCGACGACACTCCGCCCCCGGACGTCTGGACGGGACGCGCCACCAACCGGGTCCAGTGGCTGCTGGCCCTGGTCGGTGCCGCCTGCATGGCACTCGGTATCGAACTGGCCGTCGACTCGGCCTGGACCTCCGGCACGGCCCCGCTGGTGATGTCCGTCGTGGGCTGCATCGCGGCCGGTCTGCTGGTCCTCTTCGGCACGCTCGCCTTCGTGCACGTCGACCTCAAGCTCGACAGGGAGTGTGTCGAGGTGCGCTGTGGGCACGTCGGACTGCCGCGCCGCCGCATCCCGCTCTCCCACGTGGCCGGCGCCGACTTCACCGCCCTGGTCACCCCCCGCCAGTGGGGCGGCTGGGGCTACCGCTGGCGCCCCGAGAAGGGCACCGCGGTCGTCGTACGCCGTGGCGAGGGCATCGTGCTGCGCCTGTGGGACGGCCACACCTTCACCGTCACCGTGGACAACGCGGAGTCGGCGGTGAGGATCATCAGGGACCGCCTGCGGACGATCAGCCCGGGCACGGCCGGCTGAGCCGGCCCGCCCGGCTCTCCGCTCACCGTCCCGGTGCCGCGCCGACGCCTGCCCAGGGCCGGGCCGTGGCCCAGCCGGCCAGGAGCGCGGCGCCCGCCGTCACCGTCGTGAAGCTCAGGGCGTTGCTCACCGAGGCGAGGGCGGCCAGCGCGGTCAGGGCCGGGCCCGCGGTGAGCGCCACCGGTGTGGAACGGGGGCTGCGCCACAGCGCGTACAGGACCCAGCAGAACACGGCGACCAGCAGGAACACCCCGACCAGCCCCTGCTCGGCGGCCTGCTGCAGCGGGGCCGAGTGCGGTCTGCCGTCGGACAGCAGGGTCCGCGGCGCGGCTGTGCTCAGCTCGCCGAACCGGCCGGGGCCGACCCCCAGGCCGCTGTGCCGGCCCGCCACCCCCAGGGCGTCCCGCCACAGCCCTACCCGGTGCGCGGTGAACCGGTCATCGAGCGCCCCGGTGAGGCCGGCGGGCAGCACGTCCGCGGCGAGCGCCCAGATCGCGGCCGCGACCAGGCCCGCCGCAACGGCCGGTCCCGCCAGCCACGCGCCCCGGCCGCGCGCCGCGCCCGCGGCGAGCGAGCACAGCAGGACGGCCGCGCTGGCCGCGCACCCGGCCGCCGATCCGAGCACGGCGCCGGCGGCCACGACGGCGCAGGCCAGCGCCCGCAGTCCGAACCGGAGGGCCGGTACGCCCGTCGCCCAGGCGGCACAGCACGCGGCGCCGGTGGCCAGTGCCAGCAGCGCGGCCGTCGCGCCGGCGTGCCCGAGCGGGGCGGCGTACCAGGGACCGGGGGAGAGCCCGGGCAGCGCCAGGGCGAGGGCGAGTCCCGCCACCGCGCCGACGCAGGGCGCGGCCACCGGCAGCAGCGCACCGGAGACCCGGCCCGCGGCATAGCCGGCGGCCACGGCGAGCACCGCGAGCAGCATGCCCTCGGGCCGTCCGTCGTGGGCCGCCGCGGTGATCAGCGACCACCCGGCGCAGGCCCCCAACAGGATCATGCCCGTCCCGTCGGAAACGTTTCTTCGCGTGCTGTAGACGTCCGCACCGTATGCACCGGTCACGGATCCCGTCCCCGTCGACCCCACCCGTTCGCCCCTCGTACCCGGTCCCCCGACCTGTGGCAGGCCACGGCCGCGTACCGGTTCCGGCCGCGCCGCCGAAGCTGGGCACACCGTAACGGCTCATGGGCGATTTGGGGATGAGGCGCGGGGAAACGCTGTGATTCCGCCACATAACGGCGATCCTCCCAGCAAGGGCGCTCGGCCGCCTTCAACGTGTCCACCAGCGACAACCGCCGGTGTTCCGGTGCCGGACCGTGCTGTCGGCGGTGATGGCGACCGCCGTACACTCACCCGGGTGACCGTCACCGCACCTTCCGTGGACCAGCCGGACCAGCTCGAACCGCGCCCCGCCCCCGGCGTGCGCGGCGGCCGGATCCTGCGCCTGGTCCCGGCCGCCGCCTCCGCGCTGAGCGGAGTGCTGCTCTACGTCAGCTTTCCGCCGCGCACCCTGTGGTGGCTGGCCCTGCCCGCCTTCGCCGGCTTCGCCTGGGTGCTGCGCGGCCGGAGCTGGAAGGCGGCGCTCGGCCTCGCCTACCTCTTCGGCCTGGGCTTCCTGCTGCCGCTGCTGGTGTGGACCGGCGTGGAGGTCGGTCCGGGGCCCTGGCTGGCCCTGGTCGCGATCGAGGCGGCCTTCGTAGCGCTGGTCGGCGTCGGCGTCGCCGCGGTCTCCCGGCTGCCCGCGTGGCCGGTGTGGGCCGCGGCCGTGTGGATCGCGGGCGAAGCGGTACGCGCGCGCGTGCCGTTCCGGGGCTTCCCCTGGGGCAAGATCGCGTTCGGTCAGGCGGACGGCGTCTTCCTGCCGCTCGCCGCGGTGGGCGGCACCCCGGTGCTCGGCTTCGCGGTCGTCCTGTGCGGCTTCGGCCTGTACGAGGCCTGGCGGCTGATGGCCGAGCGGCACCGGACGCACACCGTGCGGCCGGCCGCCGCGACCGCCGCGCTGCTGAGCGTGGCCGTACCGCTGGGCGGCGCGCTCGCGGCCCGCGCGCTGGTGAGCGACAAGGCGGAGGACGGCACCGCCACCGTGGCGCTCATCCAGGGCAACGTGCCGCGTTCCGGACTGGAGTTCAACGCCCAGCGGCGGGCGGTGCTCGACTACCACGCGCGCGAGACGCACAAGCTCGCCGCCGATGTCAGGGCGGGCAAGGTCCCCAAGCCGGACTACGTCCTGTGGCCGGAGAACTCCTCCGACATCGACCCGTTCGAGTACGCCGACGCCTCCCTCGTCATCGAGCAGGCGGCCAAGGACATCGGCGTCCCCGTCTCCGTCGGCACGGTGGTGGAGAAGGACGGCAAGCTGCTCAACGAGCAGATCCTCTGGGACCCGGCCAAGGGACCGACGCAGACCTACGACAAGCGGCAGATCCAGCCCTTCGGCGAGTATCTTCCGCTTCGCTCGCTCGTCGGAGCCATCAACAAGAGCTGGACCGACATGGCCCACCAGGACTTCGACCGGGGCACCAAGCCGGGTGTGTTCGACATCGACGGCGCCAAGGTCGGCCTGGCCACCTGCTACGAGGCCGCCTTCGACTGGGCCGTGCGGGACACCGTGACGCACGGGGCGGAGATAATCTCCGTGCCGAGCAACAACGCCACCTTCGACCGCAGCGAGATGACGTACCAGCAGCTCGCCATGTCCCGGATCCGCGCGGTCGAGCACAGCCGTACCGTGACCGTGCCGGTGACCAGCGGTGTCAGCGCGGTCATCATGCCGGACGGGCGGATCACCCAGCGGACCGGCATGTTCGTGCCCGCCTATCTCGTCCAGAAGGTGCCGCTGCGCACGTCCACCACGCCCGCCACCGAGCTGGGCATCCTCCCGGAGATCGCCCTGGTGCTGGTCGCCGCGGGCGGGATCGGCTGGGCGATCGGGTCCGGACTGCGCGCCCGGCGCGCCGGTGACGTGTAGCCGTACGACCACCGTATGACCGTCGTACTACCCCATAACCGGCCGGGGCGTGGTGCGGCGGCCCGTTAGGGTCGGCTCATGGCTACTCCCGAATTCATCCGCACGCTCAGGGCCACCGCCGGCCGACAGTTGCTGTGGCTCCCCGGGGTCACCGCGATCGTCTTCGACGACGAGGGCAGGGTG
The DNA here is from genome assembly GCF_044750305.1 of Streptomyces sp. NPDC088810. NCBI lineage: Bacteria > Bacillati > Actinomycetota > Actinomycetes > Kitasatosporales > Streptomycetaceae > Streptomyces > Streptomyces sp. NPDC088810. The sequence continues at coordinate 391,313 of NZ_JBIVJQ010000003.1, forward strand.
CTGCTCGGCCGGCGGTCCGACACGCGCAAGTGGTCGGTGATCGGCGGTATCCCGGAGCCGGGTGAGCAGCCCGCGGCCTGCGCCGTGCGGGAGGTCTTCGAGGAGACGGCGGTGCACTGCGCCGCCGAGCGGATCGTCCTGGTCCAGGCCCTTGACCCGGTGACCTACCCCAACGGCGACATCTGCCAGTACATGGACATCACCATCCGCTGCCGGGCCGTGGGCGGGGAGGCCCGGGTCAACGACGACGAGTCGCTGGACGTCGGCTGGTTCGAGGTGGACGCGCTACCCGAACTGCACGAGTTCGGGCTCTTCCGGATCAAGCAAGCCATGTCGGAGGCACCCACATGGTTTGACCCTATGGATGCCAGCTGAAGTATGGGTGGTCACCACATGTGGTGACCGATGGGTTCCGCTTAGGGTCGGCACATGACCTCGCCCACCCCCCTGCCCGGTCCCGACCTCCGGTCCCAGGCCCTCGCGCTCGATCTCGACGGCCGTACCGCGCTCGTCACCGGTGCCGCCGGCGGTATCGGCCGCGCCTGCGCGCTGCGGCTGGCCGCCGCCGGGGCCGAGGTGCGCGCCGTCGACCGGGACGCGGCCGGCCTGGCCGAGCTGGCCCAGCAGGCGGAGCGGACCGACGGCCTCGCGGGCACCGTCGTGCCGCTGGTCGTCGACCTCACCGACCTGGACGCCGCCGAACGCGCCGCCGCCGGCACCGATGTGCTGGTCAACAACGCCGGACTGCAACTCGTGCGGCCCATCGAGGAGTTCCCGCCCGAGGTGTTCCACACGGTGCTGACCGTGATGCTGGAGGCACCCTTCCGCCTCATCCGCGGCGCCCTCCCGCACATGTACGCGCAAGGCTGGGGCCGGATCGTGAATGTGTCCTCCGTCCATGGTCTGCGCGCCTCCGCCTTCAAGTCCGCCTATGTGGCCGCCAAACACGGCCTCGAAGGCCTGTCCAAGACGGCCGCACTGGAAGGCGCCGCCCACGGTGTGACCTCGAACTGTGTGAACCCGGCCTATGTGCGTACCCCACTGGTCGAGAAGCAGATCGCCGACCAGGCGCAGGCGCACGGCATCCCCGAAGAACGGGTGCTCTCCGAGGTCCTGCTGAAGGACAGCGCCGTGCGGCGGCTCATCGAACCCGAGGAGGTCGCCGAGGCCGTGGCCTACCTGTGCAGCCCGCAGGCGTCCTTCGTCACCGGCACCTCGCTCGTCCTGGACGGCGGGTGGACGGCCCACTGACCGGCCCGGCGGCGCCGGCTCCGGCTCCGGCTCCGGGAGTTTTCCACAGGCCTGCCGGGCCGGCCGGCCGATACGGAATCCTGTGACCATGTCCCGCGATCACCTGCAGTCGGCACCCAGCGGCAGCGCCGAGGCCCCCTACCTCGACCTGCTGGCCCGCGACGCCTCCGTGGAGGCCTACGAGCAGCCCGTGCTGCTCGCCCGCGCCGCGGGCGAGCCGGCCGGCCGGCTCGCCGCGCTGGAAGAGGCCAGACTGCTCGCCCTGCGCGTCCGCGCGGAGCTGGAGGGCCGCCGGCGGCGCGAGGCGGAGCTGTCGGCGCTCTTCGAGACCGCCCACGACCTCGCGGGACTGCGCGACCTGGACGCCGTCCTGCAGGCGATCGTGCAGCGCGCCCGCTCCCTGCTCGGCACGGACGTCGCCTACCTCAGCCTCAACGACCCCGCCCGCGGCGACACCTACATGCGGGTCACGGAGGGCTCCGTCTCCGCGCGCTTCCAGCAACTGCGCCTCGGCATGGGAGAGGGGCTCGGCGGACTCGTCGCCCAGACCGCGCGGCCGTACGTCACCGACGACTACTTCCAGGACGGCCGCTTCCAGCACACCCACGCCATCGACGCCGGGGTCCGCGACGAGGGCCTGGTCGCCATCCTCGGGGTCCCGCTGATGCTCGGCCCGCACGTGATCGGCGTCCTCTTCGCGGCGGACCGGCGCGCGCGGGTCTTCGAGCGCGAGCAGATCGCCCTGCTCGGCTCGTTCGCCGCGCTCGCCGCGGCGGCCATCGATACCGCCAACCTGCTCGCCGAGACCCGGGCCGCCCTGTCCGGCCTGGAGCGCGCCAACGAGATCATCCGGGACCGCAGCGCCGTCATCGAGCGTGCCTCCGAGGTCCACGACCGGCTCGCCGAACTCGTCCTGCGCGGCGGCCAGGTCCACGACGTGGCCGCCGCCGTCTCCCAGGTCCTCGACGGCACCGTCGAGTTCACCGAGGCCGCGGCGGCACCGGCCGGGGCACTGGAGGCGTCCCGGGCCGAGGGCCACGCCGTACGGCACGGCACGGACTGGATCGCCGCGGTGGCCGCCGGCGGCGAACTCCTCGGCGCCCTGGTCCTGCGCGGCCACCCCGGTCTCGACCCCGTCGACCAGCGCACCCTGGAGCGCGCCGCGATGGTCACCTCCCTGCTGCTGCTCGCCCGCCGCTCCGCCGCCGAGGCCGAACAGCGGGTGCGCGGCGAGCTGCTGGACGACCTGCTCGACGCCCGCGACCGCGACCCGCGCCTGCTGCGCGAACGCGCCAGCCGCCTCCAGGCGGACCTGGACGCCACCCATGTCGTCCTCGCCGCCCGCCTCGACGGCCCGGCGGCCGACGCCGACGAGGAGGCCGCGGCCCGCCGCCGGCTGTGGTCCGCCGCCTCCCACCTCGCGGCCACCCGGCACGGACTGGCCGCGGCCCGCGACGGCGGCACCGTCCTGCTGCTGCCCCTCGGCGCCGGCGACACCGCCACGGAGGTGGCCCGGCGCACCGCCCGTCATCTGGGCACGGCCGTCCACCAGCCGGTCACCGTCGGCGCCTCGGCACCCCTCACCGACCTGGCCGGGAACCCCGAGACCGTGGCCGCCGCCTATGCCGAGGGCCGCCGCTGCCTGGACGCGCTGCACCTGCTGGGCCGGGCCGGGGACGGCGCGGCGGCCGAGGACTTCGGCTTCCTCGGCCTGCTCCTCGCCGGCGAACGGGACATCGCCGGCTTCGTCGAGCGGACCATCGGCCCGTTGGTGTCGTACGACGAGCGGCGCGGCACGGAACTGCTGCGCACCCTGGACGCGTACTTCGAAAGCGGGATGAGCCCGGCGCGCACCAAGGACGCGCTGCACGTGCATGTGAACACGGTGGCGCAGCGGCTGGAGCGCGTGGGCCGCCTGCTCGGCGCGGACTGGCAGACCCCCGCCCGGGCGCTGGAGATCCAACTGGCCCTGAGACTCCACCGGCTGGCGGCGCCTGGACGGCACTGACCGGCCCCGCGCGGGGCCGGTCGGTACGGAGGCCGTCGAGGGCGGCCGATCAGACGGTCCGCGCCTCGGCGGCCGGAGCCGCCGCAGCGGACTCGCCGCCGTCCTCCTCGACCCGGGCGAGATCCCGGTGCCGCGTCTCGCGCGCGACTCCCACGGCGACCAGGGTGAGCACGGCGGCGGCGATCACGTACAGCGCGATCGGGGTGGAGTTGCCGTAGTCCGAGAGCAGCGCGGTGGCGACGAGCGGAGCGGGCGCACCGGCCGCCACGGAGGCGAACTGGGCGCCGATGGAGGCGCCCGAGTACCGCATCCGGGTCGCGAACATCTCGGCGAAGAACGCGGCCTGGGGCGCGTACATCGCTCCGTGCAGCACCAGGCCGACGGTCACGGCGAGGATCAGGTACCCGAACGACCCCTTGTCGACCAGGGCGAAGAACGGGAACATCCACAGCCCGACACCGGCGGCGCCCAGCAGGTACACGGGCCGCCGACCGACCCGGTCGGACAGCGCGCCCCAGGCCGGGATGACGGCGAAGTGCACGGCGGAGCCGATGAGCACGGCGTTGAGCGCGGTCTGCTTGGAGACGCCGGCCGAGGTGGTGGCGTAGACGAGGATGAAGGCGGTGATCACGTAGTAGCTGATGTTCTCCGCCATCCGGGCGCCCATCGCCACGAGCACGTCCCGCCAGTGGTGCCGCAGCACGGAGACGAGCGGCAGCTTCTCCTCCACGTCGGCCCGGCGCGCCTCGGCCCGCTCCAGCGCCTCCTTGAAGACGGGCGACTCGTCGACGGACAGCCGTATCCACAGACCGACGATGACGAGCACGCCGGAGAGCAGGAACGGAATCCGCCACCCCCACGAGCCGAAGGCGTCGTCGGACAGTACGGCGGTGAGCAGCGACAGCACACCGGTCGCGAGCAACTGCCCGGCCGGCGCGCCGGTCTGCGGCCACGAGGCCCAGAAGCCGCGCCGCCGCGCGTCGCCGTGCTCCGACACCAGCAGGACGGCACCGCCCCACTCACCACCGAGTGCGAAGCCCTGCACCAGCCGCAGCATGGTGAGCAGCACGGGCGCGGCGGTACCGACGGTGGCGTGCGTGGGCAGCAGCCCGATGGCGAACGTGGCGCCGCCCATCAGCACGAGACTCAGCACCAGCAGCTTCTTCCGCCCCAGCCGGTCACCGTAGTGCCCGAACACGAGCGCCCCCAACGGCCGCGCCGCGAACCCCACGGCGTACGTCAGGAACGACAGCAGCGTCCCGACGAGCGGGTCGGAGTCCGGAAAGAACAACTTGTTGAACACCAGCGCGGCGGCCGAGCCGTACAGGAAGAAGTCGTACCACTCGATGGTGGTGCCGATGAGACTGGCGGCGACGATCCTCGGGAGGCTGGACGGGGCTGGTGGAGCGGTCGCGGGGGAGGACATCGGCACCACTTCCTGGCGTGTGACGGGGACGCTTGCGTGTCGCCACACCGTAGGAAGGTGCAGGTCAGAGGCGTATGTGGCGGGACACCATAGTTCTGGGCGCGACAGTGCGTGCCACCACCATGGAGGCGGTGTCGGGACCTCCGCGGTGGCCTCAACTGGGGCGCAAGGGGCACTGTCCGCGACAGGCCGGCTACGGCCCTCCCCTGTTGCGCGACCTGGGGGCCATTCACTCACGCCGACGACCAGTCGGGGTAGGCGATCGCACGGCGCCGAGGTTTATACAGCTGTCCTACACAAGCGTCTTGTACACGCGTATAGATGTCGGCTACCGTGAACCCATGAACACCGACAACGCCAAGCGTTCCGCGCTCACCATCGACGGCCGCACCCTGTCCTACGTGGACTTCGGCGGACCCGGCCGCCCGCTGCTCGCCCTGCACGGGCACATGTCCGAGGGCATGTCGTACGCCGATCTCGCCGCCCGCCTCGCCCCGGACTGGCGGGTCATAGCGCCCGACCAACGCGGCCACGGGGACTCCGACCGGGCGGCCGACTACAGTCGGGAGGGCTACCTCGCCGATCTGGAAGCCCTCATGGACCACCTGGGACTGGACCGCGCGGCCCTCCTCGGCCACTCGCTCGGCGCGATCAACGCCTACCAGTTCGCCGCCCGCCATCCCGAGCGCGTGACCGCGCTGGTCAACGGCGAGGGCTGTGCCGAGCTCGGCCTGGACGGCAGCAACCCGCTGGCGTTCGTGCTGAACCTTCCGGAGGGCACCCGCCCCAGCCGGCAGGCGTTCGTGGCGCAGCTGGGCCCGTTCGCCCCCTTCCTCGAATCCGCCGTTCGCGTGCGGCCGGACGGAACTTGGGGCCTGCACTTCCACCCCAAGGACATCTACGAATCCGAGGACCAGGTCCACGGTGACCACTGGGCGGACTGGACCGGCTCCGCCTGCCCGGCACTGCTGATACGCGGCGCCGAAGGCGGTGTGCTGTCGGCGGAGCAGGCAGCGCAGATGGCCGCTCGGCGGCCCGGCACCCGTCTCGTCGAACTGAGGACGGACCACTTCTTGTACGCCAACGACCCGGTCGGCTTCGCGGACGCGGTACGGGACTTCCTGGCCTCGGCATAGCCATGGCCCGCGGCCTTTCCGGCCCCCACGGATGGATCACGATGCGGCCTTCTTGAGGCGCCTCCAGCAGATGAGGCCGCAGGCCAGTGAGACGCAAGTGTCGTGGAGTTCAAGGCGCCTCTCCCAGCGCACAGCAAGGCGTTTGAACTGGTGAAGCAGGGCGAAAGTCTGCTCCACGACGTAGCGCAGCTTGCCCAGGCCCTTGATGTTCGGGGCGTCCTTGCGGGAGATCACCGGCAGGATCCGGCGATGTCGTACCGCACCTCGTACCGCCTTCGAGTCGTAGGCCTTGCCGCCCAGGACGGCTTCAGGGCGCTTACGCGGACGGCCCGGGCGTCCGGCTACCGACGGAATGCCGTCGACCAGGGCGAGGGTCTGGGTGACGTCGTTGACGTTCGCGGCGGTCGTGATGACATGGAGCGGAGTGCCCTTGCCGTCACAGATCAAGTGGTGTTTGCTGCCCGTCTTCCACCGGTCGACCGGAGACGGACCAGTCGGGGTTCCCCCTTCTCGCGCGGACGTGAGAGCCGTCCACACAGGCGCGCGACCAATCCAGCTCGCCGGCCGCATTCAGTTTCGCCCGCAAGATGCGGTGCAGCTGCTCGAAGACTCCAGCCTGCTGCCATCGACCCAGCCGACGCCAGCATGCCTGTCCGGAGCCGAACCCCAGCTCTAGGGGCAGCAGTTGCCAGGCGATGTCCTGAGCGGACGGATCGCCGGAGCCAACCGGTGCGAGCCCATACTCCACCGGAGGAGGGGGGACCGTCCTGGAACGCCGCGACGGAGCGGTGTTGTTGTCGCATCTGCTGACCGGAACCCCGGTGCCCGGCCTGGGGGACGCCGTGACACCGCTCCGGATCCGCTTACAGGCTCGCTCTGTGAGTCGCGTGGGCGACGTCGTTGTTGTCGGAACAGCACTCAACGATATGCAAGTTGCTGTGTCTATCGGGGTGCGCAGGCAGCCGAGGTTGGTGCCGAGCGAGGCGGACTCTGTCAAGCTCATCGGCGACTTCCTGCACGTCGCGCGTGACAAGTGGGCGTTGGTGGACAGTGGACGCTGGAAACCCGCCTGCTGCGGAGGGCAGTTGGACGGAGTCCCAGGATCGGCTGTGCCGCCTGAGCCTCGGCTGATCGGTGTCACATCCGGGTGCCGCACGCCGGATTCCCGGCTGCCCGTCGTCTCGCCGGAGGTTGACGGCGCGTTCAACTCCTTGTGAAGACATCCCAATTCGGCGCTCCCTTGTCTTCATCTCTTGACGTGTCTGGTGCAGACCTTTAAGTTCACCGATCACCGAGCTTCCACGGACACGCTCGTCGTTCATTCATGTGAACACCCCCCACACCGTCAGCCACTTCTGAAGGGCTGTGACCCCCCATGATGGTCAGACGTTCCCTCGCGCGCTCCACCGCGCTGCGCGCCACCCTCGCGACTGCAGCACTGACTCTCTCCGCCGGTGCGATCACCGTGTCGCCCGCGGCGGCGGCCACCGGCAGCATCACCGGTCTCGGGGGCAAGTGCCTCGACGTGGCCGGCGCGAGTTCCACGAACGGCACGGCCGTACAGCTCTACGACTGCAACGGCACCGCCGCCCAGCAGTGGACTGTCGGCTCCGACGGGACCATCCGGGCCCTGGGCAAGTGCCTTGACGTCACCGGCAACTCGACCGCCAACGGCGCCAGGCTCCAGCTGTGGGACTGCGGCGGTGGCGCGAACCAGAAGTGGACGGTCAGTGCGGCCCGCGACATCGTCAATCCGCAGGCCGACAAGTGTCTCGACGTCACGGGCAACACCTCTGCCAACGGCACCGCCATACAAATCTGGAGCTGCACCGGCGCGGCCAACCAGAAGTGGACCGCACCCGTCGCCGACGGGGGCACGACCCCGCCGCCCTCCACCTCCGCGCCGATGGCCGTCGCCCCGTACATCTACAACGGCTGGGGCAGCCCGCCCAGCCCCACCACCGTCATGAACGCCACCGGCGTCAAGTGGTTCACCCTGGCCTTCATCCTCAGCAACGGCTACTGCAACCCCCAGTGGGACGGCGGCCGCCCGCTGACCGGCGGCGTCGACCAGCAGACCGTCAACACCGTGCGGGCGAACGGCGGCGACATCATCCCGTCCTTCGGCGGATACAGCGGCAACAAGCTGGAGAGCTCCTGCTCCAGCGCCGGCGAACTGGCGGCCGCGTACCAGAAGGTCATCAACGCCTACGGGCTCAAGGCCATCGACATCGACCTGGAGGCCGACGCCTACAGCAACACCACGGTCCAGCAGCGCACCGTGGACGCCCTCAAGACCGTCAAGGCCAACAACCCGGGCATCAAGGTGTACGTCACCATCGGCACCGGCCAGAGCGGCCCCGACACCAGCCTGATCAACAGGGCCGCCGCGTCCGGACTGACCGTGGACAGCTGGACCATCATGCCGTTCGACTTCGGCGGCGCCGGCCAGAACATGGGCACGCTCACTCAGCGGGCCGCGGAGGGCCTGAAGACGGCGCTCAAGAACGCCTACAAGTACACCGACGACCAGGCGTACCGGGACATGGGCATCTCGTCCATGAACGGCATCACGGACGTCAACGAGACCGTCACCACGGCCGACTTCCAGACCATCCTGGCCTACGCACAGCAGCACCACCTGGCGCGGCTGACGTTCTGGTCGGTCAACCGTGACCGTCCCTGCTCCGGCGCCTACCCGAACAACGACACCTGCTCGGGCGTGGCCCAGAACGCCTGGCAGTTCACCAGCATCTTCGCCAAGTACACCGGCTGACGGACGCGCTCCGCCCTTACACCCCCATCACCACAGGAGAAATTCGTGCTCAGACGGAAGAGACTTTCCGGCCGCCACCGGATACCGACGGTTCTGACCGTGGTCGCGCTCGTGGCGAGCACCGCGTCCGGCATCGCGTACGCCTCGCAGGACTCGGCGAACGCGCAGACCGCGGCGGCCGCCGCCCTGCCGACCGGCTATACCACCGTGGTCAACAAGGGCAGCGGCAAGTGCGTCGACGCCCGCTCGGCCGCGAGTGCCGACGGCACCGCCGTCCAGCAGTACTCGTGCAACGGCAGCACCGCCCAGAACTGGCAGCTGGTGGCCACCAGCGGCGGCTACTACCGAGTGAGCAGCAATCTCGACGCCACCAAGGCCTGGGACGTCACCGGCGTTTCCACCGCCGACAACGCGACCGCCCAGCTGTGGACGTACTCCGGCGGCAACAACCAGCAGTGGATGCCCGTCGCCGAGGCGGACGGCGCCTATCATTTCGTCAACCGCAACAGCGGGAAGTGCCTGGACGTCCCCAGCGCGTCCACCGCGGACAGCGTGCAGCTGGTGCAGTACACCTGCAACGGCACCGCCGCGCAGTCCTTCATCCTGGGTGGCGGAGGCACGACGAACCCGCCGGGTACTCCGGACTTCGGTCCCAACGTGACGGTGTTCGACCCGTCGATGTCGGCGTCCAGCATCCAGTCCAAGCTGGACTCGGTCTTCTCCCAGCAGGAGACCAACCAGTTCGGCTCGGCCCGCCAGGCTCTGCTGTTCAAGCCCGGCACCTACACCGCCAACGCCAACGTCGGCTTCTACACCCAGGTCGCCGGCCTGGGCTTCTCGCCGGACGACGTGACCATCAACGGTTCCGTGCACGCGGAGGCCGACTGGTTCCAGGGCAACGCCACCCAGAACTTCTGGCGCGACGCCGAGAACCTGTCGGTCAACCCCGCCAACGGCAGCGACCGCTGGGCCGTCTCCCAGGCCGCCCCGTACCGGCGCATGCACGTGCGCGGCAACCTCGCGCTCGACGACGGCGGCTGGTCCAGCGGCGGCTTCATCTCCGACACCAAGGTCGACGGGCAGATCCAGTCCGGCTCCCAGCAGCAGTTCCTCACCCGGAACTCGCAGATGGGCAGCTGGTCCGGCTCCAACTGGAACATGGTCTTCGTCGGCGACCAGGGCGCGCCCGCCCAGTCCTTCCCGACGTACACCAACGTCGCCAGCTCACCGACCATCCGTGAGAAGCCGTTCCTGTACGTCAACAGCGCCGGCGCCTACCAGGTGTTCGTGCCCGGGCTGCAGAGCAACGCCGTGGGCACCACGTGGAGCGGGAAGACCCCGGAGGGCAAGTCCCTGCCGATCGACCAGTTCTACATCGTCAAGCCCGGCGCCACCGCGGCCGACATGAACACCGCTCTCGCGGCCGGCAAGAACCTGCTGGTCACCCCCGGTGTCTACCACCTCAACCAGACGATCAACATCACTCGCCCCGACACGGTCGTGCTGGGCATGGGCCTGGCCACCTTCGTGCCGGACGGCGGGATAACAGCCGTCTCCACCGCCGACGTGGACGGCATCGAGATCGCGGGCCTGCTGATCGACGCGGGCACCACCAACTCCCAGACACTGATGCAGATCGGTCCGGCCGGTTCGTCCGCTTCGCACGCGGCCAACCCGATCCAGCTGTCCGACGTCTTCATCCGGATCGGCGGCGCCACCGTCGGCAAGGCGACCAATTCGCTGGTGATCAACAGCGCCAACACGATCATCGACCACACCTGGATCTGGAGAGCCGACCACGGCAACGGCGGCACGGTCGGCTGGAGCACCAACACCGCGGACACCGGCCTGGTGGTCAACGGCAACAACGTGACCGCATATGGCCTGTTCGTCGAGCACTACCAGAAGACCCAGGTCATCTGGAACGGCAACGGCGGCAGAACGTACTTCTTCCAGAACGAGATGCCCTACGACCCGCCGAACCAGTCCTCCTGGATGAACGGCAGCGGAAAGGGCTATCCCGCCTACAAGGTCGCCTCCTCCGTCACCTCCCACGAGGCATGGGGGCTGGGCAGCTACTGCTACTTCAGCGCCAACTCGAGCGTGGTCGCCGATCGCGCCTTCGAGGTGCCAAGTGTGTCAGGGGTCAGGTTCCACGACATGGTGACCGTCTCGCTGGGCGGTGTCGGCACCATCAGCCATGTCATCAACAACACCGGAGGACCGTCCAACTCCAGCACCAACGTCGCCTACCTCACCAACTACCCGTAACCCGCACAGAAAGGATCGATGAGCCGATGCGCACCATCAGATCCGGTCCGGCGCGCGCCGCCCTGCGGGCCCTCGTCCTGCTGGCCACGCTGCTTGGCCTGGCCTCACCGCCGGCCGCCCAGGCGAGCTCCTCGGCGACGCCGTTCAAGGTGCTGGCTCTCTACAGCGGGACCTACGACGCCGCGCACATCGACTTCGTCAAGGAGGCGAACGACTGGTTCCCCAAGCAGGCCGCGGCCAACGGCTTCACCTACACGGCCAGCAACAACTGGGACCTCCTCAGCAACGGCGGCGTCAACTCCTACCAAGTCGTGCTGTTCCTCGACGACTTGCCGCAGACGTCGGCCCAACGGAAGGGCTTCGAGACGTACATGCGCAATGGCGGTGCCTGGTTCGGCTTCCATGTCGCCGCCTTCACGACCAATGCGGCGGGCTGGCCCTGGTACCACAACACGTTCCTCGGCTCCGGTAACTTCGCGACGAACACCTGGGGTCCGACGACGTCGGTCCTGAAGGTGGAGGACCGTACGCACCCGTCCACCAAGAACCTGCCGACCACGTTCACCTCGTCGGTCAGCGAGTGGTACAGCTGGTCAAACGACCTTCGGCAGAACCCCGACATCAAGATCCTCGCCTCGATCGACCCCAGCAGCTTCCCCCTCGGCACGGATCCCAACCAGTCCTGGTACAGCGGCTATTACCCGATCCTGTGGACCAACACGCAGTACAAGATGCTGTACGCGAACTTCGGCCACAACGCGATGAACTACTCGACCAACACCCGTACGTCGTCGACGTTCGCCAGCGCGACACAGAACCGGTTCCTGCTGGACGGCCTGAAGTGGCTGGGCGGGGCCGACACGACCACGCCGCCGGCGGACTCGGTCTCGGAGACCGCCTGGTACTCGCTGACGAATGCCGGCAACGGCACCTGTGTGGACGCCCGTTCGGCCGCCACGGCGAACGGGACCGCCATCCAGCAGTACGCCTGCAACGACACTCAGGCACAGCAGTTCCAGTTCCGCTCGACCGACAGCGGCTACCGGCAGGCAGCCATCCGTCCCGATCCACAGCAGGCCATCGACGTGACCGGCGTCTCGACGGCCGACAACGCCCCCCTTCAGCTGTGGAGTTACTCCGGCGGACGGAACCAGCAATGGCTGCCGGTGAAGGAGAGCACCGGGCGCTATCACTTCACGGCCCGGCACAGCGGCAAGTGCCTGACCGCGGCGAGCGCCTCGACGAACAGCGTTCAGCTCACGCAGCGCACCTGTGACGGCTCCTCCGCACAGAGCTTCACACTCACCGCACAGCCCTGACCGACCCAGCACGAGGGTGCCCCCGCCGCACACGGCGAATTCCGGGGGTCGTTGCAACACAGGCAATCAACTGGCTGTGGCCAGGAGCTTGGCGAGGCGCTCGGCCGGGGCTTCCCAGCCGAGCGCTTTGCGTGGGCGGCTGTAGACCTCGGCCGCAACGACGTCCAGGTGCTCGCGGCTGTGCTGTGACCGGTCGGTGCCGTTCGCGAAGTACTGCCGCAGCAGACCGTTCGTGTTAACTCGGCGGCAACTCCGGTTCTGATCGTCCTCCCGGACGCGGACCTCGGCCGCGCGCCGTGTCCACCGCCGCCTGGGGTGCCTTCTTCCACCAGGGGCCGGTCTGCATGACCACCGGACGCCACCTGGTACACGTGCGCGGCCCGGTCATCGACTCCGGCCAACGGGATCAAGATCCACGGCCTGGTAACCGCGAGCGTCGACGGCGGTGCCCGCCTGGCGGCCGACGGCATCTACGAGGACCTCTTCTACCGCCCCACCGTCCTCACCGACGTGACCGACGCATCCCCGGCCTACGCGGAAGAAGTCTTCGGCCCCATGGGCATCCTGATGCTGACCTCCAGCTCCCACCCGGTCATCGGAGGAGCTGAGACCTATGCGTTCGAGCTCGCCCGCGGTCTCGCGGGCGCGGGCCACGCGGTGTGGGTGGTCACGGATCTGCCGCGCGGAGTCTCAGCCGACGCTGACTTCCCCGGCGATCCCGACGGCGTGGTGGTGCGGCGGCTACACCGGTTCCAGGCAGATCTTGAAGACGCGACCAAGATACGCTGGGAGCAGATGGCCTATGGTCTTCACACCGAACTCGCGGGCTGCCTGCAGGAAGCGCGGCCCGACATGGTGATGACCAACACCCTGGACACCGCTGTCCTCGGTAAGACCCTGGCGGTCGCTGCCGGGATTCCCTGGGTGGCGTCCTTCCACGAACGGGACCCCACCCCCGACGGGCAGCGGGAGCCGTCCGTCGGCACTACGGAATTGCCGACGATTCGCTGCTCGTGGTCTCGGCGGGTCGGCTCAAAGCGCGCAAGGGCCATCTGGAGACGATCCGGGCATTCGCCCGACTGTACGCGAGGTTCCCGAGGCGCGGCTGCTGATCGTGGGGAGCGTCAACTCGGCCTCGGAAGAGTACGCCGGCCAACTCGAATCCGAACTGGACCGTCTCGGACTGCGCGAGCTGGCACAGATCGATCGCGATGTCACCTTCGACTGCATGCCCGGCATCCTCGCGTGCGCTGACATCGTCTCCCAACCGAGCCATGCCGAGGGGCTGTGCCTCGCCCTCCTGGAGGCGCTGAGCAGCGGTCGGGCCACCGTCGAGACCGACACCCCGGGCACCATAGAGGTACTGAGTGCGCCGGGAATCGCCGAGGTAGTGCCGCCGCAGGAGGTCGCTCCCCAACGGCGGAGCGCAGACGTTCGTCACCGCCCACCCCCGCTACCTCGTGCACCTCTCGCGCCGCTGCCCGGACTGCACGGGCGGTACGGCTCGCGGTCCGACCTTGGCAGGGCCGCTTCCTCCTTGAAGTCGGCGGACGACATCGCGTACAGCGGTCCGTCCTCGATGACACCGTCCGGATCGGGCCTGGCCGAGGTCTACGACGGGATGGCCCGCTGGGCTCGCAGCCGCTGTCTCCCGGCCCCGGTATGCGACTTCACCAGCCGTGTACTGCACACCCTCTCGCACCTCGCTGTGCCTATCGCTCTCCCTTCGCAGAAGGCCACCGAGAAGTCCGACGACGCTCCGGCTACCGAGGCCGGTGAGGAGCAGGCCGGGCCGCTGAGGCATCCCTAACACGATGACGCCCTCCCAACCGCTGAGCGTGCCTGACGGGCCCCAGACGGCTGTCCGGGCCGTGCCGCTGTTCGCGGCCTCAAAGCCGGTGTGTCATTCGCGGTGATCGGCGTCATCGCCGGTGAGTTCATCCCGGCCGACGAGGGGCTCGGCTACCACTCCATGACCTCGACCCAGCAGTTCGGTCCGACGGGGCTGTTCGCGGCCCTGGTGATCACCGCGGTCCTGATGGTGCTTGGCAGCGCGCTCATCGGCATCTTCGAGAAGCGCGCGCTCAAGTGGCAGAGGTGATCCCGTCAGGGATGTGAAGAACCCCGGCCCGTCCGGCGACCCGGACGGGCCGGGGTGCTGACCGCCCCGCTGCCCGGACGGGCTACGGATAGCTGGTCAGGTCGGCCACGTTGGTGCTGGAGTTGGACGGGCCACCGGTGTTGTTGACGACATGGCTGATGGTGCCGACACCGCCGAGGGATACGGTCACCATGCTGGTGAAGCGGACATTGGAGTTGTTGGGCGCCTCGATGGCGTGCGTGGCGACGACGCTGGGGTTGACGTTGAAGTAGCAGTAGCTGCCGAGGCCGTATGCCTGGTGGCTGGTGACGGAGTCGGCGACCTTGTAGGCGGCGTAGCCCTGGGTGGAGCCGTTCATCCAGGCGGACTGGTTCGGGGGGTCGTACGGCATCTCGTTCTGGAAGAAGTAGGTGCGGCCGCCGTTGCCGTTCCAGATGACCTGGTACTTCTGGAAGTGTTCCACGAACAGGCCGTACATGGTGACGTTGTCGCCGTTGACGATCAGTCCGGTGTCCGCGGTGTTGCTGGTCCAGCCGACGCCGCTGCCGTGGTCGGCGCGCCAGATCCAGGTGTGGTCGCCGATGACGTTGTCGCTGTTGACGATCAGGCTCGTTGCCGCCTTGCCGACGCCGGCGCCGCCGACGCGGAAGTAGACGTCGTGCAGGGAGGTCGGGTCGGCCGCGTGGGAGGCGGAGGAGCCGGTCGGCCCGACCTCCAGCAGGGAGGGCGAGTTGGTGGTGCCGGCGTCGAAGAGCAGGCCGGCGATCTTCACGCCGTCGACGTCGGCGACCTTCATCGCGGTGATGCCGTTGTCGGGGACGAAGGTGGCCAGGCCCAGGCCGAGAACGACGGTGTCCGCGCGGTTGACCTGGAGAGTCTGGTCGAGGTGGTAGACGCCGGGAGTGACCAGCAGGTTCTTGCCGGCGGCCAGGGCGGCGTTGATCTGCGCGGCGGTGGCACCCGGCTTCACCACGTAGAAGGTGTCCAGCGACAGCGAAGTACCGGAGGCCCCGTTCGCCCAACTGATCCCCGTGGAGTTGGCTCGCGGGGACGGCACGAACACCTTGTACGTGCCGTCGCTGTCAACGTAGAGGAACGGCTTCTCCCGGCTGGTCGGGGTCTGCGCGACCGTGGTGTACGGGGGGCTGGGAAAGCTGGTGGCGGGGACGCCCGTGCTGCCGACGAAGACCATGTTCCAGTTGGACCCGGTCCAGCTGCCGAGCTCGGAGTTGCGGGTCAGCCACTGCTGCTGGGTGCCGGAGTTGACCTGGCCGTCGACCTTGCTGTCGGCGAGGTAGCCGCCGGAGGACCAGCCTCCGTCGTCGAGGGCGAGGTTGCCGCGCAGGTGCATCCGGCGGTACGGCGCCGCCTGCGAGACCGCCCAACGGTCGCTGCCACTGGTCGGGTTGACGGACAGGTTCTCCGTGCCGCGCCAGAAGTTCTGGGTGGCGTTGCCCTGGAACCAGTCGGCCTCGGCGTGCACCGCGCCGTTGACCGTCACTGCGTCGGGGGTCAGGCCGAGGCCCAGCACCTGGGTGTAGAAGCCGACGTTGACGTCGGCGTCGTAGGCGCCGGGCTTGAAGAGGACGGCGTAGCGCTGGGAGCCGAACTGGTTGGTCTCCTGCTGCTTGAAGATCGTGTCCAGCTTGCCCTGGATGGCCGAGGACGACATCGACGGGTCGAAGACGACGACGTTCGGCCCGAGATCGGGGTTGGTGGCCGACGGGGTCACGGGGACCACCTGGAAGCGCTGGGCAGCGGTGCCGTTGCAGGTGTACTGCACGAACTGCACGCTGTCGGCGAGCGAGGCGCCGGGGTCGTCCAGGCACTTGCCGCTGTTCCTGTTGACGAAGTGGTAGGCACCTCCGCCGTCGTTCACCGGCAGCCACTGCTGGTTGCTGCCGCCCCCGTACGTCCACAGGTGGACCTGCGCGTTGTCGGCAGTGGAGAGGTCGGCGACGTCCACGACCTGACTGGTGTCGTTGGCGTTGTTGATGCGGACATATCCGTCGCTGGCGGCGGTGAAGCTCCACTGCTGCGCCGTGGTGCCGTTGCACGTGTACTGCTGCACGACGGTGCCGTTGGCGGTGGCGGCCGCCTTGGCGTCGAGGCATCTGCCGCTCGCGGCGTTCATGACGGTGGCGAAGCCGGTGGGCAGCGCGGTGGTCGCGGCCCGTGCGGGGGTGCCGGTGAGCAGTGACGCTGCCGCCACGGCGACCAGTGCGGCCGCTATGGATCTGCCGCGGCGTGGTAGCGAAAGCATGGGTTCTCCTAGCCGGAAGCGGGGGTTCGGCCGAGGCCAAAACAGCCGGGGGTCTCAGCCGGTGTAGGCGGCGAAGACGCGCGTGTAGTCCCAGTCGGACTGGTTCACGCCGGAGCAGCTGTCGGCGGGGCCGCCGGTGCAGGGCCGGTCGCGGTTGGCGGACCAGAAGGTGAGCCGGGCGAGGTGGTGGGCCTGGGCATAGGCGAGGATGGTCCGGAAGTCGTTCACCGTGACGGTCTCGTTGTTGTCGGTGATCCCGTTCATGGACGAGATGCCCATGTCCCGGTAGGCCTGGTCGTCGCTGTAGCCGTAAGCGTTCTTCAGCGCGTTCTTCAGGCCCTCGGCGGCCTGCGTGGTGAGGTCGCCCATGTTCTGGCCGGCGCCGCCGAAGTCGAACGGCATGATGGTCCAGCTGTCCACGGTCAGTCCGGAGGCGGCGGCCCTGTTGATCAGGCTGGTGTCGGGGCCGCTCTGGCCGGTGCCGATGGTGACGTACACCTTGATGCCCGGGTTGTTGGCCTTGACGGTCTTGAGGGCGTCCACGGTGCGCTGCTGGACCGTGGAGTTGCTGTAGGCGTCGGCCTCCAGGTCGATGTCGATGGCCTTGAGCCCGTAGGCGTTGATGACCTTCTGGTATGCGGCCGCCAGTTCGCCGGCGCTGGAGCAGGAGCTCTCCAGCTTGTTGCCGCTGTATCCGCCGAAGGACGCGATGATGTCGCCGCCGTTCGCCCGCACGGTGTTGACGGTCTGCTGGTCGACGCCGCCGGTCAGCGGGCGGCCGCCGTCCCACTGGGGGTTGCAGTAGCCGTTGCTGAGGACGAAGGCCAGGGTGAACCACTTGACGCCGGTGGCGTTCATGACGGTGGTGGGGCTGGGCGGGCTGCCCCAGCCGTTGTACAGGTACGGCGCGACGGCCATCGGCGCGGCCGGGGTGCTGCCGCCGGCCGCGGGCGCGGTCCACTTCTGGTTGGCGCCGCCGGTGCAGGTCCAGATCTGGGTCCGGGTGCCGTTGGCGGAGTTGTTGTCGGTCACGTCCAGGCACTTGTCGGCCTGCGGGTTGACGATGTCGTGGGCGGCGGTGACGGTCCACTTCTGGTTCGCGCCGCCGGTACAGCTCCACAGCTGTACCTTGGCGCCGTCGGCGGTCGGATTGCCGGTCACGTCGAGGCACTTGCCCAGCGCCCGGATGGTGCCGTCGCTGCCGACGGTCCACTGCTGGGCGTTGGTGCCGTTGCAGTCGTAGAGCTGGACGGGCGTGCCGTCGGCGGAGTTGGCCCCGGCGACGTCGAGGCACTTGCCGGCGAGCCCGGTGATGGCGCCGGTGGCGGCCTGGGCGGGGGAAGCGGTGAGCAGGGCGGAGGACAGGGTGAACGCAGAGACCGACAGGAGGGCGGATGCGGGGAAGTACCTGGCTATGGCCATGGCGGGGCGGCCTTTCGTGGGGGATGGGGTGCTCGGGCCGCGTTCGCCTTGCGAACGGTCGAGTGACGCACGGGCGTGTGGTCGCCCGGAGAAACTAAAGGTACGGACCAGTTCCGTCAAGGTGTGAAGTAAGATGTACGGAAAGGGAATTGGATGTTGGTTCACTCAGTGCACGGCGGCCCGGGGTGTGTGGCATCCTCGTCCCCAACGCATCCCGTGGTGTCGCCGACATGACCAACCGTCGCCCCATTGGCCTCCGCGGCCGCGACATTGTCGGTCGTGGGTTCCGAACGACTGGCCCTGTTCGGCGACGCCGTGTTCGCCATCGCGATCACTCTGCTCGCACTCGAGATCACCGCCCCTGTGGGTCCGCACGACTCGAATGTCGCCAACGCGGTCCGGGGCACGGTGCCCGCCATCGCCGCCTACCTGCTGCGCTTCGCCGTCATCGGGGCGCTTTGACTGCCTCGGCATGCCCTGTTCCACCTGAACAACTCCCGCTGGCGCCACCCGGGCTGCGTCCGCAGGCTCCGCCGGCCCTGGTCCATCTACGCAAGAACGAGACGATGCCCAGGTCGCCGCAGGGTTCGGTGTCTCCACCGCCACCGCCGGGCGGTACGTCACCGAGACCGTTCAGTTCCTCGCCGCGTTTGCTCCGAGCCTGCACCAGGTTCCGCGGGAGGCGCCGGAGGGATTCGTCATCCTCGACGGCGCCTGATCGGCACCGCCCTCGCGGCGGATGAACCGTACTCCTCGATGAAGCACCGTTGTCACGGGATGAACGATGCAGGCCGTGGCCGCCCCGGACGGGACACCGCTGTGGTTCTCACGGGCGTTGCCCGGCCGCACACACGACGTGACCGCGGCCCGCGCGCACGGTGTGATCCGGGCCTGTCTGTCCCGTCAGCTCCTCGTCCTCGCCGACCGGGCCCATCGCGGAGCCGGAGCGACCGTCCGCATCCCCTGCTACGGCCGCGACCTGCACCACAAGTACACCTGGTTCAACCGCGACCACGCCCGGCCGCGAGCGCCAGGGCGAACGCGCCTTCGCCCGCCTCAAGCAATGGCGGATCCTTCGCAAGGCCCATGGCGTGAACGGCGGCGACCGTGCGCCGAAGCATTCACTCTTCATTTCTTCTCGTCCACGCTGAACGTATTCACATGTGCGCCGCCGATTTCACCAGCGTTTCTCAGGCAAATCCCAGAGAACGTTGCGGGGCGCCTCATGGAATTGACACAGCCTTGATCCATGCCTACGGCGAACAGAATCGGGACGACTGATCAACGATCCTTACACGCGGCGCTCGCCACTTGGCGGGTGCGGGATCCCGCACCGGCCAGGACGCTGCTGGACATCCTGGACACCACTGTGGGAGCACATCCCGACGCCGCGGCCCTCGACGCAGCCGGCACGGTGCACACCTACCGGACGCTGTCGGAACGGGTGCGCGCCCTCGGCGACCGCCTGGCCCGGCTCGGCGTCGGGCGCGGCGACCGGGTGGGCGTGCGGGTGCCCTCCGGCACGGCCGACCTGTACGTGGCAGTGCTAGGCGTTCTCGGCGCGGGAGCCGCCTATGTGCCGGTGGACGTCGACGACCCGGACGAGCGGGCCGAGACGGGCCCCTGCTCGTGGGCTACCTCGTTCCGGAGGACGGCACCGCCTTCGACCCCGGCCTGTTGTCGCAAGCTGCTGCGGGAACGGCTGCCGCAGGCCCTGGTCCCCGTGCTCGGTGTGGTCAGCGACCTGCCGGCCCGTACCTCCGGCAAGGTGGACCGCAAGGCTCTGCCCTGGCCTCTGCCCACCCTCGCGGACGACGGCGATGGCGAGGACGGGGAACCGCCGTCGGACGGCACCGCCGCCTGGCTCTCCGAGCGGTGGCGCGCCGTCCTCGGCGTCACCCCGAAGACCGGCAGCGACTTCTTCGCCCTCGGCGGCACCAGCCTCACCGCCGCCTCCCTGGTCTCCCTCCTGCGCGAGCGCTACCCCAAGGCGTCCGTGGCGGACGTCTACCACTTCCCGGTCCTGCGCCGACTCGCCGAACGCCTGGACGAGTCAGGATCACGGACCAGCAGTGCACGGAAGTACGTCCCACGCCTCGCCGCACCGCGATCGTCCAGCTCCTCGTGACCACCGTGCTGCTGGGCGTCGCCGGACTGCGCTGGCTGACGGTCCTGGCGGCGGCCGACAACCTGCTCGCCCGGTTCGCTGGGCTCCACCCGTTTCCTGGTGGCTGATCGCGGCAGGCTGGCTGGTGCTCTTCAGCGCACCGGGCCGGGCCGCGATCGGCGCGGGCGGCGCCCGGCTGCTCACCCGAGGCATGCGAGCGGGCAGCTATCCGCGCGGCGGCCGGGTCCATCTGCGGCTGTGGGCGGCGGAACGGCTGGTGGCCGCCTTCAACGTGGCATCAGTGGCCGGCACCCCCCTCGCGCCCCGGTACGCCCGCTGGCTGGGCTGCACAGTGGGCGATCACGTCGCTCTGCACGCGCTGCCACCGGTGACCGGCTTGGCGGAGTTCGGTGCCGGCTCCAGCATCGAACCGGAGGCGGATGTCGCAGGCTGGTGGCTGGACGGGGACGTGCTCCACGTCGGGAGCGTGCGGGTGGGTCCGGAGGCGCGCGTCGGAACGCGCAGCGTCCTGATGCCCGGCGCGGAAGTCGGCGCCGGGGCGGAGATCGCGCCCGGCTGCTGCGTCACCGGACCCGTCCCGGCGCTCGAGTACTGGCACGGATCCCCCGCCCGGCCGGCGGACGGCGACGCGGCCGGCACCGTGCAGGACTGGCCTGCACCGGAGCACCGCACCTCCCGCCGCTGGGGTCTGGCGTACCTGCTCTCCCTGCCCGCGCTCCAGACACTGCCGCTGCTTGCCGCCGCCCCTGCGGGGATCACCCTGTTCGTCCTTCTGCGGCACACCACCAGCTACGGCCGCGCCGTCGAGCTGCTGCTGCTCCTGTCCGTCCCGGCCGCCGCCCTGACCTACGCCTGCTACGCGGGCCTGCTCGGGGCCGCCATCCGCCTGCTCGGATGCGTCCTGGCGCCAGGCCTGCACCCTGGACGCGGAAAAACCGCCTGGGCCGCGTGGCTGACGTACCGTCTGATGGATGCTGCCCGCACCCAACTCTTCCCGATCTACGCCTCCCTTCTCACCCCGGTGTGGCTCCGCCTGCTGGGTGCGCGCGTCGGGCGCCGCGTCGAGGCATCCACCGTCCTCGGCCTGCCGGGTCTGATGACGCTCGATGACGGTGCCTTCCTCGCCGACGACACACTCGTCGCCCCCTTCGAGGTGCGCGGCGGCTGGCTGCGGCTTGGCGAGGCACACGTGGGCCGGCGGGCCCTCGTCGGAAATTCCGGGATCGTCGGCCCGGGGCGGCGGCTGCCGGAGAACTCCCTCGTCGGCGTCCTCTCCGACACCCCGGCTGAGGCGGCCCCCGGCTCCAGCTGGATCGGCCGCCCAGGACTGACCATCAGCCGCGTCGTGGAGCCCACGGACACCATCCGCACCTACGAACCGCCGCGCCGCCTGGTGTGGGCGCGTGTGGCGGTGGAACTGTGCCGCCTTCTGCCGCTGCCGGTCGTCGCAGGCCTCGGGGACGTCACCACGGTCGCGCTCCAGGAAGTCCTGAACCGCGCCGGGCTCGCCGTGGCCGCGCTCGCCGCCGGACCGGTGGTACTCGTCTCCGGCGTGCTGGCCCTGCTGACCACCACGGCTGCCAAGTGGCTGCTGGTGGGCCGCTTCCGCCGCGGCCGGCACCCGCTGTGGAGCTCCTTCGTCTGGCGCAATGAGCTCTATGACGTGTTCGTGGAGGAGCTGGCGATGCCCTGGCTCGGCCAGGCCTTGCTGGGCACACCGTTCTTCGCCTGGTGGCTGCGCACGCTGGGCCCAGGGTCGGGCGTGGCGTGTGGTGCGAGTCCCACTGGCTCCCCGAGACCGACCTCGTCCGCCTGGATGACGGCACCAGCGTCAACCGCGGCGTGGTCGTCCAGACCCACCTCTTCCACGACCGCCTGATGCGGATGGACCCCATCCGCCTGCGCCGCGGCGCCACCATCGGCCCGCACTCCATCGTGCTGCCCGGCTCGACCCTCGGCGAAGGCGCCGTGATCGGCCCCTCCTCCCTGGTGAGGCGTGGCGAAGGGGTGCCGCAGGGCACCCGGTGGCTCGGTAACCCGGTCGCCGCCTGGGACGTGACGCCGACCCCACCGCCCGCCCGGGTGTGATGCGAGGTCACCGCGGCATCGGCGATCGTCAGGTAAGCACGCGCCACCCGCGACGGTGGCAGGGCACGGACCGACAGCGGTCTGTGCCCTGCTGCCTCGTGAAGTACCGAGCAGCTCGCTTTTCAAGAAGGCATCCTGGCCCGCCGCTTCGGTGTGGACCGCTCCACCACCACGCGTGCCATCGGGCTGCACTGTCGCGTCGGGCGTCCGCCGTGCACTCTCGCCGAGGTCATCGAGTGCCTGGTCGCAGGCGGTCGGACCGGAATTTTCGACGGCACGGAGAGCGTGTGTGGCGCCCGGCCGCAGGCAGAAGGGACAGGGACGAGTTCGTCTCCGGCAAGGCCGAGCAGAATGCCGTGAAGGTCCACACGGACGCCGGTGTTGTTCTGCAGCCCGGTCCGGCCGGGCAGTTGCGTCGATATCGCCCAGGCCCGACAGTGCTGCTGTGGCCGCCGTTGGCGCGCTTCGGCCCGTGACGGACCGCGATGTGACGGCTTCGATGTCCCCTCAGCAGTGCGTCGATGTCTCAGGCGTAGGGGTCGAATGGGATTCCGGAGGGCTTGGAGTAGGCGAGGTTGTCATTGAAGGAGCCGTCCTTGATCTTGATCGTGGCCTCACCGAAATCGGCGTTCATGAGCTTGTCGCGGTAGCCGGCCGGATAGCCCTCCCAGCCGACGAGGCGCGGGTAGAACCAGCCGCCGGTGGCATTCTCCGGTGGTTCGTCGTTGGTGTTCGCGAAGCGGAAGTCGTGGGTCGACACGCCGTCCTTGTGGTACACGATCTTCGGGTGGGTTCCGTCGAAGCGGACCGAGGAGCTCGGACTCACCAGGTATGAGGAGTGCTGCGACACAGAGACGTACTGGACCCGGTTGTCGGAGATCCACACGATGACGTGTTCCCAGTCGTGGGTGTGGCCGATGGCCGCCGGCCCCAGCGTGGCCTGGTCCTTCTCGAAGTAGCTGGCGTACATGACGGCGCACCAGCCGTTGTTGCACTTTTCGCGCGAGTACGTGTTGGCGTTCGCCAGTTCGGCGGGATCGTGGCAGTGGCCGTTCACGTCTCCGCCCAGCGGCAGGCCGGGGTTGATGGTGCCGTCCGCGCCGATCGCGGCGGTGGCGTAGCAGCCGTCGCCGTCGTAGTCATAGGCGGGGGAGAAGGTCTGCTCCAAGCCGTCGGCGTTCTGCGGCAGGAGGGTGAGAACGTTGGCGTTCGCGTCGGTCGGGAGCGCGATGACCAGGGCCGCGGCGGCGAGGGCGCTGGTGAGCGCGAGGTGGTGGATCCTCTTGCCGGGGCGCTTCGTTTGACGGGAAGCGGTTTCCGTCTGCGGGACGGGTGACGAGGATGTACTGCGCACTCCAACTCCTCTTTTTTGAATGTGAGTTGGGGTGATCCTCTTGGTTTCCTGCGTCGAGATCAAGCGGCGTCGCCAATGTTCCGGTCGTGCCCGGACCGTTGCCCGAGCGAGACGTGCCGACCGCTCCCGGCCCGTACGGCCGCCGATCAGCGTGGACTTCTCCCGCAGGCCGATGGCCGTGCCGTCGGCGATCAGGTGGCACAAAGCCTCACGGGCAGTTCCTGGTCGGCGAACATTGCCGCGCCTCCCGACACGGCCGGCGGTATGAAGGCGCCGTTGACGCACCTGAACGGGTCAGGCGAGTTCAGTCGCTTGTCGTGGCGGTTCCGGTGTCGGCGGACGTACTGAGCAGGCCCACGAACATGGTCTGGTGCAGCGTTTCCACATGGCGCCGTGCGGCCTCCCCCGCGGCGGCGGTGTCGTGGCGGCGCAGGGCGTCGAGGAGTTCGCGGTGCTCACGGTTGGAAGCGCGCAGCGCGTCCATGGGGTAGGGCAGGTAGTAGCGGTAGAGCTCGCGGAGGACCGCGCCGTAGGGGCCGTTGATCGAGGAACTGCCGGTCGCCTCGGCGAGCCGGAGGTGGAAGCGCTCGTCGCAGCCGTGGAACTCGGCCCAGCTGGGCACGCGGTCCATCTCCTCGACGAGTTCCCGCAGCTCGGACAGGTCCTCGTCGGAGGCACGCACCGCCGCCAGGTGGGCGATGCCGCATTCCAGGGCGAGCCGGTGGTCGATCAGCCGGCGCACGGCATCGCCGGCCGCGCGGTAGGCGTCCGTGGTGAGGACGGTCCCGGGGGTGGGGTGCGCGGCGACCAGCGTGCCGCCGCCGCGCCCGCGACGGCGCTCCAGAACGCCGTCGCTACACAGAGATACCAGGGCTCGACGGGTGGTGATCTCGCTGACGTCGAGGGCCTGGGCGATCTGCGGGATGCCGGGCAGGCGGTCACCGGGGGCCAGTAGACCCAGATCGACAGCGAGAGCGATCCGGGCCCTGACCGCTTCCAGTGCGGACAGCCTGCGCACGCCACTGAGTTCGGGGGCCGTGAGGCCGGTGGTCGGGGCGTGTTCGCTGCCGGGCATGGCGTCACTCTAACCAGCTGCGTCGATCACCACTGAAAAATGCTCATCTTGAGCACTCTTGTTTAAGTGCTCATCTTGAACTAGTTTCGCATTCATGTCCCGCCCCCTGCCCCTGGCTCTCGCCCAGCTCCCCCCGCGGCCCGCGCATACCCCGCTCGCTGGTTTCGCGGCTGAGGCGGAGAGCATCTTGGCCCGCTTCCCGCACACCCGGATGGCGGTCTTCCCCGAGCTGCACCTGTGCGGCGTCGACGCTCTCGGCGCCGAGGCGCACGAGCAGCTGCGGGAGATCGCCGAGCCTCTGGACGGCCCTCGGGTCAAGGAGCTCGCTGCGCTGGCCGGAGATTTGGGCATCTGGCTGCTGCCGGGCTCGGTGTGCGAGCGCGGGCCGGCCGGGGAGCTGTTCAACACCGCCCTGGCCTTCTCCCCGCAGGGGCGTCTGGCGGCCTGGTACCGCAAGGTGTTCCCCTGGCGGCCGAGCGAGCCTTACGATCCCGGCGACCGGTTCGTCATCTTCGACGTCCCGGAAGCGGGGCGGATCGGCTTCGCGATCTGCTACGACGCCTGGTTCCCGGAGGTCGCCCGCCACCTGGCGTGGCAGGGCGCCGAGGTCATCGTCAACCCCGTGATGACCACGACCGCCGACCGCGCGCAGGAGGTCGTCCTGGCCCGCGCCAACGCCATCGTCAACCAGGTGCACGTGGTCAGCGTGAACACCGCCGGCCCCCTGGGCAGCGGGCACAGCCTGGTCATCGACCCCGAGGGCCGAATCCGGGCCGAGGCTCCCGGCTACGGCAGCACCATCCTCACTGACGTGATCGACCTGGACGACGTGACCCGCGTCCGGCGGTACGGCACCGCAGGCGTGAACCGCATGTGGGACCAGTTCACGGATACCGACGCCCCTATCGAACTGCCGCTGTACGGCGGCCGCCTCGACCCGCGCACCTGGCGTCCGGGAGCCTGACATCTCGGCTCTCACCCTTTTTCCGTCCCCGCCCGTACGTCCCCGGAGCCCCTCCATGGCCAACGACGCCCCCGGCGCGCCCGCACTCGCGCGCACCCTCACCCTCAGAGCCGTCGTCCTCTTCGGTCTCGCCTACATGACCCCGCTGATCGTGCTGGGCACCTTCGGCGTGGTCGCCGCCAGTACCGGTGGCGCGGTCCCGACGGCGTACCTGCTCGCCCTGGTGGCGATGCTGTTCACGGCCCACAGCTACGGAAAGATGGCCGCCGCGTATCCCGTCGCCGGCTCCGCCTACACCTACGTCCGCAAGGCGATCGACGGGCGGCTCGGCTTCCTCGTCGGCTGGGCGACCCTGCTCGACTACTTCTTCCTGCCGATGGTCATCTGGCTGATCGGCGGCGCCTACCTGCAGGCGCAGTTCCCCGGTGTGCCGCACTGGATCTGGATCATCGGCTTCGTCGCCGTCACCACCGCGCTGAACATCCGGGGCATCAAGACCGCCGAGCGCGTCAACGACCTGCTGATGGTCTTCCAGGTGCTGGTCATCGGCATCTTCGTCGTCCTGTCGGTGCGCCACGTCTTCCAGACGGGCGGCGCCGGTGCACTGGTGAACGCCACACCCTTCGCCAACGGCGCGACCACCGCCGCCGGGATCTCGGCGGGCGCCGCCATCGCCGCGTACTCCTTCCTCGGTTTCGACGCGGTCACCACGCTGACGGAGGAGACGGTCGACCCGAAGCGCACCATGCCGCGCGCGATCCTGCTCACCGCGTTGATCGGCGGCGGCATCTTCGTCCTGGTCGCCTACACCACCCAGCTCGCCCACCCGGGCAGCGCCTTCGACGACCCCAGCTCCGCCGCCTTCGAGATCGCGAAGACCATCGGCGGCGATCTGTTCTCCTCGGTGTTCCTGGCCGGACTCGTGGTCGCGCAGTTCGCCTCCGGCATCGCCGCGCAGGCGAGCACCTCACGCCTGCTGTACGCGATGGGCCGCGACGGCGCCCTCCCGCACAAGATCTTCGCCCGACTCCACGAGCGCTACCGCACCCCCGCGCTCAACATCGTGCTGACCGGCGCGGTCGGTCTGATCGCCCTGCGCCTGGACGTGGCCACCTCGACGTCCTTCATCAACTTCGGCGCGTTCACCGCCTTCACCTTCGTCAACGTCTCCGTACTCGCCACCTACGTACGGCGCCGCCGCGTCGGCGAGTCCCCCAGCCCGCTGTCATACCTCGTCGCACCCGCGATCGGCGCGGCTGTGGACCTCTACCTGCTGTACAACCTGGACGGCAGAGCGCTCACCCTGGGCCTGATCTGGCTGAGCCTCGGCGTGGTGTACCTGGCCTACCTGACCCGGATGTTCCGCGTTCCGCCGCCGGAGATGTCGTTCACGGAGACCGCACCGGAAGACGTCCAAGGCGCCGCGCCTCTGCAGAACACGAAGTGACCGGGGTCCGATCAGCAGTACAGGTTGCTGCCGGGGCTGACGCCGAGAATCGACGCGAAGCGCCGGTAGGTGTCGACTCGGCTCTGCACCTGGGCGGCGTTCTTGCCGTCACACTCCAGGGAACCGTTGATGGAGCGGATGGTTTGCCCGAAGCCGGCCCGGTTCACCATGGCGTTGTGCGGAGTCATGGTGCCGGGGCCGGACTGGGTGTTCCAGTACCACAGGCCGGTCTTCCAGACGACGGAGGCGTCGTTCTGCACCAGCCAGGGGTTGTCCAGGAGATCGATGCCCAGGGCGTCGTCGGCGGCCTTGTAGTTGAAGTTCCAGCTGAGCTTGAGGGGGCCACGGCCGCAGTAGGCAGCCTGACCGGCCGGGCAGCCGTACCGGCCGGGCAGCCGTACGACTGACTTTAGTCGCAGTAGGTGGGGTAGTTGGCCGTGTTCTGCTCGACCACATACACCAGCCCGCCGGTCTCATGGCTGACATTGGCGAGGAAGGCGGCGGCCTCCTGCTTCCTCACGGTGTCGCTTCCGGTGTTCGCGAAGGCCGGGTAGGCGGCGAGGGCCTGGACGAGGCCGCTGTAGGTGTAGAAGCTGTTCCGGTTCGGGAACATCTGGTTGAACTGGGCCTCGGAGACGACGAATCCGGACGGGGTGCTGCTGCCGCCGCTCGCCGGGGCGTTCCACTTCTGGTTCGCCGCCCCGGTGCAGCTCCAGATCTGCAGACGCGCGCCGTTGGTGCTGCTGTTGTCCCGCACGTCGAGGCACTTGTTCGCAGCCGGGTTGACGATGTCATGGGCCGATGTGACCACCCACTGCTGGTTGGCCTCTCCCGAGCAGTCCCACAGCTGGACGGCCGCACCGTCGGCCGTACCGCGGTCGACGACGTCCAGGCACTTGCCGAGTGCCCGAAGAGTTCCGTCACAGGGGTTGGACCACTGCTGGGCAGCGGTGCCGTTGCAGTCGTACAGCTGGACGGCGGTGCCGTTCGCGCTGCCGGCGCCGGCCCCGAGCCGGCCGAAGGCCATGCGTCTGGGGAAGGGCCGTATGACGTGGGGGTGGACATGGCTGAGGTGGCTCCTTGGGCGTGTTGCTGATGGTGAGGGACTCAGGCACACACATCGGGACGAGCGCTACCCTTCAACGTCCCTGGCGGATACGGGCGTTCTGGGCGAGCGGCGCTCAACCTGCTGGGTGACGACGATGTGACGGGCGTCAGGATCAAGGCTTCCGCCGAGCCGGGACGTCTGCCTTCTGGGGGGGGGCGGCCAGTGCGGCGGAGGCTGTCGGAAGACAGGCCGAGAGTGCGAGCGCGGCCACGACGAGGCTGCACCGTAACGCGGTGAAACGTGTGGGGGAGTGTCCGGCCATGGAGGACGATCACAGCCTTTTCGGGAACTAGGGGGCACGGGGACGACACACCAGCTCATCTGACGTGAAGCGTGGGCGCGTTCATGAAGGCCGTCGGCCGGAACCTGGAAGGTCTGTACCAGGCAAGTCAAGTGGTGAACGGTGAAGAGGGCTTGGGATCGGCCAATTGAACAGCTTCCGATGAGGATGGGCGGTTCTGTACGTGACTCCGTCGTCACAGACGCAGGTGTGCCGTCTCCGTTGCTGTGAACTCCGCTGGTTTCGCGTTCAGTTGTTGACGCCGGAGCAGAGGCGGGAGTACAAACCCCGAGAGCGCTCTCCACCTGCTGTTCCTCCATCCCCCCACGCCCGCCCACTCGGCATCCGGAGCCCCCCATGCAGACTTCCTTAAGTGCGCTCACGCACAGACCAGCAGCCCACATGGCGCGCTCCCGCACGGCGCTGGTCCTGGTCATCGCCCTGCTCGCCGCCTGCTTCGTCGCCCTGACACCCTCGCTCGCACGGGCCGACGACCAACTGCTGTCCCAAGGGCGGCCCGCCACCGCGTCCTCCACCGAGAACGCGTCCTTCCCCGCAACCGCAGCCGTCGACGGCAATCCCGGCACCCGCTGGTCCTCAGCCTTCGCCGACCCCCAATGGCTCCAGGTGGACCTCGGCTCCGCCCAGCGGATCAGCCGTGTCACCCTCACCTGGGAGGCCGCCTACGCCAAGGCCTACCAGATCCAGACCTCCAGCGACGCGGCCAACTGGACGACGGTCTACTCCACCACCACCGCCACCGGCGGCACCCAGAACCTGACCGTCACCGGCAGCGGCCGCTACGTACGCGTCTACGGAACGGCAAGGGCGACCCAATACGGCTACTCCCTCTGGGAGTTCCAGGTCTACGGCCCAGGCGGCGGCACCACTCCGCCGGACGACTTCTGGGGCAGCACCAGCGACATCCCGCCCGCGCAGAACGCCGTAGAAGTGAAGATCCTCAACCGCACCAACGGCAAGTACCCCGACAGCCAGGTCTACTGGAGCTTCAACGGCCAGACGCACTCCATCGCCGAACAGCCCTATCTCGACATGCCGGCGAACTCCGCGGGCCGCATGTACTTCTACCTGGGCTCGCCCAACAGCCCCTACTACGACTTCATCGAGTTCACGGTCGGCAACAACGTCTTCAACGGCAACACCACACGCGTCGACGCCTTCGGCCTCAAACTCGCCATGCGGCTGCACACCGAGGACGGCTACGACGTCGAGGTCGGCGAGAACCGGCAGACCTTCGCCGAGGACCGCGCCACCACGTTCCAGCGCTTCACCGACGCGGTCCCGTCCCAGTTCAAGGTACTGGCGCAGACCCAGGCCCCGTATCGCATCATCGCCCCCGGCAGCGACCCGAGCTTCCGCGCGGGTGGCGCCAACGCCAACTACTTCACCTCCTACGCCCAGTCCGTCGGCGTGAACGCGGCCACCTCCGACATCTTCGGCTGTGCCGCCTCCCTGGCCGGTAACCCGGACATGTGTGCTGCCCTGAACCGACACGTGGCCACGCTGCCGGCCTCCCAGCAGGCCGACCCGAGCCAGTACTACAAGGCCGCCCCGGCGAACTACTACGCCAAGTTCTGGCACGACAACGCCATCAACAACCTCGCCTACGGCTTCCCCTACGACGACGTGGCGGGTCAGTCCTCCTTCATCTCCCACAGCAACCCGCAGTGGCTGCTGGTCGCCGTCGGCTGGTAACCGCCAACGCATGCGAAGGGGTTGACCGCGGGGCCATCGCACTGAAAGGTGTCGCTGGGCCCCGCACAGCCCGTCCCGTCACAGGAGTCCCATGTGAGACATCGAAAGTTGCGCAGTCGTCTGAGCGCCGTCGCCGCCGCGACGGCGCTGTTCACGGGCGCTGCCGTCACAGCCGAAGCCGCTCCGACAACGTTGTCGGCACCGACGGCAACGTTGTCGCCATCCGCGAGGGTTGCCTCCCTCGTCGACGATCCGTCCCGCTTCGTCGATCCGCTGATCGGCACGGGCCTGAGCGGCAGCTCGTTCGGAGAGATCAACAACTTCCCCGGCCCCGCCGCCCCGTTCGGGATGATGCAGTTCTCGCCCGACACGCAGAACAGCTACGCCGGATACCAGTACCACAGCGACCGGATCCGCGGCTTCAGCCTCGACCACGCCTCCGTCGGCTGCAGCGCCTTCGGCGACGTACCGATCCTGCCGGTGGTCGGCGACATCGGCTCCACACCCTGGGACCGCACGGAGAAGTACAGCCACGACACCGAGAAGGCCCAGCCGGGCTATTACGCAGTCACGCTGGAGGACTCCGGCGTCCGGGCCGAACTGACCGCGACCACCCGCACAGGCCTCGCCGCATTCACCTTCCCGGCCACGGACGCGGCCCAGGTGCTGGTCAAGGGCGGCGCCAGCCTCGGCGGCAATGACGCGGCCGACATGAGGATCGTAGGGGACCGCCAGGTGACCGGGTCCGCCACGACGGGCCACTTCTGCGGCAAGTCCAACACCTACACGGTCCACTACGCGATCACCTTCGACCGTCCGTTCACCTCACACGGCACCTGGGACGGTTTGACCGTCCGTCCGGGCGGTGACTCGGTGGGCGCCAAGCGTGCCGGGACCTACCTGACCTTCGACACGAGCGGCGGGCAGGACCGTACCGTGCACGCGAAGGTGTCCATGAGCTACGTCAGCGTGGCCGGCGCGCAGTCCAACATGGACGCGGAGATACCCGGCTGGGACCTCGGCGCCGTCGCGAAGAAGACCCGTGACCAGTGGACCGACACCTTGCGGAAGGTCCGGGTGGCCGGTCGTGACGAGGGCGAACTCAAAACCTTCTACACCGCGCTGTACCACTCCCTGATGCACCCGAACACCTTCAACGACGTCGACGGCCGCTACATCGGCTTCGACGACAAGATCCACACCTTGCCCAGGGGCCGTAGTCAGTACGCCAACTTCTCCGACTGGGACACCTACCGCTCACTCGCCCCGCTCCAGGCCATGCTCTGGCCCAAGGAGGCGAGCGACATGGCGCAGTCACTGGTCAACGACGCCGTACAGGGCGGCTGGTGGCCCCGCTGGCCCATGGCCAACCAGTCCACCGGCCAGATGACCGGCGACAACTCGGTGCCGCTGGTGGCTGCGCTGTATGCCTACGGAGCACGGGACTTCGACGTGAAGACGGCGCTGAAGTACCTCGTGAAGGGCGCGACGACGGTGGACGACAGCCCCGGCGCTTACCACGAGCGTCCTGGCATCCAGAGCTACGTCGAGCGCGGCTACCTGCCCAACAACGACTCCGCACGCGGCGACCACCAGCTCGTCGGCGCCTCCATCACCCTGGAGTGGTCGATCGACGACTTCGCCATCGCGCAGCTCGCTCAGGCCGCCGGCGACAGCGCTACGGCCGCCACGTTCACCCGGCGCGGCCAGAACTGGCAGAACATCCTCAACGCGTCGACCGGCTACCTCCAGCCGCGTACCGAGGACGGCCTCTTCCCGGACGGCCCTGCCTTCCAGTCGCCGCCGTCCGGCCAGATCGGGCAGAGCGGCTTCGACGAGGGCAACGCGGCCCAGTACAACTGGCTCGTACCACAGAACATGGCCGGGCTGACCACAGCCATGGGCGGACGGGACGTCGCGGTGCAGCGCCTCGACACCTTCCTGACCCAGCTCAACGCAGGGCCCAACGAGCCGTACATGTGGGCGGGCAACGAGCCCGACTTCGCGGTGCCGTGGGCGTACAACTACCTCGGCGAGCCCTGGAAGACACAGGAGACGGTCCGCAGGATCGCGACCACCCTCTTCGGCCCCACACCGGATGGCGAACCCGGCAACGACGACCTGGGCGCGCAGTCCGCCTGGTACGTGTGGGCCGCCCTGGGCCTGTATCCCGCCACCCCGGGAACAGCCGACCTGACGGTGCACAGCCCGCTGTTCGAACGCGCCGTGCTCGACCTGCCGGGCACGCACGACCTCGACATCCGGGCACCTGGGGCCTCAGCAGACACCACATACGTCCACGGGCTCAGGCTCGACGGCGGCACCTGGAACCGCACCTACCTGCCGCGGAGCGCCGTGAGCAAGGGAGCTAGGCTGGACTTCACGCTGGGAGACAGCGCGGACACCACCTGGGCGACCGGCGCGAAGGCCGCGCCGCCGTCGTACCGGGAGGGCGAGCACCCGTTCCTGGCGAGCGTCTCGCCCGGCCAGGTCACCGTCGACCGGGGCAGGTCCGCGACGTTCACCGTGGCTGCGCAGCGCCTCGGCGGCAAGGACCGGACGCTCACAGTCACGGCCGAGGTGCCGGCCGGTCTCAAGCTGAGCGCCAAGCAGAAGACGCTGACGCTGGGCAAGGGCTCGGGCTCGGGCCGCGTCGAACTCACCGCCACCGCTGGGACGGACACCGCCGACGGCTTCTACGAGATCCGGGTGACCGTGCACGGCAGTACCGGGCCGGCCGTCGAGCAGACCGTGTACGTCCAGGTGGCCGCCAGGGGGAGCTTCGGGGCCGCGTACAACGCCACCGGCATCTCCAGCGACACCGACACCGCCCAGGGCGACTTCGACCGCTCGGGCGGCAGCTACTCCCGGCAGGCACTGGCCGCGGCCGGTCTGACGCCCGGCGCGAAGGTGGAGGTCTCCGGCACCACCTTCAGCTGGCCGGCGTCCCCGCCCGGTCGCCCCGACCACCTCTATGCGGCGGGCCAGACCGTCGACCTGACCACACAGTCCGACACCGTCCAGCGGCTGACGTTCGTGGGTGCCGCGATCTACGGGGACGTGCGGACGACGGCCACGGTGACCTTCACGGACGGCAGCAAGGAGCAGACGGATCTGTCGTTCGGCGACTGGGTGCTGCCGGGCGGGAGCGACTCCGGGGCACCCGTCTTCGGTAACTCCGTGATGGCCCGGACCGCGTACCGCAATCCCGGGCACGGCGGTCCCGCGTACGTCTTCGCCACCAAGCCGTTCCAGGCGCCAGACGGCAAGCTGATCGCGTCGGTCACCCTGCCGGACAACGTGAACATGCACCTGTTCGGCATCGGCGTCGGCTGACCTGAGGGGGAACATCAGAGGGGGCTTTCATGAGCCGACGCTCATGAAAGCCCCCTCAGCGTTGCGCCGGCCCTGGCCCGCATCACTTACAGGAGTTCCTCAGATCAGCCTGGGCGTCGTCATATGAACGGACGGCAGGCTCTGTGGCGTCACCCCAATCGCGAGGAGTGCGATCATGAACGACTACGACCCGACAAGCCACTCGCCGGCCGGTTCAGCCCCGGGGACCGCGGCCGTGCAAACGCCTCGGCGGGGTGTGCGGCGGTTGCTCTCGAAGAAGAGAAGCGGATGGATCGTGGGCGCCGGACTGACGTGTGCGGTGGCTGGACTCACCGGCACCTCCGCCGCGGCGGACTTCTCGTCGTCCGCGCCGTCCCTTTCAGCCGCAGACACGTCCTCACCGGCTCCATCGCCCAGCCTGCCCGCAGGCGGCGGGACCCGGTCCGACCCTGCCGCCGGGGGCGCGACGGGCATTGTCGACACCACGTCCGCGTCTGGCTTCACCTTTTCGACAGCAACGGGCGTGGAGGTCACCGTCGACGTGACGACGTCCACCACCTATGGGAAGGGAGCGCACCGCGCATCGGCCAAGGCCGTGAAGAAGGGCGCAAGCGTCCTCGTCCTGGGAACGGTCGACAGCGCGACCATCACGGCCACGCGGGTCATCGTGCAACCCGGGGGCGATGGTGGAGCTACGGCTGCCAAGGCGGCAGGGGTGATTCCCTTCCAGAAGGGCACGCCGTCACCGGTGAAGTCGGTCGGTCGGATTCCGGACTACACCGAAGGCGAGGGGACGATCGTCAGCGGGACGAAAGCGGACAAGGCGACGAAGGCCGCGCAGGCCGTCGTCCCCGGAGGCATCAACGACCGTGTGGTGAAGCTGAGCGACGGCGAATACGAGGTCCACAACATCAGCGTCAACTGGCCGCACCACATCTTCGTCAGCGAGGACTTCAAGGTCCTCGGCTACGAGTAGCCGCCGCGGCCGGGTGCTGGTGCCCGTCGCCGGCCCGGGTTGCCAACGGCGGCACGCTACCGGAGGCAACCCGGTCTTCCGACCCCGGCTTTCCCGGCGGTTCGGCACTCAGGCAGTAGGCCTCCCCACGAGCCCGAGGGCTGCTCCGGAGCCCTGTACATCCGGGCCGCGCGCCTTCCAGGCGGCCAGACGCGACGCCGCATGGTGCTGCCGGGTCGGGTGGCCGGCGGGCTACGTGGTAGCCATGGTGAACTACCTTCAGCACCTGAGGGCTGAACTGCCGCAGGTAGGTGTAGGAGGTCTCCAGCATGGCCAGGTGCCCGTGGTCGCGGGGCAACCGGCCAGGGGCCTGGGCGAGCGCGGCCCGCAGCCGGTCCATGCCGAGGGTGTTCCGCAGCAGTCCGCCGACCTTCTCGTCCTCGACCTGGGTGTCGACCAGGACCGGCAGGATTTCGTCCAGCAGGGCCTGCCGCCCCTCGCCGGCCGCGGCCCGGGCGGCTAGCGCGTCACGCATTTTCGTACGCGCCCGGCTCTCCTTCGCCGAGACAGCCTGGTCGAACAGACCGATGACCTCATCCAGCACATCAGCGGCCGACCGCGCCAGCACCGTCAAAGGGATCGGGTGACGGCGCTGAGGCTCGACGACAAGATCTCCTTCGCCTTCGACAGCGCGATCGCCCAGATCAAGGAGACGAACGGCATGCTCGGCGGCATCGTCCTAAGCGACGGTGAATGGCGTCTCGCCGAGCGCAGGAGATGCCATGCCAACCAGGCGGAATGCCCGGACGCAGCGCAGGCCGGGCAGACCGCGGGCTGACACGCCGCTGCCAGACCTGGTGGAGATCCATCAGCGTGGCCTGGAAGCGTTCGCGGAACTGGGCTACGAGGCGGTGTCCGTACGGCAGCTCAACGCGCGCCTCGGTATGGGGCACACCTTCATCCACGATCGGTACGGAACCAAGGAAGCCTTCTGGCGGGCGGTCATGGAATGCGCCATCCGCGACGCGACCGATGAGGTCGTAGAGGCGCTTGCCAGGGAGCAGCCCGTCGACGATCTCGCCCTGCTGATCACCGGTGTGAGGGCCTTCCACCAGGCCGCCGCCCGCCGTCCCCACCTCTCGCGGGTCATCGATTACGAAGCCGGCCGCGACTCATCGCGCCTGGCCTACCTTTACACGCCGATGAGCCCGCTCCACGATATGGGCCGGCCGGCCTCCGACCGGCTCGCGCAGGAGGGGACGCTGCGAGACATCCCTTGGTACCTGTTCCACTTCGCCGTCACGAAGCCGATGGCCATGTACAGCCAGGTACCGCTGGCGCGGATGTTCGGCCGGACCGACGACGCCGATGACCACACGCTGATGAGCACGCTGGTCCTTAACGGCCTGCTCGCGGACAACCGCCCCACAGAAGCCGGAGCCCCCGAATGACTGTCGTCCACCGTTCCAACAAGGACACCGCGGTGTTGTGTTTCACCGCCGTTATCCTCCTCGGCCTGGTCCTGTCGGCCTTCGTTCGCGGCCTGACGATGCCGGTGATCGTGTTGCAGGTCGGCTTCGTGTTCCTGCATGGGGCGCAGCGCTACGGCTGGCGCGCGATCGGCGTGTTCATCGTCGCCGGCCTTGTGATCAGCAACGCCCTGGCGACAACGCCGTGCTTTCTGGGCGCAGACCCGGCAGAGAGTGCGCTGTTGGGCGGATCGTTGCGGCCCCTTCCATCAGGTTGTTCAGGGAAATATGGTGTCCGCCGAGTCGCCAGGCCCAGATCCGATCGCCAGGCCGGCCGAACAGCCTGAGCCAGTACAGACCCGGGTCGCGGCCTCGCTCGAGGCCCCAGTTGACCTTCCAGTCTTCGACCTGGTCGAGAATGTTCTCAAGGCCCATCACCGTCGCGACCGTAGCGAATCCCGCCTCGGACAGTCCGGACGCCACCAACTGCATGGCGAGGCTCTCCTGATGGGGGCGACTGGTCCTGGATAGCCAGCCCACCGTGATCAGTGGTCGCACCGGAAAACGCTGTGCCCAGCGCCTGGGCGAGGCGCGCGCGGAGGATCGGCCCCGGCGTTTTCCGCGAGCTCGTCGCCTTCAGCCGGGATCGGCCGTCCCAGCCTGCGGAGCAGTATCGGGACATGCTCACCTCGGCGGCGTTGCCGTTGACCGCCGGACATGACCTGCCGCCGGACGCCCTCTGCTGCTGAGGGGTCCTGGCACGCGTGAGCGCAGTGCGCCGCCGGACTCTCACCTCGCCCGCCGGGCGCGCTCCAGGCCGTCGAGCAGCAGGTCGAGTCCGAAGCGGAATTCCTCATGCAGTGGGACGCCGGTGAGCTCCTACGCGGCAGCTGTCGTGGCCGGGTAGGTGGCCGGGTCGAGGGATCGGTAGTAGTCGCGCAGCTGGGGCTGGTCGTCGGTTTGGGCCGCGCCCGGGCCGTGCTGCTGGATGGCGAACCCGACGACGTAGTGGCCGATCGCGGTGAATGCGCGAGCCGCGAGATCGATGGGAAATCCGAAGCCGAGGAGAAGCCCGATGGCGCGCTCGCGGTTCACGAGGCCATTCGGGCCGACGGGCACCTGCGAAACCAGCAACGGGAGCGCGTTGGGGTGCCGGCGCAGGGTTTCGTACAGCGCTTCGGCCCCCACCGTGACCGCTTCTCGCCAGGTCAGCCCCTTCACGGCCTCCGGTGTCAGCCGAACTCCGCCCAGTATCCGGTCCACGACATGGGCCAGGAGTTCGTCCTTGCCGGCGAAGTGCCGGTACAGGGTCGCCGTGCCCGATCCCAGTGCGTCGGCCAGCATCCGCAGGGTCAGTGCCTGGACACCCACGTCGTCGATGAGCTTCAGGGCCGTGTCGATGACCTTGCCCACGTCCACGGGGGGCCGCCCGCGCCGGTGGACGGGGGCCGCCGGGTGACTCGCCCACCAGGCCGGACTTCCCGGAATGGCAGAGCTTTCCGCGGTCATGAAGGTTCTCCCCTCCGCACTCCGGTATTTCGGAGTCTGTGTAGCCGTAATCTGCTTTTCGGTGCTAGCGCATCCGTTATGAGTTCCAGCACCGCACCCACGACCCCCAGACACATGCAGGCCGCCCGGCTCGCGCGATTCGGCGCAGCTCGGGACGTCTTTGAGGTAGTCGAGGACGCGCCGACGCCGACGCCCGGCGAGGGCGAAGTCCTGGTCCGGCAGCGGGCCACCTCGGTCAACCCGATCGACTGCCGACGGCGGGGCGGCTACGGCCAGAAACTGATGAAGCTGCGCGGGCTCGCCGACTTCCCTCTCGTTCTGGGGAACGACGTCTCCGGAGACGTCGTCGCGATCGGCCCGGGGGTCTCCGCTCTGCGGGTCGGCGATGCTGTCTTCGGCGCGCAACGGCCCTCACCTCAGGGGACGTACGCCGAGTACTGCGTCGTCAAGGCCGACGACCTCGTGGCCAAGCCCGCGGAGTTGTCGTACCGCGAGGCGGCCGCGCTCCCTTACGCCTTCCTTTCGGCTTGGTCCGCCTTGCAGGCCGCGGGATTCCGGCCCGAGACCGCCGCCGGAAAGCGTGTGTTCCTGCAGGGCGGATCGGGCGGTACGGGCGTGGTGACCCTACAGGTCTGCAAGGGACTCGGCGCGTACGTCGCCACCACCGCGGGACCGGCGGGCATCGACCTGTGCAAGGGCCTCGGCGCCGACGAGGTGATCAACTACCGGACGCAGGACTTTGCGCAGAAGCTGCACGACTTCGACTTCGCGATCTGCCTGGCCGACCAGGCCGAGGAACAGAAGATGCTTTCCATCCTGCACCGCGGACCGGGAGCGGGCTATGGCACGATCGCGCACCCCCTGATGCCGCTGGTCGATGAGAAGGGCCTGCTCATTGGTGGGGCTCAGGCCGCC
The DNA here is from genome assembly GCF_044750305.1 of Streptomyces sp. NPDC088810. Taxonomy (NCBI): domain Bacteria; kingdom Bacillati; phylum Actinomycetota; class Actinomycetes; order Kitasatosporales; family Streptomycetaceae; genus Streptomyces; species Streptomyces sp. NPDC088810. The sequence goes on from NZ_JBIVJQ010000003.1 coordinate 429,630, forward strand.
GGGATGCTCCTCGGCCGACGGCTGCGCCAGGCTCTGCGGCGCCGAGGCTACGGCTGGACTCTCTTCCGCCCCGACCGACCCGCCCTGGAGCTTCTCGCGCGCCTGGCCGCCGAGGGCAAAGTGCGGGCCGTCATCGACCAGACCTATCCGTTGGCCGACATCGCCGCCGCTCATGCGTACGTGGAGCGCGGACGTTCAAAGGGCAAGGTTGTTGTCGACATCGCCTGAGTACACAGTGATCGCCGGCGCGGGCATCGGCGGCCTGACCACTGCCGTGGCTCCAAGTCGAATCCGGGGCGAATTCGGGCTGTGAGTATCGTCGCCCCTGTCCACTATGCGTGCGGCATATCCGGCATTCCGGGCGCCAAATGTGGTTCCATGCGAGCCCGTAGTGGACATCCCGGCGCCGGAGGTATCGGAAGTACATGTACGAGGTGTCTTCGTGTCGACCCGCTTTGGCTGAACTCGATCACCGATGGTGCGTCCGGTAGCGGATCCTGTTGGAGTGCTGGCTGGCGAGACCATCTCGCTGACCGCTCATGGCGGCAATCACTGGTTCCCGGCGACGGCGGTGGTGTTGGGCATGGCGTTTCCGTCCCTGTCGGTGGGGCGTCGTCACCCCCGGTGCGTGGTTGGCATCAGGGCCTTGACGGCTACAGCCGCCGTGCAAGAGGGCTTCTGTCAGACGGAAGGCCTTCAGTTGGATGGCTGGTCAGCGAACCAGCGCACCTTCTGTGCGCGCCGGAGATGCTTCTGCTCGCCTCTGACCCGATGCGGCGGTCGAGGCCGCGCACGATCGGGTCATGACGGCGGACTTCGTCACGGGGCCGTGGACGGCCGAGTTGGAGGAGTTGTTCCTGCGGGTGGGCAGCCGGGTCGAGGTGCGGCGCCGGATGCGGGATTACGTGCGGGGCCTGCTGGGCCCGGTCGGGCGCAAGAACAGCTGGCAGCTGGCCGAGTACGCCGGCCACACCGGGCCGTACGGGCTGCAGCACCTGCTGTCCTGGAGCCGCTGGGATGTCGATGGGCTCCGCGATGACCTGCAGGAGTATGTGGCCGAGCGGCTCGGCATGCCGGATGGCGTGCTGATCGTCGATGACACCGGCTTCATCGAGAAGGGCTGCGTCTCCGCCGGGGTGCAGCGGCAGTATTCCGGCACCGCCGGCCGAACCGAGAACTGCCAGATCGGAGTCTTCGCCGCCTACGCCTCCGCTCGCGGGCGGGCGCTGGTGGACCGGGAGCTGTATCTGCCGAAGTCCTGGACCGATGATGCCGCGCGGTGCCGAACGGCCCGGGTTCCCGCGGACCGGGGCTTCGTGACCAAGTCGGAGCTGGCCCGCACCCTGGCTGCGGGCACCGGCCTCGTCGCTGCCGATTGCCTGGGTGACCGCGGACAGCGCCTACGGGCAGGACTGGTCCTTCCGCCGGATGCTGGAGGAAGCCGGTGTCGGCTATGTCCTGGCGGTGCCGAAGTCCCAGCAGATCAAGGCGCTGGCCGGGATCTGGCGTATCGACCAGTTGATCGCCGACGCTCCGGATGATGCCTGGCATGTCCTGTCCTGCGGCGACGGCACCAAGGGTCCGCGCACCTATGACTGGGCCGTCGCCCGGCTGCCCGTCAACATCGTCGTCGATCCGGATCCGCACACGCACCGTCGGTGGGTGATGGCCCGCCGCAGCCTGGCCCGTCCCGACGAAATCGCCCACTACGTGGCGCGTCCGAGGGGACCACGATCGAGCAACTGGTGCGGATCGCCGGCGCGCGCTGGGTCATCGAGGCGTGCTTCCAGGCCGTCCACGGGCGAGTGCGGCCTGGACCAGTACGAGGTCCGCCGGTATCCGGGCTGGTATCGGCACATCACTTTGGCCATGCTCGCGCACGCCTTCCTCACCGCCATGGCCGCGGCGGCGGTCGAAAGGGGGCGGCAGAAACGACACAGCCGGCCTGGCGCCGCTCACCGTGACGGAAGTCCGGCGCCTGCTGGCAGCTGTCTGCCCCTGGCCCGCACACCGTCGCGCCAGCGCACTGAGCTGGTCCCTCTGGCGCAGACGTCACCAGGCCGTTGCCCGCGCCTGCCATTACCGTCGGCGCACCCGTGGCTGAAGGCAGCTTGCCGAAACCGGATACTGATGGTCCGTCAGCCAGCCAGGCTCGAAACTACGCCTCTGACGAGCGGTAATGGTGAAGTCCCACTGCAGTACTAAGCCAAGTAGCAGTCGAGGCTTGCGAGGTCGACGGCGTCGGCCATGGCCTGCATGCCCTTGTCGTTGGGGTGTACGTGGTCGCCGTTGTCGAGGAAGGGGAGCATGCGCTCGGGGTCGTAGGGACTGCGCAGAGCCCGGTCGAAGTCCGCCACGGCGTCGAACTCGCCGCTGTCCCGGATGAACGCGTTGACCTCCTGCCGTACGGCCTCCCCAGCCGGGTCCCATTCCGGCCAGCCCTTGAAGGGGCCGACCGTGGCGCCGACGATGCACAGGCCCTGCGCGTGCACGCGGTCGATGATCTCGCGGTACCCGGCGATCATGTCCTCGGCCGTGACGCCGGTGTGGGCCTTGATGTCGTTGATGCCCTCGAAGAGGAAGACGGTCCGGACCCCGGAGTGGGACAGGACATCGCGGTCCAGCCGGTTCAGGGCGCTCTGTCCGGCGCCGTCGGTGAGCACCTTGTTGCCGGAGATGCCCTCGTTGGCGACGCCCCCGACGGTCGTCGCGGTGGAGGTGTGCAGCCGACGGGCCAGGTAGTCGGGCCAGCGGCGGTTCAGGTCCGTCGACGACTGCCAGCCGTCTGTGATGGAGTCGCCGAGCGTCACCACCGCGCCGATCGAGGAACGGGTCCGTACGGTGACCGCGTCGAGGTAGAACCAGGAGCCGGTCTTCCCGGTCCAGTTGGCGGCGCTCTCTTCGGCGGTGTGGTCGCCCTGGGTGAAGTACGACGTCGCCATGGCCATGCCGTGGCCGGTCCCGGGGCCCGCCGCGTCCGGGCTGTGGATGCTGACGACGAGGTTGGACTCGGCGGCCAGCCTGCCGGGCAGGAGGTCGCTGTAGACCGTCTGCCCGGCCGGGACGGTGACCGAGCGGGCGCCGTCGAAGGTCAGCCGCTTGTTGCTGCCGCGGACCAGTGCGGCACCCGACTTCTGCAGGCCGGCGTAGACGCTGTCGAAGGTCACCGGCCGGTCACCGAACGCGTTGGACAGCCGGATCCGCACGTTGTCGCCGCCCACGCTGGTGTGCACGACGAGCCGGTAGCCGCGCCCCGCGACCCCCTCGCCCAAGCGGTCGGCACTGGCGCCCCAGGTGACGACGTCGTGCCGGTCGCCCGCCTTTCCGGAAGCCCTGGCAACCGCCTGCCCGGACGGGACGACCAGCGCGAACACCATCGCGAGCGCCCCGCCCGCGGACACGATCCGGCGGATCACCGGTCGAAACCCTTCAGCGTGACGGACGCACCGGGCTTGAGCGCGACGCTGCGCGAGCGGCCCGCGAACTCGACCCTCGTCACACGCCCGCCGACGCTGCGGATCCTCACCGAAGTGGGCTCTCCGTCCTGCCACTTCAGGTCCACGACGAATCCGCCACGCGCGGGGAGACCGGTGAGATGCCCGGATGCGGCCCAGGCGTCCGGCAGGGCGGGGAGCAGCTCCAGGTGGCCGGGGCGAGAGTACAGCAGCATCTCCGTCATCGCGGCCGCCGTGCCGAAGTTGGCGTCGATCTGGAAGATGCCGCGGCCCTTCTCCACCTCGTAGATGTCGAAGAGGTTGAACGCGGTGCCGTTGCTGCCACCGGTCGACGGGCGAAGGTTGTTGACCACCAGCTGGTAGGCCTTCTCAGCGTCCTTCAGCCGGGCCCAGCACAGACTGCGCCAGGCGTTGGCCCAGCCGAAGCTGTTCATGCCGCGCGCGGTGAGCTGGGCGGTGGCTCCGTCGACGATCTCTTTGGGGGTGGAACCGTCGGGGCGGATGCGGTCGCCGGGGAACAGGCCGACCAGCCCGGACAGGTGCCGGTGGGTGGTCTCGCCGAGGTTGTCGGGCGACATCCACTCCTCCAGCCAGCCCGTCTTCGGGCTGACCTGCGGCAGGTACAGCTTCTTCCGCATGCCGGTGATGGTGGCGGCGTAGCCGGTGTCCTTCCTCAGCAGGGCGGACGCGACGGCGAAGTTGCCGAACAGCGCCCAGACCAGTTCCTGGGCGTAGGTGATGCCCTTGGTGTCGAGCGGGCCGTGCTCCGGCGACCAGTCGCCGTCCGCGATCAGCACCTCCTGGGTCGTGCCGGGGAGGGTGGTCGTCAGTAGCCGCGCCTCCCAGAACTCGCAGGCGCCCTTGAGGAGCGGGTAGATCTTCGCCAGGTAGGCAAGGGACTGGGTGTACTCGTAGTGCTCGTACAGGCTGTTGCACAGCCAGGCGTTGCCCGCCGGGTGCCACCACCAGCCGCCTCCGCCGTACGGGTTGGTGGAGATGGCGACGGTCCAGCCGGCGTTCTTGCCGGTGGAGTTGCGGTAGCGGTTGCGCGGGTCGTTGAACAGCCTCTGAGTGAGGTCGCTCCAGGACGGGAGCTGGGCGAGGCAGTAGTCGGTGAAGGCGTCGAAGCACTGGGACAGACCGGTCCGGTCGGCCATCCAGTAGTTCATCTGGATGTTGATGTCGGTGTGGTAGTCGCCCATCCAGTCCGGGTCGTTGCCGTGCAGCCACAGGCCCTGGAGGTTCAGCGGCAGGCTGTCTCGCGAGCCGGTGATCATGAGGTAGCGGCCGAACTGGAGGTAGGCCGCTTCCAGTTCGGGGTCGGGTTCGAGGTTGCGGGTGCGGGCGTGGAGGCGTTCCCAGGTGTCCAGTCCACGCTGGGCGTCGGTGGACGTGCCGAGGGAGAGGTCGAGCTGTCCGTACAGGGCTCGGTAGTCGGCGACGTGGGTGCGCCGCAGCGCGTCGGCGGCCTCCGCAACGGCGGCGCGGACCTTCGTACGGGCCAGTCGCTCGGGGTCGAGGGAGGGGTTGCGGAAGCCGGCCGCGGCGTCGGGCGCGTAGTTGGTGCCGGCGCTGACGACGACGGTGAGGTCCTTGCAGCCGGAGAAGTCGATGCGGGTGCCGTCGACGGTGACCCTGCCGCCGTCGCCCCGAGCCTTGACGGCGGCGCCGTAGCGCAAGCCGTTGGCCAGGGTCGCCCCGAACGACTCGGCGGCGGTGGGCGTCTCGCCGTGGGTGCCGGTCAGGGTGATGGAGCCGGTGTAGCGGCCGCCGCCGCTCTGGGTGAAGTGCAGGACGATGACGTCGTCGGGGTGGCTGGCGTACATCTCGCGCCGGTAGGTGACGCCGGAGCGGACGTAGGAGGAGGTGACCAGGCCCTGGGCGAGGTCGAGGGTGCGGCGGTAGCCGTTGACGGCGCCGAGGTCGTGGTCGGGGATGTCCACTGCGAGCTTTGCGAGCAGCGTGAACGAGCCGAAGTCCGTGCGCCCGTACGGGAACTGGCCGTCCTTGTCGAGGGTGTCGTTGAGGCCGCCGGTCCACATCGTGGCGTCGGTGATCAGCAGCAGTTCGCGGCCGGGGTCGTTGCTCGCGAGGGCGCCGATGCGGCCGTTGCCGACGGGCAGGCCCTGTTCGATCAGCGAGCCCTCGTCACCGGGGGCCTGCCACCACAGTTGGTGGCGGGTCGAGCCGGAGACCGACGGCGCTTCGGCGGGGCGGGTGGGTGCGGCGGAGGCAGTGAAGGCAGGCAGGGTACCGAGGGCGGCGGTGAGGCCGGCGGTGGTGGCCAGGGAGAGGACGGATCTTCTGCTCGGCTCGTTCGTGTTGGTGTCCATGCGCGGCTCCGGGGGGCGTCTGGGCCCGGCGCGCGGCCGGGCCCCGTCGGCGGGAGGTCAGAGAGACTGCTGTACGTCGATCCGGTCGATGTCCGGCGCGTAGCCGTCGCTTCCGCTGTCGAACGTGATCGTGTTGGCCCCTGCCTTCAGCTTCACCGGCACATAAACGGTGTTGACCGTTCCCCAGTCGCCCGTGGCAGCGAACTTGTGCGAGGTGGCGCCGCCGCCGTTGGCGGAGACCAGGGCTGATCGGGCGTCGCCGCTGATGTAGGAGACCTTGATCTGGTAGGTGCCGGCCTTGGCTACCACGACGTCGTCGAGGGTGACCTTGCCGCCCGTGTAGAGGTTGCCGACCTTGTGGCCGCCGGAGCAGGCGGAGCAGTCGGCCACGGAGGCGTTGCCGCTCAGACTGCCCGCTTCGGCCTCGTACGCGGTCCAGGCGAGGTCGGTGCCGCGCGGGGTGACGGTGAACAGGCGCGAGCCGTGCGCCGGCAGGGCCTGGGTGATCTTGTCGGTGTATGAGCCCAGGCTCTGCTCGTTCCACACGTCGCGCACCGAGGCCTTGCCCTTGAAGCCGAGGGTGGACCAGTTGGCGGTCACCGAGGCGGGGGCGTCGGAGAGGTTGAACAGCGCGACGGTGTAGGAGCCGTTCGGGTTCTTCGCGGCCCACACCTGCTGCGGGTCGGAGGCGGTGACGGGCTCGGCGGGCGGGGCGCTGCTCTGGTTGATCGCGATAACCTCGCGGTTGGTCAGCAGCGACAGGCCGTAGGAGTCCAGCTTGGTGAGGTCGTCGCCGGTGAACAGCGGGGACTTGGCTATCGCCCACAAGGTGGCGTAGCTCTGCCGCTCGGCCTTGGTGAGGCCGTCCATCTCGCCGTTGCCGACATTGAGGGAGTCGAGGTCGTTCCAGGCGCCGGGGCCGGCGTGGTCGGTCCAGGCGGGGGCGTCGTCCCAGCGGTCGTCGACCGAGTTCTCCCAGGTGACCAGGGTGTTGCAGTAGCACTCGACGTCGGTGTCGATGCGCCAGCCGTTGGAGTACTTCTTCCAGTCCTCTACGTGCCCGTAGTCGAGGGACCAGGACAGCTCCAGGTGGACCGGGCGGCCGGCGGTCTTGATGGCCTTCTGCCAGGCGGCGACGTCGGCGACGTTGTTGTAGTTGTCGCCGTTCTTGAAGGAGCCGGGTCCGACGCCGTCGAGCTTGAGGAAGTCGTAGCCCCAGTCGGCGAACATCTGCGCCTGGGAGTCGATGTACTTCTGCGCGCAGGGATCCGAGAAGTCGATCTTGTAGGCGCTGTCCCAGCCGTTGGTGGTGCGCAGGTCGTCGTAGACGATGTCGCCGGTGGTGCAGCCCTCGGCGTTCCAGATCGGGTTCTTGCCGTCGTTGTACGCCCCCTTCTCCAGGCCGACCGGGAGGTAGATGCCGGCCTTGAGGCCCTTGGAGTGGATGCGGTCGGCGACGGCCTTCATGCCGCTGGGGAAGCGCAGCGGGTCGGCCTTCTGCCGGCCGTACTCGTCGAATTGCGACTTCCAGGACCAGCTCATCCACCAGCCGGCGTCTATGTTGACGTACTCGTAGCCGTACTTCTTCAGCTTGGCGGCCATGGCGTCGGTCTGCTTGAGGACGTTCGCCTCGGACAGATAGCTGTAGTCGCCCTTGGGGTTGAGGCCCGGGTACTTCGACGACTGCATGGTCCAGCTCGTCCAGCCCATGTAGGGCTTGGCGGCCACGGGAGTGGACGTGGCGGCCGGGGACGCGGTGGGCTCGGCCTGCGCGGCGGGGACGGCCGTCGCGAGTCCCGCGGTGAGGGCCAGGACGACGACTGTTCTCAACCGTCGTCCGGGCAGGAAGGAGTACGAGGATGACCGCATGGGTCGTACCTCCTTTAGTTCGGTGCGGCGAGGGATACGAGGGCGGCTCAGCCCTTGCTCGAGCCGATGGTGAGCCCGCTGATGAACTGGCGCTGGAGCGCGAAGTACACCAGCAGCGTGGGGATAGCGGTCATCAGGGCACCGGCCGCGATCAGGTTGGGGTTGGTGAAGTAGGCGCCCTGGAGGTTGGCCAGCGCGGAGGTGATGGGCCGCTTGTCGCCGGTGTCGACGAGGATGAGCGGCCAGAAGAAGTCGTTGTAGATCCAGATGGACTCCAGGGTGGCCAGCGCGGCGAAGGCCGGCCGGCACAGCGGCAGGATGATCTGGAAGAACTGCCGCCACACCGGGGCGCCGTCGACCTGCGCGGCCTCGGTGATCTCCTTCGGGATCGTCTTCATGTAGTTGCTGAGCACGAAGGTGCAGAAGCCGCACTGGTACGCGATGTGGATCGCGATGATGCCCCACATCGAGTCGTACAGCAGCATCGAGTCGCTCATCCACCACGGCAGCGGGACCAGCAGGTAGAGCCGGTACAGCGGGGTGATGAGCACCTGGGCGGGCAGCAGGTTGCCCGCGGTGAACAGCATCAGCAGCGCGAGGTTGAAGCGGAAGTCGAAGCGGGAGACGAAGAACGCGACGGCCGCGGAGAACAGCAGGGTGCCGAGCACCGCGGGGACGGTGATGAGGACGGAGTTCCAGAAGAAGTGCGGCATGCCGGACTGGGTCCAGGCGTTCGTGAAGTTCTCCAGGCTGAAGCTGCGCGGCCAGGAGAAGTAGCCGTTGGCCGAGGTGTCCTCGTACGACCTGAGCGAGGTGTACACCGCCCACAGCAGCGGGACGAGCCACAGCAGGGCGATGCCGGCGAGCAGCAGATGGAGCCGGAGGTGGCGCGGGGGCCGCTTGGGTCCGTTCTTCTGCGGTCGCCGGCGTGCGGACTCGCTACGGGAGGCGGGCCGGCTGACGGTCGTGGTCACTGGTCTTCCTTCCGGAAGGTCTGCACGAGGAAGGTCCCGATCGTGGCGAGCGAGACGATCAGCAGGATCACGGCGAGCGCGGAGCCGTAACCGATGTGGCCGGCCTCGCCGACGATGTTGTCGGTGATCAGCAGGGAGAGCAGTTCCATTCCGGGTTTGCTGCCGGTGCCCCCGCCGAGGACGTAGACGATGTCGAAGGCGCGCAGCGACTCCATCACAGTGACGACGAGGATGATGATGTTGACCGGTTTCAGGGACGGGAAGATGACCTTGAAGAAGGTCTGGCGCCCGTTGGCACCGTCGAGGGCCGCGGCCTCCCGCAGGGCCGGGTCGACGCTCTTCAGCCCGGCCAGGTAGAGGATCATGATGTATCCGGTGTGCCGCCAGCCCGAGGCGACGAGGACCGCCCACAGGTTCAGGTCGGCATTGCCGAGCCAGTCGATGTGCTGAGCGACCCCGACGGCGCCGAGGACGCTGTTGAGCAGCCCGGTGTCGGGGTTGTAGATGATCTCCCAGACGAAGCCGACCACCGCGAGGGACAGCACCATCGGCACGAAGATCGCGGTCTGGTAGACCTTAGTGAAACGAATCTTCTTGTCGAGCTGGTAGGCCAGGAAGATACCGAACGGGGTGGGGAGCAGCGCCGTGAACAGCAGCCAGATCACGTTGTGCTGGACGGCCGGCCAGAACGGCGGGTAGTTCGTGAAGATCTGGGTGTAGTTCTCTATGCCCGTCCATGCGATGTCGGACAGGTTGATGCCGTCCCAGGTCGTGAACGACAGCGTGATCGAGGCGAGTGCGGGCAGCCAGACGAAGACGAGAAGGGCAAGCAGCGGCAGGCCGATGACGAACGTCAGGAACAGACGGTCGCCTCGGCTCAGCCGCCCGGGGGAGGTCGCGGAGGACACGGTGCGCAGGCCTTTCCGGTCCCGGTCAGGAGGTGAAGAAGCGCGAGCGCTGGGACTCGATCTTCTTGAGGGTCGCGGTGCCGTCGTCCGGGTGGCCGAGCCACTCGACCAGGCCGGGCAGGACGACCGTGGAGATGAAGCCGGGGTCGCTGTCCCGGTCGGCGAACTGGCTGATGTGCTGCGCGGAGGCGATGAGTTCGGCCGACTTGGTCTGCAGGGCGTTGTACGAGTCGGTCTTCGCCTGGTCGTTGGCGGCGAGGTTGCTCGGGTCGACGCCCATGTACAGCTCCTCCGCGCGGGCGCTGCCCAGGAACTCCAGGAACTTCTTCGCGCCGTCCTCGTTCTGCGGCTTCCGGCTCAACACGAAGCCGTCGGTAGGGGCCTCGACGGCGTCCAGGCCGTGGGCACTGTCGATCTCAGGGAAGGGGAAGAAGTCGATGTCGTCGCGTATCGCCTCGTCGGTGATCTGCTGGCCGATGAACAGGCCGATGACCGCCATGCCCGACTTCTTGTCGATGAGCGACTGGGCGGCGTCCTGCCAGGAGCGGCCGCCGCCGCCCGTCTGGTAGTAGGGGGTCAGTTCACGCCACAGGTCGAAGATGCGCACGGCGCGCTTGTCGGTCCAGGAGACCTCGCCGCGCATCAACTGCATGTGGAAGTCGTACCCGTTGGCACGCAGGTCGAGGTAGTCGAAGGCGCCGAGGACGGACCAGCTGTCGCCGCCGCCGTAGCCGGCGGTGACCGGGGAGAGGCCGTCCTTCTTCATCTGCTTGGCGAGCGCGATGAATTCGTCCCACTTGGTGGGCACCTCGTAGCTGCGGTCCTTGAAGACGCTCTTCCGGTAGAACACCGCCCAGGGGTAGTTGTACAGCGGGACGAAGTAGTACTTGCCGTCCTCGCCCTTGGACAGCTGCTTCGCGGCACCGCTGAAGCCGCCGCCGATGACGTCCCAGACGTCGTCGATGGGGCTCGCCAGGCCCTTCTTCGCGAAGTACTGCATGCGGTAGCCCGCGAACCAGGTGAACACGTCGTCCGGGGTGCCCTGGAGATAGCTGGTGATGCTCGTCTGGAAGGTGTCGTGGTCGACCGTGTTCGTCTTCACCGTCAGGCCGGAGTCCTTGGTGAACGCCTGGGTCACGGCCGCGTAGGCCTTCTTGGGCGTGGCGTCGGCGCCGTTGGAGCCGAAGGTGACCGTCTTGGGGTCGCCCCCCGGGCCCCCGCCGCAGGCGGTGAGGACGGGAGCGGCCAGGGCCGCCGTGGACAGGCCGAACAGTCCGCCGACGACTTGGCGCCGGCCGGGGCCCCGCGCAGCCAGGGGGAAGCTGCTGTGCTGCGTCATTCGTCGCTCCTCGTGCTCGTGCGTCGCTAGGCGCGCGCGGCAGCGCCGATGGCGCGCTGCTGGTGGGTGTCGGATCTGATGAAGCTCTGGATCGCGGTGGCGGCTGCCCCGCGGGCCCACTCCTCGAAGGGCAGTGGGCGGGTCTGTACGTCGCACTGCACGGCCGAGCCGAAGGCGTGCGCGGAGAAGGTGTCGCGGATCTGCTTGGCGAACAGGTCGTAGGCGGCCAGTCCCTCTCCGGAGATGATCACTCGCTCGGGCCCGAACAGGTTGGCCACGGTGGCGATGCCGCGGCCGATCGCCTCGCCGGCGGCGGCGTAGACCTCCCGTACTCCCGGGTGTCCCCGACGGGCCAGGTCCACGGCGTGGGCGATGTCCGTGACCCCGGCCCCCGTCGTCTCGGTGATGCGGGCGAGGATGGCCTGGTCGGCCGCGATCGCCTCCACACAGCCCCGGTTGCCGCACCGGCACATCGGGCCGGCCGGATCGATCGCGACATGCCCGATCTCGCCGGCCACCCCGTGCGCCCCGGCGACAACCCGTCCATGCACCACGAGTCCGCAGCCGATGCCCGCGCCGACGGTGACCAGCGCGAAGTCGGACAGCCCCACACCCGCGCCGAACCACTGCTCAGCGACCGTCAGGGCCCGCACGTCGTTCTCAACTGTGACCGGCAACCCGGTGGTCACGGTGGCGAGTTCGCCTAGTGCCACGTCGCGCCACTCCAGGAACGGCGAATAGCGGACGACTCCTTCGGCGCGGTCCACGTCGCCGGAGACGGCGAGGCCGAGACCGAGCACCGGGACCCCGAAGCCCTCGGCCTCGGTGAACAGTTCCCGCACGAGTTCCGAGAGCGCGGCGAGTACCGCTGCCGGGGCCGGGTCCGTCAGCGGCAGGTGCCGGGCCACGCGGATGCGGCAGCACAGGTCGGTGAGGACACCGATGAGTTCGTCCCCGGTCGCCTTGACTCCGATGAACAGCGCACGGCCTCCGTCGACCCGCACCGGATTGGCCGGCCGCCCCAGGGCGCGGCGGGCGTCGTCGGTGTCCTCCACGAGATACCCGGCCTCGATCAGCGGCCGTACCGCCTTGGTCACCGCCGCGGCGGACAGTCCGGTGCGCTCGGCCACTGCGGAACGGGTGAGGGGGCCGTGCGAGAGCACAGTGGTGAAGACCTGGGCGACGGCGGGCGTCTGCGCAGGGAAGGCCTCGAGAGGGGCGGTCGACTGCATGGCCGGGAACTTAGGTCCCTTATTTTTCGGTGTCAATGAAAGAAGCAGAATCTCGTGAAACATTGGTCGTACACCCCTGAAACTTTCAAACTGGCTGCTTCGCCTAGCCGTTGACAGCTGATCGAAGGTCGCGTTGGCTGAGGGCCAGCATCTTCCCCGCTTGGACGTGAGGCCACATGCCGTTGATCTCCCATTCCCCCGAGGCCGGGGTCTGGCTGCTCATCACCCCGCGCACGTCGTACGCCCTGTGCATCGACGAGACCGGTGCGCCCGGCCATGTCGCGTGGGGACCCAGGCTGTCCCTGGCGGAGGCGCTTGAGCTCGCCGTTCCACTGGGGGAGGCGCACAGCAGTTTTGAGGGGCGACGTGCGGTGGGCGAGGAACTGCCGGCGGACGACGGACTCCACTACGGGCCGCCGTCGCTCCAGGTACGCCACGCCGACGGCACCCGCGGATTCGAATGGTGCCTGGACGGCCACGAGGTGCTCCGGCCGTCACCCGGCGCGGAGGAACTTGTCCTGCGGTTCCGCGACCGTCTGTACCCGCTCCAGGTGGCGCTGCACTACCGGGTACGCGAGGACACCGACGTCATCGAGCGCCGGACCGTGCTGCGCAACGCGGGCGGCGACCACATCGACCTGCTGCGCGCCGACTCCGCCGCCTGGACGCTCCCGCCGCTGCCCGAGTACCGGCTCAGCCATGTCACCGGCCAGTGGTCGGCGGAGACCCAACTGCGCCGCGAGCCGCTGCCGTACGGGGAGACCGTGCTGACCGGCCGCCGCGGCATCACCGGTCATCACGCCAATCCATGGGTCATGGTGGACGTCGGCGAGGCCGACGAGGAACACGGCCGGGTCTGGAGTGCGGCGCTGGCCTGGAGCGGCAGCTGGCGCGTCACGGTGCAGCGCACACCCGACGGTCTGGCCGGTTTCACCGCTGGCGCCGGACACGAGGGCACGGTCCTGCAGCTCGGTCCGGGCGAGGAGTTCGAGACGCCGGTGTGTGCCGGGCTGTTCACCGACGGCGGGTTCGGTGCCACGACCCGGGCCTGGCACGCGTACATACGCGCCCATGTGCTGCCGCGCGCCGACGAGTTGGCCCCCGTGCTCTACAACTCCTGGGAGGCGACGGGCTTCGACGTCACCGAGGGCGGCCAGAAGATGCTGGCCAAGCGGGCCGCCGCCCTCGGTGTGGAACTGTTCGTCGTCGACGACGGCTGGTTCGGCGCCCGCCGCAGCGACCGCACGGGCCTCGGCGACTGGACGCCGGCCCGCGACCGGTTTCCCGACGGACTCGGCCCGTTGGCCGACCACGTGCACGGGCTCGGCATGCGGTTCGGGCTCTGGGTCGAGCCGGAGATGGTCAATCCGGACAGCGATCTGTACCGCGAACACCCCGACTGGGTGCTGCACCTGCCAGGCCGGCCGCGCACCGAGATGCGCAACCAGCTCGTCCTCGACTTCTCCCGCCGGGAGATCGCGGACTGGGCGTACGACTGGCTCACCCGGCTGGTCGCCGACCACGGCGTCGACTTCCTGAAGTGGGACATGAACCGCGCCTTCGGCGAGGCGGGCCGGCCCGGGGATCCGGGCGGCGGCGACGCGCTGTGGACGCGGTACGTGACGAACCTGTACGGCGTCCTGGACCGGCTACGCGCCGACCATCCGCGGCTGCGCATCGAGACGTGCAGCGGCGGTGGCGGCCGGGTCGACCTGGGCATCCTCGCCCGCACGGACCAGGCGTGGACGTCCGACAACACCGATGCCGAGGACCGGCTGGCGATCCAGCACGGCTTCGCGCAGATCTACCCGGCGTGCTCGATGTCCGCGTGGGTGACGGACGTGCCGAACCGGCTCACCGGCCGTTCCCTACCGCTGTCGTTCCGCTTCCACGTGGCGATGTCCGGCCTGCTCGGCATCGGCGGCGACCTCTCCCGCTGGACGAAGGAGGAGATCACCGAGGCCGCCGAACTGGTGGCCACGTACAAGCGCGTACGTCATCTGGTCCAGCAGGGCGCCCTCCACCGGCTGCGCGGGCCGGCGGGGGAGGGGCCGACCGTCGTGCAGTACGTCGCCGAGGGCGGCGACGAGGTGCTGGTCCTGGCATGGCAGCGCGGCCCGCGTCACGGTGCTCCGCGCCAACCGGTGCGCCTGCGCGGCCTGCTCCCGGGCGCCCGCTACCGCGACACCCGCACCGGAACGGTCCACCACGCGACGGTCCTCACCGACTACGGCCTGCACTTGAACCTGCCGCTCGGCGACTGGGCCAGCAAGGCGCTGCACCTGGTGCGCCTCCCGCCGCATGGCGAGGGCCGGTGAGTTCCCGGACTCGTCCAAGTCCACCGGGTGCGTTTTCTATATGATCCTGCATGTGTAGACCGTCCTGGTTGCCGGGATCGCAATCCGGGACTTCCCTGCCCATTCAGGCAAGTTGAGACATGCAGAGCGTTTGTTGAGGCGCATCGCCGATCCGGTCCCGTACGGCCCTTGACGCGGGTCGAGGCGCTCCTCGAGCATCACGGCAGGAAATCCTATTTGATTTGAGTGGGGCATCACCATGAGCCGTCGCAGAACCGCCATGACAGCCGCCATCACCCTCGTACTCCTGGCCGCCGCCTCGTCGGCCTGTACCATCAAGAACTCCGACGAGCGGGTCGCCGCCGACGCCGCCTCCGGACAGGCCGGCGGCGGAACGGCCGAGCTGGCCGACGGCTCCGGGGTCAGGGTCGCGCTCGTCCCGGGCGGCGCCCACCCCTACTTCCAGCCCTGGAAGCAGGCCGGGCAGCAGGCGAAGAAGACGCTCGGGCTGGGCGACGTCACCTTCGACGAGACCGCCGAGTGGGACCAGCAGAAGCAGAACAACCTGGTCTCGACGCTTGCCGCCCGCGGTTACAACGCCTTCGGCATCTTCGGAGTCTCCTCGACCGACATCAACACCACCTTCGCCGACCTCAAGTTCCAGGGCTTCGCCGTGGCGTCCCTGGCCTCCTGCCCGGCCGGCGACACCAACGAGGCGGACTTCTGCCTCTCCACGGACGTCGAACTTGCCGCGTACAAGGCCGCGAAGGCCGCCATAAAGCCATCGGCGGCAAGGGTGCCCTCGTCCATCTGACCGGCAACAACGTGGACGCCAACACGCAACTGCGCAAGCGGGGTGTGGAGAAGGCGGTGGAGACCGGCGGCAAGGTCACGCTGCTGCAGACCATCACCGACATCGACAAGGACCTCCAGACCGCACAGAAGGCCGTGTCCGACCTGCTCGCCGCCAAGGGCGCCCGGATCGCGGGCATCGTCTCCACCGCCTACAACCCGGCGGTGGCCGCCGCCGAGGCCGTGCGGGAGTCCGGCTCCAAGGCCAAGGTCGTGGCCATCGACGACGACGCCAAGATCCTCTCGTCGATCGAGAACGGCTCCGTCAGCGCCACCGTCGTGCAGAACCCGGTCGGCCAGGCCGAGATCGGGGCCTGGGTGCTCGCCCTGCTGCAGACCAAGCAGTGCGCCATGAAGGAACCCGGCAAGATCGTCGACTCCGGCTCCTTCGTCGTCACGAAGGGCAACATCTCCGACTACGACGACGCGCGCAAGGCCAAGACCGCAGCGCTGAAGAAGCAGTTCGCCGACGAGTTCCTCTCCTGCGCCTGACCGCCAGGTCCCTGACAGAGAAAGGCGGCCCGCGCATGCCTCTCATCACCCACGCAACCGCCCTGCTGGCCGACATAGCCGTGGAGACCGACCGCACCGACGCCGTGCAGTCGTTCGTCAAGCAGGAGACCCTCCTCGTCACCATCACCACGGCCGACGGCCTGGGGGGAACCGGCTACGCCTACACGATCGGCACCGGCGGAAGTTCGGTCCTCGCGCTGCTCCGGGAGCACCTGCTGCCCCTTCTCACCGGCAAGGACGCCCGCAACGTCGAAGGCCTCTGGCAGTCCCTGTTCGCCCACACCCGCGCCACCACCACCGGCGCCATCACCTCACTGGCGCTCGCCGCCGTGGACACCGCCCTGTGGGACCTGCGCTGCAAACGGGCAGGCGAACCGCTGTGGCGGCTGGCGGGCGGACACCGCCAGGAGATGCCCGTCTACGACACCGAGGGCGGCTGGTTCCACCTCGGCACCGAGGACCTGGTCAAGTCCGCGCTCGCGGCGAAAGACGCCGGATTCTCCGGGGTCAAGATCAAGGTGGGCAAGCCGCACGTCGCCGAGGACGCCGAGCGGCTGTGCGCCGTCCGCGCGGGGGTCGGCTCCAGGCTGCACATCATGACGGACGCCAACCAGTCCCAGTCGCTGTCCTCCGCATTGCAGCTCGCCGCCGCCCTCGAACCGTACGGGCCGTGCTGGCTGGAAGAACCTTTGCCCGCCGACGACATCGGCGGTCATGCCCGGCTGGCCCGCTCCACCCGCATCCCGATCGCCGTAGGTGAATCCCTGTACTCGCCCCTGCAGTTCCGCAGTTACCTGGAGACCGGCGGCGCCTCCATCGTGCAGGTGGACGTCGCCCGGATCGGCGGCATCACCCCGTGGCTGAAGGTCGCCCACCTCGCGGAGACCTTCAACGTCCGGGTCTGCCCGCACTTCCTGATGGAACTGCACGTCAGCCTGGTCGCTGCGGTGCCCAACGGCGCGTTCGTCGAGTACATCCCGCAGCTGCGCGCCGTCACCCGCACCGAGATGGTCGTGCGCGACGGCCACGCCGTGGCGCCGGACGAGCCCGGCATCGGCATCGACTGGGACCTGGACGCCATCGACGACCGGAGGGTCGCATGAAGACGGCCCTCACACCCGCCGACAGCGAGACCGACCGCCCCACCGACGGGGCCCGCCTGGCCCACCGGCTGCCCTTCTGGGTCAACCAGCGGCTCGGACTCCTCGTACTCGTCGTCGCGCTCGGCGCACTGTTCGGCGTGCTGCGCCCCGCCTTCTTCGACGAACGGCTGGTGCTCTTCCCGCTCCTGAGGGACATCTCGACGCTCACCGTGGTGGCACTGGCCCAGATGGTCGTGCTGTCCATCGGGCACATGAACCTCGCCGTCGGACGCATGGCCGCCTTCGGCGCCCTCTTCGCCGGCTTCGGCTACGACCGGCTCGGACTGCCGCTGCCCCTCGGCCTCGTCCTGTGCCTCGTCGCGGGCTGCGCCATCGGGGCGCTCACCGGCTGGATCATCGCCCGCACCGGTGTGAACTCGTTCGTCGTGACACTGGCCATGGACTTCGCCCTGCTGGGTCTGGTGTCCCTGCTCTACTCGGCCCTCACCGAGAACGCCGCGTTCACCACGCGGCCGGACGGCCTGGCGGAGCTGCGTACCTACTCGCTCGCGGACATCTGCGTCGGCCCCGTCTGCGGCTCACCCGCCATCCCACAGCTGGCCCAGTTCACCGTGCTCGCCCTGGCCGGCCTCGGCTTCCTCTACGCCCGCACCCGCATCGGCCGGGAACTGCTGCTGACCGGCGCCAACCCCGCCGCCGCCGAATTGTCGGGCATCCCCACCGGACGCCGGATCATCCTGGCCCACGCGCTGTCCGGACTGCTCGCCGCCCTCGCCGGCTTCATGGCCGCCGTCGGCACCGGCACGTTCCGCGCGTCCATCGGCGACGACTTCATGCTCCCCTCGTTCCTCGGCGCCGTCCTCGGCGGCACCCTCCTCACCGGCGGCGTCGTCTCCGTCATCGGCGCACTGCTCGGCACAGCCCTGGTCGGCGTCATCCGCAAGGGGCTCGACCTGCTCGGCGTCGGCCTGGAAAGTCTCAACATCTACCTCGGCTGCGTACTCCTCCTGGCCCTGTCCGCGGACCGGGTGCGCGCCGTCGTGTCCTATCGCAAGGTGGTGCGCTCCACATGACGACGCTCCGCGACCGGATGCGGCGCTTCAGCCGGTCCACCACGATGACCCTGCTGTGCGTGGTCGCCGCCGGCTACGTGGGCCTCGGCATCGCCTCGTCCGGTTCCTTCTTCGAGGGGTCCTCGCTGCGCACGTTCCTCCAGTACCTCGCCACGCCCATCCTCATCGGCCTGGCCCAGATGGTGGCCCTTGCGTCGGGCAGCTCAATCTCGCCGTCGGCGCGCTGGGCGGGTTCACCGCCTGCCTGATGGGCGTGTTGATGGCCGACCACGGGGTTCCCGCCGGCCTCGCCGTCCTGACCGGCGTCCTCACCGCCACCCTGATCGGCCTGCTCACCGGCGTGTTCATCGTTGCCACCCGCATCAACGGCTTCATCGTCACCCTCGGCACGATGACGATCCTGCTCGGGGCGCAGTACCGGCTCGCCGGCACCCGCACGATCGACGGATACTCGGCGACCCTGCGCGACTTCGGCCACTTGGCGCCACTCAGCATCCCCCTCGTCTTCGTCACCGCGCTCGCGCTGCTCGCCGCCTTCATGTACCGCACCATCGCCGGTCGGCGTCTGCTGGCCGCCGGCGGCAACCCGCTCGCGGCCCGGCTGTCGGGCATCTCCACCGACCGGCAGATCGTGCTCGCCCACACCCTGTCCGGGCTGCTCGTCGGCATCGCGGCACTCATCGCGACCGCCTCGCTGCCCGGCGTCAACCGCAGCGTCGGCGGAGACTGGCTGCTGCCCAGCTTCGCGGCTCCCATCATCGGCGGCGTCGCGCTCACCGGCGGCTCGGTCGCCGTGCTCGGCACCGTGCTCGCCGCCTTCGTGATGCGGCTCATCGACACCTCGCGGGCCCAGTTCTCCCTCGACCCGAGCTGGGTGAACTTCCTCATCGGCCTGGTCGTCCTCGGCACGGTCGTCGGCGGCCGCATCCACCAGACCCACCTCGAGAAGAAGGGCAAGGCACCTCACCGCACACCGCCCGCGCCGTCGGCCGGTGCCCTGCCGACCACGGGAGGCGCCCGATGACCGACGACGTCCTGCTGGCCTGCGAGAACATCGTCAAGGTCTTCCCCGGCGTACGCGCCCTCGACGGCGTGGGCCTGACCCTGACCGCCGGGTCCGTGCACGCGCTGCTGGGGGAGAACGGCGCGGGCAAGTCCACGCTGATCAAGGTGATCACCGGCGTGCACCCGCCCGACGGCGGCAGACTGCTCCGGCGCGGCGAGGAGATCCACCCGCGCTCCCCGCTGGAGGCCACCCGGGCCGGCATCGGCGTGGTCCACCAGGAGCGCAACCTGATCCCCGGCTTCTCCGTGGCCGAGAACATCACGCTCCAGAGCCCGCCCGCCCGTCGGGGATTGGTGGACCGGGAGGCGATGACCGAACCCGCCGTGCGCTGCCTGGCCGAACTCGGCCTGGACCTCGACCCGCAGCGCCCGGTGCGCGAAATGTCCGTGGCACAGCAGCAGTTGGTCGAGATGGCAAAGGCTCTCTACACGGAGAGCGAGGTACTGCTGCTCGACGAGCCCACCGCCTCGCTCTCCCCGCAGGAGGCGGAACGCCTCTTCGACGTCGTCCGCCGGCTCAAGGAGCGCGGCACCTGCGTGGTGTTCGTCAGCCACAAGCTGGAGGAGATCTTCGCGATCTGCGACACCGTCACCGTCCTGAGCGACGGCCGGTCGGTGCTTCAGTCGGCGCCCCCCGCCGAGTACGCCCAGGACGACGTGGTCACCCTCATGGTCGGCCGGGCCCACTCGGTGACCGACATGACGCCGCGCGCATTCGACACCTCCGCGGAACCAGCCCTGTCCCTGTCGGGACTGTGCACCGCGGCCGGACACCAGGACGTCTCGCTCGACGTCCGGCCCGGCGAGATCGTTGGCCTGTACGGCCTGGTCGGCGCCGGCCGCAGCGAACTGGTCAAGGCCGTCCTCGGCCTCGAACGGGTGACGGCCGGCGAGATCCGGGTGTACGGCGAGCCGGTGCGGATCAGCTCCCCGCGCGAGGCCCTGCACACCTACGGCATCGGCTATCTGACCGAGAACCGCAAGGAGGAAGGGGTCTTCCTGGAGCAGCCCATCGTCCGGAACGTCACCGTGACGGTGTGGAACAGACTCGGCCGGTTCCTCGGCGACATTTCCGCACGCCGGGAGAGGGAGGTCGCGCAGGACCTCGTCGACCGTCTCGGCATCCGCGTCTCCGGGTTGCGGCAGAACGCCGGTGAACTGTCCGGGGGCAACCAGCAGAAGGTGAGTCTGGCGAAGTGGCTCGCGGCCGACACCCGGCTGCTGGTCGTCGACGAACCGACCGTCGGGGTGGACGTACGCACCAAGCACGCCTTCCACGAGCTGATCTGGGAGCTGGCCCGCGGCGGCCTGCCGATCCTGCTCATCAGCAGCGATCTGACGGAGATGGTCACCCTCGCCGACCGGGTGGTGGTCATGGCCGACCACCGTGTCCGCGGCGAGCTGGACAACGACCACGACTACGACCGCATGAGCGGGAAGATCATCCGGATCATCCACGACCGTGCCGTGTCGGCAGTATCGGCTGTGGCCGAGAAGGGCGCCGCCTCGTGAAGCGGGTCGCCCAGGTCATCCACGTCCTCCCCGACAAGGTGGATGAGTACCGGGAGCTGCACCGGCGCGTCCCCGGCCCGGTCCTCGACCGGCTGCGCCGCTCCCACATCGCCAACTACTCGATCCACATCCTCGGTGACCGGCTCTTCGCCTACTTCGAGTACCACGGCGACGACCTCGCGTCCGACCTCGCCGCGATCGCCGAGGACCCGGCCACCCAGCGATGGTGGCGGCTCACCGCACCCTGCCAGCGGCCCGTCGCAGAAGCCCGGCCCGGTGGGTGGTGGGCCGACTTGGAACAGGTCTTCCTCATGGAGTAGACCCCTCGCCCCATGATCCGTCCGCGCCGCCCCTGGCCACCACGCGGTATGAGCCCGTCCCCGTGACGGCAAGGACCTCACCGCGCGTGCGGGAGCTGCTGCCCGCTGGTGTGCCGATCCCGAGAGGAAGCCGCTCGTGAGCATTGTCGATGCCCATCACCACCTGTGGGATCTCGCCGTACGCGACCAGGAGTGGATCCAAGGGCCCGACCTGGTCCCGTTGCGCCGCTCCTTCGTCATGGCAGACCTGGAGGCCGAGACCCGGGCTGCCGGGGTCACGGCCACCGTCGTTGTGGAGACGGTCAACGTCGCCGAGGAGACGCCCGAGTTGCTGGCTGTCGCCGAAGCCAGTGACACGCTCGGGGCGGTCGTGGGCTGGACCGACCTCACGGCCCCGCACGTCGCCTACGCCCTGCAGGCACTGCGGTCCCTGCCGGGCGGCGGACTTCTGCGCGGCATCCGCCACCAGGTCCAGGCGGAGCCCGCCCCGACTGGCTGACCCGGCCGGACGTCCTGCGCGGCTTGCGCGCGGTCGCCGCGGCCGGGCTCGTCTACGACCTGGTCGTCCTGCCGCACCAACTGCCCGCGGCGGCGCGGGCGGCCGCCGCCGTGCCCGCACTCACCTTCGTCCTGGACCACCTCGGCAAGCCGCCGATCGTCTGCGGGCGGCGCGAGCCATGGGCGGCGCGGCTGCGGGAGCTGGCCGCCCTGCCGAACACGGTGTGCAAACTCTCCGGCATGGTGACCGAGGCGGACCGGACGTCGTGGACGGTCGACGACCTCCGACCGTACGCGGACACCGTGATCGACGCCTTCGGTCCCGGGCGCCTGATGTTCGGCTCGGACTGGCCGGTGTGCACCATGGCCGCGACCTATGGAGAGGTCGTGCGCTCCGCCCAGGTCCTCACCGCTGCCCTGACTCCGGACGAGCAGGCTGAGGTGTGGGAGGGCACCGCTCGCCGCGTCTACGGACTGAGCGACTGACCGAACCGGGTCATTCCCCCTCGAACCGGGTCAGCTGGCGCTCCAGGCTGCGTGTGAGGTGCTCGGCCATCGCCTCGGCCGCCCGATCGGGTCGACGGCGCAGAATCGCCCGCACCACGCGCTCGTGTTCGTTCAGGGTGGGGTCGCCCGCGTCCTGGATGCTGCTGAGGCGGAAGATGTGCAGATGCGAGTGGAGCCGCTCCACCGCGTCCGCGAGCAGCGGCCGGTGTGCGGCGTCCGCGACGGTGTCGTGGAACCGCTGGTCCAGTGCGGCGAAGTCGCGGTAGCAGGGGTACGGACCGCCGGGGCCGGGGTGGGCCTGCATGGCCTCCAGCGTCGCCTCGATGGCGTCGAGCTGACTCTCGTCGGCGTTACGGGCGGCGAGGGCCGCGGCGCGCGGCTCCAGGAGCAGCCGCATCTCGAACAGCTCCTCCACGCCCTGACGCGTCAGCAACTCGGTCGCACGGTATCCGGACAGGGATCGCTTGACGACGAGGCCGTCGCTCTCGAGCCGGGCCAGCGCCTCGCGTACGGGCGTCGGCGAGACGTCGAGGGAACGAGCCAGCGCCTCGATGCCGACCCGCGCCCCCGGGGCGATCTCGTGGTCCATGATCTTGGCCTTGATGTCCTCGTAGACACTGTCGGACAGGACTTGCCGGACCGGCGCGGTGGGCGGCTCACTCGCCCCAGCCGCATTGGCGGGGGCGGACGGGTCCTGTGCCGGCATCCGTGTCTCCCTGCCTTCGGTGTGCTGCGTCCACCAGCAGTTTAAGGGCTGGAAGGCCCCCGCGGGCGAGTGCCTGTGGGGGCCTCCCTGACGCTTCGTCACATTATGTGGGAGGCGTCAGGCGTACGGATCGAAGGGGATTCCGTCCGGACTCGCGTAGTCGAGGGCCCCACTGGAAATCACCGTCAGCGATCTTGATGGTGGCGGAGCCGAAGTCGGCGCTCATGAGCTTGTCACGGTATCCGGCCGGGTAGCCGTCCCGGCCGACGAGACGCGGGTAAAACCAGTTGCCGGTGGCGTTCTCCGCCGGCTCGTCGTTGCTGCCCGCGAAGCGGAAGCAGTGACTCGAGATGCCGTCCTTGTGGTAGACGATCTTCGGGTGGGTGCCGTCGAAGCGGGTCGCCGAGCGGGCGGCCGTCTGGTAGGTGTTGTGCTGGGGCACCGACACGTACCGGACCTCGTTGTTGTTGATCCATACGATGACGTGTTCCCAGTCGTGCGTGTGGCCGAGTGCCGCCGGGCCGACGGTGATCTGATCCTTCTCGAAGTAGCTGGCGTACATCACGGCACACCAGCCGTTGTTGCACTTGGTACGCGAGTAGGTGTTGGCGTTGGCCGGCTGGGCGTAGTCATGGCACTTGCCGTTGACGTCACCGCCGAGCTTGAGGCCGGGGTGATGGTGCCGTCGGCGCCGATGGCGGCGGTGGCGTAGCAGCCGTCGCCGTCGTAGTCGTAGGCGGGGGAGAAGGTCTGGTCCATGCCGGGGGCGTTCTGCGGCAGCGGGGTCAGGACGTTCGCGTGGGCAGTCGCCGGGACTGCCACGCCGAGCGTCATCGCGCCGACCGCGCCGAGGAGGATTTTGGCGAGCGATCTCAACGTGCCGATCTGGACTCCTTGTTGGGTGTGGCTGTCGTCAGCAGTAGAGGTTGCCGCCCGGGGAGACGCCGAGGATCGAGCGGTTCACCTGCAGGGTCTGGCTGAGGTGGTAGACGGCCGGGGTGACGAGGAGGTTCTTGCCCGCCGCCAGGGCCGCGTTGATGTCCGCGGCGGTCGCGCCCGGCTTCACGATGTAGAAGATGTCCAGGGACAGCGAGCTGCCGGACGCAGGTCGAGCCCTCCCGGCCGTGGCCGACCTTCAGGCGCTGCAGCCAGCCGCCTGGCTCGAGGACGGTTTCGTAGACGGCCCGGAGCGTCGTGCGGGAGATACCCGCTTCCTCCGCGGTCTGCCGCTCGCTGGCGTGGTGCAGGGGCCCGCCGGCGATCTCAGCGAAGGTCAGATGCGCCCGCAGCACCCGCAACGCGGTACGCCCCCGCTCTCCGCGCCAAAGCGTCGTCTCGATCCTGTCGCGCAACGCCGCGAGCACCTCATGCGCATGCTGGCGCGACTCCAGAACCGCCGTGCTGGCGACCACCCTGCTCGACGAGTGGGCCTACCACCGGCCCTACACCTCAGACGCCGAACGGCAGGCAGCGTTTCCCCACTGGCTGGACTGGCTACAACTACCACCGACCCCACACCGGCATCGGCGGCCACGTCCCCGCTAGCCGCGTCACCAATCTGTCCGAACAGCACAGCTAGGGCCCAGTGGGGCATCCGGCTTCAGCCGGTCGACGGAAGACCGCCGTTGCGGCTCACTGGCACGGCGACGCCGCGGATTTGCTCACAGACCGAGCGAAGGCCACACCGGCCGGCCGGGCCGGACTGCTGCCCACTCCGCGTCCCGGAGTGAGCAAGACGGCCCCGAGCGCGGCTCACGCATGCGGCAGGCCCCGGTCCCCGTTCTCGCCATCCCCGCCCCCGAGTCGTTCGTCGCGGATCTCGGCCCATCGCAACGCACTGCGGATGCTGTCCGCGATGCTGTGCCGAGGCTCCCAGCCCAGCAGCCGCTTGGCCCGGTCGCTGCGGGTGAACGCACCGGCCGCGTCGCCGGGGCGGGGACCTGTCTCCACCACGGCGACCGGTGGGGTGACCACGCTGTTGAAGGCGTCCGCGAGTTCCCGGACGGTGGTGCCGGTCCCGGTGCCCAGGTTGATCACGGTGGACCGCGTGGGCCCGTGCAGGATGTCGTCGAAGCGCCGCAGCGCCGCCACGTGAGCGGCTGCCAGGTCCCAGACATGGATGTAGTCGCGGATGCCCGAACCGTCGCGCGTGGGCCAGTCCGTGCCCGTGATCCTGAACGGCTCCCCCGCGGTGTGCGCCTCGATGAGCTTGCCCACCGCATGGCTGGGACGCCGCAGCTGCAAGCCCGTGCGGTACTCGGGATCCGCGCCGACCGGGTTGAAGTAGCGCAGGGACAGCACCCGGATCGGCTGGGTGGCGGCGATGTCGGCGAACATGCCCTCGCACACCGCCTTGGTCCGCGCGTAGGGGCTCAACGGTTCGATCGGGGACTCTTCCGTGACGCTGAAGTCCTCACCGGCGGCGTAGATCGAACCGGAGGAGGAGAAGAGCAGCCTCCCGCATCCGTTCCGCAGCAGGTGGCCGACGAACTCCAGGCTCTTGGACACGTTCGCGCGGTAGTAGCCCACCGGGTCCGCGACCGAGTCGGGCACGATGATCAGAGCCGCGCAGTGGACGACGGCTGCGATGTCCGGGTGCTCGGCGAACACCCGGTCGACCAGGGCGCCGTCGGCGATGTCGCCCTCGTAGAAGGCGCGCCCCTCGGTGAACTCCCTGCGGCCCGTCACCAGGCTGTCCAGCACGATGGGGGTGATTCCCGCGTCCAGGCAGGCGGAGCCGACGGTGCTGCCGATGTAACCGGCCCCGCCGGAGATCAGTACTTTCACTCGGACGGCCTCTCTGCCGTGGATGTCCGCACGTTCACTTCGCTGCGCTGGGCACCCAGGCGCTCAGCGGGACGAAGGCACCGAGGTCCGCCACGCCGGTGCCCGCGTCCACGCGGTACGGGCCGCCCAGACAGTCGTCGGCCGGGAAGAGGGCCGCGCTCGCGGAGTGGGTGTTGACGGCGGACTCGACCCGTCCCGCCCAGCCGTGGTCGACCAGGCTGACGCAGGTGCCGCTGCCGGTCAGGGAGGAGAGGGTCAGACGATCACCTCCGAAGTTCTGCTCGGAGTACAGGCACAGCGTGCCGGACGGGCAGTCGGCTGTCCCGGCGGCGTGGGCCGTGGCGGGGATCAGAGCGGCGAGGGCGAGCACGACCGCCGAGACGGCGCCGGCGGCCGGCCACCGCCTGCGCGTGGGTCGTGCCGACGCACGGTCGTCCGCGGCAGGCTTGTTCATCTCGTGGAGTCCTTTCGTAGCTGAGACGGTTCGTGGATGAGACGGTCACTGCTCGTCGTTGCTGACGATGACGACTTTGGCTCCCCGGTAGCCGTGGCCGCCCACGCCGATGAGTTCCAGAGCCCGCTCGTGTTCGTCGAGCGGGACGCGGTGGGTGACGATGCGCTCCAGCGGCAGGTGTTTGGCCAGCGCGAGGGCGCGGGGGAAGGACGGCGCGTTGTAGTCGCCCGCGCCGACGACGCGCAGACCGCGACGGAGGATGTCCAGCGGCTCGACGGTGACGCGGGCCCGGTCGTCGAAGCCCATGATCACGACGGTGCCCGCGGTGTCCACCAGCCGCAGCGCCGTGTCGAGCAGGCTGCCCACCGTGTCGATGACCGTGCGGGCTCGGGGCGCCGACACGGCCGCGTCCGGATCGGTAACGGTGAGCGGCGTCGACGCCGGCAGATCGTGAAGGATCTTGGTCGCCAGCTCGCGCCGGAAGGGGTCCGTCTCCACGAGTACGACGCCGCTGCCGAGGTGGAGCGCCGCCATCGCGGTGACGAGTCCGATGGGGCCGGCGCCCAGGACCGTCACCCGCTCGCCGGGGACGATCGACGCCGCGTCGAGGTTGTTGAGCACGCAGGCCAGCGGTTCCACGACCACCGCGCGGTCCCAGGTCATGCCGTCCGGCAGCCGGTGCACGAACCGCTCGGGCAGCACGATGTAGTCGGCGAAGGACCCGTCGCGGTCCAGGCCGACCTCGGTGCCCGCCTTGTTCACACAGTGGTTGAACCGTGCCGCGGCGCACTGCGGGCAGGCCGAGCAGTAGAGCGTGGGGTTGATGACGACCCGGTCGCCCGGCGCCAGCCGGCTCGCCGATCCGACCTGGTCGACCAGACCGACGGCCTCGTGTCCCATGACCACGCCGGTCTCCGCCGGGAACTTGCCGGTCAGCACCCCGCGGTCGGTGCCGCAGATACCGGTCTGCACCACACGGACGCGTACGTCGTCGGGCCCGGTCAGCTGGGGGTCGGGCCGCTCGGTCCGGACGAGTGTGCCGTTCGCGGCGAGCGTGAGCGCGCGCATGAATACTCCCTGTGGGTTCGGATCTCACCAGCGGATCGTGTCGAGCAGACGGGCGTGCAGCTCCGGGGTGGAGGCGGCTACGCACGAGCGCTGGTTGAGGGGGGACAGGTCGAGCAGGTCCGTTTCCTCCAGGCCCGCGCCGTAGGCGTCGGTGATCACCACGCCGGCCCGGCGGGCCAGGACCACGGCGGCCGCGATGTCGTATGGGAAGAGGTGGAGGACCTTGCCGCCGCCGACCCGGCGGAAGTCGGCCTCCGTCTCGGGCCGGTCCCGCAGGACGCGGTTGCCGATGTCGACGTAGGCGTCGAGCTGGCCGGTGAGGATGCGGCTGATCGAGTAGGAGGCGCTGTTGAAGACGAAGACGCCGCCGGTGTTGGCGGAGGCGTCGACCAGGTGGGCGTAGGCGTCCGACATGAGCGCCATAGGGTGACCGTTGAACTCCAGCGACCAGAACATGCGCCGGGGGTCCGCAGTGGTGCTCAGGGCCGGGACCGGCGCGGCGAAGCCCTCGGCCTCGACACCGTCGGTTTCGGGGCCGGCGTACATCCAGGCGCCCGACTTGAGTTCCATCAGCAGGGCGTGTGTGACGTCGCCGATGGTGGGGTCCGGTTTGTCCAGTGGGGCGACCGCGATGGAGATCATCGCCATCTCCAGGCCCGCTGAGGCCGGCCGTGTGCCGTCGATGGGGTCGATGACGAGCAGGTGGCGCGGATCGTCCCCGGTGTCCCGGCGGTGGTTGTCCTCGGTCTGCACGGCGAGCGGGACGGGCGCATGGGCCATCAGGTACTTCCATACGGCGGCCTCGGCGACCTCGTCGATGTCGAATTGCGCGTCACCTCCCGGGGAGACGCCCAGCACGCGCCGGGACAGCTGGGCCGGGCCTGCGGCGCGCAGACTGCCGCGGATCTCCTTGGCCGCGCCGATCAGCAGGTCTTTCACGAAAGGACCTCCGTGAGTAGCGCGTCGAGTCGGTCGCACATGAGGTCGGCCTCCTGGAGGGTCATGGTGAGCGGGGGCCTGATCTTGAAGACGTTGCCGAAGCCGTAGCGGGAGGTCCGGATGATCAGGCCGTGGTCCATCGCCCGTTGCGCCACGGTGTTGGTCAGCTCCACGGCGGGTGCTCCGGCGTCGTCCACCATCTCGACGCCGATCATGAGTCCGACCCCGCGCACATCGCCGATCTGGGGGAACCTGCTCTGCAGGGCGTGCAGACGCTGGACGACGAACTCGCCGACGGCGGTGACGTTGTCGAGGAAGCCGGGGCGGCCGATGACCTCCAGGGTGACGTTGGCCGCGGCGGCGGCCATGACGTTGGCCCCGTAGGTGAAGGAGTGGTGGTGGGCGTCCAGGCCGGCCAGACGCTCGTTGGTGAGGATCGCCGCCACCTGGGCGCCGGACCCGCCGAGTCCCTTGGCCACGGTGATGGCGTCCGGTTCGACGCCGAAGTACTCGGCGGCGAACATGTGGCCGGTACGGCCGATGCCGGTCTGTATCTCGTCGAAGATCAGCACGATTCCGCGTTCGTCGCAGAAGGCGCGCAGCTGCGGGAAGTAGTCCGGCGGCGGCACGATGTTGCCGCCGTTCCCGGAGATCGGCTCGACCATCACCGCGGCGATCTGGCCGGTGCTGGCGTACTCGATGAAGTCGTCGATCCGGTCGACGCACATCATCCCGCAACTCGCCGGGTTCTGGCCGTAGAAGCAGCGGAAGCAGTACGGGTCGGGAACCTGCAGACCGCCGGGCAGCAGGGAGGGGAAGGGCGCCTTGCGGAAGGCGTTGCCGGACAGGGACGCCATCATCATCGACTGGCCGAGGTGGCTGCGGAACAGGGTGATGACGTCCCGCTTCCCGGTCGCCGCCTGGGCCATCTTGATCGCGCCCTCGTTCGCGGCGGAGCCGCTGGAGACCTTGAGGTGCACCTTGGTCAGGTTCGCCGGCGAGACGGAGACCAGGCGGTCGACGAGCTCGTTGACCGGTTCGCTCTGGAAGCTCGAGGTGACGTGGACCAGTTGCTCGGCCTGTTTCTGGATCGCCGCCACGACTTCGGGGTGGCCGTAGCCGAGGCTCAGGTTGAACGTGGCTGCCGCGCAGTCAATGTAGTCGCGGCCCTGGGAGTCGTAGAGGTAGACGCCCTCTCCGCGCGTCATCTTGTGCTCGGAGACGGGGTAGTACATGCCGTCCGGCACCCGGTGGTCGGCCGTGGTCATTTTTCTCCCGGTGGTTCGTTCCGGTGATGTCCCGCAGGTGACAGAGCGTCGGAGTGCGCTGCCGCGACGGGCTGCGCCCGCATGGATCTGGCCGCGGCGGCGCGCCGGACCAGGGGGCCGCTCAGTGCGACCGTGGCGGCGAGGAGGAGCGGGATCAACAGGGCGGTCGACAGGTCGGTCATGTCCGCCAGCCAGCCCACGAGCGGCGGGCCGGCGAGGAATCCGAAGTAGCCCAGCGTCGCGGCCCGGGCGAGCGCCGCCCCGGACTGGTCGGCGCTGAGGTTGCCGACGGCGGTGAAGATCTGCGGTACGACGGTCGACACGCCCGCACCGGCCAGCAGCCAGCCCACCAGGATCGGCGCCAGGTGACCGGACCAGACGACCAGCGCGAGGCCCGCGCAGGCCGTGGCGCCGCCCCAGCGGACGACCGCGACCGATCCGTACCGGGCGACGACGCGGTCGCCCAGCGCCCGGCCCGTGGTCATGGCTCCGGCGAAGGCGGCGTAGGCGAGGGCCGCCACACCGGTGTCCGCGTCCACTGTCTCCTGGAGGTGCACCCCGCCCCAGTCCGCGGCGGCCCCCTCGACGACCATACTGCTGAAGGCGACGCAGCCCAGGAGCGTGGCGAGCAGCGGCAGCCGGCCCGTGGCGCCCTGCCCCGTTTCGTCCTCGTCGTCCGTGGCCACGGTCTTCGGCAGTAGCCCGCCGCTGATCGCCCAGGCCGCCGAGGCGAGCACCGCGGCCGCCACCGGCAGCGAGATCTCGCGGGGGACGTCCAGGCTCAGCAGCAGGGCGCCGACTCCGGCGCCCGCGACTCCGCCGACGCTGAAGACGGCGTGGAAGGCGGACATGATGGGCCGCTCGTAGTGCCGTTCGACCTCGACGGCTTGCCCGTTCATGGAGACGTCCATCAAGCCGCTGGCGGCGCCGAGCAGAGCGAGCGCGACGGCCAGCCACGGCAGCGAAGGGGCAAAAGCCGGCCCCACCAGGGTCAGCGGGAGCAGGACACCGCTGACCCTGGTCACGGCGGCCGACCCCACGCGGTCGATCAGCCGGCCGGCGACCTGCATGGCGGCCAGCGCTCCACCGGCGACGACCAGCAGCGCCGCGCCCAATTGCAGGGGGCTGAGGTCCAGGTCCCGCTTGATGTCGGGGACATGGGCCACCCACAGGGCGAGCGCCGTGCCGTTGATGCCGAAGTATCCGAAGACCGCGGCGCGGGCCGCCGTGCGTCTTGGTTCCATTCAGGTGCCTCCTGTGTCGTGGGTGCCGGCTGCCCGCGGCGTTGTCAGAGGGGCCGGGCGGCGGTTCGGCCGGACCGGGCGATCGGCCGGCGAGCCACCGCCGGTGTGTTGCTCATCTGCGCTTCTTCAGCAGGGGAACGAGGTCTGGCCACGGCTTGTAGTCCGCGTAGTCACTGCCGCAGGGGTGCAGCGCGAGTTCCTCGGCGGTGACGTCGATGCGACCGCCGTTGGCCTCGAGGTGGCGGAGCATCCGGCGTGACTCGTCGACGGTGTCCGGATAGGTCAGGTGCCAGTCGCCGGAGGAGTACGCCTTCTCCCGCTGGATGAGCCGCGGCAGGACCGAGTCGTTCCACTTGAAGTGGTGCACCTGTGGGAAGGCCTCCTCCGCAGGCATGGGCCGCCCCGCGTCCGCCCCGTGCTGGCCCAGGTGCAGGGGCACGCTGCCGCGGGCGAGCGTCACCTTCGACGACCCCGCTCCCGGCACGCGCAGGGTCAGCAGTCCGGCCAGCGGGTACTGCTCCCAGATCGACACGTCCGGCTGCAACGCCGGCAGACTGCCGTCGGCGGCCACCCGGTCCAGCAGGGCGCCCTTGACGTAGTCGTACCCGCCGGCCTCGCAGGCGGCGATGACGTCGGTCAGCGGCCGGTCGTACACATGGAACTCGTCGAGGTCCGCGACGACCCACCAGTCGGCCGGGTGCCGCCGCATCTGGGCCCGGATCAGATACGCGTTCAGGTCCTCGTCCCACGGGCCCTGGTGCACGGCGGCGAAGGAGAACCCGTGCCGTGCCACGACCTCTTGCGACCGCTGGAAGTCCGGGTCGTCGAACGACTCGATGTGCCGGGCGATGTGGAAGGACTCGACCCCCAGGTCGCGGTAGTGCGTGATGGCGGCATCCAGCAGGCCGGTGTCGGCGCCGACGACCGACACGAAGCGAATCGTCACGTCAGGTCTCTCCCGTCTTCCTCTGTACGGCTCTCGATGCTGTCTGTCGAAGGGGCGTACCGAAGCGCTGCGCCCGGGGCGCGTCTGCGGCCGTCGTCCGCGCCGCGCGCAGCCCTGCGGCACAGCAGGAGCACGGCGGCGAGCGCGCAGAGCCCGGCGCAGATCCAGAACACGTCGCGGTATCCGGCCTGCGCGGCGACCACCCCGGTGACGGCTCCCGCCAGCAGCTGGGCGACGGGGAAGGTGGACGAGTAGAGCGCGGACACGGAGCCGGTGCCGCCGGGCACCTCCTGCTGCACCACCACCATCGGGATACTCGTCACCACCGCGGTCCACATGGCGTTCGGCAGCTGGAGGGCGATCAGCACGGGTGCCGAGCCGGCCACGGGCAGCAGGCAGAAGAAGACCACGGCGAGGACCACGGCAGCGGCCACGACGCGCAGCTTTCCGACGCGGTCGGCCACCCGGCCCACCGCGATCATCAGCGGGATCTCCAGTGCCGCGCAGACCCCGGCCATCACGCCGACCAGGGCCGCCGACAGGTGCAGGTCCTTGGTGACGTACAAGGCGATGGCGATGAGGTATATCTGGTCCGCCACGTTGACCGCCGTGACGGCGCCGAGCAGCAGCCAGGTGCGGCGCGGCACGACGGCGAGGGCTCGGCGCATCCCGGACAGGCGGCGTTCACCCCTGTCGCCGGCGTCGTCGTCGGCCACCGGTCCGGGCGGCGCGGGCACGGCCGGCAGGAGCCAGCGGCCGAGCAGCGCGGTCAGCAGGAGCAGACACGCGACGCTCGTGTACAGGAGCCCGAAACCCGTGTGGGCCAGTAGGAAGAGGCCGGTCGGCGGGCCGACCACCCACCCGGCGGAGAAGACCGACCGGACCGCGGAACTGAACGGGGTCACCTCCCGGCCGGTGGACTCGGCGAACTCTTTGACATATGCGAACAGCTGGGAGATGTAGGCGTCGTTCAGGCTGAGCAGGACCGCCCCGGTGGCGAACACCACCGCGTAGTTGCGTACGGCGGTGAACGCCAGCGCACCGGCGACCCCGGCCAGCGCGGTCGCGGCCAGGGCGGCCCTTCTGTCGGTCACCCGGTCGGACAGCCATCCCGTGACGAGGTTGATGCCGACGGCGGCCACGGCGCAGCCGGTGAAGTACAGGCCGATCAGTCCCGGCCCCGCATGGACCGCGTCCGCGAGGAACAGGCTGGTGGTGGTGCCGAACACCGACATCGCCACGGCGTAGCATCCCGCGGCGACGCCCAGTGACGTCGCCGTCCGGCTGAACGGGCGCGACCCGGGCGGACCGTCCGCACGTCCGGGTCGGGCGAAACGGGCGAGCTTCACATCGCTCCTCTATGTGCCAAGGTGTCCTCGCCAGCGTTCCTGGTGCGTCGCGAGCCATGTCCCCACCGATGCCGCCGACTCGAAGACCGCGAGGCGGGCTTCGGAGGGAGTTCCTATGACGACACCGGCACCGACGGACGCGAGCATCGGAATGTCGTTGGACCGGTCCCCGAAGGCCACCGCGGCGGCCGGCGCGATGCCCGCCTCGTAGAGGATCCGCCGCACCGCGTGCCCCTTGGAGGCGCGGGGCGACAGTACTTCGACCGGTCCGCCCTCCTCCGGTAGACAGGAGTACGTGACGGTCGCGTCGAAGCCCAGCGCTTCGGCGGTCCGGGCCAGCCGTCCGGCGTCGAGGTCAGTGCTGCGGCAGAGCAGTTTGGTGATGGGGAGGCTGCCACCGGTCAGGTCCGGGATGTCCGCGCAGACCGAGTCCGCTCCCGTGTCCGTGGCCGGCCACCAGGCGTACCCTGGCTCGAAGCCGAAGGCCGATTCGAACTCCGTCGCGAAGCTGACCTTCGGATCGGCCGCGCGGAGCGCCTCGGCGAAGTCCCTGACCCATCGCCCGTCCAGCGGAGCGAGGACGCGTGTTCCGCCCTCGACGACTTCGGAGGCCCCGTTGGAGGTGACGACTTCGCGGGACAGCTCGGTGACGGCCCGCGGCAGGTCGTCGAGACAGCGCGAGGGGCGTCCCGTGACGAAGACCAGACGCACTCCGCACGTGGTCGCCTCGCGCAGCATGCCGATGTCCTCGTCGAGGACGCGGTTGCCCGGGCGTACGAGGGTTCCGTCGAGGTCGCAGAAGAGGATCCTGATCACCGCGCCCCCCGCAGGCCCCGTACCGCGATGCCCCGGCTCGCCAGCACGACGAGGTTTCTGACCGCCGCGTAGCCGCCCGCGCCGGCTTCGCCGCGCCGCACCCCTCTCCAGGCCACGGTGCTCGCCTTCTTCAGCTCATGTCTCAGGGACATCCGGGGCAGCACGTCTAGCGCTTCGCCGTGAGCCTGGCCCACGCCGTAGGCCCACACGCTTCTCAGGTCGTCGCGCAGGCTGAGGGGCTTGTGCCAGATGACGGCTTCGGGGACCAGCCGGACCGGTAACGCGGCCTTGCGGCGGCGCAGCTCGAAGTCACGGTCCTCGCGCCACTTCATGGCTGTGTCGAAGTGGTAGCCCCCCATGTTCTCCACGATGTTCGTGCGGTACAGGAGCGGCGGGCTGTACGCGTTGACCTTCTTGGTCACCAGCGGGTCCTCGGTCAGCCGCCGCGCCGCGGCGACCAGGCGGGTGCCGTGTCCCCGGGTCTCGAACCGCACCCGTCCCTTCACCAGCCCGCCGGACGCCGCCGCCAGCATCGCCGTGATCGCTCCAGGCTCAAAGACGCAGTCGGAGTCCATGAGGAGCACGAGGGGGGTGTCCACCAGCGCGATCGCCCTGTTGTACGCCAGGCCTATCCCGCGTTCCGAGGTGCTCAGCACGGTGACGTGCGGTGCCGCCTTGGC
The DNA here is from genome assembly GCF_044750305.1 of Streptomyces sp. NPDC088810. NCBI lineage: Bacteria > Bacillati > Actinomycetota > Actinomycetes > Kitasatosporales > Streptomycetaceae > Streptomyces > Streptomyces sp. NPDC088810. Next base: position 463,737 of record NZ_JBIVJQ010000003.1, read on the forward strand.
GTAGGTCTGGAGTCCTTCGAGGAACCAGTCCGGCGATCCGTTCGTGGAGACGACGACCGGGCAGGTGACGTCGATGGAGGCCAGGCAGCGGTAGATGAGGGGGTCGTCGCACACGGGGACGACGATGGTCAGGTCGCGCGAGGCGTCGGCGTTCCCGGTGGTCAAGGCGACCTCCTCGGACGGCTCACGGCTGCTTCGAATCGCTGGACCACCGCCTCGGGATCGATGGCCGTCACCAGGTGGTGCGTCCCCTCTCCTCGCCGGAAGCGGATCGTGCCGCGGTCGGGCAGACCGGTGGCCACGGAGATCACTCCTGTCTCCTGCTTGTACGGCAGGCTCGCGTCCGCCAGGAGGGCGGCGGCCACGACGTCCCAGATGGGTTCGCGGTCCTTGTTCTCGCCCCGCGGCGACTCGCATTCGAGCTTGTCCAGGGCGGCACCCAGGGGTGTGCCGGTGCGCCGGATGCGCTCCACCGCCGCCGGCAGCAGCCGGGGGGCTTCCATCACCTCCAGCGGAACCATCACCACGGCCTTCCAGCGCGCCGCCAGGCACGCCTGCAGGGCTTCGGGGTCGGCGAACGTGTTGAATTCGGCGTGCTCGGTCACGTTTCCGCCGCCGAGGGATCCTCCGGAGATCCACAGGCGGTGCCGCGCCGGCACCGAGGGATCGACCAGCCGCAGTGCCCGGGCGATGTTCGTGGTGGGGCCGAGGGCGAGCACATCCGTCCCGTGGGAGCGCGTCAGAGCCGTGGCCAGTGCGTCGGGAGCGGGCCCGTCCTCGGCGCCGGTGTCCCAGAAACGCGTGTTGTCCGCGCTCAGCGACGCGAGATAGGTCGACGCCGGCAGGGCGGCGAGGACCGCGCGCACCTGTTCCCGGAACGGCTCGTGCCACCACAGGGGTCTCTCGCATCCGCGGACGACATCGATGTCGAGGGAGTGGGCACGGGCCAGCGTCCGAGCGTGTCCCGCCGAGGAGACCGCGGAGGCGTTCCCGAAGACGGTGGTGATGAGGCGGGGAACGAGTCCCAGGGCGAAGAGATGGCAGAGCGCGAGAGCGTCGTCGTTGATGCCGAGGGTGTCGGTGTCGACGATCACATCGCGTTCGGTGTCTTCCTCAGAGATCAACAGGGGCTCCCAAGCTCATCCAGTACCGGAGTGCTTGCGCGTAGCCGCGCCCTTCGCTTTCGAGAACTGCTACGGCATCTTCCGGTCGCAGCACCTGTACGGCGGCCACCTGCTCGGCGCCCGCGGGGTTCGTGGGCGGACCCACCAACTCGCCCTTGACCGCACCCCACAGCCACGCCTTCAGCGGAAAAGGGGCGTACGGCTTGTACGGGATCCGGTGATAGGAAACACCGCTGTGCGCCGCGAACCAATGGGGCCGCCCCTTCATCAGGAACCCCGCTTCTTCGGTGAGTTCGCGGCTCAGACAGTCGTCCACGGACTCGCCCTCTTCCCGGGTGCCGCCCGGAAGAAAGGGCGTGCCGTCGGAAAGGCTGCACACCACGACACCGTCGTCGACCACAGCAATGGCCCGTACGCTCTGCACCACTTGGTCCGGGGGGCGCCGGCCGGTGAACCGGACGATTGTCTGGGCCCACGCCCAGTCCTCCAGGTGTTCCCTCATGCCGGGTCCCGCACGCGAGCCGCCTCAGCGAGGAATTTGAGAGTGGTCCGGTACGTCACGAAGGACTCCGCGTACGGGACTCCTATGGCCGCGCCCTGGACGGCATCGGCTCGTTCGATACCGCTCAGCGACCGCAGATGCGGTTCCGGCTTGGTCTGGTACTGATAACACTCGATCGCGGCCTGCTTCTGACCGTAGTGCGCGGTGATGTCGAGAGAGCATGTCGCCTGCTCCAAGTGGGAACTCCAGGTGTCCTCGGGGCACTGATAGCCCAGGATCACGGAGGGCGTGTGATGCCCGGTTCCCCGGTTCCTGCACGCGGCGAACGCGGCTTGATGAGCCACTTGGTGGTCCTGGTGGAAAGCGCCCCGCGCCGGCAGCAGAACGAGTTGTGGCCGCACCCGGTCGATCGAGAGGGGAGAGGCGGACTCGATCGTCTCGACGAGTCGCGCGGTGCTCGTGTGCAGCGTGTCCCGGTGGTCGCCGTCCTCGATCATCACGTGGTAATCGCTCACGCCCAGCTTGCTGCAGGCGAGCGCGAATTCCTTTCCTCTGTCGGCTGCAATGCGCGCCGCCGACGGGCCACCCGTGTTGATGGTGTGCTGCACGATGAGCTGTACGTAGACGTTCATGCCCGAGGCCGCCAAGGTGGCGATGGTGCCACCGCAGCCGAACGTTTCGTCGTCGGGATGTGGTGCGATGACGAGCACGCTCCCACGGCTCATTTCTGGAGTTCCCCCGTTCACGGTTCCTCGGGTGCGGCTGGTGCACCCGTTTCCGGTCCGGCCTGGAGCGTCACATAGCCGGGAACCCGCACGAGCGTCGTCGTGCCGGACGTGCGTGTTCCGTACAGCCCGGCCGGCAGGCTTCGCTCCCCGGTGGTCAGCAGGGTCAGATACTGTTCGACCAGATGGGTCGTGCCCCAGAACGCCGCCGCGCAGCCGCCCCCGAACCGCACGTTGACCTCGGTGAAGACGACACCGTCCGGCTGAAGGAATCCCTGCACGCAGGAGGGGCCGACCACCTGCAGCTCCTGCACCAGATCGGCGATGAGCCGTTCGAGCGAGGCGTCGTGGAAGGTCTCGGTGACCGTCGACATGCCCGAGCGTGTCCGTAGCCGCCGCCGGGGCACGACGAGCGGCAGGTCCGAGCCCGTGTACAGGCAGTCGGCGGAGAATTCCTGCCCCGTCAACACCTCCTGGAGCAATCCGTCCGGGTTGCGGGACAGCCAGGCATCGAGTTCTTGCCGGGAAGAGCAGATCATGGAGTCCGCTCCGCCGCTTCCCGCGCGCTTTTTGGCGAAGACGCCGGTGGCCGGGAAATCGGACTCCAGGTCGTCGACCGCATAGGAGACCGGCGTACGGAACCGGGAGTCCCGGGCCAGATGGTTCGCGAACTCCGCTTTGTCCGAGCAGATACGCACAGTTCCCGGCGACGGTATCCACTGTGACAGACCCAGTTCGGCCAGGGCGGCCAGGTGGCCCGCGGCGTACCGCACCTCGGCGTCCGTGTTGAAACTGACGCAGGTGGCTCCGAAGTTCCTCGCTGCTTTCGCGAGGGTATCGAGGTAGGCAACGCCTTCCGAGGCCGGCGGGAGCAGCTGTGCCTGAGGGGAGTTGGCCAGCAGGGCCGGGCAGAGGGGATCGGCGTCGGCCCACAGGACGTCGTAACCGAACTGCTCCGCCTGCAGTGCCACCGCGTAGCCGGACGCGCCGCCGGTTCCCGTAACGACCAACCGTTTCACGTCAATCCCACTCTCCTCGTGCCACGATTTCCCGGACGCGCTTCCCGAACGTCGGGTCGGCACCCTCGTACGGATTGGCGATGACGGTTCCCTCGTCGAGGAAATGGGTCATCCCCCGGCCCATCTTGCGGCCCGCTTCGGTGTGGATGTCGAGTGCGTAGTCCGGTATGACGGGGTTGCGGAGACGCTTGTTCATCGTGTGACGCGACCACATGCAGATCTCGTCCGTGGTCTCGTCCTTGGGGATACCGACCAAGTAGCGGACGGCCTGGACGAGGAAAAGCCAGCGCTCGCCGGTGCCTCGTTGCATGCGCATTCCCACACGGTGCAGGGACTCGACGATGAGTGTCTGCTGAAACGTCCCGTCATTACAGTCCGACGCGGAGATCACCATCAGCCGCGTCCATAGGTGTGCTTCCAATTCCGGGCTGGTCTCGTACATCTCCCGGGCGATGAGAAGCGCTTCTTCCAGATTGCCCCGGCGGATGTATTTCTGCAGGGCCGATATCAGCTCATCGCACCGGAAACCGCGCACGCTCGTGACGTCTGCCCAGGGATCTCTCGTCGACGGCGGAAGAGACATGTTCCTCCTCGTATTCGGACACGTGTCAAGGCCCGTTCGATCTGGCGTACTTCCCCTACCGGGGGAGGGCTTCCGGTTGCCGCGGCGAAGCTCCTCTCTCTCGCCGCGGCCTCAAACGTAGATCGTTACGCCAGGGAACGGCAGCAACTTTCTCGCTGCATCGAACGGGGTGGATATGATCAGATTCGCCCCCCAATCGGTGATTGCGGCCGGGGTGGTGGCCGGCTACTCACCTCGCGCGGGGCGAGCTCGACGGTGGGAGTCCCCGCAGCTCAGCGCGCCGCTGAGACCGGTCTACCTTTTTCACGTGTTAAGAAAAGTCGTGCATCGTCGCGAGTGGCTGGTTTTCCTTCTTGCTTCGGCGTCCGGGCGCAGCGCCCCCACCCTCACTGGCAGCTCCCCGCTCAACTCACGGAGCACATGCGGCAGATACTGGGCGGCCCGCCCGGCACAGCAGTGAGGGGACCATCCGATGACATACGCGACCGCACCTGACGGGACCCGTATCGCCTACCAACTGGCAAGGCGAGGGACCGACGTGGTCCTGTTGGCCGGCCAGGCCAACGACCACCCCTGGTGAGACCGTCAGTGCCGACTTCCACCCCGCCCGCAGCACCCTCACTCTCGGCTACCGCGGCACCGGCGACAGCGGCAAGCCCGACACCCCGCACAGCACCGAACTGGTCGCCCAGGACGTCGTCGCCGTCCTGGGCGACCGCGGCACCACCCGGGCCGACGTCTACGGCACCCTCCATGCGGGGCCGCGTGGCGCAGCAGCTCGCCGCCCGCCGCCGGCACCGAGTCCGTGCTCTGATCCTCGGGTGCACCGCACATCGCTCGTCCAGCTACGTCGCGTCGTGCTCCCGATGCGTGAGGTGGTCAACGGGCTCATGCGTCCCCGGCTGGACGTGATCACCGACCCTCTCGTCCCGTACTACCAGGACGTCTACGACCATGAGCTGCGCGATCTCCGGGGTGAACCAACCGGCCTTGACGACATGACTGTCCACTGGAATGTGGTGCGGGATGACCGGCCAGTACTTCGGGTTGACGGCGATGCGGGTGATGCGGCCCCACAAGGGGTCCAGCACATCGGTGTGGCAGGGGTAGGGGCAAGGTCGCCGTGACCATGCGAACCCGTCTCCGGGCCGCCTGTACAGCGACCCGGGCTTCATCTCTCGCCGAGAACGACCCGGCGGGGAAGCCAGTGTGCGAAATGCCCTCGGTGGTATCGACGGTACTCCGTACACGCCGGGGCGGGCCCTGGAGACGTCCCCGCATTCCGCGAAGCGGCCGTCGATACCGGCGGGAGTGCGCTGCGGGCGGCGGGGCGCGTCGTAGCCGGACCGGTCTCACGCACGATGGCTCGCGTGCCCTGGCCCAGCACTCCTTGGCTGTGTTACGTGGGGGGTGATGCTCGTGCTCCGTTCAGCCCGTCACTCCCTCCCGGTCCGTCGGGCCTCGGCGAGGAGTACCCTGGTGATTACCGAGAGCATTTCGTACACCGGCTTTCATGCCGGGTCGTTCTCGGCGATTCACGACAACCGGGCCGGTCGTGACCGGCCCGGGGTTGGGTCTGCATCATGACTGCGACCATTCTGTTGACCCCCACGGTCGAAGAGCGGGCCCCTTCTGCGTTGCCGCCCCGACTCGTACTGGCACCTGGCGAGACCACCCCGGTCCTGATCGACGGTGCCTGGTGGCCCCGCTCCCGCGACCTGACTGCGGAGCTTCCGGCACTCATCGAGGTCCTCGACCCTCTGTGGGGGCGGATCACCCGAGTAACGGTGAACCCCACGTTCTGGCCGGTCATCCCGCGAAAGGTGCCCGTTCAAGGGCACGTGGTGCACGTCGGCTGGTTCGAAGCCGAGCAAGACCCGCACAAGCTATTGCTGCTCTCCTACACCGTCGGCCGCTGGGACCTGCTGGTGATCCCACCAGAGACAGAACCGGCCATCGCCGCCCGGCTGATGGCCACGGCCACCGACCCGTCGCGAAGTCTCACGGCTACCGGTCTGATCCATGAGGCCGAACGCTTCCGGATCGCGGCAGAGGAAGCGGCCGGCTCGGACTCGCTCTGGGAGGCGGTCTGGGACTCCGAAGGCGGGCATGACGCTCGCCGCCCGGCCTCACATGCCGAGCGGTCATCGACCACGTGCACCCCGGCAGAAGGAAGGTGAGAGGCATGGAGACCGTCACAACGGTGGGCGTCTGGCGATGATCGCCCTGGGCGTGCTCCTGATGCAGCTCTTCACCACGCGCCACGCTGATCGCATGGCGACCTTGCCCTCCGGCCGTTCCCGGCGGTGGCGGCTCTGGTGGACTCCGTCCGATCGCCGGTGCATCCACGAGGCCCTGAGTCGGCCCTGCGCCTGAAACACAGGCTGTGAACCGGCCGTTCGCCTTTCTGCACGAGAGCACGACCGTGTATCCGAGCACAGGAAAAAGAGCCGGATGCCCGGTCCTTCGCGCTGCCAGCCCGGTCTTCTGAACCGAGGTGCCATGCCCTTTCCACAGCTGACCCTCTACCGGCGCGACAGGCACAGCCGGGCGTTGATCACCCTGGCGGGTGAGATCGATCTGACAACGGAGCGCATCGTGCGCGAGTCACTGGGGCAATGCCTGCGCGACGGCATCCGCACCATCGACGTCGACCTGACCACGGTCACCTTCTGCGACGTGACCGGCCTCAACGCCTTCCTCTACGCGTCGCGGGCCACCGCCGTGGCCGGCGGATCCCTCCGCTTGCACCACCCGCCCTCGGCGCTGGCTCGCATCATCGCCCTCACCGGTAACAGCACCCTGCTCCACGGCCACCCGGGCGACCTCCCACCGCGGCCTTCTTCGCCTCCCTCGACGCCCGGAGCCCCAAGTGGGGGGTCCTCCCGCGCACCGACGGCCACCGTGATCCCTACGCCTGGGCACTGACCGGCCTCCGATCCCGATTGACCGCAGCCTCACCCTCACCGCCCGCCGTGAGTGCCGAACGCGGCAAGACCTCCCACCACGGCCTGAAGCTCGTCGTCGGCGGGGCCGCCACCCTTTCGTCTGTGCGCCCCCGCGCCATTCGATCAGGAAGAGGGTCGCGTCGTCACTGGTGCGGCCGCCCCGTTGCTGCTTCAGAGCGTGGAGAGTGCGCGCACCACCGCGCGTACTCCCTTCTCCGTGTGTTCGATGCGGTTGACCCAGTGAATGAGCTGCTCCTCACCAACTGCTCTTCACCGGTTCGTGTTCCTCGATCCAGGTCGCCGGTGAAGCATACGTAGCGCGGCCTGCAGCAAGTGATCGGCCGACGGTGTACCGGCGACCGGGCCGCCGTGCTGACTTGGTGCTGACTACGCCTTACGTGCCTCTCTTACTTGTCGACCAGGGACATGTGGTGCTCGTTGTAGCGGTCGCCCTGCACGCCGATCCGGCCGGCCAGCTCGTTCAGGTCGGCGAGTTCGTCAGCCGAGAGCGGAAGTTGAGTGGCGCCGGTGTTCTCCTCGACGCGGGACAGGCGTCGTGTTCCGGGGATCGGCACGATCGACGGGTGCTGAGCGAGGAGCCAGGCGAGGGCGACCTGGCCGGGTGTGGCGTCCTTGGCCTGGGCTAGCGTCGCGACGTGGTCCGCGAGAGCCTGGTTCGCCGCGCGGTTCTCGGCGGTGAAGCGGGGGATGGTGGTGCGGACGTCGCCGTCCGTGAACGACGTGGACGCGTCGACCGTCCCGGTCAGGAATCCCTTGCCGAGCGGGCTGAACGGCACGAAGCCGATGCCGAGAGCCACGCAGGTGGGCAGGACCTCCGGCTCGGGATCCCGGGTCCACAGCGAGTACTCGCTCTGCACCGCCGTCACCGGGTGCACCGCGTGGGCGCGGCGGATGGTCTGCGCACTGGCCTCCGAGAGTCCGAGATAGCGCACCTTTCCCTCCCGGACCAGTTCGCCCACCGTGCCGGCGACGTCCTCGATCGGTACGTCCGGGTCGACGCGGTGCTGGTAGAACAGGTCGATCGTGTCCACCCCGAGGCGCCTGAGGGAGGCGTCGGCCACGGCGCGGATCTGCTCGGGGCGACTGTTGAGCCCGGCGGGGGCGCCGTCCTCGATGCGGAAGCCGAACTTGGTGGCGATCACCACCTGGTCGCGCAGCGGAGCGAGAGCCTCTCCGACGAGTTCCTCGTTGACGTACGGACCGTACACCTCCGCGGTGTCGAAGAACGTGACGCCGCGTTCGACGGCGCCGCCGAGTACGGCGACCATGTCTTTGCGGTCACCGGGGTTCGGGCCGTAGCTCTGGGACATGCCCATGGCGCCGAGCCCGATCGCGGAGACGCGCAGGTCCCGTCCCAGCGTTCGTGTGTGCATCGTTCTCCTCCTTGCTGGTCAACCCGTTCGATCAGCCGAGTGGGTCTGTCCGGCCGAGTGGGATGGTCACCTGTTGTGGTCGAAGGCCAGGACGATGCGTTCACGCAGGGCGCCCTGTGCGAGCCGTGTGTGTGCGGCGGCAGCGTCGTCCGCGTCGAAGGGCAGGGCGGGACGCAGGGTGACCGTGCCGTCCTCGGCCTGGTCGCGGAGCCGTACGATCGCGTCGCGGTCCTCGTCCCGTTCCCGCACATTGAGGTGCCTGACCGTGATGCCGCGCCCGGGGTCGCCGTCCCAGAAGCGGAGGATGCCGATCTGGCCGCCGTCCCGGACGGCGGGAGCGATCCGCTCGTGCAGCAGGGCCGCGTCCGCCACCGCGTCCACCGGGCCGCCGAGTTCCTTCAGCACGCGCTCGGCGATGTCGGGGCCGCGGGGCACGAGTGTCTGCGCGCCGAGTGAGCGGAGCAGGTCCGCGTCGTCCTCGGCCGCGACGGTCACGACGTGCAGGCCCTCTGCGACGCCGAGTTCCACCAGGTAGCCGCCGACCGAGCCGGCGGCGCCGGTGACCAGGAGGGTGGCTCCCGGGGGTAGTCGGAAGGCGTCGAGCACGTTCCGGGCGGTGAGCGCGTTGTTCAGGAAGCCCGCCGCCGCGGTGGCGGAGGCGCCTGTGGGAGTGAGGACCACGGACCGTGCGGGAAGCGCGAGATATTCGCTGTAACCACCGTGGCTGCCCTGACTGCTTACGAAGCCAACGACGTCGGCACCGGCCACCAGGCCCCAGCGGGGATCCACCCCGCTGCCGACCTCCTCGATCGTGCCGGCGACCTCCATCCCGGGGACGAACGGGGGCGCCTTCTCCCGGTACATCTGCTGCAGCTGCCCGGAGCGGAGCATCGCGTCGACGGGGTTCACACCGGCGGCGTGGACCCGCACCAGCACCTCCTGTGCTCCGGGGTGCGGGTCCGGGAGTTCGAACGTCCGCAGCACTTCGGGGCCGCCATACTCCCTCAGTCCGATGACTTTCATCCGGGTGTTTCCTCACGTTCCTGTTTTCGCCGCGATGTGCGGCAGCGAGGTGAAATTCCGCGTGGCCGACTGACGCCGTAAATCGACCGTACCCCGTGTTCGAAGAGCGAAGGGGGGAAGAATTTTTCCCAGGATGGATCTCTCCCCTGCATGGTGATCTTCGACGAAGAGGCGCCCGTATGCGGGGTCGGTCTTCGATCGTCGGGTCTCCGCACCCCATGGCCGGGTGAGCCGGCCGCGCACGAGCGGGCTCTGTCCGAGAATGCGATACCCAGTTCGACAGCTTGCCGGAAAACCGGCTCCGATTCCTCTTCGCTGAGCGCATTTGCTGAAATATGCAGGTCGCCCCGGAGAGGTAAGCGAACAGGGCAGCGTAGGTCAGACCGGTGATGAACACCGATCCGACGAAAAGGCGGTCGGAGAACAGTCGGCGGACATCGCGGCCGGTCTGCTTCATGCCGCCGTTGGTTCTCGCCGGAGCCTCCGAGGAAGTCCTTGACGCCGTCGCGGGCGCCCTGCAGCTCGACGAGGCGGAACGCTCCCACCTCCACGACCTGGCACGCGCCGTCGCCCGCCGCCCCGCCCGCCGCCCCAAACGCACCCGCGGCCCGCTTCCGGACAGCGTCCTGCGCGTCCTTGACTCCATGACCGACTCTCCGGCCTTCATCCGCAACGGCCCCTCGACATCCTCGCCGTCAACCGCCTCGGCCGCGCCCTGTACGCGCCGCTGTACACGCAGGACGCACCGAGCCCGGTCAACGTCGCCCGCTTCCAGTTCCTGGACCCGCAGCGAGGAGTTCCGCACCGCGTGGGCCAAGCACAACGTGCGCCTGCACCACACCGGTCGCAGAGCCTTCCGGCACCCGGTCGTCGGCGAGATCACCCTCGACTTCGACGCAATGGAACTGCCTGCACAGCCCGGCCTGACCCTGACCGCGTACAGCGCCGGTCCGCACACCCCGGCCCACGACGCACTGCAGCTGCTGGCCGCCTGGGCCGCCACCACAGACGCCTGCGCAACCGCAGACCCGCACCGCGTGAGCAACCGCTGAACCGTGTCCTTGGCCGCGGGACCTCGCAGTCGACCGCACGGGGGCCCCGCCGTCTGCAGCCCACCGACGGGCGGACGATCCATGTCTGCGGCGAACACGCGCCAGCCGTGAGCCTGGTCGCGTGCATGGCCGCGCGACCAGGCGGTGCGCGGGGGCGTGGCTCCATGCCAAGCTGTGCGTGTGCAGCGCGACCCGAACCTGAACGAACTGGGAGCCTTCCTCAGGGCACGCCGTGCACAGCTCGGTCCCGGCGACGTCGGTCTGCCCGACAACGGTGAGCCCCGGCGTGTCCCCGGGCTGCGGCGGGAGGAGGTCGCCCGGCTGGCCGCGATCAGCACCGACTACTACACCCGGCTGGAACAGGGGCGGCTGCAGGCGTCCGAAGCCGTTCTCGGCGCCCTCGGGAAGGCCCTCCGGCTCGACGGCGACCAGCAGGAGTACCTGCTGACTCTTGCCGGGAAGACCGCCTTGCCTCCGGCCGACAGGAGGGCTCGGCAGCAGGTGCAGCCCCAGCTGCAGTCCCTGCTTGACGACCTCACCCTGACGGCGGGGTTCGTCATCGGCTGCAACACGGATCTGCTGGCCTGGAACGCCATGGCGGCGGCTCTGGTGATGGACTTCGGCCGCATACCCGAGGACGAGCGCAACTACGTGCGCCTGTTGTTCACCGAGCCCGCGATCCGCGAGCTGTACCGGGACTGGGAGGACATGGCCCGCCTGGCTCTGGCTCACCTGCGCATGGACAGCAGGCGTCACCCGCACGACCCGCGGCTGAGGGCGCTGGTGGAGGAGCTTTCCACGCTGGATCCGCAGTTCCGGCTCTGGTGGACCTCGCACGATGTCGCCGTCCGAGCCGGCGGCACCAGGCTGCTGCGGCATCCCGTGGTGGGCGACCTCACCCTGGAGCGGTCCACCTTCACCTGTGCCGAGGATCCCGAGCAGCAGCTCGTCGTCTGGACCGCCGAGCCCGGCAGCCCGACCCACGCGGCGTTGCGTGAGCTGGCCGCGAAGATCGAGGCGTCGGGTGAGGGGCTGGACGGCGTCGCGTGAGGTGGCCGCGCCGCGACAGGGGCGGCCGGTGGTCACCGCACCCTCCCTGGGAACAGGCGCTGGGCGTTCGCCGTCGTCAGCGAGCGCCACGTGGCTCCTTCGACCGGTGACTGGGCCGCGTCGATCGCGGTGATGTGGGCGTCGGCCAGTGAGGGAGGGGTCCAGCAGTAGTCGCTGCCGAACAGTACGTGGTCGGGGTCCACGAGCTTCAGCAGCGCGGGCACCTGGCGGGGGAAGGCGGTGCCCGCCATGTCGTAGTAGAGGCCGCGGAGCTGCTGCACCCCGTCGGGGACGGGTGGTTCCTGCGTCGGCAGGAAGAGCCGCATGAACTCGTTGACGCGGTCGGAGAGGACGGGGAGCGCGCCGCCGCAGTGGGGAACGATCACGCGCAGGTTCGGGTGACGGGCCAGTACGCCCGCCATGAGCAGATCGGTGACGGCGCGGGCGGTGTCGAAGATGTACTCGATCATCGGGCGCGGTCTGCCGAGCGCAGACTGCTCCCAGCACACCGGTGAGGTGGGATGCAGGACGACCACCGCCTGGCGGTGGTCGAGCTCGGCGAAGACCGGTTCGAGGCGCGGGTCGCCCAGGTACACGCCGTGCGTGTGGGTCAGCAGGGCGACGCCGTCGGCACCGAGGTCGTCGAAGGCGAACCGGATCTCCTCCAGTGCGCCGTCCACGTCCGGCAGAGGCAGCGAGGCGAAGGCGCCGAAGCGGCCCGGGTGGTCGCGGGTCAGCTCGGCGGTGTACTCGTTGATCTGCCGGGCGAGGAGGCGGGCCGCCTTGTCGTCGCCGAAGTGGACCCCGGGTGATGACATGGACAGCATCGCGGTCGCGATGCCGTTGCGTTCCATCAGCTCCAGGTGGGCTTCCACGGACCACGTCGGCCAGCCGCCCATCCCGTCGGGGTGGGTGTGGCCCGCCGCTGTGGCCTGCTCCACGTAGAAGCCGGGAAGGAGATGGGCGTGGACGTCGATCATGCCGGAGGACATGGCGGGGAATCCTCTCTCGTAGGTCACACATGCCAAGGGGGTTGCTGCGGGCTCACTCCACCTGCTCGCGGCCGGACAGCCGTACCTCTTCGTGGTCGAGGGTTGTCTGCAGGTGGCGCAGCACGGTGTCGTCGATCCGCTGCTCGTCCCGCAGCCGGACCACGGTCGCGCGTTTGTGGGCGATGAGGGCGAGCCTCAGCTCGGTGTAGTGGCGGCTGTGCAGCAGGGCGGGATCGCCGTCCGATCCCGACCCTCTGGCCCGTACGGCGGCAAGGTGGGCCTCGTACTCCTGGCGCAGCCACTCCGCGACCTTGGGGGTCGTACCCAGGTCCGCGGCGAGCTGCGGCAGCGCTTTGATGGCCTCCTCGCTCGCGGTCGTCTCGGCGAGGACCTGTTCCTCCTCGACGGACGTGTCGCGCGGCAGCCGGGCCCAGCGCACCACGCCCGGCAGCAGCAGCCCCTGCACCACGAGCGTCACCACGATGACGCCGGAGGTGACGAAGACGATGAAGGGGCGACCGGGGAACGACGCGCCCGAGTCGAGGGTCTCCGGCACCGACAGCGCCACGGCGAGCGACACCGCGCCCCGGAAGCCTGCGAACCCGCTGACGGTGCGCGCCCGGTTGCTCATTCTGCGCAGCCGTTGCTCCGGGCGTCGGTCGATCGCGCGAATCAGGTAGGCGGAGGCGAACAGGAACGCGAACCGCACGGCGACCAGCACCACGCTGACCATCCCGACCGCGATCAGGGCGTCACGCACGTCCAAGCGGCTCATCTGGCGCAGCGCGTACTGCAGTTCCACACCAACGAGCACGAACAGCGCGCCGTTGATGATGAACGTCGCCAGCGGCCAGAAGGCCAGCGCCTGCCTGCGGTGGTCGGCTCTGATGAGGGTGGGGGCCACCTGGGCCATGATCAGCCCACTGACGACGACCGCGAGGACACCGGAGGCGTGGATCAGTTCGGCGAGCAGGTACGCCGTGAACGGCGCCAGGATCATGACGAGGTTGCCCAGCAGCGGGTCCTCAAGGCGGCGCCGCAAGTTCATGTTGACCCAGGCGACCGCCACGCCGACCGTGGCCCCGCCGCCGTAGGCCAGGAGGAACAGGGCTCCGACGTGGGGGAGGGTGAGGTGTTCCTCGCCGACGGTGAGGCCGACGGCCAGGCCGTAGATCACCAGCGCGGTGCCGTCGTTGACGAGGCTCTCCGCGCGCAGCACCGTGACCTGGCGGCGTGGCAGGGAGCCGGCGAGGGCGCCGACCGCCGTGGCGTCGGTGGGGGCCACGGCCGCTCCCAGCACCCACGCCGGTCCCCACGGCAGCCCGAGCGCGTGGCCCGCGACCGCCACGGCCCACGCGGTGAGAATCACCAGGACCGTGCTGAGCAGCACGATGCCGCGCAGGTTCGAACGGATCTCACGGCTCGATGTGGTCAGGCTCTCCCAGTACAGCAGCACCGGAAGGAAGAGCAACAGCACCACTTCCGGGGGAAGCTGCGTCTGGCGGACGGCGGGGACGAGCCCGAGGAGGGCACCCACGACGAGCAGTACGACCGGCGGTGCGACACCGAAACGCTGCCCCAGGACGTTGCCCACCAACACGGCCGCGCCGAGGAGCACGACGAGTTCGAGACCGAGCATGGCGTTTACTCCTGTGCCGGACCGGGCGGCGGTGGCGGGTCGGCGGCCGGTTCCGGTGCCGTCCCGCTCATCGGGGTTCCAGCCGGAGCGTCGTGGAGCGGCCGGCCACCATGGGGTTGACGTACGTTCCGCCGTAGCGGCCGTACTTGGTGCGGTAGGCGGCGTCGATACGGTCGTTGATGTCCTCGTCCGTCACCTCGGTGAAGGTGACGTCCTTGTCGACACCTCCGGAGCGGATGCGCCCGGCACGGCTCGCGCGCGCCGTGCGCCACCAGGCGCCGTCGGTGCCGCGGTAGGAGCGGACGTACAGCTCGTCACCGTCGCGGACGACCCAGATCGGCACCGGCCCCCGCGGGGTGCCGTCGCGCCGGAGCGGCGCCATCTCCAACTCCTCGGCGGAGCCGATGCGGTCGAGTTCGTCGCTCGTCCATGTCGTCATCGGTGGTTCTCCCGTGTTCCTGGATCTGCGAGAGCGTGACTCGTCAGTGGTGTGGCGCGGGCCTGAGGAAAAGATCGGCCGTGGCGACGGCGAAAGCCGTGACGGCGGTGATGCCCAGACTCTCGCGCAGGCCGTGCAGGAGGCCGTCGTGGCCGACAGCAGGGCGCCGACACTGCCACGGCCAGCGCACCGCCCGTCTGGTGACCGGTGTTGAACACGACGCCGGCCACTCGGGAGCGGTGGGCGGGGACGCTGTCCAGGAGGACCGCCGTCGTCGGAGCCATGGCAAGGGGGCCGCTCATGCCGCCGCCGAGGTCGCCGCGGATGTCCGGCAGGGCGACGTTGGCGACCGAGGCGTCGAGCGTGGGGGCGGGCCGGCGCTGTCGAGCGACATCAGAGGTCTGGCGTGACACGGTGAGCGGGGCGTACATGGGGTGGGCTCCTGAGACCGGGTGGGCGGAGGAGGCGGTCGGGCGGGCGAATCGCCGGGAGTTCGGCCGAGGTGGGTCACCGCTCGATCGTGCCGACGATGGTGGGCGCGGCCGATCCCGCACCCAGCACCGCCGGACTCGGGGTCACGGACGCAGCAGGGCCTTGATGGCGCGGCGCTCGTCCATGGCCTTGTATCCCTCGGCGACCTCGTCCAGGGGCAAGGTCAGGTCGAAGACCTTGCCCGGGTGGATACGGCCGCCGAAGACACGGTCGATCAGGTCGGGAAGGAAGGCGCGGACGGGGGCGGGGCCGCCGCGCAGACCGACGTGGGAGAAGAAGAGCTCCTGGCCGTCGACGGCCACGTCGTGGGGTACGCCGACGAAGCCGACGTTGCCGCCCGGGCGGGTGGACTGCAGCGCCTGGTGCATCGACTGCCGGGTGCCGACGCACTCGAGCACGGAGTCGGCACCGATGCCGTTCGTCAGCTCCTTGACCCGGGCCACGCCCTCCTCGCCGCGCTCGCTGACGATGTCGGTGGCGCCGAACTCCAGGGCCGGCCTCTGCCGGGACTCGTGCCGGCTCATGGCGATGATCCGCTCGGCGCCCAGCTCCTTTGCCGCGATGACACCGGACAGGCCCACCGCGCCGTCCCCGACGACCACGGCCGTCGAACCGAGCTTGACCTCGGCCGCCTTGGCCGCGTACCAGCCGGTGCCCATGACGTCGGACAGGGTCAGCAGGCTCGGGATCAGTTCCTCGTCGGGCTGTTCCGGGGTGGCGACGAGGGTGCCGTCGGCGAGGGGGACGCGGACGTACTCGGCCTGGCAGCCGTTGATGAACTCCCGGTGCAGACAGGAGGTGTGGTAGCCGGCCCGGCAGACGGGACAGGTGTTGTCGGAGGCGAAGAAGGAGCCGATGACGAACTGGCCGGGCTTGACGGTCGACACGTCACTGCCGACCTCCTCGACGACGCCGACGTACTCGTGGCCGATCGGGTGCGGCTCGGTCACCGGGTTGATGCCCCGGTAGTCCCACAGGTCGGAGCCGCACACGCAGGTGGCGACGGTCCGGATGATCGCATCGGTCGGTGCCGTGATCGTCGGCTCGGGGGCGTTCTCCACCCGGATGTCACCTGGCGCGTGGATGATCGTTGCTCGCATGACGGTGCCTCAGGTCTTTCCGGTCTGTCGGGGGTCAGGAGCGGGTGCGGGTGCTGACGCGCGGGCCGTTGTACTCGTCGTCCGAGACGTGTTCGAGCCAGGTGGCGTCGTCCGTCTCCCACAGGGCGAGGTGGGTCATGAAATGGTCGGGCGCGGCGCCGTGCCAGTGCTCCTCGCCGGGCGGCGTGTGGATGATGTCGCCCGGGTGGGCCTCGATGATGCCGCCGCCACGGGCCTGCACCAGCGCGATGCCCTCGACGATGTAGAGGGTCTGGCCGAGGCCGTGGGAGTGCCAGGCGGTGCGGGCGCCGGGAGCGAACCGGACCATGTTGGCCCGCATCCGGGAGGGCTCCTCACCGCGGTGGATCACGTCGGCGTAGGCGTCGCCGGCGAACCACTCGGCGGGAAGCTTCATGGTCGGTGGCTGCTTCAGCAGTTCCATGGTGTCCTTCCCTGGAGGGTGCTGCCGCCGGGCGGTGCGACGGCCGCATGGAGGCGGTGGGGGCGGCCCTCAACCGGACTGTTCGGCCTTGTCCACGACCGCCTTCAACTGGGTCATCGCCGACATGGCGTTGGGCCATCCGGCATAGAAGGCCAGATGGGTAATGCCCTCGACCAGCTCGTCCCTGGTCACGCCGTTCTCCAGCGCCTTGCCGAGGTGGAAGCCGAGTTGATCGGTGCGGTAGAGCGCGGCGAGAGCGGTGACGGTGACCAGGCTGCGGTCGCGTGGGGACAGTCCCGGCCGCTCCCAGATGTCGCCGAACAGCACGGTGTCGGTCACCTCGGCGAGCTTTGGCGCGAACTCCTGGATCGCCGGCGGTGCGAACTTCTTCCGTTCGGTCATGGGGGTGGTGCTCCTCGCATGTGTTCGATGCGTGTGCTCGGTGACTTCAGAACCGCCCGGACTGCGGCCGGACGACGGTTACGGTGCTCGAGTGCCGCACGCCGAAATGGCCTGCGGGAAATTCGGCGGCAGTCGGAACGTAATCCCGAACCGGTCTCGTCATTGACCCTGCCACCTTCACGTGGGCCCGCAAAGGGGAGAGTTCCATCCTCGACAGGGCTTATCCAGGGAGAAATCCTTCCCCCCTTCACCCGTGGCTGCCGGTGCGACACTGGCCGGCATGACCAGCGACCCGCACCTGAACGAGCTGGGACAGTGCCTCAAGGCGCACCGGGGCGCGCTGAGCCCGCGAACCGTCGGCCTGCCCGACAGCGGTGGCCGACGGCGCGTGAGCGGCCTGCGGCGGGACGAGGTCGCCCTGCTCGCCGGGATCAGCACCGACTGCTACACCCTTCTGGAGCAGGGACGTGCCACTGTGTCCGGCTCGGTGCTCGCCACGCTCGTCCGCGTCCTGCACCTCGACGACGACGAGCGCGACCACCTGATCGATCTCGCCGCGCGGGACGGGTGTACCCGCGCCGTCGGCCGGCGCAGAGGGTCCACCCGCAGCTGAGGCGTCTCCTCGACGACCTGAACACGACCCCCGCACTCGTCAGGGAGATGTATCCCGACTGGCAGACGATCGCCCGCAGCTGTGTCGCGCACCTCCGCGTGGAGGCTGCCACCTGCCCCGGCGACCACGAACTTGCTGCTCTCATCGGCGAGTTGTCGGTGGCGGACGCCGAATTCCGACAGTGGTGGGCCGGCCGCCAGCCGACCGGCCTGTGCATGGGCAGCAAGAGGCTGCTGCACCCCGTGGCCGGCCACCTCACGCTCGACTGGGACACCCTGACCTCGCCGGCCGACCCTTCCCAGCAGCTGGTGATCTGGACCGCCGAGCCCGGTACCCAGTCGTACGACGTACTGCGGTTCCTCGCGTCGTGGATGTGAGCGGGCCCTCTCCCCAGTGAGGCGATCAGTACGGCGCGCTGATCGGTGGGCTCGGGGCTGCGCCGCACAAGTCTGTGGCCATGGCCATGGCCTGTTGGCACTGTGTCCTATGAGTATGCGCGGGCATCGTGAGGTCTCTGCCGCTCAGCGATGCTTCCTTGCTTCTCCAAGCCTGGGGAGGGGGGATTTGCCGCCCGGGGCAGTGCCGACCAGGGGAAGGAACGCTCCCTCCGAAGGGCCGGGATGCCATACGTCAGGCGTTGGTGTCGGACGCCGTCCGCTTGCTGTCGGCGGCCCAGGACGCCAGGAGACGCAGCGCGTCGTGGGAGGGGGAGCCGGGGGCGGCCGTCCACACGATGATGTTCTGCTCGGGGTCCGTGGCGCAGGTGAGGGTGTCCCAGTCGAGCGTCAGCTCGCCGATGACCGGATGTCGGAGCTTCTTCGTGCCCTTGCCGCGCATGGCGACGTCGTGTTCGGTCCACCACTGCCGGAACTGCTCGTCGCGTGCGGACAGTTCGTCGACGAGGGCGGTCAGGCGCGGGTCTCCGGGGTAGCGTGCGCTCTCCATGCGCAGCTGGGCGATGGCCAGGCGGGTGACCTCCTCCCAGTCGGCGTACAACTCGCGCATCCAGGGCTCGGTGAACAGGAGCCGGACGAACACGCGCTCCTGCTCCGGGTAGCGCGCGAAGTCGGTCCACAGGGCGGCGGCGAGCTGGTTCCATGCCAGGATGTCGGTCCGGCGGCCGATGACGAAGGCCGGGGTGGCGGTGAGATCGTCCAGCATGCGCTGCAGCTGGGTGTCCACTCGAGGAGATGGTCGGCCCTGGCGACCTGCTGGATGGTCGGTTCCCAGCGGGGAACGCGTTCGATGCCGATCATGGAGACCGGTCACCGAGAGGGCCCCGTAGACGAGTAGCCGTGATCACCGCTCATGGCGGCGTACTCGTCAACGTGCCGCGGACGGGAGCTGAGATCTGCATGCCGGACGCGCCGAGAGCCGCCGAAGGTGAAGGGAGTACGGCGAGGAGTAGCAGGGTCGCGTACCGGCTGGTTTCTCACACACACATCCCCCCGTCAGCCCGATGCCATGAGGCATGGCGCGGCCGACCAAGTTCGCCTCCGGCGCGCCGCAGCGCGCCTTGCGCGCCTCCAGCCGCGCAGCGAGAGCGAGGGCTGGCCCCGTGGTCCGCCGGCGGACCACGGGACACAGCGCCCACGGCTCTGTGCCGAACCGCGGAACGTCATGGCCTGGACGCTCAGACCGACCTGCCGCGTTCAGCCGGGTTCCCCGCTCCTGAGGTCACCACACTGTCAAGGACCTCCCTGTGGAGTGACACAGTCACTGCAAGGTCACCGGACGCCGGTCGGCGCTTCGGCCCGGCCAGATCTCTGCCCTTCCAGCGCAAGTGGGCACTCGGCAGGCCCGAGGAGGAGCCGCAGGCGACGTACGGTGGAAGTAGCGAGGACCTACGCACTTCGGCGCACACGTCGGGTCGTCCTCGGCGAGAGACGAATTCCGGGCCGCCACAGCAGTCGGCGCGGAGACAGGTCGGCAATCATGTCCGCCGCGGTCGGAGCAACTGCACACGAGCTCGTCAACGCTGCGCCCGTACCACATAGCCGCTCCGGCCTGCGCCCCTGCCGAGGGGAGGAGTGATGGTCCTTTCCCGGCTGGACGTCCACCGGCGGAACAGAGGGGAGGGAGCACTCGTCACGCTCGCCGGTGAGATCGGACCGGCCACGGCGCCGCTGCTGCGGGCCGCACTGGAGCAGTGTCTGCGCGACGGCGTCACCGTCATCGACATCGATCTGACCACGGTCGGCTCCTGCGACACCAATGGCCTGGACGTCCTCCTGTCGGCGTCACAGCGTGCCGGCCGAGTGCACGCCTCGCTGCAGCTGCACCACCCGTGCGCGCAGATCATCCGGCTCCTCGCCGTCACCGGATCCACTCCCCTGCTCCTCGCGGATCCTAGGGATCCCGTGTCGCCCGCACTGCCGCGCGGCCTCCCGGAAGCGGCCTCCTCGGGTCTGTCGGCCGACGGTAAGCAGATGCCTGGGGACCCCGCTCGTGGGCCGGTCCTCAAGGACGGGATCCGCCTGCGCCGGCTGACCCGGTGGCAGACCGAGGCCATAGCGGAGGACATCGCGGACCTGGCCATGACGTCCATCACGGACATTCCCGGTGAGTCGTTCCACAACCGGGGAGAGTTTCTGCGCCGCCTGGCCGTCAGTGCTCGGCGTCCCGGCTTCGCGCTGCTGATCGCCGAGACGACGGTGCTGGTCGGCTGCGCCTACGGCTTTCCGGTGGGCCCGGAAGGCTCCGGCCAGCGTGGGTTCGACCGCATGCTGCGGGAGAGCATCCAGCGGCTCACCGCCTGTGCACGGTTCGTCGTCCTTACTCAGGTCGTGGCCCATCCCCACGCTCAGAACCGCGACATCGCCCACCGCCTGCAACGTCGTCTGCTCACCGACCGGCACGCCGCCCTCGGCGTCGTCCTGCTTCATCCGGCCGACCAGGCCGGACAGGCCGCCTTCGAGTCCTGGGGCTGGCAGAACATGGGAGAGATCGTCGGTCTGCCCGGTCCGGTCGCTCCCTGTGCGCTGATCCTCCCTCCAGGAAGGCCGTCCCCGGCAGGCCGGTGATGGAGCGCTGCGCTGCCGCGACACCCATTGCGCGGGCCACACACGGCTCCGCCGTCCACGCCGGTTCGGCCACCTGGACGGCACTTCGCGCCACCCGTCAGGGCCGGTAGTACCCTGACCTTACCGAGAGCTTTTCGGGCGCACGACCACGGTGGCGCCGTTCCCGGCGAGTGATAGACGCGGGCAGCCGCAAGCCGCCCGAGACGGGATCGCAGCGATGGACGCGATCACAAAGCCCGCCGCAGGTACGTCACGAGATGACGCATTTCCCGATGCCCCGCAGACAGTGACCGTGCCCGGCCACGTTATCGAGGTGGTCCGGACCGACCTCGCCGCCGAGGCGCACGCCATCACCCTGGACTGCGGCACGGTGGGACGCTGGGAGCTGCTGGTGATCCCATCCGACGAGCCGGCCGGAGTGGCCGCCCGGCTGCTGACGGCCGCCGCCGACCCCGACAACCCGCTGCCGGCGCCGCGCATGCTGGCACTCGCCGAGGAAGATCTCGCCGAAGAGGCCACATGGGAGGCGGAAGGAGGACACGGACTCAGGTGAGGGCTCGACGCCTGTCGAGCCCATGTGACCGATCGGCTGATCCGGTCATCGACGTCCCCGGTGGAGTGATGGCACGAACAACCTCTTGGTCGTCCCACCCCGCCGTAACCGATAGGCGCGGATCACGGCGGGAGAGCGGATGACGCCCGAACGGCCTGCGGACCGCTCCGAGAGCTTCGGGGAAGCGCTGCTAGGAGCGGTTCTCGATCGCGCGCACGAGCTTCCTCCCCATCTCATCGGGCCGCTGGTCGCCGACGTGGTGGAACGGCTGGGGGGCCGCCGTCCGCAGGTGCTGCTACAGGACTACGGCCAGTTGCTGCTCGTACCCCTGCCCGGGGAGGGCCTCACCGACGGGGAACCACAGGTGATCGACGGCTCAGAGGCGGGCCGCTGCTTTCTCGACGCGGTCCCCGTCGAGCTTCCCGAGGACGGCGGAGTAAGGGTCCATCTGCCGCTGCTGGACGGCGGCGACCAAGTCGGGGTCATGGCGGTGACGCTGGACAGCGTCGATGACGACGACCGCCGCCTGCTGTTGAGGATGTCCGGCCTGGTGGCCGACCTGCTGGTGACCAAGCACGGCTACTCCGACCTGTTCTTCGGCGTCCGGCGCCGCGAACCGATGAGCGTCGCCGCGGAGATCCAGTGGTCCCTGCTTCCGCCGCTGGCGATGATCATGCCCCGGGTGGCGGTCGCCGGGATCCTGGAACCCGCCTATGACGTCGCGGGTGACAGCTTCGACTACGCCCTCAACGGCGACATCCTTCACGCGGTCATGATCGACGCGATGGGTCACGGACTGAACGCGGCCACGATGGCCACCGTGGCCATCGGCGCCTACCGCCACGCCCGCCGCCTCGGCGTCGGACTGTCGGCGATCTACGACTTCTTGGATCGCGCCGTAGCGAGGCAGTTCGGCCCCGAGCACTTCGTCACCGCGCAGATGATGCAGCTGGACACCACGACCGGACAGGTGCAGTGGGTCAATGCCGGTCACCCGCCGCCGATCCTCGTCCGTGACCACCGCGTCGCACAGCGCCTGCTCGCCCCGACGACCCTCCCGGTCGGACTGGGTGGCCCGAAGCCACCGGTCAGCGAGCTGAGGCTGGAGCCCGGGGACCGGGTCCTGTGCTTCACCGACGGACTGATCGAGGAGCACGAGAGGGGCGGGGCGGAGTTCGGGGAGGACCAGCTGATCGACTGTGTGAACCAGCTGGAGAAAGCCGGCCGCGGGATCCGGGCGGTGACGCGCTCGCTGTCCCACACGCTCAAGCGGGCGCGGGGCGGACGCACCACAGACGACGCGACACTGCTCATGGTGGAGTGGCGCGGCTGACCTCCCCACCGTCGTCCGCCACCATTCCGCCGGCCTCACCGAGGCACGGCCCCGCTCCCGGTATCGATGAGGATCCGCTCCGCCTGGCTGATGTTGTCTGCCCGAATGTCCCGGGCCATCGCGGCGCGGCCGCCTCGGGCGTCGCGATCGGCAGGACCACCGGCAGCGAGAAGAGGTCCTGGTCGCCCGGGTGATCAGGATCGTGTCGTCGCCCACCGGCAAGGAGTCGATGTGCACCACCCGGTCGTCGACGACGATCCGCGTCGGCAGCCCTTCCCAGGCCGCGGTGTCCAACACGGACGGCCCGATGATGCGGCCGAAAGGACACGACACGAAGCCCGCCGGGACTGCCGTCGACAGCCACGGCGGCACGGCGGTCGCAAGGCATACCTCGTTCGGGTGATTTCGTCACATCCGCAGTGATTCGCGTACGGGCATGGAAAAGCTTCTCCGCAAGAATGCCCCCTTCCTCGACGAGGAGTGATCATGCCAAGCGAAACGCTGCATGCGGGCCTGACCTTGGATGCCGAGCTGCTGGAAGAGCTGCTGACCAGCTCTGAAGAGGCCGTGAGCGATGCTCCGCTGCCCTGCCCGGAGGGAGGCGTTGGGGTCCTCATCCTCGGCCTGGCGCTTTCGCCGAAGCAGCCGAAGGAGCCCAAGGAGCCCGGCAGCAAGTGATCACTGAGCGGTGGCGTGCTGCTCACGGCGCTGCCGTGGATTGCTTGGCGCGCGGTGCTCGCGAAGTTCTGGTGGGTGGGGTCAGCGCACCTGTGGTGGCGGCCTTCCTCCAGAAGGCGGCAGCCCTTGGCGAGTTGCCCCTGACGGGCTGCTCCGACGACAGCGGCACGGCGCCTGGCCCGGCGGCTGCGGTGGGCGCGGTGCGCCTGCTGGGCGCCGACGCACTGGCTCCCCATGTACTGGCCGGGCAGGCGCTTGTCCCGGAGGAGTCGGCCGCTGTCCGCCTGGCCCTCTCAGCGCTTCCCCCCGCACAACGGCCGCCGGCCGCACCGCCACACGGTCCGGAAGCGCCGTGGACGAGGGCCTGGATCGACTGGGGGCTGGTCGCCGTGCTGACCCGGCTCGATTCCGCCGCGTTCCGTGCGCCGGCCCCCGCCGCGCCGCCGCCGTGCGACGGCAACGCGCCCCGCCGTCATTCGGCAGCCGGAGCCGACGCCCACCACTGTGGCGAGAGTGGGGAGGGCTGGATTCCGTGGTCCTTGCGGATGGGGCAGCTCGCCTCGCTGGCCCTGCCCGGCCTGGACAGTCCCGTACACGACGCCGCACGCTCCCATGCCCTGGCGCTGGCCCGCGGCGCTACCCGCTCGCTGCTGCGGCGCGACTTTCCCACTGCCGCGCGGATCACCCGGTGGCTGGCCTGGCTGGCTGCCGGCGGTGCCACCCTGCCCCTGGATGTGACGTTGTTGACCCAGGACATCGCCCTGCGCGGCGGCGGCGAGCGCTGCCTGCTGGACGTAGCGATCTCACGCCGTCTGCTTGGCCTGGACAGCGAATGATCACCGCCCTGGCCCAGAATGCGCATGACATCCGCTCCCGCGCCCTGAACTGGCTCCACGCTCATCATGAACTGGGAGCGCTTGAAGGCGACGGTTTCGCCGGGAAGGGGGAGGCATACAAAGCTCTGCAGGAGTCCGCGTTGGCCGCCTCGCTGATCCTGCGGGGCGGCTTCGCCGGCAGCTCCGAGCGCAGGCTGGCCCGCGATCTGCTGGACTTCGCCTGGCAACAGCTGAAAGGGGGCGCGCTGCTCTACGAGCGCATGCTCCGCCACCCGCTGACCACCGACGCTCTTGAGGGATACGCCCACTTCGTACGGGCCGGATACCGCCACCCCGGTGTGGAGCGGCTCATCCCTCACCTTGCCGCGATGAACACCGCGCAGGTCGTCGAGCATGTCCCCAACCGCAGGCTCGCCGTCGCCAACGCCCTGCGAATCACCGGTCATGACCACGCATTGGGCGTGCCCGACTGGCAGACACTGACGCAGGCAACCTGGCTCGGCAGCACCCCGGAGCCCTGGCACATCGACTGGATGACCGGCTACTTCGTCACACACACCGTCTTCCACCTCACCGACTGGGGCCGCAATCCGAAGGGACTGCCCGGTGATCTGGTCACCTACCTGGAGTGCTGGCTGCCGGTATGGACCGACATCTGGGTGGAGAGCTGCCAGTGGGACCTGGTCGGCGAACTGCTGATCGTCGGCAGCTGCCTGCCCCAGCCCTACGGAGAGATCACTGACTGGGAGCGCCTGGCGAAGACCCAGCACGCCGATGGCCTGATGCCCCGGGACGGCCAGCCCGTCGATGACGACCCCGTCACCCGCTTCCACGACCACCAGCACACCGCCGTCGTGGCCATCATCGCCGGCACCATCGCACTCGCCCGCGCCCTGGAAACCCCCACACTTGAAAGCGCCTGAAATCCACCCGTGACCGCCACACCCACCGGCCCCGCCCTCAGCACTCCGCCAGACAACGCAGAACATCTCCTTGCCCCCGCCACGGCGCATCAGGCACTGCGCATGCTGCTGTCCTCGGCGCCCACTGCCAGCGCCATCGCGGTAGGACTGCACCACAACGAACAACGCGCGTTGTTCGTGCACGGCCGCACCGCACACCACGGCGGCGTACCGGCCGACGCCAGAACCCGCTTCGAAATCGGCTCCCTCACCAAGACGTTCACCGCCCTGCTCCTAGCCGAACAAGCAGCCCGCGGCGAACTCAACCTCGGCGACCCCCTCGCCCGGCACTTGCCTGCCGGCACCCTCCTGCCACCAGGAGGCAGGGCCATGACCCTGACCCACCTGGCCACACACACCTCCGGGCTGCCCCGCCTTCCGCCCGGTCTGCTGCGCTCCGCCGTCCCACGGCTGTTCACCAACCCCTACGCCGTCTTCGGCACCGACGACGTGTTCCACGCGCTGGCACGTACCCGCTTGCGAGCCACCCCCGGCACCCGCGTGCGCTACTCCAACTTCGGGGCGGGCCTGCTCGGCCACGTCCTCACCGGCGCGGCCGGGTCCCTTTCCTATCCCGCTCTTCTCGACGCCCGTGTCCTCAAGCCCCTCGGCCTGCAGGACACCAGCTGCACCGCAGCCGCGCCAGAAGGAGGTACTCAAGTCACTGGCTACTGGCGCCGCCGAGCCCGGCCCCCGTTCCACATCCCCGGTCTGCCGGCCGCGGGAGCCCTCCGATCCAGCGCCGACGACATGCTTACCCTCACCGAGGCACTTCTCGCCCCTGCCTCTGTCAAGGTCCCGACCGCACTGGAGACCGCCCTGCGCGATGTCCCACGCCCCCGGCTCCGCCTCCCGCGGGGCAGCAGCCTGGCGCTGATCTGGAACATCCACTCCCGCCGCGACGGCTCGCTCCTCTACCACCACTCAGGCGGCACCCGCGGGTGCACCGCCTTTGCCGGCTTCGTCCCCCACCACGGCACCGCCCTGGTGGCCCTGGCGAATACCGCACCCGGCACTGACAACAACCTCATCCAAGCCGCGTACAACACCCTGATCGCCCTACAGCCACGGAACACGCGCCGGCGCCAAGGGCAGTCCCGTAAATGATCTTCTGGTTGTCTCGGGCATGGTGGCCGCCGTGCGTCCCGCCGGCCTATCCGGGTGAGGGCGAGGTTGTGCATCCGGGCGATGCCGAGCATGGCGTGTTGGACGCCGGCACCTCTGAGGCGGCAGTCGCGGAGGATCTTCCAGGCCGGGAGGTGTGGTTCCTTTCTGCCACGGGCATAGAGGGGCCTCTCCGATCACCCGGATCAGGGCATGCCGGGGAAACTTTCTTCCCCCTCACACCGCGCCGCTTGGATGCAATGCTGGACCACGCACCGAGCAAGGACCATCTGACCAGGCCCTTTGCCTCTTCCAGCCGGCATTGCATCCGATTCACCCACCGCGAGGAATCACCATGTCCGAATCCCCGAACATCACCCTGATCAAGCGCCTGTACGAGTCCGGAATGGCGCCGGAGGTCACCGCGGAGGTCATGGCCGAGGACCTCGTCTGGGACATCACGCCGGGCTTTCCGTACGGCGGCGTGTACCACGGCTGGAGCAGCGCGGGGAGTGACTTCTTCGGCCGGCTCGCTCCGAACTTCGAGGCCTTCGGTGCGGTCCCCGAGGAGTACTTCGCGGACGACGCAGGCCACGTCTTCGTGTACGGGCACTACCACGGCAAGGCCAAGACCGGCAACGAGGTCGACGCCCGGTTCATCCACCTGTGGACCGTCCGCGACGGCAAGGCCGTACAGCTGCGGCAGGCCGCGGACAGCCACCTCATCCACGAGGCCCTGAAGGGCTGAGGCCACCACCGGGAGACCACCCATGGCGAAGATCCTCTTCGTGATCACGGCGTCCGACCACTGGACACTGGCCGACGGCACCCGCCACCCGGCCGGCTACTGGGCCGAAGAAGCCCTCGGCCCGTACGCCGTCTTCAAGGAGGCCGGGTACGAGATCGCGGCGGCGACCCCGGGCGGGGTGCCGCCCACGGCGGACGCCCTCAGCCTGAGCCCCGAGTTCAACGGCGGCGAGGAAGGCGCCGAGCGCATGCGGACCGCGTTGCGCGAGGCGACCGAGCTGGCGCAGCCGCTGCGCATCGAGGACGTGAACATCGACGCCTACGCCGCCGTCTTCTACCCGGGCGGCTGGGGCCCGATGGAGGACCTGCCCGACAACACGGAGTCCGGCAAGCTGCTCACCGCGTGGCTCGCCTCCGGCAAGCCGGTGTCCCTGGTCTGCCACGGGCCCGCCGCACTGCTCGCCACCATCGGCCCCGACGGAACCTCCCCGTTCAACGGGTACCGCCTGACCGGCTTGTCCAACGCCGAGGAGAAGCAGAACGGTCTCGCGGACCGCGCGAAGTGGCTGCTGCAGGACCGGCTCGTGGGCGACCTCAAGGCCGACTACCGCGAGGCCGACCCTTTTACCCCGCACGTGGAGGTCGACCGCACTCTGTTCACCGGCCAGAACCCGGGTTCGGCGGTTCCGCTGGCCCAGGAGGTGCTCAAGGCGCTGAGCTGATCCGCCGGCTGTGTGCTGTTCCGGCGGCCCAGGAGGCGCTCCTGGGCCGCCGAGCTTCGTTCGCGCTGCGGCCATATGCTGAGAAGCGGACCTCATTCCCCTCTGTGATCAGGCGCAACGTAGGCAGAATCTCTCCCCCTCACAACGCCGGACTTCCGTGCGAGGCTGGAGATCGTGAACCGCAACCCGCATCTGAACGAGCTGGGCGAGTTCCTCAAGGCCCGCCGTGCCGAGCGGAACCCTTCCGACGTGGGACTGCGCGGCGGACAGCGCCGGCGGGTGCCCGGTCTGCGCCGCGAGGAAGTGGCCCTTCTGGCCGCGATCAGCACCGAGTACTACGCCCGCATCGAGCAGGGCCGCCTGCAGGCGTCGGCTCCCCTGCTGAACGAGATCGCCCAGGTGCTCCGGCTGAACGACGACCAGCGCACCTACCTCTTCGAGCTTGATCGAGCGGATCGACAGGCTGCAGCACATGCTGTTACGTGACGGTCGCTGCCTGGCATCCGGACCGGTCGGCGAGGTCCTGACCAGCGACCAGCTCATCGAGTGCTTCGACCATCCGGTGCGCCTCGCACGTGTCGACGGACGCTGGAGCGCCAACCGATGCCGCCGCGAACGCGCCGGGATCCGCAGTGAGAGGGGCGTCACCTGGGGCGGACGCCTCCCTCACGGCCGTGGCCTGACGCTACGCACTCCGTGTTCAGCCGAGGATCTCGGCCGCCTTGGTCATGGGCCCTCCTGAGCTGCCTGTGTTGAGCGTCCCGGCCGGTTCGAGCAACAGGATCGCGGTCTCCTCGTGCGCCACGGGGCAGTGTTCGACTCCGCGGTGAACCACGAACAACTCGCCCGGCTCCAGCACCACATCCGCATCCCTGAGTTGGATGGTGAGCCGTCCGCTGATGACCAGGAACAGTTCATCGGTGTCGTCGTGGGTGTGCCAGACGAATGCGCCCTTCAGCTTCGCCAGCTTGACCTCGTAGTCGTTGAGCACAGCCACTTTCTTCTGCGCCCACAGCTCGCTGAACAGCGACAGCTTGTCGGCGAGGTTGACAGGAACAACGGACGTGGACATACGCATCCTTCCTCGGGGCCGGTCAACCGGGAACGACCATTCAGGCCCTCCGGCCGGCCTCACGAGCCTGCCGTGCTCGGACTTCGACGGTCTTGTACGTTCCTGACATGGCCGCAGACCGACACCGCACGTCCATCAGCGCCTGGAGGCCGTCAATCCCAGGAATCGCCGAGGTCTTCCACGCACACTTCACCGACCACGCGTACCCGGCCCACACCCACGACACGTGGGACCTCATGATCCTCGACGAGGGCTCGGTCGACTTCGCACTCGACCGCCGCCTGCATGGGGCGACCGGTACCACCAGCGTCCTCCTGCTGCCACCCGGCGTCCCCCACGACGGCCGGACCGTCACGGCATCAGGTTTCCGCAAGCGCAACCTCTACCTCGACGACTCGGTGCTGCCGCAGCGTTGGGCCGGCCGAGCGGTCAACGCTCCGGTCCTCGACGACGGGCTGCTGCGCCATCGGATCCACCAGCTGCACGCCACTCTCGCCCATGCCGGAGACGGATTCGAAGCCGAATCCCGCCTCTCCTTCATCCGTGAACGGCTCCACTTCCACCTCGGCTCACTCCAGCCCCGCACACCGGGACACGAGGCAAACCGGCTCGCCGCCGAGCTGCGGGAACTACTGGACTCACGGATACACACCGGCATATCCCTGCACGAGGCCGCCGCCATCCTGCATGCCCACCCCACCCACCTGATCCGCTGCTTCAAACAGACATACGGCCTGCCGCCCCACACCTACCTCACCGGCAGGCGCATCGATCAGGCACGACGACTTCTCCTCGACGGTCACCGGCCCGCAGAGGTCGCCACCACCGTGGGATTTCACGACCAAGCCCACCTGAACCGGCATTTCACACGCCATGTGGGCACCACACCCGGGCGCTTCACACGGGTAGGCGGTTGACCACCGCGTCAGCCGGCCCACGGCACACCGGCCGAGAACTTCCTCCGGCTCACGCCGGGAGGGTTTCGCCGTGCTCCAGGAGCGGCGGCCCCGGGCAAGGAAAGGCAACTGCCCCGGCCTTCCTCACCTCGAGCCTCCGGACTCGGCCACCTCATACAGCCACTCCGCCAGGAATGCTGTGCCGGTGTCAGGAATGCCGCGCAGGTGGCGGCCTTCCTGCCGAAAAAGTTCTGTCTGGCGGCAGGCCCTCGCCGACCTCGGCGCGACCGGCAAGCTCACCCGCATCTACCGGCCGCAGACCAATGGCAAGGGCCCTGTGCCAGCAACGACGAGCGCACCGCCGCCGTGGCAGACTTCCTGCACACCAACAACCACCACCGCTGCCACACCGCACTCGGCGGCCACCCACCGATCAGCCGTGTGAACAACGCTCCAGGTCAATACGACTGGACGCCGCCCGCGGTGAGCGGGTGTCGACGGCGGTGAGAGCCCCCGTCGAGCCGCGGAGTATCACGACCCAAAGTCGCGGTGGCCGTTTGACTGTCCGTATCGGGTACTCATGGCGTGGAAGACCTTCTTCGGTTCCCAGCGGGTCTCGTCGAGCATGCGCACGACGCCATAGGAAGCGATGTCGCGCTCGCGAGGCTTGTCGTAGTTGGCGAAGGAGAACCACAGCGCGGTGTCCACGCCTTCCTCCTCGAAGATGTCGAGTAGTTCGTTGAGGTAACGCACCTGCTCGTTCTCGTCCGGTATCGCTCCCTGCGGTGGCTGCCAGGCCATGCCGCCGAGGTCGCCTGCGCCGCGGTAGGCGCAGGTCCCGTACTCGGTGATCGCGACAGGCTTGCCGTGGGACAGGGATGTGCGCAGGTGGTCGCGGTAGGTGTCGGCGTTCTGCGCGGTGCGGTAAGCGTCGATGCCGACCAGGTCGAACGGGTCCCAGTCGACGGGTTCCCAGGAACCGGAGGCATAGGTGATCCTCCCGCCGAAGTGGCCGCGGACCGTCGCCGCGGCTTGGGCCAGAAAGGCGTTGAGACGTTCGGGCACCGGGCCGAGAGAAGTCCACCAGTGCAAGTCGGCGGTGGCCATGGCATGGAGGCGGTCGAGGTAAGTTTCGCCGGGCAGGAAGCCGTGGGCGAAGGCGCTGAGTTCACAGCCGGTGACAAACACAACCCGCGCGCCGCTCTGTCGCAGGGCCTCGGCGCGCTGCGCGCAGTCGGCGAAGAACGGCAGGATCTGTTCCGGGGAAAGGTCGACGGGAAACGGGGAGAACCACACTTCGAGGCCCGCCTCAGCTGCATGCCGGGCAGCCGTGCTCAGCCGCTCGGTGTCGCGTCCGGAGACGCGCACCGCGTCGCAGTTCAGGTCACCGGCGATCACCGTCATCTCCTGTCGCACCTGCTCGGGGTCGAAGGTCTTTCGGGTGAGCAGGCGGCCTGGGAAGGTCCCGGTGTCATAGGTGATGCCTCGTGCACGCACGTCAGTGCCCTTTCAGGTGGTCGAGTCCGTGTTCCAGCAGGTCGAAGGCCAGCTCGACGTCCTGGGCCAGAGCGCGGCCCGCATCCTTGGCGGAGACGCCGCCCGACAAACGCTGGAAGTACGTCTCCTGGAGGGTGAGCAGCGACGCGGCGATCTGGGCCGCCACCAGCGCGGCTTTCGTGGGGCCGTACTCGTCGGCCAGCACCTGTGCCAATGCCTGGCGCTGCTGGTAGAGCAGACTGTTCGCCGCGTTCTGCAGCGTCGGGCTGTCCTGGATGACGCGCACGCGAGTCATCAGCGCGTCGAGGTCCGTCTCCCGGGGTGGTTCAGCGGCGAGCGCGCGATGGTGCGCGCGGAGCGCCTCCAGGAACGTCTGGTCAGCCGGCCGCCGGGCCACGATTCCGGCCAGGTCGTCTCCGCTCACGCCGTGAAGTACGAGTGCCTCCTTGGTCGGGAAGTACGCGAAGAGCGTCGCCTTGGCCACCTCGGCGACCTCGGCAATCTCGTTGACCGTCACCGTGTCGAAGCCGCGCTCGGTGAAGAGCCGCAACGCCACTGCGGCGATCCGCTGCCTGGTCTGTTCCCTCTTGCGTTCGCGAAGTCCTGCCACAACGCAAAAATAACCGTACTCGGTACGGAAACATACTCGGTAGCTTTTCTGGAGGTGACAGCCCGGATGACACGCGGGTCGGCGACTGCTCCCGCTACGTCCCGTGGCAGGGCAGGCGGGTCTCCGACGAACGCCCCGCGACACCGTCGGCAGGGCCAACCCCGGTAACGGCGGTCGGCCGCTGCGCCACTTAGGCGGCCGGTTCGTGGCTCAGCCATCAACTCTGCGCCGCCATGGCGGTCCCTGGCTGCTGCGGGCGGCACATGCTCTTTGCAGCCAACCTCTCGGCCCCTTCGGCGGACGCGGTCAGGGGTGTGGAAGCGGGCCCCCGCCGGTGAAGAATGGGGCCTGACGGCACCACTGCGATTCTGCGAAGGCGGCATGGACTCTTTCGATTTGGGACGCCTGACGGACCATGACTTCGAGGTCGTCTGCCGGGATCTTTTCGGTGAGATTCTCGGCGTGCCGCTGGAGCTCTTCCCGCGTGGTCGGGACCGGGGGATCGATCTGCGTCACACGGCGGCGGACGGGACCACGACCGTCGTCCAGTGCAAGCACTGGCCCAAGGCCACGCAGGCGACGCTGACGACGCGTCTGATCAAAGACGAGCTGCCCAAGGTCGTCGCGTTGAAGCCGGACCGGTATCTCATCGCCACGAGCGTGGGCCTGACCGTGGACGGCAAGGACAGGATCCGCGACGCGTTCGCTTCGTACGTGCACACCACCGGTGACCTCTACGGGGTGGACGAGATCGTCGCCGAACTGCAGAGCAGACCCGAGCTGGTCCGGCGCCACTTCCGTCTCTGGCTGAGCGGCACCGCCGTACTGCAGACGGTGCTGAACCAGGAGAAGTACGTACGCTCTTCCTGGCTGCGCAAGCGGATACCGCGCGCGGCGGACACCTTCGTACCGCACGAGGGCTTCGACCGGGCGAAGGCCATCCTCGACGAGCAGCGGGTCTGCGTCATCGCCGGGATTCCGGGGGTGGGCAAGACGACGGTGGCCCTGATGCTCGCGGCGTGGCTCATGGGCAACGGGTACGAGGTGCACGAGATCTCGCAGGACGTCGAGGAGATCACGGCTCTGTGGCGCGAGGACACGCCCCAGTTGTTCCTCTACGACGACTTCCTGGGCCAGACGACGCTGGAGTCGCAGCTCAACAAGAACGAGGACGCCCGTCTCCTCGACATCATCCGGGGAATCCAGGAGGCTCCGGACAAGGCCCTGGTGATGACGACCCGTGACTACATCCTCGAGCACGCCCTCCTGAAGCACGAGAGGCTCGGCGCCCCGGACGTCTCGGAGGCGACCAGCGTCGTCCACCTCACCGACCTGAGCCTCGCTGTCAGGGGCCAGATCCTCTACAACCACGTCCACCACGCGCAGCTGCCCGCCGAGCAGAAGTGGCCGTTCGCCGACCGGGCGGTGTGGCAGCCGATCGTCGAGCACCGCAACTTCAGCCCCCGGCTGATCGAGGAGACGCTCCGACTCGCGGCCCGGCGGGAGCAGGACGTCGCCGCCGCCGTACTGAAGAACCTCGACGATCCCCGGCGCATCTGGGAGCGGATCGTGGAGAACGATCTGACCGACGAGGCGGTGCATCTGCTTGAAGTCCTCTTCACCCTGCGGATGGCCGCACCAGACACGCTCAACGAATCCTGGTCCTGCTACCGCAAGGAGCGCGGGCTGGAGGCGGACGCCCGGACCTTCCGCAGGGCGCTGCGGGTGCTGGACGGCACGATGGTCGCGGTTGAGCAGCACATGGTGTCCTTCCACAACCCGTCGATCGCGGACTACCTCCGCTTCCACCTCGACGCCGGGCGGGCCCCGATGGCCGCGCTCCTGGGCGCGCTGATCGACCCGGTGCAGATCCACAGCCTGATCGATGCGGCCGGCATGGCGGACGGGTCCGGCATCCTCGCGCAGCTCAAGGCGGAAGCCGAACGGACGACGGCCGCAGTGCTGGAGACGGCGGAATTCGTCGAGTGGTCCCCCTCCCCAGCGGACGAGAGCGTAGCGTCCCATCTCCAGTGGATCCTGGAGACCGCCGAGCTGCTGGACTCCGCCCCGCTGGCGGCGCATGTCGTCAAGGAGACGCGCTTGGGCCCCTGGCACGGCGAGCATGTCGAGCACCTCGTCAGCCTGGTGGACGCCATGGGAGGCAGCCGGCTGATCGCCCAGGAGGACGTGGCGCGCTTCGCCGGCGAGGTGGCGGACGGAATCCGGCGGGACCTGGCGGAGCAGGTGGAGGCGGGTGACTGGTATGGGGCCATCGACCTCTACAACACCCTGGGGCAGATTCCCGGAGGCTCGCTGAGCGGGCCTGTGCTGGAGGCCCTCGTGGAGTGCGCGCTCGACGGGCTCCACCTGGTCGCAGGCGAAGACGAGTCCTCCCTCGACGCGGATCCGCTGGACGCGCTCCTGCAGTTCTTGTTCGGCCAAGGCTACGAGGGCGGCGCGGACGACGAGTACGCCGAGGACTTCGCCGCTGTCCAGAAGCTGGTCGACCGGTTCGCCGGACTCCGTGACGTGCCACGCTTCGTGCCTCGCCAGGAGACCGCCGCTCCGGGCCCGTACACCAATGAGGTGCGGGACCGCGACGTCATCACCGAGCTGATGAAGGGGCTGAGGGACCCGGACGTCACGCCCGGTGCGTAGGGACGGTCGTGTCTGCTTGGCTTCTCACAGCTGAGGAGGCCGACTGGCGTGCAGGCGGCCGACCTTTTGGTTGGTTGTGCCGTCGCTGCTGGATCATGTGCTGGGTTGGGCTCGGCGCCATGACCTGCGCATACTGGATACATGCGCGGGTTGACCGCCGGCGGGGCGGTGGAGCGTGAGGACATGCTCGCGGCTGCTGTCATGGAGGCGGTCCAGGGAACGGACGCGTATGCGGGGAGTGTGTTCCTGCGTTCCCGTGACCGTCGGTCGATCGTGCTCGCCGCGACGTGCGGTGTGCCGCCCTCGCTGTTGGGTGGCTGGCGTCTTATCGCGGCCGGGAGTCCGATCCCGGTCGCCGTGGCGTACACCTCCGGGCATACGGTCCACCTGGCGAGCGCCGAAGAGACGATGCGGCGCTATCCGCAGCTCGCCATGGCTCTGCCGTACGCCTTCGGCTCCTGTTCCGTGCCGGTGCGCGATGGTGGCGGGGAGCTTTTCGGATCACTGGCGATCGTGTGGCCGGCGTCACCGGGCAGCGAGGGGCTGTCCAGGGCCCAGCGCCGCCGCCTGCGGAACATCGCCTGTCGGCTCGGTGATTGCCTGGCCGAGTTCGGCGCCCGTACCGGTGATCCTATTGAGTGCGACCCGGGGACGCCTCCGGTCGAGACCCCTGCCTACCCGGCGGCGGCCGTGCAGGTAGGCCTGTTCGACTGGAACCTCGGCTCCGGCGTCCTCAGCGTGGACGACACGTTCTGCGCGATCTTCGGTCTCGATCCCGGCGTTTTCGACGGACGTCCCGACACACTCGCCGCCCGCCTGCACCCTGGTGACCGTGCAACCTTCCGGGCCTGCGCGCGCGAGGCGGCCGAGGGACGGATCACCGCGCGGCGGCTACGCGTACGGCACGGCAGCGGCGGCGGCGACAGGTATGGCACGGTCGAGCTGTGGGGCCGTGCACCGGAAGCCGACGACCCGCGCGCGGCGACGCATCTGGTCGGCGCGGTCCTGGACGCCCGGGCGGGCACTGCAGCCGTCGCAGCGGCCGAACGGCTGCGGGACGGGCTGTTCTCCCTTGCCCCCGACGGGCGTGTCACGTACGCCAACCGCCGGGCCCTGCACCTCCTGGACGTCTCCGCCGACGAGGTACTCGACCAGTGCCTGTGGGACGTGCTGCCGTGGCTGTCCGACCCCAGCATCGAGTACCGGCACCGCTCCGCGATGATCTCCCAGGCGCCGTCCTCCTTCCTGCTGAGCCGGCCCCCCGACCAGTGGCTCGCCTTCTCCCTCCACCCACAGCCCGACGGGGTGACCTGCCGGGTGACCCCCGCCGCCCGGCCGTCCTCGGCCGCGCCGGCACCCGCGCCGCCACCGGTGTCCGTACCCGCCACCGCGCCGGCGCGCCTGGGGGCGATGTACCACGTCCTGCAGCTCAGCAGCGCGCTGACCGAGGCGGTCACCACACGCGAGGTCTGCGAAGTCGTCTCCGACCAGCTCCTGCCGGCCTTCGGAGGACAGCAGATGGCGATCTACGTGGTCCGCAACAAAGCGATGCACCTCTTGCACCACACCGGCCATCACGAGGCATTCCTCGACTGGCTCCAGGGGGTTCCCCTGCACGCCCGCCTGCCCGGAACAGAGACCCTCACCTCCGGTGCTCCCCTGTTCATCGAGTCCCAGAGGGATCTCGTCAGGGGCTACCCCGGTATCCCCACAGGGCAGGTGAGCTCCTGGGCGTACCTGCCCCTGATCGCTTCCGGCCGCCCCGTCGGCACCTGCGTCCTCGGCTTCGACGACCCCCATCACTTCACGGAGAAGGACCGCGGTCTGCTGACCGCACTCGCCGGACTGATCGCCCAGGCTCTGGAACGCGCCCGGCTGTACGACTCCGAGTTCGCCGTCGCGCACGGCCTGCAGCAGACGCTCCTGCCGCACCGCCTGCCGAAAGTCCCAGGTATCCGCACCGTCGCACGCTACCTGCCCGCCACCAGCGGTATGGACATCGGCGGAGACTGGTACGACGTCATCCCCACCGGCGACGGGGTCTGCCTCGTCATCGGTGACGTCGAGGGACACAGCATCGCCGCCGCAGCCACCATGGCGCAGTTGCGCAGTGCGGTACGCGCGTTCGTGGCCGTCGGCCACGCACCCGGCGACGTGATGGCGGGCGTCAACCGCACCCTCATCGAGCTGGACAGCGACCTGCTGGCCAGCTGTTGCTACCTTTATCTCCAGCCCCACCGCGATCACGCCTACGGAGTCACCGCAGGCCACCCCGCCCCCCTGCTCCGCCTCCCCGACGGCACGACAACCGCCCTGGACCTCAATATCGGTCCGGTTCTCGGCGTGGACCACGAGAGCACCTACATCCCGACCCGTATCGCTTTTCCGCCGGGCTCCGTCCTCGCCCTCTATACCGACGGCCTGGTGGAAAAACCCGGAGCCGACATCGGCATGGCGATCGACCGCCTGCGCGTATCGCTGGCCCACGCCCGCGCGGACTCACTGGACGAGCTCGCCGACCGGCTCCTCCATCACGCCCGTGGCTCCTCGTACCGGGCCGACGACATCGCCCTGCTGGTCACCGAACACGGATCCAACCCGATGGAGCCGTAACAGGACCTGCCTGGCCCGCTACGCCCTGACCAAGAAGCAAGCCCTGCGGTACAACTCACCGGTGACGTGAGCGCGTTCCATCAGCTCCAGGTACGCGACCCGCCGCAACTCCCGCGCTCGCTGAAACCTCTGAGAGCCGCGGGCCGCCCCGCTGTCCCCGTGTTCGATCCGGGTCCGCACGGTCCGCGTGCGCCGGGTACTGCACAGTCGCAGTCTGGACGTATGACCTATCGGTACGCGACGAAAGGTGCTCCATGAACATCGCAGTCATCGGCGGTACCGGCCGGATCGGCTCGCAGGTCGTGAAGAAGCTGAACGCGGCCGGGCACGAGGCCGTGCCGCACTCGCTGTCCACAGGTGTCGACGTGATCACCGGTCAGGGCCTGGCGGACGCGGTGGCCGGGGCCGACGTGGTCGTCAACCTGACGAATTCCCCGACCTTCGACGACGCGTCCCCGGCGTTCTTCCGAACCTCGATGGACAACCTCCTGGCCGCCAGCCGCAGAGGCGGGGTGGGGCACGTCGTCATTCTCTCGATCGTCGGCGCGGACCAGGTGCCCGACCTCGTCTACTACCGGGCGAAGGTCCTGCAGGAAGACCTCCTCAAGCTCGGGCCGATCCCCTACTCCATCGTCCGCGCCACCCAGTTCATGGAGTTCGTCGACGCCGTCATGTCCTGGACCACCGAGGGCGACACCGTACGCCTGCCCACCACCCCGCTCCAGCCGATCGCCGCCCAGGACATTGCCGACATCGTCGCCGAAGTCGCCGCCGGTCCCCCCTTGAACGGCACCCTCGACATCGCCGGACCCGACGTCTTCCCCCTCGACGAACTCGGCCGGATCACCTTGAGCGCCCACCCCGACGGCCGCACGGTCGTCACCGACGACACCGCCGGCATGTTCGCCGCCGTCCACGGCGATGCCCTCACTGGCAAGGGCGACGCCCGCATCGCCCCCACCCACTACAGCGACTGGCTCTCCTGAACCACCCAGCCCAGAGCACCGACGGCGTCGCCGCCCCTGGAAGATCACCGAAGGCGGTAACTGGCGTGAGCCCGGATCCAGTTCGGTGCTCTGCGTTCGGTCTGTTACGGTCACCTCGGCGCAGAAAGCGTGCGGACACAGCTCTGGTCCAGGGAGGTTGATGAATATGGCCGTCAGCGGCCCTCCTCAGCATGCCCTTTTCCGGTCCGCGCGCTGAAGCGACGCGACGCGGTCCGGGTCGTTCCAACGACCAGGAGTCAAACGTGCATTCCTCTCTTTCCAAGGACCTCACCGAGCTGACGACCGATCGGCTCGTCCTGCGCATCTGGGCGGTGGCAGAGGCCCTCGCCGTCCTCGAATGCGAGGGCAGCGCCCGGCCTGCCGACTGGGCCGGGGACTTCCCCTCCGAAGGCGACCGCGTCATCGCGAGCCTCCTCGGTGACAACCCCGCATGGCTCGGTGCGTACGGGCACCGGCTGATCGTCGAGCGGGACAGCGGTCTCGTCGTGGGCTCGATCGGTCTGTTCTGGCCACCCGCCGACGGGGTCCTCGAACTCGGCTACGGGGTTGTCGCCTCCCGGCGCGGCCGTGGCTACGCCACCGAGGCCACCCGGGCGCTCGCCGCCTTCGCCCTCACCGCGCCCGGCGTCCACACCGTGGCCGCCGGCGTGGAACTGTCGAACCCGGCCTCCGTCCGCGTGCTGGAAAAGGCCGGCTTCGAACGGGACGACACCACCACGGCCGAAGACGCCGAAGGCATGGCCCGCTTCGCGATCACACGGCACGACCTCGGCAAGTAGCCCCCGGGTGGGCCGGCGGCAGCGCCGCCGGCCCACCCGGCGCATTGGGGGACGTTCAGGACCGTTGCGTGTAGGGCGCTCTATGCCGCTTCCGAGGCGGCGGCGTGCATCTCGGCCGGGCCGGGGGTCACCCTCGGCGTGAGGCCGAGCTGCCGATGCCCAGGGCGTCACGCACGCGGTCGTAGACGCTCAGCGGTACACCCAGCAGGGCGTTCCCGGGAGGCCGCCGGGGGATGACGGGGTGTGGATGCGTCGGGGCTGTCTGTCGTACCGCCGCCCAGGCGGTGCCGAGTGTGCGGAGCCGGGCGGTGTTCATCGTGTCCTGCAACCGGGGCAGGAGGAGGTCTTCCTCGTCCCTGATGTCTTGCCGTATCAGCGCGAAGGCCCGCTGCACCTTGTCCTCACGCCGGGGATCGCCGGCAGGAAGGCGTTCGATGTCCGCGACAAGATCGTTGATCTGCTGATGTTCCTCCTCGACCCGGGCCGTGAGTTCCTCGCCGTCCGGGACCGAGGCTCGTACAGCGGGCCACAGCACCGTCTCCTCCGCGAAGGCATGGCTGAAGACCAGCTGCACCACCTGCTTCAGGACCTGTTCCCGTTCGTGGAGGTCGTCAAGGGTCAGGTAGTGGTCCATCAGCCGGTCCATCTCCTCGTGCTCACGGCGTTGCCGCACCAGGATGCTGCTGCTTCCACCGAGCTGATCGACGCTCTGGTCCTTGATGGTCTTCGACATGGCCGCTCCCGTGATTGCGGCGGAGACGGGCCGCGACGCTTGCCGGCGCCACCCGGATCTCGACGCCCGCCCGGGTACCCGGGGCCGGGTCAGCGCCGGCAGGCCGACCCCGAGGCATCTGGGCCCGCCGGCGGAGACGGTGTCAGCCGGGGCTCTCCTCGGACTTTGCTCGTTCCTTCAGGGTGTCGTTGGTGGTCTCGCCGGATGTGTCGGGCTGGGGGCGTCCTTCCTCCTCCGGGTGGACGTCCCGCTCGCCCGTTTCCCGCTCCAAAGGTGACGAGGGCTCGCGCTTCGGTTCTCCGGAACTGCTCATGGCTGCCTCCCTCGGGGCGCCGCTGCGGACGTACCGAGTTCCCCGGACCGCGGTGTCAAACGAGGCTTGGAGAGGCTGTCACGGGCCGGGCGACGCCTGAAGAAGCAGGACGGTTGCGTGCGCGCGGTGATCCGGCCGGGCGACTGACCGGGGTGCCACCGCGGGCGGCTCCGCTCCGTTTGCCGTCCGCGCAGGTGGGGACCCGGCCGACCATGAGCACTACGCCACGCCGCCGCCCCCGGATGCGGCAGAACCGCCTCCTGTGGCTGCTGGACCGCCTGGAGCGGGAGCCCAGGGCCGACCCGGTGATCGACGCGGTCTGCAAGGGGGTGCAGGCCCTGCCGCTCGGCAACGGGCGGGACCTCCTGCACGGCAGGTGGCTGGGGCACCCGGTCCATCCGCTGATGGTGCAGGTGCCGATCGGCAGCTGGCTGTCGGCGGCGGTACTGGACCTGTACCCCGGCCGCTCCCGCGAGGCGGGGCTGTTGGTCGGTGTCGGCCTGGCCTCCGCCGCACCCGCGGCCCTGGCGGGCTGGGTCGACTGGGCGGAACTGCACCACCGGCAGCAGCGTGTCGGACTCGTGCACGCCCTCACGAACTCGGTGGCTGTCGGTCTGTACGCGGCCTCGCTCACCAGCCGCGCCAAGGGACGGCACGCGGCAGGCCGGGCCTACGGCTTCCTGGGGCTGACGGCGGTCGCAGTCGGCGGCATGCTGGGCGGCCACCTGGCCTATCGCCAGGCATCCGGCGCCAACCACGCCGAAGAGGTCCCCCATGTCGTCACCCAGGGCTGGCACCGGATCGGAGCCGTGGCGGAGTTCCCGGCCGACCGGCCGGTGCGGCGCAGCGTGGACGACGTCCCGGTCCTGGTCGTCCGGGAAACCGGAGGGGCGATCCACGCCCTGGCCGAGCGGTGCAGCCACCTCGCCGGGCCGCTCTCCGAGGGCACGGTCAGCGACGGATGCGTCCAGTGCCCCTGGCACGGCAGTGTCTTCCGGCTCTCGGACGGCTGGAACGTCCGCGGCCCGGCCACCGCACCCCAGCCGGCCTTCGACACCCGGATCACCGACGGCCACGTCGAGATACGCCTGCGTCAACAGGACCGGGACGGGCAGGCGCCGGACGAGGCCGAAGCGGAGCAGCGACGCACGGAAACGGGAGCTCATGGGCACGACAGCTGACGGCCGCCTCACACGACGTCTGCACGGGCTGCTGCAGCGGACCGGAAGGCAGTACGCGGCAGGGCACGACCGACCGCTGGGCGGCTACCTCGCAGCCATGACGGGCTTCGCCGCGTACACGACGGCCTGGGCCACCGCGGTACGGCTCCGCGGACGCCCGCTGCCCGACCGGCCCGAGCCGTGGGATGTGGTCCTGACCTCGGTCGCCACGTTCCGGCTCAGCCGGCTGCTGACCAAGGCATCGGTCACCAGCCCGCTGCGCGCCCCGTTCACCAGGTACGTCGCCCCGCAGGGCCCGGCCGAACTGCACGAGGAGGCGCAGCCCGAGGATGGCAAGCACACCGTCGGAGAACTGGCGACCTGCCCCTTCTGCATGAGCGTCTGGGTGGCCTCCACGCTGACCGCCGGCCAGCTGCTCTGGCCACGCGCGACGCGTACCGCCATGGGCGCCCTCACCGCCCTGGCCGGGGCGGACACGCTGCAACTGGCGTACAGCGCGCTGGTCGAGAAGACAACCGGCGAGTGACCCGGCAGCGGAGTGTTTCATGGGCGTCCGCGTCCTGGTGTTGGTGCAGGCGCACCCGACCGCGCGGGTGACCGCGGTGGTAGCGGGTGTGTCCGCCGGGACATGCCCAGGCGCGGCGGACTGTGGCAGGGACTGCTCGCCGGCACCGCCGGAGGAGTCGTGACTCGGCTCACCACCGGCCCGAAGCCGACGCGGTCGCCGCGCGCAGTGGGCCCGGCCCCGGACAGCGCCATGCCGCCGCCCGCCCCGCTTCGCCGATTACACCGAGAACCCGGCGCATCCGCTCGTGCCTGCGCCGTCATATTCCCCACGCGCGATCGAGGGGAACGCACGGGCATGCGCCTGAGGGTGCCGCCCGGCCGTTTCAGGGCGTGCTCTGGGCGATGATCAGGTCGGTGACTGCGGGCAGGCCGCCTTCGGCAAGGACGGCGCGTTGCCGGTCCGCGCCGGTCCCGGCCTGCAGAAGCCGGTGGACCAGTGCCGTCACCTGCCGGCTGTCGCCGGATGCGTCGAGTGCGGGAGCGACATACCGCAAGAGCTCGTAGAGCACGTCGCCGGCACGGCGTGGTCGGCCGCTGGGGTCCACCAAGGTACGGCTCAAGCCGTAGCGGGCGGCGTGCCACATGCTCGCCTGCAGCAGTTCCGGGGCGCAGTCGAGCGCGGGAGCGCCGACGGTTGCCTCCGCCAGGGCGGTGTCCACCAGCGCCCGGACGAGCCCTGTGAGCATGACCGCGTCATCCGCGCGCAGCTGAACGTCCGGGCACCGGACCTCGACCGTGGGGTACCGCGCCGAGAGGCGGGCCTGCCAGTACAACTGACCGGTGTCTGATATCAGGCCGCTCTCCAGCAGTTGCTGCACGCGCCGGTCGTAGTCGGCGGCGTCAGGGAAGAACGGTGGCATGCCACTGACCGGCCAGCGGCTGAAGATCACGGTGCGCCAGCTGGCGAAGCCGGTGTCGTGGCCGTCCCACAGCGGAGAGTTCGCGGATATGGCCGTGAGCGTCGGCAGCCACACCCGGATCCGGTTCAGGACCTGTACGCCCGTCTCCCGACTGGGCACGCCGACATGGACGTGCATGCCGTTGACCAGCTGCTCCGCCACCAGCTGGGGCGCCTGCGTGAGCATGGCCCGGTAACGGGCCTGGTCGGTGACGGCCACGGGGTGACCGTGGCGCAGTGGGGGTGTCGCGCAGGCCGCAATCCGGCAGCCGTGCGCTTCGGCGGCCGCTCCGACGGCGTGCCGCAGCCGCAGCAGGTGTCCTCCCGCTTCCTCCAGCGTGCCGCACACCGGGGTGGCCACCTCTACCTGCGCCTGCAGCAGCTCGCACTGCACTTCCTGGTCGGCCACGAGACGCCCCAGGCCCGCCGCGGCACGCACCTTGTCCGCCAGGGGTACCGGTAGACCCGTGACCGGGTCGAGCAGCAGGTACTCCTCTTCCACACCGATCGTCGTCA
This sequence comes from Streptomyces sp. NPDC088810, assembly GCF_044750305.1. Classification (NCBI taxonomy): domain Bacteria; kingdom Bacillati; phylum Actinomycetota; class Actinomycetes; order Kitasatosporales; family Streptomycetaceae; genus Streptomyces; species Streptomyces sp. NPDC088810. Next base: position 506,574 of record NZ_JBIVJQ010000003.1, read on the forward strand.
TCGATCGCCTCTGTTCCGCCCGGATGCCGGGCTGGACATCGACGCCCCGCTGGTGCATCCCACAGCGGTGGCCATCTCGGAAGGGGTCACTCGCAGTGACCGAGTGCCGCAGTCACTTCATGACAAACCATGACACATCTCTCGATGAGGCCGCTCGCGCGCGCGTGCGGACCGCGTGCCCCCACGTGCGTTTCCCCAGGCGCTGGTGCCCGAGCCTCTGGTCGTGGACGAGCACGAGGCGGAGTCAGGCATGTGCGGCGTACGTCTTCGACACCGTGCGCGCCGGCCCGTCTGCTGCCGACAATTGCCTCGTGTCCGTCACGACGACCGTGGCCCTCGGGCCCGAGTGAGGGATGCCAACCCCCCCGGGGGTACCCGGTGGGCTGTCCGTACGAAGGGAGAAGCCTTGCGCAGGCCGAAAGTACGGGAATCCGCGGATGGCATCGCGGTCGCGCACGGCGCCTTCAACGTCGTCGGCGGGCTGTGGCCGCTGGTCCATCTGCGGAGCTTCGAGTGGGTCTTCGGGCCGAAGACCGACGACTGGCTCCAGATGACGACGGGCGGACTGTTGGTCTCCGCGGGGCTCGTGCAGATCGCGGCGGCGTCGGACCCGCAGGGTGCTGCCCATGCCCGCCGTGTCGGCCTGGGCACCGCGCTGACCCTGCTGGCCGTCGATCTGGTCTACGTGCCCAAGGGACGGATCCGCGCCACGTACCTTCTCGACGCCGTCATGCAGACGGGCTGGATCGCAGCCTGGCTGCGTACCACCTGGCCGACCAGCGAGGGAGCAGCCAGGTGCGCGGACCGATGAGCGAGACATCACGGCAGGCCCGCACGGCGGCGCCGGGCACAGCCGGGCCCCGGACCACCCGGGAACTCCGGTTCGCCACCCGGACGGGTGAGCGCGGGCCTGGACATCCACGCGCGCGATGCCGGCAGTTCACGCCTGGCCCCGCGTCGGCCGCCCGAGGGCCCCGGGCGGGCCGCCGCGGAGAGCGCGGGCGGTGTCCGTCGCTCGCCTGGGCCCGGGCGCAAGGCTCGCCGACCGGGTGATCACCGGCCGTGGGCGTCAGTGCGGGGCAGCGGGCCGACATCGCGTCGGCGGCCCTCGCGCAGCGCGGCGTGGGCCTGTCCGCGGCCGGGTCTGCTCCGGGCCGCGAGTGCGTCGGCCGCGGCGCCGGTGGTGAAGGCGTAGACGGCCTTCTTCACCTCATACCGCCCGCAAGCGTCAGGACACGCACGTCACCGCGTCGCGGCCTCCGGCGCTCCCTCCCCGGCCGACCTCCCGTGCGCCGCCGTGTGTCAGGCGGTCGGGCTGCCCGCGACCCACTCGCTCCACGGCATGTTCCAGTCGCTGAAGCCGTTGTCCGGGGCCAGTGTGGTCTTGTCATCGGAGTTCTTGACGACCACGACGTCGCCGATCATCGAGTGATCGAAGAACCACGCGGCGGGCTGCCTGCCGTCGCCGCCGCCCCTGACGTCCTTCAGGCCCACGCAGCCGTGGCTGGTGTTGGCCTTGCCGAAGACCGAGTCGGCACCCCAGTAGTTGCCGTGGATGAACGTGCCCGAGTCGGTCAGGCGCATGGCGTGCGGTACGGCCTTGATGTCGTACGAGGGTTTGCCGTCCTTCTCCGTGAGGCCGACGCTCGCACCGTTCATGTGGATGTGCTTGAACTTCTCGGAGATCACCATCTGGCCGTTGTACGTCGGGTGCTCGCGGCTGCCCGACGAGATCGGGATGGTCTTGATCGTCTTGCCGTCCCGGACGACGGTCATCTGCTTCGTCTTTGCGTCGACGGTGCTGATCTGGCTCCGGCCGATCTTGAACGTGACCGTCTTCTGGATGCCCTGTCGGCTGAGCGTCACGGTGACGGTGGAGCCGGGCTTCCAGTAGTGCTCGGGGCGGAAGTCCAGGCGGTGGTCGTTGAACCAGTGACCGACGACCCGCTGGCCGCTGCTGGAGCCGACCCGGATCTCCGACTCCACGGCGGCCTTGTCGCTGACCGCCTTGCCGAAGCTGACCGTCACCGGCATGCCCACGCCGACGGTCGAGCCGTTCTCGGGGGAGACGTGCCCGATGAAGTCGTTGGCCGGGGAGACCGTGGTGATCGTGGCGTTTCCGGTGACGGAGCGGCCCTTGGCGTCCACGGCCTCTGCGGCGATCTGATACCTGGTGGCACGCTCCAGCCGGCCGTTCGGCTTCCAGGAGGTGCCGTTCGCGGACAGAGTGCCCGGGATCTCGGCGCCGGTCGCGACGGCGGTCATGGTCACCTTGGTGAGCTTGCCGTGGCCGACGGTGACACCGACCGGGCCGTTGACCCCGACGTCGTAGGCACCTTGCCCGGGCGTGATCTCTATGCGGGCGTCGGAGGCTTCCTGCGATGTCGAGTGGTTCCCGGGCTCGTTGCCACTGATGGCAGCGTTGCTGGTACCGCCGAGGGCCGTGACGGAGAGTACGCCGCCGAGTACGCCGGCCGCAGCCACCAGTCCGGTGCGTCGTTTACTCAGCGTGATCAAGTGTTTTCTCCCATGCCGCTGGTCTTTGCAGTCCTGTACTGATCGCCGAAGGAGCGCGACCAGTTATAAAACCACTTATAGACACGCCTCTGTCCATATATGGGCAAATTGTGGTGAAGGCCACGCATTGTCGAGCACACACGTGAGGCTTGCGGCGGTTGGCTAGGGTGGCACGAAGAGACTGGTGCCGGTCGAGCACGACGGGGGGGCCTTGGTGGTAAGGAGCGGGCGGTCGGAGCCCGCGGTGCTGCCCCCGTTGCCGCGCGCGTGGCTCGGGACGGTTGCGGCGCTCGCCGCGCTGGTGGTCGTCGTGCTCGGGTTCCGGTATGCCGACGACAGCACGCCCGGCAGGGTGGACGCGCGGATCTCGGCGGTCGCGGACGGTGTGGGGCCGCCGTGGCGGCACGTCGCTCTGGCCCTGGACTTCTTGGGCGAGCCCGCCGGATCGGCCATGCTGATCGTGGCCACCGTGGCGGGTTGCCTGCTGCTTCGCCGTCCTCGCGCGGCGGTGCTCATCGTTGCCGGCGTCGGCGTGACCGTGGGGACGGCGACATTGCTCAAGCACGTGGTGGGACGCACCATCCACGGCGACGGCAACCTGTCCTACCCGAGCGGGCACACCGCCTTCCTGACCGCGCTCGCCCTCATGGCGGCGCTGCTCGCCCCGCGCCGGCTCGGCCTCGGCAGGACGGGCGGCGCGCTCCTCGTGCTCGCCGCGGCGCTGGTGGCAGGCGCCGCCATGGGCTGGGCGCAGGTCGCTCTGGGCGCCCACTACCCGACCGACGCCCTCGGCGGCTGGTGCACCGCGCTGGCGGTGGTACCGGCGACCGCGTGGCTGGTCGACCGGACGGCTGACCGGCTGGTCGACCGGACGGCCGCTGCCGGTCGGCCGGAGCGCCGCTGATGTGACGTCACATCACGTCACGCTCCGTCACGCGAAGCGGCGGAACACCGGCTTCACCGGTCGTCCGGCCAGCCAGGGGGTGGGGTCGGCGGCGTCCAGTGCCTTCCGGTACACCGCACACGCCTGGGCCACCACCTCGACGGTGTGATCGATGTCGGCGTCGCTCAGCGCGCTGCTCACCACGAACGACGGGGCCAGCACCCCGCCCGCGAGGAGCCGGCGCAGGAACAGGGTGCGGTACGGCTGCGACGGCTGCCTGTTCTCGTCCAGGGTGGCGAAGACCAGGTTGCTGGCCCGCCCCCGGACGACGACGTGGTCGCCGACGCCCATGGCGGCCGCGGCCTCGCGGACACCGGCGGCCAACCGCTCGCCGAGGGCGTGCAGCCGCGCGGTGACGCCCTCTTCGACATAGGTGGTGAGCACGGCCATCGCGGCTGCCAGGGAGTGCGTCTCCGCACCGTGCGTGGTGGACAGCAGGAAGACCCGGTCGCCGGAGTGACGCAGCCCGCCCAGCTCCATCAGCTCGCGGCGCCCGGCCAGCGCGGAGACGGCGAATCCGTTGCCCAGCGCCTTGCCGAACGTGGAGAGGTCGGGGACGACGCCGTAGAGGCCCTGGGCACCCGCCTCGGACCAGCGGAGGCCGGTGATCATCTCGTCGAAGATCAGTACGCAGCCGTGCCGGTCGGCCAGCTCGCGCAGGCCGGCGAGGTATCCGGGCGGCGGCTCGGTGTGGGTGGCGGGTTCGAGGATCAGGCAGGCGACCTCGTCCTGGTACCGGGTGAGCAGCTCCTCCGTGGCGGCCAGGTCACCGTAGGGGAACGCCACGGTCAGCTCGTTGGTCGACTCCGGGATGCCGGCGGACATCGGCGTGGTGCCGATGAACCAGTCGTCCACGGAGAAGAACGGCTGGTCGGCGCAGAGGGCCACCCGCGTGCGCCCGGTGGCGGCGCGGGCGAGGCGCACCGCGGCGGTGGTGGCGTCGGAGCCGTTCTTGGCGAACTTGACCATCTCGGCGGTCGGCACCGTGGCCAGGAAGCGTTCCGCCGCTTCCAGCTCCACGACGGACGGCCGGACGAAGTTGCTGCCGCGGTCGAGTTCCCGCCGCACCGCCTCGAGCACGCGGGGGTGGGCGTGGCCGAGGCTGACCGAGCGCAGGCCGGAGCCGTACTCGACGTAGCGGTTGCCGTCGATGTCCCACACGTGGGCACCGCGGCCGTGGCTGATGACCGGGGCCAGGTCCTCGGGGTACTGGTCGTCGCCCTTGGCGTAGGTGTGCGCGCCCCCGGGGATCAGGGCGTGCAGCCGCTCGTTCGCCTCCCGTGACCGGGGCAGCGGGAACTCTCCGGTTTCCAAGCCCACTTCACCCTTCCTTGTGCTTCAGGACCTCGGCGAGGCTCGGGGCCTCCCGGTCCCGCTGGGACATCGAGGTGACCGGCAGCGGCCAGGGAATGGCGAGCTCCGGGTCGTCGAAGGCGATCGTCACGTCCTCGGCCGGATCGTGCGGGCGGTCGATCCGGTACGAGGTGTCGGCGGTGTCGGTCAGCGCCTGGAAGCCGTGCGCGCAGCCCGCCGGGATGTACAGGGTCACCTGCGTCTCGCCGGACAGCTCGAAGAAGGCCCGGCCCAGATAGGTCGGCGAGTCCGGCCGCAGGTCCACGACGACGTCGAAGATCCTCCCGTACGAGCACCGCACCAGCTTGGCCTCGCCGGCGCCGGAGCGCAGATGCAGGCCGCGCAGCACGCCCCGGACCGAGCGGGACAGGCTGTCCTGGACGAAGGCGTCCGGGTCGAGGCCCGCCGAGCGGACCACGTCGGCGTCGAAGGTCCGGCAGAAGAAGCCGCGCTCGTCGGCGTACGGCGTCGGCTCGAACAGGTACGCGCCGTCGATTTCCGGGACTTGGGTCGCCTTCATGGAGCCTCCCGCAGGGTGTGGGCGTGGCCGGTCGCCGGGAACAGGGCCGCGGTCAAGGCGGTGAACTGGTGCTCGAGTTGCCGGGCGGCGGCCTGGTTCCGCTCGGTGAGGGTCTGCCGCAGCTCGGCCGATCGCTTCTCCAGCGCCCGGAACTGGTCCAGCAGCCGGTCCGCGTCGATCTCGCGGGCCGGGTGGCAGTACGCGGCCAGCCCCATCCCGGCCATGAGCGCGTCGCTCTTCGCCGCATAGGTGACGGCGAGCGTCGGCGTGCCGGTCTTCAGCGCGCAGATCAGGTTGTGGTAGCGGATCGCCACCACGGTGTCGGCAGCCGTGATCTCGTTCATCAGGTCGGCCAGTGAGGTCGCTTCGGCGGCGGTGACCAGCGGCGAGTCCACCGCGTCGAGGATCGCGGCGACCACCGGTGCGTCACACCGGTCGCCGGTGAGCAGCCGGACCGGCCTGCCCTCCTCGACCAGCGCGCGGACGAACCGGATCGTCCCGTCGAGGTAGCGCTGGTGGATCTCCTCGGCCCGGGCCCGGTCGTCGTTGCCGCCGTGGAAGTCCATGACGCCGACGCAGACTCGGCCCGGCGGGCCCGAGGGGGTGCTCGCCGGCGGCGTCGGCAGGGAGAACGCGAGGTCCGGGTAGACCTCGTCGCGCGTGGTGTCCACGCCCATCGCCCGCATCGCGTCGCGGGACGGGGCGTCCCGGTACGACCGGTAGGCGGCCAGCCGCGCCGACCAGCGCACCAGGGCCCGGGTCGGCCGGTTCCCGATCTCGGCGGCGCCGACGCTGACCAGCGCGACCCGGGTGCCGAACAGCCGGCCGCTCGCGCAGAGCAGGAACAGCGCGTACGGGAAGCCCCACGGCCGCAGCGGCAGCGTGGCCTCCAGGACGCCCATGCCCGGCACGATCACCACGTCGTGCCGGCGCACCCAGGCGGCGGTGCGGAAGGCGTCGACGAGTTTGCCCAGGCCCTTCGCCGCGATCGCGCCCGCACGGGACGCGGTCCGGTACTCCGCGCGGTTCCAGTGCAGCCGCGCGGCGGGGATCCCGAACCGGGCCGTGACGACCTCGGGTCCGCCGCACAGCGCATCCACGACCGCCTCCGGGTGCTCGGCGCGCAGGTACCCGAGGACGGCCTCCAGCGACCCGTCGTTGCCGAGGTTGCCGGAGCCGAGCAGGCCGAACACCCCTACACGTGTCGCAGTCTTCATGCGCGCCGCCCCTCACGTCCGGCGACCAGGGCGTCGACGGAGACGGTCAGCTTGGCCGGGTCGACCGGGGCGCGGTCCTCGACCCGCTCACCGGCGCCCGGCCGGACCCGGCTGGTCATCCATGCGGCCAGGTGGCGGTAGCACTCGCGCCGGTCGGCCGGGGACAACGGGGCCCGCCGGATCGCCGAGGCGAAGCCCCAGACGTACTCGGCGAGCAGCCGGGGCGTCGGGTGCAGCAGGCCGGCCCGGCGGGGGTCCAGGTTGACGCACCGGGCGCGCTTGCTCGGGTTCGCCCGCTCGGCGCGGGTGGGGTGGTCGCGGCGGAAGTACAGGAGTTCCGGCACCTGGTGGAAGCGCCCGTGCAGGGCGATCTCGGCGACGAACGTGCGGTCCGCGTGGTGGTAGCTGTCCATCGGCTTCACCCGGCGCAGCGCGTCGGCCCGGATCACCCCGTAGAAGTCGTCACCGCCGGGCTCGAACAGCATGCTGCGGAAGCGCTCCGGCGCGTGCGGTGAGCCGGTGGCGAGCGTGTACTCGTACGGGACCTTCACCTGGCCGTCGCCGTCGATGACCGCCTGGTCGGCGTGCGCGAGGATCACGTCCGGCCGCTCGTCCAGCGCCTCGACGCAGCGCCGCAGCAGATCGCGGGCGTAGAGGTCGTCGTGCGAGGCCCACTTGAACAGCTCACCTCGGCACTGGGTGAACACGTAGTTGTGGTTCGGCGTGGCGCCGACGTTCCGGAGCAGCCGGACGTACCGGATACGCGAGTCCTGCGCGGCGTACTTGCGGCAGATGTCCTCGGTCCCGTCGGTCGAGGCGTTGTCGGAGATGACCAGCTCGAAGTCCTCGTAGGTCTGGCCGAGCAGGGCGTCGAGGGACTCGGCCAGGTACTCCTCGCCGTTGTAGACGGGCAGGCCGATGCTCAGCCTCGGTCGGTCGGTCATGCGGTCCTCACTTCGGGAATGGGGTTCTGGCGGGGCTCGCGCAGGGCGGACCGCAGGTGCAGCCACCACACGGCCGAGCCGCTGACGGTCGCGGCGGCGACGCCCCAGGCCGAGCCGACCGTGCCGGCCGCGGCCGCCCCGCCGAGCCCGCCGCCGACGTAGCAGGCGGAGGCGAACAGCTGGCAGCGCAGGCTGCGCCGGGCCGCGCCGAGCGCGCGCAGCCCGGCTGCCGCGCCGGTGCCCAGGCCCGCGCCCGCGACGCCCAGGGTGATCGGCACGATGAGCTGCGAGGCGGAGTGCCAGACGTCGCCGAGCACCAGCTCGCCGAGCCGGTCCGGCATCAGCAGCAGCGACCCGCCCCAGAGCAGCGCGGCGGCGGCCTGCCCGCCGCCCAGCAGGAGGCAGAACGAGCCGAGGCGGTGCGGGGCCTGCCGCAGCACCCGTGCCGCCTCCGGCACGGTGACCAGCGACAGTCCCATCAGCACGGCGAGGAACGGACCCATCAGGAGCTCGGCGCCCCGCACCGCGCCCACCGCGCCGACCCCGACGATCGCGCCGAGTCCGTACGCGCGCAGCTGGCTCGCGCCGCTGAGGCTGACGTTCTCGACCAGGTACCGGTAGCCGAGATCGCGCTGCTCGCGAAGCCACCCACGCGCCTGGGCCACCCCCGGCCGGACGCCGGACTGGAGGCAGCCGTACGCGGCGGCCACCGCGGCGGAGGCGCCCCAGGCGAGCACGAAGGCGGCGACGCTGCCCACCCGGGCCGCGACGACCATGGCCGGGACGAGCGCGACGCCCCACACGAGGTCGTTGACGAACGCCTTCCGCCCGGCGCCGGCGGCGAAGAACGAGAAACGCCAGGCGTCCTGCAGCAGCAGCCCCGGCAGGCCGACGCCGAGGCAGAGGAACGCGGGTCCCACGCGGCCGCCGAGAGCCGGCCCGACCACCAGGCACACCGCGCCGATGGCCGCGCCGACGCCGAGCGCGGTCCCCGTCGACCGGACCACCGCCCCCCGCCAGGAGGCGTCCGGCACGCCGCTGAAGCGCACCACGAGCGGGTCGGTGGCCAGCCCGCGGGAGACGTTCAGCACCACGCCGTAGGTCACCCAGGCCAGGCTGAACACGCCGAACGCGGTCACCCCCAGCGAGCGGGCCACGTAGACGCCCACCGCGAAGTTGCTGATGCTGGAGGCCGCCTGGTCGGCCAGTCCCCAGGAGAGCCGGCCGGCGAGGGCCCGCCGGGTGGATCCGGCCGGTGCCGTCGCCTTCTCCCCCTCGATGGGCACCGGCGTCATGCCTTGATCAGTCCGGCGCCGTGCAGGGCGCCGGCCGCGGCGGCGACGGTGTCGAACGGCAGACCGGACCGCTCGGCGACGTCCAGCAGAGCGTGCTCGCCGTCGGAGAGGCTGAGCACCCAGAGCATGGCCATCTGGGCCTCCTTCGCGTCGCTGCGGCCGCCGAGCGAGTCGTACAGCCCACGCCGGCCCAGCTGCGGTTCGCCGTAGGGGCTGAGGTTGACGTACCGCCGGTTGCGGTCGAGGACGGCGAACGCCTCGCGGCAGACTGCAAGGGTGTCCGCCATCGCCTCCGGGGAGACGAAGTCCAGGTTGTCCGCCGAGGTGTGGTACTCGGGGTAGCCGGCGTAGGGGGTCCGGCTGAGCGAGCCCACGCCGAGATCGAACCCGGGCGAGCAGAACTGCCGCTCGTCGTAGCCGTACGGAGTGAACTCGGTGACGCGGTGCGGGCGTTCGGAGGCGGCCAGCACGTGCCGCAGCACCCGGTCGATCTCCGCGTCGCCGCGCCTGCTCTGCTTGTACGTCAGTTGGCCCGGGTCGCCGGCGCAGGCCAGCACCAGCCCGTGCTTGACCCGTTCCACCCGCTCCGCGTTGCGGGCCAGCCAGGTGATCGCCCCGATGGTGCCGGGCGCGAAGAGGAACCGGTAGGTGTAGTACGGCGTCCGCTCCGCCAGCGCACGGGCCAGGAACGTCGCCACCGCGATGCCGGCCAGGTTGTCGTTGGCCAGCGACGGGTGGCAGACGTGGCAGGAGACGATCACCTCGTCGGGGACCTGCCCGGGGACCACGTGCTCGGCGTAGGTGAGGTGGCCGTCGGTGAGGGTGGAGTCGATGCGCACCTCGTACTCGCCGTCCGGCAGCGCGTCCAGGGTCTCCTGGGCCAGGCAGAACCCCCACTCCGGCTTGTAGTAACTCGTGCGGTACGGCACCCAGGACGGGTGGTCCGGCAGCGTGTGCAGGTGTGCGCGCAGCTCGGCCAGCGGCATGGTTGTCGACACGGGCACGCTGTAGCCGAGCACGTGCAGGCTGGACGCGGCGAAGTCGACGACCCGCCGGCCGGCGGGGTCGGCGATGTACGCGTCCCGGATGTTCCACTCCTGCGGCACCGTCCAGTCGAGCACCTGGGTCCCGGTCGGCACCTCGTGCACGTGCAGCGGGACGTACTCGCCGACGATGTCCAGGGTGGCGCGCACACCGTCGCCGGTGATGCTCCGGCACAGCGGGTACAGCCGCTCCACCAGCGCGTACATCTCTTCGCCGGCCGTGGTCATCGGCGCCACCGCAGGGTGTCGTCCACCGCGCCGGCGTCGGACGCCGCGCGCAGCACGGCCAGCCGGGTGAAGCGCCGGTCGAAGTCCTCCCGGGTCAGCCCGTGCTTCCGGTAGGCCTCGGCGAGTTCGAGCGCACCCTGCTTCACCGTCCACTCGCAGTCGAAGCCGGGCACCGCGGCGCGGAACCGGGAGAAGTCCACCCGGTACGACCGTGGATCGGCACCGGTCTCCCCGGTGATCACCACCTTCGAGCCGGGCACCGCCTCGGCGACCTGCTCGGCGATCTCGGCGACCGTGACGTTGTTGACCTCGCTGCCGATGTTGAACGCCCGGTCGTGCACCGCTTCCCGCGGCGCGGTCAGCGCGGCCGCGAAGGCCCGTGCGATGTCGGCGGCGTGCACCAGCGGACGCCAGGGGGTGCCGTCGGAGAGCACCAGCACCTCGCCGGACAGCAGCGCGTGGCCCACCAGGTTGTTCAGCACGATGTCGGCGCGCAGCCGGGGCGAGTAGCCGAAGGCGGTGGCGTTGCGCATGTACACCGGGCTGAAGTCGCCGTCGGCGAGCGCGTGCAGGTCGTCCTCCACCCGCACCTTGGACTCCGCGTACGGCGTCACCGGGCGCAGCGGGGCGTCCTCGGCCACCAGGTCGGCGCCGCCGGCGGCGCCGTAGACCGAGCACGTCGACGCGTACAGGAAGCGCCGCACTCCGGCGTCACGGGCCAGCCGGGCCAGCCGCACGGACGCGTGGTGGTTGATGTCGTAGGTGAGCTCCGGGGCCAGCGCTCCCAGCGGGTCGTTGGACAGCGCGGCCAGGTGGATCACGGCGTCCACCCCGGCCACGTGCTCGGCCGTGACGTCGCGCAGGTCCACTCGCGGCCCCGGCGGGTCCGCGGGGGCCGGCCCGAGGACGCAGTCGGCGAACAGGCCGGCGTCGAGGCCGACGACTTCGTGCCCGGCGGCCCTGAGGACCGGGGCCATCACGGTGCCCAGATAGCCCTGGTGTCCGGTCAGCAGTACGCGCAAGGTTCAACCCCCCAGGTTGAGCGTGAGTTTGGTGACGGCGAACGCCTCGGCGTAACGCGCGTGGCATTCGATGCCGCGGATCCGGGCCAGCCCGAGGAAGGCCTCCCGGTCGTACCAGGGCCGGTGCCGCTGCGAGGGGTAGTGCTCCTGCAGCAACCGCACCTTCTGTTCGGCGATCTCCGGCGACAGCGGCTGGTACGCCGCCGGACGGCCGAGATCGCCGTCCCACTTGACGATCTCGTAGCCGAGGACCAGGTGGTCGCGGAACGCGGTGGGCATCAGCTGCGCCAGGCCGCGGTGATCCTGGTGCGCGTCGTCGGTGCGCGGGGCCAGGATCACCTCCGGGTCGGTCTGCGCGCGCAGTTCCTCGACCGCGGCCTTGGCCTCGTCCCAGTGCACGGGCAGCCGGCCGTCCGGCAACTTGAGCACGGTCAGCCGCAGGTCGGCACCCGGGCAGAAGGCGGCGAGCGCGGCCCGCTCCTCCTGCTCGCGCTCGCTGCCACCGCCGGACAGCACCAGCGCGTCGACACGGACACCCGGCCGCGCGAGGCACAGCGTCAGCAGCGTGCCGCCGGCGCCGATGGCGATGTCGTCACAGTGCGCGCCCACCGCGACGATCCGGTCCAGCCGCCCCGCCCCGAGCCGGATCACGCGCTCACCCCGGCGCTGTCCCGCTCCCATACGGCCCACGGGCGGTCGCCCCGGGCGTAGGCGTCGTCGAGCGCGGCCCGCTCCTTCACGGTGTCGGTCGGCTTCCAGAAGCCGCGGTGCTGGTGCGCCACCAGCCGCCCGCGCTTGGCCAGTTGAGCGCATCCGTCGGCGACCAGGTCCCCGCCCTCCGGGATGTGGTCGAAGACCTCCTGGCGCAGCACGAAGTAGCCGCCGTTCTCCCACAGCGGCAGTTCGCTCACCGCGGTGATGCCGCCGACCAGGCCGTCCTCGCCCAACTCCACGCAGTGGAAGGAGGACTGGGGCGGCACGACCATCATCGAGGCGCCGGCGTCGCGCTGGGAGAACTTCTCGATCATCTCCGGCAGCGGGGCGTCGGTGAGCACGTCCGCGTAGTTGGCGAGGAACATCTCGTCGCCGTCCAAATGGTGCCGCACCCGGCGCAGCCGCTCCCCGATCGGCGACTCGATGCCCGTCTGCGCGAACGTGATCGTCCAGTCCGCGATGTCGGTGGACAGCAGCTCGGTCCGCCCGCCCCGCAGGACGAAGTCGTTGGACGTCGTCTCCTCGTAGTGGAGGAAGAAGTCCTTGATGTGGTGCGCCCCGTACCCGAGGCACAGGATGAACTCCGTGTGCCCGAAGTGCGCGTAGTAGCGCATGACGTGCCAGATCAGCGGTCGCGGGCCGACCATCGCCATCGGCTTGGGCACGTCGTCGGCGGTTCCGTTGCGCATCCGCATCCCGTAACCGCCGCAGAACAGAACGACCTTCATGCTGTGACCTTTCGGGACGCGACCTCGACAATGCTCAGTTCCGGGATGGGAAAGACCAGCCGGCCGCCCCAGTCGTGCACGAAGGACAGCTGCTCGACCAGCTCGGCGCGCAGGTTCCACGGGAGGACCAGAACGTAGTCCGGCTTGTCGGCGGCTATCTGCTCGGGCGGCAGGATCGGGATGCGGGTGCCGGGGGTGAACCTGCCGTGCTTGTAGGGGTTGCGGTCGACCGTGTAAGCGAGCAGGTCCGGCCGGATGCCGCAGTGGTTGAGCAGGGTGTTGCCCTTGCCCGGGGCGCCGTAGCCGACGACCGTCTCGCCGCGCTCGGCCGCCTCGATGAGGAACCGCAGCAGGTCCCGGCGCACCTTGGCGACCCGGGCGGAGAACTCGGTGTACCCGGACAGCTCCTGCAGCCCGGCGGCCTTCTCCCGGTCCAGCACGTCGGCCACCCGCCGGGTCGGCTCGCCCGCCACCCCGGCCGGGCGGGCCCACAGCCGGATGGAGCCGCCGTGCGTGGGCAGCAACTCCACGTCCACCAGCGCGAGCCCGCCGCTCGCCAGCGCGCGGATCGCGGACGCGACCGTGTAGTACTGGAAGTGCTCGTGGTAGATCGTGTCGTACTGGTTCTCCTCGATCAGGGTCAACAGGTGCTGCACCTCGATGGAGACCCAGCCGTCGTCGGCGACCAGGGCGCGCAGCCCCCGGGTGAAACCGACCACGTCGGGGATGTGCGCGTACACGTTGTTGGCCACGACCAGGTCCGCCGGGCCGTGTCCGGCGCGCACGGCCGAGCCGGTTTCCGGGCTCAGGAACTCCGTGAGCGTGGGCACACCCGCGTCCCGCGCCGCGGCACCGACGTTCACCGACGGCTCGATGCCGAGGCAGCGGATCCCGCGGTCCACCACGTGCCTCAGCAGGTACCCGTCGTTGCTCGCGACCTCGACCACGAAGGCGTCGGGGCCGAGACCCAGCCGCTGCACGGCGTCGGCGACGAACGTGCGCGCGTGCTCCACCCAGGAGGTCGAGTACGAGGAGAAGTACGCGTACTCCTTGAACGTCTCCTCCGGCGTGATCAGCGGCGGGATCTGCGCCAGCCAGCAGTCGGTGCAGACCCGCAGGTGCAGCGGGTACGCGGGTTCGGGCTGGTCCAGTTGGTCCGCGGCGAGAAAGCTCTCGCACGGTGGCGTCGCCCCCAGATCGACGACGCTCGCCAGCGTCGCCGAGCCGCAGAGTCGGCATCGTGTCATGTACTGCCCCCCATTGATTCCGTCCGACCCGCGATCGCGGTGCGGTACTCCTCCACCAGGCGCTCCAGCCCGACGGCCGGGCTGAAGTCCTGCTCGTAACGGCGCCGGGCCGCCTGACCCATCTCCCGGCCCAGCGCCGGCCCGGCCGTGATCCGGCGCAGGCAGGACGCGAGCGAGGCGGCCTCGCCCGGCCGGTGCAGCAGTCCGGTCACCCCGTCCTCGACGAGTTCGACGAAGGCGCCGTGACCGGCGGCGACGACCGGGACCCCCGCCGCCATCGCCTCCACGACCACCAGGCCGAACGCCTCCAGCCACGTCGAGGGGGCCACCACGGCGACCGACCGCGCGATGGCCTGCCGGCACTGAGCCGTGTCGTACAGGCCGGCGTAGCGCACGTCGTCCCGGCCCGCCGCCCAGGCGGCCACCTCCCGCTCCAGCGGCCCCGTGCCGGCGATCAGGAGCGGCACGCCCACACCGCCGTCGGCGGCGATCTCGTCCCACGCGGCCATCAGCAGCCGCACGCCCTTGGCCTCCGCGAGCCGGCCGAGATAGAGCAGATGCTCGCCCTCGCCCGTCCGGCAGGCACCCGGGTCGGGCACGAAGTTGTGCTTCACCGCCAGCCGTTCGGCCGGCATGCCGGCCCGCACCAGGACGGCGCGCTGCGCCGCGGAGATGCAGAAGAACCGCTCCACGCCGGACCACCACCGCCGCCGGTTGACCGACAGGCTCACCGCGAGCGGCACCGTCGCCAGCCGGGAGTTGCGGTAACAGCCGTGCCGGACGGCGGGCAGCGGCGTGGACCCGACGCACTCGGTGCACGGCCGGCCGTCCCGCTGCAGCGTGCCGGGCGGGCAGATCTGGGTGTAGTTGTGCAGCGTGGCGACGGCGGGCACGCCGGCGTCGGCGCAGGCGGCCAGCACCGCGGGCGACAGGAGCGGGAAGACGTTGTGGACGTGCACCACGTCCGGCCGCCCGGTGCGGAGCCGGGCGGCGAGCTCCGTGCGGACCGCCGGGTTCCACGGCACCAGCAGCGGCAGTGCGGCCTTGCCCAGCAGGGACCGGCCGGCGATGTCGTCGCTGCGCCGCTCGAACACCTCGACCCGGTGGCCGGCCCCGCGCAGCAGCGCCACCTCCTGGTCGACGACCTTGTTCTCCCCGCTCGGCTGCGCCGAGGCGTAGCGGTTGTGCACCACGAGGACGTGCATGCTCAGGCCACCTCCGATGTCCGGGCCCATCGCGGGGCGCGCCGCCGGCGGACTTCGGGCGTCGGCGGGGGAGCGGCCGCGGCAGGCGCCGCCAGCAGCGAGGCGGCCACGGCGAGATGCAGCAGATACGGCGAGGCGTCGCCCAGCCCGGCCTCGGTGTACGAGGCGATCGCGCAGTAGCTGATCAGGAAGATCGCGCAGGCCCTCTGCAGCGACGGAGGCCGCAGCAACGCGACGCCGCCCAGCACGACGACGATCGCCGCGACGAGGGTGACGCCGATCAGACCCTGCTCGTTGTAGACGGCCAGCCAGCTGTTGTCGATCGGCAGCCCGCCGAACGACTTGTCGCCCAGGCCCACGCCGAACAACTGCTCCGGGGTCGACCGGGGTGCAGCCAGCAGGGCGTCCCAGACCTTGGCCCGACCGGTGAGGTTGGAGAAGTTCTCCTTGCTCTGTCCGCGCAGGAACCACGCCTGCAGCGCGGAGGCGAACCCCACCGCGGCCACCACGGCGCACAGCACCGCCCAGGTGAAGAACCGGCGGGCGGGCGCGCTGGTCAGGATGAGCGAGCCGATCGCCAGCGCCAGCCCGATGAGCAGGCCGAGCGTGGCCGTGCGGGTATGGGTCAGCGCGAGCAGGACGAGTGACGGCACGATGACGACCGCCGCGCCGGCCTTGTCGGCCCTGCGGCCCAGGACGAGCAGCACGGTGAGCCCTGTGATCACCGCGGCGTACTGTCCTATCTGCGGCGGCGTGAGCGGCCACAACGCGCCGACCAGACGCCCGCCGTAGAGGTCGGGCAGGGCCGCGCCCGGGGAGATGACCAGGCCGGCCGCGACCGACCCGAGCACCGCGAAGTACATCCGGATGTGATGCCGCACGAACGTCAGGCCGCCGTCCCACCAGCGGCTGAGCAGCCACAGCGTGCCGACGAAGAGCGCCAGCCGGGCGCAGCGGAACAGCGCGCCGAACCCGGACTCCAGGTGCACGCTGGAGATCACGCTCAGCGCCAGCAGCAGGGTGAGCAGGAGCAGAAAGGCGCTGGCCCTGATGCGCAGCCGGGGATTGAGTACGAGCGCCAGCGCGAACGCGGCGACCAGCGCGCCCATGGTGACCATCTGGATGAGGGAGCGGGGCAGCGGGACGATGGTCTTCGCCCCGGCGGAGCCGAGCGTGTTGAGGACCAGCAGCCCCCAGACCGTCGCGACGATCCTCGTCGTGGGATCCGCGCGCATCTCAACCACCGTCCCGTGCACGGAAGGTGCTGCCCGCGTCCTGCCGGTACGGCGCGCCCTGCCACTGCCCGGAGTCGAGGATCCGGCTGGGGTCGAGGGCGACGAATTTCCATGGCCCGAGGTAGACGTTGTCGTGCCAGCGGTTGTGCTGCCGGTGGGTGATCGCCTGGGCCACCCGCTCGCCCTTGTACGGCGACCAGTCCGGGTAGGTGCCGTAGTTGGCCAGCACCGCCATGCGGTCGCACTTCACCGTGCAGTCGACGACCGACTTGTCCAGCACGAAGCGGTTGCCGTGGATGTCCACCCGCTGGGTCTTCCACCGGCAGTCGCCGTAGAGCGGCTGCCTGGCGATCGCCGGCTGTGCGCAGCGCTTGGTGTTCCTCACCAGCAACGTGCAGTCACCGGACGAGGTGTTGGCCGGGCTGTTGCAGAACCGGTCGGCGTTCTCCCACAGGGTGATCCCGGACCAGTTGTTCTCCAGCACGTTCCGGTAGATATCGATCTTGTCGGTGCGGGCCCGGATCCGTGGTTCGCCGCCGGATTCGGACAGGTAGACGGTCGCGAACGGGAAACTGTCGCCGCGCTCGGCTTCCTTGCGGCCCTCGACCCAGTTGTTCCGCCGGATCGTGTTGTCGCGGATGACCGCGTTGTAGCTGGTCTCGTAGATCAGCGCGGCACCGTCGTTGGCCTCCAGCACGTTGTCCTCGATACGGAAGTCGTTGTTGTTGGTGTCCGCCCACAACCCGGCCCCGCGGTTGTCGTGCACCCAGTTGCCGCGTACGTCGGCGCCGTCGACGGCCCAGAACTTGACGCCTCCGGTGCAGCCGCAGCCCGGCCGCCGCCGCTCCCAGTCGTCCCTGTTGTTGCCCGCGATCTCGTTGCCCTCGACCACCAGGCCGCTGATACGGCCACCGGACTTGTACGCGTTCATGCCGTACTGACCGTTGCCGCGCAGGCAACTGGCGCGGACCTGCTGGCGGGCACCGGCCATCAGCCCGGCACCGGAGTTGTACTGGATCGTCGCGTGCTCGATCACCCACCCGTCGGCCGAGTCGTGATTGACCACGCCCTCGTTCTCCGGCGCGACGAAACCCTGCACGGTCAGGTAGCCGATGGTGACGCCGCGGGCGGTCCCGCCGAACGCGTACTGGTTCTTCTTCCGGCCGTCGAGCACCGCGCCCGGCGCGCCGAGGTAGCTGTCCCCCTTCTTGGGGATGACCTGCGCGTAGCGGTCCGGGTCGAGCCTGTGCTTGCCCGGTCGAAGCCAGAACGTGGTGTTCGGGGGGCTGCTCCTGGTCTTCGCAGCCAGGTCACCGACCACCGCGGGGTCGACCGTCACCGCGCCCGCCGGCGCCTTCGCGGGCCCGGCCGCGGGTTTGGCGCACACCTGGGCCACGGATCGGGCCGCGGACGTCGACGGTGCAGCGGTCGGCTCCGCCGCCCGGGCGCCCGGCGTGCTCTCGCAGCCGGTCGCCGTCAGCAGGGCCAGGGTCAGCGGTGCCGCCGCCAACGCCCAGTGCCGCCTCTTGATCCCCACGCGCCCCCCTAGCCGTGGAACCTGAGCACGGTGGTGAAGCCCTCCGTGCCGTCGGTGAAACCGGTGCCGACCAGCGTGGTGGTGGGTTCCTTGCGCCCGAAGCCGGCCGAGTACCAGCCCAGCGGAGGGCCGGTCTCGCCGCGGTGCGCCCGCCAGGACAGCTGCCCGGGCAGGTCGAGCACGGCGGAGCGGTCCTCGCCGTCCCGGGTCCAGGTCAGCACCGCCCGATGGCCCGCCAGGTCCGCGGTGACGGCCGGGCCGAGGTGGAACGCCAGGCGCGCGGCCCGGCGCGGGCCGGACACCTCGTCGACCACCCTCAGCTCCCGGCTCGCGGCCGTCAGCTCCACCCGACGGCGGTGCACGGAGGGCCCGTAACCGTCGTGCTCGGCACACCAGCGGGCCACACCCTCGCCGGAGGTGTCCGCGACCAGGACGCGGCTCTCGGCATGCCGGGTCCACAGGAACGGGCCGCCGGAGACGGACTGGTCCCCGCCGTCCAGCTGCAGGGTGTTGTGGCCGAGGGTCGACCGGAAGTACTGCCGCCACTCGGGCTGCCCGTGGTAGCAGTACGTCCCCGGGTCGGCGAGCACGTCGACCCCGTCGTGCCGGACCTCCACGGACAGCGCGTCCGCGTGGGCGTGCGCGGCGATGGACAGGAAGCCGTGCGGACCGCCGTCGCAGCGGCACCAGATCTCCTCCGGACCGCGCAGGACGGTGAGCCCCGCGTCGGCGAAGTGGGCCGGCCGGCTTGCCGGGCGGGACACGGCCGGTGCGGTCCGGTTCTTCGCGTACGGCCGGATGAGCGCGGTCAGCAGCGGGGTGCGCACATCGGTGCCGGTCACCGCCGGCCACCAGGCGAGCCGGCCGAACACGGCGTCCCCGGTGGCCAGCAGCGAGGCCCAGCGGTCGGTGCCCGCGCCGTCCACGACCAGACCGTGTCCGTCGTCGGCGTCCCCCTGGCGCGGCGGCCGGAGCCGGCTGTCCACGACGGCCGCGAGCGCGTCGGTCATCCGCAGCAGCACCAGCCGGATCGACGCGGGGACGGGCACGCCGGCGGCATCCGCCTCGGCCACCGCGGCCAGGCCGAGCTCCAGCACGAGTCCGTGGTACTCGGTGGCCAGCTCGCGGTTGAGGCCGGAGGGAAAGGTGTTGCCGCGCAGGTGCCGCTCCAGCGACCGCAGCGCGTCGGCCCGCCAGCGAGCCGAGGAGGGGAACCACCCGAACGCACAGGCCGCGGCGAACTGCCCTGCGGCCTCGGCGATGATGTGGTTGTTCGCCGAAGACCCCCGGCTGGGGAAGGCGGCCAGCCAGCGCTGGTGGTGCCAGATCTGGTTCAGCGCCACCGGGTTGCCCTCGAACAGAGCGGCCGCGCCGGGCCAGCCGTCGAGCAGCCGGCGGATCCACACCCAGGACAGCAGCCGGATGCCCAACTCGATGCCGCTGGTCCAGTGCACCCCGCGCAGCGGCGCGTTGCCCGCCCACCACGACCGCAGGTGCTCGGCCACGCGCTCGGCGTACCGCTCGTTCCCGGTGAGCGCGTAGGCGGCGGCGAGCTGGGTGAGGTACTGATGCCGGGACAGCTCCCAGATCTGCTTGATGTCCCCGACCGCGTCCTCGTTGCGGTAGGGCACGTCGAAGGCGTAGCCCCACGGAGCCCGGCGCCCGGTCTTCGGGTCGTACCACCAGTCCGGGTCGGCCAGGTCGTCGCGGACCACCCCGAAATACTCGGCGTGCCCGGACATCAGCCGGTCCGCCTCGGCGATGAGACGTTTGGCGGCGTCCGGTGACACCGCGGCGATCGTTCCCGCGGGCAGCAGCGCGGTGAACCGGGCGCCGGTCACGCGCGGGCAGTCCGGCCGCACCGACCGCCACCGCCGTCTGCGCACCGCGTCGCCCACCCGCCCGCCGACCTCCCGCGGCCCCATCCGGGACAGCCGCCGGAGGTACCAGCCCGCGCTCATGGTCATCGCGTCCTCGCCAACGTCACCGGCGCACCGCCGGCCAGGCCGGCCTGCACGGCGAGGGTGGCCGCCGTGGTGGCGACCAGCGACTGGAGCGGCACCGGCATCGGCCCGCCGGTCCGCACCGCCTTGACGAACGCGGCCAGTTCGGCGTTCTGGCCCTTGTCCCGGGCCTTGGGCAGCCGCGAACTGACCCACCGCTTGGGGGCGTACACCGAGGCGCGGACGAAGTCGTCCAGCCGCAGTGCCTTGCCGTCCGCGACCAGGTCCAGCGTCTCCTTGGGGAAGCCGGCCGGGCCGCTGGTGACGTAGCTGATGGTGGCGGTGGACCCGTCCGGGTAGCGCAGCACGACCTGCAGGTCCTCGGTGCCGGACGAGGCGACCGCGTACACCGAGACCGGGTCGGCGCCGAGCAGCCAGCTCGCCGTGTCGATGAAGTGTCCGCCCTCACCGGCGAACCGCGAGCCCTCGGTGCCCTGCTGGAGGTACCAGCTGCCGTGGTCGAGGCGGCCCGCGTTGACCAGGTAGCGCAGGTTCGCCGGACCGGTCCGGGCGCCGAACCGCTGCCTGGCCTCCCGCAGCAGCGGTGCGAACCGGCGGTTGAAGCCCACCTGCAACCGGTCGTTGCCGGACTCCTCCACCGCCGCGAGCACGCCGGCCAGCTCGTCCTCGGTGAGCGCCAACGGCTTCTCCACGAACACGGTCTTGCCGGCCAGCAGTGCCTTTCGGGTCAGTTCGGCGTGCGAACTGTGCCGGGTGACGACGAACACCGCGTCGATGGACTTGTCGCCGAGCACGGCGTCGAGGTCGGTGGTCGCCTCCTCGAAGCCGAACTTGCGCTGCGCGTTGGCCGCGGACAGCGCCGTCGTGGTGACGACGGTCGACAACTGCACGCCGTCCCGCTGCGCCAGGTGCGGCAGCAGCATCGACGTCGCGTAGTTGCCCGCGCCGACGAACGCGAGGCGCACCGGCGTCGTGGCGGCCCGGGCCGGAGCCCGCCCCACGTTCACCGCGGGCACGGCCACCGCCGGGGCCGCTGTGTCCTCCGGCTCCTCCGCATGTTCGGGGTACCGGAACAGCACGGCCACGGCCTTCAGGTCGCCGTCCTTCAGGCGCTGGTACGTCTCGACGGCGTCGTCGAAGTCGGCGATGTGCGAGACCAGGGGCTCCACGTCGACGCTGCCGCGGGCCAGGAGATCGAGGAAGCACGCCAGGTTGCGGCGCTCGGTCCAGCGCACGTAGCCGATCGGGTAGTCCCGCCCCTCCAGCTCGTACTCCGGGTCGTAGCGCCCGGGGCCGTAGCTGCGGGAGAACCGGACGTCGAGCTCCTTCTCGTAGTAGGCGTTCCACGGCAGGTCCAGGCGGCACTTGCCGATGTCGACGACCCGGCCGCGGTCCCGGCAGAGCCGGGCGGCCAGCTCGACGGGCTGGTTGCTGCCGCCGCCGGCGGCCAGGTACACCTGGTCCACGCCGTGACCGCCGGTCAGCTCGGCGACGGAGGCCTCCACGGCCGCGGACGCGGGATCACCGCAGGCCGCCGCGCCCAGACGCGCCGCCAGCTCGCAGCGCACCGGGTCCGGGTCGACCCCGACGACCCGGACTCCGGAGGCGGCCAGCAGCTGCACCACCAGCTGCCCGATCAGCCCGAGGCCGATGACCAGCGCCACTTCGCCGAGCTGTGACTCGCCCTGACGGACGCCCTGCAGCGCGATCGACCCGACGGTGCCGAAGGCCGCATGCCGCGCCGCGAGACCGTCCGGCACCCGGGCGTACAGGTTCTTCGGCACCCAGTTCAACTCGGCGTGCAGCGCGTGCTCGTTGCCGGCGCAGGCCACGAGGTCGCCGACCTTCACCTCGTCGATCCCGGCGCCGACCTGCTCGACCACCCCGCACAGCGAGTAGCCCAGCGGCGTGTAGGAGTCCAGCTTGCCCATCACCTTGCGGTAGGTGGCGGGGACCCCGTTGGTGGCCACGCTCTGCACGACCTTGGCCACCTGGTCCGGCCGGGAGCGGGCCTTGCCCAGCATCGACATGCCGGCCTCGGACACCTTCATCAGCTCGGTCCCGGTGGAGATCAGCGAGTAGGCGCTGCGGACCAGCACACCCCCCGGCTTGCACCCCGGCACCGGCACGTCGAGCAGCGCCAGCTCGCCGCTCTTGTAGTTCTGCACTACCTGTTTCACCTGAAGTCCTCTTGTCTCTACGCCGTCGAGGGGGAGTTCTGGCCGGACCGGGAGGTCGCGCTGCGATACCAGAATTCGAGGGTCAGCACATGCCACAGATGCTTGGAGAAGTCCCGCTGCCCGGCGGCGTCCTCGGCGACGAGCCGCGCCAGCGCGTCGCGGCGCAGGAACCCGGAACGGACCAGCTCGCCGTCGTTGACCACCTCGCGCACCAGCGGCGCCAGATCCCGGCTCATCCAGGCGCGCAGCGGGGCGCTGAACAGGCCCTTGGGCCGGTACACGATCTCCCGGGGCAGGATCGAGGTGGCCGCCTCCTTCAGGACGGCCTTGCCCTGCCGTCCGACGATCTTCCGGTCACCGGGCACGGCGAACGCCGCCTTGACCACCTCGACGTCCACGTACGGCACCCGCACCTCGGTCGACGCGGCCATGCTCGACCGGTCCGTGTACGCGAGGTTCAGGCCCGGCAGGAACATCCGGGCGTCGGTCAGGCACATGCGGTTGACGAAGTCGTCGAGGTCGTTGTCCCGGTAGGTGTCCGCATGTTCGGTCAGCACGTCCTCGACCGTCCCGGCCAGGTCCGGATCGAGCAGGGCGAGCAGCTCGCCCCGGTCGTACATGGTGTAGCTGCGCCGGAACGCGGTCTCCTCCGGCAGTTCGGCGAAGGAGAGGAACCGCTTGGCGAAGCGCACCGACCGGTACCCCCGGCGGCTCGTGGCGACCGGCAGCCGGTCCACGGCCGCGGACATCCCGCGCCGCAGGGGGCGCGGGACGCGCTGGTAGCGCAGCGCAATCAGATTGGCCAGGTGCTTGCGGTAGCCGGCGAAGAGTTCGTCGGCACCCATGCCCGAGAGCATCACCTTGACCCCGGCCTCCCGGGCGGCCGAGCAGATCAGGAACGTGTTGATCGCGGCGGGGTCGCCGATCGGCTCGTCCAGGTGGTACGTCATCTGCGGCAGCAGGTCGAGCACGTCCGGGGCGATCTCGATCTCCCGCAGGTCGACGCCGAACCGCTCGGCCACCTGCCGGGCATAGCGCAGGTCGTCGGGCATCGCCTCGAACCTGGCGTCCTCGGCGCGGAATCCGATCGTGTACGCCGAGATCCCGGGCCGGTCGCGGGCCGCCAGCGCGGTCAGGTAGCTGGAGTCCAGCCCGCCGGACAGGAAGGTCGCCACGGGGACGTCGGAGAGCAGGTGCCGCCGGGTCGACTCCTCGACGATGGCTGCCACGTCCGGCTGCTCACCGGCCCGGGCCCGCTCCCGGCCCTCGGCGGCGACGTCCTTCAGGTTCCAGAACCGGCCGCGCTCCACCCGCCCGTCGGGCCGGCACCTGAGCCAGCTCCCCGGCGGCAGCTTCTCCGCCTCGCGGAACGCGCACCGCGAGTCCGGCACCCAGTAGTACAGCAGCGAGGCCACCAGCGCCGCGGGGTCCACCTGGAGCGACCCGCCGGTCACGGCGGCGAGCGCCTTGAGCTCGGAGGCGAACACCAGACCCTCGCCACGCCGGAGCAGGAACAACGGCTTGATGCCGAGCTGGTCACGGGCGAGCACCAGGTCCCCGGTGCGCTCGTCGAAGATCCCGAACGCGAACATGCCGCGCAGCCGGGGCAGACAGTCCGTGCCCCAGCGCCGCCAGGCCTCCAGCAGCACCTCGGTGTCGGAGGTACCGCGGAAGCGCACCCCGGCGGCGGCCAGTTCGGCCCGCAGCTCGGGCGCGTTGTACAGCTCGCCGTTGTACGTCAGGACGAGGCCGTCCTTGCCCATCGGCTGGGCGCCGGTCTCCGACAGGTCGATGATGGACAGCCGGCGGTGCCCGAGGTGCACTTCGCCGTCACCGGCGGGGTGGCTGTACCGGCCCGCCCCGTCCGGACCGCGGTGGGCGAGGGTGTCGGTGAGCCGGTCGGTCACGGCCTTCCCGTCCGGCCACCGGTACGTGCCTGCGATGCCACACATGTGCTACCGCGCCTCCTGGTCGCTGTCCGGGACCCGTGCCGCCCGGATCGGCAGCCGCTCCGTCCGATGCCGGCCTTCCCCCACTGCCTGAACGGCGTGGGAGGTACCCCCACCGTTCTGCTGGGCCGGCAGCTCGTTCCGGCCGCGCAGCGCGGTGTGCGGCCCGTCCCACAGCGTGCCGTCGGTCCGGTCACGCGGATCGGGGTCGATCAGCACCACACCGATCACCGCGATGCGCTGGTCCGCGAGCTGCCGCGCCACGGTGTGCAGCCAGGCCGCGTTGGCGTGCCCGGCACGCACGACGAGCACGGTCCGGGTGCCGAGGTACCGGAGGTCGGTCCAGGCCGTGCCGGGCGCCACCGAGCCGACGCCGATCCGGGACTCCTCGGGCGCCAGGGCCGCGGCACGCTCGCCGCTGACCACGGTGGGGTCTCCCGGCTTCGGGCGGCGGCCCGCGAGCTGCGGCCCGGGCAGACCGTCGACGACGACCACCGGCCCCTGCGCCGCCAGCGCCCTGGCGAGGTCCAGGGCGATCACGCTCGTGCTGCGCGCACAGCCCAGTTCCAGCAGTGACACCGGTTCCGCGGAGGTGCGCACGGTGCGGACCAGGGACGCGGTGAGCCGTGTCCGTGCCGCCCGGATCCGTCGGCGCTGCCACAGCCTGGGCGACCGGCGGGGCAGCTCGGTGATGACCGAGGCACCGAGGTTGGCGGCGATCTCCCGGCGCAGCACGGGGCGGTCCGCCACCACCGTGCCGACCGCGGCCACCGCGAGCCCGAGGACGAGCCCGAGGACGAGCCCGATCGCGGCGTCGGTGGCAGCGGTTCTGGTCAGGGAGTGCCGCACCGCGTGCGGGGCGTCCACGATCTGCGTGCCGGCGATGAGCTGGGGTGTGCCGACGCGTGCTTCGGCGGCGCGCTGGGTGAAGTCGGCGATCCGCGAGGTGAGTTGGGCCCGGCGAGCGAAGAGCGACTCCAGGTTCGCCGCCGCCTTGGGCCCGCTCTGCGGCGATCCGTCTCCTATCGTCTTGTTGACCTGGGTGAGTTCGCGCTGCAGCCGGTCACGCTGGTCGAGCAGGCTCTTGGCCTCGGCGTCCGCGGCTCCCTGCATCCGCTTCACATGGTCCGCGACGAACGCGTCGGCCAGCGCCTCGGCGCGGGCCACCGCTTCCGCGTCGTTGTGCCCTGTCGCCGTGATCTGCAGCAGGTTGTTGGTCAGGCCGATGCCCCCGTAGTCCTGCATGAAGTCCTCCGGTTTCGCCGGGGACCCGAGGGACTTCAGGGCCGCACCGGCGATGCGCGTGGTGTGCAGCAGCGCGACGTCGGTGCGGATCAGCGTTCCGGGGTCGTTCGGCTGGTCCTCCTGATGCGCGACCAGCACCTTGGTCACCGCGGTCGGCTGCGGGGGCAGCAGGACCGCCACCGCCACGCCGACGAGCAGCCCGAGCAGCGCCGCGGAGCACCACAGACGGCGCCGCCTGCGCACCGCCACCACCAGCGCCTGAAGGTCCAGCAGCGGAGCCGCGGCTGACGGCTCCGGCGTCGTATGCGTCGTCACCTCGCACCGCCCCCCGCGTCGGCGCCGACCGCGAGTGGCGGTTCGGCGGCATCCCGAGGACGGCCGGCGGACCGCGTAGAACGGACCCGGACCGTGCCGGCGAGGACGATGCCGACGACCTTGTGCCTGGCGTCGGCGCAGGCCTCGGCGACGCCGGCGAGCTCCCCCGAGGTCCAGCTGCCCGCGCTGACCACGACCAGGACACCGGACTCGTGCTCGCGGTCCGGCACCATCGGCTCGGACACCGAAACCCCCACCACCCGAAGCAGCGGGTCGCTCCCGGCCTCGGCGACGAGCTGCTCGGCGGCCCGGCGGGCGATCTCGTCGCCGTCCGGGACGACGACCAGCAGCCGCCGGGGGGCCGGCAGCCGGTCCCGGAGGCGGGCGCACACCCGCCGGTAGCGGATCCGCCTGCCCGCCTCGTCGGACGTCTGCGGGCTGGGTGTGTCCCACCGGACGTCGATGCCCAGCAGCCGGCGGATCCCGGCCCGCGGGCCACGGCCGCCGGGCCGTTCACCCGGTACGTCGACGGCACCCAGCAGCGCCGAGCCCAGCGCCGCGGCGATCTCCGGTTCGGTGCGCAGCCGGCGGCTCATCCGCGCGGCGGCGAGATGGCCGATGACCGCGAGGAGGAAGAACAGCAGCGCCCCGCCGACGACGAGCTGCATCCGCGTCGGCGGTGCCTGGCCGGCCGGCCGGGGCGCCGGCCCCATGACGACCATGCCGGCCTTGTTGGCGGCCGGGTCGGCCTGGTCCAGCTTGTTGATGGCCTCCTGCAGCGTGGTGCGCAGCTTCTCGAGGTCGGTGCGGGCCTGCACGCTTTCCACGGTCTGCCCCGGATCGGCCGCGTCGGCCAGCTCGGTGATGCGGCGGCTGGTCTGCTTCACCGTCTGCCGCAGTGCCTCGAGCTGCGCCGCCGCTTCGGGGTCGGTGTTGTCGCCCACGATCTGCGTGGCGAACGTGACGAACTGCCGGGCCACCTGGTCGGAGAGTTGCTGTGCGCGCTTCGGGGTGTCGGCGGTGCCCGAGATCTTGATGATGTTCCCGTCGGAGGCCTGGGCGCTCACCCGGTCCCGCAGCTCCCGGCCGCCGACCCCGGCCCAGCCGAGCGTGGCGGCCGCGCGGTCGACCACCACCGAACTGGTCGCGATCTCCGTCTGCGTCAGCAGCTCGCGCTCCTCCCACGCACCCGGCAGCAGCACCGATGCCGACGTCGTGTAGCGCGGCGGGAACAGCAACGAGGTGCCGTAGCCGACGAGCGCGCCCACCAGGGCGAGGGTGAGGAGAAGCCGCCAACGCCGGCGGAAAATCCGCCCGATCGTGACCAGGCGTATCGTGTCGTCGCTCAACTGGGCTGCCTCTTCCCTGCCCGGTCCGGGTCGCCTGCCGGCACCGGAGAGTTGTCACGACAGGCAGCGGCATAGGCGGCGAGCAGCGACGCTTGC
The DNA here is from genome assembly GCF_044750305.1 of Streptomyces sp. NPDC088810. Classification (NCBI taxonomy): domain Bacteria; kingdom Bacillati; phylum Actinomycetota; class Actinomycetes; order Kitasatosporales; family Streptomycetaceae; genus Streptomyces; species Streptomyces sp. NPDC088810. The sequence continues at coordinate 533,420 of NZ_JBIVJQ010000003.1, forward strand.
GAGTTCCGCCAGGAGAGCGGCCCGCTGACCCGCTCCTGGCCGATCTCGCCCATCCGGGCCCGCTTCTGCGGATCGTCCAGCAGCAGCGCGATGAGCTTGGCGAACTCGGCCTCGTCGTTGGCGGGCGCGTAGACGGCGGCGTCACCGGCGGAGACGCGCGCCTCCTTCAGGTCGAACGAGACGATCGGCCGGCCCATCACCATGTACTCCAGGACCTTGTTCATGGTCGACACGTCGTTGAGCGGATTGCGCGGGTCGGGGGAGAGGCACACGTCCGCGGTGGACAGGTAGCGCACCAGGTCGGCGTCCGGGATGCGCCCGGTGAACTCCACCTGCTCCGCGAGTCCGAGCCGCCGGGACAGCTCCACCATCGCGTCGAAGGTGTCGCCGGCACCGACGAACACCGCATGCCAGTCGGTCCGCCCGAATTCGGCGCGCAGCTTCGCGAGGGCCCGCAGGGCGTAGTCGACGCCGTCCTGCGGGCCCATGACGCCGAGGTAGCACAGCAGATGGGACTTGCCACGCTTCAACTCCGGCTCGGCCGGTACGGGACGGAACCGGTCGATGTCCGGGGCGCTGCGCACCACGAACACGTCCTGCGACCGCCGGCCGCCCCGGCGCACCGCGACGTCCCGGTAGCTCTCGTTCGTGGCGAGCACGACGTCCGCGGCCCGGTAGGTCAGCCGTTCCAGCCCGCACACCGCGCGGTAGAGCAGGTCCTCGCCGCGGCCGAACCGGGAGAGGTACAACTCGGGTACCAGGTCGTGCTGGTCGAAGACGAACCGCGCTCCGCGCCGCTTCAGCCACAGTGCCGGCAGGAACAGCAGGTCGGGCGGGTTGCAGGCGTGGACCACGTCGACCGGGCCGACCTTGCGGGCCAGCCGGGCCGTGTGCCACAACGCCGATCCGTACTCCCGCAGGTAGCCGGCCGGCCCTCCGGTGGCGGCGCGCAACGGGTAGCGGTGGATCCGCACCCCGTCGATCTCCGCCTCCGGCTCCGTGTCCCGCTTCGTCCCCCGGGGGCAGATGACGTGCACCTCCCAGCCCGCGTCGCGCAGCGTCGTGCACTCCTGCCACACCCGCCGGTCGAACGGCACCGACAGGTTCTCCACCAGGATCAGCGCGCGCCGGGCCGGCCGGTCACCGCTGCTTCTTTCACCAAGCAAGGCCTATGTACCCCGGTTCGGCCCGGCGCGCCTCGGCGTCGGGAAGGCGGATGAGGTCGACGATCACCGGACCGTTGCCATGGGGCAGCGCCGACAGCACGGCCGGGTCCCTGGTCCCGACCAGGCACACCTCGGCGTGCTCCAGCACCTCCTCGACGGACTCCGCGAGCAGCTGCGCGAGGTGCGGCAGCCGGGTCTCGATGTACTCGCGGTTCGCGCCGAGCAGCCGGGAGAGGCTCACGTTGGCGTCGTGGATCTTCAGGTCGTACCCCTTGCCGAAGAGCCTCTCCGCCAGCTCGACGAGCGGGCTCTCGCGGAGGTCGTCGGTGCCGGGTTTGAACGACAGCCCGAACAGGCCCACACGGCGCTTGCCGGTGCGCTCGACCAGCTCCACCGCGCGCTGCAGGTGGTGGGAGTTGGAGGGCAGCACGTGGGCGAGGATGGGCACCGAGACGTCGGCCCGCTGCGCCGCGTGGACCAGGCTGCGCAGGTCCTTGGGCAGGCAGGAGCCGCCGAAGGCGAAGCCGGGCCGCAGGTAGGCGGGGCTGATGTTCAGCTTGCGGTCGGCCAGGAAGACGTCCATCACCTGGTGCGAGTCCACCCCGAGCGCCTGGCACACCGCGCCCAGCTCGTTCGCGAAGCCGATCTTGAGGCCGTGGAACGCGTTGTCCGCGTACTTGATCGCCTCGGCCGTCGGGATCGGCACCCGGAACACCTCGCCCGGCAAGCCGTCGTAGAGCGCCGCCACCGCGTCGCCGCTTAACGGGTCCAGCTCGCCGATGACGGTCTTGGGCGGGTCGAAGAAGTCCCGCACGCTCGTGCCCTCGCGCAGGAACTCCGGGTTGACCGCGATCCCGATGTCCACCCCGGCCGTGCCGCCGACGTACTTCTCCAGGATCGGTACCAGCAGGTTCAGGCAGGTGCCGGGCAGCATGGTGCTGCGGAAGACGACGGTGTGCCGCCCACCGCGCTCGGCCAGCGCGGCGCCGATCTCCTCGGTGACCCGTTCCAGGTACGTCGTGCACAGGCTGCCGTTGGGCTCCGACGGCGTGCCCACGCAGACCAGTGACACCTCGCTGTCCCTGATCGCCTCGCGGACGTCGCCGGTGGCGCGCAGGGCTCCGGTCCGCACGACGTCGGCGATGAGTTCGCCGATCCGTTCCTCGACCACGGGGGCCTTGCCGTCGTTGACCAGGTCGACCTTCACCTGGTTCACGTCCACCCCGACGACCTCGTGGCCCATGCTGGCCAGGCACGCGGCCGACACGCAGCCCACGTAGCCGAGCCCGAAAACGCTGACCTTCATGACTCGTTCCTCCCCCCAGGCAGGCCTCCTGGCCTGCGGTCCGTGCGCCGGGCCGGACGACGGCCCCCGCGCATCAGTAGGCGCCCTGCCCGTGGAGCACCGCACGCAGCGTCTTCCACAAGATCACTGTGTCCAGGGCGAGCGACCAGTCCTCCACGTACCGCAGGTCCAGCCGGACCGCCTCCTCCCACGACAGGTCGCTGCGTCCGCTGATCTGCCACAGGCCGGTGAGTCCGGGCTTGACCAGCAGCCGCCGCCGGATGTCCGGGCCGTACGCGGCGCACTCCTCCGGCAGCGGAGGCCGGGGACCGACGAGTGACATCGATCCGGTGAGCACGTTGAAAAGCTGTGGGAGCTCGTCGATCGAGTACCGGCGCAGCACCGCTCCCACCCGCGTCACCCGGGGATCCCGGCGGAGCTTGAACAGCGGGCCGGCGCCCTCGTTGCGGTCGGCCAGCTCGGCACGTGCCCGGTCGGCCCCGGCGACCATGGTGCGGAACTTGAGAATGGTGAACTCGCGGCCGTCCTTGCCGACCCTGCGCTGGCGGTAGAACGCCCCACCCCGGCTGTCCGCCAGCACGAGCAGCCCGACGAGCACCATCAGCGGCGCGAACAGCACCAGCAGGATCGCCGCGCCCATCCGGTCGACGACCCCCTTGACCGCCCGGCGGCCCCCGGTGAAGGTCGGCATGCTGACCCGCAGCAGCGGTATCCCGAGCACCGCGTCGACGTGCAGCCGCGGGCCGGCCACCTCCATCAGCACGGGGGCCACGACCATCTCGGCGTCGCTTCCTTCGAGGTTCCAGGCCAGCCGCTGCAGCCGGTCCGGTGACCAGTGCGGGTCCGGTGTGACCGCGACGACGCGGTAGCCGTCGTGACGGACGTGCTTGGCGACGTCCGCCAGTTGACCGACGACCGGCACCCCGTCCAGTTGGTCACCGTCGAGCCCGCGTCCGTCCGTCGTGCACACCGCCTCCACCCGCCAGCCGAGGTGCGGGAACTTGCGGGTCCGGGTGATCAGGTCGCGCACGGTGGCCGGGCTCCCGGCAGCGAGCACCGGTCTCAGGCACCGCCCTTCCTTGCGCTGTTTGTGCAGCCAGAGGCGCAGCAGATACCGCGCTGTCATGGTGACGAGCGCGATCGCGGGAATCGCGACGAAGATCCAGAGTTTGATGTTGCGTGAGGTGAGGGCGATTCCGCCGAGCGCCAGTACGACGGTCGCCGTGAACAGTGAGCGACCGAGCCGGCGGAATTCCTCGGCGCCCTGGCCGAGCACGGCCGGAGCCCACGACCGGCTCACCGCGAGCGCCCCCAGCACCAGCAGCTCGGTGCCGAATGCGAGAATTCCCCACTTCTCGTGCCAGTTGGCCGCGTCACGGGCCCCGAAGAAGTTGCCGATCGCCGCCACCACGAAGGCGGTGGCCACGGTATCGCTGATGATCACGGTACGGCGGTACCGCTGCTCCCATTCGATCGCGGGCCGGCTGATCGCTTCGTTCTCCAGACGCCCGCGCGCCGACGGAGCCGAGCTGACAAGTCCCCCTTGCCGCACAGAACCCCCCAGGTTCCCAGTGATTCGACGTTTTCGCCCAACACTGTTTGCTCCCCTCGGAAGGCCCCCGCCTCCCTTGATGCGCTGTTCCTCCCCTCGGAGCCCCCGCCCCCCTAGCGCATGACATCCGGGGATATTTCAAAAACCCCGGGTGCTCCCCGCACCCAAGGCCCCCTTGCCGGACCAGGAATTGATCAACCCCGAGATCATTACTGGTCGCCTCGCCTCCGAACAGCTGAAGCACGGTCAATCTAGACCATCGGGGCCGGTATGGAGAGGGGATGTGTGTAATTTGTGTTCAAGGTTTGAGGCTTGATCCACTGAGCCGTCACCGCCTATGGGTGCCTTCACGCCACCACGCGCTCCGGCAGCCCGCGCGGCCGAGCCTGGCTGGAAGGGCAATCGATGATCGAATTGAACATCCCGGAGCGTTACCGGGACGACGAGTAGTCCGTGCGCCTGTTGACCGAGTACTTCACCGGACAACCATTGAGCGGTGACCTGTTCTATTCCGCGCGCATATTTCGAACGTCTGGGCGGAAGCGGGGGGGGCGGAGCACGTGTGCCTTCCACGTATCGCCTGGATGCATCAAGGCCCGACGGAGCCGGGCGGCGAGAGCTGAGCATCACCGGACCCGCTCCCGCCGATGACACCGTGTCAGCGTGGCGCCGCGCCCTCGTCGGCCGGCAGGGAGACGGGTCGGCCGGCCGAGGCCGTGTCCGAGGCGGTGCCGTCCTTCCCGTCCGGGGGGCCCGCCCGGCTGACCCGGTGCAGTGCCAGGTGGAGAGCCGGCATCAGGATGCAGGTGATCGCGGCACTGTGCCACAGCAGCGCGTCCAGCCGGCCCGCCGCCAGGTAGGCCCCCGCGGCCACCGCGGCCAGCGCGCACACGGCACGGTCCACGATGCTCTCCACCGACAGCAGCGTGGCACGCGGTGCGTGCGCCGGGACGGCGTCGTTGACGAGTTTGCGCTGCACCGGATAGACGAACCCGGTGATCGCGGCGAATGCGCACAGCAGGGCGACCACGGTCCACGGCCCGCCCACGGCGGTGCCCGCCAGGGCCGCGGCGAGCGCCACGCTCAGCAGGGACACCCAGACGACAGGCGGCACCCGGCGGCTCAGCCACTGCGGGCGGGCCGACGCCACCGCCTCGGCGACGGTCATGGCCGCGAGCACACTGCCGTGTGCGTTCTCCCCGATGCCGTGCTCCAGAAGCACCGGCTGGAACAGGTTGACCTGGCAGATCCGCGACAGCGTGAACACGGCCACGCCCTGGACCATGAGCAGGGCCAGCCACGGTGAGGACCGCAGGGCACGCAGCGCGGCGCCGGTGTCGCGCAGGAAGCCTCCACCGGGCCGCGCCGGGGAACGCGGTCGGGCCTGCGTCCCGTGCGCGGCGAGCCGCGGCAGGGCGAGGGCGCAGCCGAGGGAACCGGCCGCGCTCGCCGCGCTCAGCACGTACGGTGTCTGCGGCGCCAGTGTCATCAGCGGCCCCACGAGCGGCCAGCAGACCACCTTGGCGGCGAGCCCGAGGGCACGCGCCGTGCCCTCGGCCCTCAGGTAGTGGGCGTCGGCCCGCTCCGCGCGGAGCCCGTCGTAGAGGTAGGCGCTCGCCGCGCCGGACGTCAGGGACCGTCCGGCCGCGATGGCCAGGAAGTGCGTGAGGAAACCGGTGTACGTCGGTGCCAGCACCGGCAGCAGATTCGCCGCCGTCATGACCACCGCTCCCGCGCGCAGGCAGTTGCGGGCGCCGATATGGTCGGCGACGACTCCGGTCGGTATCTCGAACAGGCAGAAGGCGATGTAGTAGATGCTCTGGATGCCGAAGATCTGGCCGTCGGACAAGCCCGCGTCACGCTGGTACGCGTAGAACACCGGCATCCACCAAAGCAGGTTGAACAGCAGCTGGAACCCGTTGTTCAGGCGGATGATCCGGCGTGCGGCCGGGGACGGCGCCATCGCGGGGGAGGAGGACCGCAGCAGGGACATACGGCGGCTCACCGGGCGTAGGGGCGGACCTGGACCAGGTGGAAGGTCCCCTCTGCGGTCATCAGCCACTCGATGTCCAGGGCGTCGTCGCAGTCGGCCTCGCTGAAGTGGGACTGCAACAGGCGCCCTGCCAGTGCCAGATGGGCCAGCGAGGCACGTGTCGCCGCCGGGAGGTCCTCGCGCGAGGAGCCCAGGTCGACCGTGCGCCCGCCCCCCTCGACGGTGTTGTACAGGTACTGCTGCGGCAGGACGGTGCCGTCGACCACCCGCTCGGGCGAGCCGGGGGTGCAGTTCAGGTACACGTTGCGGAAGTCCTCGGGCCGGGTCGGATCACAGGTCACCAGCACACCCCCCAGGTCGGCGGGCGTGTACTCCTGGACGATCACTCCCATGTAGGTGTCGTCCAGGGGGATGCCGGCCTGGTGCCGCAGACGCACGCTGCGCGGTGACAGCAGCGACGCCCACACCTGCCGTACCGCGTCCATGAGCTGGTCCGTGCCGCGCACCGTGGTGACGGAGTCGTAGATCCCGGCGGCGGAGAAGCCGGGCAGATCCTCGGCGTTGGACGAGGAGCGCACCACCAGACGACGCCCGTCCGCGATCAGCTCCGTCACGGAGGCGGTGATCGCCCGCGCCACCTCCTCGGGCATCGGCGTACTGCACGTCAGACGCTGCAGGTGCAGCGACAGCGAGTCGACCACGTCCAGCGCGTCGAGTTCCAGCGCCATCTTGAGCCTGCCGATGCCCTGTTGCAGCGCGGGGGAGGAGGTGAGGAACAGATGGTGCAGCCGGAACGGCAGGGCCACCCCCCGGGGCGCGCGGACCGTCTCGGCCACGCGTTCCGCCGCGGCGGCCCGCAGCCGCTCCGGCGACGCCCCCGACTCGCCGAGCCGGGCGGCGAGGTGGCCGAGGAGATCGGGCCGTGGCGGACGCGGGCGGGCGTAGAACCTCGTCAGGTCCGCGGTGCGGCTGTCCAGGACGTGGTGCAGCTCCCCGAGGTTGGCCGCCTTGGTGCCGTAACCGTCCCGGTCGGTGCGCCGCAGCCGGTGCAGCGCCAGGATCGGGGCCTGCTGGAGCAGCGGTGTCTCGATACGGATGCGCTGCCGGTGCCAGGCGGGCCGTTCCAGAGCCGGTGCGCCGGGCAGCCGTTCCAGGGTGATGGCGTCCTCGCGCACGGAGAAGCGGACCCACGCGCCGTCGAGACCCTCGCGCCGGACGACGGCGTCGAGATCGCGGACGATCGCGTTCGGAATGCCCCAGCCCGCGGCCAGGACGTTGGTGTGCGAAAGCGGCGTGGTGGGGGCCGTGTTGATGAACCCTGCGGTGCGGGGCACGTCGTCGGGCAGGCGGGGCATGGCGATGATGTCCGGCCAGCCGAGGTCCGCGGCGGCGCTCTCGTACTCGGCGGTGGTGCGGAAGTAGCGCAGCCGTCCCTCGGCCTCGCCCGGGTTGAGGCAGGTGCGCATCCGGTTGCCGAACAGTTCATGGCTGAGGATGCGCGGCACCCGTGCCTCGCCGACCGCGGCCAGTTCCTGTTCCTGACCGTGGTTGGCCGGCTTCAGCAACAGCGGCAGCCGACCGTCCACCCGTCCGCGCACATAGTGGTAGAACTCCTCCAGCAGCGACCCGGGCATGGTGTCCGCCTCGGTGGTCTCCAGGACGAGGAAGGGTCGCTCGGAGCCGCCGGCCTCCTCTTCGGTGTGCAGGGACAACACACCGAGCAGGAACCGGCGTTCGGGGTCCATGTACACCGAGGAGTTGAACGCGTCCAGGTTCGCGTCGAGTTCGTCCAGCGTCATGCCGAGGACGCGGGTCGCGATGTAGTCGACGTGGAAGGGGTGCACCCGGGTGTCGAGCAGATGCCAGGTGTTCTGGGCACGGTCCACGACCACCTTGAGGTACGCGTGTCCGGCCAGCACCCCGGACAGCGCGCGGAACAGCGGCAGCGACAGGTTGGCGCCGACGACGGTACGGTCGCTCGCGGCGTCGGGCACGCCCGCCTCGTGCAGTGTGCCGGTCATGCCCGCACCGCCTCGGTGACGTCCGTGGGCAGGATCCGCGGGAGGGCGTCCACCACCGCGGTGAAGTCGTCCACGACGGTCTGTGGCCGGTCGGCCGACAGCAGACACACCGCCGCCATGGTGTTGGCGCCGGCGGCGGGGTCGTACACCGGCACGAGGGCGCCGTCCGGCAGGGAACTCTCGGCGACGACGGACAGCGTGCTGCCGGGGCTGACCGGGGCCGAGCGGACGACCGACGCGGAGTCCCACAGATGGCGACGGGCCCACGGCGAGCCGTCTCCGTTCACGGCGAGCACCACCAGGGACCCGGCCGCCCCGACGGCGTCGTCCGGTGTCAGCGCCCGCGCGGGCCAGGCGGGAGAGCCGCCGAGCAGCTGATCGGTGAACATGCCGACCAGGTCGAGCCCGAAGACCTGCTCGATCTGCGGCACCGTCATCGCGCCGCCGAACCGCGCGGCCGTCTCGATCAGCCACATACGGCCGTGTGCGCCCAGCTTGATCTCCGTGTGCGTACCGCAGTTCTCCAGACCCAGGGCGTCCACGGCCCGCCGGGCCAGCTCCACGATCCCGGCCTGTGCGGCGCTCCCGAGGGCCGCCGGGGTGATGCCGGCGCGCTCGGTGAACGGCGCCACCGTGGGCATCCGTCCGCTCACACAGACCGGGCGGAAGACGCCGTCGACCACCACGCCCTCGACACTGACGTAATCACCCCAGCCGGAACCGTCGAACCAGTCCCCGGCGCACCCGCTGACGATCTCCTCCACGATGAAGTCCTCGCCGGCGCCGGCCACATGGAGTTCCGCGTACCCGAGCAGCGCCGACTCCGCCATCACCGCGCGCGAGCGCTGCCAGGCCTCGCGCAGGTCCCCGGGCGTCGCGATGATCTGGTGGGCGGTGGAACCGGCGCTCCACGCGGCCTTCAGCAGCAGCGGGAAGGTCAACTCGGTTGCTGCACGCTCGAGTTCCACGGCGGTGGTGACCGACCGGAACCGGGGCTGCGGTAAGCCCCGGCGCTCCCAGGCCGCACGCATCAGCCGCTTGTCCCGGGCGAGCGCGGCGGTGGGCCCGGCGCCCCGCAGCCCGAGCCGCCGGGAGGCCTCGGCGACCGCCACCACCGCGTACTCCGAGAAGGTGACGACGGCGTCCGCGCCCACCTCGCGGGCACGGGCGGTGATGAGCTCGACGAGATCGCGCTCTTCCGCGGTGGCGTGGGTGACGACCGAGTCGCACAGCCTCGCGGCTTCCGCCGCCACGCCGGGGGGCAGCTCGCTGAGTGCCAGCAGGTGCACCGCGGACCTCGCGGCCACCCGCTTCAGGGCGTGCCCCGCCGGCGGCCCGCCCTTGGCATGCACGTACAGCACCTTGCTCACGGAAACCCAACTCCCTCGATCGTCCCGAAGTCCCGGGCACGGGCCGCGCCCGAAACGGCTGCGGCGGCCGGCGACGCGCTGCCGGTGCGAAGTCCGCCGCGCCGCCCCTCCTTCCAGCGAAGCAGCCTCAACTCACGTGCCCGGCACCGAAATCAGCGAGGCGTTCAGGCAAATGCCGCAGTGCCGGGAGCACGCATGACCGGTGCGCTACGGGATACGCATGAGGTGTCACTCACCGTGACATGGTGGACAATTGAAGGAGTTGGGCCGTGGACGAGGCCGATTTCAAGACGCTGCTCGCGCCCCTTCCGGTGTCCTGGTGGGAAGCCGACGGCGGGCAGAAAGTGGTCGACAGCGGAGGCGGCGCGTTCGCCGACGAGCGGACCGCCCGCCGCTTCCTGGAAGCCCTCCGCGCCGACCGCGACGGCCCGTCCGGTGCCCCGGAGGCGGGCCCCTACCAGGCGTGCTTCGAGGGCCGCACCTTCGACGTCAACTGGCCCACCCGTCACGCCGGTAGCGGTCGGCACCGCAGCAGGGGAGTGGCGGTCGAGGTGAGCGGCCGGCCGGAGGAGAACCCGTACGCCGCGTTCGCCGACCTCACCCCGGCCGCGGCCTTCGTGCGCGACGCGACCGGCCGCTACCTGTGGGCCAACCACGCGTACGCCCATCTGTACGGCACCACGCGCGACGCCGTGATCGGCCGCCACCTCGCCGACGTGGACGAACCCGGTGACGTCGCCCGGTTCCTCGCCCTGGACCGTGAGGTGCTGACCGGCGGCAGGCCCGTACGGCACACCCTCGCCTACCGGCGCCCCGACGGCTCCTCGGGGCAGGCCACGGGGTACCGCTTCCCCGTCCGCTGGGCAGGGCGCCGCTGTGTGGCCGGCATCTACGTCGACGTCACCGACTCCGTCCGGGCCCTTGACCAACGGCGCCGGGCCGAGGAGGACTTACGGACCCTGCGCGACCACAGCGGCCTGCTCTGCGTCCGCCTGTCCGTGGACGGACTGGTCGGGCAGGCCGGCACCGCCGTCGCGGACCTCCTGCACATCCGCCTCTCCGAGCTCATCGGGCTGCCCGCCGACAGCCTCCTGGCGAGGACACCCGAGCGCAGCGCCCTGCACCGGATCTGGGACGACCTCATAGGCGGCCGACGCAGAAGCGCCCGTGCCGCCGCGGTCCTCGTCGACAAAGACAGCGGGCTGCGCCGCGTGTGGGTCCACCTGAGCGCGGTGCCCGGTGCTGCGGAACGCGTGTCCGGGGTGTGGGCCGTCATGACGCACGTCGGATTGCGCCAGGAGGCGCAGCCGCCGCTCACGGCCACCCAGGTGCGCATCCTCGCGCTGCTGGCCGCGGGGCGCAGCAACGCGGACATCGCGGGGACCCTGCACCTCTCACGGCAGACGGTCGACTACCACCTGAGCCGCCTGCGCGACCTCCTGGGCGCCGCCACCCGCCCCGCCCTGGTCGCCCGCGCCTATGTGCTCGGCATCCTCTCCCCGCAGGCCTGGCCGCCCCGGTCCGCCACGGCGGCACATCCGCTCAGCCCCGTCTGAGCCGCCGGACGCCATGTGCCGCGAGGGGCGAGGAAAAAGATCGAGGACAGTTGCTCGGGGGTGTGGTTATGATGCGCGGGATGAAGAACTTCTCCTCGTACGGATTGGGGGAATCGTTCGTGCAAGGTGAGTGCTGATGGCACATCACTTCGCGAACGACTTCCCGTCCCGCCTGTTGATGTGGCAGCGCGTGCGCGAGTACGCGGTGCCACCGTCCATGATCGATACCGCGACCGCACGGCGTGCGGTCGGCGACTGGGCGGGGGCCTGCGCCGCCACCCGCGTCGACGTCGATCTCGATCTGCGCGCCGTGCGCAACCGCCACGGCACCGAGCTCGCCAGCCGCCTCCGTGCGGATTTGCGCCGGCTGGCGCCCGATCTGCTCCGCTGGCACATGCCCCGCAGCGCGCCCGACGGGCGGCTGCGCCCCGGCCTCACCCTCTCCCTGGCCCGTTACGGCGGCTCGGGCGCCGCACCGGTGCAGCTGGTGGTGCGCACACCGCCGACCTGGGCCGATGCCGGCCAGCGGATGTCACTGGCGCTGTGGGAGGGATCCGGGACCGGCGCCCCCCGGCACCACCCGCACCCGCATCCCGACCGGCGTTTCCGGCTCGACCTGCACCGGCACCTCTGGGACGCCGGACGCAGCGGCGAACTCGCGCGGCGATGCGGAGCGGACGCGACACCGCCGGCGGCACCGCCCGACCGGCCCCACGGAACGGGCGGTACCCTCCCGCCCGGCCTCCCGGACCGGCCCGCCGTCGACGACGCGTCGTGGGCGGTGGCCCGGTGGGCCGCCGAGGCGGAGCTGCTGTTCCGGGCCGAGGAGCGCCCTCGCGGGGCCTTCACCGTGCGGCTCGGTGCGCGCAGCCGCGCCGTCCTCGAACTCGTCGCACCCGACGACAGCCATGCCCCGGCGTTCCGCCCGCTGCGCGAACCGCTGCCGCCGCAGCAGGTGGCGGCGCTTCCGGTGCTCCCCGAGGCCGCGGCCCGGGTCCTTCCGGATCTGGAACTGCTGCGGGCCGGGCTCGTCGCGGCCGACCGTCTGCATCCGCTCGTCGCCGCCGCACTGGCGGAGCCGGGCCCGGCACCGGCGGTCGTACCCGCTCCCGCGCCCGGTGATCCGCACCAGGTCGAGTGCCGGGGCGACATCCACCGGATCGCGCTGCGGGACGGGGCGCTCACAGCGATCGACCACGAACCGTCCGAACTCCGGCGCGAGGAACTGCTGGTGGCGCTCGGCGGGCCGGCGCTGCCCTGCGTGCGGGCGATCCACGCGGTCCACCGCGACCCGGAGGCACTGCCCGCGGTCCGGGAGCGGCTGCTCCACGGCGACATCGCCGGGGCGCTGGCCGTGGTGGAGGGGCTGCTCGGTCCCCGCGCCGTCCTGCCCGACGGGCCGCTCCGGCAGGAACTGGAATCGGCCGCAGCCCGCCGGGTCGACCACGGCCTCTTCCGCTCGGGGCTGGTCACCGTGCACCCCGCCGCCGAGGCCGCCCCGGGCGCGGGACACGCGGACGCGAGCCGTCGTCCCCGGCTCGATCGCCATGTGCCTCACGACCTGCTCCGCAAGCACATCAGCCGGGCCCGGCCACGCACCGGCCTGATGCGCTGACCTTTCCCTCCAACTCCCGCACGGCATACGGGCGTTCGACGCTGCACACCGGCACGCCGTTCCGTACCCTCGAACCCATCCCAGGTGATACCCATGACCTCCAGCACCCTCCTGCGCGCCTCGGCACCGACCACCGGCGCGCCCGCAACAGACGCCCAGCTCGCCCTCGCCGGCGACCTCTTGGGGCTGCTGCGGACGACCACCACCGAGCCGCGCCCCGACGAGCAGCTCGAAGCACTCACCCTGGCCGTCGCGGCCGACCTGCCCGTGCTGCTCTGGGGAGAACCCGGCATCGGCAAGACCGCGGCCCTCACCCAGCTCGCCACCTCCCTCGACCTGCCGCTGACTACCGTGATCGCCAGCGTCCACGAGCCGTCCGACTTCTCCGGACTGCCCATCGTCGGCGACGACCCGGCGGTGCAGGGCGTGCCGATGGCGCCGCCGCAGTGGGCCGTGGAGCTGGTACGGGCCGGCAAGGGCCTGCTCTTCCTGGACGAACTCTCCACCGCCACCCCGGCCGTCCAGGCCGCACTGCTCCGAGTCGTCCTGGAACGAAAGGTCGGTGCCCTGCAACTACCGCCGGGCGTGCGGATCGTGGCCGCCGCCAATCCGCGCGCCTCGGCGGCGGACGGCTGGGAGCTGAGCCCGCCGCTGGCCAACCGGTTCGTGCACCTGTACTGGGTGCACGACCGGGACGTGGTGGTGCGCGGACTGGGCGGGGTCTGGCCCCGGGCGGAGCTGCCCCGGCTGGAGCCGGATCGGCTGCCGGAGGCGGTGGCGTACGCCCGGCGCGCCGTCTGCGGCTTCCTCCAGGCCCGGCCGACACTGATCCACCGGCTGCCGAGCACCGAGACGCGGCGCGGCGGTGCCTGGCCCTCGCCCCGCAGCTGGGAAGCCGCGTTGACCCTGCTGGCCTTCGGCACGGCGGCCGCCGTCTCCCGGGAAGTGCTCGCGCTGCTGGTACGGGGCGCGGTGGGGGACGGTCCGGGGCTCGAACTGCTCGCCCACCTCGACCGGATGGACCTGCCGGACCCCGAGTCACTGCTGGCCGATCCCCCCATGGCCGAGCTGCCGGAACGCGGCGATCTGCGGCAGGCGGCGCTGGAGGCGGTGGTGGCCGCCGTCGGCGCACGACCGGAGCGGGCGCGGTGGGAGGCGGCCTGGAAGGTGCTGACCCGGGCCCTGGAGACCGGCGCCCCGGACCTGCTGGTCGCCCCGGCGACCACGCTGGCCGCGCTGCGGCGCGACGACTGGGAGGTGCCGGATACGGTGGAGCGGCTGGCCGGGGTGGTCGGCCTCGCCCGGCGCGCGGACCAGTCGGTGGGCCGGGCCACGGCAGGTGCCGGGCGTGCGACGGGGACGCGCCGGTGACGGGGGCCGCGAAGCGCCCGGTCCCGCTGCCGCGCCCCATGGCCCCGCCCGCGCCGCCACGCCCCGTCCGGGCTGCCGTACCCGGGCCCCCGGCCGGCACCGGTGACCCGTACGACCGGCCGGAGCTCCCCCTGGACACCGAGAAGTTGCTGGCCGCCCGGCTGCACGCGGTGAAGGTACGCCCCTACCTGGCCGCCGCCCTCTTCGCGCTGCACGTCGTGGAGGACCGCGCGGTGCCGACGATGGCGGTGGACGCGCACTGGCGCTGCTACGTCTCGCCCGGCTTCGTCGCGCGCACTCCGGTGGAGGAGCTGGCGGGTGTCTGGGTGCACGAGGTCTCCCACCTGCTCCGGGACCACCACGAACGCGGCGAGCGGTACGCGCGGGAGCACGAGGAGCACGGGCCGGGTGAACGCACCGGGACGGTGGCCTCCGCGACCGAGGGCTGGGGGAGGCTGCGACGCAACATCGCCGCCGACTTCGAGATCAACGACGACATCTACGGTGACGGTCTGCCCCGGCCTGCCGGAGCGGTGCTGCCGTCGCTGCTGCGGTTGCCCGACGGCCTGTTGATGGAGGAGTACCTGCGGACGGCGTCGATGTCCGGGCTCGCCGCCGACCTGGCCTGGCTGGACTGCGGCAGCGGCGCCGACGGGCAGGCCCGGCCGTGGGAGCTGGGTCCCGACGGCGCCCGCGGGCTGAGCAGGCAGCAGCGGGACGCGGTCCGCTTCCGGGTCGCCGAGGGCATCAAAGGCCGTCCGGGCGACGCACCGGAGGGATGGCGCCGATGGGCGGACGAGGCGTTCCATCCACCGCAGCCCTGGCGGCAGTTGCTGGGGGCGGCCGTCCGTTCGGCGGCGGCCGCGCCGGGCGTGGGCGAGAACCACAGCTACCGGCGCCCCTCCCGGCGTTCGGCCGGCATCCCCGGCGTCCTGCTGCCGAGCCTGCGCCGGACGCCGCCCCACGTCTGCGTCGTGATCGACACGTCCGGGTCGGTGAGCGACGCCGAACTCGGCAGCGCACTGCTGGAGGTGGCGGCGATCTCGCGGGCGGTGGGCGGGCGGCGCGACCTGGTCTCGGTGATCTCCTGCGACGCGGCGGCCGGAGTCGCGGTCCCGCTCTGCCGGGCCGAGAACATCGAACTGCTCGGCGGCGGGGGAACCGATCTGCGCTCCGGCTTCGCCCGCGCGCTCCGCTCCCGACCCCGCCCGGACGTGATCGTCGCCCTCACCGACGGCCAGACGCCGTGGCCCTCGGCACAGCCGCCCTGCCGCACCGTCGTGGGACTCTTCCCCCGCCCCCCGCGCGCCGTGGACGAGGACGATCCCGACTACGTCCCCGACGCCCCACCACCCTGGGCACGTGTCGTCACCATCGGCTGAGCCCGCGGCGCCCCCGGGCCGGCCTGCCTCGGCTCAGCTCTTCCACTCGCGTGCGAGGACCGCGTAGACGTACTCACTGCCCCAGCGATCACCGTCGAGGTCGTTGTCGACCAGATGCGCTTCCCGCCGCATGCCCAGACGCTCGCACACGCGCACCGAGGCGGTGTTGAGGACATCGATCCGGGCGGAGAGCCGGTGGACGCCCAACCGGCCGAAGGCCAGCGAAGCGAGGGCGCGCGCCGCTTCGGTGGCGTAACCGTGCCCGGCGTGGCGCGGGTTGAAGACCCAGCCGATCTCCGCCTGCCGGGCGCGGGCACTCGTGAGCGTGAGGACCACCTCGCCGACGACGACGCGCGGCTCCTCCGCCCGGCACACGGCCAGCAGCAACACGTCGCCGTCCGCTGTCCACGGCGTCCCGCCCGCCCGCGCGGCGATGGACTCTGCGCAGTCCTCGCGCGTGAGCGGCGGCCGGTACAGGAACCGGGCTACCTCGGCAAGGCGCTGGTACGCATACCGGTCCTCGATGTCGTCAGGGGTGAAGAGCCGCAGGATCAGCCGCTCGGTGGCAACTGGTGCCTGGACGCCAGGCGAGACAGCGGTCATCGGACCTCCCCGTGTGCTGCCAGTGAGTCACCCGGCCAGCGTAGTCTCCGTGTCGTCAGAAGCCCTCGCAGAGGGCGAGGTGGTCGGGGTGACCGTGTGCACCGAGGTACCCCTCGCCGACCGTGCGGGAAGCACCCGGCGGCAGGGCGTAGCACAGACCGGTGGCCCCGTCCTGGTAGACGACCCTCACCCCCACGGTGGAGGCGCAGTTGCTGGCGGCGTCGGTGTACCGCCAGCTCTCGTACATGGCGACGCAGGCGGGTGCCGGCTCAGAGTTCCAGGACCCCGCGAAGGCCGGCGCTGCAAGGGCGGTGGAAAGGATCGAAGACATGATGCATCCCGCCGTCCGTACGGACCACTTCGTCCAACTCTGCACGATAAAACTCCCTGACTTGTCGACAGAAGACGTACGCAGAAACTGAAGAGCCGGTACGTACGGCCCCTCATGTGTTCAGGTGTCGAAGTAATCAGAGGGCGTGGCCAGGAGCAACACGCCTGCGTCCGCCTTCGGACACCACGCTGGTTGCACGGTGAGGACGGTCGTTGCCCTGCGGTGAGGCGGCCCGGGCCGTGCCGGCGACCCAAGTGAGGCTTCAACCATTTCAGCGCCGCCCGGCGCGTTCGCTCCGTTCTCCCAGGCAGCGCCCCCGGTGCGGGCCGAAGCTCCGGGACGTCTGCAAGCCGCGTGGCGCCGTGACGGCCCGCCCTCGGCCGAAAGAGGCTGGACCGCCCGTCACCGGGTAGTCGAACCTCGCGGGGCCCGACAAGAGCAGGGCACCCCTGGCGAAAGGAGTGTCATGGCAGGAGTTTTCCAGCGACTCAAGGAGTTCGCGAGGAGTCCGCAGGGCCGGCGCACGATCGAGCAGGTACGCCGTACGGCGGCCGATCCGCGCCGCCGAGCCCAGGCCCAGCGACTCTTCGGCAAGCTGCGCACCCGCCGGTCGGCGTCGGGAATGTGACCCCACCGGTTCGCGGCCGGGCGGGCCGACGCCGACAGGCGGTGCAGAACCTCGCACAGCCGCCGTCGCGAGGCGTCCGCCCGGCCGCAGCGGCCGGGCCCCTTTCACCCCGGTCACTCACGTGATCCGCATCTCGCAGGACCGCCACCATCGCCTGATGCGCAACTGACACGCCGGCGCACGCGTCGCAGGACACATGGAACGTGCATGGCTCATCTCCCTCATCCCCCTGACGATCGGCGTGGTCTTCCTCGCCTTCGGTGTCTACGGACTGCGCCGCGCCGGCATGCTTCGCCGCACAGGCGTCGATGCGGAGGCGCGGATCGTCCGGCACAAGGTCGTGCGGAACGACGAGGGTGCCACGTTCTACTACCCGGTCGCGGCCTGGACGGCCCAGGACGGAACCGCGTGTGAGTACTCGTCCAGGTACGGCCGCGCAGCCGTGCGAAACACCTTCGGAGTCGGGGTGCGCGTCACGGTCCGGTACGACCCCCGGGCCCCACACCGGTTTTCGATCGAGGGCTGGGACATGAACGGGCTCGACCTGCTGTTCACGGTGCTGGGGTCGGTGTTGACCGCAGGCACGGTGACGGCACTGCTCGTCCGGCTGCTCACCCTCTGACACGGCGCCGTGATCCTCGTAGCCGTCAGCTTCCGGACGTAGACCAGTGGTCTGATGCCACCCTGCATTGCATCCGGTGGATGGATGCGGCACGGCTGCGGCCGATGACAGCGTTGCCCCCATGCGTATCAACTCCGATGCAATGCAACGACGTTCGACTGCGGGTGCAGCGGACGGCCGAGAGGCCTTGACGCGCCGTCGCCTGCTGGGGGCCGCGCTGGCGGCCGGCGCCGCCGTACCGCTCGGGCTCGTCGGGGCGGCCCGGGCCACGGCCTCGGGCGCGCCCGCTCCCGCGCAGCTGACACTGCCCGCGCCGACCGGGCCGTACCCGGTGGGCACGGTGGCGCTGCACCTTGTCGACACCGCACGCCCGGATCCGGTGGCCGGCCCCGGGCGCCGTCGGGAGCTGATGGCGAGTGTCTGGTAACCGCCCGGGACGTCCGGCGGTATCCGCTCGCGCCGTGGATGCCCGCCGGCGCGCTGCGGGAGCTGCTCGCGTCCGCGGGGTTTCCCGTCGACGCCGTACAGGCGCCGCTGACATCCGGCCACCAGGGCGCCCCGGTGCGACGGAGCGGCCGGGAACTGCCCGTCGTCGTCTTCTCGCACGGCGCGCACAGCCACCGGGCCGATCACACCGTCATGGTGCAAGAACTCGCCAGCCACGGCTACGTGGTGGTGACGGCGGACCACACCTACGACGCCTTCACCGAGTTCCCCGACGGGCGGATCCTCACGCCGCTCATGGACCCGCAGCACGCGATGGGCCCGGCGGACTTCGCCGCCGACATCCGATTCATCCTCGACTGTGTCGAGGACCTGGCTGCCGGACGCAATCCCGATGCCGACGGCCGACCCCTGCCGACGGGCCTGGCCGGCGGGGTGGATCCGCGGCGCATCGGCATGTTCGGCTGGTCGAAGGGCGGGACGGCCACCGCCCGCCTCATGCTCGACGATCCGCGGGTCCGGGCCGGGCTGAGCCTCGACGGACCGATGCTGCCGGCCGTCACCGGCGACCTGGACCGGCCGTTCATGATGACGACGGCCGCATTCACGCGGGCCGCGGAGCCCGGCGTCGCCGAGTTCTGGACGCGCCTGCGCGGATGGCGGCTGAACATCCAGGCCGAGGGCGCCGTCCACGCGTCCTACGGCGACAACCAGGTGCTGATCCCGCAACTGGCGGTGGCGGTGGGCATGAGCGATGCGGAACTGCTCGGCTGGATCGGCACCCTCGCCCCCGCTCGGGCGGTACGTATCCAGCAGGCGTACCCCCTCGCGTTCTTCGACCTGCACCTGCGGCACCGACGCGGGCCTCTGCTCGACGGCCCGTCCCGGGCGTTCCCGGAGGTGACGTTCCTGCCCTGACACGAGCGCGAAGACGCTCGGCATGCGCCTCGCGACCGGCTGCGCCACAATGAGAGGACATGAACGTTTGCCTGTCCTGCGCAGGGGCTTGACGCTTCTCGGAGGCAGCCGGCATGGAAAGCTTCGACGCCGTGGTGATCGGGTCGGGATTCGGCGGCTCGGTCATGACGGCAAGACTGGCGCAAGCACAGAAGCGCGTCTGCCTGCTGGAACGCGGCAGGGCGTACGCGCCGGGCACCTTCCCCCGCGGGCCGCACGCGACCGCGTCCAACTTCTGGGCCCCGGACCATGGGCTGTACGGCATGTTCGACGTGTGGAGCTTCTCGGAACTCGACGCCGTCGTCTGCAGCGGACTCGGTGGCGGTTCGCTGATCTACGCCAACGTCCTGCTGCGGAAACCCGAGAACTGGTTCCCCCAGGACGACACCTTGGCGGGATCCGGTGAGTACTGGCCGATCGGCTACAAAGAGCTGGTCGCGCACTACGAGAAGGTCGAGGAGACGATGGGGGTGCAACGGTACCCCACCGACCACGAGCCCTACCGGAGCACGCCGAAGACCCTGGCGATGCAGGAGGCGGCGCAGCGGCTGGGCCTGGACTGGGAGCTCCCTCACCTGGCCGTGACCTTCGGCAACCCGGAAGAGAAGCCGGTACCAGGGGTGCCCATCGCAGGCGGCGCGGGGAACCGGTACGGAGTTCCGCGCTACACCTGCCGGCTGGTCGGCGAGTGCGACATCGGCTGCAATTTCGGCAGTAAGAACACCCTGGACCTCACGTACCTCACCACCGCCGAAAAGGAGCACGGGGCCGTGCTCCGCACCGGTTGTGAGGTGAAGTCCTTCACGCCCACGTCCGACGGGTTCCTGATCACGTACCTCGACCGGCAGCTGGACCGGACGGAGGGGGAACGGGACACGGCCGTACCGCGGGTCGTACGGGCACACCGGCTGATTCTCGCGGCCGGGGCGCTCGGCACGCCCTATCTGCTCCTGCGGAACCGGAGCCAACTCCCGGACCTCGGCCCCGCACTCGGCACCCACTTCTCCGGCAACGGCGACTTCCTGGGATTCGTCTTCAAGGCCCGGGAACGGCACGGTGGCCAGGAGACGCCCCGCCTGCTGCACCCCAGTTTCGGTCCGGTCATCACCAGCGCGATGCGCTCGCCGGACCGGCTCGACGGCGGTACCGGACGCGGGTTCTTCATCGAGGACGCGGGATACCCGGACTTCATCAACTGGCTGGTGGAGCAGAACGCCCTCACCGCCTCCGGACACGTGCTGCGCTTCCTCCTGCGCAGAGGCTGGTCCCGGCTGACCCACAGCCCCAGGAGCGAGGTCGGACGTCAGCTGTCCGACGCCATGAGCAAGGGCTTGTTCACGGCCACGTCGCTACCGCTCCTCGGCATGGGGCGGGACATGCCGACCGGCCGGATGCGGCTGCGGGACGGATACCTGGACCTGGACTGGGACACCGCCGCCTCGGACGCCTATTTCCACCGGATGAACGGGACCATGCGCGCACTGTCCTCGGCGTTGGGCGGCTGCTACGCCTCGGACCCCCTGTCGTATCTCAACCGGCTCATCACCGTGCACCCGCTCGGCGGGGCTCCGATGGGCCGCAACCGGCAGGAGGGCGTGGTCGATTCCTACGGGCGGGTGTACGGCTGTCCGGGCTTGTCGATCGTCGATGGGTCGATCATGCCCGGCCCGGTCGGTGCCAATCCCTCGCTCACCATCGCGGCCCTCGCCGAGCGTGCGGCCGACGCCGTCCTCGACGATTTCGACGCAGGGAAGCGATGACCCCAGGCAAGGCGGTGACGGACGGATGACGGACGACGGCCATGGCACCGATGACACCCGCCGGGCGCTGATCCTCGCCGGTGGCGGGGTCAAGGTCGCCTTCCAGGCAGGTGTGCTCCAGGTGTGGCTCGACGAGGCGGGCCTGCGCTTCGATCACGCGGACGGCGCCAGCGGCGGCACGTTCAACCTGGCCATGTACTGCCAGGGCATGACCGGGCGTCAGATCGCCGACAACTGGCGGGAGATACGCCCCCTGAAGGGGGTCAGTCCCCACTGGCGGCAGTACCCGAAGGGGCCGTACGGCTCTTCGCTGTTCACGCTCGACGGTTACCGGCGGAACGTCTTCCGCGGCTGGGGGCTCGACTGGGAGAAGATCCGGGCGACCGACCGGCTCGCCACCTTCAACCTCTACGACTTCTCCCGCAACGAGCTGGAGGTGCTGACCGCCGACCGGATGGACGAGGACCGGCTCGCCGCCGCCGTGTCCCTGCCGATGTGGTTCCCGCCGGTCACCCTCGACGGCAGGGTCTACATCGACCCCGTCTACGTCACCGACGCGAACATCGGTGAGGCGATACGCCGGGGTTGCGACGAACTGTGGATCATCTGGACGGTCAGCCAACGCGGTCGCTGGCACGACGGTTTCGTGGCGCACTACTTCCAGATCATCGAGACGGCGGCCAACAGCCGGCTGCAGGAGTGGCAGCGGCGGATCGACGCCAACAACACCGCCCTGCGCGAGGGCGGCCGGGGCGAGTTCGGCCGCCCGATCACCGTCAGGATGCTGCAGCGTGAGGTCCCGCTCCATTACCTGATCAACTTCAGCCGGGACCGTTTCCGGCAGGCCGTGGAACTCGGGGTGCACCAGGCCAGGGCCTGGTGCGCGGAGCAAGGGATACCGCTGTCCGCTCCGCTGCCCTGTCCGGCCGGCGACGGCGGCCGGCTGCGGTTCAGTGAACGCATGACCGGTGCGATCACCTTCGGCTCCGGGGCACCCGGCACCCGCGCGCCGTACAACGGCGGGCCGGGGCGGGAGCAACTGTCGGTGCGCCTGACCGTGCACATCGACGAACTGGACCGTTTCCTCGTCCACCCCGAGCACCAGGCGACGATCACAGGGCAGATCCACTGCGCGGCGCTGGGCGGCCGCTGCGAGGTGGAGTCGGGCCGTTTCAACCTCTTCGTGGAGGAGGGCGACCCGGAACATCTGCGCATGCGCTACCGCCTGTTCTTCACCGACAGGGCCGGGAACCCGCTCACGCTGAGCGGCTGCAAGACCGTGGACGAGGACTCCGGCCACGGGTTGTGGGCCGACACCACGACCTTGCACACCCGCATCCTGCGCGGCACGGTGCCGGCCGGCGAGGAGGCGGACGCCCAGGTGGTGGCCACCGGGGTCGTACGTCTCCGGCTGCCGGACTTCGTCCGCGAGCTCGCGAGCTTCCGGGTACGGGCGGACACGACCCGTGGCCGACTGACCGCACTGGGCAGATTCGCCCAGTTCTTCGCCGGCCGCCTCTGGGACGTGTACTTCCAGGGCGCCCTCGCCTGGTCACCGCTCTGACAGGGCGCCGGGCACGAGTCGGCCAGGCCGCCGGGAGTGACCTCGGATCGTCAGTGCCTGTCGCCAGGCGCGCCGCCGCCCACCGCTCGTGGCGTCCCCTCACTCTCGGTGCCGCCGCCACCCCCTGATGTGGGCGAACCGACCCCCTCTGTTATTCAATGAGGTGTGGTCCGAGTACGGCCCCGGCGCCGCGCCGGGGATTGCTGAGAGAGCCGCATGGACGCCACCCCCTCCCCCTCGTCCTCCTCGGCGTTCGACCTGGTCAGCAGCGCCCTGGGGCGGTACATCCCGCGCGGCGGAGCGGCTCGGGACGCCGGTTCTGCGGACGCGCAGGGCGACCGCGGCACGCGCGTGCCCGGCGACTCGGCGGCCGGCCGGCAGGAGCAGATCCTCGGTGCGGTCAACCTGGACAGGGAGCTGCTCATCACCCGCTGCAACCTGGACGCCCCCGTGTTCGCGGGCCTGGACGCCAGGGTCGGGAGGCCGTTCGTCGATCTCCTGCCGCCCAGGGACGTACCGACGGTCACCCGGCGGTTGTGGCAGGTCCTGGAGACCGGTGAGGCGCACGTCGCCCGGATCCAGCGTCTGCGGCGCGGCGAGGGGTCGGAGCTGGTGGTCTCGATGAGCATCCTGCCCGCCGCGGAACCCGAGGAGGGCCTGACCGTCTCCGTGATCGCGATGGCCAGGAGGCTGCACCTTTACGCCGCCGAGACCGCGATCGGTACCTCGCTGGACATCGGCGAGACCGCGCAGTCGCTGGCGGAGTCCCTGCTGGCCTGGGGCGACGTGGCCGCCGTCGACCTCGACTTCGCCGTGTGGACGGGCGAGGGAGTCACCGGGCAGGCAAAGGGGCGCATCCGGCTGCGGCGGGCGGCCCTGGTGCCGGACCGGGCCTGGCCCGAGGGCTACGTGACGCCGGGCGACGATCTTCCCAGCGACGCGAGTCGCCTGCTGGCGCAGGCGGTGCTGCGGGACGACGCCCCGCAGACCATCGTCATACCCGACCGGGAGGCGGTCGAGCGGGTACTGGGCAGCCCACGGGTGGTGCGTGCCCTGGTGCCCGGCGACCGGTCGGCGGGTGTGGCGTGCATCCCGCTGGTCCTGGACGACACGCCGCCCGTGGTGCTGGGCGTGGCGGAGGTCTGGCGGCGGGCGGACTGCCCCTTCCGCGACAGCGAGCTGTTCGACCTGCAGGAACTCGTGGCCAGGACCGCCCACCACGTCGACCTCGCGCGTCAGCACCAGCGCGAGCACACGCAGGTGCTGGCCCTGCAGCGCCGGCTCCTGCCCCGGACCGGCGGCGACACCGTCGAGATCGCCAGCGTCTACCAGCCCGCCACCCCCGACAGCGCGGGCGTCGGCGGCGACTGGGTGAACAGCTTCCCGCTGCCGGACGGCCGTACCGCGCTGGTGGTCGGTGACGTCGTCGGGCACGGCCTGGGAGCCGCGGCGACCATGGGCCAGCTGAGCATGGAGGCCCGCGCGCTGCTGTCCGCGGGGCTCGCCCCCGACGAGGTACTGGAGCACCTGGACGAGACCGTGTCGCTGCTGGACGACACGGAGTCCGGGCTGACGGCCGGCTACAGCGCCCTCGGGTCGACCTGCTGCATCGCCCTCTACGACCCGGTCGGCCACCAGGTGACCCTGTCCAGCGCCGGCCACCTCCCCCCGGTACTGATCTCCCCGGACGGGCGCGCGAGCCCGCTCGCGGTCCGCCCCCACCCCGGACTGGGTGCCGAGTTCGCGCTGCGGGAACCGTTCGACGTGCACACCTTCGACGCACCCCCGGGCTGCCTGCTCGCCCTCTACACCGACGGCCTGGTGGAGGATCCGGCCGTGTCGATCGACGAGGGCATCGGCAGGCTGGCGGACGCCGTGTCCACGGTGCACCCCTGGGACACCCTGCAGCAGGCCGCACGGCACGTCGTCTCCGCGCTGGCACCCGCGCACCAGCGCGACGACGTGACCCTGCTGCTCGCGCGGATGATCGGCTACCGCAAGGGGGACACCGCGACCTGGCGGCTGCCCGCCCGCTACGACGCCCCCGCCCGGGCGCGCGCACAGGTCTCCGCGCTGCTGCGGCAGTGGGGCACGAGGGACGACACCCGGGACGCCGTGCTGGTGCTGGTCAGCGAGCTGGTCACGAACGCGGTGTGCTTCGCCACCGGCCCCATCACGGTACGGCTGATCAGAGCCGGTCACGGCCTGCTGTGCGAGGTGGGTGACACCGGCAACGGCAGGCCGCGGCTGAGGCGGGGCGGCCCGTTCGACGACGCCGGTCGCGGCCTGCACGTCGTGCACCGGCTCACCACCCGGTGGGGGGTGCGGTGGACGGACACCGGCAAGGTGATCTGGGCCGAGGTCGCGAGGTGACCCCGGCCACGCGCCGGGGACGCGGCTACAGCCACTCCCCTTCCAGGGCGGTGGCGGTGAGGCCCGGTGCCGCCGCGTACAGGACGGCGCGGTTGCCCGGCTTCTGCCGCCCGGCGTCGTGCGCCCGCCGCAGGATGTCGAACACGGCGGCGCCTCCGCGGTTGCCGCTGGTGTAGCTGTCCCGGCTGTAGTCCAGCAGCCCCGACGGCCACGTGTCGGGCATCGTCTGCTCCATGTACTCCAGCACCCGCGTCCCCCCGGGGTGCGCGAGCAGTACGTCGGGGTGCCAGGCGTCGGGGGAGTCCTGGTACCGGGTGCGCAGCCACTCCCACATCGCGGTGACCGTCTCCTGTACGGCCCGCGGCCCGCGCCGGTCCATCACGAAGTGGGTGCCGTCCGCCCGCGTCTCCAGGCGGTGCAGGTCCTGGGTGCCGGGCAGGGTGTGGTGCCAGGCGGCGTCCAGCCGCAGCACCGACTCGCGCCTCGGGCGGCCCGTGACCACCGCGGCGACCGCGGTGTCAGCGAACAGCAACCGGACGATCAGCGACTCGAGGGTGTCGTCCGCGGGCTGGTAGGTGGTGCTCAGCGCCTCCGCGATGACGACGAGGACCACCCGGTCGGGGTCCGCGGCCACGAGATCCGCCGCCAGCGCCAGGGAGCGGGTCCCGGCGATACAGGCCCACTGCGTGGCGGGCAGCAGCATCGCGTCGTTGCGGAGCTGCAGCTTGTTGGCGAGGGCTATGTCCAGACCCGGCAGTGCCGGGGTGGTGGAGTGACTGGTGATCAGGCAGTCGACGTCCGCGACGTCCAGGCCGGCTATCTGCAGGGCCCCGCGGGCCGCATGCTCCCCGTAGGACTGTACGGCCTCCCAGGCCGGCGCGGTGCGCTCCTGGACGGTCTGCGGCACGGGTACGGTCTCGAGGGCGGCGATCGCGCGGTCCACGTCCTGCTGGGTGAACCCCTCGCCGGCCAGCGCCTTTTGGGCCGGCTCGATGCCGACGGCGCGCAGGGCGCCGCCGTTGCCGGGCGCGACGGCGGTCTCCAGCGGCAGCATCCACCCGCGGGTCTCGATGCCCGTACTGGCCGCGATGCCGTCGATCCGCGGCGCCCACGCGGCGTGCGGGTGGCGGTCGCGCACCTCCGCCACGATCTGGCTGGTCTTCACGGCGTGCTCGCCGTGTATCACGGCAGGAGGACACAGGTAAGCGGCCATAATGGGGCACCTTTTCAGCGGCAACGGGGGGAGTATCACGAATGCTGTGTCATGGGTCACTTTGCAGCGTTGTGCCCAAGAGAATTCCGATAAGCAGCACTTCGTGGGTCGGTATCCGCTTCGAGCATGGACGCTAAATGGACATTTCCGCTGTGATGCAGACAACTTAGGCACGCTTGGAACGCGTGACACGGCACACACCGCTGCATCAAGGGCCCGCGGAGGAGCTCCGCCGGTCCACCTGACTGACCGTCAGCGAGGAGGTGCGGCGGGACGGGGCAACCTCATGGGCGGGTCGTGAGTCTCCTGATCGATCACACCGTGATCGGGATCCACGAGGAGACATCATCAACGCCATACGCAAGACCCTCACCGCCACCGCCGTCGTCGGCGCCGTCCTCGCGGGCTCCGCCGCCTGCGGAACGGTGGAGCAGCTCTCCGCAGGCAAGAAGCTCGACCGGGCCTTCGAGAAGCTGGGTGAGAAGAAGACGCTCTCCTTCGAGCTCGACCTGGACACCGACGTCGCGTCCCTGAAGGCGCTGGACGCCGAGTCCGACCCCGCGCCCGGCGAGGAGATACCGGATGACGCCGCCAAGATGATGAGCGGTGCGACGATCACTTTCACCGTGCAGTCGAAGAAGCCGATCGACGAGTCCGGGGAGAAGGACTTCGTCGGCATGGCCATGAAGATCAGCAGCCCGGACGGCGACCTCGCCGAGTACCGGGTGATCGGCGACTACGTCTACCTCCGCACAGACACCGACACCCTGGGCAAGATGACGGGAAGCCCCGTACCGGCCGCCGAAGACCTGCCCCCCGAGGCCGGGGCTCTCAAGGACGTCCTCGCGGGCAAGTGGGTCAAGTTCAGCATCAAGGAGATGGGCAAGTCGGCTGCGGAGGGCCAGGGGGCACGGGGCGGTTCCGCGCGCGACCGGTCCCTCGACGCCAAGACGCAGAAGAAGCTCGTGCAGTCCCTCCGTGAGGTCGTCGCCCGTGAGGTGCGGTTCAAGACGGCCGGCGGCGGGGACGGCACCGAGCACGTCACCGCAACGGCCCCCTTCCGTACGCTGATCACCGAGCTGTTCCGGGAGATCCGTCCGCTGGCGAAGGACCTGCCGCCGGGCATGGAGCTGCCGACGGACAAGGACCTGAAGGACGCCCCCGACACCAAGGTGACAGCGGACTTCACGCTCAAGAACGGTGAGCTGTCCGAGGTGGATGTGGACCTCGCCGCCCTGGCCGAGAACGCCAAGGTCAAGAAACTGGGCGTTACCTTGCGGATGAGCGACGGCACCAGGCCCACCGCCCCGGCCGGTGCCAAGGAGCTGGACCTGAAGGAACTCATGGGGGGCTTCTTCGCCGGCCCGGCGATGAACGATGCCGAGTTCGGCGACGGCGACCTCGCCGGGCAGGACCTCCCGCAGGACGAGTTCTGAGGCAACCCGGTCGGGCACGTGTCGCCTCGGTGCATGCGCGGACGCGCCGAGGCGGCTCGGGAGCCGTACCCGGGAGCGGGGATGCGTCACCCGGACGGGTGCTGCCCGGCCTTGGTCCGTGCGGCCACCCACAAGGCGATCCGTGTGCGTGACCGCATACCCAGCTTGTCGCGCACCTTGTCCAGGTGCGTGGCGACCGTATGGGCCGAAAGACCCAGCCGCTCCGCGATCTGGCGGTTGGTCAGTCCGTCGGCGACGAGTTCGGCCACCATGAACTCCCTTCCGGTCAGCGCGGACCGGTCGTCGACGGCCTGCCCTTCGTCCGTCGTCGCTCGGTGGTCGTCGCTCCTCGTCCGCAGCGCGTACGCGACGAGCCGGTCCCCGCGCAGCCGACGACCGCCGCTGACGGCCGCCTCCCGAGCGGCTGCCGGCAGCCCTGTCCTGGCACGAGCCACGGTTCGTTCCAGCCGCAGTCGCCACGGAGCCTCGGACACGGTGTCGAGTCGGCGGCGTGCCTGCGCGCTTGCCTCGTACAGCAGGAGGGCTCGCCGCATGTCGCCGCTCTCGGCGGCCACGAGGGCCAGGCCCTCCACGGGGTAGAGCGCGTGAAAACCGGCGGTGGGGACGATCCGCAGCACCTCGGCGAACAGTGCCTCGGCACTGTCCAGATGCCCCAGGGCCAGCCGCACGGCGCCCGCTGTGTGCAGAGCGGCCGCGACCCGGCTCCAGGGGGCGTGAGCCCTGAGCACGGGCAGGCAGCGGGACATGAGCATGTCGGCCTCGCGTTCCCCGCCCGCTTGCAGCAGCGCCCAGGCCAGGTGATGGGTGCACCACGCGGTGTCCTGGGGCTTGCCCAGCGCGGCGAGGACGTCCAGGCACTCGCGCAGATCCGCGACGGCCGCCGCGAATTCCCCGCGGGACAACCGCGCCGCGGCGCGCGCGTCCAGGGCGTTGGCGAGTCCGGCGGGGTGATGGCGCGTGCGCTCCGTGCTCACCGCCTGCTCGCCGAGGCGCAGTGCCTGGGCGAGATCGGCCCGCTGGCAGGCCACGCGCGCGGCAAGCGCCGGTACCGCCCCGCCGAGCGCCCGGGCGCCGGTCTCCCGCAGCAGCCCCGTCAGCAGGGCGTGGGCGGCTGACGGCTGTTCCCGCTCGTAGTGCACGCGCGCCAGTTCCAGCACCAGCCGTGGCTGCGCGGCACCGTGCCGGGCGGTGGCACAGGCCAACGCCGCCGCGAGGTTGTCCTGTTCCACGGCCAGCGGGCTGCCGGCCTGGTCGGGGAACACCTCGTCGCCGGCCTCGTCCGCCAGCGTGTTCAGCCACTCCACCACCCGGTGCCCGGTGGCATGCAGCTCGCCGGAGGCGCGCAGGCACTCCAGGGCGTAGGCCCGGATGGCGCTCAGCTGTCTGAACCGTGACGTCTCCGCGTCTCCTGAGAGCCGCACGATCAGGGACTTGGCCTCGAGGGCACACAGGATGCCGAGTATCTGCGCCGCGGCGACCCCGTCGCCGGCACAGACCGCCCGCGCCGCAGCCGTGTCGAACCCGCCGACGAGGAGCCCGAGGCGCCGGAAGACCGCCTGTTCGGCCGGATCGAGCAGTCGGTGGCTCCAGTCGATCGCGGCGGCCAGCTCACTGTGGCGCCCGGGTCCGGTCCTGTGTCCGCCTGCCAGGAGGGACAGCTGGGACATCTGGTCGTCCAGTCCTGCCAGGATGTCCCTCAGCGGAAGGGTTCCGGCCCGGCGGGCCGCCAGTTCGACGGCGAGCGTCAGGCCGTCCAGCCTGCGGCATATCTCGGCAACCGTCCGGCCGTTTCCCCGGTGGAGCGTGAACCCCGGTGAGCAACTGGAGGCACGGTCGACGAACAGCCGGACGGCGTCCGCCCGCAGCAGGACCACCGGGTCGTCTCCGGCGTCGGCCGGCGGCAGCGACAGCTCACCGACCCGGAGCACGGTCTCCCCGGGCACCCGGAGGGCCTCTCGACTGGTGGCCAGGATCCGCAGGCGCGGGCAGTGGCTCAGCAAGGTCGCGATCAGCCGGGCGCACGGCTCGGCCAGATGCTCGCAGCTGTCCAGGACCAGCAGCCGGCGGGCGTCACCGATCGCGTGGACCAGGACGTCGGCACCGGATCGCCCCGCCCGTTCCCCCACGGCCAGCGCGGCGGCGACGGACTGGGCGAGCGCGGCGCCGTCATGCAGTGCGTCGAGTTCGACCAGGTCCACCCGCCCGTGGCGGCCGGGCAGACCCCTGGCGAACTCCAGCGCCAACCGCGTCTTGCCGACGCCGCCGGCACCGGTCAGCGTCAGGAGCCGCGACGTCCTCGACAGAGCGCGCAGCCGGGACAGCTCCGCCCGTCGGCCCACGAAGGAGTCGAGGGCCCGGGGCAGGCCGCCGGCCGAGGAGGCAGCGCTCGGTGCGGGCGGTGACGTGACCGTCTGCGCCCGGCGCGCCGAGCGCTGCCTGAACGCCCGTTGCCGGCATGCGCCGGAGCAGTAGCGAGCCGGTCGACCGCGGCGGGGCCGACCGGTCAGAGGCGCGCCGCACGACTCGCATGTCATGCTCCGGTCATCCCCGATTTCCGCGCGCCCATTCGGGTTCTTCGGACGGCGGGTCAGGGTACGGCGTCGGGATCGATGCCGAGCACAACGGTGCCGGTCACTCCCTTGCCGAGGTCGCTGCCGGTCTGGGTGAGGGTCAGCAGGGTGGACGACCCGCCGTTGCGGTAGATGCCGTCCCTGGCGTTGAGCGTGCGGGTGGCCGTGTTGCTCCGGTAGGGGGCCAGTGCGGCGACCCTGCTGTTGTACGTCTCCGGGAAGTAGAGCTGGCCGGTGTGGGAGACGTGGCCTCCCTGGTACCTGCCGTTGGCGACCGTGCCGCCGACATGCGTCTTGACGTGGATGTGGAGGGCACGGCCGACGTACCAGCCGGGGTAGATGGTGGTGAACTCCGCGACGCCGGTGGCGTCGGTCAGTTGCACGCCGCGCAGGAACGTCGTGTCCGGCGTGGAGCCGCCGGCCACGTATCCCGAGTAGACGCCGAGAGCGTCGCAGTGCCAGATGTCGACCGCCGTGCCGGGCAGTACGGCGCAGGTGGCCGTGTCGATCACCTTGACGCGGAGGGTGAGCGGTACGCCGGCCTTGCCCTCGGTGACGTTCTTGCGGACCGTCTCCAGGTCCAGGTAGTAAGGCCCCTCGGTCTGCTCGGGCGTGAGGACGCAGTCGGCGGCCTCCCGGGCCGGGGCCTGTGCCGCGTTGTTCCGGTCCGCGGCCGCGGTCGCCTGCCCGGCCGTGAGTCCCAGAGCGGCCGCTCCGAGGGCGGCACCGCCCAGGGCGGCTATGACGGTCCTGCGGCTCGCGCCGACCGGGCCGCCGGCCGGCTCGGGGTCGCGCGGGCGTGGTGCGGAAGGGGGGCGGGGGATGTCAGTCATGCTGTCAGAATGGCGGGGGTCACGGTCCGTCGCATCGATCGGATGACCGGTGAATCGGGCGCGCGTTACGAAACTCGAAGGCCGGCTCGGGGGTCCGCTTCGGTTCACAAGGCGGGATCATCCAGCTGGTCGAGGTCGAACTGGTCGAGAAGGAAGTCGACCGGTGCGAGGCGCGAGGCGGCCGAAGTGCCGTCGTGAAGAACCTGTTCCGCCCAGATGACCTTGCCGCGGGTCGTGTACCGCGTCCCCCATCGCTGGGCGAACTGTGCCACCAGGAACAGCCCCCGCCCGCCTTCGTCGGTGGTCGCCGCCCGCCGCAGGCGCGGCGAGGTGCCGCTGCCGTCCGACACCTCGCAGATCAGACAGCGTCCGTGCAGCAGTCGCACACCCACCGGCGGCGAGCCGTACCGGATCGCGTTCGTGACCAGTTCGCTGACGATCAGTTCCGTGGCGAATCCCGTCTCCTCCAGCCCCCACTCCCGCAACGTCTCCCTGCACCGTGCCCGCACCGAGGGAACCAGCGCAGGGTCCGGCGGCACGTCCCACTCGGCCACGCGTGAGGGCGGGAACGTCCGGGTACGTGCCGTCAGCAGCGCGATGTCGTCGGAGGAGTGCGACGGCTTCAGCGCGTCGATCACCGCCTGACACGTCTCCTCCGGGGTGCGGCTGCCGGCCCCGACCAACGCACGGCGCAACCTCTCCATACCGACGTCGACGTCCTGGGTGCGGTCCTCCACCAGGCCGTCGGTGTACAACACCAGTTGCGAACCCTCCGGCAGGGGCAGCTCGGTGGTCTCGAACGGGTAGCCGCCCAGACCGAGGGGCGCCGAGGCCGGCACCCCGGCACAGGTGACCGTCCCGTCCGGGCGCACCACCACCGGTTCCGGGTGCCCCGCACGGGCCATGGTGCAGGCCCCCACCACCGGGTCGTAGACCGCGTAGAGGCAGGTCGCTCCGGTGACGCCCTCGCCCTCGTGGTCCTCCGCCGCATCACCGGTGTGCTCCTCGTTGTCCATGCGGACGACCAGGTCGTCAAGGTTCCCGAGCACCTCGTCCACGGGCAGGTCCAGGACGGCGAAGTTGTGCACCGCGGTACGCAGCCGGCCCATCGTCGCCGCCGCGTGCAGGCCGCGCCCGACGACGTCGCCCATCACCAGGGCCACGCGAGCCCCCGGAAGCGGGATGACGTCGAACCAGTCCCCGCCCACCCCCGCCTCCGCGGGCAGATACCGCCAGGCCACCTCCAGCGCGTCCTGCTCCGGCTGCCCCCGCGGCAGCAGACTGCGCTGCAGCGTCACCGCCATCGCGTGCTCCCGGGTGAACCTCCGGGCGTTGTCGATGGCCACCGCCGCCCGTACCGCCAGTTCCTCCGCGAAGGCGAGATCCTCCGGTTCGAAGGCCGGGGAATCCACCGTCCGGTAGAAGTTCACCACACCCAGCGCTACGTTCCGTGCCCGCAGCGGCACGGTCACCAGCGACCGCAGCCCGCACTCCAGGGCCTTTCGGGCGCGCTCCGGATCCTGTTCCCGCCACCCCTCGGCCTGCCGCAGGTCCGCCTCCAGCACGCCCCGCCCCTCCCGCAGCGTCCGCATCTGCGGGCTCCGGGCCGAGAACGTGATCATTTCGCTCAGCGGATACACCGGCATCATCCGCTGTGCGCCGCCGATCGCCGCCCGGCGCAGATGCCGCCAGCCCTCCGCGGTCGGCTCCCACCCCCGCAGGACCGCGTCGAGCAGGTCCACCGTCACGAGGTCGGCGAACTGCGGCGCCGCCACCTCGGCCAGCTCCTGGGCCGTATGCCCCACGTCCAGCGTCGTGCCGATTCCCACGCCGGCCTCGTACAGCAGCTGCAGCCGCTCCCGTGCGACCTCGGCCCGTCCCGAGAGCGCCGCCAGTTCCGTGGTGTCGCGCAGGGTCACCACGCTGCCTCCCCGGTCGGCCTGCGGGTACGTCGGCCGCTTGTTCACCGCCAGCAACCGGTTCTCCGCGCGATACACCTCGTCGGTGACCGCCTCCGGCGACGACAGCAGGCGCATGACCGGCTCCGGCAGTCCCAGCTCCCGCACCGGGCGCCCCTGCGCGTCCTCCGGCAGCCCGAGCAGCCGCGTCGCCTCGTCGTTCGCGAGCAGCAGTCGTCCGTCGGCACCGGTGATCAGCACCCCCTCCCGCACCGCGTGCAGGACCGCGTCGTGGTGCTCGTACAACTGCGCCAGCTCCACCGGGGACAAGCCGTGCGTGTGCCGCCGCAGCCGCCGGGACACCAGCGTCGTTCCGGTCATGGCCAGCGCCACCGCGGCCCCGCCACTGCCCAGGATGATCGGCAGCTGCGGCAGCCACAGTGCCGCCACGTTCTTGACCGTGAGCCCGGCGGAGACCAGGCCGACCACCCTGCCGTGCGAGTCGGTCACCGGGACCACCGCCTGCACGTCCGTGCCCCTGCCCGCGGGCAGGGGCGGTCCGCCGGCCTGCTCGACGACGGTACGGCCCCGCAGCGCCGGTTCGATGGTGCCGACGAACTGCTTCCCGATCTCCCGCGGGTAGGGGTACGTGTACCGCATTCCCGTCGTGCTCATGACGACGATGAAATCCACGCCCGCGCGCTTGCGCGCCGCCTCGGCCCGCGGCTGGAGCACCGCTGACGGGTCCCGGCTCTGCAGCGCCGCGGCCGTGCCGGGGGCATTCGCGAACGACTGGGCCGCGATGACCGACTCCCGTCGGCCCTGCTGCAGAGCGTCACGCGCCGCCTGGAGCATCATGCCCACCACCGCGGCCGCGACCAGCAGGACCACGATGACGACCTGGAGAAGGAACACCTGACCGGCCGCACTGCGCACGTCCATGAGAGAGGCGCGACGTTCACGTGGGCGTCCGGCCGGCGGATGACGTTCCGGGCTTCGATGGCGCCCGGAAAATACCTCCATACACCCTTGATAACACCACTGTCACGCACCTGAGAGGGCGGCTCGTGCACAAACGAAGACCCTTCTGTCCCGATAAGATGCTTTTGTGATCAGGACAGGACGGCCTCGGCGTCACCGCCCGCCCTACGGTGGCCGACGCGAGACCGTGGTGTTGTCCCCCGTGATCCTCACCGTCGTCATCACCGGCCTGGCCTTCGTCACGCCCAGGGAGATCGCCTTCAGCCG
Organism: Streptomyces sp. NPDC088810; assembly: GCF_044750305.1. NCBI lineage: Bacteria > Bacillati > Actinomycetota > Actinomycetes > Kitasatosporales > Streptomycetaceae > Streptomyces > Streptomyces sp. NPDC088810. The sequence goes on from NZ_JBIVJQ010000003.1 coordinate 567,253, forward strand.
TCTCCTGCCCGCCGCACCCGCCCTCGCCGCCGCGATGTGGCCCGTGGTCCCGACGATCCTGCTGGGGGCGTTCTGCCTGCTGGTCATGGTCGGGCTCAGCCTCGTCTACACCGATCTGGGAACGCCCTACACGGCGGCTGCCATCGTCGCGGTCACCCTGGCGTCCGCTTACACGAGCCATCTCCGGCTCCAGCGAGAGGAGGCACTCTTCCAGATCCGGCTCGTCGCCGACGCCGCCCAGCAGGTGCTGCTGCGCCCGCTGCCGCGCCGGGTCCAGGACGTCGAGATCGAGTCGCTGTATCTGGCGGCCCAGGAGCAGGCCCGGATCGGAGGCGACTTCTATGAGGTGGCCGACACGCCGTACGGGGTACGGCTGCTCATCGGTGACGTGCGCGGTAAGGGGCTGTCGGCGGTGGGGGCCGCCTCGGCGGTGATCAACTGCTTCCGGGAGAACGCGTACGACCAGCCCGACCTGAGGGGCATCATCCATCGCCTGGAGACCAGCATGGGCCGCTACAGCGTCGCGAGACTCGACCCGGACCAGCCCGAGCACTTCGCCACCGCGCTGATCGCCGAGATCCAGTACGGCGGCGGCCAGGTGAAGATCCTCAACTGCGGACACCCCCCGCCCCTCCTGGTGCAGAGCGGAGAGATCCGCGTCCTGGAGCCCACCGTCCCCTCGCCGCCGCTCAACCTCGCCTCGCTCATCGGCGACGAGTACACCATCGACACCGTCGCCTTCACCTCGGGCGACCAGATGCTGCTGTACACCGACGGTGTGACGGAGACCCGGGACCGCTCCGGAACGTTCTTCCCCCTACCGGAGTGGGTACGGCAGCTCGGCCCCGCTGCACCCCGCGAGCTGCTGGACCGGCTTCACCGCGACCTGCTCCACTACAGCGGCGGAAGGCTCGATGACGACATCGCGGCCGTCGCCGTACGCTGCAGGCAGCCCGGGGCTCCACAGGGCTCCGCATAGGTGGCTGGAAGCCGTGTCGCGGCCGGCCCGGTCCCGGGGGCGTGCAGCCGCCGGACGCGGCCGCAGGCAAGGCCGAGAAGCGAGGAGAGGCTGAGCGGAGACCGGCTTCTCGCCTAGAGTCGGCTGTATGGCGGAGGCACCGGCCCAGGACCGCGGCGCACGGTCCCGTGACGCGATTCTCGACAGCGCCGGCGAACTGATGTCGCGGTACGGCTACGCCGCCACGTCCATCTCCATGATCTCTGCCGAGTGCGGTCTGCCGGCCAGCTCCATCTACTGGCACTTCGGCAGCAAGGACGGGATCTACGTCGCGGTGCTGGAGCGGGCCAGGACGGCGCTGCTGACAGCCCTGCCCCCGGCCGAGCTTCCCGGCGCCGACGTCGCGCAGCGCCTCGACGCCTTCCTCGCGGAGGTACAGGACGCCTTCCACCGCCAGCCGCACGGTCTGAAACTGCTGCTGGGGCTTGGCATGGTGCAGCAGGACGCCAGCGCGGCGGCCGTGGCCGAGGTGCACCACTACCGCGACGCGCTGGTGGCCTGGACCCGGGATGCGCTGAGCGCCGTCTTCCGGCTGAACGACCGGCCGCAGGTCGCGGACGAGTTGGCCCGCTTCACCCTCAGAATGGTGAGCGGCACCGTCGTCGCGCGCTGGTTCGACCCGAGCGCCGTCCTGGACACCGGGGCGCTGCACGTGGCCTTGCTGGCGCTCGCGGCTCACCACGAGGTTCTGGTGCACGGGTCCCGGGACGAGGGCGCCCGGTCGCGTGACGTCACGGACAGGGCATGACGACTTGGTGGGCGCCGCCCCGGGAGGATCCCGAACGATGTCACGGCACGGCGGCCCGGGAGGTGGGGGAGGGGCCCCAGAACGCGCAGTGGTGGTCGGCCGCGAAGCCGTTGGTGGATGCGACCCGGTCGGGCGCCAGCGCCTGGACGCTGTCCTCCGAAGGCGTGTAGCGAGGCCAGGCGGGTGTACGGGAGCCGTTGGGGTCGCCGGTGGCCGCGAACCGTGCCCAGTAGGCGGTCATGGTGGCGGACAGCCGCCGCTGCGCGGACGTCAGGCGCAGGGAGTCCATGGGAAAGAGATAGGCCAGTTCGGAGGCGTGGAACGCACCCTGCGGTGTGTGCGGCGCCGGGATGAACGGTGGTGCCTGGGGGTCGTGGAACTCGTAGGCGTAGACGGGTGCCCGGCTGGCGTACAGCCGGCTGTCGGCCCGTGCCGGACACGCGAACCGCTGGTCGGTGTTGACGGCGGAATAGGCCAGGTTCGGGGAGGGATACGCCGAGGCCGGATACGTGTGCAGGACCGCCGCTGCGCGGTCGCCGTGCTGGAGGCCGATCAGGGCGGCGTACGAGGCCGCGGTCAGGGGGCCGCCGCCGAGCAGATCCACGTACAGCGCGGTGAAGTAGCGGTACTCGTCATGGGTGGTGCCGTTCAGCGTAGGCACGGCGTTCACCCGCCCCTCGGCCCACGCCCGCCGCGGAGCGAGCGGGAGGACGCGGGGCCCGGTGTTGGGTCCCCACACGGAGGCTGTCCCGGTCCCGGTGGCGCGAAGGAGTTCGGTGGTGGTCCGGGCGCGCAGGCAGGTCGCCGCGGTCCTCGGGCCCGCGCAGCCGACCGAGGCCGCGAAGTCACTTCCCCTCTGCTCGGCCGCGCCGAGCGTGAGCGGTGTCAGACCGCCGTCGGAGGCGCAGCTCCCGCTCTGCTGAATCGCCCGCTGGAACAGGCCCTCGGCGGTCGGGGAGGCGATGTGGGCACAGGTGTCCACCGAACCGGCGGACTGGCCGCCGAGGGTGACTCGGTCGTGGTCGCCACCGAAGGCCCCGATGGTGTGCCGGACCCAGCGCAGCGCGGCCTGCTGATCCATCAGGCCGTAGTCACCGGAGGCGTGGTCCTCGCTCTCCGACGACAGGGCCGGGTGGGCGAGGAACCCCAGTGCTCCCAGGCGGTAGTTGACGGTCACCACGACCATGCCACGCGCGGTCAGCGCCGAGCCCTCGTAGTCGCTGCCGGCGCCGTAGGCGTTGCCGCCGCCGTGCAGCCACACCAGTACCGGGAGGGACCGGCCGTCGGTGCGGGCGGGTGTCCACACATTGAGGTAGAGGCAGTCCTCCGTCGTGCTGCCGGTGCGGTTGGACTCGCCGGGCAGGACGGGGCCGCCGTCGGGGAGCAGCGTCAGCGGCAGTTGGGGGCAGGGGCGGGCCGGTACGGTGGCGTCCCGCACGCCGGGCCATCGGTCGGCGGGCCGTGGGGGACGCCAGCGCAGCTTGCCTGTCGGCGGGGCGGCGAAGGGAATCCCCTGGAAGACCCTGACGCCGTCGCTGTGCGCCGCACCGCGCACCCAGCCGCGGTCGGTACGCACGACCAGGGAGCCCTGAGCGGCATTGGCCCGGGCCGTGTGCGGGGGAACGGCGAGGGCCGGCAGCAGCAGGGCCAGAACCGCTGTCAGGGCGCGCAGCACGGTGGTGCGCAGGCTCGGCGAACTCATCACCACTCCTGTTCCCGGTGCGAGCGGTGCGGTCGTGACGTGTGCTCGTAGGCGCCGATGTCGCAGGCGGCGCCCTGGGGGCGGGGGACACCGCGCTGATCGGTGGCCGGACAGCCGGCGGCCGCGTCCAGGGCGGGGCTTCCCGGCAGCAGGGCGGCGGTGTCCGTGGGGCCGCCGTTGTCGGCGAGCGGGCCGATCAGGGGCGTACGGCTGGGCAGGTCGCCCGCGGCGGTGAGCCGGCAGCTTCCGTCACCGTCGATGTTGTGACCCTCCGACGCGATGGTGGCGAAGGCCTTCTTGCAGTCGGCGGCCTTGCCGTCGACGGTGTTGCCGGCGACGAGGGAGTTGCGCAGCGTCAGTCGTCCCAGGGGCAGGTCGACGACATCGGGGATCGGGAAGGGCAAGCTGTCGAGGTAGGCGGGGGCAATGTTGATTCCGCCTCCACCGTCACTCGAACTGTTCCCGGATATGGTCGAGTTGAGGATCTCCACGGGTCCGCGGCCGCGGATGTCGATCCCGCCGCCGTAGCCGGCGAGGCTGCCGGGGCGGTCGCCCGGGTTCGTCACGCGGTTGTCGGCGACCGTCGAGTTGGTCACGGTGCCGCTGTCGTCGAACCTGATGCCCCCGGCTTCTCCCGCGACGTTCCCGCTGACGGTGCTGTCGATCAGATCCAGGTGCGAGCCGGGGATGTTGAAGATGCCGCCGCCGTAGCCCGCGGAGTTCCCGGTCACGGCCACCCGTCGCAGCGTCATGCGGTGTCCGTTGGCGATACCGCCGCCACCGGTGTCGGTGACGGGCAGTTCGCGCTCCACGGCCGTCCCTCCGGTGATCGTCAGGTCGGACAGCCGGGTGTCCGCCTGCATGCGGAAGGCGCGGTCCAGGTGGTTGGCGTCGATGACGGTGGTCCGCGCGTCGGCACCACGGATGGTGGTGGGGGCGTCGACGTTCAGGTCACCCGTGGTCGGGTCGGGGTGATCTCCGATGATCTTGCGGGGATCGGGCGGGATGGTCAGCCGGTAGTGGCCCGCAGGCAGGTTGATGGTGCTGCCTCGGCGGGCGTTGGCGGCCATCACGGCGGCGCGCAGGCTGCAGGCGCCCGACGCGGTGCGGCACAGACCGTCCGACGGGTCGGCGTCGACCGCGTCGGCCGTGGTGTCCACGGTGAACTCCACGGGCCCGGCAGCTGCGGGCGCGGCGGCACTGGCGGTGGGGGCGGCGAGGCCCATGGACGTGGCGAGGGCCACGGGCGTGGCGAGGGCGACGGCGAGCGCCGCAGGGCTGCTACGCAGGTTCATCAGGGGAACTCCTCGGCGAGGAAGAGGTACTCGGCTGATGCGACGACCTTGCTGCTGGGGCATGTGGATCGCGTGACAAACGCGGCCGGGTGGGCCGGAGCAGGGGAGCCGGCGGTACGGGGAGGGTGTGTGTCGTGTCCCGTCCGCTCTGTAAGGAGCGTTCCATTCACGGAGTTCGGTGTCTACTGACGGGTAATGGAATGACCGGATAGAGGCGAGGCCTCTGGAGGCGGACGGAAGCCGGGTGAGCCTCAGGGAAGGGGGGCGGACCGCTCCGGCAGCGACCGGGCGAGCCCCGAAGGGCCCCTCATGCCCGCTCCGTACCTACTGGTCAGTGCGCTCGCCCCGCTCTCGGCCACACCGGCGTCCTCCGGCGCGCCGCCGCACCGAACCAGCCCTCGACTCGCCACCGCATGCCCCGGGCCGGAGCCTGTGTCCCCGTGACCGGGCAACGCCCGACGCGGCCTTCCAGCCAGACCGTGCGCGGCTGTACCGGTGACGCCGGCGACGTACCGAGATGCCGGCGCACACGCTCGGCTGAGTGGTCAGCTGTCGGCCGGTCCGGCGGCGTTCCACAGCGCGTCGAAACGGCGTACGAGAAGCTCGACATGGTCCGCGTGGGCGTTGACGCTCGTTGAGCGGTCCGAGCCGAACGGACCGAAGCGGACCTCGTAGGACAGCGCTCCGTCCAAGACGACGTCGATCCACGCATGCGTGAACCGCCGGGCGGTCGTCTAGGGGATGGCCAGCTCGGCCCAGATGGTCTTCCCGGACGCGGTGTAGCGGGTGCCCCAGCGCTGGGACATCTGGGCGACGAGGAACAGGCCGCGGCCTCCCTCGTCGTCCCGGCGTGCTCGCCGCAGGTGGGGCGCGGTGTGCGCGTTGTCGGAGACCTCGCACAGCAGGCAGCGGTCCCTGATCAGCCTCAGCATGACGGGCCCGGTGGCGTACCGGATGCTGTTGGTGACCAGCTCGCTCACCACGAGTGCGGCAGGGAACGACAGGTCGGACAGGCCCCAGGCCGCCAGTCGGCGCTCGGTGTCCGTGCGGGCGTGCGCCACCATGGCCGGGTCGGGCGGCAGCTCCAGGTCCGCCACGTGGTCGGTGCCGAGCCGCCGGGTGCGGACGAGCAGCAGCGTGGCATCGTCCGCCTGCGGGCCGGGCGGCCGGGCCGACAGCGCGCGGTCGCACAGTTCCTCCAGCGGGCAGCGCTGCCAGGTGAGCACCTGGGACAGGCGGTCGATTCCGCTGTCGATGTCGGTGCTGCGGTCCTCCACGACCCCGTCGGTGAAGAACGCCACCACACTGCCGCCGGACAGGCTCAGCTCGACGTTCTCGTACGGCAGGCCGCCCAGCCCCAGCGGCGGCCCCGGCGCCAGCGCGGACAGGGCCACCGAACCGCTCGCGTCGGCCACGATCGGCGGGGGATGTCCCGCGCTCGCCCAGACGCACCGGCCGCTGACCGGGTCGTAGATCGCGTACAGGCAGGTCACCCCGAGCGTCTCGTCGCCCAGCCCGTCCTCGGCACCGGGTTCCGAGTCCTGTGCGACCAGGCCGTCCAGCCGGGTGAGCAGCTCGGCCGGGTCCAGGTCCAGCAGGGCCAGGGTCCGTACGGTGGCGCGCAGCCGGCCCATGGTCGCGGCCGCGTGCATGCCGTGGCCCACCACGTCGCCGACGGTCAGGCCCACGCGGGCACCGGACAGCGGGATCAGGTCGAACCAGTCGCCGCCCACGCCCACGCGGCTGTCGGCCGGCAGGTAGCGGTACGCGACGTCGACCGCACTCTGCTCGGGCAGGTGCTGCGGCAGCAGGCTGCGCTGCAGGACCAGGGCGGCCGCGTGCTGGCTGGTGTAACGGCGGGCGTTGTCGATGCCGACGGCGGCCCGCTCGGCCAGTTCCACGGCGAGCGTCTGCTCCTCGGGCCCGAAGCGGTCGGGGTTGCTGCTGCGCCGGAAGGTGGCCAGGCCCAGGACCGCGTTGCGGGTGAGCAGCGGGACGAACAGGCAGGAGTGCGCGGCGGGCGCTCCCGACACGTCCGGTGACTCGGGCGGGGAGGCGTCGATGACGGGGCGGCTGGTGGCCAGACTCTGCGCCTGCGGCGACCAGGGCGGGTAGGAGACGGGGCTGGTCCGGAACTCTTCCGGTGTCCGGCCGTGCATCCGCAGCAGACTGTGGCCCGGCGCCGAGCCCGTGGGCGGCTGGCGCCCCTCGATGACCGCCGGCGGCAGGTCCACCAGCACCTCGTCGGCCAGCTGCGGCACCGCCACGTCCGCGAGCTCCGCGGCCGTACGGCGCACGTCCAGCGAGGCACCGATGCGCTTTCCGGCCCGGACGAGCAGCGACAGTCGTTCCTGGGCGCGGTAGCGCTCCGTGATGTCCAGCGACTCCTCGAAGAGGCCCAGCAGTTCGCCCCGGGCGTCCACCAGCCGGTGGTAGGAGCAGGACCAGACGTGCTCGCGCACCGGGTCGGCGGGGGCCCGCCCGCGGTAGTGCATGCCGGTGATCGGTTCGCCCGTCGTCAGCACGTGCTCCATGATCTGGTCTTCGTCCGGCGGATGGTGGCGGGAGACGAACTCGCCCTCGGGAAAGAGGTCCGCGGCCGGTCGGCCGATGTACTGGGCGATGCCGGCCAGCTCCAGATCGGTCGAGACGTTCGCCCAGACGACGCGCATGTCGGTGTCGAAGATCGTCAGGCCCACGTCGGACTCGGTCGCCAGTCCCTGCAGCATCGCCAGCTGCGCCTCCCAGCCGCGCAGCGTCTCCAGGTCGGCCGCGACCACGACGGTCGCCGCGGCGCCCCGGTGCGCGAGCGGGCTGAACGTCACGGCCGCGCGCAGGGTATGACCGTCCCGGCAGCAGAGGTCCAGCACCGTGCTGCGGGGCTGGTGCGCCGTGCAGATCCTGCAGAGGGTGGACAGCCGCTGCCCGGGCGCCGCTGCCAGCAGCCGGGCAGCCGGCTGCCCGAGCACATCCTCGGGTGAGTGGCCGAGCAGGCGCTGGGCCGAGGGTCCCCACCCGGCAATACGGCCTTCGGCGTCCAGCACCGCGGCGGCGGCCTTGGAGAGGTCCAGCGGACTGTGGAAGTCGACATGGGGGGCATTCGGAAAACGATCCATGGCACCGCTTCCCTTCGTGCCCCCTCAGGATCCCGTGCCGAGTGGCGGACGACAACCGCACGCCCTCCGCGGGGTGAGCCGCGTCGCATCGGGGCGGGGGACTCTTGCTATGCAACGAGTTGCATAGCATGATCGGCGTCATGGCGCTCGAACACGCGATCCTGGTGTCGCTCTTGGAGAAGCCAGGCTCCGGCTATGAGCTGGCCCGGCGATTCGAGCGGTCCATCGGCTACTTCTGGACCGCCACCCACCAGCAGATCTACCGCGTGCTCAAGCGCATGGAGAACGACGGCTGGGTCGACGTCCGGGACGTCCCGCAGCAGGGCCGGCCGGACAAGAAGGAGTACTCCGTCGCCGACCTCGGCCGGGCCGCGCTGACCTCCTGGCTGCACGATCCGATCGAGCCGGAGAGCGTCCGTCACGATCTGGCCGTGAAGATCCGGGGTGCCGCCTTCGACGACGACCCGGCCGCCCTGATCCGCGAGGTGGAACGGCACCGGCAGGCGCACCAGGACCGGCTGGCGCACTATCTCGCAGGTCAGGCCCGGGACTTCACGGCGCCCGAGACGAGCGAGGCCGGCCCCCGGACACCGCTCGACGCGGAGCGCGAGCTCCAGCACGTCGTCCTGCGCGGCGGCATCGCCTACGAGCGGATGATGATCGACTGGCTGGACGACGTGCTGGCCACGCTGGCCCGGTTCGGTCCGGGCCGCTGATCGCCGCCGTACCCGCCGCCGGTCCTCCCGGCCCGGCCCGCCCAGCCGCCAGACCTCCCTACCCCCCCCGTCCACCAGCCGAAAGGCGTCATCTCCCATGGCTGACCAGCTGCTGTTCAACCCGCGCACCTACGACCCCGCGCACTTCGACCCCGAGACGCGCCGCTTGCTGCGTGCCACCGTCGACTGGTTCGAGGAGCGCGGCAAGGGGCGGCTGATCGAGGACTACCGGAACCGCGCGTGGCTCGGCGACTTCCTCGCCTTCGCAGCGAAGGAGAACCTGTTCGCCACCTTCCTGACACCGTCGTCCGCCGCGGGGGAGGGGGAATCCGACAAGCGGTGGGACACCGCCCGGATAGCCGCGCTCAACGAGATCCTGGGCTTCTACGGCCTCGACTACTGGTACGCCTGGCAGGTCACGATCCTCGGCCTCGGCCCGGTGTGGCAGAGCGACAACGCCGCCGCCCGCGCCCGCGCCGCCGAACTCCTCGCCCAGGGAGAGGTGTTCGCGTTCGGCCTGTCCGAGAAGACCCACGGCGCCGACATCTACTCCACCGACATGCTGCTCGAGCCCGACGGCGACGGCGGCTTCCGCGCCACCGGCTCCAAGTACTACATCGGCAACGGCAACGCCGCCGGGCTCGTCTCCGTCTTCGGCCGCCGCACCGACGTCGAGGGCCCCGACGGCTACGTGTTCTTCGCCGCCGACAGCCGTCACCCGGCCTATCACCTGGTCAAGAACGTCGTCGACTCCTCGAAGTTCGTCAGCGAGTTCCGCCTGGAGGACTATCCGGTAGCGGCCGAGGACGTCCTGCACACCGGCCGCGCCGCCTTCGACGCCGCCCTCAACACGGTCAACGTGGGCAAGTTCAACCTGTGCACCGCCTCGATCGGCATCTGCGAGCACGCGATGTACGAGGCCGTCACCCACGCCCACAACCGCATCCTGTACGGCCGCCCCGTCACCAGCTTCCCGCACGTGCGGCGGGAGCTGACCGACGCGTACGTCAGGCTCGCCGGCATGAAGCTTTTCAGCGACCGCGCCGTGGACTACTTCCGCTCCGCGGGCCCCGACGACCGCCGCTACCTGCTCTTCAACCCGATGACGAAGATGAAGGTGACCACGGAGGGCGAGAAGGTCGTCGACCTGATGTGGGACGTCATCGCGGCCAAGGGCTTCGAAAAGGACAACTACTTCGGCCAGGCGGCCGTGGAGATCCGCGGCCTGCCGAAGCTGGAGGGCACGGTCCACGTCAACCTGGCGCTGATCCTGAAGTTCATGCGCAGCCACCTCCTCGACCCGGTCGACTACCCGGACGTGCCGACCCGCCTCGACGCGGCCGACGACGACTTCCTGTTCCGGCAGGGGCCGGCCCGGGGTCTCGGCTCGGTGCGCTTCCACGACTGGCGGCCCGCCTTCGACGCGTACGCGCACCTGCCCAACGTGAGCCGCTTCCGCGAACAGGCCGACGCCCTCTGTGCGTTCGTCGCCACGGCCGCCCCCGACGAGGAGCAGAGCCGCGACCTCGACCTCCTCCTCGCGGTCGGTCAGCTCTTCGCCCTCGTCGTGCACGGTCAGCTCGTCCTGGAGCAGGTCGCCCTGACCGGACTCGACGAGGACGTGCTCGACGAACTCTTCGCCGTCCTCGTGCGGGACTTCTCCGCGCACGCCGTCGAACTGCACGGCAAGGACTCGGCGACCGCGCAGCAGCAGGAGTGGGCGCTCGGCGCGGTCCGGCGGCCGGTCGTCGACGCGGCACGCACGGACCGGGTCTGGCAGCGGGTCGAGGCGCTGTCCGGCGCGTACGAGATGGCCCCCTAGCAGCGCCGTACACGGGGGCCGGGCCGCGCGGGCCCGGCCCCCGGACGGTCAGGCTCTCAGCCCCGCAGACACGGGACGAGCGTCTGCCGCTGGTCACTTGGTGCGCAGCATGAGGGCGAAACGCGTGCGGGCGCCGTAGACTCCGCTCTCGTCGCCGTGGACCGCGTACCGCTCCTGAAAGAGCGTCACCGCAGCCCGGACCTCCGCGTCGTAGCGGCCGTCTATCGCGCCGCCGTCATAGATGCCCGGTATCTGCTGGAGGCGTACCTGGAGCTCAAAGACGCCATGGCCGCTGTCCCCCTGGCGCAGGACGCCCGTGCCCGGGATCTCGGGGAGCGGCGGATTTGACGCGCCGGGCCGGGGCCGGTCCGTCTGCCCTGGAGCCGGGGAAGCCGGCTCCTGCGGCGCGGGACTCGCCGGCAGGGGGGCTCCCGTGTGCCCGGACGGCGGAGGGGAAGCCGCTGTTTCGGCGTCGTGGTGGATCAGCAGCCAGGTGGCGAGAACCAGTCCGCTCGCTGCGCCCAGCCCGAGGACTGCGGCGACTCGCAGGTCCCTGTGGCCGGCGCATCGCCGCCGTCCGTGAACGGTCTTCCTCCCGTAGGAGCGGTCCGGGGGAGCCGCGGCGGGTGCCGCGGGCTCCGGGCTCGGTCCATTGACCGTCGGCGGCTTTCCCACCGGCGGGGGCGGGACGGTGCCCGGCTCGGCACTCGGCCGGTGGGGCCGAGAGCGGGCATCGCCGGTCGGGTGGCCGCGCCGGCTCCGGGACTGCGACGGGCCCCCGACGGGTTCCTGCTGCTCCTCGCGCAGGAGGTCGGCGCGTGCGGCGTCCAACGCGTCCAGTACGGCTTGGAAGGAGTCCCTGGTCTCCTGCACGAGGTCACGGTCCGAGGCCGGAGTCCGTTCCCGGTTGCCGTCGTTGCGACCCACGGTTCCTCCTCGGCTCGCCTTGTTCCTCTTCGCGAGGCAATACGTAGGCCGCGCGGCTCTGTCTTCGTCCCACGGCCGGTATGTAACCCACGCCTCATGCGAAGCCCGGTCGTCAACGCTGCTGCCGGCAGGGTTACGTACCCCACATCTCGGCCGACGCTTGAGCACTCGTCCGATCCGCCTCGTTGACCCCGGTAGCCACTGACCGCTGCCCGGCTTGGGCCTCCCCTCCGTCGACTCGAGAACTGAGAACGGTCGCTCCATGGACTACTGCATTCCGTGCAACCGCACGCTCAACGGTGCCGTCACCTGCCCCGAATGCGGGGCGTACGACTCCGGCATGGCAGAGCCGAGCGAGCGGAGAGACGGCGCTCCGGCCATCGAGGCGACGATGCCGGAAGTCCGCTTCGACGGGGGGCCGGACTCCGCGGAGGCGTCCTTCCCCGGACCACCGGCTCCCTCGCAGGACCTGCCGGCAGAACGGCACGAGCGTCCGTCGCGGCTGAAGAAGTATGCCGTCCACTCCCTCGCCGCAGCCGCCTTCACCATCCTCGGCGGCCTGGCCACGGCGTCGGTGCTGCTCGAGTCGACCTCCCCACGAGCGGCTTCGCCCCCGGAGCCGTCGTTCACGGAGGCCGAGGTCCGCGTCACCGATGCACCCGCTTCGCCGGAGCGGGAGCCCACGCATCCGGCGCGAAGGGGCGTCCGGGACCGCAACAGCGACGGCAACCGGCAACCGGTGCCGGCGCCACCGCGCCGCACGTCACCGGTCTCCCGGCCTTCCACCGCCACCACCAGTGCGCCGCCACCGGTGAAGGAGAAGCCCACCCCCCGACCCTCCAGCAGCCGCCGGCCCAGCCCGCCCTCGCGAACGGCAACCCCTTCCCCGCGGCCCTCCGCCAGTCCTTCGGGCAGCATCAGCGCCTCTCCCACCAGGAGCGGTTCACCGAGCACGTCGGCTTCCCCCGGCCGCTGATCCCCGAGCGGACCCGAGCCGGCCAGGAACCACGGAGCCCCGGGCGGCGGCTTCAGCCGGGTGGAGTCGACAGGTGGACCAGGATGCCGCAGACCTCGTCCACGATCTCCCGGGCCTCCGTCTCGTCCCCGCAGTCGGCCAGCTCGCGCGCCGCCCCTCCGATCACGGTGGTCAGCACGCTCACCCGGACCCGGCCGGCGCGCCGCCGCTCGTCCACCTGCAGCAGCCGGGCGTTGCGCCGTACCCACGCGCGGTCCCACTGGCGGCGCAGCGCGTCGAAGCCCGAGGGGCCGTCGTCCTCCGCGAGGAGTCTGCCGAGCCGCCGGTTGTCCCAGGCGCCCTCCAGGTACGCCCTGGCTCCCGCCGCGAAGAGGGCGATGGGGTCGTCCACACCACGGCTGCGCTCGGAGGTCAGCGTGGCCTCCGTCCGGCCCTCCTGCTCCTCCCGGAACTCCTCCCAGAGGGCCAGGTAGAGTCCTCGCTTGCCGCCGTAGTGCTGGAAGAGGGTGCCCACCGGAATGCCGGAGCGTGTGGCGATCTCGGTGAGGCCGGCGTCGGTGTAACCGCGCTCGGTGAACACCTCCAGCGCGGCGCCCAGCAGCGCACGCCGGACCGTTTGCCGCTGCCCGGCCGGCAGGGCCGGGCCCTCCTGTCCGCCGGGCAGCCGGCCTGCCGTCCCGGTCCCGGCGGACTCCATGATGCCGCTCACCTGCAATCCTCACCTTCCGCGGCGCCGTCGCGGATGGCGAGGGCGACCAGTAGTTCCAGGAGGTCGGCGATCCGGCGCGGATTGCGGCCGGTGCGTTCCTCGATCCGGCGCAACCGGTAGTGCGCCGTGTTGTGGTGCACCCGCAGCCGGTCGGCGGCCAGCCGCAGGTTGAGGTCGGCCTCCGCGAAGGCCCGGATGGTGGCCGCCAGCGTGTCGCCGCGTCTGCGGTCCTCCTCCAGCAGCACACGTACCCGGGGATCGACCAGCTGGCGGGCGAGGTCGTCGGCGCGCAGCGCCAGGTAGTCGAACGGGGACAGCCGCGGCAGGGCCGCCACCCCGCCACCGCTCGGCACCAGGTCCAGGGCGGCCCGCGCCTCCTCGTACGCGCGCGGCAGTTCGGACGCGCCCCGGGCGACCGTGCTGATGCCCATGGAGAGCATGGTTCCCTCCCGTGCGAGCCGCTCCTGCACGGCCTCGAAGTGGGCGCATATGTCCTCCGCGTCCATGCCGGCCCGGACCACGGGTACGGCCACCACCTCTCCGTGGCGTACGACGACCAGGGTCCGGCCGGCCCAGGGCCCGGCGACGCTGATCGACGCGCTGGTGGCGTACCCGTGCTCGGCCGTGGTGAGGTCCCCCGTGCGGGTGTCGCCGACGCACATCGCCACCACCGCCATCATCGGTGAGCGCGGTCCGATGCCGTACGCCTGCGCCGCGGCGAACAGCGGACCGCGCGTCGGGGCCACGCCCGCCAGGAGCTGGTCCAGGAGGTCCCGGCGCTCCCGGTCCGCGTCCGCCACCACGTGCTGCTGGAACTCGACGTACGCCTGCGCCGCGTGGGTGCTGGCGTAGTCGACGTACCGCATCAGCGGAGTGACGAGGGACAGTGCGGCCTGCTGTGCCTCGACGGAGGTGCCCGCGCAGTCCAGCAGCGCGTCCCACATCACCTGCCGGCCGACCCGGAAGGCGCTGATCCAGTCCTCCAGGGCGAACCCCGCGCGGGCCCGGCGCATGGCGGCCGCCCGGCTGAAGACGAGGTCTTCGGCAGCGATGTCGCGGTCGCCGGCCAGTGCCGCCAGCTGCATCCGGTAGTGCTCCAGCACCTGGTCCCGTACGTCGTCGAAGAACCGTCCGTCCTGCAGTGCGTACGACGGGATCTCCGCACGCATCACCGCGACGGCGGTCTCCGCCACCTCCTCGATCCGGTCGTGGACGGCGTGCAGGATCCGTTGCCGCTCCCGGCGGAGCGGTTCGGGCATCGGGGGAGTGTCCCGGGCAGGACCGAGAAGCATGGCGCCGATCGTCGTCGTCCCGATCGTGCTCCGTCAACAGGCTCGGCGTGAGACTTCTTGCGGTACCTGTGCGCGGCGCACAGTCCGGCGACCGGGAAGTTGGGTGCTCGCACCCAATGTGCGCCTGGAACGCCCCCACCTACTGTGACGCTCGCCCACCCCCCAGCACGTCGGAAGGGGCGTCACTCATGCTCGCGGTCGAAGGTATCACCGTGCGCTTCGGCGGCATCACGGCACTGGACGGTGTTGCTTTCACCGTCGAGCCCGGCACCGCCGTGGGGCTCATCGGGCCGAACGGAGCCGGCAAGACCACCTTGTTCAACTGCCTCACCAGGTGCTGCACCCCGGATGCGGGAGCGGTGCGGTTCGACGACGAGGACCTCCTCGTCCTCCCTCCGCACGCCGTGGCCGGGCGCGGCATCGCCCGCACCTTCCAGAACCTCGGCCTGTTCCCGCAGCTCACGGTTCGGGAGAACGTCATGGTCGGCGCCCACAGCCGGGGGCGCACCGGACACCTCGCCGCGGCGCTCCGGCTGCCCCGCGTCCGGCGGGAGGAGAGGGAACTACGTGACCAGGCGGACGACCTGCTACGGCGGCTCGACCTGGCGGACATCGCCGACCACCCCGCCTCCGGGCTGCCGTTCGGCACGCTCAAACGCGTCGAACTCGCCCGGGCGCTCGCGGTCCGCCCCCGGCTGCTGCTGCTCGACGAACCCGTCAACGGGCTCAGCCACGGCGAGGTCGGCCAATTCGCGGATCTGGTCCGCTCGGTGCGCCAGGAGTTCGACCTCACGCTCGTGGTGGTCGAACACCACATGGGGTTCGTGATGGGCCTGTGCGACAAGATCGTGTGTCTGGACTTCGGGCGCAGGATCGCCGAAGGCTCGCCGGAGGAGATCCAGCGCGACCCGGCCGTCGTCGAGGCGTACCTGGGGGTGGCGGCGTGACCGAGCCGACCACCGACCGCACCGAGGCCGCGGCGAGTGCGGAGCCGGACTTCCTGACGGTGTCCGACCTGCACGCGGGATACGGCCAGGCCCGCGTGCTGCAGGGCCTCGACTTCTCCGTGGCCCGCGGTGAGGTGTGCGCGATCCTCGGACCCAACGGGGCGGGCAAGACCACGACGCTGCGTGCGCTGTGCGGCATGGTCCGCGGCCGTGGCTCGATCACCCTGAACGGCAGGCAACTGCTGGGCCGCTCGCCCGAGCAGGCCGCCCGGGCCGGCGTGGCGCACGTGCCCGAGGGCCGCGGCACCTTCAACGACCTGACCGTCGAGGAGAACCTGCGTATCGGCGCCCACGTACGCACCGGCCCCCCATGGCGGGGCCGTGCCGGGCGTGCGGCCGTGGCGGCCGATCTGGAACGGATCTACGGCCACTTCCCCAAGCTGCGCCAGCGCTCGCGTCAGGCCGCCGGCAGCCTCAGCGGCGGGGAGCAGCAGATGCTCGCCATCGGGAGGGCGCTGATGCTGCGGCCTTCCCTGCTGCTCCTGGACGAGCCGTCCCTGGGACTCGCCCCGCTGGTCACCCGCGAGCTGTTCGAGATCGTCCGTGCCGTCAACGAGGAGGAACGCACCACCGTGATCGTCGTCGAGCAGAACGCCCAGCTCGCGCTGGACATAGCGCACCGGGCGCACGTACTGGAGGCCGGCCGCCTGGTGCTGTCCGGTCCGGCCCGGCGGATCCGCGAGGACGGGCAGGTCGCCGAGGTGTACCTCGGTGTCTCCGTCGGCTCCCGCAAGGCCGGGTGAGCGCCGTGACCGACCTTCTGCAACAAGTGGTGGAAGGACTGGGCTCCGGCGCGGTGTACGCGAGCCTGGCGCTGGCCCTGGTGCTGATCCACCGGTTCACCGGGATCGTCAACTTCGCGCAGGGCGAGCTGGCCATGCTCTCCACGTACGTCGCCTGGCAGCTGGTGGCGTCCGGGATGCCGTTCTGGCTGGCGCTGCCGGTCACCCTCGCGGTGTCCTTCGCCGGCGGCATGCTGGTCGAGCGGATCGTCATCCGTCCCGTGCAGGGCGCACCCGAGCTGACGGTGGTCATCGTCACCGTCGGCCTGTTCATCTTCGTCAACGCGCTGGCCGGCCTGATCTGGTCGTTCACCGTCAAGGACTTCCCGCAGCCGTTCCCCGACGGCGGGTTGGACCTGGCCGGCGTGCGCGTGGACTGGTCGACGCTCGGGATCCTCGGTGTGGTGGCCGTCGTGATGGGCCTGCTGTACCTGCTGTTCCAGCACACCTCGGTCGGCCTGGTGATGCGGGCGGTCGCCTGCAACCCCACCTCCGCCCGGCTGTCGGGCATCCGGGCGGGCCGGGTGCTGATGCTCGGCTGGGGGCTGGCCGCGACGGTCGGCGCGGTGTCGGGCGTACTCGTCGCCCCGGTGCTTTTCCTGGAGCCCAACATGATGGGCGGGGTGTTGATCTATGCCTTCGCCGCCGCCACCCTCGGCGGCTTCGACAGCCCGGTGGGTGCGGTCGTCGGCGGCCTGTTCGTGGGCGTCGCCGAGACGCTGACCGGGGCGTACGTGGATGTGATCGGTGCCGATCTGAAGGTGGGCGTACCCCTGGTGATCATTCTGGCGGTGCTGCTGGTACGGCCCCAGGGTCTGTTCGGACGGGCGGCGGTGGAACGCGCATGAGCACGATCACGACCGTACTCGGCACGGACCGCGCCCGACGCCTGCGGGCCGCGCTCACCGTGCTGCTCGCGGCGGCCGCCGCCGTCGGCGCACCTTTCTACTTCGCCCCCTTCCAGGTCTTCCAGCTGACCATGGTGCTGCTGTACGCCGTGGCGCTGGCCGGGCTGAACCTGCTGGTCGGCTTCGGCGGGCAGATCTCCCTCGGCCACGGCGCGTTCTTCGCGGCCGGGGCCTACACGGCGGCGGTCATGCTCGACCGGTACGACACCGGCCACCTGGCCACGCTGCCGGTCGCGGCCGCCGGAAGCTTCCTGCTGGGCCTCGGCTTCGGCGTGCCCGCCCTGCGGCTGCGCGGGCTGTACCTCGCCCTGGTCACCCTCTCGTTCGCGGTGTTCCTGCCGCCGCTGCTCAAGCGGCTGGAACCGGTGACGGGCGGCTCCATGGGACTGACCGTGGACAAGCTGCGGCCGCCCGCCTGGAGCGGGCTGGCGGAGGACCAGTGGACGTACTTCGTCGTCCTCGCCGTCACCGCGGTGGCTCTGCTGCTCGCCCGCAACCTGCTGCGCTCCCGGGTCGGCCGGGCACTGCGCGCCGTGCGGGACAACGAGAGCGCCGCCGAGGTCATGGGCGTGCGGCTGGCGCTGCACAAGACCCTCGCCTTCGCGTGGAGCGCGATGTTCGCGGGTGTCGCCGGATGTCTGTACACCTGGGTGATCGGCTTCGTCTCGCCCGACTCCTTCGGCTTCGTCCTGTCCGTCACCCTGCTGGCCGGCTTGGTCGTCGGCGGGCTCGCCTCGCTGTACGGACCCCTGCTGGGCGCGGCGTTCGTGATGTACGTGCCGAGTGTCTCCCAGGACCTGAGCGAGGCCGCACCGGGAGTGGTGTTCGGCCTGCTGATCATCACGGTGATGTTCGTGGCCCCGACCGGCCTGGCCGGTCTGCCGGGCCGTGTCCTGGGCGCGGTCGCCCGTCGTGTGCCCCGCGCCGCCACCGCCCCCGACCGGAGGCCGGAGGCCGGTTCCACGCCTGATCCGGAGGCGAACCCGCAGGCCGGAACCGGACCCTGCGTGACCCTCACCCCTGCCGCCTCCGCAGTTGCCGACGCCGAACCCGTGGGCGCCCCGCCCCGCACGGAAAAGGAATGATTCACATGCGCAAGACGACCGCTCTGCGGGCCGCCGCGGCCGCCACCGCCGCCCTGCTCACCGCAACCGCCTGCAGCAGTCAGCGAGGTCAGGACGCCCAGGACACCGCTGCCGACGGCGCGTGCAAGGGGCAGCAGACCACGGGCATCACCGACAAGACCATCAAGCTGGGCGGGGTCTACCCGCTGTCGGGGCCCGCCTCCGCGTACGGCACGATCAGCAAGGGTGTGGCCGCCTACTTCAAGTACGTCGACGACAAGGGCGGCATAGACGGCCGCAAGGTCGAGTTCACCGTCCGCGACGACGGCTACCAGCCGCCCAAGGCGGTCGAGGAGGCCCGCAGACTCGTCGAGCAGGAGAAGGTCTTCGCGGTGTTCCAGACGCTGGGCACCCCGTCCACGGCGGCCGTGTGGGACTACCTGAACAAGCAGAAGGTGCCGCAGCCCTTCGTCGCCACGGGAGCCTCCGTCTGGGGCAGCGACGACAAGCACCCCTGGACCATCGGGTGGCAGCCCAACTACGTGGCCGAGGCCCGGGTGTACGCCAAATACCTCAAGGAGGAGAAGCCGAAGGCCGAGGTGGCGGTCCTCTACCAGAACGACGACTTCGGCAAGGACCTGCTCGGCGGGTTCAAGAAGGCCCTCGCCGGCAGCGGCGTGAAGGTGGTCGCCGCGGAGAGCTACGAGGTGACCGACCCCTCCGTGTCGGCACAGATGGCGAGCCTCGCCCGTTCCAAGGCGGACGTGCTGCTCGACATCACCACGCCCAAGTTCGGCAGCCAGGCTCTCGCCGCCGACGCCAAGGACACCAAGTGGAACCCGCTGCACATCGTGAACAACGTGGCCTCGTCCGCCGCCGTGCTCCGGCCCGTCGGGTTCAAGAACGTCCAGGGCGTGGTCTCGGCGACCTACTTCAAGGACCCCGCCGACCCGCAGTGGGCGGACGACCCTGAGGTGAAGACGTACAAGAAGGCCCTGCACGCGTACGCCCCCGACGCGGACCCGGCCAACCAGTTCAACGCCTACGGCTGGGCCGTCGCCTCCAGCCTGCACCAGGCCCTGGACGCGATGAAGTGCCCGACCAGGGAAGGACTGCGGGATGCGGTGCGCGATCTGAAGGACGTGAAGGTGGGCATGCTGCTGCCCGGTGTCACCCTGTCCACGGGTCCGGGCGACGCCTTCCCGATCGAGACGATGCAGCTGATGCGGTTCAAGGGCGAGCGGTGGCAGCTGTTCGGCAAGCCGGTGGACACCCGCAAGGAGTTCGGCCCGCTGACGAAGTGAGCCGGCGGGGGCGGTCCCGGTCGATGCCCCGACCCCTGGGCCGCCCCCGCCCCCCTCACCGCCCCGTCACCGACGTGAGCGGACCCACGTGCTCAGACGGCGTTCAACCCTCCGTCCACCACCAGGCTCTGCCCGGTGACGTAGGAGGCGCGGTCGGAGAGCAGGAAGGTGACGGCCTCGGCCACCTCCCAGGCGGTGCCCTGGCGGCCGAGCGGAATGCGGCTGAACGAGGTGGTGCGGGACGCCCGCCGGGCCGAGGCCGCACGGCCCATCGGGGTGTCGATCAGGCCCGGAACGACCAGGTTGGCGCGGACCCCGCGCAGCCCGCCCTCCTTGGCGACATGCCGGGTGAGACCGAACAGGCCCGCCTTCGAACTGTCGTACGCGGGCGAATCGGTGGCCGCGCGCAGCCCGGCCACGGAACCGACGAAGACGATCGACCCTCCGTCGGCGATCGCGGGCAGCCCGTACTTGGCGGCGAGGAAGGGGGCGCTCAGGTTGAGCGAGAGCACCTGCTCCCACTGCTGCGGTGAGGTGCCCGCCAGGCCCGTGCCGAGACCGATGCCGACGTTGACCACGAGCGCATCGAGCGCACCGAGTTCGCGGACGGCCTCGGCGACCATGGCCGAGGACCGGTCGGGATCCGTGGCGTCACCGACCAGGGCGAGGCCACGACCCCCTTCCGCGCCGACGAGAGCGGCGGTGGCCGCCGCCGCGGAGGCGGAGACGTCGGCGCAGGCGACGGAGGCTCCCTCGTGGGCTGCGAGCACGGCCAACGCCCGCCCGTTGCCCACCGGTGCCTCCGGATCGTCGGCGGGACGGGTGCCCGCTCCGACGACCAGTACGTTCCGGCCGGTCAGCAGGCCGGCCGGGTGGTTCGCGGTGTGCTGCGGCTCAGGCATCGTCATCTCCCGTCCTGGTAGGAGCGGGCAGGGTGTCGGTCGCGAAGCCGGGTTCGAGCGGGGTGCCGGCGGAGTTCAGGAAGAAGGCGACCATGTGGTACTGGCCGACCAGCATGGTGATCTCGATCAGCTGTGCCTCGTCGTGGTCGGCGGCGAGTGCCGACCAGGTGGCCGCGGACAGGCGTGCGTCCCGGTGCAGTTCGTCGGCGGCACGCAGCAGCCGGGCGTCGGCCGGCGTCCAGCCCTGAGCGTCCGGGCCCGCACCGACCCGCCGGATCTCCTCGTCGGTGAGTCCGGCCGCCCTGGCCAGCGGTACGTGCCGCCCCCATTCGTACGGGGCCCGGGCGTTGCGGGCGGTGCGCAGGATCAGCAGTTCCCGGGTCCGGTCCGCAAGCCGGCCGTCGCGCAGCAGATGGGTGCCGAACGGCAGGAAGTGCCGGAAGAGGCCAGGGTGCCGCACCAGGGTGGTGAACACGTTGGGCAGGCGGCCGTCGGCGTCCCGGGGAATCGGGGCGAGCAGCTCCCGGGCGGACGGGTCCCAGCCGTCCTCGGGCAGCGGCGCGAGGCGCGGGTGGTGCGGGTGCTCGTCGGTCATGCGGGTCTCCGTACGGGTCGTCAGGAGTGCGTGGCACCAGGGCGGTGCCGCCGTGCCACTGTCCTTTCGGCGGCGGGGAGTTGTCGACGGCTCCCTGGCCAAGGCCGCGGGGCGGCATATTGTTCAGATGCACAACGGCCGGTGCCGGAGGGCGGAGGCGGGATCGATGTCCGGACAGACGGGTGCGGCGGCGCCCCTGAAGCGGGTCATCGCCGCGATGACCGCCCGACAGGGGCCCGTGGGCGGGGGGTTGTACACGGAACTGGTGGGACACGTGCCGTCCTACCGCGCGGTTCCGCGGGACCTCCTGGACGGGATCTGGCACCGGCACTTCCAGCGGGCTCTCGCCGTGGTGCGGGAGGGGACGGTGCCCGCGCCGGAGGACCTCCGCGAAGCCGACGTGGCCCGGGACCGGGTCGCCCGAGGCGTGCCGCTCGGCGACGGGCTCAGCGCCTTCCGCCGGGCGCTGAGCGCGATACGGGACCTGTTCATCGCCGAGGCGACCGAACGCGGGCTGGACCCGGGCCTCATCGTCGACCGCACCAAGTGCCTGTGGGAGCTGGCGGACGTCGCGAGCCTGCAGATCGCCGCCGTCCACCGGCAGGCCGAGGTCGCCTCCGCCCTGTTCGACGCCCGCCGCCGCGCCGAGTTCCTGCGCGGCCTGCTGTACGGGACGCTCAGCGCCGCGGAGGTCCACGGTGGTGCGGCCGTCTACGGACTGGACGCGTCGCGGCCGTACCGGGCCGTCAGAGCCGTCCCGTACGGCGATGCCGGTCCGGACGCGCTGGACCGCTCCCTGGAGTCCCGGAGCCGCAGGAACGGCCGGGGCGCGCTGTTCACCGTGCTGGACGACGCTGTCGTCGGGGTCGTCGAGGCCAGGCCGGAGACCGGTGGCCTGGAGATGACGGCCGGGCTGGGCCCGCCGGCGGACCTGGCCGCGGTGCACCGCTCCTTCCGCGCCGCCGGCAGGCTGCTGCAAGCCGCCCGTGCCTATGGTCTGCGCGGCGTGTACGACCTGAGCGACCTGTCCTGGCGGGTGGCGGTCGTCGCCGAACCGGAACTCGCCGAGCTGCTGCTCGACCGCTACCTGCGCCCGCTGGAGGCGGAGGGGGAGTTCGGCGCCCTCGTCGAGGAGTCGGTGCGGGCATACCTGGAGGGCGGACGGCGCATCCGCGAGGTCGCCCGCGGCGCACACGTCCATGTCAACACCGTCCGCTACCGGCTGCGTCGCTTCGAGGAGCTCACCGGCACCAGCCTGGACGCTCCGGACACCGCGGTGGAGGTCGGCTGGGCCCTGGCGGCACGCGCGCTGAGGACACCTCCACGAGGCCGGGCGTCCACCGGGTTTCAATAGGCGATCGGTGGCCTCGTACAAGGTGGTGTCCAGCGGTGGAGAAGCGGATGACGGAGCTCGGCGAAGGACACGACGATCCGTTCGCCCTGCACCTCGCCGCCTTGGCGGTGCTGGACGACCGGGGAGTCGTGGTCGGATGGAGCCGGCGGGCGCAGGAACTGCTCGGCCATCCGGACGCCGCCGTGCTCGGTCGTCGGGCGTTCGAGGTCCTCGTCGATCCTCGCGATCTGCCGGCTGCCATGGAGGCCGTGGCGAAGTGCAGACGAGCCGGCGGCTGGGCCGGCCTGCTCCCCTTGCGGCACCTCGACGGGCGGCTCGTGGACATGGGGCTGAGGGCTCATGCGCTCTCCCGCGGCGACCGGGTCCGTGAGTGGATTCTCGCCGGCGCTCCCGCGGTCGACGTCCTGGAATGGCAAAGAGACCGCGCGATTCTCGACGGACTGTACCGCCGGTGCCCGATCGGCCTGGTCGTCCACGGCACCGACCTGACGGTTCTCCGGGTCAACCGGGCCATCGAACGCTTCAGCGGCGTCCCGGCTGCAGACTTCCAGGGGCTGCCCACCGGTCGTTTCCTCGTCCCCGACGACGCGCGCGAGGCCGTGGACCGTGTGCGCCAGGTGATGGAGACCGGAAGGCCGATGGTCTACTCCGAGCAGTTCGTCCGCCTGGAGTGGGATCCGGCACGAGAGCGGGTCGCGATGGTCTCGTCGTTCCCGATGACGGACCCCTCCGGCCGCATCCTGGGTGTGGCCGAGATGATCGAGGACATCACCGAACGCCATCGCGCCCAGCGTCGGCTCGCGCTCCTGGACCAGGCCGGCAGCCGTATCGGAACCACCCTCGATGTGGCCGAGACCGCCCGGGAACTCGCCGAGGTGATGGTGCACCTGGCCGACCACGTATCGGTGGACCTGCTCCAGCCGGTGACGCGCGGTGAGGAACCGGCGCGCACCCTGGCCGGGCCCCTGGTCCGGCTGGGAGCCTGCAGCGTCGGTGTCCAGCAAACCGGCCCGCCCCACCCCCACGGCGAACCCGTGGCGTTCGCGTCCGACACGCCGCAGGCCAGGTGCCTGGCCGAGGGGCGGCCGGTCCTGGAACCGGTTCTCCCGCCCGACTGGTTCTCGGCGGGAGGCCGCCAGGGGCCCCGCACTCCGGACCTGGGCGTCCACTCGCTGATCGTGGTACCTCTTGTCGCACGTGGCCTGGTGCTGGGCGTGATGACCCTGTGGCGTTCGCGCCGCCCCGATCCCTTCGAGGCGGACGATCTCACCCTCGCCCAGGAACTCGCCTCGCGCGCCGCCCTCGCCATCGACAACGCCCGGCGTTTCACGCAGCAGCAGCAGACCGCGTTCACCCTGCAGAGCAGCCTGCTGCCCCGGGCCGTACCGGACCAGTCGGCCGTCGAGGTCGCCCTGAGGTACCTCCCGGCCAGCGCGGCCCCGGGTCTGGGCGGCGACTGGTTCGACGTCATTCCCCTGTCCGGGGCCCGGGTCGCCCTCGTCGTCGGGGACGTGGTGGGACGTGGGATCCACGCTGCCGCCACCATGGGCCGACTGCGTACCGCCGTACACACGCTCGCCAGCCTCGACCTGGAACCGGACGAGGTCCTCTCGCGCCTTGACGACCTGGTCGACCTGCTGGCGGCCGAACAGGAAGCAGCCGGCGAACGGCCGGTGGACGAGCAGGTCGTCGGCGCGACCTGCCTGTACGTCGTGTACGACCCGGCCTCCGGGCGCTGCTCCGTGGCCCGGGCCGGTCACCCGCTGCCGGTGGTGACCGCTCCGGACGGACGGGTGGCTCCGCTCGACCTGCCCGCCGGCCCGCCCCTCGGACTGGGCGGCCTGCCGTTCGAGGCGCGGGAGATCGACCTGGCCGAGGGGAGCCTGCTGTGCCTGTACACCAACGGACTCATCGGCGAACGCCACATCGACGCCGACACCGCCTTGACGAAGCTGTGCGCAGCCCTCACCCGCCCCTCGGACGCATTGGAACGAACATGCCAAGCGGTGGTCGACTCGCTCGTGCCCTCGCGCCCCAGTGACGACGTCGCGCTGCTGATCGCCCGCACCCGCATGCTGCCACCGGACGATGTCGCTTCCTGGCAGCTGCCGCCGGAGCCTGCCAGCGCGGCCCGGGCTCGGGCGTTGACCTCGGCCAAGCTGACCGAATGGGGTCTGGAACACCTGGCGTTCACGACGGAGCTGATCGCCAGCGAACTGGTCACCAACGTCTACCGGTACGCCAGCGGCCCCGCGACCCTACGGCTGATCCGGGAACGGACCCTGGTGTGCGAGGTCAGCGACACCAGCCACACCTCACCGCACCTGCGCCGTGCCCGCACCACCGACGAGGGTGGGCGCGGCCTGTTCCTGGTGGCCCGGATGGCCGAACGCTGGGGTACCCGCTACACCCGCGAGGGCAAGACCGTCTGGACCGAACAACCACTGACCGGCACACTCACCTGACCGTCCGGGCCGGGCGCCGGGACGCGGGCCCGGGGCGGACCACAGGGGCGGCGTTTATGGCCGCTCCCGTAGCCCGCCCCGCCGCCGTGCTCACTCGGCTGCGGCGAGCAGCCGTGCCTCGCTCTCCTCGTACAGCCGCCGGTTCTCGCGGCTCTCGGCGGCGCGGCGCCGGTGGTCCAGCCGGCTGCCCAGCCAGCCCGCCAGATAGCCGAACGGGATGGAGACCAGGCCGGTGGACTGCAGGGGGAACCAGCTGAAGTCCGTGTGCGGGAAGACCGCGGACGGCGTGCCCGAGACCGCCTTGGAGAAGACCATCAGCACCAGCGCGCAGGCCGTGCCCCCGTAGAGGCTGGCGAGCACGCCGGTGCGCGTGAACCCGCGCCAGAACAGGGAGTAGGTCAGTGCGGGGGCGACCGCCGATGCCCCGATGCAGATGGCCAGCGTGGTCAGCACGCCGACGTCCCAGTTCTGGACCAGGACCGAGAGCAGCACGGCGACGGTCCCCACCGCCACGCTCGTCCACGCCGCCACCGTCATCTCCGTACGCGGTGCCGCCCGTTGCCGCCGCAGCGCATGGGCGAACAGGTCGTGGGCGAGCGAGGAGGCCGCGGCCAGGGTCATCCCCGCGACCGAGGACAGCAGGGTGATGAACACCGTGCCCGCCACGGCCGCGTAGAGGACGGTCGTACCCGCGGAGCCGGCGCCGCCGCCGAGCGCACGGGACAGCATCAGCACCGACGTCCTGCCGTGCGGATCGGCCGCCGTGATGTCCGGCGATCCCACCAGGGCCGCCGCGCCCGTACCCAGGATGATCACGAGCAGGCAGAACGTGGTGACCGTACCGACCGCCCACGACATGGAGCGGCGCACGGCGGGCACGTCGCGTGCGGAGTACAGCCGCATCGTGATGTGCGGCAGGCAGGCCGCGCCGAGGATCACGGTGATCTGAAGGCCGGCGAAGTCCAGCCGCTGGGCTGCCGAGGTGCCCAGCTGGAGGCCTTGGTGGAGGAATGCCGGGCCCGTGCCGCTGCCGCGCTCGGCGGCCCGGAGCACCTCGCCGGGGCTCCAGTCGAAGCGGTTGAGGACCAGGGCGGCGACGGTGATGCTCGTGCCGAGCAGCAGCACGATCTTGATCATCTGGACCAGCGCGGTGCCCCGCATGCCGCCGATCGCCGCATAGATGATCATCAGGCTGCCGACGAGGACGATGCACACCGTCCTGGCGCCCGCCTCGTGCGACAGGCCCAGGATGAAGGTGAGCAGCGACCCGGCCCCCGAGAGCTGGACCACCAGGAAGGGCAGGGTGGCCGACAGCGTCACCACGCAGGAGGCGATGCGGACGGCCCGCCCGGGCATGGTGCGGGCCAGGACGTCGCCCATGGTGAAGCTGCCGGCGTTGCGCAGCGGCTCGGCCAGCAGGAACATCAGCAGCACCAGCGACAGGGCGGTGCTGACCGCCAGGACGTAACCGTCGTAGCCGGCGAGCGCGATGATGCCGGTGGTGCTCAGCACCGTGGCCGCGGAGATGTAGTCGCCCGCGATCGCCAGGCCGTTCTTGAGCGGGGTGAGGGAGCGGTAGCCGGTGTAGAAGTTCGTCAGGTCGTCGCGGTCCGGCCCCGCCATCACACACATCAGCAGCGTGAGGGTCACCAGGGTGCTGAACAGGACCAGGACGAGTGCCTGGGTCCCTGAGCCGTAGTCGTTCATCTCGCCACTCCGGCATCCCGGACCGGCCGGACCGCGCGCTCCCTGACGGCCCGCGCCAGCGGGTCCACCGAGTGCCGTGCGCTGCGTCCGTACCAGAAGACGGCCGCGAAGGTGACGAGGAGCTGGAGGATCCCCAGGCCCATGCCCAGGCTCAGCTCCCCGGCTATCGCGGAACCCATCAGGTCGGGCGCCCAGCAGGACAGCACCACGTACACCACGAACGAGCCGAGCGCGGTGAGCGTCGAGACCCGGCGCAGTCCCCGGTAGGCCGAGCGGAGGGCGGCGAGGTCGGCGGCGGGCGGCTGGGGCTGGTGCGCGTGCGGTGGCGGTGGGTACCGGTCGTCGTCGGGGTGTGTCATCGCATGGCCTTCCGGTGCGGCTCGGGTCCGTGGGAGGTGGCGGTGAAGGGTGTGGCGGCGCACGATACCGACTGGTTGGAATGCGCGATAAAGCCTGGGCCTGTGGGGAATATCACGTGCACCGACGTACCTACTGGTCGGTATGGTCACGGGAGGCCGTACCAACAGGAGGCGTGATGTCCGCGACCAACCGCCAGATCCGTCTGGCAGCCCGCCCCGTGGGCGAAGTGAAGCCCGAAGACTGGGAGCACTGTTCCGAACCGCTCGCGGAACCGGGCCCGGGCCGGTTCGCGGGCCGTACGCGCGTCATCTCCCTCGATCCGGCCATGCGGGGCTGGCTGGACGACCGTCCTTCCTACCTGCCGCCCGTGGGCATCGGAGAGGTGATGCGGGCCGGATCGGTCATCGAGGTCACCGCGTCGAACCACCCCGACTTCCGGCCCGGCGACCATGTGGTCGGCACGTTCGGCGTCCAGGAGTACGTGGTCTCCGACGGCCGGGGCGCCATGAAGATCGACACCTCCCTCGCCCCGCCCTCGACGTACCTCGGAGCGCTGGGCATGCCCGGCATGACCGCCTACTTCGGCCTGCTGGACGTCGGCGCGCTGCAGGACGGCGAGACCGTCGTGGTGTCCGGGGCGGCCGGTGCGGTCGGCACCATCGCGGGGCAGATCGCGAAGGCCAAGGGCTGCCGTGTCGTGGGCATCGCCGGCGGGCCGGAGAAGTGCGCCATGCTCACCGGCGAGCTGGGATTCGACGCGGCGATCGACTACCGGGCCGAGGACGTCAAGAAGGCGCTGCGCGAGCACGTCCCCGACGGCATCGACGTCTACTTCGACAATGTCGGAGGGGACATCCTCGACACCGCCCTCACCCGGCTGGCGATGCACGCGCGCGTCGTGATCTGCGGCGCGATCAGCCAGTACAACAACGCCACGCCGGTCAAGGGCCCCTCCAACTACCTCTCGCTGCTGGTGCGCCGGGCCCGCATGGAGGGCTTCGTCGTCTTCGACTACGCCAAGCAGTACGCCAAGGCCGCCCAGGAGATCTCCGCCTGGATCGGTGCCGGCCGCATCAAGGTCAAGGAACACGTGGTGAAGGGCACCGTCGACGACTTCCCCGCGACCTTGCAGATGCTCTTCCGCGGCGAGAACGTCGGCAAGCTCGTCCTGGAACTGGCGTGAGCGCCGCCGAGGCCCTCGGAAGAGGGCAGACGGAAGGCACCGCGCTCGCGGGCAAGGTGGCGATCGTCACCGGCGCCGCCAGCGGACTGGGCCGTGCCTCGGCGCTGGCCCTGGCGAGGGCGGGCGCGCGCGTGGTCGTCGCCGACCTCGACGCGCAGGGCGGGCGGGAGGTGGCCGACATGGTCGACGGCGACTTCCGCGCCTGTGACGTCTCCGACCTCGACGCCAACCGCGCCCTGGTGCAGTTCACCCAGGAGCGGTACGGCGGGGTGGACATCGCGCTGCTCAACGCGGGGGTGGCGACCGGATGCGGCGTCGGCGAGGACTTCGATCCCGCACGCTACCGCCGGGCCATGGGCGCCAACCTCGACGGCGTGGTCTTCGGTACCCACGCGGTACTGCCCGCGCTGCGGGCGCGTGGCGGAGGATCCATCGTGGCGACCGCTTCCCTGGCGGGTCTGGCGGCGGTGCCGCTCGATCCGCTGTACGCGGCCAACAAGCACGCGGTCGTGGGACTCGCGCGCTCCCTGGGGCCGGCGCTCGCGCCGGAGAACGTGCGCTTCAACGCGGTATGCCCGGGCTTCGCCGAGTCGCGCATCATCGACCACCTGCGCGGCCTGCTCTCCGACCAGGGACTGCCGGTCATCCCGGCCGAGGCCGTCGCGGACACGGTGCTGCGGATCCTCGCCGGCGACGGCACGGGCGAGTGCTGGTTCGTCCAGGCCGGCCGCGAACCGGAGCCGTTCCGCTTCCGCAACGTCCCGGGTCCGGCCAGGCCCGTCGACCCGACGGCCACCGGCACCTTGATTCCGTCATGAACCTCGGGGGGAGCGCTCCCCGGCCCAGCCGCCCCCGGGTCGTTCGCAACCGGGCCCTGGTCCCTGCCGTGGTCGCCGACCGCGGGCGGCCTGGCGCGGAACGCCGGAGCCGGTCCCGGTCGCCGAACTGCTGGTGAGCGAGCTGGTGTGCAACGCGCTGCGGCACGGCGCCGGCCCGCTGCGCCTCACCCTCGAGCGGGCCCCGGTGGTGCGCTGCGCGGTGAGCGACGGTTCGTCGCAGCCGCCGCGCCCCACCGAGGCCGGTCCCGAGGACGAGGGCGGCCGCGGACTGGCACTCGTGGACACGCTGGCCGCACGGTGGGGCTACGAGCGCGGCCTGCCCTCGGGCAAGACCGTGTGGTTCGAACTCCCCGCCGGGGCGGAGGACGCGGTGCGGCGGTGCGACGGCGTCGTGAATCGCCTGGTCACCGGCGAGCGCAAGGGGGAGGCCGAGGGGAGGGGCGAGGCCGCATGACCGAGCCGGCGACCGGCGAGGAGCCGATGGCCCTGGCCGCGGCACGCCTGCGCACGGCAGGCATGCGGGTGACCGTCCAGCGCATGGCCGTGCTGGCGGCCGTATCCGAGGCGGCCGGCCACCTCGACGCCGACGCCCTGCGCCGACGCGCGCAGCGGGTCACGGGCGGCCTCTCCCTGCAGGCCACCTACAACGTGCTGCGCGCCCTCACGGAAGCCGGCCTGGTCCGGTGCACCCAGATCCCCGGTCACCCGGCCCGCTACGAGGTCGAGCACCGCGACAACCACCACCACTTCGTCTGCCTGCACTGCGCCGCCATCCGCGACGTCGAGTGCACGGTGGGCGCGGCCCCCTGCCTGGAACCACGGCTGCCGGCGGAGTACGACGTCCAGGAGGCCGCCGTGACCTTCTGGGGGGTGTGCCCCGACTGCCGGGCTGCCGCCCCGGCAACCTGACGTACCCCTCGACGGGCCGGCCACGACGTGACACCCGGTGGGAGTTGCGTCAAGCGCGTCCGTGGGCCTCCTGGGAGCGGCGGGCCAGGGAGTCGATGACCACCGCGGCGAACAGCACCCCGCCCGTGATGACCAGCTGGACGGCCGTAGGGGTGTCGGTGAGCGCCATGCCCGACGCGATCGACTGGATGACCAGCATGCCGAGCACCGCGGACCAGGTCGTGCCGCGGCCTCCGAACAGGCTGGTGCCGCCGATGACGGCCGCCGCGATGGCGTTGAGCAGCAGGACGCCCGAACCCGAGCCCTGACTCACCGAGGTGATGCGCGAGGCCATGAACAGGCCGCCGACCGCGGCCATGGTGCCGGAGACCGCGAGCACCGTCGTCTGTACCCGCGTCACGCTCAGACTGGCGCGACGGGCCGCCTCGACGCCGCCGCCGAGTGCGTACACCTGCCGTCCGTAGTGCGTGCGCCGCAGCAGGATGTCCAGGCCGGCCACCACCACGAGGAAGATCAGGAGGGCGAGCGGCAGACCCTGGAACCGGTTCAGCACGTACGCCGCGGCGAACGAGATGACCGCAAGTCCCGCCGTACGTGCCGCGATGTCCCGCAGCGAGCGGTGCGGCATACCGGCGGCCTTGCGGCGCCGTCTGTCCAGGTAGGAGGAGAGGAAGACCATGCCCGTGCCGAGTGCCGCCAGACCGTAGGCGGCAGCGGGGTCGGTGAAGTAGGAGCTGGTCAGCTTGGCGACGAGCCCGTTCTCGTCGAGGTTGACGGTGCCGCTCGTGCCGAGGACGGAGAGCATGACGCCGTTCCAGGTGAGCAGCCCGGCGAGGGTGACGACGAACGCCGGCACCCGGGTCCTGGCGTAGGAGAAACCCTGGACGGTTCCCGCCACGGTGCCCGCGAGGACCCCCACGATGAGGGCGAGCCACTCCGGAACGCCGTGGTTCACGTTCAGTACGGCGAAGACCGCCGCCGCGAGGCCGCTGATCGAGCCCACCGACAGGTCGAGCTCACCGAGCAGCAGTACGAAGACGATGCCGACCGCGATCAGCCCCGTGCCCACGATGTCCACGCTCAGGTTGGACAGGTTCCGGGGGGAGAGGAAGTTCGCATTGAGGGACTGGAAGACGATCCAGACCACGGCGAGGACGAGGACGACGGGCAGCGAGCCCAGTTCGCCGGCGCGGAGCCTGTCCCGGAAGACGGCGGCCGACCTCTCCACGGCGCCGGCGGCGGCCCGCGTGCCGTGTGGCCGGCGGGCGCCTGCGGCGGGCGCGGGGGGTTCGGCCCGCGTGTTGTCCGTCATGTCGTGCATCCCGTTCACCACCCCGCCTCGCGGTGGGCCATCCGGCGCGACGCGTTCTCCGTGGCACCGGTGATGGAGGAGATGATCTGCTCCTGGGACGCGGTGTTCACGTCGAAGAAGCCGTTGTTGCGGCCCAGCCGCAGTACGGCGGCCCGGTCCGCGAGGGCCTTCACGTCCCCCAGGTTGTGGCTGATGAGCAGGACCCCGAGGCCGCGGTCCCGCAACCGGTCGACGAGGTCCAGCACCTCGGTCGTCTGCTCGAACCCCAGGGCCGCGGTCGGTTCGTCCAGGAGCAGGATCCTCGGCTCGCCGAGCAGGGAGCGGGCGATGGCGACGGTCTGCCGCTGGCCGCTGGACAGGGAGACGACAGGGCCGCGCAGATCCGGGACGCGCCGGGTCAGCCGTTCCAGCAGCTGCTGGGTGCGGCGCTCCATCTCCACCTCGTCGAGCAGCCCGAACCTGCGGATCTCCCGGCCGAGGAAGAGATTGCCGACGACATCGAGGTTCCCGCACAGCGCGAGGTCCTGGAAGACGGTCGCGATGCCGAGGTCGCGGGCGTCGTGGGGACGCCTGATGTGGACGGGCCGGCCCTCCCACTCGATGGCGCCCTTGTCCGCGGGGGCGACCCCGGAGATCACTTTGACCAGGGTGGACTTGCCGGCGCCGTTGTCGCCCAGCAGGGCGAGGACCTGACCGGCGTGGATCTCCAGCTCGATGTCCGTCAAGACCTCGACGACGCCGAAGCGCTTGCACACGCCGTGCAGCGCCAGCAAGGGGGGAGCCGGCACGAGAACCATCTCCTTCCCGGGAACCGCCGCTCAGGTCAGCCCGGCCCTGGCGCAGGCTGCCGCGAGCTGGGGGGTGCAGATCTGCCGGATCGTGTACATCCCGTCCTTCACGAGGACGTGCTTGATGTCGGCGACGGTCACGGACACCGGGGTGAGCCGCACGGCCGGAACGGCCGTCCCCTCGCTGGTTCTCACCTTGCCCGTGGCGACCTGGTCGAGGCCGGCACCGCGGGCCGCGGCCACGGCCATGGCGCCGCCCGCGGACGCCTCTGGCCCGAACGGCTTGTAGACCGTCATGTACTGATCACCGGCGACGATACGCCGCACGGCTGCGAGTTCGGCGTCCTGCCCGGTGACGGGCGGCAGCGGGCGGACCTTGTTCGCCTTGAGGGCGGAGATGCTGCCGGCCGCGAGACCGTCGTTCGCGGCGTACACCCCGTCGATGTGGCCGGCGCCGAGCGCGGAGATGGCACCGGACATGTTCATGTTCGCGGCCTCCGCACTCCACTGGAGGGTGTCGTACGCTTTGGCGATCTTCACTTTCCCGTTGAGCACGGACAGCGCGCCCTGCTTGAACGACACCGCGTTGGGGTCGCTGGGGTCGCCGTTCATCATGACGATCCGACCGCTGCGCACCTTGTCGCCCATGGCCTTCAGCAGCGCCCTGCCCTGGAGCCTGCCGACCTCCTCGCCGTCGAAGGAGACGTATCCGGAGATCGGGCCCCCGGCGAGGCGGTCGTAGGAGACGACCGGGATACCCGCCGCGTGTGCCTTTCTGACCGAGGCGGCGAGCGCCCTGGCGTCCACGGGCACCAGCAGGATGGCGTCGGCGCCCTCGGTGATCAGCGACTCCATCTGTTCCTGCTGGATCGCCACATCGCCCCTGGCGTTGGCGTGCTCGACCCGGCAGTCGTCGCACAGCTCCTTGATCTTCTTCTCGAGCAGGGGCCTGTCCTGCGTCTCCCACCGAGCGGTGGTGGCGTCCGGCAGCAGCACCCCGATCCTGGGCGGGTCCTTCCCGTCGGAGGTGGTACCGGCCCCGGTGTCGCAGGAGGCGACGGCGAGGGTGGTCGAGGCCACGGCCACGGCCGCGTGGCGCACGAAGGCCCACCGGCTCAGGAAGGAACGGCGGGGCCGGTGCACGGCGTCGAGGCTTTCGCGCGGCGGCCGGCCGGACCGTACAGCGTTGTCCGCCGGGGCGGGGCGCGGCTTCCGCCCGACAAGCCCGGTACCGGCGCCTTCCTCGTCGACCATGACGACACCCGGCTTCCCCACCATGCCATGCGCAGCACCGGGCAGAAATCCGGGAGCCGATGAACGGCCGCGACACCGGCGTCCGACGCCCGCCCGGACCACGTGGTTGTGGCCAGACGACCACCTCGCCAGTCTGACACCGGCTGCGGTGATCCGCGAACCCGGCGGTAGGCGGCATATCGGCCTTCTGTCCCATTAGCTCGTATATGCGATTCTGGTGTGGGGTCTTCGCCCTGTCGGCACCTGGGCCTGGACGGGAGGTAGGTGCGGACATGGAGGTAGGTGCGGACATGCCTCATGACGGCAGCGCCCGGACCGGAGTCGCGCAGTTGCGGGCATCCCAGGCCGGCGCCCTCGGCACCGGTCCGCCGCCCCCTGCGCCA
Source organism: Streptomyces sp. NPDC088810 (assembly GCF_044750305.1). Taxonomy (NCBI): domain Bacteria; kingdom Bacillati; phylum Actinomycetota; class Actinomycetes; order Kitasatosporales; family Streptomycetaceae; genus Streptomyces; species Streptomyces sp. NPDC088810. The sequence continues at coordinate 600,690 of NZ_JBIVJQ010000003.1, forward strand.
GAAGCCGCCGCGAGTGCTCGTGTCCTGACGTTCGCCGGAGCGGCGCTGGCAGCGGTCTATGTGCCCGGTCCTGGTCCTGGCGCGGAAGCGCTGCACCTCGTGGATGCCGCGGGCAGCGCCACTCCCGAGCGCGGGCTGCCGGAGCGGTTGATCCTGACCGGCGACTCACCCGCGGCCCATGCCTTCCGCACCGGCCGGCCCCTGTGGCTGAAACCCGCGGCACTCTCCTCCTTCTCCGGGGGCGGCCCGACACCCCCGGGCGCGGAGGCGTCGCTCGGCGCACTGCCCCTGGCGGCGGCGGGCAGACGCCTGGGCTGCCTCGTCGTCGTCGGCACCACCGCGGACGGTTTCGACGCCGAGCAGCAGCGCTTCCTGGCGCGGTACGCCGACGCGGTCGCCGGCCTGCTCCAGGCCGGCGACCCGGGTCCCGCGCCGCCGCTGCTGCTGGGCCCCGCCCTGCGCAGTCTGGGCGTCGGCTCTTTCGCCCTGATGCCGGACACCGGCCTCATCGAGGCCGACGAGACCCTGCTCCAGCTGGTCGGCATCGTGCCGCACACCTTCGACGGGAAGGCGGCCACCCTGCTCGGGCACGCCCTGCCGGAGGACATGCCCGGCCTGATGGCAGTCCTGGAGCCGGCCGCCGAGGCGCTCGGCGGCCGGGAGCTGGAGTTCCGGGTGCGCTGCCCCGGCGGCGAGACGCGCTGGCTGAGCCTGCGGTACCGAGCGCTCGCGAGTACCGGCGACCGGCCGGACCGGGTGCTGGGCGTGGTGACGGCGACCTCGGTCCTCCCCCGCAGCAGCGACGACGTCTCCCGGATCCAGTGGCTGACCGCCGCACTCGACGACGCCACCACCGTCGCCGACGTCAGCCGCGTGGTGGTCACCGCGCTCCGGGAGCCGCTCGGCGCCGATCGGGTGGCGCTCGCCGAACTGCAGGACGAGCGGCTCACGGTCACCGTGCTCGATCCGCCGGAGCCCGCCGCCTGGCCGGAGGCGTGGCGCTCCGAGTGGCGTTCGGAGTGGCCCGATCCAGCGGTCGCCGCCCTGCCCACCCTGCAGACGGCACTGCGGGACGGACACATGGGGCTGTGGCCGGCCGGCGCCGCCCTCGAACCGGGTCTCGCGGGCGTCGGCCCCGGAGGTCTGGCCGTCCTGCCGCTGCCCGCCAAGGGCCGGCCCGTCGGCGTGTGCCTCATCGGCTGGGACCAGCCCCACGCGTTCGTGCCCGAGGAGCGGTCCCTGCTGACCGCCACCGCGGCGCTGATCGGGCAGGCCGTCAAACGCGCGCACGCGCACGACGCCGAGCAGGAGCTCGCGACGATGCTCCAGCGCAGCCTGCTGCCCCGGCGTCTGCCCGAACTGTCCGGCGGGACAGCCGTCGCCCGCTACCTGCCCGCCAGGCGGGGGTTGCAGGTGGGCGGCGACTGGTACGACGTCATCGCCCTCTCCGAAGACCGGGTGGCGCTGGTCATCGGTGACGTGCAGGGACACAGCGCCGGAGCAGCGACGATCATGGGGCAGATGCGCACCGCGGTCAGGGCGTACGCGGTGGAGGGCCACCCACCGGACGTGGTCGTCTCGCACGCCAACCGACTCCTCGTCGGTATGGAGACCGACCTGTTCGCCACCTGCTGCTACGCCGAACTGGACATGGAGGAGGGGAACGTCCTGTTCGTCCGGGCCGGACACCTCTCACCGCTGATGCGCCATCCCGACGGCAGCGCCGAGGAGGTGCGGGTCGAGGGCGCGCTGCCGCTCGGGGTCTCCGCGGACGCGGACTTCCCCATGACCGCGGTCGCGCTGGCCCCCGGCACGCTGCTCGCCCTGGTCACCGACGGCCTGGTCGAGGCCGCCGACCTGCCCCTGGACGACGGCATGCAGCGCACCCGCACCGCGCTCGCCGCCGCCGATCCCTCCGATCCGGGACGGGTGGCCGACGAACTGCTGGGCGACGCCGGCCGCCGCGAGGACGACGTGGCCCTGCTGCTGCTCCGCTACGACGGCATGAAGACCCGGCCCATCCGCGCCGGCTGGGCGGTGTGGCGGCTGCCGGACGCCGTCATGCACGCCCGTCGTTTCACCGCGCGCACGCTGCGCCGGTGGCATGTCGAAGAAGTGGCGGACGTGGTCCTGCTGGTCGTCTCCGAACTGGTCACCAACGCCTTGGTGCACACCCAGGGGCCGGTCCACGTCGACCTGGTGCTCCGCGGGGACCGGGTGCGGATCAGTGTGAGCGACTCGTCGCCACGCGCGCCCGCCAAGCCGGTGATCGTGGACTGGGAGTCGACCGGCGGCCGGGGTCTGATGCTGGTCGAAGCGGTGTCGGAGACCTTCGGCTCGGTGCCGGTCGCCAGCGGCAAGCAGGTGTGGAGCGAGATCGTCGTACCGCACCGCGAGCCGTCCGGCCCGGACCCGGGACTCCCGGCGGACCGGGGCGAGCTGCCGTGAACACCCGTTCCCGGCACGTCGTCGCCGCGCTCGTCGCGGGGCTCATGACCGTGCCCGCCGCCGCCTGCGGAGCACACGAGGGGACACGCCCGGACAGTTTCACCGTCGGCCTGCTGCTCCCGGGCCGCGTCCTGCCCCGCTGGGAGCAGTTCGACAAGCCGCTGATCGAGAAGCGGCTGAAGGAACTGTGTCCCCGCTGCGGCATGGAGTACGCCAACGCCGACAACGACCCCACGCGACAGCGGCAACAGATGACCTCCATGATCACCAAAGGGGTCAGGGTCCTGATCCTCGACGCCGCCGACACCAGGGCCCTGCGCTCCTCCATCCAGGAGGCGCACGAGGCGGGCGTCACCGTCGTCGCGTACGACCGGCTCGCCGAGGGTCCGATCTCGGGCTTCGTCAGCTTCGACGGTGCGCAGGTCGGCCGGCTCCAGGCCGAGACCCTCCTCACGGCCATGGGCGACAGGGCGCGCGGCGGGAACGTGGTCATGATGAACGGCGATCCGGCCAGCCCGAACGCGGCCTGGTTCAGGAAGGGCGCGCTGTCCGTCCTCACCGGCAAGGTGAAGATCGGCAGGTCGTACGACACCCAGGGCTGGAGCACGGAGAACGCCCACGCCAACATGTCCGCGGCCATCGCGGCCGTGCGCCCGGAACGGATCGACGGCGTCCTGGCGGCCAACGACGCCATCGCCGCGGGTGTCATCTCCGCCTTCAAGGGTGCCCATGTCCGCGAACTCCCGCCCGTCACCGGCCAGGACGCCGAGCTCGACGCCGTACGACGCATCGTCAAGGGCGAGCAGTACATGACCGTCTACAAACCCTTCCGGGCGGAGGCCGACGCAGTCGCCGCGATGGCCGTCAGCCTGGGACGCGGCGGCGATCCGCGCGACTTCGCCAAGACGGCGATCGACAGCCCCACCACGAAGCACATCCCGTCCGTGCTGCTCACTCCGCGCGCGGTGACCGTCGGCACCATCAGGCAGACGCTCGTGAAGGACAGCGTGTACACCATCGACCAGATCTGCACCCGGGAACTGCGCCCCGCCTGCAGGAAGGCCGGCCTCGGCGCGGACAGCTAGGAACACTGGACCCCGACGGCATCCCCGCCCCGGTGCTCGACTCCCCGCCCGTACGGACCCGTCTGGCCGACCACCGCACCGCGTCGTGGAACACCGGCACCCACGCGGGCCGCCGCCTGGCTAGGCGTGGAGGAAGTCGATGAGTGCCTCGTTGACCTCGTGGGGGCGTTCCTGTTGTGTCCAGTGTCCGCAGCCCGTCAGTTTCAGGGGCGCACGCCACAGGTTGGGCATCAGCTCGGGGAGTTTCGCGATGAGTTCGGGGGTGCCGGGGAAGGCGGGGACGACGTCGCGGTCGCCGTAGACGTACAGGGCGGGCGGGGTGACGACCGCTCCCTGCCAGGGAGCGGTCAGTTCCCAGTTGCGGTCGAGGTTGCGGTACCAGTTGAGCGCCCCGGTGAAGCCCTTGGAGAAGCTCTCGGTGAGCGCGTCCAGGTCCTCCTCGGTGAACCAGTCCGGCAGCACCTCGGCGTCCGGCATGGTCGCGAGCCAGCCCCGCTCCGGGTCGACCAGCGGCTGCTTGCCCGCGCCGGCGTCGGGTGAGTCTCCGGAACCCCAGTAGAAGATCTTCCGCAGAGTGGTGCGCGGGTCCTTGGCGAACTCGGCGTCGGCGACGCCGGGGCGGCTGAAGTAGTTCCAGTAGAAGCGGCCGTCGAACCTCTTGGCCATGGCGGCCAGCGGCGGCTGGGTCCCGCGGAAGGGCGGCGGCACGCTCAGGCCGGCCACCCCGAGCACCATGTCCGGGCGCAGCAGCGCGGTGTGCCAGGCGACCGGCGCGCCCCAGTCGTGCCCGACGACGTACGCCTTCTCCTCGCCGAGGGCGTGGATCAGTCCGACGACGTCACCGACCAGGTGGAGGATGGTGTACGCGTCGACGTTCTCGGGATGGTCGCTCCGGCCGTAGCCGCGCTGGTCGGGGGCGACCACGCGGAACCCGGCGTCGGCCAGCGGGCCGAACTGGTGCTGCCAGGAGTGCCAGGACTCGGGGAAGCCGTGCAGGAGCACCACCAGGGGGCCGCTGCCCTGTTCGGCGATGTGCAGCCGAATGCCGTTCACGTCGACCATGCGATGTTCAACCATGTGCACGAGCGTACGCTCGGTGATCTTCGGACGGCGGTACCGCCCCGGGTCTGTCGCGGTGTCAGTAGACGTCCCGGACGTACCGTTTGTCCGCGGCCAGGCGTCTGACGTACGCGGCGGCTTCGTCGGCGTCCATGCCGCCGTGGTGGACGACGATGTCCCGGAGCGCCTGGTCGACGTCCTTGGCCATGCGTCCCGCGTCGCCGCAGACGTAGAAGTGGGCGCCGTCCCGGAGCCACTGCCACAGGCGGGGGCCGTGCTCGCGCATCCGGTCCTGGACGTAGACCTTGTTGCGCTGGTCGCGGGAGAAGGCGAGGTCGAGACGGTCGAGGTGGCCGGACGCCCGGTACGCCTCCAGCTCCTCGCGGTAGTAGAAGTCGGTGGCCTGGCGCTGTTCGCCGAAGAAGAGCCAGTTGGGGCCGGTGTGGCCGCGGGCCAGGCGGTCTTCGAGGAAGCCGATGAAGGGCGCCACGCCGGTTCCGGGGCCGACCATGATCATGGGAGTGGCGGGGTCGGCGGGCGGGCGGAAGTGCGGTGCGCGCTGCACGAACACCTGGACCGGGCCGTCGTCGGCGCAGTCGGCGAGGTAGGTGGAGCACACGCCCTTGCGGTCCCGGCCCAGGTCGTTGGTGTAGCGGACGACCGAGACGGTGAGGCGGACCTCGCCGGGGTGTGCGAGCGGGCTGGAGGAGATGGAGTACAGCCGGGGCTGGAGGCGCTTGAGCACGCCCGCCCAGTCCGCGGCGGAGGCCCGGACGGGGTACGCGGCGACGACGTCGGCGGCCTGTTTGCCCCAACTCCACTGCGCCAGTGCGTCCTTGTTGTCCGGGCGCAGCAGCCGCTTGAGGTCGTGGCTGCCGGTGCGCTCGGTCACGAACCTGAGCAGGTCGGTGGTGATACGGGCGATGTCCAGTCGGGTGCGCAGTGCCTCCTCGAGCGACAGGGGCGTGCCGTCGCCGAGGTCCACCGGTTCGGCGGGGTCGAGTCCGGTGAGCGCGAGCCATTCGGCGACCAGCCCGGCGCCGTTGGCCGGCCACACGCCGAGTGCGTCACCGGCGTCGTAGGCGAGTTCGCCGCCGCGGGTGTCGAAGGCGAACTGCCGTACCTCCTTCCCGGAACCGGGAAGGCTCAGCAGTCTGTTGCCGATGAGCAGGGTGGCGAACGGTGACGCCTTGGTGTAGCGGGCCGGCGGGGCGGCGACCCGCGGTGTGCCGGCCGAGGTGACGGCGGCCTCGGGTGCGGTCGTCTCGGCCGGGCGCGCGGGAACCGGCTGCCGGCCGACTGCGGTGGCCAGGGCGGTGGCCACCTCGCCGAGCCACTGCCCGGCCGTCTCCTCGAAGTCGGGTTCGCAGTCGGTACGGGGGACGAGACGGGTGGCGCCGAGTGCCGCGAGACGTTCGTCCAGGCGGCGGCCGTGGCCGCAGAAGTCGTCGTAGGCGGAGTCACCGAAGGCGAGGACCGCGTACCGGATGCCCTCCAGCCGGGGTGCGTCCGGCTCGGACAGCGCCTGCCAGAAGCCGGCCCCGTTGTCGGGAGCGTCACCGTCGCCGAAGGTGCTGGTGACCAGGAGGACATCGGCGTCCGTGGCGAGGTGGGCCGGGGTCGCGTCGGCCATGGGCAGCAGCTCGGGGAGCCGGCCCGACTCGGCGAGGTGGGCGGCGGCCTGGGCGGCGAACTCCTCGGCGGTACCGGTCTGCGAGGCCCACAGGACCAGCAGACGCCGGGTGGGTACGGCCGTACCGGCGGCCTGCGCAGCCGGCTGCGCAGGCGCTTCGGTGGCGGCGCGGGAGAACATGCCGGCGAGGACGCCGTCGACCCACAGGGCGCGGTCCGGTGCGAAGGGAGCGCCGGGCGGCAGCACCGGGACGCGCCCGTCGGGCGGCGTCGCGGCGAGGCCGGACAGGAAGCCCGAGAGGTAGCGGCGCTCCGGCTCCGCCAGCGGCGACGGGGCGAGGTCGGTGATGCCGAAGACCGCGGCGAGCGTCCGGACGGGGGAGTCCGCCGGTGCGGTGGCCGCGGCGACCGCTACCGGCACGGGCTCGCGCCGGGCGTCGGGGCGGCCCGCCGGGACGGGGGCGGCCGTCCTCGCGAGGGCGACGGCGCAGACCTTCAGCTCGGGCTGGAAGGACAGCGGGTCGACGGCGTCGTTGGTGACGGCGTTGACGCTCAGGTACTCGCCGAACAGGTCGTTCCAGTGGAACGGCGCGAAGCAGGTGCCCGGCTGGACGCGGTCGGTGACCACGGCGGGCAGTACGGCACGCCCGCGGCGGGAGGCGACCTCCAGGTGGTCGCCCTCGGCCACGCCCAGCGCCCGGGCGTCCTCGGGGTGGACCTCCACGAACGGTCCGGGGCTGAGCTTGGTCAGCTTGGCGACCTTCCCGGTCTTGGTCATCGTGTGCCACTGGTGCTGGAGACGACCGGTGTTGAGGACGAACGGGTAGTCGTCGTCGGGGAGTTCGGCGGCCGGCAGGTGCGGGCGGGCGAAGAACCGGGCACGTCCGCTCGCGGTGGGGAAGGCCAGGCGGGGCCGGGTGCCGTCCTCGCGTTCGCGCAGGGTCTGGCTGACGCCGTCGTTGAGGTAGCGGATCGGGTTGCGGTCCGGGCCGTCGGCGTCCGGTGCCGGCCACTGGACGGGGGCGGCGCGCAGCCGGTCGTACGTCACACCGCGCAGGTCCCAGCCGGTCGCGGGGTTCCAGGCCCGCTTGAGTTCCTCGAAAACCTCCTCGGCACAGGCGTAGGTGAAGCCGTCGGCGAAACCCATCGCACAGGCCACCCGGGCGATCAGCTGCCAGTCGGGCAGCGCCTGGCCCGGCGGGTCGACGACCCCCTGGACCAGGGTGAGGTTCCGCTCGGAGTTGACCATCACGCCGTCGGACTCCGCCCACAGGGTCGCGGGCAGCACGACATCGGCGTACGCGTTGGTCTCGGTCTCGGCGAACACGTCCTGCGTGACGACGAGTTCGGCGGCCTCCAGGCCGGCGATGACGGTCCTGCGGTTGGCGACCGAGGCGACCGGGTTGGTGCAGATGATCCAGCACGCCTTGATGTCGCCCGCGGCCATCCGTTCGAACATCTCCACCGTGCCGCGCCCCGCCCCGGTCCGCAGGGTGCCCTCGGGTATGTCCCACAGCTTCTCCACGAAGGCGCGGTCGGCGTCGACCAGGACCGAGCGCTGGCCGGGCAGACCGGGGCCCATGTAGCCCATCTCCCGGCCGCCCATGGCGTTGGGCTGGCCGGTCAGCGAGAACGGGCCGGAGCCCGGGCGGCACAGGGCGCCGGTGGCCAGGTGCAGGTTGACCAGGGCGTTGGTGTTCCAGGTGCCGTGCGTGGACTGGTTCAGGCCCATGGTCCAGCAGCTCATCCACTCACCGGCCTCGCCGATCCACCGCGCGGCCCGGCGCAGGTCGCTCTCGGGGATGCCGGTGATCTCCGCGACCCTCTCGGGCGGGTAGTCCGCGAGGAAGCCGGGCATCTCCTCCCAGCCCTCGGTGAACTCGGCGATGAACTCCTCGTCGCTGTGGCCGTTCGCGACCAGCAGGTGCAGCAGGCCGTTCAGCAGGGCGAGGTCGGTGCCGGGCCTGATCTGCAGGAAGAGGTCGGCCTTGTCGGCGGTGGCGGTGCGGCGCGGGTCGACGACGATCAGCTTGGCGCCCGCCGACTTCACGCGGTCCATCAGGCGCAGGAAGAGGATCGGGTGGCAGTCGGCCATGTTGGCGCCGATGACGAAGAACACGTCCGCGTGGTCGAAGTCCTGGTACGAACCGGGCGGGCCGTCCGCGCCCAGCGACAGCTTGTAGCCGGTGCCGGCGGAGGCCATGCACAGCCGTGAGTTCGACTCGATCTGGTTGGTCCGGACGAAGCCCTTGGCCAGCTTGTTCGCCAGGTACTGCGCCTCCAGGGACATCTGCCCGGACACGTAGAACGACAGCGCGTCCGGCCCGTGCTCGTCCAGGATCGCCCGCAGCCGTCCGGCGACCGCCGTGACGGCCTCGTCCACGTCCGTCTCGGCCGGCTGGGCCTCGCGCTCGGCGCGCACCAGGGCCTTCGCCAGCCGTCCGGGAGCGGCCATCATGTCCGCGCTCGTGGCGCCCTTGGTGCACAGGCGGCCGGCGTTCGTGGGGTGCGCCTTGTCACCGGAGGCCTTGGCCGCGATCCGCCTGCCGTCGGCGGGGTCCCGGGTGATGTCGAGGACGATCCCGCAGCCGACACCGCAGTACGAGCAGACCGTGCGGACACTGCCGTCCTTCGAGTCAGCCGCCACCGAACCCCCACCGCCGTGCGTGTACGTTCCAGACCGGCCCGCAGCTGGCGGGCGGCCCCAGGACAAGCACCGTAGGAAGATCGAATTACCGGACCGTCACGCCTCGGGAGCGCACGGGGTTACGCCCCGCGCACATGCCGCGGCGACGCCGTGTGAGACGGGAGGGGGCGCCGTCGGTGCCGTTCACCTGCCGTACCCCGTCGGCGCCGGAGGCCCGAGCCGCCCGGGCGGTGCGCGACGGTGGCCGGGTGGCGTGGCCGGCCGGTGGTGTGCAGGTGCCCGGAGAACGCGGCACCGTCACCCGCAACACCTTCGTACCGCGGTACGCGCGCGAACACGCCGAACGGGACCGCATCCGGCAGCTCGCCCAGGAAGGCCCGTCTCACCCCGAGGGGCGCCCGCACCCTGCCGGCCGCACAGGCACCCGAAGCCCACCGGTTGCCGGAGGCGGGCGGCCTCCGGTGGCGTCTGGTCCTCACCTTCTGAGCGTGGCCGTGAGGCGGCGTCACGGCTCCGTGTCCGGGAGCAGCAGCACGGTGTTGGAGACGCCTCCCGCCGCGGTGTTCACGGGCGCGTCGGCGGCGTCCGCCTCGGGGCCGGGATGGCGGACGTAGGCGCCCGCGATGCGGCTGTCCAGCAAGAACGGGGACAGGACGAAGGGCACCAGGGCGACCTTCCGGGCGCCGTCGCGGCTGCGGAAGTGCATCCGGGTGCGGTCGGGCACGAGCCGGCGCTGGAGGACGAGCGTGCGCTCGCGGGACCGCTGCGTCAGCAGGTCGAGCCAGTCCCGCGCCGGGACCTGGTGACCGGCGGCGAAACCGGCGCCGCCACGGCCGCACGACGGTTTGACGACGAGGCCGGCCCGCTCCCGCACGGCGCGCGCCAGGACGCTCCGGCGCAGCTCAGGCGGCTGCTCCGGGCCCAGCCACGCCGTCCACGGCACGTGCGCGAGGATCAGCTCGCGGTCCGCGGGCTCGTACAGGTCCAGATCCTCGTGCATCCAGGCCAGTACCTGCTTGGCACTCAGCAGGCACGAGGCTTCGGGGACGAACAACTGCACGCTGCCGGCCAGGACCGCGGCACGCAGGACGCCGACGGATCCGCCGTCCGCCAGCACCGGACTGGCGAACTGGTTGAAGACCACGTCGATGCGGTCGTCGCCGACCCACAGCCCGCCGGCGCCGCCGCGCACCTCGGACAGGTCCGCGACGGACACGTCCAGACCCGCCGCCCGGGCGGCTGCCGCCGCCGGCCCCAGGTAGCGGCGCAGGGCGCCGGTGCCGTCCAGTTTCGCCGCGATGCCCGAGGTCGCCCGCCAGGTGGGGACGAGCGTCCGGCTACCTCGGCTGCCGGCCGGTACGGCTCCGGCCAGGCAGCTCGCCCGGGCCCGCAGGGTCGAGGGCGGCTCGGCCAGGACGCCGTCCCGCCAGCCGCGGACGAACGCCGCGCTCCGCTGCTCCAGGCCCGGGACGCCGTAGATGTTGGGGCCGATGTTCAGCTCGACGAACCACGGCGTACCGCCGACCAGGAGCGCGTCGGGACGAGCCATGCGCAGCAGGACGGCGGCGGACAGCCGTTGTGCCGGGTCAAGGAGCCGCAGGTCGCGGTGGTCGTGCAGGGCACGGTACAGCTCGCCGGCGGTCCCGGCCCGGCGCCGGCACGCGAGCAGGGCGCACCGGAGCACGCCTGCCGCCAGTGCGCCGAACCGGTGGTAGGCCGCTTCGGAGAACACCAGGGGGCGCAGCGCCTCCCAGTGGCTCGGCAGCGCGTCGAGGATCCACCAGTCGGCCTCGGCGCTCCGGCGCAGCAGCTCCGAGCGCGCCCCGCCCGGCAGCCGGTGCCACAGGTCGTGCAGGGTCGCTCCCGAACCGTACTGCGCGTGTGCCTCCATCGGTTCCGACGGTAGGCCGGGGCGGGCCGCCCCTCACCTCGGGCTTCGTCATGCTCCCGGCAGCGGCGGACGGATAGCAGCCGCGAGAGAAACTGATGAGATCATCAGGGATGTACTGAGTATTTCACGCCACCCTGATCGCGGCGGGCGTTCCGGACCAGACGGCCCGCTCGACCGTCGAGGGCGTGACGGCGGAGCTGCGGGCCGAGACCTCCGAGCCATCCGGACGGTGAACCCGGACTTAAGATGACCGCTTCGCCGCTCCGGCCCCGGCCCGCACCCGCTGCTCCTCATGAACGGAACCCGGACTGCCCATGCACGTACTGATCCTCGGCGGCACCACGGAGGCCCGCCGCCTTGCCGAACTGCTCGACGGCACACCCGGGTTGAGGCTGACCAGTTCCCTCGCCGGACGGGTCGCCGGTCCCCGGGCGCTCCCGGGCGGGACGCGCGTCGGCGGCTTCGGCGGGGTGGAAGGGCTGACGGCGTGGCTGCGGGAGCACACGGTCGGCGCGGTCGTCGACGCCACCCACCCCTTCGCCGGGACGATCAGCTTCCACGCGGCACAGGCCGCTGCCGCCGCCCGTGTTCCCCTGCTCGCCCTGCGGCGGCCCGGCTGGGTCCCCGTCCCGGGCGACCGGTGGCACGAGGCGGACTCGCTGGAGGGGGCAGCACGGGCACTGCCCGCACTCGGCCGGCGCGTGTTCCTCACCACCGGGCGCATGGGCCTGGCCGCCTTCGCGGACCTGGACGACCTGTGGTTCCTCGTCCGGTCCGTGGACGCCCCCGGGCCCCCGCTGCCGTCCCGGACGGAGGTGCTGCTGGACCGCGGCCCCTTCACCCTCGACGGGGAGCGCGAACTGCTGCGGCGCCACCGCATCGACGTCGTCGTAACGAAGGACAGCGGCGGGGCGGCCACCGCGCCGAAGCTGACGGCCGCCCGGGAGGCCGGGCTGCCCGTCGTCGTGGTGCGCAGGCCACCGGTTCCCGAGGGTGTGCCGGTCGTATCCGACCCGGAGAGCGCGGCCCGCTGGATCGGCGAGCGCCTCACACCCTGACCGGTGCCGCCGCCCGTGCCGTCACTCCTCCTCGCTCGCGATCGCGTTGACCGCGGCGGCGGCGATGGCGCTGCCGCCGCGCCGGCCGCGGACCACGAGGTGCTCCAGCCCGGACGGGTGCGCGGCCAGGGCGTCCTTGGACTCGGCGGCGCCGACGAACCCGACCGGGACACCGATGACGGCGGCGGGCCGGGGTCCGCCCGCCTCGATCATCTCCAGGAGGTGGAACAGCGCGGTGGGCGCGTTGCCGATGGCGACCACCGCGCCTTCCAGCCGGTCCCGCCACAGTTCCACCGCCGCGGCGCTGCGCGTGGTGCCCAGCCGCGCGGCCAGCTCCGCGACGGCCGGGTCGGACAGCGTGCAGAGCACGTCGTTGCCGACCGGCAGCCGCCTGCGGGTCACGCCGCTGGCCACCATCTGGACGTCGCAGAAGACCGGCGCCCCGGCGCGCAGGGCCGCACGGGCGCGGGCCACCACCCCCGGCGTGTAGGCCAGGTCCCGGACGAGGTCGACCATCCCGCAGGCGTGGATCATGCGCACCGCGACCTGGCTGACGTCGGCGGGCAGGCCCGCGAGGTCGGCTTCCGCACGGATGGTGGCGAACGACTGGCGGTAGATGGCCGCGCCGTCCTTCTCGTAGACGTGGGTGGTCACGGTGCTCTTCTCGCTGCTCTCGGTCGTCTTGCGGCGCATGAGGTGATCGCCTGCGGCACGGCGGTGAGCATACCTACCGGACCACCGGACGCAGCGTCGGGGAACCCGGGGACCGTCGGCGAGCGGTGGTCACCTGCGCCACGGACCGGTCACCGCGAACGTCGTGCCGGGCGTGTAGCAGTTGACGAACATCGTCCCGCCGTCGGGGGAGAAGGTGACCCCGGCGAACTCGCCCCACTCGGGCTGCTCCGGCGTCCCGATGTTCTGGCGGCCCCGGGCCATCGCGTACACCTCGCCCTTGCGGGTCACGCCGAACACGTGCTGGGCGCCGTTGCCGTCCTCGCACACCATCAGGCCGCCGCTGGGCGCGAGGCAGATGTTGTCCGGGGACTCGCCGGGCAGCTGGACGTCGGTGTCCGGGCCGAACACGACGACGAGGGTCAGCCGCCGGCGCGCCGGGTCGTAGCGCCAGATCTGGCCGTAGTGGTCGGCCGCGGAGCCGTCCGCGCTGCGGGCGAAGGACGACACGAAGTACACACAGCTGCCGCCCCAGTAGCAGCCCTCCAGCTTCTGCGCGTGGGTGATGCCGCCGGGGCCGTAGTCCTGCAGCCGGGTGGGTGTGGAGGCGGCCAGCGGGTCGGGTACGTCCACCCACTCGATGCCGTCGAAGCGCGCTCCGGTCTCCTGGATGGTGGAGAGGTCCGGTACGCCGGGCACGCGCATCGCCTGGAGCCGGCCGCCGGCGCGGAGCGAACCGACACCGCCCAGCGGCTTGGCGGGCAGGAAGCGGTAGAAGAGGCCGAACGGCTTGAGGAAGGCGTCCTCCGTCTCGTAGACGGTGCCGTTGCGCGGGTCGACCGCGATCGCCTCGTGCTGGAATCGACCCATCGCGGTCAGCGGGACCGCGCCGGTGCGGTGCGGGTCGGTGGGGTGGACCTCGAAGATGAAGCCGTGGTCCTTGGTGTAGCCGTTGGTGCCCGCCCGGTCCTCGGTCTCCTCGCAGGTCAGCCAGGTACCCCAAGGGGTGCGGCCCCCCGCGCAGTTGACGGCCGTACCGGCGATGGCGACCCGCTCGGACAGCACGCGGTGGTCCGCGTCGAGCGTCAGGGCCGTACAGCCGCCCTTGCCCGCCGGGTCGTAGGTGAGACCGCTCACGGTCGGCACCGGGATCCGCGCGGTGACCCGGTTCTCGTGGTTGCGGACGAGGTGCGTACGGCCCCCTCGGCCGCCGAACGCGGCCATGCCGTCGTGGTTGGAGGGGACTCGGCCCTCGCCCGAACGGAGCTGGTCGCCCTCGCGGGAGAGCACCGTGTAGCGGAAACCTTTCGGCAGGTCGAGCAGCCCGTTCGGGTCGGAGGCGAGCGGGCCGTAGCCGGTGTGGCCCAGGTTCTGCGCGGCGGCGGTGCCCGCGAAGAGCTCGGACAGGGCACCGGTGAAGGCGATGCCCGCTCCCAAGGCGCTCGCGCGGGACAGGATCTGACGGCGTGTTGCAGACATGCGGCAGCAACCTTCCTGCTGGCGGACAGGAACTGTGATCCCGCTGTGTCTATCACCTGGTGCGGGCCGCGGGAACCACGCGCGTAGCCGTGTCACTTCGCGCGAAGGAGGGCCGCTCGGCCCTGGTCTCACATTCCGGGGAGGAGAAGGATCGTCGGACAGGACCGAACACGTCACAAGGAGCGAGATGGTGCAGCGCGAGCAGGCCGGGCCCGGTCGGCCGGTCCGGGTCTTCCTCCTCGACGACCACGAGGTGGTTCGGCGCGGGGTGCGCGACCTGCTGGACGACGAGCCGGACATCACGGTGGCCGGCGAGGCGGCCACCGTCGAACAGGCGCTGGTGCGCGTCCCCGCCCTGCGCCCCGATGTCGCGGTGCTGGACGTCCGGCTGCCGGACGGTGACGGCGTGACCGCCTGCCGGGAACTGCGCTCGCACCTGCCCCGGCTGGCCTGTCTGATGCTGACCTCGTTCGACGACGAGGAGGCCCTGCTCGACTCGATCATGGCGGGCGCCTCCGGGTACGTCCTCAAGCAGATCCAGGGCGCGGACCTGGTCTCCGCCGTGCGCACGGTGGCCCGCGGGCAGTCCTTGCTGGACCCGAGCGCCACCACCCGGCTCATGGCCCGGCTCCGGGCCGGGCAGCAGCAGGAGACCGAGCCCGGCGTCCTGCCCGGCCTGACCGAGCGGGAGCGGGAGATCCTGGCCCTCATCGGCGAGGGTCTGACCAACCGGCAGATCGGCCGGCGGCTGTACCTGGCCGAGAAGACGGTGAAGAACCACATCTCCCGGCTGCTCGCCAAGCTCGGCGTCGAACGCCGCGTCCAGGCAGCCGTCATCGCCACCCGGGCCCGGGACCGTCTGCGCGCCGACGGCCACTGAGCGCCCCGGCCCGTCTGCTGGGACTCCGGTCGGCCGGCACCCGGTGACCAGGGCCGGCGCGATCCGTACGAACTCCCCGTACCTGCTCGGCGGGGTCCGTCACGAGGGCGGCCCGGCCGGTCACCGGCACACTCCAGACGCGTCCGCCTCGAAGGCCCCACCGCCCGGTCGACCGCGCGCACCGGCTCCGCGCCGGTTCGTGCCGCTCTCCGGTTCCGTGCGCCGCTGTCTGCGCCCGGTCTCCCGGCGGAGCTGGTCGCCGGTGAGCTAGGGCATCCGCAGCAGGAGGACCCCGCCGGCCAGCGGGGCCCGGTCCCCGTCCGGGCCGGTGCGCCGGGTCCAGGTGGGCGGTACGCCGTCGGCCGGAACTCCGCCGGGGCCGGCACCTGCCGCGGGGGAAGCCCCTCGTACCGGAAGGCGCCGCCGTCCGCCCGCGGGCCGTGCCCACGATCACCACCCGGTCGCGCTGCCCGGCCCGGCGGTCGCGCGCCGGCCGGCACCAGGCCATCGGCCCCGCCGGCACCCCGGCGGGGGCAGGGCCGATCGGCCCTGCCCGAGGGGTCCGGTCCGGGGCCCGCTACGGTGAACCTCGGCGGGGACGGCCGGACGCGGGGACGGGGCTGGAGGAACGGCAGTGGGAGGCTCCGAGGACGGGCGCGAGGCGCGGGCTGTGCGGCTGCCGCAGTTCCGGCTGGACGAACTGCTGGACGAGCTGCAGGCCCGCCTGGATGCGGCCCGCGGCACCCAGAACAGGGTGCACAGCCTGCTGGAGGCGGTGCTCTCCGTCGGCCGCGAACTGGACCTGGAGCAGGTGCTGCGCGGCATCGTGGAGGCCGCGGCGGCCCTGGTCGACGCCGAGTACGCGGCGCTCGGCGTGATCGGCTCGGACGGCGAGCGGCTCTCGGCCTTCGTCACGGCCGGCGTCGACGCGGAGCGGATCGCCCGCATCGGCCGCTACCCGGAGGGCCGCGGCATCCTCGGCGAACTCATCCGCCACCCGGCGCCGTTACGGCTGGCCAAGCTCTCCGAGCACGCGGCGTCGTACGGCTTCCCGCCGAACCATCCGCCGATGAACAGCTTCCTCGGCGTGCCCATCCGGGTGCGCGACCAGGTCTTCGGCAACCTCTACCTGACCGAGAAGCGGGGCGGGCTGCAGTTCGACGAGGACGACGAGTCGGTGCTGTCCACGCTGGCCGTGGCGGCGGGCGTGGCGATCGACAACGCCCGCCTGTACGAGGAGTCCAGGCTGCGGGGGCGCTGGCTGGAGGCCAGCGCGGAGATCAGCAGGAGCCTGATGTCCGGTACGGGCCAGCACGGGGTGCTGGGGCTGATCGCCGGGCGGGCGCGGGACATCACCGGCGCGGCGCTCGCCACGGTGGCCACCCCCGTGCAGGACACCGGCACCCTCGCGGTGGAGCTGGCCATCGGCCGGGAGGCGCAGGCGCACCGCGGGCTGGTGCTGCCGGTCGAGGGGAGTCTCACCGGACAGGCCTTCGCCCGCGGCGCGCCGGTGAGCAGCCCGGACGTCTCGCGTGACGACCGGGTCACGGCGGGACCGCCGCGGTTCGCCGGACTGGGCCCGGCCGTCGCCGTACCGATCGGCCGGCAGGAGCGCGTCCGGGGCGTGGTCCTGCTGGCGCGGGAGACGGGTGCGAGAGACTTCTCCGCGACCGAGACGGAGCTGCTGCAGGGGTTCGCCGCGCAGGCCGCCGTCGCCATGGAACTCGCGGAGCGCCGTCGGGACGCCGAGCAGATCGCACTGCTGGAGGACCGCGACCGCATCGCCCGCGACCTGCACGACCTGGCCATCCAGCGGCTGTTCGCCACCGGCATGACGCTGCAGAGCGCGGGCCGGTTCATCGAGCACCCGCAGGCCGCGGAGCGGGTGCGGCGGGCCGTGGACGACCTCGACGAGACCATCAAGATCATCAGGTCGACGATCTTCGGGCTGCGCACCCCCGACGGCGACCGGGCACCCGGGCTGCGGGCCCGCGCGGTGCGGGTGGCCGGCGAGGCCACGCCGGTACTGGGCTTCGCGCCCAGCCTCCGGATGGAGGGCCTGCTCGACACCCATGTGCCGCGGGAGACCGCCGACCATGTCGTGGCCGTCCTGTCCGAGTCCCTCACCAACATCGCCCGGCACGCCCGTGCCCGCCGCGCCGACGTGGTGCTGGAGACCGACGGGACCGAGGTGCGGCTCACCGTCACCGACGACGGCGTCGGCATCCCGCCCCAGGGCCGCCGCAGCGGTCTGCGCAACCTGGCGGAACGGGCGCGCGGTCTCGGCGGCGGCCTGGAACTGGGCCGCCCGGACGGCGGGGGCACCCGGCTGGTCTGGCACGCGCCGCTGCACGGGGCGGCGGCTCCCGAGGACTAGGGCCAGGCCCCCGGCTGCCGCAGGTCCCGGCGGCCGGGCCAAGCGACCTGTTCGTGCCCGGCGCCGGGGCGTGTCACGGTGGCATCGAGGGCTTGTGCCGCAGGCACGGCGGCCCGGCGAAAGGCGGTGAGCCCGATGACGGAACTGCCCCTGGTCGTGGGAGTGGACGGATCGGAGGCCAGTCTGACGGCGGTCGACTGGGCGGTGGACGAGGCGGCCCGCCGCGGCCTGCCGCTGCGGCTGGTGTACGCCTGTCTCTGGGCGCGCTACGAGGGCGCCGCACCGTCGGGCAGCCAGGAACCCCTCTCGGAGCAGGTGCTGGCCGAGCAGATCGTCGCTTCGGCGGCGGCCCGGGCCCGGGAGCGGTCCTCGCAGGTCAGGACGGCCACCGAGATCGTCCCGCAGGAGGCGGTGGCCGCCCTGCTGAGCGAAGGCGACAAGGCCTTCGCCGTGGTGACCGGAGCACGCGGCCGGGGCGTGGTGAAGGAGCTGCTGCCCGGCTCGGTCGGCCTCGCCGTGGCCGCCCGCGCCCGCTGCCCGGTCGTCGTCGTCCGCGGGGACCGGGCCGGTCTGGCCGGCGCCCACCGGCGTGTCCTGCTCGGCGCCGGGGAACCGGACACCGCCGGCGATGCCGTGCGCTTCGCCTTCCAGGAGGCCGAGGCACGCGGCTGCGTCCTCGACGTCGTACGGGTCTGGCACCGCCCCGCGCGTGAGAGCGCCGGCCGTCCGCTGCTCGGCAAGGACCTGGCGCCCCGGCACGAGCGGGAGGCGGCCGAGCTGCTGGACACCCTGCTGCGGGAGGTGACCGCGGACCATCCGCGGGTCCGGGTGGACCGCGCGACGCTGGAGGGCCACGCCCGGAAGGTGCTCGTGGACCGCTCGGCCGCCGCCGACCTGGTCGTCGTCGGCGCCCGCCCCCGGCACGGCCGTCTCGGGCACCAGCTCGGCCGGGTGGCGCACGCCCTGCTGCACCACTCGCTGTGCCCCGTGGCGCTCGTGCCGCAGCGGTGACCGATCGACGCGCGCGCCTGATCAACGACCCTCCACAAGTATTAGAATGTTCAATCTTCAGGGGGAGGGGGCTGGCGTGTCCGCAGCAGAGGCGGCGTTCGGGCCGTTGCTACGGGAGCTGCGACTGGCGAAGTCGCTGACCATGGAGGCGCTGGCGGAAGCGTCCGGGGTCAGCGTGCGCGGCATCGGCGACCTGGAGCGCGGCCGGCGGGCCGCACCCCAGCGGCGGACGGTGGCCGCGCTCGCGGACGGACTCGGTCTCGCCCACGCCGAACGGGAACGGCTGCTCACCGCCGCCCGCGCCGGACGCACCCCCGGCTACAGCCCCGTCGGCGTCCGCTCCTTCCCGCGCGGCACCGACGACTTCGTGGGCCGCGTCGACGAGCTGAGCAGCCTGGAGAAACTCGCGCGACCGGGGAAGGACGAGGGCGCCGCCCCGCAGGCCCAGCCCGTCGTCGTCGCCATCCACGGCGCACCCGGCACCGGCAAGACCACCCTCGCGCTGCGCGCCGCCCGCCGGCTGGCCGACCGCTTCCCCGACGGCCAGCTCATGCTGGACCTCAGGGGGACCGACGACAGCCCGCCCGCACCGCCCGAGCTGATGGTCCGGGTGCTCAAGGCCGCCGGTGTGCCCGACCGGGACCTGGCGCAGGCGGGATCACAGGCCCACCCCGCCCTCTACCGGCAGGTGCTCGCCGACCGCCGCTGCCTGCTGGTGCTGGACGACGCCCGCGACGAGACACAGGTCCGTCCGCTGCTGCCGGGCGCCGGCGGGACGCTGGTCCTGCTCACCAGCCGCCGCATGCTCACCGGACTGGACGACGTGCACCGGCTGCCGCTCGGCCGGCTCGACCCCGCCGAGTCGGCCGCCTTCCTGGCCTCCCTCGTCGGCAAGGAGCGGGCCACCGCCGAACCGGACGCCCTGGAGGAGGTCGCCCGGCTGTGCGCACACCTGCCGCTGGCCCTCCGGATCGCGGGCAACTGGCTGGCCACGCGCACCGGTTGGAGCGTGCGCCGGCTCGCGGACCGGCTGACGCGCGAGGAACGTCGGCTGGAGACGCTGTCCGCCGGCGACGTACGGGTGGCGAGCGCCTTCGACCTGTCCTACCGGCAGCTCACGCCCCCCGCCGCCCGCATGTTCCGCCGCCTGTCCCTGGTCCCCGGCCCGGACGTGGGCGCCGCCTGCGCCGCCCGGCTCACCGGCCAGGACCTCTACGACACCGAGGACACCCTGGAGGAACTGGTCGAGGCCGGCCTGCTCGACACCGGGGACGACCGCTACCGGCTGCACGACCTGCTGTGCCTGTACGGCCGTGACCGCCTCACCGCCGAGGAGAAGGCGGCGGACATCGAGCGGGCCCGCCGGTCGATGTTCCGCTGGCTGCTGGAGACGGCCGTCGTGGCCGGCCGGTGGTACGAACCCGACCACGGCGCCCCGCCCCCGTCCTGGCAGGGCACGGCCGACCTCTCCAGCGCCGACAAGGCCCGCGACTGGCTCCAGGCCGAGGCCGCCAACTGGCTGGCGGCCCTGCACGCCGCCGCGGCGGACGGCGACCACGCCGCCGTCGTCGAGGTGGCCGAGGCCCTCCACTGGTTCTCCGACCAGTGGATCTTCTGGGGGCACTGGCCGGAGGTCTTCGGCACCGCCGCCCGGTCCGCCGAGGCCCTCGGCGACCCGCTGCTCGAAGCGACCCACCTCAACTACTACGCCTGGGCCCTCATCCTGTGCGAGGGCAGGCCCCAGGACGGCCTCCGGTACTCCGCGCGTGCGCTCGCCGCGGCCCGGCGGGCCGGTGACACCGGGCAGCAGGCGTGGGCGCACCAGTACGCCTCGTGGGCCCACCGCCTGCTCGGCGAGCACGGCCGGGCCGCCGAGCACACCGCCGAGGCCGTCGCGCTGTTCCGGGCCGCCGGAGACCTGCACGGCATGCTCCAGGCCCTGATCTCACGCGCCACGGAACTGCGCAGATCCGGGCGCTACGAGGAGTCGATCGAGGCCTACCGGCAGACCCTGACCCGGCTGGACGAGGCCGGCGACCGCGTCGAACCGCACATCGCCGCCTTCACCCGGGCCAACGTGCTCGCGGGCCTGGGAGCCGGCTACGGCGGCATGGGCCGCTGGGACGAAGCGGTGGAACACCTGCGCACCTCGGTCGAACTGTCCCGGACGGACGGCAACATCGCCCTGGAGAGCCGCTATCTCCTCTCGCTCGGCGACGTCCTCCTCGGCGCAGGCCGCACCACCGAGGCACGCGAGGTGTTCGCGCGGTGCGTCGCCCTCGGCCCCGAAGCGGACGCGGAACGGGTCGCCGAGGCCCGCGCCCGGCTGGTCCGCCTGGACACCGGCTGACACGCGCGCCGCCGCGAGTCAGCTGTGCGCCAGCCCGCCCACGCCCTGCTCCAGGTGCAGGGTGCGCCACTCCCGCGGGGAGACCCCGTAGGCGGCGCGGAACGCCCGGCTGAAGTGGGCCGGGTTGACGAACCCCCAGCGCCGGGCCACGGCCGAGACGGTGGGGGTCACCCGTCCGCGCCGGGCCAGTTCACGCCCGCACGCCTCCAGCCGCCGCTGCTGGATCAGACGGCTCACGGTGATGCCCTCGCCCTCGAAGAGCCGGTGCAGGTAGCGGACGGACATGTGGTGCGCCCGGGCGATGGACTCCGGTGACAGGGATGCCTCGCCGAGATGCCGGTCGATGTGGGCGCGGACACTCCGTACCAGGTGGTCGCGGCTGCCGTCCGGCTCCCGGTGGGCCTGATCGGTGATCAGCGTGGCGAACAGGTCCACGACGTGGCCGGCCAGCCGCTGCCCGACGTCGGGCGCGTAGGAGGGGGCCGAAGCGGCCAGCGTCGCGAGGAACGGCCGCAGCACCGCGCCGAAGCCGCGGCCCGTACCGATGGCGGTACCGGCGACCAGCCTGATGTCGCTGTCCGAGACGCCCAGCACCTGGCGCGGCACGTGGAAGACGTGGCTGGCGAACCGCTCCGGATAGGTGACGGAGAAGGGCCGTGCGGTGTCGTAGAGCACCAGGTCGCCCCTGCCCAGCTCGGCCCGCCGGCCGTCCTGGACGAAGGTGGCCGTGCCCGCCAGCTGGAGACCGACCGCCACCAGGTCCTCGGGCGACCGCCCGATCAGGGCCGGGGTGCGGGTCACCCGCTTGGCGTCGGCCTCCATGCGGGAGATCCGGAGGTAGCCGAGACGGTCGGTGACGATCCTGCCGTCGAACGGCTTGCCGGCCCGCGGGGTGACGGCGACCGGCACCAGAGCCCGGCCCAGCGCGTCGCTCCAGTAGGCGACCTTGTCCTGGTCCGGCACCGCATCGGTCGACAGCACCACGCTCAACTTGCTCTCCCTCGGCATGGGGTGGGCCGGGGCCGCACTCGCGGTCCCGCCCGCACCAGCCAAGCAGCGGGCCCCTGCGGACCACCAGGAAGAAGACAGGCAGAAACAGCCGGGAGAAGTGCCGCCGCAACGCGGCGAACGCGCGCTTCGTGCCGAGGAACGCACGGCGCGGTGCCTCACCGCGCACGGCTCGTGCCCCTGTCCGCACGGAACGCCGGACGCTCTCCCCGCCGTTCCCCGGGCGGCCCAGGCTGACGTCGTGGGCTCCCTCGGCGGACGTCCACCGCCGGACCGTCCCGGCGTCCGAACCACCGCTTCGACCAGGGGGACCCATGCACCTGATGCGCCCGCCCGCCGCGACCGGCGGCGACGCCGGCCGAGCCCCGTATCCCGACCTGACGTGGGCGAGCACGCCGGTGCGGTCCTTCCTGCCGGCCGGGGCCCGCGCCTGCGCCCGTTTCACCGAACCGGCGCGGGTCCGCACCCTCGGCCTCCTCCGGATGACCACCTACCGGGGAGCGGCCCGGTCCCTGGTCCGCTCCGCCGACGACACCAGCGAACCGCACCTGCTGCTGGGCGTGCACGCCGCCGGCCGGGCGACCCTGGTCCGGGGCGCCGGCACCGCGCCCTGCGGTCCCGGCGACCTCTTCGTGTGCGACGGAGCGGTCCCCTTGCTGCTGCACGAGTCGGAGCCCTTCGAGCTGCACCTCGTCCGCGTGCCGCGGCTCGCCCTCACCCTCACCGACCGCCAGGCGGGGGCTCTCGCCGGCCGCCCGCCCTTCGCCGACGGCCCGGTGGCGCCCCTGCTCGGACCCCTCCTGCGGACGTTCCTCGACACGCTGCCCGAGTACCCGCCACGGACGGCGCTCCGGCTCGCCACGACGATCACCGGGTTCGTGGATTCGCTGGCCGCCGAAGCCGCCGTAGCCGTTGCAGCCGGGGGAGACGCGTCGAAAGCCGGGGAACCGCAGCCCGCGCGGCCGGCGCCCGGACCGGAACACCAGGAGCTGCTCCGCCGCGTGCGCGCCTACGTCGACGCGCGGCTGTGGGACCGCACCCTGACGCCCGCCACCGTCGCCGCGGCCCAGCACATCTCGGTCCGCTATCTGCACAAGCTCTTCGAGGGACAGGGCAGCACGATCGGCCGGTGGATCCAGCAACGCCGCCTGGAGGAGGCGCGGCGCGAGCTGGCCGGGCCCGGCTCGGCCGACCTCACGGTGTCGGCGGTGGCCCGGCGCTGGGGCTTCGTCAACGCCACCCACTTCAGCCGCAGCTTCCGCGCGGCCTACGGCATGTCACCCCGCGACTGGCGCAGCCGTACCCGGCCGTCCGGCGCCCCCGGGAGCGGAACCGGCTGACCGGCCGGAACTGTGCACGCAGCGGCAAGTATTCGTCCGACGGCGCCGCTCGCACCCCGCAGGGCGCGCCCTACGCTGGTCACCCGTGCCGGTGGAGCCGCCTCCGGCGCCGAGCGCCTGCCTGCCCGGCCACGGGGGAGGGCCGGTGGCTCATCCCCACGGCCCCTCTCCCGAACGGCCCGCGAACCCGCGCAGGAGTTCTCTTGCAAGACGACGTTCCGCCTCCCGGGGCCGAGCCTGTCCTGGAGCGGCTCACTCGCGCCTTCACCGAGGCGTACGAACTGCCCGCGCCGTCGGACACGGACGCGGGCGCGGCGGCTGCCAGGGCGCGGATGGCGTCTCTGTGGACCGGTGACGATGGCGCCGAGCCGGACGTCGAGGAGGAGTGGCTGGCGCTGCCAGGACACGACGGCGGCCGGATCCGGGTCCGGGTCCTGCGCCCCGCCGGCAGCGACGAGACCCTGCCGGTCGTGCTGTACCTGCACGGGCTCGGCTGGATGCTGACCGACGCCTACGCCCACCGGCACCTGGTGACGGACCTCGTCCTCGGAGCGGACGCCGCCGTGGTCGTCCCGGAGTACGACGTCCCCGACGACGTCCGCTACCCGGCGGCCGTCGAGCGGGCGTACGCCGTGGCCCGGTGGATCGCCCGGCACGGCGCGGGCTGCCGGCTGGACGGGAGCAGGATGGCCGTCGTCGGGGCCAGCGCGGGCGCCCAGCACGCCGCCGCCCTCACCCTGCTGGCCGCCCGGCAGCGCGGTGGTCCCGGCTTCCGGCACCAGGTGCTGATCTGCCCGGTGACCGACGCGGCCATGGACACCCCGTCCTACCACCGGTTCGCCGACGGCTACTTCCTGACCCGCGCCGCCATGCGCGACTACTGGCAGCGGTACGCGCCGGACCCCCGGATCCGCACGCACGACACCGTCTCCCCGCTGCGCGCACCCGCCCGTCAGCTACGGGGGCTGCCGCCGGCGCTCGTCCTCACCGCGGAGGCGGACGTGCTCCGCGACGAGGGCGAGGCGTACGCCGCGCATCTGAGGGCGGCGGACGTCCCCGTCGTCTCCCTCCGCTACCACGGGACGATCCACGGATTCCTCCTGTTCGACCTGCTCCGCGGCACGGACGCGTCCAGGGCGGCACGCATCCAGGTGACGGACACCCTGCACACCGCCCTGCACACCGGCTGACCCGCAAGTCCGCCGCCGCGGGCGCCCGCCGGGATCAGCCGGCCGCGCCGGTCGCCTCCGTGCGCCGGTGCCGCCGCCACTCGCTCGGTGCGGACCCGTACGCCGCCTGGAAGCGGCGGCTGAAGTGGCTGGGGCTGCTGAACCCGCAGCGTGCGGCGACCGCGGCCACGGTGAGACGGTCGTACCGCGGGGAGGCCAGCATCTCCCGCGCCCTGCCGAGGCGTTCCGTGATGAGCCACTGCTCCAGGCTGCACCCCGCCTCGCTGAACAGCAGGTAGAGCCGGCGTACGGAAACCGCGTGCTCGGCGGCGATCCGCTCGGGTGTCAGATCGCGGTCCGCGAGGTGCCGCCGCGCGTAGCACATGATCCGGGTGAGCAGGGTGTCGTCCATGGCGGACCGGACCGCGGTCGACTCCTCGGTGTGCGCGGCCGAGAGCAGCAGGGCGCGGACCAGGTCGGTGGTCGCGGACGCCAGGTGCGGTGCGCCGGGGTCGGCTTCCAGGCGGTCCGGATCGCGCCACACCTCGCGCAGATGGCTCAGGACCAGGTCGTGCAGCGGACTGGCGCGCAGTCGCCCGGCCGCCTTCGCCACCACGTCCACCGGCAGGCCGAGTCGGCGCACGTCGAACATCACGGACCGGGACGCCCCGTCACCGGACCAGCCGTACACGCGGGGCGACAGCTCGTGGAAGACGCAGAGGTCGTCCAGGCCCAACAGCCGTCGCTCACCGGCGACTTCGGCCCGGTGCACGCCCTCCGGCTGGAGTGAGACGGAGACCACGGGGCTGCTCCGGTGGTGACGTACGTGCCGTTCCGTCCGTCGTACCTCGAAGCCGGAGTTACGGGTGGCGAAGAGGTGCAGCCCGCCCACCCGCCACATCTCCATGCGGGCGTGGATACCGGAGGCGGGCTCCTCGTGGACCACGTCGTTGGGCACCGACGAGTCCGTCAACGCGTGATGGAACGCGTCGACCCGGTCACGTGGCGCCACGGTGGCGAGATCGAGCAGCAGCACACAACCCCCCGAAGTCAGGTACCCGGCATCGCGGTCCGACGATACGGCGCACGGTAACGGGGCTGCGGCCGGTGAGCGCGGACAGGCCACAGCCGGTGCACACACAGTCAAGCCACCCCTGACCGCCCGCCCTAGGGTCTCGTACGTGCCGGTGGGTCCCCCTCGGCACGGCGACCCGGGCGGGCGCGACCGTCCTGCGGGCCACGCGCTCGGCGCGCCGCCGGCCCCGGACCGGACGTCCTCCGGCCCCGGCACCTGCCCCCGCGCCCCCCCGGGCAGCGGCCGGCCCGACCCCACGACGAGGGAGTTTCCCCACGTCCCGGTCCGGCAGACCGGCCACTGACACCACCCGCCGCCCGTCCTCGCACCGGCCCCG
This sequence comes from Streptomyces sp. NPDC088810, assembly GCF_044750305.1. NCBI lineage: Bacteria > Bacillati > Actinomycetota > Actinomycetes > Kitasatosporales > Streptomycetaceae > Streptomyces > Streptomyces sp. NPDC088810. Next base: position 626,208 of record NZ_JBIVJQ010000003.1, read on the forward strand.
CTGAGCGCCTTCCGGCCGGGCAGCGGTGCCTGACGAACCGACGAGCACCTCAGGAGCCAGCGTGTCCCGTACCCGCCTCCGCGGTTTCTCCCGCTCCGACACCAGCCGCGCGGAAGCCTTCAGCGACGGCGTGCTGGCCATCGCCGTCACGCTGCTGGCCCTCGGCCTCGCCGGCCCACCGCACCGGCCGGGCGGCCTCGGCCACGCCCTGCTGGCCCAGTGGCCCTCCTACCTGGGCTACCTGGCCTCCTTCGGCTATGTGTCGGTGATCTGGCTCAACCACCACCAGGCCTTCGTACGGGTCCGCGTCATGGACCGCGGGCTGCACGCCGCCAATCTGCTGCTGCTGTTCACCACGGCGGCGCTCTCGTTCCCCACCGCGGTGGTCGCCGACGCACTCCGGGCGGACCCCGCGGGCTCCGACGCACGGGTCGCCGTCGCGCTCTACGCCGGGCTGGCCGCCGCGATGTGTCTGAGCTGGGTGGCCTTCTACCACCAGCTCGCCCGCCGGCCCGAGCTGCTGGAACCGGACGTGGAGCCCACCTACGTCCGGCACGGGCGGCTGCGCTCCTGGGCCGGCGCCCTCGCGTACGGCGCGGCCGGGCTGCTCGGCGTGCTCGTCGCACCCCTGTGGGCGGTCGCCGTCTTCGTCGCCCTCCCGGTCTTCTACTTCCTCACCAGCGAGGGCCTCCCCGAGGGACCGGACACCCGACCCGGCGAGGCCACCCGCTGACACCGACGGCATCGTCCCGTACGCTAGGTAGACCTACCTACCTAGTTTTACGACGATGAGGAGAGCGGTGTGACGACCGCGGAGAGCGGCCGGCGGCGGCCGGCCAGGGAGCGGCTGCTGGCGGCCGCCGCCCGCCGTTTCTACGCCGACGGCGTGGCGGCCACCGGCATCGACACGATCACCGCGGAGGCCGGCGTGGCGAAGATGAGCCTCTACAACAACTTCGCCTCCAAGGCCGACCTGGTCAGGGCCTACCTCGACGCCCGGCACGAGGAGTGGCTCGGGTTGTACCGGGCCCGGCTGGAGCAGGCCCGGAGCCCGCGCGACGGCGTCCTCGCGGTCTTCGACGCCTACGCCGACCACGCGGCGTTCGCCTACGAGCACGGCTTCCGCGGCTGCGGCCTGCTGAACGCCGCCGCCGAACTTCCCGCCGGGGACGCGGGCCGGGCGGTGGTGCGCGCCCACAAGGAGGAGGTCGAGCGGCTGATCGCCGGCCACCTGCGGGAGCTGCTGCCCGAGCGTCCCGACGAGGCGCACGCGACGGCCGAGCACCTGGCCTTCCTCCTGGAGGGCGCGATGGCCCGCGCCGGGCTGGAAGGCGACGGCGACCGCCTCCGGCACGCCCGCTCCCTGGCGGCGGACCTGCTGGACCGCCTGTGAAGCCGCTCGCCGGCCACAGCCGGTCCGCCGGAACCGGCGCCCTGTGCGTGCTGGCCGCCTCCGTCCTGTGGGGGACGACGGGTACGGCCGCCACCTTCGCCCCGGAGGTGGGCCCGCTCGCCATCGGTGCCGTCGCCATGGGCCTGGGCGGGCTGCTCCAGGCCCTCGCCGCCGCCGCGCAGCTCGCCCGGCACGCACCCCGCCTGCGCGAGCGGCGCCGCGCGGTCCTGCTCGGCGCGGCCTCGGTGGCCGTCTACCCCCTGGCGTTCTACAGCTCCATGCACCTGGCGGGAGTCGCCGTGGGCACCGTGGTGTCGATCGGTACCGCCCCGCTCGCCTCGGCCCTGATCGAACGCGTCATGGACGGCCGCCGGCTCACGCGCCGCTGGACGACCGCGGCAGCCCTGGGCCTGCTGGGCACCGTGCTGCTGTGCGTCGCCGAAGCCGGCCACGCCGCCGACGGCGCGGGACCGGCGTCCGTGGCCGGGACGCTGCTCGGCGTGGGCCTCGGCCTGGTCGCCGCCGCGACCTACGCCCTGTACTCCTGGGCCGCGCACCGGCTCATCAGCCGCGGCCTCCCCTCGCGGGCGGCGATGGGCGCCGTCTTCGGGCTCGGCGGAGTGCTCCTGCTGCCCGTCCTGCTGGCCACCGGCGCGCCGCTCGTCGGCTCCTGGTCCAACGCGGCCGTCGGCACCTACATGGCGGTGGTCCCCATGTTCGCCGGGTACGTCCTGTTCGGCTGGGGTCTCGCGCGCGTGCCCGCCAGCACGGCCACCACCCTGTCCCAGCTCGAACCGGCCGTCGCGGCCGTCCTCGCCGTCCTCGTCGTCGGCGAACGCCTGCCCGCCGCCGGGTGGATGGGCATCGCCCTCGTCATCGCCTGCCTCGCCGTCCTCACCACCCCGTCACCGGCCGCCCGCCGCCGGCAGCGGCGGTCCGACGGGCCGGCTCGGGCTGGCGAGGCCCGCGGTACGGCGCACCCGGCCACGGTGCTGCTGCCCGGTGCGGAGGCGGACGGCGGCTGACGACGCCGGCCTCGGACGGATGCCTGGGACTCGCGGGGCCGCGATAGTGGACGGCGGTCTGTCGGGCGTGCGGGGCGAGCAGGCCCTGCAGTTCTTCCGCCGCGACCTTCAGCAGGCCGGTCGTCGAAGGCACCGAGCACACCGTCGAAGCCGGCCGGACCGCCACCTTCGACGCCGACGCCCCCGCACACCTACCGCGGCTCGGGCACCGGGGCCTGCCACCTGATCACGACGGTCCAGCTGCCGCCCGGCCCGGCAGCGTGATGACGGCCGGCAAGACGAGGACCGCCACGGCGGCGACGAAGCAGAAGCGTCCCGTCGCCTGCGCCCGGTCCGCCTGCCGTTCGACACGGAGCCGAGCCGACGTACCGGGCGAACGGGTCGGCCCGGCCCGACTGCCGCCCACCGCCTGGTCCCACGCGGCCGCGCCGCCCGGCCGGTCATGGTGGCGAGGCGGCGCGGACGGGTGGGCGCGGTCGCTCAGCCGGCGGGGTCGAGGACCACCGGCAGCTCGGCGAGGCCGCGGAAGGCCGGGAAGGGCACCTCCAGCCACCGTGGCCCGGCGGCCGGGTCGGCCAGGGCCATCCTGGGGAACCGGTCGAACAGCCGGGTGAGCGCGAGCTGCGTCTCCATCCGGGCCAGCGGGGCACCCAGGCAGTAGTGGCTGCCGTGCCCGAAACCGAGATGGGCGTCCTGCGCGTTGCCCGGCCGCATCACGTCCAGCTCGTCGGGGTGGTCGAACTTCTGCGGATCGCGGTTGGCCGAGCTGATGGCGATCTGCACCAGGGCGCCCTTGGGGATCAGGGTCCCGCTGTACTCCACGTCCTCGGTCGCGTAGCGGAACGTGGCGCTCTCCACCGAGCCGTCGTAGCGCACCAGTTCCTCCACCGCCGCGCGGATCAGCTCCGGGTTCTCCCGTACGGCGCGCAGCTGCGCGGGATGCGACAGCAGGTGGTGGACGGCGTTGCCGATGAGGTACGCGGTCGTCTTGTGACCGGCGAACATCAGCAGGAACGCCGTGGAGACCAGCTCGCTCTCGGTGAGCCCGTCGTCGTTGTCCCGGACCGCGATGAGCGCGCTCAGCAGATCGTCGCCCGGACGGTCCCGCTTGGCGGTGATGAGCTGCGTGAAGTACGCGTGCAGGTCCTCCTCGGCCCGCTGCTGGGCCCGCTTGGCCTCCTCGCCGAAACCGGTCTGCGCCACCGTGGTGGACAGGTGCTGCATCCGCGACCGGTCCTCGGGCGGCACGCCGAGCAGATCACAGATCACGATGATCGGCAGCGGGAAGGCGAACTCGGGCAGCAGGTCGAAGGGTTCCCGGGTCGGGCACGCGTCGAGCAGGTCCCGGACGATCTCCTCGATCCGCGGCCGCAGCGCCTCCACGCGCCGGGGTGTGAACGCGGAGTTGACCAGCCGGCGCAGCCGGGTGTGCTTCGGCGCATCGGAGTTGAGCATGTTGTCGTCCAGCGCGACGGACGAGTCACCGAAGATCCTCCGGTAGGCGTCCATGGCCCCGTACATGTCCTTGCTCAGCCGCGGATCCGACAGGGCGGCCCGCGCGTCGTCGTACCGGGTGATCAGGTACGTGTCGTTGCCGTGCGGCGGCCTCATGGGGCAGACGGGCGCCGCTGTGCGCAGATGGGCGTAGACCGCGTGCGGATCGCGCCGGAACTCCGGGGTGCACCGCTCGGCTGCGGTGACGGCCTCTTGGGTGGTGGTCACGGACGACTCCTGAGGTCGAAGAGGGCTTGGGCGTTGCCGCCGAGGATGCGCTGCTGGGCGGCCGCGTCGACCGGCAGCTTCTCGATCATGTGGATGAAGTCCTCCAGCGGCGCGGCCATCGGCGGTGAGTCGGTGCCGAACAGCATCCGTTCGGGGCCCAGCACTTCGGCGTTCAGGCTCAGGTGCGCCGCACTGAACGGGCTGGTGTCGACGTACATGCGCCGCAGCGCCGCGGCCGGGTCGGCCGAGGGCCGCAGGGCCGCGGGGTCCTGCTGGGGTGCCCGCTGCTCCGCCGGCGGAGCGGAGGCCGCCCCGGGCCGGCCGGAGGGCGGTGCGCCCCCGGCCCAGTGCCGGGGGCGCGCCGCCGTCTGCAGGCGCTCCGGCAGCAGCGCCATCGCGCCGCCGCCGGTAGCGCCGATCAGCCGCAGACCGGGGTACTTGTCCAGCCATCCCGCGAACGCGATCATGGCCATGCCCAGGGTGACGTCGCCGAAGCGGCCGATCTGCTCCACGAAGCCGAGCTCCTCGACCCGTTCCGTGCCGAGCGGTTCGGCCGGCGCGTGCACCAGCACCGGCACCCCGGCCTCCGCGGCCAGCGCGAAGAAGGAGTCGGCGCGCGGCGAGCCGAGCAGCTCTCCGTGCACGCTGGACGTGGTGATCAGGCCGACGAAGGCGGGGTCCGCCAGGGTCTCGCGCACCCCTTCGAGGTGATCGTCGTCGCCGAACGGGTTGGCGTAGACGTACCCGCGCAACTGGTCCGGGAACTTCCGGATCAGCCCCGACATCCAGGCGTGGAAGCTGCGCAGCCGGTCGCGTGGTTGCGCGTAGTTGTCGACGCCCGGAACCCGCGCCATCGCGCCGGCCCCGACGGGGCTGCCGATGATGGTCAGGTCGATGCCGGCCTCGGCGCGAGCGGCGAGCATGCCGTCGACGTCGGTCAGACTCGGGGGCATGGGGAAGCGCTTCGCCGCTTCCGGTGGGGACAGATGCCCGTGGATGTCGATGATCACGTGTCGGTTTCCGGTTTCGGTGCGAGTGCGCGGGTGACCGCGGCACAGTCCTGGTCGCCCAGCCCTTGCTCGGTGGCGCGGACGTGGGTCTCCGCCGCGGCGGTCGCCAGCGGCAGGCTCAGGCCGACTGCTGCTGCCTGCTTGGAAGCGAGCATGAGGTCTTTCGCCATCAGCCGCAGCCGGAAGTCCGGCTCCTCGAAGCGGCCGGAGGCCAGGCGCCGCGACTTGAACGCCATCACCGGCGAGGCGAAGCCGCTGCCCGCGATGGTCCTGAGAACCAGCTGCCGGTCGAGGCCGCAGGCCTCCGCCAGTTCGGTGGCCTCGGCCAGGGCCTGCACCTCTATGCCCATCAGCAGGTTGAGGAGCAGTTTCATCCGCATGCCGGACCCGAGTGCGCCCAGATGGACCACTTCCTTGCCCAGCGTCTCCAGCAACGGGCGGGCGGTCTCGAACGCCCGCTGCTCGCCGCCGGCGAACAGCCGCAGCTCTCCGTCGCGGGCGTGGTCGCGGTTGCCGAGCATGCCGACGTCGAGGACCGCCGGGACCTCTCCGGCGATCTGCACGACCTCGTCGGGGGCGACGGTGCTGGCGCAGATCAGCACGCCGGGGTACGGGCCCTCGGCCAGCACGCCGCCCGGTCCGTGCAGCACCGCGCCGAGGGCCTGGCCGTCGGCCACGACGCAGAGGGCGGCGCTGGTGCCCGCGACGGCGTCGGCGGGGTTGGCGGCGGCGTAGGCGCCCGCCTCGGCGAGCGGGGCGGTGCGCTCCGGGGTCCGGTTCCAGACCCGGACCTGCATCCCCTGGTCGAGGAGGCGACCGGCCAGGCCGGCGCCCATCGTGCCGAGACCGAGGACGGCGACGGGGCCGCGCACGGGGGGAGTCAAGACGCCACCCCCTTGGTCTCCTTGATCACACGGAACCGCATGGACTGCCGCTGGTCGACGAACTGGCGCAGCGGGGCCACCAACTCCTGGTGCTCCGCGCTCTGCTGCCAGGCGAAGAAGTCCTCGGCGGTCCGCCATTCGCTGGTGATCACCCACTGGCGGGAGTCGTCGACGGGTTCGCCGAGCCGCTCGATGATGTGTCCGGGGGTGCTGGACACGGACTTCCGGAGCTGCTCGTACAGATCCAGGAATCCCTGTTCGCCGCCCTCGATCACGCGGACCGCGAAAACCACGCTCAGCTTGTCGGCCGATCGGCCGTTGTCGTTGGCGCCCATGTCTCCTCCTGAGTGAGAGCCGGACGGACACGACACCAACGGACTCATGTCCCTCGGACGGCTGCAACTCCGAACGGGGGACGGCCCAGTGGGGACAAGGGGTGCACGCTGCGTCATTAGTCATATCGGGTGACTGACGGCCCGACGCGCGTGGTCCGCGCAGGGTCCCGGCCATGACACGGAGCCGGGGTACACGATCAGGGGAACTGACGTGCACTCGCCGCGCTGGCTCTCCCGCTCGGCGACGCCACCCGGCAGGCGCGGTGGGCGCTGCCGTGCCGGCCGACGTCACGAGTCCTAGGTCCAAGGCCTGATCGGCATGCGGCTGTTCTTGCTGTTAACGTGCACTTGCATCTCGTTCGCAATAATGTCGGAGGACGTTGGACATGGCGCTGTACACGCTCCCGGAGCTTCCGTACGACTACTCGGCGCTCGCACCGGTGATCAGCCCGGAGATCATCGAGCTGCACCACGACAAGCACCACGCGGCCTATGTGAAGGGCGCGAACGACACCGTGGAGCAGCTCGCCGAGGCACGGGACAAGGACGCCTGGGGGTCGATCAACGGCCTGGAGAAGAACCTGGCCTTCCATCTCTCCGGGCACATCCTGCACAGCATCTACTGGCAGAACATGACCGGTCCGAAGGACGGCGGTGGCGAGCCCCTAGCCGCCGACGGTGTCGGCGAGCTGGCCGAGGCCATCAAGGAGTCCTTCGGCTCCTTCGCCGCCTTCAGGACCCAGCTGTCCAAGGCCGCGGCCACCACGCAGGGTTCGGGCTGGGGCGTACTCGCCCACGAGCCGCTGAGCGGACGCCTGATCGTGGAGCAGGTCTACGACCACCAGGGCAACGTCGGCCAGGGCTCCACCCCGATCCTGGTCTTCGACGCCTGGGAGCACGCCTTCTACCTCCAGTACAAGAACCAGAAGGTGGACTTCATCGAGGCGATGTGGCAGGTCGTCAACTGGCAGGACGTGGCCCGTCGTTACGAGGCGGCCAAGTCCCGCACGGATCTGCTGCTGCTCGCCCCGTGACGCCGTAGTCCCGGAAGGGTCCTGCTCGTGATCGTCTTCTCACCGTTCACGGCAGGCGAGGGGCTCCCGCGGGAGCCCCTCCGAACGGCGGCCGGGTGACGGGCCGCCACCGGTGATGACATGATGACCGGCGACACAAGGCGACGGCGGTCCGAGGAAGCCGGTGCGAATCCGGCGCGGTCCCGCCACTGTGACCGGTGAGCGAGTCCCGGCAGGCCACCGCCCCCGAGCGGGGCGGGAAGGCGGGACGGGCGACGACCCGGGAGCCAGGAGACTCACGCGGTCGCCTCCTCAGGCGACACCGGGGCGGATCTCCCCGGGAGGGGAGCGGCGCGGTATGCCCGACAGGCCGACGGAAGAGACAGCGGGCGGACCGGTGCCGTGCCGGGTCGTCGTGTGCCGGGACTGCTGCTGTGGCAGCCCGAAGGTGACGGGTGATCACGCGGCGCAGACCGCGCGGTTGCGGGCGGAGGTGCCCGTGCGCATCTCCGACTGCCTCGACGTGTGCGACCAGGCCAACGTCATCGTCGTACAGCCCTCCGCGGCCGGCCGGGCCGCCGGCGCGCGACCGGTCTGGCTCGGGCTGGTCAACGACCCGGCCGCGACCGAGGACATCGTCACCTGGGTACGCGCCGGCGGTCCGGGCGTGGCGCCCCGGCCGGACATCCTCGACCTGTACGCCTTCACCCCACCGCGCCGGCGCGCGGAACCCTGAGCGGGACCAGTCGAATCGCGCCACCGCCGACCCACCGGGCACACGGCCGCCCACCCGGCACGAGAGGAAGATCACGCCGGTCGGAGGCGGTCTTGGCGGGGTGCCGGTCCCGCGGTACGGTCTGTCCGATATCGACGACGGCATGACGGAAGCCGGTGAGAATCCGGAACGGTCGCGCCACTGTGTGCGGGCCCCGCGAGGGTGCTCGCGAGTCAGACCCGGGGCCGTCGTCCTGTGCACCACCGAGATGGGACGCGAATTCCCAGAGGAGGTTCTGCCATGGCGCAGACCGTCGCCCCGCCGACAGCCACCACGCCCGCCGTCCCCGCCAAGCTGCCGCTGCAGGCGATAGCTCCCTGGGCGGTCTTCTTCGGCATCCTGATGCTGGTCCTGCTCTACTTCGTCGGCGCCGAGCAGGGCGCCACCTCCGTGTTCAACGGCACGGACGTCCACGAATGGGTGCACGACGCCCGCCATCTGCTCGGTTTCCCCTGCCACTGACGCGAGGGGACACCGCCCGCCCATGAATTCCGCAACCGTACGGAACCTCCTCGTACGGGGCATGCTCGCCGGCCTCGCGGCCGGCGTGCTCGCCCTGATCGCGGCCTATCTCCTCGGTGAGCCGAGCGTCGACAAGGCGATCGGCTTCGAGGAGGCCCACTCCCACGAGCACGAGGCGGAAGTCGTCTCGCGCTCCCTCCAGTCCACCGCGGGCCTCGCCACCGGCGTCCTCGTCTACGGGGTCGCCTTCGGCGGCATCGCCGCGCTCGCCTTCTGCTTCGCGCTCGGCCGGGTCGGCCGATTCGGCCCGCGCGCCACGGCACTGCTGCTGTCGGGCTGCGCGCTGCTCACCGTGTACGTCGTGCCGTTTTTGAAGTACCCGGCCAACCCGCCGTCGGTCGGCGACCCCGACACCATCGGCAAGCGGACCAGCCTGTACTTCCTGATGATGCTGCTCGGCGTCCTCCTGGCGGTCGCCGCGACCCTCCTCGGCAAACGCCTGGCGCCCGCGCTGGGCACCTGGTGGGCGACCGTGGCCGCGGTGGCCGCGTTCGCCGTCGCCGTCGGTCTGGCCTACGCGTTCCTGCCGGCCGTCAACGAGGTGCCGCAGGACTTCCCGGCCACCCTGCTGTGGCGGTTCCGGCTGTCCGCGTTGGCCATCCAGGCCGTCCTGTGGGGCGGATTCGGGCTCGCCTTCGGCGAGTTGGCCGAGCGGCTGCTGAACCCCCGGCCGGTCAGGGCCGAGAGCGCGCGAGCGGTTCCGGCCGCGCACTGACCTCTTCCGGACGACAGAGGGCCCTTCGGAACCAACCGGGGGCCCTCCGGCGTTCTCCGGACACCGACGCTCACCGGGCCCGCCCCGGCAGCGGCACGACACCCCCAGCCGCGCCGGGTGCCCGACCGCGGCTGTCTGCGCTGCACGGTGGCCGCGTCTGCTCCGCCGGCACCGCGCAGCGCGGGCCGGCAGACCCTAGTCCGCGTGCGGCGCCGCCAGCGGACGCCCCAGCCGCAGATTCCACCGCCCGGTCCGGCCGCTGAGTTCGGTCACGGTCAGCGGTGGCACATCGAGACGCCAGAAGAGCGCGGCAGACAGGTTCAGCGCCTCCACGACCGCGGCCCGCACCACCTCCGGTTCGACCACGGCGAGCGTACGACCCTCCACGGCTCGGGCGTCGGCGAGCCAGCGCGCGATCCGTCCGCACAGGTCCCGGACCGACTCGCCGCCATGGGGTGCGCAGGCGGGGTCGGTGAGCCAGCGCCCCACCGCCTCCGGCTCGGCGGCCCCCACCTCGTCCAGCGTGCGGCCCCGCCAGCGGCCCACATCCAGACCGGCCAGGTCCGCTGCCGGCACGCCGTCCAGACCCAGTGCCGCGGCCGTCTCACGACAGCGCACGCCGGGGGAGACCAGCACCCGCGCCGCGGAGGGCAGCGACCCGGCCGCCGAACGGGCCCGCGCCGCACCGCCGTCGTCGAGAGAGCCGCCGTCGTCGAAGCGGGCCTGCCGCAGCGAGACGCTCATGGCGGGCGAGACGAGAAGGACTCGGCTGGTCACACGGTCGCTCCTGTCACTGGTGTCCTGGGCGCGGGACTCGGCCGGGCAAGGCCCCTGCGGACGCCGGCACCGGCGGCGAGCACCTCCTCGTCCTCCGAGCCGCCCACCGCGTGCCGCGCCCTCGCGAACTTAGCATCCGCACGAGGTGCACCATCCGCGGATACGCAGGCCTCGGCTGCACGAGGCCCGGTGCGGCGACGGTGTGCGGCATGCTTCGGCATGGGGGTTGCGGAGGCGCCGTGGGCGAGAGAGCAGCGGGGACGGAAGGGCCGGGGCCGGGCGGGATGGGGCCGTGGCGGTTCGTCGTGTGGTTCGGCGTGGTCAGCCTGCTCGCCGACTTCGTGTACGAGGGGGCCCGCTCCGTCACCGGCCCGCTGCTGGCGTCCCTCGGCGCCTCCGCCCTGGTCGTCGGTGTGGTCACCGGCGCCGGTGAGGCGGCGGCACTGGGACTGCGCCTGGTGTCCGGCCCGCTGGCCGACCGCACGCGCCGCTTCTGGGGCCTGTCGATCGCCGGATACGCCCTGACCGTGCTCTGCGTGCCGCCGCTGGGCGTGGTCGGCGTCCTGTGGGCGGCCTGCGCCCTGGTCGTCGCCGAACGGGTCGGCAAGGCGGTGCGCTCCCCGGCGAAGGACACCCTGCTCTCGCACGCCACGGCCGTGACCGGACGCGGCCGGGGCTTCGCCGTCCACGAGGCGATGGACCAGGTGGGCGCGCTGGTCGGCCCCCTGACGGTGGCGGGCGTCCTCGCCCTCAGCAGTGACGCCTACGGCCCCGCGCTCGGCGTCCTCGCCGCACCCGGCGTGGCGGTGCTGGGTCTGCTGTTCTGGCTCCGGGCACGGGTCCCGGACCCGGAGGCGTACGAGCGGCAGGCACCCGCGCCGGCCAAGGCGCCGCCACCGGACGGCTGGCTGCCCGCCGCGTTCTGGACCTACGCGGCGTTCACCGCCACCACCACCGCCGGCTTCGCCACGTTCGGCGTCCTGTCGTACCACCTCGTCCAACGGCACCTGATGACGGCGCCCTGGGTGCCGGTGCTGTACGCGGCGGCGATGGCCGTGGACGCGGTGGCCGCGCTCGCCACCGGCTGGCTGTACGACCGGATCGGCCCGCACGTGCTGGCCGTGCTGCCGGTGCTGGCCGCCGCCGTCCCGGCGCTGGCCTTCACGCACACCACCGGCCTGGCCGTGGCCGGGTCGCTGGTGTGGGGCGCGGCCATGGGCATCCAGGAGTCCACGCTCCGGGCCACCGTCGCGGACCTCGTGCCCCCGCGGCGCCGGGCCACCGCGTACGGCGTCTTCGCCGGGGTGGTGGGCGGTGCGAGCCTGGCGGGCGGCGCCCTGACCGGAGCCCTGTACGGCCACTCGATCCCGCTCCTGATCACGGTGGTCGCCGCGATCCAGGCCCTCGCCCTCCTCCTGCTCGCCGTGACCGGCCCTCGCCGCGCGTGACGACGGCCAGACCCGCCCGCTCGTCCGTTGCCGTCGATGGCGGGCGCCCGGCGGGTCTACGGTGGTGACGAAGGCTCTGCCCGGTCACCGGGCGCAGCCCGGGCTACCCGGTTCCGCCGGGCCGTTCCGCTCCTGCTCGTCCCGGGGGGTGTCATGAAAGTCGAAATGATCCAAAGGGCCGCCGACGTTCTCTTCGACGTGCCGGACGAGATGCACGCGGAGATCATCACGCTCATCGACGCGGTCACCCACGACGCCCTGACACGGGCGCCGGACCTGGCGGCCGCGTTCGGGGAATGGTGCTGGCTGGTGTACACGGTCCACGGCGACGTGGTCGAGGTGCTGGACGTCGGCTGCGCCCGCTGACGCCGGCCCCGCCGCTGTGAGGTGGCGGGCGGCGGAGGGTTCGAAACGTGCGACGGAGCCGGCCCGAGGCCGAGTGCGTTCAGGGGGACCGGAGACGGGGGAACGTTCCCGACGGCACCGCTTCCCCCTGCTCAGAAGGGATCACGCCATGACCGCCCCGCACGCCTTCCCCCTGGAGCCCGGCCCGATCCATGTGTCCGACGACGTCCTCGACGACCTGCGTGTCCGTCTCGAACTGACCCGTCCGCCGCTGGACGAGGGGAACGAGGACTGGTCCTACGGCGTCCCGGACAGCTATCTCCGTGAGCTGGTCGCCTACTGGCGGGACGGTTACGACTGGCGCAAGGCCGAGGCCGCCATCAACCTCTACGAGCACTACCAGGTGAGCGTCGCCGGTGTCCCGGTGCACTTCATGCGCAAGCCCGGCCGCGGCCCCCGCCCCATCCCGCTGATCCTCACCCACGGCTGGCCGTGGACGTTCTGGCACTGGTCGAAGGTGATCGACCCGCTCGCCGACCCGGCCGCGTTCGGCGGTGACCCGGCCGACGCGTTCGACGTCGTCGTGCCGTCCCTGCCCGGTTTCGGTTTCCCCGGCCCGCTCACCGGCTTTCCGGACGTCAACTTCTGGAAGGTCGCCGATCTCTGGCACACCCTGATGACCGAGACCCTGGGATACGAGAAGTACGCTGCCGGCGGCTGCGACATCGGCGGGATCGTCTCCAGCCAGCTCGGCCACAAGTACGCCGACGAGCTGTACGGCATCCACATCGGCTCCGGGCTGCCGCTCGACTTCTTCACCGGCCCCCGCGCCTGGGACTTCGCCCGGAACCGGCCCCTCACCGACGACCAGCCCGCCGACGTCCGCGCCCGCATCATCGAGCTGGACCACCGCTGGGCGCCCCACCTCGCCGTGCACATGCTCGACGGCGCCACCCTGGCCCACGGGCTGAGCGACTCACCCGCCGGACTGCTCGCCTGGCTGCTGGAGCGCTGGAACGCCTGGAGCGACAACGGCGGCGACCTCGAATCCGTCTTCACCAAGGACGACCTGCTCACCCACGCCACCATCTACTGGGCGAACAACTCGATCGCCACATCGATGCGTTACTACGCCAACGCCAACCGCCATCCCTGGAGCCCCGCCCACGACCGCACCCCGGTCGTGCAGGCCCCGGTCGGCCTCACCTTCGTCACGTACGAGAACCCGCCCGGCATCCGCACCGCCCACGAGCGCGTCCGGGCGTTCGAGACCGGCCCGCAGGCCGATTGGTTCCATCACGTCAACGTCAACGCCCACGACCACGGCGGCCACTTCATCCCCTGGGAGAACCCCGACGCCTGGGTGAGCGACCTGCGCCGCACCTTCCACGGCCGCAGGCCCTGAACGCCGGCGCCGCCGATCTTGCGGCGCCGGGCCCTTCTTGGGCGAGTCAGGAGGCCTGGGCCTTGTCGTACAGGGCCTTGACCACGTCACCGAAGTACGGGCCGAACATCCGGTTCGGCAGGAACGTGTAGCCGAAGCTGTTCACGGAGGCCTGCAGACCGGTGCCGGACGCCTCGTCGAAGCCGGTGAACCAGGGGCCGCCGCTGGAGCCGCCCGTCATGTTGCACCCGAGGCCGTGGTCCTGCGAGAAGAGGAAGTCCTTCGAGCTGTTGCCGCTGCAGTAGATGAGCTTGGTGCCGTCGTACGGCGAGGCCGCAGGGAAGCCGAAGGAGTACATCGGCTTGTTGTAACCGCCGTTGAACTGGACGCCCTGCGCGCCGACGACCGAGGTGAGGGTCCTGCCGTTCAGGGGAGTGACGACCGCGGCTCCGACGTCGTAGTTGATGTCCTCGCTCGCTTCCCATTGCGGGGTCGTGAGCGTCTTGGCCGCGGTCCACTGGCCGTACGGCGCCTTGCCGTTGTCGTAGCCCGGCACGAAGACCCAGTTGGTGTGCCAGCTGCCCTGGTACTTCACGCAGTGCCCGGCCGTGAGGACGGTGCCGGCGTTCTGACTGGTCACGGCGGAGCCGGTGCAGGAGGCGGTGCGCCCCTGGAAGGTGAAGAACACCCGGCCCGAGGTCGTGACGACGGCGCCGCCGCCGGTCCAGGGTCCGCCGGCCTGCGGGAAGGAGGCGAGCGCGGGGCGGGTGGCGGCGACGGTGACCGAACTCCCGTTGTGTTTCGGGGACTTGAGGTTCTTGGCGGTCCGCTCGGTCAGCAGCAGGTCGAGGGGAGTGGCGCTGCGCATGCGCTCGGCGGTCCAGAAGGTGCGGGCCTTGTGCTGTGCGGCGGCCGAGGCGGTGTGGGCCGCGGCCGACGGTCCGGCGGGCGCGGCGTCGGCGGCTCCGGCCTGGACGAGGCCGCCGGTGAACAGGGCTCCGACGGTCAACAGAATGCCCGCTGCGGTGCGATGGCGTCTCACGCAGGTCTCCTTCTGCCGTGCCCGGGACGGTCGGCCCGGGCAGGGTGGGGGAACGAAGAACGGTGCGGAAGGACGTGCGTGAGGCAGGGTGCCATGGGTTGCGTGAATTGTCAGGAGCACGTAAACGACGTTTCCGTCGGTGCGGTCAGCGGCCCCGGCGGCGCAGCAGGAGGTCGGCGACCACCGGGCGGTGGTCGGAGGCCGTCGTCCCGGACTCGTACGCGCCGGTGACGGTCACGTCCGGGGAGACGGTCACGAGGTCGATCCGCCTGACCGGGTCGAGCGCCGGGTAGGTCTTGCCGCCGTCCGGGGCGGCGTCGGTCAACGGCCCCCACAGCCGGGCCAGTTCGGGGGAGCCCGGCTCGGCGTTGAAGTCGCCGAGGAGGACCTTCGGGCCGCGGTCCTCGGCCAGGACCGCCAGCATGTCGTCGACCTGGGCCCGCCGGACCGAGGGGTCCGCACGGTAGTCCAGGTGGGTCGCGTACACGTGCACGGAGATGCCCCGGACCCTGACCTTCACCTCGGCGAAGCCCGGCGTGGGGGCCGGCACCGGATCGGGTGTCTGGGTGGACAGCCGGGTGATCTCGTGGTTCCAGGCGCCGCGCACCGGGAAGCGGCTCAGCACCGCGACGCCGTACTGCCGGCGCTCCCCGCCCGGAGTGGCCGGAGGGAGGTCGTAGATCGGCGCGAAGAAGACCCGCATGCGCAGCCGGTCGGCCAACTCCCGGGCCTCGTCGGTGAAGTCGCTCCGGGCGCCCCAGTGCACGTCGACCTCCTCCAGGCCCACCACGTCGGCGTCGAGGTCCCGGATCGCCGCCGCCGTGCGGTCGAGGTCGAAGACGTTGTCCTGGCCGGCTCCGGCATGGATGTTGTAGGTGGCCACGCGCAACGGCACGCGCGCGGCGTCCGGTCCCGTGCCGCCCGTCCGGTCCGCCGCGGTGGCTCTCGTCGCCGCCACTCCGAGAGCGGCGGCGACGGCGAGCACGGCGGCGACGGCGGCGGCCGGTGCGCGGTGCACAGGGCGTCGGGGCTTGCGGTCCACTGCATCCTCCAGCGGTGATCCGGTCGGGTTCGGGGGCGCACGTTCACCCGTGGCGCTGCTGTCGGGGACCCGTCCCCCGGCCCGAGGGCGCAGGGTTGCCCTGGTGGGTGAAGGCGGCCCAGTGATGGACGTGGTGCAGGTCGGAACGGGTCGCCTCGTGCCGGAGCGGGCCGTCCAGCGGGAACGGGAGACTGCGGTGGGGGTCGAGCATCCACAACTGCGCGGCACGCAGGGCGTCCGGCGGGGCCAGCCCGCCGGCCGTGAGGTGGTGGTGGAAGACGGCCATCATCACGGCGGTCGGACCGTCCCGCACCGCCCACCGCGACCCCACGACGTCCGCGGCACCGCTCGTGACGAGCGCGGTCGCGAGGGTCAGCGCCTCGTCGTGGTCACGGGTGCTCACATCGGTCTCGCAGGCGCTCAGCACCACCAGCGGGCCGGCGCTGTCCGGTGGGACGTCGGCGGCACCGTCCAGGATGCCCGCCACGGTGAGCCGGCCGGTCTCCTCGTCCGCTCGGGGAGCGCCGGCCAGCCGCAGCGCGGAGTCCGTGGGCCGTGGCGCGGCCCGGGCGTGACAGGCCAGGTGGACCACGGACGCCGGCGACGTGCCGCCGGGCAGCACCGCGAGCAGTTCCGCCGGTGTGCCCGCGGCGTCCGGTTCCTCCTCGGTGCCGAGGAACTCGCCGTAGCGCAGCGCCCCGGGATAGCACGCGGCCCGCAGCGCCTCCGCCTCCACCTCGGCCCAGGGGAGGGTCAGTTCGGGGTCCGCGACGAGCACCTGCGGCCCGTCGGCGGGGGACATCCGGCGCCGGCCGGCCGCGGCGAGGAACTGCGTGCCGGAGGGGGCGTAGCTGATGACGGCCTCCTCGCAGGCGTACCGGTGGCCCTGCCCGTCGGCACGGTCGGTCCGTGCGGCGTGCCACGGTACGACGCCGAGCCGTCCGCAGGGCACCAGCACGAGCCGCGGCGGCCGGTCCGGCGGCCCCTGCGCGGACGGCAGCGTGCGCACCGCCGAGAGCACCGGCTCCATCACGGCAGGCCACGCCCAGTCGCACAGCTCGCGCAGCACGACCTGCCAGTGCCCGTCGTAGGCGGACTGCCAGGTCACGTGCATGCGCGGATCGGCGAGTGCCCGGGAACGACGCGCCGCGGCGTCGAGGTACCGCTCCAGCGGTTCGCTGCCGGGCCGGATCAGTTCCGGCAGCGGCAGCATGGCGGGTGCGGTGCCGGGACGCAGGATCAGCGCGTGGCCGGGGAACGAACCCGTGGGCAGGGGCACGCCGGGCACGAGATAGACCAACGCGTCGGTGCCCGAGGCGGCGAGGCCCTCGGTGAGCGCGGCCACGTCCGCCGTGCCGGCCATCTGCCGGGTGCCCCGGCCCCGCCCGGGGCGGGCACGGACGCCGAGCACGGCGAGTGCCTCCCGCCGCAGGGCACTGGGGACCGGCGGACTGCCGGCCGGCCGGCCCGCCGCGTCGCCGGCCTCCGGACGCGGCGGGCCGGCGCGAACGTGCGCCCGCCACCGCCGGGCCAGCCCGGGATGGCCTGCCGCGTCGAGGAGTCGGGGGATGCCGCGCGACGCGACGGCGGCCTGGTGCACCAGGCCACGCCCCTTCTCCAGGTCGGCGACCGCGTCGGCCGGCCGGCGCCGGATGAGGGCGGCCCACGCCAGCCGCTCCGCCAGCACGTCACCGTTGAGGGCGGCGGACAGGCCGTGGTCGGCCCCGGTCTGGAGCAGGACGTCGGCGGCCAGCTCGTCCAATGCCTCGCGGGTGACCTCGAGGAACGCCCGCTCGTCCGCTCCGGCGTGCGGCCCCCGCCGCGTGGCGGCGCGCATCACGTGGGCCTCGGCCAGCTTCGTCAGGACGTCCACCCGGCGGTGTTCGCCCCTGCCCTCGGCGAGCAGCGTGCGGGCGCGGGTCAGCTGGGCGATGGCGCCGTCCAGCAGTACCGGGTCGTTCAGGCCGCGTTGGACGGAGAGGAACAGCCGCAGGCCGAGCAGGGCACGCCGGTCGTACTCCTGCTGCTGGTACACCACGGGCGCCTGAAGTTCACGGTGCACCTGCTCGACCGTGCGCCTGAGGTCCGCCAGCTCGGCGGCGACGTCCAGCGCCTCGGGCGCCTCGCCGCGGGAGGCCTGCCGCCCGTCCGCGCCCAGCTGCTCCAGCTCGTCCAGCCGCCGCGCCAGCTCGCCGCGCCATGTGCTCTCCGCAGGCAGAGCGGTGTGCCGGGCGCGCAGCTCCTCGATCAGTGGCGGCAGGGCCGCGTGGTCACCGGTGCGCTTCGCGTGGCTCAGTTCGAGGTCCGCGGTGGAGAGGAGGAGCTCCAGGGTGAACGGCGCGTCGGGCGGCAGCGAGCCGTCGTGGCGCAGTCGCGCGCCCAGCTCCCGCAGGGTGGCCAGGGAGCCGTCCGCGTCATGGAAGCTGCCGCCGTGCAGGGCGGCCTGCTCCAGGATCTCGGCCAGGTCCACCCGCAGGGCCACGACCCACCAGGAGTCGGGCGGGCTCGCGTCGATCGCCTCCCTGAGCAGGGCGGCCGCGTCGTCCAAGTAGCCGGTGTCACCGGTCCGGTAGGCCAGCAGCCGGTCGATGCGGGCCACGTGGCGCCGCTCGTACACGCCGATCTGCAGAGCGAAGTCCCGTGCACCGCCGTCGAGGTGAGCGGCCAGACCGGGCTCCAGGGCCAGACCGAGCGGCCAGTCGTCCAGACGGTTGCCGCTGTCGTCGGCCGCATCCGGCGCCGGCCGCTCCGCCAGGCTGAAGTCGGCCGATCCCTTGTCCAGGAGTTCCAGCGTGACCAGCAGGTGGGCGTGGAGCCTGGCGACCCGGGCCCGTTGCGGTGCGTCCGGCGGCAGGGTGTGGAGCGTCCGCAGCATCAGGCCGGCGGCGCGGCGTACGCCGTCGGTCCCGGCCGCGCTGCCGGCGGCGGCCCGGTGCAGCAGTGCCGCGGCCTGTGCGTCCTGCTCCAGCACGCTGTGGTGAGGTCGTCCGGCCGCAGACCCCAGCCCTGCGCCCAGCCAGACCAGGATGCGGGTGAACTGCGCCGTGCTGCGGGCGCCGGCCAGGGTCACCAGGCCGCGGACGGCGTCGAGCAGTGCCTCCTCCGGGTCGTCCGGGTCATCACCGTCCTGCCCGGACGCGGACGTGTCCGTGGCCCCCGCCTCGGGGGCCGGCGCCTGCGTATCGGCCGACGGATCCGCCCAGTCCGCACCGGGGGCCAGCATCCGCTCGATGACCCGTTTGACGTTCGCGGTCTGCTGCCGGAACCTCGCGTCGAGCGGGGCCGCGGCGATCCGGCCGACGACCTCCTGGGCCTCTTCGAGATCCCGGCGCAACGACTCGGTCAGCAGCTCTTCCTTGTGACCCGCGGTGAGCAGCGCGTCCCGCAGCACGGTGGGGGCGCCGTCGGCGCGGGGCACGGCCCAGGGCACGAGCAGGAAGACCAAAATCACGCGGGCGTGCACGGCCAGCTGGTCGGCCGTCGGCGCATGGCGATCCGTCCACCGCAGGCGCCGCAGCGCCTCCGCCCGGTCCGCGGAATCGGAGTCGGACGGCGCGTGCTCCCTCCTGCTGTGGCAGCGCATGCCGAGCACAAGGCCCCGGACGACGAAGACGAGGCAGAAGTCCTCCCCGTGCTCCGCCAACGCGGCCTCGACGCGGCCCAGTCGGTCGAGTACCGGGCCCCACGCCCCGGCGAGTTCCTCCCCGGTGGCGGTGTGCCACAACCGGTGGACCTCGTCGAGGACTTCGGCCAGCTCCCTCTGCCGCTCCGCCGCCCCGGCACCGCCCTCGTCCCGCCGTACCTCGCTGCCCATCGGCCCCCCGCCGTGCGCCCGCCTCGTTCCCGCATCATGCCCGGCACGGGGGCCGATCCACCACCGAAGACGGGGCTCGCGTGCCGGCCCCGCGCCGCCCGGGCAGACCGATGACGACCGCACCCCGCCCCCCTCGCCCACCCGTTCCCATCGGGACCGCGCCGGTTTCTGGGTACACGCCGGGTAGGCATCAGGCGCTCAGGCAAAGGGCGGTGGGTATGGACGAGGTTGCCCGCAGCGGGGAGCCGCGGTCCGACCAGGCGGCGCCCGTCATGGTGTCGGCCGCGTACGAGGGCGGTCCCACCGACATCGCCGAGGCCCGTGACCTGGCGCGGGACTTCCTGACCCGGGTCCAGGCCGATCACGGTCTGCCGGTGTCGGACCGGGCGATGGATGTGGTCCAGCTGGTGGTCAGCGAGCTGGTGACGAACGCCTGCAAGCACGCGCCCGGGCCGTGCCTGGTCGATCTGGAGCTCTCCGGCGGCAGCGTCGACATCACGGTCTGGGACGGCGCGCCGACACTGCCGGTGGCCAGGGCCGCCGATCCGGGCCGGGTGGGGCAGCACGGCCTCGAGATCGTGATGGCCGTCTGCCAGGGCTTCGAGGTGCACCGGGAACCGGTCGGCAAGCGGACCACCGCCTCGGTGGTGCTGGCGGACGACCCCGGAGGTGACGTGGCCGGGCGCGCTCCGGGGCTGTGACGAGCGGCCCCGTCCCACTCGTGCCGGTCGCCGCGAGGCACGTCGACTCGAACGCGGTGACTATGTAGAAGGTAGGAAGAAGGCAGGCAGTAGGCCGCCGACGCGGCGCGCGCTCCCACCGAGTGGGAGAGGAGCACGGGCATGGGCAGCACGGACACCTCGCGACCCGGCCGGGGACGCCCCCTGGCCGGTGCCGGCTCGTCGCCCACCGGCCTGCTCGATCTGCTCAGCGTGGCCGCGGTGGTGCTGGACACGAGCGGGCGCGTGGTGTTCTGGAGCCCCCAGGCGGTCGAGCTGTTCGGCTACACCGCCGAGGAGGCGCTGGGCCAGTTCGCGGCGCAGCTGCTGGTCCACGAGGAGCACCGGGACGAGGTGATCGCGCTGTTCGCCGAGGTCCTGGAGTCCGGCACCGACTGGGCCGGCGCCTTTCCGGTCCGGCACAAGAACGGCAGCACCCGGCTGGTCGAGTTCCGCAACATGCGCCTGCTCGACGACCTCGGCGACACCTACGCCCTGGGACTGGCCGTGGACCAGGCGATGCTGGCCCAGGTCGAGCGGGGCGTCGCCCTGTCGGCACGCCTGGTCACCCAGTCCCCGATCGGCCTGGCCATCCTGGACACCGACCTGCGCTACCTGAACGTCAACCCGGCGCTGGAGCGGATCCACGGCATGTCCGCCGCCGACCATCGCGGCCGGCGGGTCCGCGAGGTCCTGACCTTCCTGGACGGCGAGGCCATCGAGAACAGGCTGCGCCGGGTCCTGGAGACCGGGGAGCCGGTGACCGACCAATACGTCGTCGGCCGCCCCGCCTCCGATCCGCAGCGCGATCACGCCTGGTCCGTGTCGTACCACCGGCTGGAGGACGCCGCCGGCCGGGTGCTGGGAGTGGCCACGTCCGTCATCGACATCACGGAGCGGCACGAGGCCACCATCTCGGCGACACAGGCCCGGAACCGGCTGGCCATGATCGCCTCCGCCTCCGCCTCCATCGGTACGACCCTCGACGTGGAGCAGACGGCACGCGAGCTGGCCGGTGTCGTCGTACCGGACCTGGCCGACCTCGCCTCCGTCCACGTGCTCGAAAGCCTCCTGCACGGACGGACCCCGTCGGTCGCCGGCCCCGCCCGCTTCCGCGTCGCCGCCGTCGCCGCGGCACAGGCCACGGAGGCCGCCGACGTCGCCGACCCGCCCGGAGAACTGGCCCGCTACGAGAGCGACCGGCTGCTCACCCGGTGTGTGCGCACCCGCCGACCGGTCCTGGTGGCCGAGACCACCGGCGAGGACCTGCGGCGCATCGCCCGCACCGGCGAGGCCGCCCCCCTGGAACAGGCGGGGGTGCACTCCTACCTCGCGGTGCCGCTCCTGGCCCGCGGCGAGGTCCTGGGAGCCCTCAGCCTCATCCGCACCGGCACGCCCGCCTCCTTCGACGAGGACGACACGCTCCTCGCCTGCGAGCTGGCCAGCCGGGCCGCGACCTGCATCGACAACGCCCGCTGGTACCAGAGCGTGCGCAACACCGCCCTCACCCTCCAGCGCCGGCTGCTGCCGCAGCTGCCGTCCCGCCTGCCCGGCCTGGCGATCGCCTGCCGCTACCTGCCGGCCGGAGCCGTCAGCGAGATCGGCGGTGACTGGTTCGACGCCATGCGCCTGCCCGGCGACAAGACCGCTCTGGTCGTCGGGGACGTGATGGGCAGCGGTATCAACGCCGCCGCCAGCATGGGGCAGCTGCGCAGCGCCACCCGCGCGTTCGCCGAGCTCGATCTCGACCCGGCGGAGGTGCTCCGGCACCTCGACCGCCTGACCGAGGACGTCGAGCACACCATCGCCACCTGCGCCTACTGCCGGTACGACCCCGAGCGCGGGGAGTGCCGTATCAGCCTCGCCGGCCATCTGCCCCCGGCCCTCCTGCGGTCCGGCCGGCCCGCGGAGCTGCTCGACCTGCCGTCCGGAGTGCCGCTGGGGGTCGGCGGGACGGCGTTCGAGACGACGGTCTTCCCCTTCCGCCCCGGTGACCAACTCGCTCTCTACACCGACGGCCTGGTCGAGACCCGCAGCGACCCGATCGACGCCCGCCTCGGCACCCTCCTGGAGGCCCTGACCGCGACGGCCGCCCAGGATCTGAGGGAGACGTGCGACCGGGTGCTGGAGACGCTCCGGCCCCCCGGTGGCGACGACGACGTCGCCCTCCTCGTGGCCCGTGCCGAGCCCTGACCGGCCCGGAACCACGTCAGCGCCGGTACAGCCCGACGACGGTGCCGCTGGCCAGCTGCTGCCGGTCGAGCACGGCGTGGGCCTCCTCCGCGCTCGCCCGGTCCGGGAGCGAGACCGGTGCGGGGAGGGCGTACAGCCGGAAGACGTACCGGTGCGCGTCGTCGCCGACCGGGGGCTGCGGGCCGCCCCAGCCCCGTTCCCCGAAGCCGTTGCGATGCGCCTGGCCGCCCGGCGGCGTCCCGCCCGCGTCCAGGCCCCCGGCCCGTGGGTCGATACCGGTGACGAGCCAGTGCAGGAAGGTCCCGGACGGCGCGTCCGGGTCCTCGCACAGCAGGACCAGCTCGGCCGCCTCCTCCGGCACGCCGGACCAGGTGAGCGGCGGGGAGACGTTGTCCGCGTCATGGGCGTGGCGGCGCGGGATCATGCTGTGATCGCTGAATGCGGCGCTGCTGAGTTCGATACCGGACATGCTCCCGGAGTACCCGACGGACCGCGGGATACGACACCCGACGCGGGCCGGGGCATACGACACGCGAAGCGGGCCGAGACCACGACCGGACCGCGGCCGTGCCCGCCGTGTACCGACCGTCAGCCGGCCCACTCCAGCAGGCGCTCCCCGGTCTCGGGCGCCCGCAGCCGGCTGAGCGACTCCCGCTCCAGCTGGCGGACGCGTTCCCGGGTCAGCCCGACCTGGTCGGCCACCTGCTGCAACGTGCGCGGCTGCCCGTCGTGCAGCCCGTAGCGCAGACTGAGGATCATGGCCTCGCGGGGTGCCAGCAGGCCCAGCGCGTCCCTCAGGTCCTCGGCGAGCGCCCGGTACTCGGCCACCTCGGGAGCCTGCAGCACGTCGGCGGCGGGGATGAGATCGCCGACGACGGTCTCGCCGGTGTCGTCCACAGGCGTGTCGAGGCTCAGGGTCTGCCGGCCCACCCGGCGCAGCCACGCCACCCGGCCCTCGTCGAAGCCGCTCTCCCGGGCGGCCTCCTCGACCGCCGGCTGACGGCCGAGGCGCAGCTGCAGCCGCCGTTCGGCCTTCGCGAGCTTCTGCAGCTCCTCCACGACGTGCATGGGCAGCCGCACGGTACGCGCGTGCTGGGCCAGGCCCCGTTCGATCGCCTGGCGGATCCACCAGGTGGCGTACGTGGAGAACTTGAAGCCCTTGGAGTGGTCGAACTTCTCCACCGCCCGTATCAGCCCGAGGTTGCCCTCCTGGATCACGTCCAGCAGGGGCACCCCCCGGTGCGCGTGCCGCTTGGCGATCGACACCACCAGCCGCAGATTGGCCCGGATCATGTGGTCCTTGGCGTGCCAGCCGTCCCGTACGGCCGCCTCCAGTTCCCGGCGCCGCCGCGGCGCCAGGCGCCGCTCGCCGGCGTCGGCCCGCTCCAGCTCCTCGGCGGCGTGCACTCCGGCCTCGATGCGCCGGGCCAACAGCACCTCGTCCTCGGCGGTGAGCAGCGGGGTCGCGCCGATCTGGGCCAGATACTGGCCCAGCAGATCAGGATCTTCGCCGGTCTCCGGGACCCGGCTGCGCGGGCGCGCGGCGCGGGCGGCGGCTCGACGGCTTTCTCGGGGATCCGCCACGGCGGATCGAGCCCGGGCAGGCATGGTTACGGCCCTCCGATTCCTCTCGGTCTCCTGTCGGTCGCTTCGGCCTCTGCGTCCAGAAAGGCCCGGGTACCCGGGCACGAGGGCACGACACCGAGGGCAGGCGGTGGTCGACCGGCCGCACCGCTGCCTGCACCATGCCGCGGTGGACGCCCGTCAGAACCTCCCGGGATGCGGTCCTCCCCGGATACGGTGCCGTCCGATGAGAGGGGGAGCACGGTGATGTCGGAGAACCGGCGAACGCCCCGCCCGGCGGCGCCGCACGAGGCCCGGCGGCCAGAGGCCGCGCAGCACGTGATCGGGGTGCACCTGTACCTGGAGGACGAGGAGGGCCGGGTCCTGCTCGGGCTGCGGCATCCGGACTCCGCCTACGCCGGCCGGACCTGGCACTTCCTCGCGGGGCACTGCGAGCGGGAACCGGCCCTCGGGTGCCTGGTCCGGGAGGCCCACGAGGAGGCGGGGCTGGTCATCGACCCGGCCGACGCGGAGTACGTGCACGCCGTGCACCTCCTCGACGGTCCCGGCTCGGCGCCGCGCATGCAGCTGGTGTTCCGCGTCCGCCGCTGGCAGGGCACCCCGGAGGTGCGTGAGCCCGACAAGTGCCTCGCCTGGCGGTGGTGGCCACCGGACGCCCTGCCGGACCCGGTCGTTCCCTACACCCGGGCCGCCATCGGCGGCATCGGCGCCGGGCGGTTGTACACGGAGATGGGCTGGGGAGGGAGATGACGTGACAGCAGCTCGACTAGGAGGTGAGGGGCGTGCCGGTACGGGCGTCTGTCCACGGTCGTCAACTCCTGGTCCGCCTGCCTTGGCGCATGGCCGTGGCCGCGCGGCGGCGGACCGTGAAGGTGCCGCTCGACGCCCTGTCGGGGGTGCGGGTCGAGCCGTCCTGGTGGCGGGCGTTGCGAATCGGCGCGCCGGGCCGGCACCCCTGTTTCCGTCCGGGGCGGTGGTGTGCCGGTGAGCTGGTGCACGCCAAGGGCCGCGACCTCGTCGCGCTGAGGGCGGGCCGGCCCGCCCTGATCGTCGACTTCCACCCCTGGCAGAGCCCGTACACCCGCCTCGCGCTGTCCGTCCGCGACCCGCAGGCGCTCGCGGCACAGCTGCGGCAGGGGAATGCAGGCCGGCGTACGGCGACGACGCGGACACCGTGATCACCGAGCGGCTCGGTCGGTCAGTACGGGTGGGCGCTCAGCCGTTCGATGGCCTCCAGGACACCCCTGCGCTGGGCGTGCGTGCGCTCGTAGCCCTGGAGGACTTGCAGGTCGGACTCGGACAGCGTGGGCAGGCGCCGCTCGATCTCCTCCACGCTGAGCTGGCTGAAACCGACGATGGGCAGGCTCTCCTCACTGCTCACCGCTCCTTGGACCTGCTCGGCCGCGGCGGTCACTTCGGTCCTCTCTCCCGCCGGCTCCTCGGCTCCCCCGGGGCGCTGTCCGGGGCGCGCCGCGTGGCGCAGCCGGTCGGCGACGGCCAGCAGCGGGCGGGTGGCCCGTTGGGCGAGGCTGCCGCTCGCCGTCTGTTCCACCCGGAAGCCGTCGCCGGCGGTGGCCACGGCCCGGGCCTGCCGGGCGAGGCTGTCCTCCAGCTGGTCCAGCAGCTCCCGGTCGTGGTGGCGCATCTCCAGAAACAGGTCGAGGGTGACGCGGTCCTGGGCCTGGTCGGCGAGGACCTCGCCGGCCTGGGTGGTGGCGAGGGCCCGGGCCGCGGCGGCGTACTCGTCCTCGGTGTTTCTCAGCAGTTGCCGCTCGTCGGCCGGCCCCCGGCCGCGCATCAGGCCCGTCACGGCCTTCTGCCCGAGGGTCAACGGGAGCGTGGCCGTCCTCACCGTGGTGCGGGCGGCGAAGCGCGCCATGTCGGTCACACCGCCGAGCAGGCCGCGGGGCCGCAGACCGCTGAGGTGCAGTTCGATGCTGCGGAGCTGGTCCTGCATGTCGTCGGCCTGGCGTTGCAGCATCTGCCGGTGGGGGCCGGGCGGTGCGGTCTCCGCATCCGCCCGCAGTCGGTCGCGCGCTGCGGCATGGGCATGCTGGGCATCCTCGAGCGCCGGTATCAAGGCCTGCGTCATCGCCATGGGGGCTGCTCCCTGCGGAGGTCGGGCGGCGTTCAGCCGCGCAGGATACGGCTGCCCGGCCGGCCGTACTCCTGCCGCGGGGCAACCGCGATCATCCTGCGAGATCCGCGCCAAGATCGCCCGCCGGGAGCGTCCTCGCCCCCGGGTGGCAACGGTGCCGGCGCCCGGTCTTCCCCGCGCCTAGCGGGCACGGGGACGCTCTTCAAGGCGGTTCGACCGTCCGGGTGAGGCGCAGCGGCAGGGCGGGCCCCGCGCGGAGTCAGGACCGGCTCGGGTCCTCCGGCTCCCCGCCGTCGGCGTCGTACACCTTGGTCCAGGTGGCACCGCAGCGGCAGCGGGAGTACTCGACCAGTTCGCCTTCCTCCGACACGCTCAGCCCCTGGCTGAGTCGCACGTGCACATGATCACCCATGTGGAGCTGCCTTCCGTGACGCCCGTCGTCCGCCTCATCGTGGGAGCTCCCCGCTTGCGCCTGCAATGCCGCAGGTCACACCGCACGTGCCAGGCCCGGCCGCCGGCAGGCTCCGCGTCGTACCCGGCGTCGCCGCGCAGCCGTCACGTCACCGGCACGGTGGAACGGCCGTGGCGCGACCGGAAGTGGGCCGCGATGCCGGCGCATCGCAGCGAGGTGGCGCGGGAGCGGGCGCTGTCCGGGATCCTCGCGCGTCTCCGGGCGGAGACCCGGGGGCCGCATCCCGGGCACCGAGTACTACACCCGCGTCACCCTTGGTCCGGGCGCTTCGTGAGCGCGGCGAAGCGGTCGACGTCGATGTTTCCGCCGGACGCGATGACGCCGATCCGCCGCGGCGGGTTGCCGACGCGTCCGGCCAGCAGGGCGGCCAGGGGCGTGGCCCCGCTGGGCTCCAGGACGATCTTCAGCCGCTCGAAGGCGAAACGCATCGCGGTGACGATCTCGTCGTCGCTGACGAGGGCGATGGAGTCCACCAGGCGCTGGTTGACGGGGAAGGTGATCTCGCCGGGCGTGGGCAGGGCCTGGCCGTCGGCGATGGTGCGGGGGACCGGGATGGTGACGCGCGTCCCGGCCTCCAGGGACCGCTTGGTGTCGTCGCCGGCCTGCGGTTCGACACCGATGACGCGGATCCCGGGGTGCAGCGCCGTCGCGGCGGTGGCGCTGCCGGCGATGAGCCCGCCGCCTCCCACGGGTACCAGGAGGGCGTCCAGCGGGCCGGTCTCCTCCAGGAGTTCCAGGGCCGCGGTGCCCTGGCCGGCGATGACGTGGGGATGGTCGTAGGGCGGGATCAGGGCCAGGCCGCGGTCCTCGGCCAGCGCGTGGCCGAGCGCGGTGCGGTCCTGGGTGTAGCGGTCGTAGGTGACGATCTCCGCTCCGTACCCGGCGGTCGCCTCCCGCTTGGAGCGCGGGGCGTCCTCGGGCATCAGGATGACGGCGGTGGTGCCCAGTTCGCGGGCGGCGAGCGCGGTGGCCTGGGCGTGGTTGCCGGAGGAGTAGGCCGCGATGCCCTTCGCCAGCTGGTCCGGGGGGAGTTGGGCGGCGGCGTTGTAGGCGCCGCGGAACTTGAAGGCCCCGATCCGCTGGAAGTTCTCGGCCTTGATGAACACCTCCGCTCCGACGAGGGAGTCCAGGGTGCGGGAGGTGAGGACCGGGGTGCGGTGGGCGATGCCGTCGAGGCGGGCGGCGGCCTCGCGGACGTCGGCGAACGAAACGGGCAGGGGGGCGGCGGCCATGGGAGTCCTCACTGTGTCCTTGGCAGGGGAAGAGGCTGG
This sequence comes from Streptomyces sp. NPDC088810, assembly GCF_044750305.1. Lineage (NCBI taxonomy): Bacteria > Bacillati > Actinomycetota > Actinomycetes > Kitasatosporales > Streptomycetaceae > Streptomyces > Streptomyces sp. NPDC088810. The sequence goes on from NZ_JBIVJQ010000003.1 coordinate 653,791, forward strand.
GAGGGGGTCACCAGCCGGTGACGCGCGGCCAGTACGCCTCGACCGCCGGCGCGGGCGCTGCCGTGTCCCGGGTGCCGTCGACGACGTGGTAGCCGTGGTGCTGGGCGGCGGTGGCGCAGGCGTGGTTGGGCAGGACGCGCAGGCGGGTGCCGATGGGCAGCTCGGGCAGGTCGGCGCCGTTCCGGGTGGTGAGGGTGCCGTGCTCCTGGCTGGCGGCGGTCATGACCAGGTCCGGGATCAGGGTGCCGCTCAGGTTGGTGACCAGGCCGTAGCCCTGGTCCTGCGGCTGGGCGGCGGTGCCGCGGTCGCGGGACATGGCCATCCAGCCGCCGTCGGTGACGATCCAGCCGTACTCGGGGCGGTGGCCGATGACGGTGACCACCACCGACAGGGCGAGGTCGTCCAGGTCGCACACGCCGAGGCCGGCCATCACCAGGTCGAAGAAGACGTAGTTGCCGGCGCGGAGTTCGGTGACTCCAGTGAGGTCGTCGGCGGCGTGGGCGGTCGGGGTGGAGCCCACGCTGACCGTGGACACGGGCAGGCCGGCCGCGCGGAGCCGTTCCGCGGCGGCGACCGCGGCGTCGCGTTCGTTCCGCGCCGCCTCGCGCCGCTCCTCGGCGGTGTGGCAGAAGTACGACTCGCCCGCGTGGGTCAGTACGCCGTCCAGGCACCCCGCGTCGTGCAGGACGCGGGCGATCCCGGGGAGCCCCGGGGCGTCGGGCCCGAGTCCGCCGCGGTGGCCGTCGCAGTCGATCTCGATCAGCGCGGGGAGGGCGACGCCCGCCTCCCGCACGGCCGCGGCGACGAACGCCGCCTGCTCGGTACTGTCCAGCAGGACGCGCAGGGTGACACCGCGCCGCACCAGGGCGACCACGCGCGGAAGTTTGTGCGGGTCGATGCCGACGGCGTAGGTGATGTCGCGGTGACCGGCGTCGGCGAACGCCTCGGCCTCGGCGAGGGTGGAGACGGTGACGGGGCCGGGGCCGCCGTCGTGCAGGAGGGCGGCGGCGTCGAGGCTCTTGGCCGTCTTCACGTGCGGGCGCAGCGCGACCCCGAGCCGGTCCGCCCTCGTGCGCAGCCGGGCGATGTTGCGACGGGCCCGGTGCACGTCGACGACGGCGAACGGGGTGTCGGGGTCGGCCAGCGTCCGGGCGGTGGGGGAGGCGGCGGTGGACATGGACGAGTGCCCCTTCACTTCGCGTAGTTGTAGACCGTGGCCCGGGACACGCCGAGCAGGTCGGCGATGGTCTGCGCGGCGTCGCGCGAGTCGAAGTAGCCGTCGCGCTGCAACTGCCGTACGAGGGCCCTCTTGTCCTCCCGGCTGAGGGAGCGGGGGGTGGCGGCGCGCTCGGCGGCGCGGGCCTCGACCGCCTGGCGCAGCTCGCGCGCGGTGCGGTCCCGCAGGGTCTCCAGCGGCTGGTCGCGGTGCTCGGTGTCCGTGGCGACGAGGTTGGACAACGCGAGGGTCACCGGGGACAGGACGGACACGTCGAGGTTCAGGCACAGGGCCGCGACGTATTCCCCGGCGGCGTTCTTGATGCCGATGGACGTGGACTTCGCCGGGCGGCCGTCGGGGAAGCGGTTGGGATAGTTCTGGATGACGCTGGGGTACTGCGGGTCGGCGATGCGGGCCAGGCCCAACTCGGTTGCGGAGTCGCCTACTTGACGGCCCGACAGGTTGTTCTCGATCGCGCGGATCGCGTGGTCGGGGTCCCGCAGGTCGTGCAGCACCACCTCGCACAGGCCGGGAAACATGCGGCCCAGCGCGACGGCGATCTTCTCGGCCTCCCGGATGAGGTGCTCGTCCGCGCCGTCCTCGCCCCTGCCGGCGTCGTCCACGCCACCCTCCGTCGACTTGCTGTCCATCTCTGGATTCGGAGTCTAAGTAGCGGGGCGGGGCGCGTCAACCGTCACGGGCAGCGGAGGGGTACACCGGCCCGGCACCGGCCCGCCGGTGCCGTCAACTACCTTCTAGACCGAGACCCTTCGCACAGAGCACGTCCGGAACGTTTCACCTAGGGGGACACATGGCCGACCGGTCCAGCGCAGAACACCGCTTGTGGCTGCGCAGCTTCCACCAGCCGACACCGGGTGCGCCGCGGCTGCTCTGCCTGCCGCACGCGGGTGGCTCCGCGAGCTTCTACTTCCCCTTCTCCAAGGAGCTGTCGCCCGCGGTGGACGTGCTTGCGGCGCAGTACCCCGGCCGCCAGGACCGCCTCCCGGAACCCCCGGTGGACTCGGTCCAGGAACTCGCGCAGGGCGTGTTCCGCGCCTTGGACGAGCGGGACGACACGCCGCTCGCCCTGTTCGGACACAGCATGGGCGCCATGGTCGGCTTCGAGCTGGCCCGGCTGCTGGAGGACGCCGGCCGGCCGCCCGCGGTGTTCTTCGTCTCCGGCCGCCGGGGCCCGTCCGTCGAGCAGGTCGAGGACGTCCACCAGGGCGACGACGCGCGGCTGATCGAGGAGGTCACCAAGCTCGACGGCACCCACGCGGCCGTGCTGCAGGACGAGGAGATGCTGCGGATGATCCTGCCCGCGCTGCGCGCCGACTACCGCGCGGTGGGGACGTACCGGCGCACCCCCGGGCCGCCGCTGAGCTGCCCCTTCGTCGCGCTGACGGGCGACGCCGACCCCCGCGTGACCCCCGAGGAGGCCCGGACCTGGTCCCAGGAGACCGGCGGCCCGTTCGAGCTCCACGTGTACCCGGGAGGCCACTTCTACCTGGTGGCGCAGCAACAGGCCGTACTGTCCCGGATCGAGACCACGCTACGGCGGCTCGGCGCCGGAGCGGCGGCCTGATGCCGGCGCGGGCGGCACCGGTGGACCGGTGCCGCCCCGGCGGCGTGCGTCAGCCGAGAACCTTGGCGGACTCGATGACCACGGGCTCCGTCGGGACGTCCTGGTGGCCGCCCCGGCTGCCCGTCTTGACCCCCTTGATGGAGTCGACGACATCCTGGCCCTCGGTGACCCTGCCGAACACGGCGTAGCCCCAGCCGGTCGGGGTCTTCGCCGAGTAATTGAGGAAGGCGTTGTCCGATACGTTGATGAAGAACTGCGCCGTCGCGGAGTGCGGGTCGTTCGTCCGCGCCATCGCCACGGTGTAGTTGTTGTTCTTCAGCCCGTTGTCGGCCTCATTCTGGATGGGCGCCTGGGTGGGCTTCTGGGCCATGTCCGGGGTGAAACCGCCGCCCTGGATCATAAAGCCGTTAATTACCCGGTGGAAAATCGTGCCGTCGTAGTGGCCGCTGCGCACGTACGACAGGAAGTTCTCGACGGTCTTCGGCGCCTCGGCGTCGTTGAGTTCCAGCACGATCCGGCCGAAGTTGGTGTTCAGCTCGACGGACGACATCAAAATCTCCTTATTCCGGTGGGGCTTGCCCACGCCTACGCTACGGAATATACGACCACACAGCACACGCACCGTGTCGCAGCGCCCCGTGGTCCGAACGGCCATCCGGGTGCGTCAGGGCAGCGGGGGAGTGTCTCCCGGCGCCGGGGGCAGGGCCAGGTGGGCCAGGTCGCCCGGCGGCGGTGTGGTCACCGGCCACAGCGGAGGGGCCTCCCCGTCGGCGAGCGCGGCCGGAGCGTCGGTGAGGTGCATGCGCTCGCGCAGCCGGCCGTAGAAGTCCGTCGGACCGAGCCGTACCGCCTTGAGCCGGCGCGGCGCGGCGTACACGCCGATCCAGTCGCCGGGGCTCAGCACCCCGCGCAGCTGGCCGTCGATGCTGACCGCGGCCTGGCCCGACCGTTCCAGCACGCGCAGCGCGATGGGCTCGTCCGGTGCGGCCACCACCGAGCGGTTGAACACCATGTGCGGGGCGACCGGCGTGAACACGAGGGCCTCCGCGCGGGGCGAGACCACCGGACCGCCCGCGGCGAAGCTGTACGCCGTCGAGCCCGTGGGCGTGGCCACCAGCAGCGCGTCGGCCGAGTAGTAGGCCAGGAGCCGGCCCGCCAGGTAGACCCCGACCGACACCTGCCGGTCCCGGGCCAGTTTCTCCAGCACCACGTCGTTCAGCGCGGTGACGTTCAGGGCGACCCCCCAGTCGCCGCCCGCCTCGCACTCCGTGCGCACCCGCGGCGGGGGCAGCATCGGCCCGCGGCCGTACCGCAGCAGTGCCTCCATCTGCGAGGGCACCTCCAGCCGGCACGACGCCCGCAGGGTGAGCAGCATCCGGCGCTCGATACCGATCCGTTCCTCCCGTACGGCGTCCAGCGCGGCCCGCACCCCCGTGGCGGGCACCTCCGTGAGGAAGCCGACCCGGCCGAGGTCCACGCCGAGCACCAGGGCGTCGTTCTCGGCCGCCAGCCGGGCCCCGCGCAGGAACGTGCCGTCGCCGCCCAGGGTGACGATGAGGTCCGGGTCGCCCGCGCTGTCGACCTCCTCGCGGGCGCTGTGCCGGGCGCCCTCCTGCCACACGTCGATGTCCCGGCACCCCACCGCGTGCTCGGCGCACCACGCGCGCACCGTCCGCGCGGCGGCCACCGCCTCGGCGCGCCCGCCGTGCACGACCAGGCCGACACGGTTCACCGTCATACCCGCACACCCGCCTCCCGGTCGGCTCCGTACCGAGCGCCATCCTCGCCGCGGACCCCGCCGGCCCGGCGCGCGCCACGCCGAGGCCGCCTCGCGGCCTTCCGTGCACGTCCGGCCCTCGTTTCGTCACCGGCGTGTCACAACAGCCGCCCAGGGGAACCCCGGGTCCCGCCGCCCGGTCTGGGTCGTTGAGCACCGGCGCCCTGCCGGTCGCCCTGACCACGCACCACCGACAACCGGGGGACCTCATGCACCACCGACACACCAGCCGCGTCACCGCGGCGGCCCTGGCCGCCGTCGCCGCCACCCTGTCGCTGACGGCCTGCCAGACGCCAAGCGGCGCAGCAGCGGGCACGGCCCCGACCTCGAAGGCCTCCGCTGCCACCGTCGCGGCCGCGGCGATTCCCCGGCCCGCCCAGGCCACCGGCTCCACCGGCTCCACCGGCTCCACCGGCTCCACCGGCTCCACCGGCTCCACCGGCTCCACCGGCTCCACCGGCTCCACCGGCTCCACCGGCTCCACCCG
>NZ_JBIVJQ010000003.1:658953-810518 GCF_044750305.1 Streptomyces sp. NPDC088810
CCACCGGCTCCACCGGCTCCACCGGCTCCACCGGCTCCACCGGCTCCACCGGCTCCACCGGCTCCACCGGCTCCACCGGCTCCACCGGCTCCACCCGGTCCGCGTCCGCCGCGCCCGCCCCCGCCTCCCCGGTCGCCCGCACCACCTCCGGCTCCACACCGGCCTGTACGGCGAAGGCGCTGGAGGCGTCGGCGTACCAGGCCGCCGTCCGGCCCCGGGGCACGGGCACCGGGGCCGCGGTCGTCCAGTTCACCAACGTCTCCACCGCGGCGTGCGTGCTGCGCGGCCACCCGACGGTGGCCGGGGCGGGCAACGGCTCGCCCCAGCGGTCCGTCCCGCTGAAGGTGACCCCGTCCGGCACCGCGACCACCGTGCGCCTCGCGCCGGGCGGCAAGGCGTGGCTGAAGCTGACCTTCATACAGGTGCAGGGCGAGGCGGACGGGTACTGCGTCTCCGGCGCGACCCCCTCCGTGTTCCCGACGCTGGTGGTCGGCCTGCCGGGGGCGGGCAAGCACCAGGTCGCCCTGGACGACGGCCTGTTCGCCGAGTGCGACAACAAGGTCACCGCGACGGCGGTGTCGGCGGTGAAGCCCGCCTGACCGTTCCGGGCCGGGGACCCGGGGTCAGCCCCGGCCGTCCCCGGCGAGGAACGGCTCCAGCAGCTCCAGCAGAGCCTCCGGGCGGTCCAGCGGGACGATGTGGCCGCAGTCCGGGATCACCTGGCCGGTCAACCGATCGGCGTACGGGCGCAGTTGGCGTTCCAGCGCGCGGCCGGCCGGGTGGGCGCCGATCGTGAGCGCGGGCACGGTGAGGCGGGCGCCGGCCACCGCCTCGCGGATCTGCCGGGCGGTGACCGGCAGGGCCCGGTACGGCCCGAACGCGGCGCGCAGCGCCTCGCTCCCGCCGTAGGCGCGGACGAACTCGGCCCGGACGTCCGGCCGTACACCCCGGCCGAGGGTGCCGCGCTCCAGGAACCAGCCGACGTACGCCCCCTCGTGGCCCGCGAGCACGGTCTCCGCGAGGCCGGGTTCGGCGTGGAAGCCGAACCACCACGGCGGCCCGCCGGCCAGGAACTGTTCGGCGCCCGGGAGGTCGCCCAGCAGCGACTCCATCAGCACCAGCCGCCGTACCCGTCCGGGCCGCCGCATGGCCAGCAGGAACGCGGGCGGGGCGCCGAGGTCGATGCCGACCACGGCGGCCGGGCCGGCGTCGAGTGCCTCCAGCAGGGCCTCGGCGTCGGTGGCGAGCGTTCCGGCGTCGTACCCGCCGGCCGGCCGGTCGCTGTCACCGAAGCCCCGCAGGTCCGGTGCGATCACCCGGTGGCGGCGGGCCAGCGGGCCGATGACGTCGGTCCACAGCCGCCAGGTGTGCGGGAAGCCGTGCAGCAGCAGGACGGCAGGCCCCTGACCGGCCGTGGCGACGTTGAGCCCGACGCCGTTGACGGTGACCCGGCGCAGGCGCACGCCGGGGACGGAGCGGACGGTCATGAGCGATCCCTTGGGTAACCAATGGTGACAAGGAAACGGTAGGTAACTAAACTCCGCGTCACCAGACCGCACTTTCCCGTGAGTTGGTGAGCTTCAGGTGACCTCCCAGGCCAAGGGCGCCCCCGCCGTGCGCGGCGACCTGTTCGACCCCGCCTGCCCGACGCGCCGGCTGCTCGACCGGATCGGCACGAAGTGGACGTCGATGGCGGTGAAGGTGCTCGCGGAGGCGGCCCCGGACGAGGTGCGCTTCGCCGAGCTGCTGCGCCGGATGCCCGGTGTCTCCCAGAAGATGCTGTCCGTGACCCTGCGGAACCTGGTCCGGGACGGCCTGGTCGCCCGCCGGGTGGAGCCCTCCGTACCGCCCGGCGTGCACTACCGGCTCACCCCCCTCGGCCTGTCGCTCGAAACCGTCCTGGCCACCGTCCGGGACTGGGCCGAGGAGCACATGGCCGAGGTCGACCGCGCCAACGAGCTGAGCGACGGTCAGGAGGACCGGCCGGGATCCGCCGCGGTGTGACCTTCTTCCTTGCGGTCCCCGCCCCGCTGCTGTGAGTCTCCCGTCGAACGATTTTCCGAAGAACTGTTATCGGCACCGCAACCGGCGGTCTCCCAGGTAACGGACAGCATCGTTCGGCGTCGAGGACAGGGAAGTTCTGATGAGGACACAGCACACGGTGGACACGGCGGCACTGGTGACCGCCGCCCGAGCGGGGGACCCGGCGGCCCAGGACGCCCTGGTCAGCGACTATCTCCCGTTGGTGTACAACATCGTGGGCCGCGCCCTGAACGGTTCCGTCGACGTCGACGACGTGGTCCAGGAGACCATGCTCCGGGCCCTCGGCTCGCTCGGTGACCTGCGGAACCCGGAGAGCTTCCGCTCCTGGCTCGTGGCCATCGCCATGAACCGGGTCCGAGCCCACTGGCAGGACCGGCAGCTCGCCCCGGACGCCGTGGAGGAGGCCGCCGACGTCGCCGATCCGGGCGCCGACTTCGTGGACCTGACCATCGTCCGCCTCCAGCTGTCCGGCCAGCGCCAGGAGACCGCACGCGCCACCCGCTGGCTGGAGCCGGACGACCGGGAGGTGCTGTCGCTGTGGTGGCTGGAGTGCGCCGGTGAGCTGACCCGGGCCGAGGTCGCCGCGGCCCTCGCGGTGTCGCCGCAGCACACCGCGGTACGGGTGCAGCGGATGAAGGCGCGGCTGGAGGCGGCCCGGGTGGTGGTACGGGCGCTCGACACCCGGCCCGCCTGCACCGAGCTGCACGGGGTGCTGGCCGCCTGGGACGGCCTGCCCTCCGCCCTCTGGCGCAAGCGAATAGCCCGGCACGCCCGCGAGTGCGCGCGCTGCGGCGGCCTGTGGAGCGGTCTGCTGCCCGCCGAGGGCCTGCTGGCCGGACTGGCCCTGGTCGCGGTGTCCTCGGCGCTGCTCACGACGACCCGGTCCGCCGTGACCGGCATGACCGCGACCGGCTCCGCCGCACCCGCGCCGGTCCACGGCGAAGCCCCGGGTGCCGTCGTCACCGGCCAGGAAGCTGCCGGAGCCGAACACGGCGCCGCCGGCGGCGGCTCCGGTGACCCGGCCGGGCTCCACGCCTCCCGCCGTCGTACGACCGGCCGCGGTGAGGCCCGGCGACGGCGGCGGGTACGGCGCCGGGCCGTCGGCGGTGCCGTGGTGGCCGCCTGTGTCGCGGGCGGCGGCCTCTGGTACTTCGGCACCGACTCCGGACGACCGCAGAGCAGGGAGGCGACCGCCGCGCGGACCGCCGGCGCTCCCGCCGTGGACCTCGCGGAACCCAGCGCCGTCCAGACCTCGGCGTCGCCCTCGCCGTCCGCGTCGCCGTCCCCGTCGCACGCGAAGAAGCCGAGCCCCTCCAAGAGCCCCCGGCCCACGCGCAAGAGCGGCACGCCGAAGGCCGCGCCGGCCGCGCCCACGACCCCGCCCGCCCCCCGGAGCCCGCAGGCCCAGCCGGCGCCCGCGGGCACGGTGGCGCAGGTGGTCGCGCTGGTGAACAAGGAGCGGGCGACCGCCGGGTGCGGCCCGGTCACCGAGGACCCGCAACTCGACAAGGCCGCCCAGGGCCACTCCGACGACATGGCCGCGCGCAACTTCTTCGACCACACCAACCCGGACGGCGCGGGCCCCGGCGAGCGCATCACCGCGGCCGGCTACCGCTGGTCCACGTACGGCGAGAACATCGCGAGGGGCCAGCAGACCCCGCAGGCGGTGATGGACTCCTGGATGAACAGCCCGGGCCACCGCGCCAACATCCTCAACTGCTCGTTCAAGAACATCGGCGTGGGCGTCCACGACGGCTCCGGCGGCCCGTGGTGGACCCAGGCCTTCGGCGCCAAGCTATGAGCCGCTGCCCGGCGTGTGCCCGAAGGTGCGCCGGAAGACGTCGATGAACGCGCTGGCCGAGGACCAGCCGCAGCGGTGCGCCACCGTGGTCACCGGCGTCCTCTCGGCCAGCAGGACCAGCGCGTGGTGCAGCCGCAGCTGGGTGCGCCACTGCGGGAACGTCATCCCGAGGTCCCGGCGGAACAGCCGGGACAGGGTACGGTCGCTCGCCCCGACCTCCCGGCCCAGCTCCGCCAGCGTGCGGCCGTCGGCGGGATCGGCGCGCAGGATGTCGCACAGCGCCCGCAGCACCGGTGAGCCGGGCGTCGGCAGGTGCAGCGGCTGCTGGGGCGAGGCGCGCAGCTGGTCGAGCAACACCGCGCGCAGACGCGCCCGTTCGGGGCTGCCGTCCTGGGGGCCGCGGGTGTGGGCGACGATCAGTTCGCGCAGCAGCGGGCTCACGGCGAGCACGGTCGGCGTGTCCAGACCGAGCGGGTTCTCGTCGGCGGGCAGTCCCACCAGATGCAGTTCGAGCGCGCCGTGCGCCTGGTGGGCGTGCACGGTGCCGGCCGGCACCCAGAGGGCGCGGGTGGCCGGGGCGACCCAGGAACCCGCGTCGGTGGTCACGGCCAGCACGCCCCGGCCCGCGTAGACGATCTGGTGGTCGTCGTGCCGGTGGGCGGCTATCGCCGCGCCGGACGCGAGCCACTGGGTGCGGGTGGGGGCCACCGGGTCATGGCGGATCTCCGTCATCACCTGGCAGATTATCGAAAGCGCGACAGCCCGGCGGGGCCGGAGCATGACCGGGTGCGAAGCAAGGCATCGATCACCCTGCTGTCCGTCGGGCACGCCTGCGTCGACGTCTACCAGGGAGCCGTGGCGTCCCTGATCCCGTTCCTCGTCGCCGAGCGCGCCTACGGCTACGCGGCGGCCTCGGGCGTCGTCCTGGCCGCCGCCCTGCTGTCGTCGGTGGCCCAGCCGCTGTTCGGCGCGCTCACCGACCGCCGCCCCGCGCCCTGGCTGTTGCCGGCCGGCACGCTCCTGGCCGGCCTGGGCATCGCGCTGAGCGGCACCGGCGACTCGTACGTGCTGACGCTGCTGTGCGTGGCGGTGTCCGGGGCCGGCGTGGCCGCCTACCATCCCGAGTCCGCCCGGGTCGCCCGGCTGGCAGGCGAGGGCAGCCACAGCGCCATGGGCTGGTTCTCGCTGGGCGGCAATGCGGGTTTCGCCCTGGCCCCACTGCTGGTCACGGCCGTCGTGGGCACGGGCGGACTGCGCTGGACCCCGCTGCTGGTGCTGCCGGCGCTCGTCGGCGCGGCGCTGAACCTGACCGCTCTGCGCGCACCGGGGCGGCGGCACCTCACCGGTACGGCACCGGCGGCCGGCGCCGACGACCGGGCGTCCTTCCTGAAGCTGTCCCTGGCCGTGGTGTGCCGCTCGGTCGTGTTCACCGGGCTGAGCAGCTTCCTGTCGCTGTACGCGGCACAGCGCCTGGGCGGCAGTACGGCCGCCGGTACGGCGGCGCTGTTCGTGCTCTACCTGGGCGGTGCGGTCGGTTCCGTGCTGGGCGGTCGGCTGGCCGGACGCTGGGAGCGGGTGACGGTGTGCCGCTGGTCGTACCTGCTGTCGGTCGCGGCGGTCGCCGGTGTCGTGTTCGTCCCGGGCCCCGCCCTGTACCTGTGCGTGGCCCTGACCTCCGCCGGGCTGTACGTGCCGTTCTCCCTCCAGGTCACCCTGGGCCAGGACTACCTGCCCACCCGGGTCGGCACCGCCGCCGGCGTCACCCTGGGCCTGACCGTCAGCGTCGGCGGACTGGCGAGCCCCCTCATCGGCCGGGTGGCCGACGCGACGTCCCTGCGGACCGCCCTGGCCCCGCTGGTCCTGATGCCGGCGCTCAGCTGGCTGCTGTTCCGCGCCCTGCCCGAACCAGCGGGCCCCGGCGGCCGGGCCGAGGCGCCGGCCGCCGCTGCTCAGCGAGCCGTGCCGAAGTCCTGAGTCCAGTAGCTGCCGGGCTGGGCGAGACCGACGCCGATCTCCTTGAAACCGCAGTTCAGGATGTTGGCCCGGTGGCCCGGGCTGGACATCCAGGCCGCCATGACCTGCTCGGCCGTGCTGTACCCGTAGGCGACGTTCTCCCCGTAGCTGCTCCAGACGTAGCCGGCGCGGGTGATGCGGTCGCCGGGGGAGGAGCCGTCGGATCCGGTGTGCGACATGTTCTGGTGGGCCGCCATGTCCTCGCTGTGCGCCTGCGCGGCCTTGGTCAGCACCGAGTTGAGGGTCAGCGCCTGGCAACCGGCCTTGCCCCGCTCGGCGTTCACCAGCCGCAGGATCTCGGCGGTGACCCCGGACGCGGTGGCCGTCGGCTTCGGGGTGCTGGGCGCGGCGGGGGCCGCGGACGCGGGAGCGGTGGCCCGGGGGGTGCCGGGCACTGCGGTCTGCCGGGGCCTGTGGGCCGTGGCCTTCTTCTTCGCGTGCTTCTTCGCGTGCTTCGCGTGCGGACGCACGGTCACGCGGACACTCGGCCGGGCGCTCGGGGATGCCGTGGCCCAGGGCGCGGGCGGCACGGTGGCCAGGGGCGCGCCGGTGTCCTCACCGTTGCTCTGGTAATGCCCCGGGGTGTACTGCCACTGTCCCGCGGGCTCGGTCGTCGCGACGGTCTGCGCCGGGTCGTCCGTGCCGTACGGCCACTCGGTGCAGGCCAGGGCGACGGACGGCACGCCCACGGCGCCGACTGCGGCGGCAGCGATGACTATTCGCCGGTAGTGCTTCGTTTTGCGGTGCTGGCCCATACGTCAACCTCACTCGGTGATCGCCGAGCGCTCATTGTTGGGACGGCTGCACAGCAGGCGCAAAGGGCCCTTCTACTACCTCGCCTCGTAGGGATGTGCGCCCCTTGTCAGACGAGCAGGGAGATGCCGACTTCGCGACCGCGATGTTTGCGCGACGCTGTCGGGCCGTCATAAACGCGCTGGTGGTGTCGAATGCGGTGCGGTGCGCAGGGACGGGTGTGCCGCAGCTCGGAAGGCGGTTCGCGCGCACGGCAAGACGGACAAATCCCATATGTCGCCGGAGCGGTGTCTACTATCCGGCCCGCTTAGTCGCCGTCGCCGCTGTGACGGATGTCACCTCTCGGCGGGACCCGGGGTTTTCGAGGGGGGTGCCGTGACGGAGATCGTCGACACCCACGCGCCACCGGCCCCGCCCGGTGGTCGTGCGTACCGCGGCCGGACGCGGAACATCCTGCCGCTCGTCGTCATGCTCGGCGTGGGGGCGGGCGCGGGCGTCGCGCTGTCACTCATCGCGCAGATCGGGGAGCAGGTCGACTACCTGCGCTTCATACCCGACAACACCCCGGAGAACAGCGGGCGTTGGTGGGCCAGCGTTGCCGTCGCCTGGATCGGCGCGGTCGTCGCCGACCTGGTCGTCGACAAGCCGCTCCGACTGGGCCCGTCGTACATCGAGTTCAAGCGGGCCCACCTTCCCACGGGCGGACGTGGCCGGCTGCCCCTTCCCCCTGCCCCCCCGTGCGGTCAGTGGCCGGTCCGCTGCCGGGTGATCCGTGCGTGGCGCGGCGGCCGGGCCGATGGCCCGGCCGCCGCACACCCGTGTCCGGTCGCCGTCACTCGTTCTGGAAGACGGCCTTGCTGACCTCGGCGGGGTTCTGGAACTCCTTCTTCCCGAGGTGGGAGATCCGTTCGGTGACCTCCTTGGGCGCGTGGTTGTTCTCGGCGACCTTCCGAAGCTGATCGGAACTGGCCGGGTACTCCGCGCCGGACAGGGCTTTCTGCAGATCAGGTGGGGTGATACCCGCCATGGCTCCTCCAGGCGGTGAGTTGGTTCAGGATCATCGGGCCGACGCCGCATGCTGCGCCGGACTGGTCAGGTACCCCTTCCACGGAAGCGGATTCAGGAATTCCGCCAGGTGATGGGTCCCGGGACGCACGGGTACTCGGGGGCTTCGGACAGCAGGCGCGCCACGCGTGCGAGACGACCCGAGACGACCCGAGAGGCTCCAATGAGCGAGAACACCCCTTCCCAGGCCGAGGGCGAGCCGGAGGAGGCCGCCCCAGAGGCGCAGCAGCCGCCGCGCACCACCCCGTCACAGGCGGAAGGCCCCGATCCCGCCGACGAGGACGCGGACGAGAACGCCGCCGAGGACGACACATAAGGAAGCGGAATGAGCACGGCACACACCAGCGTCGCCGAGGTGCTGGGCGCGCTGGAGGGCGTGGCCTATCCGGCCGGCAAGGATCGCCTGGTCGAGGCCGCCCGGCAGGCGGGGGCCTCCGAGGGTGTCGTCAAGGCCCTGCGCGGCATGCCCGCCGAGGAGTACACCGGCCGCGACGACGTGGCCCGCTCGGTCCGCGTGGACCCGGACCCCGGTCGCACCGCCGCACAGCGGGGGCAACAGGTTCGGCGCGGCGGCAAGCCGGGATTCGCCCAGCATCTGTGGGAGGAGCCGAAGACCCCGATCCACGAGGAGTTCGACCGCTGACCGGCCGGACCGGCCCGCCTTGACGGCCCCTGGGGCCGGACCTAGCGTGAACTGGACACGTCTGGACAGGTAGGGCAGGTGGCCTCGGCGATGACGCATCCGCACGACCCTCTCGACCGCGGATCCGCCGGCCGCCCCCTCCAGGTGGAGGCGCACGGGCTCGACGTGATCGCGGACGCGGAGCGCCGGGGCACCCCGCGCTCCCTGTTCTGGCCCTGGTTCGGGGCCAACGTCTCCGTGCTCGGGATCAGCTACGGCGCCTTCGCCCTGGGCTTCGGCATCTCCTTCTGGCAGGCCCTCGCCGCCGGTGTGCTCGGCATCGCCGTCTCGTTCCTGCTGTGCGGCTTCATAGCGGTCGCCGGGAAGCGCGGCTCGGCACCCACCATGGTGCTCAGCCGGGCCGCCTACGGCGTGCGCGGCAACCGGCTGCCGTCCGTCGTCTCCTGGATGCTCACCGTCGGCTGGGAGACCGTCCTGACCGCGCTCGCCACGATGGCCACCGCGACCGTCTTCAGCAGCCTCGGCTGGGGCGGCGGCACGGAGACCAAGGTCGTCGCCCTCATGGTGGTGGCCGCGCTGACCGTCGTCGGCGGGGTCATGGGCTTCGACCTCATCATGCGGCTGCAGACCTGGATCACCTTGATCACGGGCATCCTCACGATCGTCTACATCGCCCTCGTCGCCGACCACGTCCACTGGAGCGCGGTCGATGCCCTCCCGGCGGGCTCGGCACAGGAGTTCATCGGCGCGCTGGTGTTCATGATGACCGGCTTCGGCCTCGGCTGGGTCAACGCCGCCGCCGACTACTCCCGCTACCTGCCCCGCGGCTCCTCCAGCCGGGGAGTGATCGGCTGGACCGCCTTCGGCGCCTCCCTGGCCCCGCTCGTCCTGCTGCTCTTCGGCCTGCTGCTGGCCGGCTCCTCCGACCGGCTGAGCAAGGGGATCGCGGCCGACCCGATCGGCGCGCTGACCACCCTGCTGCCGACCTGGTTCCTGGTGCCGTTCGCCGTCGTCGCCGTCCTCGGCCTGGTCGGCGGTGCCGTCCTCGACATCTACTCCTCCGGCCTGGCCCTGCTCTCGGCCGGCCTGCGCGTGCCCCGCTACCTGGCCGCGCTCTTCGACGGGGTGTTGATGATCGCCGGCGCCGTCTACATCGTGTTCTTCGCCGACAACTTCCTCGGCCAGTTCATGGGTTTCCTCACCACACTCGGTGTGCCCATCGCCGCCTGGGCCGGTGTCATGCTCGCCGACCTGGCGCTGCGCCGCCGCGACTACGACGAGGGCGACCTGTTCCGCCCGCACGGCCGCTACGGCGACGTCCCCCTCCTCCCGCTGTTCCTCACCCTCGCCGCCACCGCCGTCGGCTGGGGCCTGGTCACCAACACCGCCGCGAGCTGGCTGACCTGGCAGGGCTACCTGCTGGAGCCGTTCGGACTCGGCGGCAAGACCGGCGCCTGGGCCTACGCCAACCTGGGCGTCCTGGCCGCCCTGGCGCTCGCCTTCCTCGGCACGCTGCTGCCGGGCCCGGGCCGGGTGCGATCCCAGGAGGCCCAGGAGCCGAGCCCGGCGCTCGACGAGGGGGTGCTGAACCCGTGAGCACCGCCGGCCACGCCGTCCAGGAGGGGGTGCCCCGCTCATGAGTAGCGGACATCTCACCGTCATCGACATGCAGCGCGTCTTCGCCGACCCGGCGAGCCCCTGGGCCGCCCCCCGCTACGCCGACGCGGCGGCGGGCGTACGCGCCCTGCTGCCGGCCTTCGCCGGCCGTGTCACCTTCACCCGTTTCCTGGCCCCCGAGCAGCCGGCCGGCGCCTGGCGCGCCTACTACGCGCAGTGGCCCTTCGCCCGCCGGCCGCCGGACGCGGACCTCTGGTCACTGACGGACGACTTCGCCACGCTCGCGGACCATGTCGTGGACACCACCACCTTCGGCAAGTGGAACCCGGAACTCGCCGCCCGGGTCGGCCCGGACGGCCGGCTTGTCCTGGCCGACGTCAGCACCGACTGCTGTGTGCTGTCCACCGCCCTGGCCGCCGCGGACGCCGGCGCCGAGGTGCTGGTCGTGGCGGACGCCTGCGCCGGAGCGGACGACGACTCCCATCTCAGGGCCCTGCAGGTCATGGAGCTGTACCGGCCGCTGATCCGGGTCACCACCCTCGCCGACCTGCTCGCGGAGGCCGAGCCGTGACCGGCGTCCCGCTCAAGCACCAGCGGATCAGCCGGGTTCTCGCCCGGGAGATCCGCGCCGGCAGCCGCCCGGCCGGCGAGCGGCTGCCCGGCGAACACGCCCTCGCCCAGCGTTTCGGCGTCAGCCGTACGACCGTGCGCGCGGCACTCGCCGAACTGACCGAGCAGGGCCTGATCACCACCCGCACCGGCAAGGGCTCCTACGTCCTGTTCGACGGCCGCCCACCGGACGACCGGCTCGGCTGGGCCCGGCCCGTGGCCCCGCGGGACGGGGACAGCACCGTGCGGACCCTCGACGTCCGCGAGACCCGCGACAGCGCGCTGGCCGCCGGACTCGGCCTGGAGAAGGACACATTCGTGTGCGTCGAGCGGACCCGGGAACTGGTCGCGGACGGGACCGTACTGTCGTACGAGCGGTGCTTCCTGCCGCCCGTGCCGGGGATCCGTGAGCTGCCCGCCCGGGGCCTCGGCCGGGAGCCGCTCACCGAGGTGCTGCGGCGGGCCGGGCTGCGGCCCGACCACGGCGAGCAGCGGATCTCCGGGCGCCGGATCGACGCCCGGGAGGCCGAGCTGCTGCGGCGCGCGCCGGGGGAGTGGTTCCTCACCGCCACGCGCACCGGCCGGGCCGCCGACGGTTCCTTCGTCGAGCACGTGGTCTGCCTCCTCGACCCCGACCACGTCGAACTGACCCTCACCGTCGGCTGAGCCGGCACGGACGGGCGCGGCCTGATCACGGCGCCGGCCTCCGCCGCGGGCACCGCCTCCCCACCGGACCTCCCGCCCATCGTCACGCATGCCCGGCACCCCACCGGGTACGCGAGGCGGGAGCCCGCCCGGGCACCAGCCCGCCCGGGCGGCCCGTACGACCACCGCAACCTGGGGATCAGCCATGGAGACACCCGCACACGAGGCCCAGCCGACGCCCGCCCAGCAGGCACTGGACGCGCTGGCCGAGAACGCCGAGGACCAGGCCGCCCTGGACACCCTCGCCCACAGTGACGTACTCGTCCCGGTACCGGACGACGCGGTGGACGGCGAGGGCGCCGACGCCACGACGGTGGCCCTGCCCGTCCTCGAACAGCCCGGGGGCGACCATGTCGTCCCGGTGTTCACCTCGGAGGGCGAGATGGCCGAGCTGCTGCCGTTCGTCTCGCGTTACCGCCTGATCCCGCTCGCCGCGCTCGCCGAGCAGTGGCCCGCGGAGGACCTCTCCCTCGCCATCGACGGCAGCTCCGCCCACGCGCTGACCCTCACCTCGCAGGGAGTGCGCACCTTGCTGGCCCGCTGACCCGCCCGGCGAGCGACCACGCACCACCCGCGCCCGCGTGCCGCCCGGGCCCTCCCGCCGGAAGGACGGCCGGATCTGCCCCCCGCCGCCGGTGGTCACCGGCCGTCGCGGCGGGCAGATCCCAGCGGGAGACAGGTCCGGGCGAGCGCGAAGGAGCCGATGGTCGTGAGGGTCGTCCTGCTGGGCACCGCCGCCGGGGGCGGCTTCCCGCGGTGGAACTGCGCCTGCGCGCTCTGCACCGCCGCCCGCGACGGCAGACTGCCCGCCCGGACCCGGGAGTGCGCCGCCGTCACCGGCAACGGCCGCGACTGGTGGCTGCTCAACGCCTCGCCCGACCTGCGGGCGCAGTTCGCCGCCACCCCGGCCCTGTGGCCCGGCCCCCGGGACACCCCGCTGCGCGGCGTGCTGCTCACCGACGCCGAGGACGACCATGCGACCGGTCTGGCCGAGCTGCGCGGAGCGGCGGGTCTGAAGATCTACGCCGCGTCACCGGTGCGCGCCGTCCTCGACCGCCACGCCCCCTGGGAATGGGCCGACAGCCTGGCCGACGGCGGCTTCGTGCTGGCCGGCGGCCTCGTCGTGACCGCCTACCCGGTGGGTACGACGAACCCCACCGGGCCGGGGTGGACGGCGTACCGCGTCGAGGACCTGGCCAGCGGGCGCGTGCTGGTGTACGCGCCCTGCGTCGGCGCCTGGAGCCGCGTCCTGGACGAGCTGTGCGCCGGCGCCGACTGCGTGCTGCTGGACGGCACGTGCTTCGCCGCCGACGAGACGGACGGGGCGGTGCGCTCCGGTGCCGGGCAGGCCGCCCCGGGCCATCTCCCGGTCGGCGGACCGGGCGGGTCCCTCGCGGCACTGGCCCGTCATCCCGGCCCGCGCCGGATCTACACCCACCTCGCCGACACCAACCCGCTCCTCGATCCCGCCTCGCCCGCACGCGCACGCGTGACCGAGCACGGCGCCGAGATCCTGCCGGACGGGACCGAGCTGGTGCTCTAGGGGGACGGAGACGGGGCCGGCCCGCTCAGCATGCGCCGCAGGACCGCGCGCTGGACCGGCAGCACCTCGGCGTGCAGGGCGCGGCCCTTGGGGGTCAGTGCGACCCACACCCCGCGCCGGTCCTCGACGCACACCGAGCGCTCCACCAGACCGTCCTTCTCCAGCCTGCCGATCAGCCGGGACAGCGCGCTCTGGCTGAGATGGACCCTGCCGGCCAGGTTCTGCACCCGGCACTGGTCACCCTGCTCGGGCGACTCCGCCGCCAGGATGTCCAGCACCTCGAAGTCGCTGGCGCCGAGCCCGTGCGGATGCAGGGCCCGGTCGATCTCGCACATCGTGTGCGCGTGCACCGTGAGGATGTCCCGCCAGCGCTCTTCGAGCCGGGTGTCGGCCGTCGTGACTGCCATAACGGCACCGTAGCACCGATCAGGCCACTCGTTGAGTGTGCAACTAGTGGCCCGGCGGACGGTCGCACGGGCCTCAGGCCGACGGGTCCTGCAGCAGCCCCACGAGGTTGCCGTCGGGGTCCTTCACGGAGGCGATCAGCCGGCCGCCGCCGACGTCCTGCGCGTCCTGGAGCAGCTCGGCCCCCGCCGCGAGCAGCGCCGCGAGCCGCTCCCGCAGATCCGTCACGTGCCAGTACGGCACCGGCCCCGTCATGCCCTTGGCGTGCCCGTTCGGGTCGAGGCCGACGTCCTGGCCGGCGGCCTTGAAACCGACGTAGTACGGCTCGTCCGCGTACGGCTCGACGCCCAGCAGCGCGCCGAACACGGCCTTGGCGCGCGCCAGGTCCTTCACCGGGTAGATGATCGTCTGCAGGCCGGCGGTCATGGTGCTCACTCCTTCGCGATGCGGAACCCGACGGCTCCCCGCCGGTGCTCTCACGCTAGGGCCGGGAGGCCCACGAGGGCTTCTCCGATCCTGACCGCTTGGTCCCGTCACTCGTTGTGCAGCACCTCGGCGACGGTGAGGCGGGCCGCTCGGCGGGCGGGGACCAGCGCGCCCATGACGGCGATCACCACGCCCGCGAGCGCCGCCAGGGCCAGGAGGGGCGCGTGCCAGACGTCCGTCATTGAGCGGGGCAGCGTGATGTCGACCCCGGCCGCCATGCGGGGCACCACCACCCGGTGGGCGGCGATGCCCAGCGGGACGCCCAGCAGCGACCCCAGCGCGCCGACAACGTCAGCCTGATGGTCGTCCAGGCGAGCGCCGCCCGCGAGGTGCTCGGCACGATGCCGGACGAGGCGGCGACCGCGCTGCGGGCCGTCGAGGACGCGGGCCGGGGCGCGATGACCGACCTCAGGCATCTGCTGGGCCTGCTCGCCCCCGCGCAGGACGGCACGGACGACGACCCGGGACGGGACACGGACCCCGGCGCGGCAAAGGTGGGTACGCCGCTCGCCCCGCAGCCCGGCCTCGACCGCCTCGGCCCGCTGGTGGACCGGATATCGTTCGCCGGGCTGCCCGTCGAGGTCAGCGTCTCGGGCGAGCCGCGGACGCTGCCGCAGGGCATCGACGTGACCGCCTACCGCATCATCCAGGAGGCCCTGACCAATGCGCTCCGGCACGGCGACGGCGGCAAGGCGCAGGTGACCGTGCGCTACGCCGACCACGCCCTGCGCGTCGAGATCCTCAACTCCGGCCCCAGCGTGCTCACCGGCACCGCACCGGCCGGCCCGGGACCGCACAGCGAGGGCACCGGACGCGGCCTGCTCGGCCTGCGCGAACGGGTCGACGTCTACGGCGGCGACCTCGACGCCCGGCGCAGACTCGGCGGCGGCTTCCGCGTCCGCGCCCGCATCCCCCTGGACCGGCCGTGACCGCGGACGCGCCCGAGCAGGCACCCCGCGTCCTGATCGCCGACGACCAGACGCTGATCCGGACCGGCTTCCGGCTGATCCTCACCGCCCGGGGCATCGAGGTGGCCGGCGAGGCCGCCGACGGCGCCGAGGCGGTCGCGGCGGCCCGCGAACTGCGGCCGGACGTCGTCCTGATGGACATCCGCATGCCGGTCATGGACGGCCTGGAGGCCACCCGGCACATCCTGGCCGCGGCCCCCGGCTGCCGGGTGCTCATGCTGACCACCTTCGACCTGGACCGGTACGTTTACACGACCCTGTCGCTCGGGGCCAGCGGCAGCCTGCTCAAGGACGTCACCCCGGAGCACCTGGCGGCGGCCGTACGGCTGGTCAGCACCGGCGACGCCCTGCTGGCCCCGCAGATCACCCGGCGCCTGGTGGAGCGGTACGCGGCCGACGCCGAGCGGACCCCCGCACCCGTGCCCGACGGGCTGGCCGCCCTCACACCCCGCGAGCGGGAGGTGCTGACGCTGATGGGCCGCGGCCTGTCCAACGCCGAACTGGCCGCCGACCTGATCCTGAGCGAGGCCACGGTCAAGTCCCACGTGGCCCGCATCTTCGCCAAACTCGGTCTGCGCGACCGCGCCCAGGCGGTGGTCCTCGCCTACGAGACGGGGCTGGTGACACCCGGCGACCAGCCGCGCCGGCGCGCGGACGGGCACTGAGCAGCCGTACTCATGCCCGGCTGCCGCACGCACCCGGGACCGCATCCACGAAGCCGCTCTTCAGCGGAACGTCCTCTGCCGGCCGGGCAGCCCTGTGCGCGCTGGTCCTGGCCGCCTGCGGCAGCGAGCGGGCGGCCGGCCGGCAGGCGGGGAGCGACAGCGCCGGCAGCCGGTCCGCGACCGCCCGTACGCACTCCGAGGGACCGGAGTTCGTCCAGTGCATGGAGCTCCTCACCTCGCTCGCCGGGCCGTGCGTGCCCCAGGCACCGGCCACCGTCCCGCCCGAGCCGTCCGGGCAGGGGAAGCCGCGCACCGCGCCCACACAGCCGCCCACGCTCCCGGGCAGGCCGGCCCCCGAGACGTCCGGGACGCCGGCCGGCCCCCGCGAAGAGCTGGCGCCGACCGGCGTCGAGAAGCGCGAGGCCCGCGTCCACGCCCGGCGGATCGGCGACACCCCGGAGAAGACGCCCGATCCCGCACCCGGCCAGTTCACGCTCGGCCTGCGGTCATGGACGGCCGGCTCTGCCTGGACGGCACCGTCACGGGCACCCGGACCACCGTCACGCCTGCGGCGGCGCGTCGCAGGCCAAGTGCCGTGACGTCCAGCGGACCAAGACACCCGACGTCACGTCGAGTCGCGCCTGACCAGCTCCGTCGGCAGGATCACCGCCGCCGGGTCCTCCCCGCCTATCTGGGCGAGCAGCACCCGGACCATCTCGTTGCTGATCCGGTCCCACGGCTGCCGGATCGTGGTGAGCGCCGGGGTGGCGGCGGTCGCCGCCGGCGAGTCGTCGAAACCGCCGACGGCGATGTCGTCCGGTACCCGCTTCCCGGCCCGGTGGAGGGCCGTCAGCACGCCCTGCGCCATCAGGTCCGAGGCGACGAACACGGCGTCCATGTCCGGCGCCTGCGCCAACAGCCGCTCCGCGCCCGCCTCCCCGCTGGCCCGGCTGTAGTCGCCGGAGACGACGAGCCGTTCGTCGGCCGCGATGCCCGCCTCGGCGAGCACCTCCCGGTACCCGGCGAGCCGCTCCACGCCCCCGGGGGTGTCCAGCGGGCCGGTGACCACGCCGATCCGGCGCCGGCCCAGCGACAGCAGATGCCGGACCATGTCCCGGGCGCCGTCCCGGTCGTCGGCGGCCACGTAACTCACCTTCGAGCCGAGCCCGATCGGCTTGCCGCAGGCGACCAGCGGCACCCCCGCCTCCCGCAGCTCCTCGGCGACCGGATCGCCGGAGTGGCTGGAGACCAGCAGCACCCCGTCGACGTGCCCGGCGGTGATGTACCGCGTGATGCGCCGGCGTTCGTCCTCGGTCCCCGCCAGCATCAGCAGCAGAGGGACGTCGTGCGCGGCCAGCGCCTGGGTGCAGCCGCGCAGCAGGACGTTGAAGTTGGGGTCTTCGAAGAACCGCTCCTGCGGCTCGGTCAGCAGGAAGCCCACCGAGTCGGAGCGGCCCGTGATCAGCGAACGGGCGTGCCGGTTCACGACGTACCCGGTCTTGCGGATGGCGGCGTTGACCGCCTCCTGGGCGGCGGGGCTGACGTAGTGCCCGCCGTTGAGCACGCGCGAGACGGTGCCGCGCGAGACGCCTGCCTCGCGCGCCACGTCGTGGATCGTCGGCGGTCTGCGCCGGCCCCCCGGATTGCCCATGGTCATGACTTTACGGCCCCGGACAGCAGATCCAGACTCCAGAACCGCTGAATGACCAGGAACAGGGCGATCAGCGGGAGCACCGCGAGGAACGCCCCGGTGATCACCAGGGTGTACAGCGCGGGCGTGTTGGAGCCCTGCTCCAGCAGCGTGTACAGACCCAGCGTGAGCGGGAACTTCTCGTCGTCGCTCAGCATGATGAACGGCAGCAGGAAGTTGTTCCAGATGGCGACGAACTGGAACAGGAACACCGTGACCATGCCGGGGATCATCATCGGCAGCGCGACCCGGGTGAAGATCCGCCACTCGCTCGCCCCGTCCATCCGTCCGGCCTCCACCACGTCGGCCGGCACGGCGGCGGACGCGTAGATCCGGGCGAGGTAGACGCCGTACGGGGAGAGGATCTGCGGCAGCAGCACGGACAGGTAGGAGTCCGTGAGGTCGGCCTTGGCCAGCAGCAGGTACTGCGGGATCGCGAGGATCACCGGCGGCATCAGGACGCCCGCGAGCAGCACGTTGAACATGGTCTCGCGGCCCTTGAAGCGGTAGGTCGCGAGCGCGTGGCCGCTGAACGCCGACACGGCGGTGGACAGCAGCGCGCCGAGACCCGCGTACAGGGCGGAGTTGCCCATCCACTTCCAGTAGACGCCGCCCCGGTAGGCGTTGAGATCCTTGATGTTGTCGGCGAAACCGGTGCCGGGCAGGAAGGTGAACGTGGAGAACAGCTCGTGCCCGGACTTGGTCGACGCGATCACCACCCAGGCGACCGGGAGCAGGGTGTAGATGGCGCCGAGCAGCAGCGTGACCGTCGGGATCAGGGCGATCCGGCGGCGCAGCGGGGGGCCTTGCGCCGTACCCGGGGTGGTGCCGGCGGCCGGGGCGGCCTTGCGGACGGCAAGAGTACTCACTGCGCTGCCTCCTGCTTGTTGCGGCGGTTCGCGGCCCGCAGGAACCCGAACGACAGCAGCAGCGTGACCACGGCGATCAGCGTCGCCTCGGCCGCCGCCGCGTAGATGTCGTTCCGGCCGAAGGCGTCCTGGTACACCTTCATCAGCGGGCTCCAGGTCGTGTTGACCGAGTTGGTCAGCGGCTTCAGGGTGGTCGGCTCGTTGAACACCTGGAGCGTCGCGATGATCGAGAAGAAGAAGGTCAGCACCAGCGACGGCGCCACCATCGGGATCTTGATGCGCAGCGCGATCTGCAGCGGGGTGGCACCGTCCAGCTTCGCCGCCTCGTACACCTCGGCCGGGATGGACCGGAGCGAGGTGTAGATGACGATCATGTTGAAGCCGGTGCCGCCCCAGACCGCGATGTTCGACAGGGCGAGGTACAGCGGACCGCCGTCCAGCAGGTCCGGCTGCGGCAGGCCCAGCTTGTCCAGCACGAAGTAGAACGGGCTGACGTCCGGCAGGTACAGGAAGCCCCACAGCAGCGCGGCCACCACGCCGGGGACGGCGTACGGCAGGAAGATCGCGAGCCGGGTGAACGGGGCGAGCCGCACCTTGTCGGTGTCCAGCATCAGCGCGAAGAGCAGCGCCAGGCCCAGCATCACCGGGACGACGATGCAGCCGTAGCCGAGCACGCGCAGCGCGCCGTTCAGCAGCTCGCTGTCCTGGAAGGCCCCGGTGTAGTTCTCGACACCGGCCCACACCTCCTTGCGGGCGCCCGATCCCAGGCCGAGGCCGGTGACGTGCACCTTGCGGAAGCTGAGCCAGACCGCGTAGCCGATGGGCAGCGCGAAGAAGAGGGCGAACAGGATCGTGGCGGGGAGGAGGAAGCCGTACGGGGCCCCCTTGACCCCGTACGACTTCCGGCTGGCGGGGCTGCTCACCGAGCGACCTCGAAGCCCTGCTTCTTCATGTCGGCGACCGTGTCGTGCTGCATCTTCCCCAGGGCGGCGGTGAAGTCCGACTTGTTCTTGGCGGCGGAGCCGAAGGCGTCCTTGAAGGACGTGTAGGCGACGTTCACGTTCGGGCCCCACGCGGAGGGCGCGGTGGTCTTCGCGATGTCCGCGGCCTTGGTGTAGAAGTCCGGCTGGTTGGCGAAGTACGCCGGCGGGTTGGAGAAGGCGCCGCTCAACTGGGCGGAGGTGGACGCCGGGTAGATGCCGCCCTCCTTCGCCAGCGCGTTCAGGGCGTCGTGGTCGGTGTTCAGCCAGGCCGCGAACTCTGCGGCGGCCTCCTTGTGCGCGGAGTCGGTGGTGACCGCCGTCGAGGAGCCGCCCCAGCTGCCGGTGACGTCCTGGTCGGCCGACCACTGGGGGAGCGGGGCCATGGCCCACTTGCCCTTGGTGTCCGGCGCCGCCGTGGTCAGCGTGCCGGGCGCCCACACGGCGCTCACCCAGGCGATCTGCTTGCCGGTGTCCAGCGCCTTGTTCCAGGACGGGGTGTACATCGGCTGGTTGTCGATGACGCCCTCCTTGACCAGACCGCCCCAGAACGCGGCGACCTTCCGGGTGGCGGCGTCGTCGATGCCGACCTTCCACTTGTCGCCGGAGGTGGTCCACCACTTGGCGCCGGCCTGCTGGGCGAGGCCCGCGAAGAGACCGGAGTCGTTGGCGGAGAAGGTGGTCAGGTCCTTGTCCGGCGCCTTCTTCTTCAGCAGGCGGGCGGTCTCGGCGAACTGCTCCCAGGTGGTGGGGACCTTCAGGTTGTACTGCTCGAACAGGTCCTCGCGGTAGTAGAACATCATCGGGCCGATGTCCTGCGGCACCGCGTAGACGGCGTCCGTGCCGAGCGTGGTCTGCTGCCAGACGCCCTCGGCGAACTTGTCCTCGACGTGCCCGACTTCCTTGGAGATGTCGGCCAGGGCGTCGTTGCTGACCAGCGTCGGCAGCGCCTGGTACTCGGCCTGCACCAGGTCAGGGGCCTTCTTCGCCTTGTGCGCGGTGAGGATCTTGGTGACCAGCGTGTCGCCGGACGCCTGCTTCTTCACCGTGACGGTGATCTGGTCCTTCTTCCCCGGCCCCTTGTTCCACAGGTCGACGACCTTGTCCATGCCGGGTGTCCAGGTCCAGTACGTCAGCGAGACGGGACCCGACTCGGCCTTGCTGTCGTCCTCGGAACCGCAGGCGGCGAGGGCGGTGGCGCCGAGGGACACGGCGACGGCGGTTGTCACGAGGCGACGGCGCTTCGTGTGCGGCATGGTTTCTCCCCTGACCTGGGTCCCCGCCCGCTGCGGGGACCTGCCATGCAGATGTGCACGTTCACACGACCCGGGTGCTCCCTGCGCGGGAGCCCCTGCCATGCTTCTGTGAGCGTTCACAGTAGAGAAACATCCCGGACACTTGTCAATGGTTGTTACTGTGCGGTTATGTTGGGCTCGCACGGCCAATACTGTGTGTGCACGTTCCCAAATGATCGATTTTCCGGGAGACATCGATGCCGGACACCAGCCCCAGGGGCCTCACGAGGCTCGCCTTCGGTGGGGACTACAACCCCGAGCAGTGGCCGGAATCCGTCTGGCCGGAGGACGTCCGGCTGATGCGGGAGGCCGGCGTCACCATGGTGAGCGTCGGCATCTTCTCCTGGGCGCTGCTGGAGCCGGCGCCGGGGGAGTACGACTTCGGCTGGCTCGACCGGGTCATCGGCCTGCTGCACGAGAACGGCATCCGCGTCGACCTCGGCACGCCCACCGTGGTGCCGCCCGCCTGGTTCTACCGGGCACACCCCGAGGCGCTGCCGGTCACCGCCGAGGGCGTGCGCTACGAGTTCGGCTCGCGCGGCGCGATCTGCCACAGCAACGCCGACTACCGCGCCGCCGCCGCGAACATCACCACCCGGCTCGCCGAGCGCTACGGCGACCACCCGGCGCTCGCGATGTGGCACGTCCACAACGAGTACGGCGTCCCCGTCTCCGCCTGCTACTGCGACACCTGCGCGGACCGGTTCCGCCGCTGGCTCGCGGACACCTACGGCAGCGTGGACGCCGTCAACGAGACCTGGGGAACGGCCTTCTGGGGCCAGCACTACACCGACCTGGCGCAGATC
Organism: Streptomyces sp. NPDC088810; assembly: GCF_044750305.1. Lineage (NCBI taxonomy): Bacteria > Bacillati > Actinomycetota > Actinomycetes > Kitasatosporales > Streptomycetaceae > Streptomyces > Streptomyces sp. NPDC088810. The sequence goes on from NZ_JBIVJQ010000003.1 coordinate 679,910, forward strand.
AACCCGCCCCGGGCCACCCCGACGGTGGGCAACCCCGGCCAGGCGCTGGACTACAAGCGGTTCACCGACGCAACCATCCGGGAGAACTTCCGCGCCGAGCGGGACATCCTGCACCGCCTCTCGCCGGGCGTACCGGTCACCACCAACTTCATGACCGCCCTCAGCCAGTGCGACTCCATGGACTACTGGGCCTGGGGCCGCGAGGTCGACCTCGTCACCAACGACCACTACCTGATCACCGACGGCCGCCGCACCCACGTCAACCTCGCCATGGCCGCCGACCTCACCCGCTCGGTCGCCGGCGGCGCCCCCTGGCTGCTGCTGGAGCACTCCACCTCGGGCGTCAACTGGCAGCCCCGCAACCCCGCGAAGGCGCCGGGCCAGATGGCCCGCAACTCCCTCGCGCACGTGGCACGAGGCTCCGAGGGCGCGATGTTCTTCCAGTGGCGCCAGTCCCGGCGCGGCGCCGAGAAGTTCCACTCGGCGATGCTGCCGCACGGCGGAACCGACACCCGCGTCTGGCGTGAGGTGGCCGAACTCGGCTCCTCCGTCGGGGCGTTGAGCGAGATCCGGGGCACCCGCACCGTGGCGGACGCGGCGATGCTGTGGGACTGGCAGTCCTGGTGGGCGCAGAACCTGTCCTGGCGCCCCAGCGAGGACCACGACCCGCGCGAGCGCGCCGACTCCTTCTACGAGGCCCTCTACGACCGCCACCTCACGGTCGACTTCGCCCACCCGGAAGCCGACCTGTCGCGGTACCCGCTGGTCGTCGTCCCGGCCCTGTACCTGATGACGGAGGCCGCCGGGGACAACGTCCGCCAGTACGTCGAGAACGGCGGCACGCTCGTGGTGTCGTACTTCTCCGGCATCGTGGACGAGCACGATGCCGTCCACGAGGGCGCCTACCCCGGCGCACTGCGTGACGTCCTCGGGCTGACCGTGGAGGAGTTCTCGCCGCTGCTGAAGGACGAGCGGGTGCGGCTGACCGGCCCGGACGGCTCCGAGCTGACCGGGGACGTGTGGACGGAGTTCGTCGTCCCGCGCGGCGCCGAGACCGTCTGGACGTACACCGACGGGCTCACCGCGGGCCGGCCGGCCGTCACCCGGCACCGGCTCGGCCGCGGCACCGCCTGGTACGTCTCCACCCGCCTCGACGCGCAGGGGCTGGACGCGCTCGTCGGCTGGGCCGCCGACGACGCCGTGCTCGCCCCGCGTGCCGACCTGCCCCGCGATGTCGAGGTCGTGCGCCGCGGCGGAGAGTCGGGCACCTACCTCTTCGTCATCAACCACACCGCCGGTGACACCAAGGTGCCGCTGGACACGCCCGGTACCGAGCTGCTGACGGGCGAACGCGCCGTGGGCCGCCTCGCGGTGCCGGCGGGGGCCGTCCGGGTCGTACGACTCGACGGCTGAGCCGGCTCCCCTCCGCCCGTGTGTGCCACGACAGCCGCGGGCGGAGGGGTTCTCCTCCAGCCCCGCTGGAGGACACCCCTCACCCCTCCCCAGTTACGTCGAAGGGACGACGGACGATGAAGTTCCATCCCAGACGCACCATCAGAGCCCTGCTGCTGCCGCTCGCGGCCGGGCTCGCCCTCACCGCCCTGCCCGTCCAGGCCGCCCGCGCCGCGAGCACCCTCGCCAACGGCGGCTTCGAGTCCGACGGCGCGGGCGCGGCCACCCCCGCCGGCTGGGCCGAGTACGGCGACACCGGCGCCTCGTACACCGAGTCCGGCGGCCACAGCGGGAGTTACCGCCTCTCCCACTACTCCTCCTCCGCCTACAAGGTGGAGACGTACCAGTACCTGTCCGGGCTGGCCAACGGCAGCTACAAGCTCACGGCGTGGGTGAGGTCCAGCGGCGGGCAGAAGGCCGCGTACCTAGCGCTCAGGAACTGCGGCGGTTCCGAACAGCGCACCGACCTGCCGATATCGGCCAGTGGGTGGATACGGATCGTCACGCCGGTCAAGGTGACCGGCAACCAGTGCACCATCAGCGTCAACAGTGACGCGAATGCCGGCAACTGGATCAACGTTGACGATCTGACCTTCACGTCCGGCAGCACCGGTACATCCATCCACGGCGCCGACATCTCCTCCCTCGCCAAGAGCGAGGCCAGGGGCGGTGTCTACAAGTCGAGTTCCGGGACCACCGGGGACGCCCTCGCCATCCTCACGTCGTACGGCATGAACTACGCGCGCCTGAAGGTCTGGGTGAACCCGGCCGACGGCTTCAACGACAAGGCGCACGTCCTCGCGGTGGCCAAGCGCATCAAGGCGCAGGGCATGAAGCTCCTGGTCGACTTCCACTACTCGGACAGCTGGGCGGACCCGGGCCAGCAGAACAAGCCGGCCGCATGGGCGGGCCATACGTACAGTCAGCTCAGGACGGACGTGTACAACCACACGTACGACGTCTTGAACGCCTTGAAGGCGCAAGGCACCACCGCCGACATGGTCCAGGTGGGCAATGAGATCAACGGCGGCATGCTGTGGTCCGAGGGATCCACGAACAACTGGAGCCGGCTCGCCGGGTTGATCAACTCCGGCTACGACGCCGTCAAGGCGGTCAACTCGTCCACCGTCGTCGCGCTGCACCTGGCCAAGGGCGGGGACAAGGCCGGCACCGAGTGGTGGTTCGACAACGCGGTCGCGAGCGGCGTGAAGTTCGACGCGATCGGCCTGTCGTACTACGGCTACTGGCACGGCCCGCTCTCCGACTTCCAGACCACCCTGGACGACGCGGCATCCCGCTACGGCAAGCCGGTGTTCGTCGCCGAGACGGCCTACCCCTTCCGTCTGGACAGCGACGACTCGCTCACCAACCAGATCGACACCACCGGCGAGCTGGTCTCCGGCTACCCGGCGACGGTGGCCGGCCAGACCAAGTGGATGAACGACGTGGCGAGCATCGTGGAGGCCGTCCCGAACGGACGCGGGCTCGGCGTCTTCTACTGGGAGGCGACCTGGACCGCCGTCAACGGCAACGGCTGGGACCCGACGGACGCCACCTCCGGCAACGGCTGGGAGAACCAGGCCCTGTTCGGCTACGACGACAAGGCGCTCTCCTCCATGACGTGGTTCAGCCACCGCTGAACCGCCTCGTCGGGGCCCGGTCGCACCAGGCGGCCGGGCCCTCGCCCTGTTCCCGGGGCCGTGGGACACCTCCTCGGGCGCACGGCCGTCCGGTACCGGACAACGGCCGCCGAGTCCCGGACGCGACGGCGTCGCCCGCGCGACAGTGGGAAGACTGCGTATCAGGAGGCCGGGACGGGAGGGCGGACGCATGACGGGGACTCCCTCGGGCCGGATGCGGCAGACCATCCTGGAGTGGCTCAAGGATCCGCCGGCCCACTTCCCGGCCGCGCGCCGCGGCGACCCTGCCGCGATCGGCGTCACCGCGCGGGCCGTCGCCGTCAAGCTGGGCGTACCCCGCCGGACCGCCCTCGCCCACCTGGACCTCCTCACCCGCCTCGGCCTCCTGCGCACCCGCCGGATCCGCTGCCGCACCTACTACCGGCGCGACGAGATCCGGATCGCCGAGGTGGCCCGGATGTTCGAGAAGGGCTGGTGACGGACCCCCGGGCGGGGGACTGCCGGCAGGGGGGCGAGCGCCCCGACGGAGAAGGGACGCACATGGACCGACCGACGGCACTCGTGCCGCTCCACTACGTCGCCCTGGGCGCCCGCGGCCCCGAGGACGTCGTCGCCGACCCGCACGGGCGCGTGCTGACCGGAGTGGCGGACGGACGCATCCTGCGCGTCCACCACCTCGGCGACCCGCTCACGGCCCGCACGGAGGTGCTGGCCGAGACCGGCGGCCGGCCCCTGGGGCTCGAACTCCTGCCGGACGGCGGCCTGGTGGTGTGCGACGCGGAACGCGGCCTGCTGCGGGTGGACACCGAGGACGGTACCGTCCGCGTCCTCGCGGACTCGGCGGCGGGGGAACGGCTCCGCTTCTGCAGCAACGCCGTCGCCCTGTCCGACGGCACCGTGTACTTCACCGTATCCAGCCGCCGCCACCCCCTCCACCGGTGGATCGGCGACATCGTCGAACACACCGGCACCGGGCGCCTGCTGCGGCTCGCCCCCGCGGGCGGGGAACCCGAAGTCCTGCTGGACGGGCTGCAGTTCGCCAACGGGCTCGCCGTGAGTGCCGACGGTTCCTTCCTGGTGATCGCCGAGACCGGCTCCTGCCGCCTCACCCGCTTCCGGCTCACCGGCCCCCGCGCGGGCCGCGCCGAGCCCTTCGCCGACCTGCCCGGCATGCCGGACAACCTCTGGCGCGAGGGCCCCGACGGTCCGCTCTGGGTCGCCCTGGCCAGTCCCCGCGTCCCCCCGCTCGACCTGCTGCACCGCGCCCCGCGGGCCGTCCGCAGGAGCGCCGCCCGGGCCGCCGTACACGCGCCGTACCGGCCGAGCGGGACCGCCGCCGTGGTCGCCGTGGACGACGGGGGCCGGACCGTCCACCACCTCACCCGCCGGCGCTCCGGCTTCCGCATGGTCACCAGCGTGTGCGCGACCGGTGACCACCTGGTGCTGGGCAGCCTCTGGGAGTCCGGTGTGGCGGTCTGCGCCCGCCCTGATGTGCGCTGAGGCGGCGGTACCCTGGTCCTGGCCTTGATCGCCCGACGGGGCAGGGGCCGAACAGGAGACGTACCAGGATGACCGCCCCGGAGACCGAGACCCGACACGTCCGCCCCGCGCCGGCGTGGTGGCCCGAGTGGCGTGCCCAGGCGCCCGTCGTCGCGGCCGTGGCGGCCGGCGGCGGGCTCGGTGCGACGGCCCGCTACGCCCTCACGCTCGCCTGGCCCCCGTCCGCCGGCGGCTTCCCCTGGGCGACCTTCTGGACCAACGTCTCCGGCAGCGCCGCCATGGGCGTGCTCATGGTGCTCGTCACCGAGGTGTGGGCCGCCCACCGCCTGCTGCGCCCGTTCCTCGGTACCGGCGTCCTCGGCGGTTTCACCACCTTCTCCACCTACGCGGTCGACATCCGCAGGCTGGTGGACGCCGGCCGTCCCGGCCCTGGCCTGGCCTATCTCGCCGCGACCCTGTGCGCGGCCCTCGCGGCGGTGTGGCTCGCCTCGGCCGCCACCCGCCGACTGCTGACGGGGAGGCGGCGATGACGTTCCGAACCGACCGTGCCCTCCGGCTCACCGTGTACCTCGGCGAGAACGACACCTGGCACCACCGGCCCCTCTACTCCGAGATCGTGCACCGGGCGCACGCCGCCGGGCTCGCCGGGGCCAGCGTCTTCCGGGGCGTGGAGGGCTTCGGCGCCTCGTCCCGCATCCACACGTCCCGCCTGCTGTCCCTGAGCGAGGACCTGCCGGTCGCGGTGGTCGTGGTGGACGCCGAGGAGCGGGTCCGGGCGTTCCTGCCGCAGCTGGCGGAACTGGTCGACGGGGAACTCGTCACGGTGGAGGAGTGCGAGGTCGTCCGGTACGCGGGGCGCATCCCCGGCCCGGACAAAACGGACTCGGAGGGTAAGAAGTCGTTGTGAACTGGCTGCTGGTCATCGCGGGAGCCGTGGTCGGCGCACCCGTGCGCTATCTCACCGACCGCGCCGTGCAGGCCCGCCACGACTCGCTCTTCCCGTGGGGCACCCTCGTGGTGAACGTGGTCGGCTGCCTGGTCCTCGGGCTGCTCACCGGCGCCGTCTCCGCCGGGGCGGCCGGGCCGCATCTCCAGCTCCTGCTGGGCACCGGGCTGTGCGGTGCGCTGACCACGTACTCGACGTTCTCCTACGAGACCCTGCGGCTGACCGAGGCCGGCTCCGGCCTCTACGCTGCCCTGAACGTCGCGGCAAGCGTGGCGGCGGGGCTCGCGGCGGCCTTTACCGGGGTCTCACTCGCCGGCGCCCTGTGGGCCTGAGCGCTTGCCACCCGGCCGGGCACGGTAAGTACTGTCTACAGCAATGTCGACCAACCCTCCTCAGAACTGGATCCCATGAGCGCCATCTCCGTCGGTCAGGCCGTCGTCCTCGGAGTAGTCGAGGGGGTGACCGAGTTCCTCCCCGTGTCCTCCACGGGCCACCTCAAGATCGCCGAGGGGCTCATGGACATCCCCGTCGACGACAAGTCCGTGGTCGGCTTCTCCGCCGTCATCCAGGTCGGCGCCATCGCCGCCGTGCTCGTGTACTTCTTCAAGGACATCAGGCGGATCGTCTCCGCATGGTTCCGCGGTCTGACCAACCGCGAGGAGCGCTACCACCACGACTACAAGTTCGCCTGGTGGGTCATCGCCGCCACCATTCCGATCGTGGTGGTGGGCCTGGCCGCGAAGCCGCTGATCGACGGCCCGCTCGCCTCGCTGTGGGTGGTCGCAGGCTCGCTGATCGTCGGCTCGGGTGTGATGTGGGCCGCCGACCAGATCGGCCGGCACAAGCGAGGCGAGGACGACACGTCCTTCAAGGACGCGATGTGGGTCGGCTGCTCCCAGATCCTCGCCCTGCTCTTCCCCGGCTTCTCCCGCTCCGGTGCCACCATGTCCACCGCGCTCATCCTGGACCTGGACCGCGTCGCCGCCACCCGGCTCTCGTTCTTCCTGGGCATCCCGGCCCTGACCGGCGCGGGCCTGTACGAGCTGAAGGACGCCCTCGGCGCGGGCGTGGGTGCCGCCCCGCTGGCCGTCGGCACGGTCGTCTCGTTCGTGGTCGCCTACGCCTCCATCGCCTGGCTGCTCAAGTTCGTCGCCAAGCACTCCTTCAACGCCTTCGTGATCTACCGGATCATCATCGGCGTCGGCCTGCTCGGCCTGCTCGCCACCGGCACGCTCAGCAGCTGAGCGAACGCCGCTGATCACGCTGGGGGTGCGGATGCCTGCATTCAGGCACCGCACCCCGTGAATGTTTCCTTACTCGACACCTTGACACTCCACGCCGGCACCCCGCAGGATCGCTCCCGTGAACCTGTCAGACAGCCAGACAGGTGGTCCGGTCCCGCGGCGCGTCAGCGCCATGGAAGCGGTGCTCGACCACCTCCGCGGCGCCATCGAGCGCGGCCGGTACGCCATCGGCGACAAGCTCCCCTCCGAGGCCGAGCTGTGCCGCACCCTCGAGGTGTCCCGGCCCGTGCTGCGCGAGGCGCTGCGCGCCCTGCAGACGATGGGCCTCACGGTCTCCCGGACCGGCAAGGGCACCTTCGTCGTCGCGAACGCCGTCGAGGACCCCACCTTCGGCGACTACGCGGCCAGCGACCTGCTGGAGGTGCGTCGGCACATCGAGATCCCGGTCGCCGGGTACGCGGCCCTGCGCCGCACCCCGGAGAACCTGGACCACCTGGCCCACCTGCTCGACCGCATGGAGCGGGAGACGGACACCACCGCCTGGGTCGCGATGGACACCCTCTTCCACCTCGCCGTGGCCGAGGCCGCCCAGAACCCGGTCTTCCGCCGGGTCATCGAGGAGATCCGCGACGCACTGGCGCGTCAGTCGGCCTTCCTCAACGAGCTGGGCGGACGCCGCGAGCAGTCCAACCGGGAGCACCGGGCGATCGTCGAGGCGTTGGCCGACGGTTCCGAACACGACGCGGTGGAGGCCATGAGCCACCACCTGGACCGCGTCGAGACGACCCTCACCGACATCGTGCGTCCCCAGCGGACGGACCCCCCTACGGAAGGCGGACCCGAGGCGTGAGCGAGCAGCACCTCAAAGACGAGACGCGCCCCTCGTCCGGCCATGTCGACGCCGGAGACGCCGGCTACAGCAAAGGCCTGAAGCACCGGCACGTCAACATGATCGCCATCGGCGGCGCCATCGGCACCGGCCTCTTCCTCGGCGCGGGCGGCCGGCTCGCCGACGCCGGACCCTCCCTGTTCATCGCGTACGCCGTCTGCGGCGTCTTCGCCTTCCTGGTCGTGCGTGCCCTCGGCGAACTCGTCCTGTACCGCCCGTCCTCCGGTGCCTTCGTGTCGTACGCCCGGGAGTTCCTGGGCGAGAAGGGCGCCTACACCGCGGGCTGGATGTACTTCCTGAACTGGGCGACCACCGGCATCGCCGACATCACGGCCGTCGCCACGTACACGCACTACTGGGGCATGTTCTCCGACATCCCTCAATGGCTGATCGCACTGATCGCCCTCGCGGTCGTCCTGACCGTCAACCTGATCTCGGTCAAGATATTCGGTGAGCTGGAGTTCTGGTTCGCGATCGTCAAGGTCGGCGCGCTCGTTGTCTTCATGTGCATCGGCATCTTCCTGCTGGTCACCCAGCACCCGGTCGACGGCCACCACCCCGGCCCGTCCCTGATCACCGACAACGGCGGCGTCTTCCCCAACGGCCTGCTGCCCATGCTGCTGATCATCCAGGGCGTCGTCTTCGCCTACGCCTCCGTCGAGCTGGTCGGCGTCGCCGCGGGCGAGACCGAGAACCCCGAGAAGATCATGCCGAAGGCGATCAACTCGATCATGTGGCGCGTGGGCCTGTTCTACGTCGGCTCGGTCGTCCTGCTGTCGATGCTGCTCCCGTGGAGCAAGTACTCAGCCGGGCAGAGCCCCTTCGTCACGGTCCTGTCCAACATCGGCGTCCCGGCCGCCGGCGGCGTGATGAACCTGGTCGTCCTGACCGCTGCCATGTCGTCGCTGAACTCCGGCCTGTACTCCACCGGCCGCATCCTGCGCTCCATGGCGATGAGCGGTTCCGCCCCGAAGTTCACCGGCCGGATGAGCCGCAGCCAGGTCCCGTACGGCGGAATCCTGCTCACCAGCGGTATCTGTGTCCTCGGTGTGGGCCTGAACTACGTCGTCCCCGCCGACGCGTTCGAGATCGTCCTCAACTTCGCGGCGATCGGCATCCTCGCGACCTGGGGCATGATCATGCTCTGTCACCTGCTCTTCTGGCGGAAGACCCGCAGCGGCGAGCTGACCCGGCCGTCGTACCGGCTGCCGGGCTCCCCCTGGACCGAACTCGTGACGCTGGCGTTCCTCGCCTCCGTCCTGGTCCTCATGTACGCCGACGGCGGCGCCGGACGCACCACCGTGCTGTGCCTGCCGCTGATCGTCGCAGCACTGGTCGCGGGCTGGTACGCCATCCGCGCCCGCACGTCCCGCACGTCCACCGGCGCCGACGCGTGACCCGCGTACCGGCCGACCCCGACCCCCTGATCAGGCAGTGATGTACAGCAGTTCCCCCGCCGACGCCCCCGTCGTCCGCGAACCTCTCCACGCCCCCGTCGCCCACCTCATCCGCGGCGGGGTCGTCGAAGGCATCCACTACGGCTCCGTCGTCGTCCTCGGCGCCGACGGGCAGGTGCGGTTCCAGCTCGGCGACATCGAGGCGGCCTTCTACCCGCGCTCGGCGCTCAAGCCCGTCCAGGCCGTGGCCATGCTGCGGGCCGGGCTCCCGCTCGACGGCGCACTGCTGTCGCTGGCCGCCGCCAGCCACTCCGGCGAGGAACGCCACCTCGCCGGCACCCGGCGCATCCTCGAACTCGCCGGTCTCACCGAGGACGACCTGCGCAACGTGCCCGACATGCCGTTCGACCCGGCCGTCCGGGACGCCTGGGTCCGCGAGGGCCGGCTGCCCTCCCGCCTCGCCCAGAACTGCTCCGGCAAGCACGCCGCCATGCTGTGGACGGCCCGCATCAACGGCTGGTCCCTGGAGGACTACCTGGACCCGGCGCACCCGCTCCAGCAGGCCGTCGCCGAGACCGTCGAGGAGCTGACCGGCCAGCGCGTCGCCCGGGTCACCGTGGACGGCTGCGGCGCCCCGCTGTTCTCCATCTCCCTGCACGGCCTGGCCCGCGCCCTGGCCCGGATCACCTCGGCCGAGCCCGGCACCCCCGAGGCCCGGGTCGCCGACGCGATGCGCGAGCACGCCGAGATGGCCTCCGGCGCCGGCCGCGACGTGGCCGCGCTCATGCGGGCCGTGCCGGGGCTGCTCGCCAAGGACGGCTTCGAGGGCGTACAGGTCGCTGCGCTGCCGGACGGCACGGCGGTCGCCGTGAAGATCGCAGACGGGGCGAACCGGGCGCGGATACCGGTGGCGGCGGCCGCGCTCGCGCGCGCGGGCGTGGATCCCGAACTCCTCACCGCATTCGCGGGGGAGCCGCTGCTGGGCGGCGGGGAGCCGGTGGGCTGTGTGCGGCCGGTGCGTGCGCTGGATCCGGTTCCGCTCACCGCCTGCGCTTAGCCTCCGCCGCCTCGTGCCAGGGGCTGCGGGCCGTCGTCGGTCCGTGGGCCGTCCGTGGTCGATCGCGCAGTTCCCCGCGCCCCTCTCCAGGCGCTCTCACCTCCGTACCTCAGAAAGAGGACCCGTACTCCCATGACCGCCGCCACCCGCAGCGAACACGATCTGCTCGGCGACCGTGACGTCCCCGCCGACGCGTACTGGGGTGTCCACACCCTGCGCGCGACGGAGAACTTCCCCATCACCGGCACCCCCATCTCCGCGTACCCGCATCTGATCGACGCCCTGGCCGCCGTCAAGGAGGCCGCCGCGCTCGCCAACGAGGAACTCGGCCTGCTGGCGCCCGAGAAGGCCGCGGCGATCGTCGCGGCCTGCCGGGAGATCCGCGCCGGCAAACTGCACGACCAGTTCGTCGTGGACGTCATCCAGGGCGGTGCCGGCACGTCCACCAACATGAACGCCAACGAGGTCGTGGCCAACCGAGCCCTGGAACTGCTCGGCCACGCCAAGGGCCGGTACGCGTATCTGCACCCCAACGAGGACGTCAACCTCGGCCAGTCGACCAACGACGTCTACCCGACCGCCGTCAAGATAGCGACGGTCTTCGCGGTACGTGGACTGCTCAAGGCGATGTCCGTACTGCAGGACGCGTTCGCCGGCAAGGCCGTCGAGTTCCGTGACGTGCTCAAGATGGGCCGTACCCAGTTGCAGGACGCCGTGCCGATGACTCTCGGCCAGGAGTTCTCCGCGTTCGCCGTCATGATCGAGGAGGACCGCAGCCGCCTCGCCGAGGCCGTCGAGCTGATCCACGAGATCAACCTCGGCGCCACGGCCATCGGCACCGGCCTCAACGCGCCCGCCGGCTACGCAGAGGCGGCCCGCCGCCACCTGTCCGCCATCACCGGCCTGCCCCTGGTCACGGCCGCCAACCTGGTCGAGGCCACCCAGGACTGCGGCGCCTTCGTCCAGATGTCCGGCGTCCTCAAGCGGATCGCGGTCAAGCTCTCCAAGAGCTGCAACGACCTGCGTCTGCTGTCCTCCGGGCCGCGCGCGGGCCTCGGCGAGATCAACCTGCCGCCGGTGCAGGCCGGTTCGTCGATCATGCCGGGCAAGGTCAACCCGGTCATCCCCGAGGTGGTCAACCAGGTCGCCTTCGAGGTGATCGGCAACGACGTCGCCATCACCATGGCCGCCGAGGCCGGACAGCTCCAGCTCAACGCCTTCGAGCCGATCATCCTGCACTCCCTGTCGGAGTCGATCACGCACCTGCAGAGCGCCTGCCGCACGCTCGCCGAGCGCTGCGTGTCCGGCATCACCGCCAACACCGAGCGGCTGCGCGCCACCGTGGAGAACTCCATCGGCCTGGTCACCGCGCTCAACCCGCACATCGGCTACACGGCGGCGACCGACATCGCCAAGGAGGCCCTGCGCACCGGCCGCGGCGTCGCCGAACTGGTGCTGGAGAAGGGCCTGCTGCCCGCCGAACGGCTGACGGCGCTGCTCCGCCCGGAGGTGCTCGCATGCAACGGGACCCCGCAGGTGATCTGACGCCACGGCACCCGCGTGCCGCCCGCTCCGGTCCGCCGGGCGGGGCCGGCACGCGGGTGCCGTCACCCCCGCACCCCACACCGCGGCCCCCGTGGCGCCCCGGATCCGGCGGTGCGGCATGATGACGATCATGTCCTCGCAGTTCCAACCGGTCCTCGACAGCATCCTGGCGGAGATCGAACGCACTCCCGGGCGCGGCCGGTCCGCCGACTACATCCCGGCACTCGCCGCCTGCGATCCCCGCCGTTTCGGCATGGCCGTCGCCGAACTGGACGGCACCGTGTACGGGGTCGGGGACTGGCGGCAGCCGTTCTCCGCGCAGTCCATCACCAAGGTCTTCACGCTCGCCCTGGACCTGGCCCGCGAGGGCGACGAACTCTGGGAGCACGTGGGCCGCGAGCCCTCCGGCAACCCGTTCAACTCGCTGGTCCAGCTGGAGTACGAGGACGGCATCCCGCGGAATCCTTTCATCAACGCGGGTGCCCTGGTCGTCACCGACCGCCTGCAGACCCGTACCGGCGACGCGGCCGGCGAACTGCTGTCCTTCCTGCGCGCCGAGAGCGGCAACCCCGCGCTCGACTTCGACCAGGAGGTCGCCGCCTCCGAGACCGCGCACGGCGACCGCAACGCCGCCCTCGCCCACTTCATGGCGTCCTACGGCAACATCGACAACGAGGTGCCGGCCCTGCTCGACCAGTACTTCCGGCAGTGCTCCATCGCCGCCTCCTGCGCCGACCTGGCCCTCGCCACCGGCTTCCTCGCCCGGCACGGCATCCGCGCCGACGGCAGCCGGCTGCTCAGCCGCAGCCAGGCCAAGCAGGTCAACGCGGTCATGCTGACCTGCGGCACCTACGACGCGGCCGGCGACTTCGCCTACCGCGTCGGCCTGCCCGGCAAGAGCGGGGTCGGCGGCGGGATCATCGCCGTCGTACCGGGCCGGTGCACGCTGTGCGTGTGGAGCCCGGGCCTGGACGAACGCGGGAACTCGGTGGCGGGTGTGGCTGCCCTGGACCGTTTCACGACCCTGACCGGCCTGTCGGTGTTCTGAGAGGCGTGACCGGAGCCGGCCGGCACCGACCCCGCGCCGTCACATCTCGGCTCAGGGCTGCCGTCGCCTTCCGACCACCCGGCGCCGACGGCCTGACCCGGTGCCGGCAGACGCTGGGCCCGGCCGGTACCGCCTTCCACGCCCTCGGCGGTGACTCGGCACAGGCGGCGCTGAGCCAGGTGAGGGTGTACTTCGGGAGCGTCCTGCCGATCGCGGCCTGGTCCGCGCCCCCTAGCCGCCCTCGCGCCCTGCTGCTCGTGCCGCCGCTGGTCGGCCAGACGTGGCTGTCGCCTTCGCGGTGCTGCGCGCCGGGCACTGGCGGGCCGCGGGCGCCCTGCCTGCCGCTCGCCCTGCCGACGGGTCAGTCGCGGGCCGACCGTCCCCCCTTGGCCCGCAGCGCCAGCGCCACGGCTCCCGCGCCGAGCCCGGTGAGACCCGCGACGACGGCGGTGCCGGACCAGTCCGAGCCCTCGTCGTCCGGTGCCACGGCCGCCGCCACCGGCTTGGCGGACACCGGCGTACGGGACGGCGGGCGCAGTCCGTCCAGCGAGCCGACCGGATCCACCTGCCCGGCCGCCGCGAAGCCCCAGTCGAGCAGGGCGCGGGCCTCCTCGTACACGGTCAGCCCGCCGCCGTCCTGAGGATTCAGCACGGTCACCACCAGTGTGCGCCCGCCCCGCCGGGCCGCTGCCACCAGCGTGTTGCCCGCGTTGCTGGTGTAGCCGTTCTTGATGCCGATCAGCCCCGGGTACGGCGCCACACCGTCCTCGCCGGTCAGCAGCCGGTTGGTGTTCTCGATGGGGTACGACGACCCGTCACCGGGGAAGAGTGCCTCGGCGGTGGCGCAGTACCGGGCGAAGTCGGGATTGTGCAGGCCCGCCCGGCCGAACACCGCCAGGTCGTAGGCGGAGGACACCTGGCCGGGTGCGTCGTAGCCGTCCGGGGAGACCACATGGGTGTCCAGGGCGCCGAGCGAACGGGCCTTGTCCTGCATCCGGCGGGCCGTATGCTCCCAGCCGCCGTTCAGCCGGGCCAGCACGTGCACGGCGTCGTTCCCGGAGCTGAGGAAGACCCCGCGCCACAGGTCAGCCACCTGGTAGGTGTGGCCCTCCTCGACACCGACCAGGCTGCTGCCCTCCCCGACGTCCGCCAGCTCCTCGTAGCGCACGGTGTGCTGCTGCCCGCCGGGCAGTCCCGGCAGCACGGTGAGCGCGAAGAGGGTCTTCAGGGTGCTCGCGGGCGGCAGCTCGCGGTGCGCGTCGTTCGCCGCCAGCACCTCCCCGCTGCCCGCGTCTGCGACGAGCCAGGAAAGCGCCGAGACCTCCGGCGGTGCGGGCGTGCCCCGGTGCGGCCGGACCTGGACGCCGGAGCGGTAGAGCAGGGACGGCCCGGGCGTCGTGGCCGGGGGGCGCGGCGGAGCGGGCTCGCCGGCCCGGGGTCCGGCGGCGGCAGCGGCCGGCGTGAGTGCCAGCAGGCCCGCCACACAGAGGGAGCAGGCCGACACAGCCGCGCGATGACAGAATCCGGTGACCATACGATCAACGTACGAACATGGTCCGCGTGCACCACGCTGCCCGGGCCGTTCGGGTCGCCGGGCAACCCGGATGCCGCACCGGCCGCCCCGCCCGGCCGCCCCGTGGCCGGGCGTCAGCCGGCCGGCAGGGTGGGCCGGATCTGCCGCAGGAACGCGGCATTGTCCGGCGTCGCGCGCAGCCGTTCCAGGAGGGTCTCCAGGGCGGACGGCCCGGCTTCCCGGGAGCGCAGGGCGCGGCGCAGACCGGTGGTGGCCGTCAACTCGGACGGGGTGAGGAGGAGTTCCTCGCGCCGGGTGCCGGTGGTGTCGAGGTCCACGGCGGGGAAGACGCGGCGGCCGGCGAGTTCCCGGTCCAGGCGCAGCTCCATGTTGCCCGTGCTCTTCAGCTCCTCGAAGAAGTAGCCGTCGGCCCGCGAGCCGGTGTCGACCAGGACCGTGGCGAGGATGGTGAGCGAGCCGCCCTCCTCCGCCTGGCGCGCGGCGCCGAAGAACCGCTTGGGGCCGAGCAGCGCACCGGCGTCCACACCGCCGCTCAGGGTACGGCCGCCGGCGGCGGAGGCGTTGTTGTGCGCCCGGCACAGCCGGGTCAGCGAGTCCAGCAGGACGACGACGTCCTCGCCGGCCTCCACCAGGCGCTTGGCGCGCTCCACGACGAGGTCGGCGAGGGAGATGTGCTCCTTGGGCGACCGGTCGAAGGTGGAGGCGTACACCTCGCCGCGCACCGAGCGGCGCATCTCGGTGACCTCCTCGGGCCGCTCGTCCAGCAGCAGGACCATCAGCCGGCACTCGGGGTGGTTGCCGGCCACGGCGGCGGCGAGCTGCTGGAGCAGCACCGTCTTGCCGCTCTTCGGCGGGGCCACGAGGAGGCCGCGCTGGCCCTTGCCGACCGGCGCGAGCAGGTCGGTGACGCGTCCGGCCAGGCCGGAGGCGGGGTGTTCGAGGCGCAGGCGCCGGTGCGGGTGGAGCGGGGTGAGGTCGCTGAAGTGCCGCCGGGAGCGCACATCGCCGGGGGCGCGCCCGTTGACGCGCGCGACCTCGGTCAGGGCCCGCTGCGCACCCCGGACGCCCTCGACCAGGTCACCCTTGCGCAGTCCGTGGCGGCGGATCAGCGCCGGTGCGACCTGCGGATCGGCGGGAGAGGGGAGGAGGCTCGCGGCCCTCAGGTGCCCCTTTCCGTGCGCGTCGATGTCGAGGACACCGGTGACGAGCGGGGCGACCGGGGCCTGCCGGACCTCGGGAGGGTGTTCGAGTGTGGTGGTCATGGCGGGAGTCCTTTCGCGGACGGATGTCGCGGACGGAACAGGGACGGGAAAGAAAGGGGTGAGGCCGCGAGCGGGAGGCGTCTGCGACTGCCTCCGGGCGGCGGGAACGGCACCTCGGCCACGGCGGAGAACGCTCGTCCTGAGGTGGTGCTGGGAAGCTGACGCGCCGCGAGCCGGATATCCGGGGGAACGGCGGACGGATCAGCGTGAAGGAGAGAAACCGGCACCGGCGGCCACGGTGGGCGTGCACGAGTGCTGATGGCACGGTACCACCCGATGGCGTGCCGTGTCCGTGGTCGCCTCAACACACCGCCGCAGCGGCCTGTTCCCGGGGTGGGAGGATCGAGCGTCTTGCCAGGGGGACGTCAGACTACGGAGCCTGCCGGTATACCTCGCCCCGGCCCGCTCGGATCCCGGTCCGCGTGTCGGCGGCACCCATGGATCCGTAGCAGATGTCCACAGACCATAACGATCCCGGACGTCGGGGGACTTGACCACCAACCCTGTATTATCTTCGCGGCATGTCCACGCCACCGCAGCCCCCGCAGCCGGCCGGCCAGCCCGCGCAGCAGCCGGGCGTCCCGCCGCAGCCGACGGCCTACCCCTACCCGAACCCGCAGTCGCCCCCGGCGGGCGCCTTCTACGCGCAGCCGACGCTGGTCGGCCAGCCCGCGCCGGGGCAGCCGCAGCAGGGGAACCCCTACGCGGCGCCCCAGTACGGGCCCGTGCCGCCCGCCCCGCCGGCCGGCGGGGGAGGGGCCGGCCGGGCGGTGCTGTGGGCCGCCGTCGGAGCCGTCGTGGCCTCCGCCGCCTGGGCGGCCGGCGTCCTCCTCCTGGGCGGGAAAGGCGACAGCGCGGACCTGCGCGGCTACGCGGCGCCCTCCAACATGTGCTCCAGCGCCGACTACGGTTCCTTCAAGGACGAGTACACCCAGGACGACTCCTCGCCGACCCGCACCTCCCTCGAGGACAAGGCGCTGGAGGAGAGCTACTGCAGCCTGAGCCTGAAGAAGTCCGGCTCGTCGTACGCGGACGCCTACCTGACCATCCAGCTGGACCTGCACAAGAAGACCGACCCGGGGCCCGAGTTCACCGCCACCTGGAAGAACTACGGCGAGAGCCACACCGGTTACGACGTCGACGCGGTCGAGGGCATCGGGGACGAGGCCTACCTGATCAGCCAGGACACCACCAACGGCTCCTCCAGCGGGTCCCGTTACGCCACGCTCGCCGTCCGCGACGGCTGGGTGACGTACCTGATGACCTACAGCACCTACGTCACCTCCTACGACGCGGACAAGGACCCGCCCGCGCTCACCGACGTGACCGACTGGCTGAAGACCGACACCAAGGCGACGCTGCGCCAGCTCCAGGACTGACCGCCCCGGCACCGCGCCGGACTCGCTGTCGTCACCCCTCGTACCCGCCGGTCGCCCGTCGGAGTGGTGATGCCCCGCGGTACCGCCCGTGACCTCGGGCGGTACGGCACAGTGGGCGGGTGTCTCGCCGACTTCTCCCGCTGCTCGCCGCGGCGCTGATGGGCCTCGCCGGCTGCACCACCGTCAGCTCCGTCCCCCCGCCCGACACCGCCCGCTCCCGGCCCTCCCTCGCACCCGACACGGTGGTGCGCCCCTCGGTGCCCCAGGAACCGGTCCGAGCGCCGTCCGGCAAGGCCGCGCTCGTGCGTACCGGACGCGCGCATCCGGACAAGCACCGCTCGGCCGCGCCGAGGCGGCAGCCCGGGCCCGTCGGCGTGCCGGTGGCCGCGCCGCGTTCCCGGGCCGTGGCCCCCGCCGCCCCGCCGGTGCGGCACCCCCGCCCGGAGCGCCGGCCCCCCGTACGACGCCCGGCCCGGCGCCCCCGCCCCGTCCCACGGCCGCCCGCCGCCGCCCGCATGCGCGACCTGTGCCGCCAGGCCGACGGCGTGGCCGAGCCCCCGATCGTCCGGCTCTGCCACGACACCTTCGGCTGAGGAGCCCGCGGCACGGGTACCCGCGACCGGCATAGGCTGACGCCATGTTCGGTCCCCAAGGCCCCACGCTCCGCGAACTCGCCGTGCAGGCGCTGTCGTCCGTCGAGCACGGCTACGACCTGCTCGCGCCGAAGTTCGACCACACCCCCTTCCGGACCCCCGACGGGGTGCTGGACGCGGTGGCGAAGGCGCTGGCGCCCCTCGGCCCGTTCACGGACGGACTCGACCTGTGCTGCGGCACCGGCGCCGGGACGCGCGTGCTGACCGAGCTGTGCCGGCGCAGTGTCACCGGGGTCGACTTCAGCGCCGGCATGCTCGACATCGCCCGGCAGCGGGTGCGGCCCGTGGACGGGCCCGGTATCGCCTGGGTGCGCGGTGACGCCCGGGCCCTGCCGTTCACGCCCGCCTTCGATCTCGTCGTCTCCTTCGGGGCGTTCGGTCACTTCCTGCCGCGGGAGCTGCCGGGCCTGTTCGCGCAGGTCGGCTCGGTGCTGCGGCCCGGGGGCCGGTTCGCCTTCCCGGTGTTCGCGCCGCCCCGGCCGGCGCACCCCGGCTTCTGGATGCTGCTCGGCTTCGACACGGTGATGCGGGTGCGCAACGCGCTGTGGCGACCGCCGTTCGTCATGTACTACCGGGCCTTCCGGCTCGGCACCGTCCTGCGGGAACTGGAGCGCGCGGGTCTGACGGTCGAGCTGGGCGTCCTGCCCGGGTTCGGCCGACGCGCCGACGGCAGCCCGCGCGCCCGGCTGGTGGTGGCCCGCCGGCCCGAGGCACGGCCCGCGCAGGTCAGCCCGCCGCGGGCAGAGTGAACTCGTAGACCAGCGCGTCCTGTTCCGCGTTCACCACCA
Organism: Streptomyces sp. NPDC088810; assembly: GCF_044750305.1. Lineage (NCBI taxonomy): Bacteria > Bacillati > Actinomycetota > Actinomycetes > Kitasatosporales > Streptomycetaceae > Streptomyces > Streptomyces sp. NPDC088810. The sequence continues at coordinate 698,244 of NZ_JBIVJQ010000003.1, forward strand.
GGTCGGTGATCTCCAGCGGGCGCGCGTACTGGTCGTGCACGCGCCGGGTCACCCGCACCGAGGAGGCATGGCCGACCTGGGTGATGGAGTCCCGGTGGTGCAGGGTCAGCCCGGCCTTGCGCATCCAGTCGTAGGCCCGCCGCAGCTGCGCGGGCGTGGCCCCGTCGGCCCGGTCCCGGTAGCGGGCCAGCTCAGCCACCTCGGCCAGCACCACCGCCGAGAACGACGTCACCGCCGTCCGCAGCGACCGGCCGTCCGGTGTCACCGACAGGTAGCGGTGGACCAGGGTCGGCCGGTGCGGGGCCAGGTCCAGCGCCCGCGCATGCTCCGGCGGCGGCGCCTCCCAGGTCACCGTGGCCCGGTCGACCGCACAGGGGTCCGCCGACCGGGCGCCCACCGGGAAGGCGAGCGACTCCGGCGTCTCGACCGGCCGGCCGGGCAGCGTGGCGTGGCTGCCCCGCCGGTCGGTGGCGACCAGGCCGCTGCGGCGCAGCACCTCCAGCGCCTGCCGGACGGTCTCCCGGCTGACGCCGTAATGCGCGGCCAGGTGCCGCTCGCCCGGCAGCCGTTCACCCGGCGGAATGGTGCCGTCGCGCAGTTCGTCGAGCAGCAGCGCCGCGATCCGCCCGTACAGGGGCCGGTCGTCGTCGGGCGGGGAATCGTGCGGGGTGGTGCGGGCCATGCCGCGCCCTCCTGTCGTGACAAAACGTAGTCGTGCGGGCTCGTTCCGCGACCACAATTAGCATTGGTCTAAACCACGAGGGAAGAGCGGTCCGCCGGTTCGACCGAAATCCACCCGCACGCACGGCGGTCGCCGGCCGCCGCGACGCCTGCTCACAGGGCCCGGTAGAGGGCCTCGACCAGCGCGGTTTTCCGTGGATCATCGGCGATGTGCGGGCCCATCCGGTTCATGACGTAGCCCAGCGACACCCCTGCCTCCGGGTCGGAGAGCCCACAGGAACCGCCGAATCCGTCGTGGCCGAAAGCTCGCGGATTCGGGCCGTACGACCCGTGGGACCCGCTCAGCCACAGACCGAGCCCGGCCTCGGTCTCCCCGTCGAAGCCCGCGCCGATCACCAGGTCGCGACAGCTGCCCTGGCCCTCGCGCACCCGCTCCGCGGCCTGCGGGGACAGGATCCGCCGGCCACCGTGCACGCCGCGCCCGGCGAGGACGCCGTACAGTGCCGCGACCGCCCGGGCGGTGCCGTGTCCGTTGGCCGCCGGGGTCTCCGCCGCCCGCCAGCCGGCGCTGTTCGCCTCCGCCGCCCCGACGACGGGGTTGGCCAGGGCGGCCAGCGCCAACTGGCTGAACGCCGCCGTCCGGTCACCGGCCGCCGCGGCCGACGGATGCACCAATTCGGCCGCCCGGCCCCACTCGCGCGCCGGCAGGCCGATCGTGAAGTCGATCCCGAGCGGGCCGGTCACCTCCCGCTCCAGGAAGGCCCCCGGCCGCAGCCCCGAGACCCGTCGTACGACCTCGCCTACCAGGAAGCCGTACGTCAGCGCGTGGTACCCGGACCGGGTGCCGGGCTCCCACCAGGGCGCCATGGCCGCGAGCCGGGCGGTGGTCAGCTCCCAGTCGTACAGGTCCTCCAGGGTGTGCGGCTCCCGCAGTCCGGCCAGGCCGGCGCGGTGCGACAGCAGGTGCCGTACGAGCACCTTGTCCTTGCCCGCGGCGGCGAATTCCGGCCAGTACGCGGCCACCGGCGCGTCGAGGTCGAGCAGACCCCGGTCGGCGAGGAGGTGCGCGCACAGGGCCACGGGTCCCTTGGTGGTCGACCACACGTTCACCACCGTGTCCCGCTCCCAGGGCCGGGTGCGCGCCGCGTCGGCCCAGCCGCCCCAGAGGTCCACCACCGTCTCCCCGGCGACGGTGACCGCCACCGCGGCGCCGAGTTCGCCCCGTTCACGGAAGTTCTCCTCGAACGCCTCCCGTACCGCGGCGAACCGCGGATCGCAGTGACCGTGGATCCCTGTGCGCGGCTGCGGTGTCTGCCGTGTCTCCTGCGCGGACATGTGGCCTCCGTCGTCGTCGGCGAACCCGGGCCGCGACGCCGCGGCCCGGGCGCACCGAACGTACCGACTGGTCGGACCGGAGGGAAGTCCGCGTGCTCGGGGCGCGTCTCAGGCGTACGACCGCAGCCAGCGCAGCTTCGCCGCTTCCTGGAAGGGGCCGCCGCCCTCGTGGTCGTTGAAGTCGTACACCTCGATTGCCTTGTCCTCGTGCGCCCACGCGTTGAACGCCGCGTACACGGTCGACGGCGGGCAGGTCTGGTCCTCCAGCGCCGCCGAGAACAGTGCCGGCGCCCGGCCCCGGGCCGCGAAGTGCACCCCGTCGAAGTAGGACAGCGTGCGCAGCACGTCCGCCGAGCGCCCGCGGTGCGTCTTGAGGAACAGGCCGATCTCCCGGTAGGGGTGACGGTCCGTCAGGACCGCCGCGCGCGGGAAGTCGCACAGGAACGGCACGTCCGGGGCGACTGCCACCAGGTCGGGGACCAGGCCGCCGACGGCCAGGGCGATGCCGCCGCCCTGGCTGCCGCCGGTCACCGCGGTCCGCGCCGCGTCGGTCAGCGGATGGGAGCGGGCCGCCTCGACCGCCCGCACGGCGTCCGTGAACACCCGGCGGTAGTAGTAGTTCTCGGGCGCGTCGATGCCCCGCGTCATGAACCCGGGGTACGCGGGCGCCGCGCCCACCGGGTCCGGTGTGCCGCCACCGCCGCCCCAGGCGCTGCCCTGGCCGCGGGTGTCCATCGCGAAGTGCGCCCGGCCCGTCGAGGCCCACAGCAGGTTCTCGTGCGGCAGGCCGCGCCCGCCGCCGTAGCCGATGAACTCCACGACCAGGGGCAGCGGTTCCGAGGCCCCGGCCGGCAGCCGCAGCCAGCCCTTGACGGGGTGGCCCCCGAACCCGGCGAACGTCACGTCGTACACCTCGACCGTGGACAGTCCGGTCTCCACCGGCTCGAAGCGCGCGTCCAGTTCGTGCTCGCGGGCCTGCTGGAGCGTCTTGTCCCAGAAGGTGTCGAAGTCCTCCGGTTCGCTGGACTCGCTGCGGTACGCGCGGAGTTCGTCGAGGGGCAGATCGAACAGGGCCATCAACAACCGCCTTTGTGAAGGGAGACTGCGTCGACTCACCGTACGTGGGTGATCGGATGACTCGCCAGGGTTCGGCGGGGCTGCGGCCATTCCGCCCGTGGTGTTCCGGTGCTGGTAGTGCGGTGAGTAAGCGCTTGCTCCCGGGTGGGCGAGGCGGCACCTCGTGCTCCCAGTGGTCGGGTGATCAACCCGTCACGTGCGCGGCTGGGTCCAGCGCGGCCCCGTCCGGGCCCACTCCCGCTCCCACTCGGCCAGCCGGTGGCGCAGCGCGATCCGGCGTTCCACCGCATAGCCGAGGATCACCACGGTCGCCGTGCCGCCGGCCGCGCACAGCCCGACGGTGACCGCGTGCTGCGAGACCGCCAGGTCGTCCGGTGGCGGGGCGACACTGCGGCCCCGGGAGTCGAACCACACCGAGACCGGCTCGCCGGCGCGGGTCCCCGACGGCACCCGGGCCCACGCCGTCCGCACCCCCTGGCCCGGATCGGTCCAGCGGACCTGGGCGCGATAGGGGTGCCGGCGGTCGCCGTGCACGTCGGACAGCCGCTCGGGCGCCTCGCCGATCACCACGGCCCGGACCTGATGGCGCTCGGCCCGCTGCACCGCGGCGAGCGCGCTCGCCCGGTCGTGCGCGTGCAGGCCGGCGGCCACCCCGACCAGGGGCGCGACCACGAACAGCAGGACGGCGACCACCAGCACCGTCCACGCCTCCACGACGTCCGACCGGCGTCGCAGCGGATTGCGCCGCCAGCGCCAGCCACGCACCCGGGTACGCATGTCCACCTCCTCGCCACCGCCGGAGCCGGAGAGCCGGAGGAGCCGGGCCGCCGGTCCACCGCCCCCACCGCTCACGCACACGAGCGTCCACACCCGTCTCGTACCCCGTTCGGCGCACCTCGCGCATGCCGTGAACCGCGACTTCCAGCCCATATGACGCACGGCACCCGCCATGCGCCCCACGATGGCGCGCCATGCCCCGCCGCGCGACCCGGGCGCCCGGCGGAGCCGCTCGATGCCGGCCGAGCCGCCCGGTCTCAGCCGAACCGCTCGATCCGGATCCGCTCCACCGGCTGGCCCGCGGCGACCAGCAGCCGGGAAGCATGTTCGGCAAACCCGTTGGTTCCGCACACATAGGCCTCCCACCCATGGGCGGGCTGCTCGGCCAGGAGCGGCGCCACATGTGCGGCCGTCATACGTCCCACCGGCACCCCGGGGGGAGCGCTGCGGGTGAAGACGGGCGTCGTCTCCGCGCCCAGTTCCGCCGCGTAGATCAGCTCCTCGGGGCTGCGCGCCGACACCAGCATCCGCAGCGGGACGGTGAGGCCGCGCGTCCGGTGGTGCCGGACCATCGACATCAGCGGTACGACGCCGGAGCCGGCCCCGAGCAGCAGCGCGGGCCGGTCGCCGGGCCAGGCGAAGAAGCCGCTGAGCGGGCCGCGCACCTCGACCGTGTCGCCGGGCCGGGCCACGGTGTGGAACCAGCCCGAGACCTCGCCGTCCGGCACCTGGTCCAGGGTCAGCTCGATGTGGCCGGAGTCGTCCGGCGCCGACGCGATCGAATAGTGGCGCTGCGCGACGTAGCCGTCCGGCGCGGTCAGCCGCAGCATCAGGTGCTGGCCCGGCAGGTGCCCCGCCCACTCCGGCACCGCCAGCCGGAACGTCGCCGCGCGCGGCGTCTCGCGCCGGATCTCCGTCAGGGTGGCGGTCTGCCACACCGCCGCCGCCTGCCGGCTCACGGCGATCCGCTCCGGCACGGCGAACCCGGTCGGGGGAGTCGTCGTCTCAGTCACCGGAGTACCGCTGCTCCTCCCAGGGGTTGCCGCGCGCGTGGTAGCCGTTGCTTTCCCAGAAGCCCGGCTCGTCGTGGTCGAGCAGCGTGATGCCCGCGATCCACTTGGCGCTCTTCCAGAAGTAGAGGTGGGGAACCACCAGCCGCGCCGGACCGCCGTGCTCCGGCGGCAGCGGCTCGCCGTCGTACTCCCAGACGATCCAGGCCCGCCCGCCGGCGAGGTCGGCGAGCGGCAGGTTCGTGGTGTAGCCGGTGTGGGAGTGGGCGACGGCATGGGTGGCGGACCCATGGGGCCGCACCACATCGAAGAAGGCGTCCAGCGAGACGCCGCCGAACCGCACGCCGAATTTCGACCAGCCGGTCACACAGTGGATGTCACCCTCGTACGCCGACGCGGGCAGCGCGTGCGCGGCGTCCCAGTCCCAGGCCTGCGGGCGCTCGACCAGGCCGTCGATGCGGAAGGACCAGTCGGCGGGGGAGAGGTCCGGGGTGACCTCGGCGGACAGGACGGGCCAGTCGTCGCGCGCGTCGTACTGCCCGGGCGGCAGACCCGGGTTGTGGACGCGCGGACGGCCCGAGAAGCCTCGCGTGACGTTCATGGTTCAACCGTACGCTGTCGCTGCGGGTGCTCCGCCCCTGGCCCGCGCCCCCGTCATTGCGGCCGTATGAACTCTCCCCGGAGCCGGGAATACCGGGCCCGTCGCCGCTCCTTGCCGATCGGTGCCGGCTCCGGTGCTCGACGGCAGCGCGCGGGACGCGCCGGTGAAGCGCGAGAGAAGTGAGGGAACGAGGATGCCCCAGGCGTACCTGTCCAAGACCGTGACCGAGGTGGCCGGATGAGCGTCGTGAGCAGCCCGGGCGGCCCCGGCCGGACCGCCGCCGGCGTCCCGCACGTCCTCGACAACCCGGCCCTCGCCTCCCTGACCGGCCCGCACGCCCGCTTCGCCGAGCGGCGCGGCCGGGTGCTGCGCTACCCGGTCGACGTCTCGCCGTGGCTGGCGCTGCCCGACGAACCCGAGGCCCGGGACTGGGCGGACCTCGCCGCGCTGGCCGGCCCCGGCGCCGAGGTCCCGCTGCCCGGCTTCCGCGGGCAGGTCCCGGAGGGCTGGGAGATCACCTTCCGGATCGAGGGCGTGCAGCTCGTGGACGACGGCCTCGCCGCCGCACCGGACCCGGAGGCGGTCCCCCTCGGCCCGGCGGACGTCCCCGAGATGCTCGACCTGGTGGCCCGCACCCAGCCGGGACCGTTCCTCCCGCGCACCGTGGAACTCGGTACCTACCTCGGCATACGCCGTGACGGCGCGCTGGTCGCCATGGCGGGGGAGCGGCTGCACCCGCCGGGCTGGACCGAGATCAGCGCGGTCTGCACCGATCCCGCCTTCCGCGGCGAGGGCCTGGCCACCCGGCTGGTCCTCGCGGTCGCGCACGGCATCCGGGAGCGCGGGGAGGCGCCGTTCCTGCACACCAGTGCCGAGAACGGCACCGCGATCCGGCTGTACGAGTCGCTCGGCTTCCGGCTGCGCCGCCGCACGGCGTTCCTCGCCGCCCGGGTGCCGCAGCGGCTGACGGACGGCGGCCGCGCGGCGGTGCCGGTGCCGTGACCCGGCGGCTCCCTCAGGCCGGATCGGCGCCGCCCGGCTCCGCGTTGTACCGCTCCAGGTAGGCCGCGAACCGCACCAGGTCCTCCTCCGGCCAGCCCGCGAGCCGCTCCCGGAACGCGGCCCGGCGGCTGCGGGTGACCTGGGCCAGGATCTCCTGGCCGGCCTCCGTCAGATGCAGTACCTGGACCCGGTGGTCCTCCGGGTCCAGCCGGCGCTCGATCAGCCCGGCCCGCTCCAGCGCCGCCACCTGGCGGCTCACCGTGGACTTGTCCAGGGCGTAGTGCGCCGCCAGGTCCGTCGCCCGGCAGCCGCCGCGCTCCTCCAGGTGGCCGAGCAGGGTGTACGACACCAGGGACAACTCGGGGTGCATGCGGCCCGCCGAGGCGCGGGCCCGGCGGGCGAAGATGGTCATCTCGCGCTGGATCGTCTCCACGGCCGACTCCGCTGCGCTCACGGGAATACCTCCTCCGGCATTGTAGTTGTATAGTACAACTTGGAGTGAAAGTTGTATAAGCCAACCTTTGGAGGTCGCGCGCGATGAGGTCACCGGCACTGCGCCATGTGCTCACGCACCTGATCACCCCGCTGCTGATGTGCATCGGCATGGGGCTCGCGTACATGGGGGCGTTCGTCACCCCGGAGCCGAACCACCTGCCGGTCGCCGTCGTCGGCACCGCCCCGGAGGCCAAGGTCTTCGCGCAGACGGTCAAGGACACCGCGGGCGACAAGCTCGACGTCCGTACGGTCGCCACCCGTGGGGACGCCGTCCGGCTGCTGCGGTCACGTGAGGTGACCGGCGCCTATGTGCCGAGCGCCAAGGCGCCCGAGCTGCTGGTGGCGAGCGCCGCGTCCGACATGGGAGCCACCGCCGTGGAGAAGGTCTTCACGCCGGTCGCCGCCGGGGAAGGCCTCCCGCTGAAGATCACCGACGTCGCCGAGCCCGTCGCCGACGACCCCACCGGCCAGGGCCTGTTCTTCCTGCTGATCGCGGTCAGCATCGGCTCCTACGCCTCGGTCGCCGCCCTCGGCGCCGCGGGTGCCGCCCTCGCGATGCGGGTCCGTGCCCTGCTCGCGCTCGGCGTCTCCGCGGTGGTCAGCGGCATCGGCGCGCTGCTCGCCGGGCCGGTGTTCCACCTGGCCCACCACGACCTCGCGGGCGTCTGGGGCATGGCCTGGCTGTACTCGGCGGGCATCCTCCTCATCGGCGTCGGCCTGCACACCTTCCTGAAGCGGTGGACCACGCTCACCATGATGGTGCTGTTCGTCATGCTGAACTTCACCAGCTCCGGCGGCCTGTTCCGGCCCGAACTGCAGAACGGCTTCTTCGGCACCCTGCACGCCTTCTGGAACGGCGCCGGCTTCGTGGAGGGCGTCCGCAGCCTGCTCTACTTCGGTGACGACGGCCTCGCCCGCACGGTATGGACCCTCGCCGCCTGGCTCCTGGCCGGCCTGGCGGTGACCGCGATCGCCGCCCTGTACGAGCACACCCGCCGCCCCCGGCAGACAGCCGCGACCCCCGACGCCGAGCGCAAGCACCAGCGGGACACCGAGGACGTGGAGCAGGACGCCGAGGAGGAGGCCGAGGAGACGGTGGGCGTCTGACCCGCCGGGGCTGCCGTGCGACGCCCCGCCCGCCCGCGGCCGCCGAACTCCGCGGCTCGCCAAGGCCTTCGCGTGGTCGTGGCCGCAGAGTCCTCGTGGGCGGTGCGCTAAAGTGGCCGTCCGGCCGCGGTGAACGCGGCGCCGATGACGAGGAGGTGAGTCCCATTACCGCTGTGTCGGCTGGGGTGCTCTCTCCTCGTGACGGCGCGGTACACCGGCAGCGGTGACCGCGGGAGCGCCCTGAAGGCTTCGCGCTCCCGAAAGGTTCGGCTTCCATGCCCACTCCCGCACCGTTCTCCCCCTCCGCCACCGTCTCCGCGTTGCGCGCCGCCGGCTGTGTCTTCGCCGAGGACGAGGCCGAGTTGATCCTCGCCACCGCCCGTACGCCCGAGGAGGCGGCCCGCATGGTGGACCGGCGCGCCGCCGGACTGCCGCTCGAACAGGTCCTCGGCTGGGCCGGGTTCCACGGGCTGCGCGTCACCGTGGAACCGGGCGTCTTCGTGCCCCGCCGCCGTACCGAGTTCCTCGTGGACCAGGCGCTGGCCGCCGTACCGGATGCGACCGTGGTCGTGGACCTGTGCTGCGGCTCCGGGGCGCTCGGCGTGGCCCTGGCCGCCGCCCTGGGCGAAGCCGAGGTGCACGCCGCCGACGTCGACCCGGCCGCCGTACGCTGTGCCCGCCGCAATCTCGTCCCCTTCGACGGCCGGGTCCACGAGGGCGACCTGTACGACGCCCTGCCCGCCGGCCTGCGCGGCCGGGTGGGCATCCTGACCGCCAACGTGCCCTACGTTCCCACCGCCGAAGTGGCCCTGCTGCCGGCGGAGGCCCGCGACCACGAGCCGCTGGTCGCGCTGGACGGCGGCGCCGACGGCCTGGACGTGCTGCGCCGGGTGGCCGCCGGGGCCCCCGCGTGGCTCGCCCCCGGCGGCTGCCTGCTGACGGAGACCAGCGAGCGCCAGGCACCGGCCGCCGTACAGGCCTTCGCGGACGCCGGTCTGACGCCCCGTCTGGCGGTGGACGAGGACCTGTACGCGCATGTGGTGATCGGCGTACTGCGCCGGTGACGCACGCCCGCCGGGCGCTACGGCAGTTCCTGGGCCCGGGCGATCAGCAGGGCCACGTCGTCGTGGTTGTCCGGGTGGTGCAGCGTGCGCAGGAGGAGGTCGCAGGCCTCCTCAAGGGGGCGGGCCGGATCGTCGAGGAGGGACAGCATGAAGGCCAGCCGCTCGTCCAGCGAGTGGCGGCGGGTCTCCACCAGCCCGTCGGTGTAGAACACCAGCTCGTCGCCCGGTGCGAAGTCGACCGTGACGGTGGAGAACTCCACCCCGCCCACCCCCAGCGGCACCCCGGTGGGCAGGTCCAGCAGCTCCGGCGGGTGGCCGGGCCGTACCCGGGCCGGCGGCAGATGGCCGGCGTTGGCGATCCGGCACTGGCGCAGATGCGGGTCGTGGACGGCGTACACGCAGGTCGCGATGGAGTGGTCCAGCGCCGAGGTGGTCTTGTCCAGGTGCTCCAGCAGCCGGGCCGGGTCGAGGTCCAGGGCGGCCAGGGTGGTCGTCGCGGTGCGCAGCCGGCCCATCGTGGCGGCCGCGCTGATGCCGCTGCCCATCACGTCACCCACGACGAGCGCGGTCTTGCCCCCCTCCAGCGGGATGACGTCGAACCAGTCCCCGCCGACCTCGCTGGTCGCGCCCGCCGGCTGGTAGCGGGAGGCCACCTCCAGGCCGGTGGTCACCGGCGGATGACTGGGCAGCAGGCTGCGCTGGAGGGTGAGGGCGGTGTTGCGGGCGTTCTGGTACCAGCGCGCGTTGTCGATCTGCACGGCCGCACGGGCGGCCAGCTCCCTCGCCAGCAGGACGTCGTCCTCGTCGAAGGGCGCCGGATTGCGGGTGCGCTTGAGGTCGAGCGCGCCCAGCACCTCGCCGCGCGCGATCAGCGGCACGGCGAGGTACGAGTGCAGGCCCGCGCGGCCGAGCAGGACGGCCGCCTCGGGGGAGCGGGCGATGCGCGGCAGGTCCTCGTCCTTGACCTGCCGTACCAGCACCGCCTCGCCGGTGCGCACGCACTCGGTGACCAGGCGGTCGGGCGCGTACCGGGCGATCTGGCCGGGCGGGTCGGCGGCGCGCACGGCCTCCGTCCCGTTCGGCGGACGCACCGCGAGGGCCCGGATCACCGCCGCCTCCGAGGGACCCAGCGTGCTCTGCCGGCCCTCGACCACCGCGTCCAGCAGGTCCACGGCGGCCACGTCGGCCAGTTCCGGTACGGCGACGTCGGCCAGCTCGCAGGCGGTGCGTTCGAGTTCGAGCGTCGTACCGATCCGGGCGGAGGCGTCCGCGATGACCGCGAGCCGGCGCCGGGCGGCCTCCGCCTCGACCGAGGCCCGGTGCTGTTCGGTGATGTCGACCACCGACACCGCCACGCCCAGCACGTTGCCCATCGCGTCCTCGAGCCGGTACAGCGAGTGCGCCCAGGTGTGGTCCTCGTCCGGGTCGGCGGGCGTACGGCCGACCAGCGTGTCGTCGATCACCGGCACGCCGGTCTCCAGCACCTGCCGGGCGCCGGCCTCCACGGACGTGGAGTCCAGCATCGGCAGCACCTCGCGCAGCGTGCGGCCCACGTGCTCGGCCGCCGGCACCCCGTTGATCTTCTCCAGGGCCGGGTTGACCGAGACGAACCGCAGCTCGGTGTCGAGGACGGCGTACCCGATCGGTGACTGCTTCACCATCCGCTCGGACAGCGCCACGTCCTGCTCCAGCCGCCGTATGGTCGACTGGTCGGCGGCGAGCCCGAGCGCGTACACGTCCCCCTGGTCGTCCAGCAACCGCATGTTGCGGAACTCCACCAACCGAGTGCTGCCGTCCTTGCGCCGGATCGGGAAGCCGCCCGCCCAGCTCTCCCCGGTCCGCATCACGTCGGCGAAGAGCCTGCCGACCAGCTGGATGTGCCGTTCGTGCACCATCAGCCGGGCGGCGTACTGGCCGAGGGCCTCCTGCGCGGTGTAACCGAACAGCTCCTCCGCCTGCGGGCTCCACAGGACGATCCGGCCGTCGGTGTCCAGCACCACCGAGGCCACGCCCAGGACGTCGAGCAGTCCGCCCGGCGGCACCGGCCCGCGCGCCGGCTCGCCGTTCTCCGTCGCCGGAGCCTCGGCTGCACTCATGCCACGCACCGCCTTCGCCCGTCCGCACGGCACGTCGTCCCCCGTGCCGACTCCCCTTGTTCTACCGCGCTCACACCCGACTCTCCGACGCCGTCGCCGTCTACCTCCACCATCTCTCAACACGGCGGCGGACGTCCGCCGAAGTCGCCGCGCCGGTGCTGCGCGTGCGGGGTCTCCTGCCGAGACCGTACAGCGCGGTCCCGCGGGCCGTGAGAGTTCACGCCCATGTTGCGCATTTGGTCTGTACATGACCACCGCGCCACGCCAGACTGTCCGCCGACCGAGTGCCCCCCACCTCCGAGGAGCCGGCCATGCCCGCGTCCGCACGGCAACGCTGTCACGCAGTCCTCGCCGGACTCGTCACCCTCGCCACCGCCGCCGTCGTGTCCCTCGCCGCGCCCACGCCCGCCGGCGCGGCCGGCATCTGGACCGAGGCCGGCTCCGACCGCGCCGACCCGCTGACCGAGAGCCAGGGCCTGACCTCGGTGGAGGTCCCCGCGAACAGCCCCAACCACTACACCGGCATCGGCACCATCCCCCTCGGCGTCTCCAGTCGCGGCTGGAACCACGTCGGCGACCCCGACGCCTCGTACAACGGCTACTACATCGAGCCCTACCAGCGGGACTCCGGCAACTCCAAGATGTTCCGCGTCCAGGCGCCCGGCGGCGCCTGGACGGAGTACGTCCACACGCTCGGCGCGGGCGAGGCGCCGAACAACTCCTGGGTCGCGATCTCGCCCGACGGCCAGTGGATGCTGTCCGGCGAGTGGGGCACGATGACCCGCCTGCTGGTCTTCCCGACCCCCGGCGTCAACCCGTCCACGTCCCCCTCGGCGAACCTCCCGCAGGCCTCCACGGTCCGCCTGGACCACGCCGTCCGTGACGTCCAGGGCTGCGACTTCTCCGGCCCCACCACCCTGCTGTGCTCCTCCGACGACCCGGAGGGCAGCCTCTTCGGGCTCACCAAGCCGCTGCTCCAGATCGACCTGTCGGCCGCCCCGAACGGCACCGCCGACGTCTCCGGCCATGTCACCGCGCTGCGCCAGCTGCCGCTGCGCAGTTCCTGCTCGGGCGGCTTCGAGGCGGAGGGCATCGACTACGACCGGCGCAGCGGCGTCCTGCGCGTGATCGTGATCTCGCCCGGCTTCTGTGTGCTCACGGACAGCAAGACGTACAAGTTCTCACGCGGCTGAGGTGTGTCCGGCGGCTCGTGGTGCTTTCCTGAGGATGGACGCGGTTCGGCGGGGTACCCCGTTCCACCGCAGCACGGCCACGAAAGGAGCGATCAATGGCAGACACGGAGCGGTCGCATCCGGAAACCGTCTCGGTGGAGATCAGCGGATATTCCAAGGACGACGCCCGGCTCGTCTTCGAAGCGCTCAGCGCCTGCTTCTCCTCCGACCGGGATCCCGAAGAAGTACCACAGCAACTCCACGAGTCACGTCCGATGGTGTGGCTCGGCACGTACGACGTCGCGGACGCCCGCGGCGGGGGCTGCCCGCCGGTCCGCCTCGGCTCGCCCGTTCAGGCGGACGTGCAGGGCAGCTACTGGGCGGTGGAGCGCTTCCGCACCACCCTGGACGCGATGTTCACCGTGCAGGAGACCTGCACGGCCTCCGGCGACCAGGAGCGTGACCTGCACCTGCGCCTGGAAAGCCGTTGAATTCCCGGGGTGTGACCGCCGGCTGAATGCGTCGGGCCGCATGTCCAGGACAGCGCCCCGGCCGACCCCTCGTCGGCCGGGGCGTACCGCTCAGCAGTGGGTGTACATACCAGTAGTTACAGAGCAGGTACGTGGGCGGGGTCACCGTCAGCCGGTTGTGCAACTAGTTGCATAAAGCGTCGGGCTTCCTCTACAACAGAGGCGACGACACCGCGCACGGAGGGCCCGATGAGCCGTTACCCGCACCTGATGACCCCGCTCGACCTGGGCTTCACCACGCTGCCCAACCGTGTCCTGATGGGCTCGATGCACGTCGGCCTGGAGGAGGCCGAGCGCGGCTTCGAGCGGATGGCGGCGTTCTACGCGGCCCGCGCGCGCGGCGGAGTGGGACTCATCGTCACCGGCGGCATCGCCCCCAACGAGGAGGGCCGGCCCTACGAGGGCGGGGCCAAGCTCACCACCGAGGCGGAGGCCGAGCAGCACCGGACCGTCACGGAGGCCGTGCACCGCGAGGGCGGCCGGATCGCGATGCAGATCCTCCACTTCGGCCGGTACGCCTACCACCGCGACCTCGTCGCGCCCAGCCCGATCCAGGCGCCGATCAGCCCCTTCGTGCCCCGCGAGCTGAGCGACGCCGACGTCGAGCGCACCATCGAGGACTACGCCCGCGCCGCCCGCCTGGCCCGGCGAGCCGGCTACGACGGCGTCGAGATCATGGGCTCCGAGGGCTACCTGATCAACGAGTTCATCGCCGCGCAGACCAACCGGCGCACGGACCGCTGGGGCGGCTCGTACGAGAACCGGATGCGGTTCCCCGTCGAGATCGTCAAGCGGGTGCGCGAGGCCGTCGGCGAGGACTTCATCGTCATCTACCGGCTGTCCATGCTGGACCTGGTCCCGGGCGGCTCCTCGCTGGACGAGGTGATCACCCTCGGCAAGGCCGTCGAGGCCGCCGGGGCCACGATCATCAACACCGGCATCGGCTGGCACGAGGCCCGCATCCCCACCATCGCCACCTCCGTGCCGCGCGGCGCCTACACCTGGGTCACCAAGAAGCTCATGGGCGAGGTCTCCGTGCCCCTGGTGACCACCAACCGCATCAACACCCCGGAACTCGCCGAGGAGCTGCTGGCCGGCGGCTGCGCGGACATGGTCTCCATGGCCCGCCCCATGCTCGCCGACCCCGACTTCGTCGCCAAGGCCGCCGCCGGCACCCCGGAGGCCATCAACACCTGCATCGGCTGCAACCAGGCCTGCCTCGACCACACCTTCAGCGGCCAGATCACCTCCTGCCTGGTCAACCCGCGCGCCTGCCACGAGACCGAGCTGGTGCTCGCGCCGACCCGGCTGAAGAAGCGGGTCGCCGTCGTCGGCGCCGGTCCGGCCGGCCTCGCCTGCGCGGTCTCCGCCGCCGAACGCGGCCACGCCGTCACCCTGTTCGACGCGGCGAGCGAGATCGGCGGCCAGCTCAACGTCGCCCGCAAGGTCCCGGGCAAGCAGGAGTTCGACGAGACGCTGCGCTACTTCCGCCACCAGCTCGACGCCCACGGCGTCGACGTACGCCTGGACACCTGGGTCACCCCCGAGACCGTGGCCGGCTACGACGAGGTCGTCGTCGCCACCGGCGTCACCCCGCGCACCCCCGAGATCCCCGGCGTCGACCACCCCCGCGTCCTCGGCTACCTCGACGTCCTGCGCGACGGCGCCCCCGTCGGCGACCGCGTCGCCGTCCTCGGCGCCGGCGGCATCGGCTTCGACGTCGCCGAGTTCCTCACCGACGGCGGCGACAAGGCGAACGACCCGGAGACCTACTTCCGGCAGTGGGGCGTCGACATGGAATACCAGGCGCCCGGCGGCCTCGCCGCCCCGCAGCGGCCCGCGCCGCCCCGCCAGGTCCACCTGCTCCAGCGCAAGACCACCAAGGTCGGCGCCGGCCTCGGCAAGACCACCGGCTGGATCCACCGCACCGAGCTGAAGCACCGGGGCGTGACCATGGTGCCGGGCGTGCGCTACGACCGGATCGACGACGCCGGCCTGCACATCACCGTCGGCGAGGAGAGCACCGTCCTGGACGTCGACACCGTGGTGCTCTGCACCGGCCAGGAGCCGCGCCGCGACCTGTACGACGAGCTGGTGGCCGCCGGGATCGGCGCCCACCTGATCGGCGGCGCGGACGTCGCGGCCGAACTGGACGCCAAGCGCGCCATCAAGCAGGGCACCGAGCTGGCGGCGGCGCTGTAGGGGGCCGGGCGCGCGTCCCTAGGATGAGCCCATGTCACTCCCGCACGCGATCCTCACCGCCCTGCTGGAAAAGCCCTCGTCGGGGCTGGAGCTGACCCGCCGGTTCGACAAGTCGATCGGCTACTTCTGGTCCGCGACGCATCAGCAGATCTATCGCGAGCTGGGGAAACTGGAGGCCGAGGGGTTCATCCGGACGCTGCCGGCCGAGCAGCCGGCCCGCGGGCAGAAGAAGAGTTACGAGGTCCTGCCCGCGGGCCGCGCCGAACTGGCCCGCTGGACCGCCGCCGCACAGGACCCCAGGACGATGCGGGATCCGCTCCTGCTGCGGCTGCGCGCGGCGGCCGTGGTCGGCACCGCGGGCCTGGAGGCCGATCTCCGCCGCCACCTGGAGCTGCACCGGCGCCAGCTGACCGAGTACCAGGAGATCGAGCAGCGCGACTTCCCGCCGGACCGGGACGCCCCGGAGGACCGGCTGCGCCACCTGGTCCTGCGGGCCGGCATCGACCTGGAGACCTTCTGGACCCGGTGGCTCACCCAGGCCCTGGCGGAGTTCGCCGAACTGCCGGACGCCGACTGAGGGGTACTCAGAGCCGGTACGGCTTCGAGCGGCGGCGCAGGAACCAGCCGGTGGCGACGAGCCCGGCGCCGACCAGGGCTCCGCCGAGCCCGAGCGTCAGCGCGCCGTAGTCACGGGCGGCGCCGCCGAGGCCGCCCATCACGCCCCGGGACGGGGTGGGGGCGGACGTCGCGGAGATCGTCGGCCGCGCGGGCGAGGAGACGATCACCGACTGGCTGCCCGCGGTGGCGCCGCTGGAGCAGACCACGACCACGGTGTACGTCCCCGGGCTCACCGACGACCAGGCCGCGGACTGGCTGACGGTGGTGCCGGACAGCGCCACCTGCCGGCCCTGGGCGAAGTTCGCCTGCCGGCTGGTGAGCAGGGCTGCCGTCCCCCAGCTGCCGTTGATCTGGGTGCACGCGCTGGTGACCACCGAGACCGTGGAGCCGGTGGTGCTGACCGAGATGCCCGAGACCGCGGCGGACGGCCCGGCGAGCGCGGCCGGGAGCGCGGCGGCGGCCGCCAGGGTCAGGCCGGAGCGGAGCAGGAGTCGCGAGTTGTCCATGGGCTGGCCTCCGGCGGCACGGTTGGCGGTACGTCCCATGCGCCGCCGAGGGTCGGGAAACGTCCGTGCTGCCTCAACCGCAGCCAACGCGGACCCGGGGCCGCCCGCACGCGGGAGGGACCCGGTCGGGTGACGCATTCCTCCGTCCGGCGCACGAGGACCCGCCGGGCCGGCGCGCCGGTCAGCCGCCCGTGGTCACCTTCCGCTCCGCCGACCAGCCGCCCCAGGTGCCGTCCGGCAGCCGCGCCCGCAGCCGTACCCGGTGCTCCTCCCCGGCGGCGGTGCCGGCGTAGAAGCTGTGCCGGGCCCGGCCGCGTGGCGGTGTGCCGCCCCAGACGAGCGAGGTGGCCGCGGTGCCGTCCAGCTGGATCAGGTACTCGGTGATCACACCGTCCGCGCGCGGCGGGTCCCAGGCCAGGTCGATGTACCAGGCCCCGCCGGAGCGGTGGGTGGCGGCGGTGAAACCCGTGGGCGCGGTGTTGCGGCCGTCGTCGCTGCCCGGCGTGGCGAGGCGGACCGGCGGGCCGGCGGGGGAGAGGTTGTCGGCGGCGTCCCGGGCCCGGACCGTGAAGACGTACCGGCTGCCGGGGCGCAGGCCGGTGACGACGGTGGCGGTCTGGTTCCCGCCCACGCTGTGGATCTTCACCCCGCCCTGGTAGACGTCGTACGACAGCACACCCCGGTCGTCCCGGGCCGCGCCCCAGGTCAACTGGACCGCGCGGCTGCTCACGGCCCGTCCGCCGGTCGTCGGCGGCCGGGTCGGTGCCGAGCGGTCCGCCGGCGTCGCGGCCGGCGTCCGGGCCCGCACCGCCCGGCTCGGCGGGCCCAGCCGGCCCGCGGTGTCCCGGGCCCGCACGGTGAAGGCATACATGGTCGACGGCCTGAGCCTGGTGACGTCCACCATGTGCTGCGAACCCGGTACGTCGGCCACCCTTGTGGTGCCGCGATAGACCTCGTAGGTGCGGACCCCGGAGGTTTCCGGCGCCGCGTTCCACATCACGTGCACGCTCGTGGCGCTGCCCGCCGCGGCGGTGACCCCGGCCGGTGCGCCGGGCACCCGGCCCTCGCCGCCGCCGCTGGCCCGGCTCCAGCCGCACGACGCCACCAGCAGCAACGATCCGCACAGCAGCACGAGCGGAACGGGAACGCGTCGCACGGCTCTGCCTCCCCCGGGCGGCCTCGGTATCACGTAAAGGTCCGGACCAATATGGCCCGGCGAGTGCGGCCACATCAAGGGGGCCGCGGTCGTGACCACCCCCGGGCGTTACGTATGCTGAGCCTCCCTACGGCTGAACTACCCGAGAGGGCAGGGAAGTTCATGCCTGTGGCGCGGACACGCTGTCGTCGCCGATCCCGCGCCGACGCGGGTGGCCGGGGGGTCCGGGCAGGTACGGGCCGGACCCCCGGCCCCTGTTGTTCCCGCTCTCGCCCTCACTTTCGCCCCCTCTCGCCCGCACTGTCCCCTTACGGGGTGTCAGAGGCGTGCTCCATCCGGCCCCTTCGCGGCGGCCCCCGTGGCCGGGCGCCCGGACCGGCCGCACAGTGGGCTGGTTGTTCCCATGTCCCCGACGAGAGGGTCCCTCATCGTGCGTTTCCCGTCGCTGACCCTGGCCGCGGCCGGTGCAGCACTGCTCGCCCCGGCGGCACTGCCCGCCCCGGCCACCGCCGTCCCGGCCACCGCCGTCCCGCCCCACGAGCGGCTCGTGGCCCGCGGCGAGGGCGCGGTCACCGCCGCCGACCTGCTCGCCCGGGCAGGCACGTGCACCGAGATCTCCGAGGGCCGCTACCGCACCGACGCCGGCGACCCCGCGACCGTACCCGTGTGCGGCACCCCCGACGCCGTCTTCTGGAAGGCCGACATGGACATCGACTGCGACGGCCGCCCCACCACCCACTGCAACAGCAGCACCGACCCGATGTTCGGCGCCGCCACCGCCTTCCAGCAGTCCGACGGCCGCTACCTGAACGCCGAGACCCTGCCCTACATCGTCGTCCCGGCACCCAGCTCCCGCTGGGACTACCGCGCGCACGGCGTACGGGGCGGTTCCGTGGCCGCCGTCGTCTACGGCGACCGGGTGCAGTACGCGGTCGTCGGCGACACCGGCCCGAGCGACATCATCGGCGAGGCCTCCTACGCCGCCGCGACCGGGCTCGGCATCAACCCCGACCCGCTGGCCGGCGGGGTGCCCTCGGACGTGACCTACATCGTCTTCCGCGACTCCCACATCAGCCCCATCGAGGACCACGCGGCGGCGGTGACCGAGGGAGAGCGGCTGGCCAGACTCTTCGTCATGAACAACTGACCAGCCCGGCCCGGGAGCCCCTCACACCTTCCGGTAGCTGTACGCTTCCGCCGCCGCGGCCTCCACCGCGTCCAGGTCGGCACCCGCCGCGGCGGTGACCACGGCGGCCACCGCGCCCTCGAGGAACGGCGCGTCCAGCAGGCGCGTGCCGTCCGGCAGTTCGTCGCCCTCGGCGAGCAGCGCCTTCACCGTGAGTACCGCGCTGCCCAGGTCGGTGAGGACCGCCACCCCGGCCCCCCGGTCCACCGAGGCCGCCGCGGCGGAGATCAACTCGGCGCTGGTGCCGAGCCCGCCGCCCTCGGTGCCGCCGGCCGGGGCCACCGGCACCGCCGTCCCCCCGCCCGCCAGGCCCTTCGCCAGCTCGGCGACCGAGGCGGCCACCTCCGCGCTGTGCGACACCAGCACGATCCCGACGAGCTTCTCCTCACTCACCGTCCGCCTCCGCCGTGTCGGCCAGCGCGGCGATCAGCAGCGCCGACGAGGTCGCCCCCGGGTCCTGGTGACCGATGCTGCGCTCGCCCAGATAGCTCGCCCGGCCCTTGCGGGCCTGCAACGGCGTGGTGGCCAGCGCACCCTCCTCGGCGGCGGCCCGCGCGGCGGCGAACCCGGAGCCGAGCGCGTCCACGGCCGGCATCAGCGCGTCGATCATGGTCTTGTCGCCGGGTGCCGCCCCGCCGAGCTTCATCACCCCGTCCACGCCCTCGCGCAGCGCGGCGGCCAGCTGCTCCGCGCCGACCTCGGCGGCATCCCCGAGCGCCTTGCCGGTCCGGCGCAGCAGGGTGCCGTACAGCGGTCCGGAGGCACCCCCCACCGTCGAGATCAACTGCCGTCCGGCCAGGGTCAGGACGGCCCCGGGGGTGTCGGGCGCCTCCTTCTCCAGGGTGGCCGCCACGGCCGTGAACCCGCGCTGCAGATTGCTGCCGTGGTCGGCGTCCCCGATGGCCGAGTCGAGGGCGGTGAGCCGTTCCGCCTCGCGGTCGACGGATGCGGCGACCGCCATCATCCAACGGCGGAAGAAATCGGCGTCGAGCACTGGAACTCCTCGTGTCAGAGGGCTGTTGACCGTGCGGCCGGATCGCAGGCCGCCTGCTCCGCCGTATCACATGCCCCAGCGCAGCCCCGGGGTGTTCACCGGGGCGTCCCACAACCGCAGCAGCTCCTCGTCCACCTGGCACAGCGTCACCGAGGCGCCCGCCATGTCCAGGGACGTGACGTAGTTGCCGACGAGGGTGCGGGCCACGGGGACACCGCGCTCCCGGAGCACCCGCTGCACCTCGGCGTTGAAGCCGTACAGCTCCAGCAGCGGGGTCGCGCCCATGCCGTTGACCAGGACCAGGACGGGGCTGCGCGGCGGCATGTCCTCCAAGACCGCGTTCACCGCGAAGTCGGCGATCTCCCCGGAGGTCATCATCGGCCGCCGCTCCCGGCCCGGCTCGCCGTGGATGCCGATGCCCAACTCCAGCTCACCGTCCGGCAGATCGAAGGTCGGGCTGCCCTTCGCCGGGGTCGTACAGGCGCTCAGGGCCACGCCGAAGCTGCGGGAGTTCTCGTTGACCTGGCGGCCGATGGCCTCCACGCGCTCCAGCGGCTGTCCCTCGGCCGCGGCGGCGCCCGCGATCTTCTCCACGAACAGCGTCGCGCCGGTACCGCGCCGGCCGGCCGTGTACAGGCTGTCGGTGACCGCCACGTCGTCGTTGACGAGCACCTTGGCGACCTGGATGCCCTCGTCCTCGGCCAGCTCGGCCGCCATGTCGAAGTTCAGCACGTCACCGGTGTAGTTCTTCACGATGAACAGGACGCCCGCCCCGCTGTCCACGGCGGCCGCGGCGCGCGCCATCTGGTCCGGTACCGGCGAGGTGAAGACCTCCCCGGGGCAGGCGGCGGAGAGCATGCCCGGGCCGACGAACCCGCCGTGCAGCGGCTCGTGCCCGGAGCCGCCGCCCGAGATCAGCGCGACCTGCCCGGCCACGGGGGCGTCGCGGCGGACGATCACCCGGTTCTCCACGTCCACATTGAGTTCGGGATGCGCGTCCGCCAGGCCGCGCAGCGCGTCCGCCACCACGGTCTCCGGCACGTTGATCAGCATCCTCATGGGTGTCTCCTCGTATCCGGGGCTTCCCGTCTACTTGGAAGTATCGGCCTTGCGGCAGGGAAGGACACCTGTAGCCGTGCGGCCTCACAGCGGGTAGCGGCACGCTGACGCAGCGTGTCGCGCTGTTCAGCCGGAGCCGTGCTGGAAATACCGGATAAGCAGCTGCCGGACGTCGTCGAGAAATGGGGTGTTCTCTTTGATCTGGGACAGACGTGCCCGGGCAGCGGATGCGTAGCTTTCTTCCGTGGCGTCCCCGTCGCTTCCGTCGCCGGACGCCGTGGCGAGCAGGAAAGCCGCGAGGACGTCCACGCCTGTCGCCGTATCGGCGAAATTCCCGACGGGCAGCAAGTAGCGGTCGAGGGGCGTGTGGTCGTCGGCGACCACGTTGGTGACCAGCGAGGGTTGCCAGCTCCGCGCGTTGACGAGCGTGTGGTGGGTGTCGAACTGCACGGTCACCAATGCACCGGCGGGAACGTCCGCGCTGTAGTGACCGTCGTCGTTGGTGTACGTGTGGTCGATGAGCGTCAGATCAGGCCGATAGACGCTCACCTTAATCATGGCAATGGGCTCTTTTTCCGTTATGGTTCGCACGCGCCCGTACATGTGAGCCCCTCTCCGGTAAGGGATGTCGCGTCTGATCCCATTTCGTATCGTCACGCGGGACGCAAGGGCACGCCACTTGGCGCAGAGGCTGCCGGGGGCCGTCCCTGCGGCACCGCTTCGGCCGGGCCGTCCGGGGAACTCGGGGCTGCGGGACGGAGGCCGCCGGTCGGCGGAGGAGGTGCCGTTGCCGTGGACGACTGGGAGATGTGGGACATGCACGACGACGTACGGCTGTCACCGCGCGAGCGGCTCGCGCTGTTGCAGATCGAGGCGAACCTCCGGCAGGACCGGCGGTTCGCGCGCCACATGGGCGCTCTCCGCGACCGGACGTGGCTGCCGGCGTCGGTGCTGCTGCTGGCGGCCGCTTCGGCGTTCGTCGCCGTCATGGGCATCCGCACCTCGGACCCCGCACTGCTGTGGTGCTTCGCGCTGCTGTGGCCGCTGACCCTCTTTCAGGCCTTCCGGCTGCTGTGCCGGGCGGCCCGCCCCCGGCCCCGCTCCGGCACCCGGCTCACCCCGTGGCTGTGAACCGCCCCCGGCCGTACTGAACGGACGTACGGAACGGACGCACGGAACGGGGGCCGGGCGCGCACCCGGCCCCCGTGGGGGAGCACCCCGTCAGCTCTCCTTGCCCCGCCCCGACAGCGCGTCGCGCAACCGGTCGACCAGACCGGCCCCCGGAGCCAGCAGCTTGTTGGCCGGGGGAGTGTCCGGTGCCGACGGGTGCGGACGGGTGGGGGCCATCTTCTTCGCCCGGCGGACCTTGTCGCCGAGGTCCATCAGCGCGTCCGGGGGACAGGCCGCCTCCAGCTGCGGGAAGAGGTTCTGCTCCTCGTCCGCCACATGGGACCGGATCTCGCTCATCAGCTGAGTCATGAGCGTGTCGAAGCGGGGGTCGTCCGCCTCGCAGCTCTCCAGGTCCTTCATGATCTGCTCGGCCTTGGCGTGGTCCTGGAGCTCCTTGTCGGCCAGGGAGTCCCCGTTGGTCACGTGCTCGCGTACTGCCGGGTACAGGTAGGACTCCTCCGCGACGGAGTGCCGGATCAGCTCCATCGTGGCCTGGTCGCAGAGGGTCTTGCGTTCCGCGGAGCCGGGCGGCATCGCCTCGATGCGGCCGAAGATCTCCTCGACCTCGCGATGGTCGGTGGTCAGCTCCTGGATGACGTTTCCGCCGTGACCCATGGTCGTTACCTCCTGCGTCAAACGCGGCGGCCCGTGAGCGGCCGGCCGTCGCCGCGCCGAGTGCCCCGGCCACGGCGCGCTACACGGCCCCCCGGGCCCGGTCAGCGCATCGAGTGGCAGGCGGCGGCCGACCGGCCCGCTTCGGAGAGCGCCCACTGCCACCAGTGGTCCAGGATGTCCGGGGTCAGCGTGTCCGCCGCCACCAGCGCGGGCCAGCCCAGGGTACGGGCCTGGGCGCTGACCTTGGCACCGCCCGCGACCGGGTCGACGGCGATCACCGGGGTGCCGGAGCGCAGCCCCAGCACCAGGCCGTGCAGCCGGGTGGTGACGAGCAGGTCGAAGCGGGGGAGGAGAGCGAGGAACTGCTCGGCGGTGGCGCACAGCCGCCAGTCGTCGGTGGCCAGCCGGGTGTCGGCCGGCACCCGCGCGCAGTCCTTGCCGGCCAGCCAGCCGGTGATCCGCTCGGACACCTCCGCGTGCCGCCGGCGCTCCCCGTACTCGCCCTGGCCGTGGGAGAGCACCACCCCGGCCACGGGCGGCAGCGGGCCCGCTGGGGCGGCGGCCGCGAGATCCCGCCGGCCCGGGGCGCCGGTACCGTCGCGGGGGACGACCGTGTGGAAACCGGTGACCGCCGGATCCGCCGGGTCGACCACCGAGACCCCGGCGGCGAGTCGTCTCAAGGACCCGAACCTTGCATGGAGAGCAGCCACTTGGGGCCCGTGCAGCGGACCGCAGACGAAGAGCAGCGTGTCGTACGCACGCGGGTCGGCCGTCTCCAAGGACAGCCGGCCGGGCCGGAACCCGGGGCTCCACGCCGTGTCGTACGGGATGCCGGCCCTGGTCAGGGCCGCGGCCATGTGCTGCTGGGCGAGCACGTCCCCAGCGGTGGCCTCACCGTCCCGGAAGCTGAACCAGCCGGTGAGCAGCAGCCGTTCCGGGGTTTGGCCGGGGCCGCGCAGCGCGCGCAGCACCGCCGTCGCGACGTCGTCGTGCATGAGCGTCTCCCCTGTGATCGGGGCGCCTGAGTCGCGCGAGTACCCGTGATTCCGGAGAATAAGAATCCAACGTGTGAAAGCAACTGGCAGGGGAACTCAGCTGCCAGTGCCGTCCAGCCAGTGGCGGCCGACCAGGGTGGTCCTGCACGATCCTCGGGACCCGAGCCCTGCCCTCTCCCTTCCCCACGGGCCGACGACGTCGGACCCGGCGGCGCGGCACGCGCCGAACGCCCGCGCAGACCCCCTTCGAGGTGCGCGGACGACGCAGTCCCGGACGCGGACGAAGCGGATGAAGCGGACGCGTGGACCAAGGACGACGAAGGAATGGCCCCCATGACTGGTGACACACCGTTCTCCTGGCGGCGCGCCCTCGTGACCGGCGGCGCCGGCTTCCTCGGCTCCCACCTGTGCGAACGGCTGCTGGATTCGGGCGTCGAAGTCGACTGTGCCGACAACCTGGCCTGCGGGCGGCGCGAGAACGTCGCCCAGCTGGAGGACCGGCCCGGGTTCCGGTACGTGCACTGCGACGTGTCCGCACCGCAGTGCGCCGAGCGGCTGCCGGGCCCGTACGACCTGGTCCTGCACTTCGCCTGCCCGGCCTCGCCCTCCGACTACCTGCGCATGCCCCTGGAGACCCTGGACGTGGGCAGCCTCGGGACCCGCAACGCCCTGGCGATCGCGGAACGCGACGGTGCCCGTTTCCTGCTCGCCTCCACCTCGGAGGTGTACGGCGACCCGCTGGTGCACCCGCAGCACGAGGGCTACTGGGGCAATGTCAACCCGGTCGGGCCGCGCAGCGTGTACGACGAGTCCAAGCGGTTCGCCGAGGCCCTGGTGACCGCGCACGCCGGCACCAACGGCACGAACGCCGGGATAGTGCGGCTGTTCAACACCTACGGCCCGCGGATGCGGGCCCACGACGGCCGCGCCGTGCCCACCTTCATCTGCCAGGCCCTCGCCGGTGAGCCGCTCACGGTGACCGGCGACGGCAGCCAGACCCGCTCGCTGTGCTACGTGGACGACACCGTCGACGGCATCCTGCGGGTCGCCGCCAGCAGGTCGGTGCGGCCCGTGAACATCGGTGGCAGCGACGAGATCACCATGGCCGACCTGGCCCGCCGGGTGGTCGCCCTGACCGGCTCCCGGTCCCCGATCGCGTTCATAGACCGGCCCGTCGACGACCCCGGCCGGCGCCGCCCCGACACCACCCTCGCGCGCGAACTGCTCGGCTGGTCCCCGCAGGTCCCCTGGGAGGAGGGCCTGAAGCAGACCATCGCCTACTTCGCGGCCCAGCCCCCGCAACCGGCCCCGCACCCGGAGGGATCGGCCCACCGGTCCTGACCCCCCGCCCTTCCCCGGCCCTGGAGACAGCGCATGCACGTCCTCGGAATCAACGCACTCTTCCACGACCCCGCCGCCGCCCTCCTCACCGACGGCCGGATCGTGGCGGCGGCGGAGGAGGAGCGGTTCTCCCGCCGCAAGCACGGCAAGCGGCCCGTTCCCTTCTCCGCCTGGGAGCAGCCCGAGCAGTCGGCCCGCTGGTGCCTGGAGCAGGCCGGCCTCACCCCGGCCGACCTGGACGCCGTCGCCTACTCCTACGACCCCGCACTGGCCCGCCCCGCCGACGAGATGGGCCTGCACGACCCCTGGGACCACCTGCGCCGGCAGTACGCCCGCGAGGCGCCGCACTTCCTCGCGGAGGCCCTGCCCGGACTCGACCCGGCGAAAGTGAAGTTCGTCCCGCACCACGTGGCGCACGCGGCCTCGGCCGGTCCCGTCTCGCCGTACCCGGACTGCGCCGTCCTCGTCCTGGACGGCCGCGGCGAGTGCGGCTCACACCTGGCCGGCCGCTACACCAACCGCGAACTGACCGTCCTCGGCACCCAGCGGCTGCCGGACTCCCTCGGCCTGTTCTACGAGGACCTGACCCAGCACCTCGGATTCCTGCGCAGCAGCGACGAGTTCAAGGTCATGGCGCTCGCCTCCTACGGCACCCCGCGCTTCGCCGGCCGGCTGCGCGAATACGTCCACGCCGACGACGGCGGCGGCTTCCGGGCCCGCCCGGTGCCCTGGGCCGAGTTCGTCCCGCCCCGCCCGGCCGGCGGCGCCTGGAACCAGGACCACGCCGACCTCGCGGCCAGCGCCCAGCTCTGCCTGGAGGAGACCATGCTCGACCTCGCCCGGTGGCTGCGCGAGCGCACCGGCGAGGACGCGCTCACCATTGCCGGCGGGGTGGCCCTCAACTGCGTGGCCAACACCCGGCTGTGGCGGGAGAGCGGCTTCCGGCACGTGTGGGTGCAGCCCGCCGCCGGTGACGCGGGTACGGCCTTGGGCGCGGCGGCGCACGTCGCCGGCCAGAAGGACACCCTGGAGCCGATGCCGACCGCCGCCCTGGGCCGCGGCTGGAGCGACGCCGAGCTGCGCGCGTGGCTGGACCGGGCGGCCGTGCCGTACGAGCAGCCAGCGGACATCGCCGAGACGGCCGCGGAGGCGCTGGCCGCCGACGGGATCGTGGCCTGGTTCCAGGGGCGCAGCGAGTACGGGCCGCGCGCGCTCGGGCACCGCTCACTGCTCGCCCACCCCGGCAAGGCGGAGAACCTGGAGCGGCTCAACGCGGTCAAGGGGCGCGAGGAGTTCCGGCCGGTCGCGCCCATGGTGCTCGCCGAACGCGCGGGGGAGATCTTCGACGGGCCGCTGC
Source organism: Streptomyces sp. NPDC088810 (assembly GCF_044750305.1). Taxonomy (NCBI): domain Bacteria; kingdom Bacillati; phylum Actinomycetota; class Actinomycetes; order Kitasatosporales; family Streptomycetaceae; genus Streptomyces; species Streptomyces sp. NPDC088810. The sequence continues at coordinate 724,390 of NZ_JBIVJQ010000003.1, forward strand.
CCAGCCCGCACATGCTGTTCGTGCACGGGGTGGCCGCCGACTGGAAGGCACGGATCCCGGCCGTGGTGCACGTCGACGGCACGGCCCGCATCCAGACCGTGGACCGCGCCCAGGAGCCGCTGGTGGCCCGGATGATCGAGGGTTTCGAACGGCGCACCGGGCTGCCGGTGGTGGTCAACACCAGCCTGAACACCGCCGGGCGGCCCATGGTCGACGATCCACGGGACGCCCTGGAGTGCTTCGGCTCGGCACCCGTGGACCTGCTGGTGCTCGGCCCGTTCGCGATCCGCCGTGGGAAGGCGTTCGCATGACCGGCGCGCCCGCCTACACCGTCGTCGTGCCGACGATCGGCCGGCCCTGCCTCGCCGAGTGCCTGCGTACGCTCGCCGCGGCCGGCGGCCATCCGCCGCACGAGGTGGTCGTCGTCGACGACAGGCCCGAGCCCGACGGCGACCTGCCCCTGGAGACGGCCGGGCAGCTGCTCGACCGGGTGCGCACCCTGCGCACCGGCGGCAAGGGACCGGCCGCCGCCCGCAACGCCGGCTGGCAGACCGTCCGTACGCCCTGGACGGTGTTCCTGGACGACGACGTCCAGGTGCTGCCGGACTGGTCCCGGCGGCTCGCCGACGACCTGCGGGCGGCCGGCCCCGATGTCGGCGGCGTCCAGGGGCAGTTGCGCGTCCCCCTGCCCCTGGACCGCCGGCCCACCGACTGGGAGCGCACCACCAAGGGCCTGGAGAACGCCGCCTGGGCCACCGCCGACATGGCGTACCGCACCGAGGCGCTCAAGCGGACCGGCGGTTTCGACGAACGCTTCCCGCGGGCCTTCCGCGAGGACGCCGACCTCGCCCTGCGGGTGCAGCGGGCGGGCTGGGACCTGGTCCGGGGCGCCCGCATCACCCGGCACCCGGTCCGTCCGGCCCACTGGTGGGCCTCGCTGCCCGCGCAGCGGGGCAACGCCGACGACGCCCTGATGAACCGGCTGCACGGCCGCGACTGGTGGGACCGCGCGCAGGCCCCCCGCGGCCGGCTGCCCCGCCATGTGGTGGTCACCGGCGCGGCCCTCGCCGCCGCCGGCTGCGCCCTGGCCGGGCGGCGCCGGGCCGCGAGCGCCTGCGCGGCCCTGTGGACGCTGGGCACCGCCGAGTTCGCGCTCGCCCGGATCCTGCCCGGCCCGCGCACTGCCCGCGAGATCGCCGGGATGCTCGGCACCAGCGTGCTCATCCCGCCGCTCGCCGTCCGGCACTGGGTGCGCGGAGTCGTCCGCCACCGGCACGCCGAGCCCCTGGGAGGTGCCGAATGAGCAGGCTGTCCGCCGTCCTGTTCGACCGCGACGGCACCCTCGTGGTGGACGTGCCGTACAACGGCGACCCCGAGCGGGTCCGGCTGCTGCCGGGCGCCGCCGCGGCCGTCGCGCTGGCCCGGGCCCACGGCCTGGCCACCGGCGTGGTCAGCAACCAGTCCGGCATCGGCCGCGGGCTGCTCACCACCGAACAGGTGCTCCGCGTCAACGAACGCGCCGACGAACTGCTGGGCGGCCTGGACACCTGGGTGTTCTGCCCGCACGCCCCCGAAGCCGGCTGCGCCTGCCGCAAGCCGCGCCCCGGGCTGGTCCACGCGGCCGCCGAACGGCTGGGCGTACCGCCCGCCGAATGCCTGGTGATCGGCGACATCGCCGCGGACGTCCTGGCCGCCCGCGCGGCCGGCGCCCGGGGCGTCCTGGTCCCGAACGCGGCCACCGCCCCGGCCGAGGTGGAACGTTTCGCCACCGAGAGCGCCCCCGACGCGCTCACCGCGGTCCGCGCGGCCCTGATCGAGGCGGGGGTCCCGGTGGGGAGGCGCACCTCCGGTCCGCCCACGCACGCCCGGCCACGGCAGTCCTGGACCCGGTCGGCTCCGGCGGACGCCGCGGCGTGCGATCGGCCGCCCGCCGCTTCCTCGGACGCGGTCGCCCACGAGCGGGCGCGGTGTGCGGTGCCGGACGCCGCCGGACCGGTGGGGAGGTGGCCGGCGTGAGATCACTCGTCGTCCGGCTCGACGGTTTCGGTGACGTGCTGCTCGCCGGGCCCGCCGTGCGCGCCGTCGCCGCGGGTTCCTCGCACGTCACCCTGCTCTGCGGTCCCCGGGGCGCCGACGCGGCCCGGCTGCTGCCCGGTGTGGACGAGGTGCTGGTGTGGGAGGCGCCCTGGGAGGGGTTCGACCCGCCCCCGGTCCGTCCGGCCGACATCGACGGGCTGGTGGGACGGCTGCGCGCCGGGGCGTACGACACCGCGCTCGTCCTCACGTCGTTCCACCAGAGCCCGCTGCCCACCGCCCTGCTGCTCCGGCTCGCCGGGATCGGCCGGATCGGCGCCGACAGCGTCGACCACCCCGGCCGGCTGCTCGACGTACGCCACCGGCGGCTGGAGGGCCGGCACGAGGCCGAGGCGGCCCTGGACACCGCCGCCGCCCTGGGCTTCACGGCCCCGCCCGGGGACGACGGCCGGCTGCGCGTGCTGCCGCCCCCGGACACCGGCAGCCTCACCGGCAACGGCCCCTACGTCGTCCTGCACCCCGGCGCCAGCGCGCCCGCCCGCGCCTGGAGCCCGCACCGCTGCGCCGAGGCGGTCGCGCTGCTCGCCGACGCCGGGCACCGCGTGGTCGTCACCGGCGGCCCCGCCGAGACCGACCTCACCCGCCAGGTCAGCGGCGGCCTGGCCGTGGACCTCGGCGGCCGGACCTCCCCCCGCACCCTCGCCGGGGTCCTGCGCATGGCCGACGTCGTGATCAGCGCCAACACCGGCCCCGCCCACCTCGCCGCCGCCGTCGGCACCCCGGTCGTCTCGCTGTTCGCCCCCGTCGTACCGGCCGAGCGCTGGGCACCGTACGGCGTCCCCGTCATCCTGCTCGGCGACCAGTCGGCGCCGTGCGCGCACACCCGGGCCCTCACCTGCCCGGTGCCCGGCCACCCCTGCCTGGACGAGGTCACCGGACAGGACGTGGTGCGCGCCGTGCACAAGCTCATCCAGGAGCGGCAGTCATGAACATCCTCGTCTGGCACGTGCACGGATCCTGGCTCACCGCCTTCGTGCAGGGCCCCCACACCTACCTGGTCCCGGTCACCGACGACCGCGGACCCGACGGCCTCGGCCGGGCCGTGACCTGGGACTGGCCCGAGTCCGTGCAGGAACGCGCCCCGAAGCAGCTGTGGGACTGCGACATCGGCCTGATGGTGCTGCAACGCCCGCACGAACTCGACCTGGCCCTGCGCTGGACCGGCCGCCGGCCCGGCGTGGACGTACCCGCCGTGTACGTCGAGCACAACAGCCCCGACGCGTCACCCGAGCGGCAACTCCACCCGCTGGCCGGGCAGTCCCGGATCCCCGTCGTGCACGTCACCCACTTCAACCGGCTGATGTGGGACAACGGCCAGGCCCCCACCGAGGTGGTCGAGCACGGCATCATCGACCCCGGCCCGCTCTACACCGGCACCGAGCGGCGCGCCGCCGTCGTGGTCAACGAGCCCGTGCGCAGGGGCCGTACCACCGGTACCGACCTGCTGCCCCGGTTCGCCCGGTCCGCGCCCCTGGACGTCTTCGGGATGCGCACCGAAGGCCTCGCCGAGCACCTCGGCCTGCTCCCCGAACGCTGCCGCGCCCGGGACCTGCCGCAGCACGAACTGCACCGGGAGATGGCCCGCTGCCGGGTCTATCTGCACCCCGTGCGCTGGACCTCGCTCGGACTGTCCCTGCTGGAGGCCATGTTCCTGGGCATGCCCGTGGTCGCCCTGGACACCACGGAGGTCCGGGAGGCGATACCCGACGGCGCCGGGGTGGTCTCGAACCGCCTCGACGTCCTGGAGGACGCCGTACGGACCTTCCTCGCCGAACCCGAGCGGGCCCGCCGCACCGGCGCGGCGGCACGGGCTGCGGCCCAGGCCCGCTACGGAGAGCGGCGCTTCCTCGACGACTGGGAGCGCCTGATCAAGGAGGTCACCCGATGAGCCGCATTCCGCACACGGCCGGGCGCGTCGCCATGGTCTCCGAGCACGCCAGCCCGCTGGCCGCGCTCGGCGGGCCGGACGCGGGCGGCCAGAACGTGTACGTGGCGCAGGTCGCCCGGCAGCTCGCCAGGAAGGGATACCGGGTCACCGTGTACACCCGGCGGGACTCGGCGGGCCTGCCGGACCGGGTGACCCTCATCGACGGCGTCCAGGTGGTGCACGTGCCCGCCGGACCGCCCGCGCCCGTCCCCAAGGACGAACTCCTGCCCCACATGACCGAGTTCGGCGACTTCCTGGCCCGGCAGTGGGCCGGGAGCCCGCCCGACGTGGTGCACGCCCACTTCTGGATGTCGGGCCTGGCCGCCCTGGCCGGTGCCCGCGACCTCGGCATCCCCGTCGTGCAGACCTACCACGCGCTGGGCACGGTGAAGAAGCGCTACCAGGGCGACGCCGACACCAGCCCGCCGCAGCGCCTCGCCATCGAGGAGGCCATCGGCCACGAGTGCGCCCGGATCATCGCCACGTGCAGCGACGAGGTGGCCGAACTGAAGGCCATGGGGCTGCCCGAGGACCGGATCAGCGTCGTCCCCTGCGGCGTCGACCCCGACCAGTTCACGCCGGGCGCCCGCACCCGCCCGCCCGGCGTCCGCAGGCGGCTGCTGGCCGTCGGCCGGCTCGTACCCCGCAAGGGCTTCGACCGCGCCATCCGCGCCCTGGCCGGCGTCCCCGACGCCGAACTCCTCGTCGCCGGCGGTCCCGAGGCCGACCTGCTCGGCGCCGAGCCCGAGGCCGCACGCCTCTACGGCATCGCCGGCGAGTACGGCGTCTCCGACCGGGTCACCCTGCTCGGCGGGGTCAGCCGGGCCCGCATGCCCCGGCTGATGTCCAGCGCCGACCTGGTGCTGTCGCTGCCCCGTTACGAGCCCTTCGGCATCGTCCCGCTGGAGGCCATGGCCTGCGCCACGCCGGTCGTCGCCACCGCCGTCGGCGGCCAGCTCGACACGGTCGTGGACGGCACCACGGGCGTCCTGGTCCCCGCCGACGACGACCACGACCTCGGCGCGGTGATCCGCGCCCTCCTCGCCGACCCCGACCGGCTCGCCCGGTACGGAGCCGCCGGCCGCGCCCGGGTGCTCAGCCACTACACCTGGGACCGGGTGGCCGACGGCGTGGCCGGGGTGTACGGCGCCGTGTCCTCGATCCGCTCGCTCTCGGGAGTCGTCCGATGAACACCGTCACCGACACCACGCACTGCGACGACCTCGCCAAGGCCCTGGAGGCCTTCCGCGACCACGCGCCGCTCATCGAGCGCTGGGGCACCGACCTCGCCCGGCGGCTGGGCTCCGGCGCCCGGCTGCTCGTCGCCGGCAACGGCGGCAGCGCCGCCCAGGCGCAGCACCTCACCGCCGAACTCGTCGGCCGCTACCGCGACGACCGCCCGCCGTTCTCCGCGGTCGCCCTGCACGCCGACACCTCCTCCACCACCGCGATCGCCAACGACTACGGCGTCCAGGAGGTGTTCGCCCGGCAGACCGCCGCCCACGGCCGCCCCGGGGACGTGCTGTTGCTGCTGTCCACCAGCGGCGCCAGCGCCAACCTGCTGGCCGCCGCCGACCGCGCGCACCGGCTCGGCATGACGGTGTGGGCGCTGACCGGCCGGGCCCCCAACCCGCTGCAGCTCGGCGCGGACGAGGCGCTGTGCGTCGACGCCCCCGTCACCGCCACCGTGCAGGAACTCCACCTGGTCGCCGTGCACATGCTCTGCGAGGCCTTCGACCAGGCCGTCGAGCGCGGCGAGGCCGGCCACCGGGCCGACGCGGACGGCAAACCGGGTGCCGACGGCAAGCCGGGTGTCGTCGGCCGGCTCGTCGGCCGGGCCCGCACGGTCGGCCGTACCGCGCCCGGCGCGCCCGTGGCCCCGAGGAAGGGACACGCATGACCGCCGCGCAGACGCCCCTGGTCGTCGTGGGCGACGCGCTGCTCGACCACGACCTGTGCGGCCGGGTGGAGCGGCTCGCCCCGGACGCCCCCGTGCCCGTGGTCCACGGCACCCGGCGCAGCTCCCGCCCCGGCGGCGCCGCCCTCGCCGCCTGCCTCGCGGCGGCCGACGGACGCCCCGTCACCCTGGTCACCGCCCTCGGCCCCGACGCCGCCAGCGACACCCTGCGGGAGCTGCTGGCCGGCCGGGTCGGTCTGGTCGAGGTACCGCTGGAGGGCACCCTCAGCAGCAAGACCCGGGTGCTGGCCGGGGACCGGCCGCTGCTCCGCCTCGACGACGGCGAGGGCCGCGCCCGCGAGGCGACCCAGGAGGCGGTGTCCACGATCGCGGCGGCCGACGGCATCCTCGTCGCCGACTACGGCCGCGGCACCGCCGACGTCCTGCGGGACGCCCTGACCCACGCGACGGCACCGGTCGTCTGGGACCCGCACGTGCGCGGCCGGCCCCCCGTCCCCGGCGTCCGCCTGGCCACCCCCTCCGCCCAGGAGGCCCGCGCCTTCGCCCGGCAACTGGACGATGCCGATGCCGGCGAGGCGGCCGGCCTGCGCACCGCCGCCCGGGACGCCCGCGCCCTGGTCGAAGCCTGGGGAGCCCAGGCCGTCGCGGTGACCATCGGCGAACGCGGCGCTCTGCTCTCGCACGGCGAGACCCCGCTGCTCGTGCCGACCCCGGCCGCCGCCACCGGCGACCCCTGCGGCGCCGGCGACCGGTTCGCCGCTACCGCCGCCGGGCTGCTCGCCGACGGCGCCCTCACCGAGGCCGCCGTACAGGCCGCCGTGCACGCCGCCACCCGGTACGTCGCCGAGGGCGGCGCCCGCGCGGTCGCCGTCCCGGACGAGCCGGAGACCGCCGCGGAGCCGCAGGCCGACGGCGACACCACCGCCGACGCCGTGCGCACCGCCGCCCGGGTCCGCGCCGCCGGTGGCACCGTCGTCGCCGCGGGCGGCTGCTTCGACCTGCTGCACGCCGGGCACGTCGCCCTGCTCCAGGCCGCCCGCCGGGCCGGCGACTGCCTCGTCGTGTGCATCAACTCCGACGACTCGGTTCGCCGCCGCAAGGGCGACGGCCGCCCCCTCGTCCCGGCCGCCGACCGGGTACGGGTGCTGCGCGCCCTGGAGTGCGTGGACGCCGTCGCCGTGTTCGACGAGGACACCCCCGAACGCATCCTCGGCGAACTCCGCCCGCACATCTGGGCCAAGGGCGGCGACTACGCCCGCACCCGGCTGCCCGAGCAGCCCCTCGTGGAGAGCTGGGGCGGCCAGGTCCTGCTGCTGCCCTACCTGGACGGACGCTCCACCACCGGCCTCGCCCGGCGCGCGGCCCTGGCCCCCGTTCCGACCGGAGGACGTACGAGGTGACCAGCGCCGAGCAGCGAAGCGGGCACCCCCCGCGCGTCCTGGTCCTGCGCGCGCTGGGCCTCGGCGATCTACTCGCCGGCGTGCCCGCGCTGCGCGGTGTCCGCCGGGCCTTCCCCGGCCACCGGGTCGTCCTCGCCCAGCCGCCGGGCCTCGCCGAACTCGCCCTGTCCACCGGGGCGGTGGACGCCGTGTTCCCGGCCGAGGCCCCGGGCCGCGGGGTACCGGACCTGACCCACTGGCCGGGGCCGCCCCCCGACGTGGCGATCGACCTGCACGGCAACGGCCCCGAGAGCCGCGACGCCCTGGCCGCCCTGCACCCGCGCCGGCTGCTCGCCCACGCCTGCCCGGACGGCCCGCCGTGGCGGGGGCAGGCCAACGAACGCGACCGCTGGTGCGCCTTCCTGCACGACTACGGCATCCCCGCCGACCCCCTGGACCTGCGGCTGCCCCCGCCCGGCACGCCGTCCCCGGCCCCCGGCGCGGTCGTCGTGCACCCCGGCGCGGCCTCGGGCTCCCGCCGCTGGCCGGCGGAACGGTTCGCCGCCGTCGTACGGTGCCTGCGCGCCGCCGGGCACCGCGTGGTCCTCACCGGCGGCCCCGGCGAGGACGCCCTGGTCCGCTCGGTCGCCGAACACAGCGGCCGGCGCGGCAGTGACGTGCTGGCCGGCGGCCTGCCGTTCGGGCAGCTGTCCGCGCTGGTCGCCGAGGCGTCCCTGGTGCTGAGCGGCGACACCGGCCTCGCCCATCTCGCGGTGGCCCACGGCACCCGCTCCGTCACCCTGTTCGGGCCGGTCTCCCCGCGCCTGTGGGGCCCGCCGCCGAGCCCCCACCACCTCGCCCTGTGGAAACCCGGCCCGCCCGGCGACCCGCACGGCCGCACCCCCGACGCCCGTCTGCTGCGCATCCGCACCGGCGAGGTCGCCGCGGCCTGCCTGAGGGTGCTGCGGGACGGCCGCGCCCGGCAGCGGCAGAGCGGACCGGAGGCGGCCCATGTCCACTGAGCACGCCCCCGGCCGCGTCCGCCGGCCCACCGCACCGGGCGATCCCCGCGTCACCGTCGCCGTCATCACCCGCGACCGCAGCGCCAGCCTGCTGCGCACCCTGGACGCGCTGGCCGCGCTGCCCGAGCGGCCGCCGGTCATCGTGGTCGACAACTCCCGCGACGACGCCACCTGCCGGGCCGTGGCCGGCCACCCGGCCATCACCCGGCTGCTGCGGCCCGCCGCGAACACCGGCGCCCTCGGCCGCAACCTGGCCGTCCAGCACGCCCGCACCCCCTACGTCGCCTTCAGCGACGACGACTCCTGGTGGCAGCCCGGCAGCCTCGCCCGGGCCGCCGACCTCCTCGACCGGCACCCCCGGCTCGGTCTGCTCGCCGCCCGCACCCTGGTCGGCGAGGAGGCCGCCGAGGACCCCCTCAACGCGGTACTCGCCGCCTCCCCGCTGCTGCCCGAGCCGGACCTGCCCGGCCGCCCGGTGCTCGGCTTCCTCGGCTGCGCCTGCGTGGTCCGCCGGGAGGCCTTCCTGAACGCCGGCGGCTACCACCCGCTGCTCTTCTTCGGCGGCGAGGAGACCCTGCTCGCCTACGACCTCGCCGCCGCCGGCTGGGGCGTCGCCTACGAACCCTCCCTCTGCGCCTGCCACCACCCAGAGGACCACGGCCGCACCGGCCGCTCCTTCCTCGTCCGGCGCAACCACGTGCTCACCACCTGCCTGCGCCGCCCCTGGCCGGTCGCCCTGCGCGCCTTCGCCGACCTCGCGCTGGCCGCCGCGGCCGGCCGGCCCGGCGCGCGCCGGGCCCTGAAGGAGAGCGTCGCCCGGTTCCCGGCCGCCCTCGCCCGCCGCCGGACCCTGCCCCCGCACGTCGAGGACGCCGCCCGCCTGCTCGACCGGGAGGCGTCCGGACGCCTGGCGGAAGGCGGCGCCCGATGACCAGGCTCGCCCCCGAGGTCCTTACCCGGACCGGCCCCGACGACCGGACGACCGTCGTCCTGATCACCCACAACCGCCGCCCCGAACTCCTGCGCACCCTCGCCCTGCTGCGCCGGCTGCCCGAACGCCCGCCCGTGATCGTCACCGACAACGCCTCCACCGACGGCACCGCCGAGGCCGTCGCCCGGGACTTCCCCGAGATGACCCTGCTGCGCCCCGGCCGCAACCTCGGCGCGATCGGCCGCAACCTGGCCGTCCAGCGGGTGCGCACGCCCTACGTCGCCTTCTGCGACGACGACACCTGGTGGGAGCCCGGCAGCCTGCGCCGGGCCGCCGACCTGCTGGACGCCCGGCCCCGGCTCGCCGCCGTCACCGCCCGGATCCTGGTGGAACCGGAGGGCACCGAGGACCCGGTCGTGCGCGAGCTGCGCGAGTCCCCGCTGTCCGGCCCCGACTGGCTCCCCGGGCCCGCCCTCGGCTCCTTCCTCGCCGCCGCCACCGTGCTGCGCACCGAGGCCTTCCGCGCCGGCGGCGGCTTCCACCCCGGCCTGTGGCTCGGCGGCGAGGAGGAACTGCTCGCCTGCGACCTGCTGCGCCAGGGCTGGTGGCTCGCCTACGCCGAGGAACTCACCGTCCACCACCGTGCCTCCCGGCTGCGCGACAGCACGGCCCGCCGGATCCTCGGGCTGCGCAACACGCTGTGGTTCACCTGGCTGCGCCGCCCGCTGCTGCCGGCGCTGCGCCGCACCGGGCACCTCATCCGGACCGTGCCCCGGGACGCGGCCTCCGCCCGCGCCTTCGTCCACGCCACCGCCGGACTGCCGTGGGTGCTGCGCCAGCGCGACCCGGTACCGCCGGAGCTGGAGCGCCGGCTCGCCATGCTGGAGCGGGCCCGCAGGGACTCACCCGCACGGCGGTACGTCGGCTGACCACGAGGCGCCACGACACGCCCAGGGACGTCGTTGCATCCGGGATCCGGGCGGGGGCACAGTGAGGTCCCGGTCAAGAAGCGGCCGGCCGAGCTCCTTCCTCCCCGCCCCAGGAAGCGCGTGCCCCCATGGAAACCGGTCCGCCGTCCCCTGCCCGCGTCCGCCCCGGCGGCCCGGCCCCGCTGCTCCTGCAGACCGTCCACGAGCACCGCACCGGGCTCGGCGGCATCAGTGTCCTGAAGGCCCGGGGCACGGTCGATGCCGCCAACGCCCGGCGGTTCGCCGAGGCCCTCGCCGAGCACGTCGCCCACGCCGACCAGGCCGGGGAGCACCCCCTGCTGGACCTGAGCGAGGTGTACCTCGCGTGCGCCGACGCGGTGCGCTCCCTGGACCGGGCGACCGGGCTGCTGGCCCGCTCCGGCCGCGCACTGCCCGTCGTACAGCCCCGGCCGCACGTGCGGGAGGCCCTGACCGCGGCCGGTCTGCCGGGGATCCGGGTGCACGCCTCCCTGGCGTGCGCGCTGGACGACCTGGACGCCCTGCCGGCCGGCGACCCGGGATAGCGGGCCACCACCCCCCCCGCCCGCCGCGGTTGAGGGCCGGGGACCCACCGTGCAAGGTGGTGCCAAGGTCGGCAAGAGACCGATCGACAACTGCGGCACGTCCAGTCTGGGTGATGCGATGAAACCTTCTTCCGGCCGCCCGGCCGCACCGGCTCCCCTCGTCATCGAGTCCTCCGTCGTCGAGGGACTGCCCGCCGAAGGCGCGCTGCTGCTGCGCATGTCGGGAAGCCTCGACGCCCACGGCGCCGAGGCCTGGTCGGAGGAACTGCGCGGTCACCTGGAACAGGCGGACCGCGCCGGACTGCGCCCCGTGCTCGACATGGCGCACGTCCAGCTGGGCGGCGCCGCCGTGCTCCGCACGCTCAGCGAGACCACCCGGGCCCGCACCGGGCGCCCGGACCTGATCATCGTGCGCGCCCGGCCCGGCGTGCGCGAGGCGGTGCACCTGGCCCGCCTCGACGGCGTCCGGCTGTACGCCACCCTCGACGAGGCGCTGCGCGAGCTGGCCCGCGCCGCCTCCCGGGTGGAGGAGCTGCCCGCCTGGCACTCCCAGATGGCGGACCCGTTGCGGCCCTCGTACGAGGAACTGCACAAGGAGGTCCGCGCGCTGCGGGCCCGGGTGCGCACCGCGCCGGTGATCGGCATGGCGCAGGGCACGCTCATGGTCCGCTACGGCCTGCCGGACTCCGGCAGCGCCTTCCGGGCGCTGCGCGAGGCCTCGCAGCGGTTCAACGTGCCGCTGCGGGTCCTGGTCTCGGCCGTCGTGGTGGCCCGGCCCCCGGACGGCGAGGTGTGGTTCCCCGGCCGCCGCTCCCTGCCGGTGCCCCAGCTGCGGATCCTGGCCCGGAGCGGCCGGGACCCCCGGTACCGGCGGCAGATGACCGACGCCGTGCTGCACGAGGCGCTGGCCATCGGCCAGGCACCCGCCGGGTACGTGCAGTTCGTGGACCCGGCCGTGCACGCCCTCATGCTGGAGACCCACTACGGCTGTGCGGAAACGTTCCTGGACCACCTCGTGCGCGGCCGGGGCGACGGCACGGCCGACGCGGCGGCCCGCGTCCGGGGCCGCCAGGTGAGCGTGCCCGACGTCACCGCCGACCCGCAGCTCTCCGACGACTGCCGGCAGGCCCTGCTGGCCACCGGCACCCACGCCGTGCAGAGCGTCCCGGTGCTCTCCTCCGCCGGCTCGTGCACCGGCGTGATCACCCTGCTCTGGCCCGACGCCGGCCACCGGCCGACCGCCGCGCAGGCCGAGGCGTTCGCCCTGCTGGCCGCGGACACCTCGGCCTGGCTGAGCTGGTACCACCGCTCGGTGCTCCTCGACGCCCTCGAACACCTCCACCGGGCGCTGACCCGCCCCGCGTCCTGACCCGTCCGCAGGCGGTGTGCGTCACCCGCGCGGCCCTGGGAACCCGGACCCCGCACGGAACACGCACCACCGGAGGGAGTCCGGCGCATGAGCAATCCGCAGCAGCCCGAACAGCGGCGCAGTGACAAGGGCGGCGCCACCCCGCAGGACGTCGGCGAGCTGAAGGCCCGCCAGCGGGCCGGCCGCGACGCGGGCGCCCGCCCGCACGGCACGGACAAGGGTGCCAAGGGCGGGGGAGAGGGCGGCGGGGTGCCTCCGGCGCAGCAGCCCGAGCACCCCTGACCTCGCATTCCGCATCGGTTGAACGGCCCCCAGCGGGCCGTTCGGCACGTCCGGGGACGGGGCAGGCGCTACGCTCCGGAGTATGCGGATCTCCGTCTCCTCCGACATGGACGAGCCCGTGGCCCGGCTCCTGGTCGCGGAGCTGCGCCGGCGCGGCCACGACGTCCGGGAGCACGGCGCGCTGCGGCCCGGCGCCGACGCGCAGTGGGCGGCCTGCTCCGCGGCCGCCGCCCGGGAGGTGGCCGACGGCACGGCCGACCAGGCGGTGGTGTGCTGCTGGACCGGCACCGGCGCGTCCATCGCGGCCAACAAGGTGCCGGGCGTGCGCGCCGCGCTGTGCACGGACGCCGCCACGGCCGACGGCGCGCGCCGCTGGAACGACGCCAACGTCCTCGCGCTCAGCCTCCGGCTGACCTCCGAACCGGTACTCAAGGAGATCCTCGACGCCTGGTTCCGGGCCGAGCCCAGCCAGGATCCGGAGGACCGGCAGAACGTGGCCCGCGTCGGCCGCCTGGACGCCGCCCGGACGACGTCCTAGGTCCGGGGGCGTACGGCGGTCCGGCGCGGGCCGGGGTTGCCGGAGGTGGTGGGGCCGTTTCAGTGGGCGCCGAGTCCGCCGCCGCCGAAGGAACCGCTGGAGCCCTTGCTCCAGCGCGGGCGCTCCTGCGACTCGCTCGGCTTGCTGTCCATGTTGCTCAGCTCGTACGGAGTGAGCGGGCGGCCGCCCTTGGCGACCCGGGGGATCTCCGCGGACTCCCTGTTCTGCCGGATCTCGCGCACCGGACCGTCCGGCGGCAGCTGGGGCTGTTCCTCGGGGCGCGGGCGCGGGGACTCGTTGGACCTGACGCGGGAGGTCATCCAGAAGCCGCCGGCGAGCAGCGCGAGCACGCCCACGGCCACGATGAACATGAAGAGGCTCATCAGGCCGCTCGGCGCGGCCAGCTGCATCGATGCGGTGTTCATAGGACACGAATACCCCACCCAAACCCGGACGAACCCGGACACTGTGGGTTACCGGGGGGTGCACGGATGGCCGTTTCACGGTGTTTGCCGCCGTGCGCCCCGGCTACCCGCACGGTGTGACCCCGACTTCACAGCAGCAGCTCTACCGGTTCCTGGAGGACCGTTTCACCTGTGCCCAGGCGTGTACCGAGTGCGCCCGGGCCTGCGCCGTGCGCGCGAGCCTCGTCGACCCGGACGGCACCGAGCGGCAGGAGCGGGTGCGCCGGCTGGGCATCATGTGCGCCGAGGTGTGCGACGCGACCTGCCGGGTGCTGTGCGAGGAGGGCCGGCAGGACGAGGAGGCGATCCGGGTCCGGGTCGACTGGTGCCGTTCGGTGTGCCTGGAGTGCGCCCGTGCCTTCGACGAGCACCCCGGCGCCGAATCGGCCGCGGACACCTGCCGGGCCTGCGCCGCAGCCTGCGCCGACTTCCTGGAGACGCTCAAGTGAGGGCCCGTACCCGAATTCGCCCGGGTCCCGGCATTCCCAATTTCTGAAACACGTTCTACGGTGTGCGCCGTCAGGACCGCCCTTGGGGAGCCTGGAGGCGCCGTGCACCTCGACCACACGCCCGAGCAGCAGCGGCTGCGCACCGAGCTGCGCGCCTACTTCGCCGAGCTGGTTCCGGACAACGCCTACGCCCGGTATGCCGACCCGGCCGCGCAGAAGCGGTTCTACCGCGACACCATCCGCCGCCTCGGCACGGACGGCTGGCTCGGCGTCGGCTGGCCCGAGGAGTACGGCGGGCGCGGGATGACGGCGATGGAGCAGTTCGTCTTCTTCGACGAGGCCGCGCAGGCCGGCGTACCCCTGCCGCTGATGGCGCTGAACACGGTCGGGCCGACGATCATGCGGTACGGCACCGAGGAGCAGAAGGCGTACTTCCTGCCCCGCATCCTCTCCGGCGAGATCGACTTCGCGATCGGCTACAGCGAGCCCGGCGCCGGCACCGACCTCGCCTCGCTCAGGACCCGCGCCGTACGCGACGGCGACGTGTACATCGTCAACGGGCAGAAGATCTGGACCACCAACGGCGACACCGCGGACTGGGTGTGGCTGGCCGTGCGCACCGACCCCGCGGCCCCGCCGCACAAGGGCATCACCATGCTGCTGGTGCCGACCTCGGACCCCGGCTACTCCTGCACCCTCATCCGCACCCTCGCCTCCCACGACACCACCGCGAGCTACTACGAGAACATCCGCGTCCCCGTCTCCCGCCGCGTCGGCGCCGAGAACGAGGGCTGGCGGCTGATCACCAACCAGCTCAACCACGAACGCGTCACCCTCGCCGCCCACGGCACCATGGCGATCCGCGCCCTGCACGACGTACAGCGCTGGGCGATGGAGACCAAGCTCGCCGACGGCCGGCGGGTCGCCGACCTGCCCTGGGTGCGCCGGCTGCTGGCCCGCACGCACACCCGGCTCGACGCGCTCAAGCTCCTCAACTGGCAGATGGTCTCGGCCGTCCAGGACGGCACCCTCACCCCGCAGGACGCCTCCGCCGTCAAGGTCTACGGCTCCGAGGCCCGCCGGGACGCCTACGCCTGGCTCATGGAGATCGTCGCTGCCGCCGGCCCGCTGAAGGAGGGCTCGGCGAGCGCCGTCCTGCACGGCGAACTGGAACGCGGCTACCGCTCGGCGGTCATCTTCACCTTCGGCGGCGGCAACAACGAGATCCAGCGCGAGATCATCTCCTGGATCGGCCTGGGGATGCCCCGGGTACGGCGCTGACGAAGTGTGACGAGGCTCCTTGGACATCTCATCCGGCTCAGCTGGCCAGACGGTGCGCGATACGCTTCCGGCCCCTGAGGACCCAGCCGAGTCCGCGGCGGTGCTCACTGGGCGCATCTGGTGGAAGACCGCTCAGCAGTCCCTCAAGGGCAGCCGGGAGCTGCCCTACCCTCCCACCTCGATCAACCAGAAGATCATCCCACCGGGTCGGTCAAAGTGACAGAGCCCGTCCGGTGGGTCGGCGCGGTGATCTCCCTCTTAAGGATCTTGCCGCTGGGGCCCGTGGGCAGTGTGTCCACGAGCCACACCCGGCGCGGGTACTTGTACGCTGCCACGCGCTCCTTGACGAACTGCTGGAGCTCGTCGGGAGTGACCTGCGCCTTCGGGCGCAGCACCACCGCGGCCGCGATCTCCTCGCCCAGATGCGCGTCGGCCACGCCCACCACCGCGGCCAGTGCAACGGCCGGGTGCTCGTGGAGCACCTCCTCGATCTCGCGCGGGTAGACGTTGTAGCCGCCGCGGATGATCATGTCCTTCTTGCGGTCGACGATGTACAGGTAGCCGTCCTCGTCCTGGCGCGCGAGGTCGCCCGAGCGCAGCCAGCCGTCCGGGATGGTGGCCGCCGTCTCCTCCGGACGTTTCCAGTAGCCCTTCATCACGTTCGGCCCGCGGACGGCCAGTTCGCCGATCTCGCCCTGGGCCACGTCCTGGCCCTTGTCGTCGAGGAGCCGCACCTCCACGTCCTTGATCGGGGTGCCGATGGAGCCGGCCTTCCGCGGCCGGTCGGGGTGGTTGAACGTGACCACCGGACTGGTCTCGGACATGCCGAAGCCCTCCAGCACCACACAGCCGAAGCGACGCTCGAAGCCGTGCAGGACCTCCACCGGCAGCGAGGCTCCGCCGGAGACGCACATCCGCAGCGTCGACACGTCCGCCCCCGAGGGGTGCTGGAGCAGGGCCGCGTACATGGTCGGTACGCCCTCGAAGATCGTCGCCCGGTCGCGGACGATGGCGTCCAGGACGGTCTGCGGGTCGAAGCGGGGGATCAGGGTGAGCGAGGCACCGGCGCGGATGGTCACGCTCATCGTGCATATCTGGCCGAAGATGTGGAACAGCGGCAGACAGCCCACGACCACGTCGTCCGCCGTCATCCGCTGTACGTGGACCGCGTTGACCTCGGTGTTGTGCCGCAGCCCGGCGTGGGTGAGCGTGGCGCCCTTGGGGCGGCCGGTGGTGCCGGAGGTGTACAGCAGCACGGCCACGTCCTCGCCGTCCGGCTCGCTCACCTCCGGCAGCGGCTCGTGACCGGCCAGCAGTCCCGCGAAGGCGGCGGGCTCGACGGCCATGTGCCGCACTCCGGCGGCGGCCGCGCCCTGCGCGCCCTCGCCCGGCGCCTGGTGCCACTCGAAGAGCACGACGGCGCCGGAGTCCCGCAGGTGGTACTCGGTCTCCCGGATCTTCAGCAGCGGGTTCATCGGCACGACGACCGCTCCGGCGCGCAGCACGCCGTAGTACAGGACGACGAACTCGGGAACGTTGGGCAGCATCAGAGCGACCCGGTCTCCCGGTCGTACGCCCTCGGCCCGCAGCAGCGCGGCGGCGCGGGCGCTGCGCTCGTCGAGCTCCGCGTAGCTGGTGACCTGGTCCCCGAGTCGCAGCGCGGGGCGTTCCGGCTGCCGCCGTGCCGTCTCCACCAGGAACTGAGCCAGATTGGGCATGACCGCCTCCACGAACGTCACCGTTGAAATCCGTTGTTCACGTTGACGACATGGTGCTGATGTTCGTGCCGACGGCCTATGTGCGGTAGGACAGCGCGTGCCCTCCCAGATTGTTCCTGACGACAAAACACCAGCATTAAGCTGCTGGAATGGACATCTCGGGGGTGGTCTCGGCGCTTCGGGCGAGGCTGCCGGAACTGGGCGAGCGGATGGCGCAGCGCATCCGCTCGGACGTCGATGCCTACCAGGACGAGTCGCTGATCCCCTTCGACTCGCTGCGCCGCTCGTGCACCGCCAACGCGGACCTGCTCCTGAAGCAGCTCGGCCGCGCGGGCGCGCAGGACCCGAGCCCGGCCCGGGAGACCGGCCGCCTCCGCGCCGAGCAGGGCGTGCCGCTGGCGGACACCCTGCACGCGTACCGGATCGGCTTCGAGCTCGTGTGGACCGAGATCCTCACGGAGGCACGCACCCATCCCGAAGTCTCCGACGCCCAACTGGTGTCGCAGTCGGCCGAGATCTGGGCGCTGTTCGGCCGCTACGCGGAGGCGGTGGCGGCGGCCTACCGGGAGACGACCGCCGAGCTGACCTCGCGGCGTCAGGCACGCCGCTCGGCACTGGTGGAGGCGCTGTTCACCGGCGTCATCGCCGACCGCACGCTGTGGGAGGCCGCCCGCGAGCTGGGCCTGCCCGACCGCGGGCCCTACGTGGTCGCCGCGGCGGCGGCCGACGCTCCCGGCGAGGAGCCGCTGGCGGGGACGGAAGCGGCGCTGCGTCAGGCCCAGGTCCGCTTCGCCTGGCGGCTGCTGCCCGACCAGCAGATCGGCCTGGCCGCCCTGCCCACCGCGACCGCGGAGGGCACCTGCCTGCGCATCCTGCGCCGCGCCGGCGCCCGCGTAGGCGTCAGCCCGTGCTTCCACAGCCTGCGGGACACCCCACAGGCTCTGCGCTTCGCCCGGCTTGCTCTGGCCGGCCTCCCCGGCACCGGCCCCGGCGTCGCGCGGTTCGACGACGACCCGCTGGCGATGGTGGTTGCCGCCGCCCCGGCCGAGGCGGCGCACCTGGTGGAGGTGGTCCTCAAGCCCCTGCTCGATCTCCCGGCCGCCGAGCGTGCCCGGCTCCTGGAGACCATGGAGCACTGGTTCGCCGCCGCCGGCTCCGCCACGGACGCGGCGCGCAGCCTGTTCGTCCACCCCAACACCGTCCGCTACCGGCTGCGCCGCGTCGAGGAGCTCACGGCCCGCTCGCTGTCCGATCCACGGGCGGCGGCGGACATCCGCGTCGCGCTCCTGGCGGCACGCCGGGCGAGCGCGTCGTTCAGTGACGTCATTCAGTGACTCGGCTGCGTACCGCTGCCGCACACGGCGTGTCGTGATGCTCAGTGCCGGTCCCGCATTCCCGGGTCAGTTGCTCGGCCCGGCGGGCAGGGCAGCGGCAAGGCGGCTGAGCATCTTCCGCACCCGGCTTCGGCTGACAGGCGCTCGGGTGCGGCGTCGGCGTGGGGGTTCCTGCCTCTGCGGTGGGGCGGCGGGGACCAGGACCGTTTCGGGTTCCCGGTCGGCCTTCGTGCGCGCGCCTTGGTTACGCCTGAGCCTCACCGACGGGATCCCCCCGGGGAGTTGGCCGCCACCGGCTTCCCGGGGGCGTCTGCCGGCACGCCGGAGGCGGCTTCGCCCTCGGTCACCGCGGGCGGCGTGCCCACCGGAACCCGGGCACCCGGCGCAACGAGCAGCCGACCCACGGTCCCGGACTCGAAGCACTCGACCTCGATGGCCGCCTTGTCCGTCTCCACGACCTACTGTGCCTTTGTGATGGCCGGTGGCGTCCAGGTGCCGTCGATCACGCTCTGCTGCGGCCAGTACAGGCGCAGCATCACGTTGAACTGGCCTGACGGGGCCGGGAGCCAGTTGGCCTTCTTGTCCGCGGCGGGGGCGTCGCGCTGGACGTACAGATCCACCGAGCCGTCGGCGTTCGCGGTCGGTTCGGCGGTGTGCCCTACCGCGTAGCGGTTGATCGAGTTCGGTACCAGGAAGCCGTCCGGGTTGTACATCGTCACTGACCAGAAGGCATTCGCCGGAGGAGTCTTGCCGGGTGGGAAGTGGATGACGTACTGGTTGGCACCGTTGAGCTGCTGGCCGGTGCCGTCGACGAAGTTGATCGGGTAGATCGCGTCCTGGGGGAGGTTGGCGCCGAGCCCTTGCCAGTCGGTGGCCGCACGCAGTGTGTAGTTTGTGCCGTAGGTGCCCAGGTCTGTGGCGACCCGCCAACCGTTGATGTCCTTGCCGACATTCGCGACAGCGGCCTGGATTTGCCTCTGGCCTTCGGGCACGGCACGCTCCAGCGCCTTGGCGGTGTCCGGCGGTATGGCGTCGAGGTCCACCTTCTGGCCAGGGTGGATGCCCAGCCTGGCGAGTTTGGCGACCATCGGGGCGTCGGCCCGGGCCGGGGGGTTGGCAGCCATCGCGGCGGCCAGGGCCGAGAAGAAGTCCTGGGCGTCCATCTGCTGCACCACATTCTTCGGCGGTGTGCTGGGGACGTTCGGGTCGACGCGCCCCTGCGGGGGCTTGTACGACTTGTCACCGTAGGCACTCAACGGGCGGACATCGTACTTGCTCACCAGGGACTGCACGGCGGACAGGTCCGAGGGGCCGTTGAGCTGGGTGCGGCCGAGAATCCACGCCGTGTTGGTGGGGGACTTGATCTCCTTCACCCCGGCCGGCAGCCTGCCGTCCCAGTCAGGGCCCGTGATGGCGTAGTCGCCTGCCTGGGTGCCGGTCGTACGCTTGCCCACCGAGTCGATCACGTCGGTCCAGGCGCTGAGGATCGGCATGAGGTAGTACCGGCCGTCGGTATCGGGTATGTGCAGCACGACCGGCTCGGCGGACAGGTCCAGCCAGGCGGGCGTGTACAGCGTGTCGACGTTGGGCGAGACCACGGACTTCTGATCGGGGCCCGGAACGTCGGCCGCCTTGGCGAACTGATTGATCGGCGCCCTGATGTTGGCGGAATCTGGGGCCGTGACGTTGGTCGACGACCGCTCCGTGGTCTTCATCAGCACCAGCGGGTAGCCATAGATGTACGCCTGCACGGCGTCGTCGGCGAGGTCTTCCTCGGCGGGTGCGGCGCCGACGGGGGAAGTCATGGACAAGGCCAGCAATATCGTGGTCGCGGACGCAATCGCGGCGCCGGTCCGTAGCCCGTGGCGTCTCGGGTTTGACCTGCCGGGACGATGCGCACGGCCACCTACGGTGGCGAAGGCGCGACGCTGTGGGGCTGTGAACTGCATGAAGCTACCTCCCGATGTCTGCCCCGCCCAGGTGCCCCATCGCACCGTGCATGTCCGGTCGGGGCGCTTCGGGAAGGGCGTGCCGCGGACAGTAGGCGACCGCTCGCCGGAGGGGCTGCAGACCTGCGGCGTCAGTCCCCGGCGGCCCGGGTCCGCATTGTCGCTTCGTCGTAGGACGGCAGCGGCTTGATGAGGGGTTCGAGGACCCGGTTGGCCTCCTCCGTGGTGATGACGTCGGCGGAGTCGAGTTCGATGATCTCAGCCTTGTCCGGGTCGACCTCCCACACGTCCTCGCCGATGAGCCGGCAGCGGTCGTCGTAGGGCCAGACCATCTCCTCGGATGCCTTGTAGATGTACATCGCGTCCTGGTCGTCGACCTCGAATCCGGCAGATGCGAGAACCTTGCCCGGCTTGAACTGGTAGCCGGTCATCTTGGAGGCGATCATGTGGTCGCTGACAGCGACTTCCTCGTCGTCGGTGTACATCACGCACTCACCCGTCTCGGACCACGTCCGGTACAGGTTCTTGATCGCGTCCTGGCCCTCCAGCCGGGCACTGATCCCCAGCGCGTGGAAGTGGTAGACGGGATTCTCCACCATCATCTCAGGCGCGAAGATCTCCTCATAACGCCCTGCGATCTCCAGGTACCGGTGGCGGTAGTAGGCCTGGAGCATGAACCGGTGCCGGGGGTTCTCCGTGACCTCCAGCAACCGGTCTATCGCGCGGTTCGTTTTAGTGATGTCCAACTTCGCCATGGCGATCCGGCCTCCGTCTTTTGCCTTCCCTCGCGGCCCGCACCCGGTGGCAAACGGCCTGCTTGCGGCGCGCTCCGGCCGCCAGGCCCCCTCTTGCGGCTGGCGGCCATATGCGCTGAGCGGGACACCGGCTTTGACGGGGCGGTGGAGCGGGGCCGAGCACGGGGAACTCCACGCTGATTCGCGACAGCGGCCAGCTCTTGACCTGCCCGCCTCATGTGGCCCATCGTGCTCAACGCGGATCTCTGAAACAGCATGTGGCGAAATCCCAAGCCTAGCAATTCGAGAGGGGCGGCTGAGCCTTTTCGGTGCACCAACGAGGTCGCAGGGATGCCGCACAGTCGGCCTGGTGCCGTGCGTCACGGTGGCCTGTTCGGCGCACCCGCGTCACCCCCTGTCGGCGTCGGCTCACGTACCGCCGCGCGAATCGAGATCCAACCCGACGCGATCCCCCGGCGATGACGGCGGTGACCTCTACGCTCCGGAACACCCGTCGCCCCAGGCCCTGTTGCTCACGTCACGCTCGTGGCTCGTTAGGGGAGGCGACAGCGCCGGGGCCAGCCGGAGATCCTTGCGCAGGTCGATGACGGCCTCATCGTCGGCGACTCCAGGCTCCCCGAAGATGAGGGCCGAGACCGGAGAGGCGACCAGGTGCGCCAGAACGACTTGGCTGAGGAGTTCCGTCAGCAGCTCGGTGGGCATTCCGCCGTCTTCCGTGCCTCGGCCCAGGCGGTCAGCAGTTGCCGACATTCGGCTTCGACCCGGGTGTCGGCCAGGGCCGCGCTCCAGCCGTCCACGAGCGCTTCCCTGACGTCCTGCTTCCGCTCGGCTGCCGCCAGCATGACGTGCAGAACGTACGGGTCCACGCGTGGGTCCAGTAGCGACAGGAAAGCTCGATGTCCTGCCAAGTGCTTCTTCTCGATGGCCCATTTGATGACCGTGCTCCACACCCGTGGCAGCTGAGGGCCTGGCGCGGGTAGTGCTCGGCGAACTCACCCCGGCACACCAGGGCGACGACGGTCGCAATGCCCTCCGAGTCCTCCTGTGCCGAGTCCAGCGCATACCACGGACTCCGGCGCCCAGTGTGTCCGGTTCCGCAGCGACGGTCAGGAAGCGGGCGATCAGCGCGCGGTGCTCGGGGCTGTCGGCTCCGTTGTCGGTCCAGGCGTGGACCTTTGGGACGACCCGGATGTCGTTCGCGGCGACGGCCGGTTCGACCAGGAGGTCGCTGATGGCGGCCAGCCGGTCGGCACCCGCGTCCTTCGGGGAGGTAATGGCGTCCAGCCAGTTCAGCAAGTGCGGGTGGATGTCGGCACGCTGCTGCCACAAGGGGGCAGGCGGGCGCAACAGCTGGGCGGGCATCTCGAGGTGTCCAGCCCCGACGGGGGTGGTGTGGAACGGCACCCAGCCCCTGGCGGGTCAGTGCCCTAAGGGTCCTGGACGACGACGGACGTCTCGTCGGCGTGGTCTCCGAGGCTGATCTGCTGCCCAAGGAGGAGTACAGCGAGGGCGACCTGGGCCGGTACGGGCAGTCGCGCCCCCCCCCGGATCTCGACCCGGACCTGCCGAACCCGCGGGGATCGGCCTCCGGCTGACGACTGCGAGTGCCACGCGAGAGGAGGCGGACCGGCGACACCTCCCACGCACGTGACCCGCGTGTGGCCGTGGCGCTGCCGACGCAACCCGGTCGGACGGCACGACGATGTCATCGAGACCTGGATCGCTGCATCTGGGCGCTTGCCCTCCTCGGAAAAGTCCTCGCGGGCGGGGTGGCGGCACAGGCGACAAACTCGGCGTTCGCCGCCTGGAGCACTCAGGTGCAGGCGGCGAACGCCGTGCTCACCGCCGAGGCGGCGACGCCCCCGCCAGGAAGCGAGGGCAACCACGGCCGGGTGTGTGCCACCGTGCGCTGGACGGCCGCGGAGGGCTCGGTGCACCCTCACGATGCACGGCGAGCCCTGCTCCCGCCGGTGCGGGCTTCCGCAGGGAATGATCCCGGCCGGCCTGGGCAGGGATGCCTCACAGACCGGTGCGGCGACAAGAGGTGACGTCCAGTGGCTGTGGTCCTACCCGCAGACCGGGGCGACCCCGGGCTGTTCACCCCCGCATCCGTGACCTGGCAGATGCACGGCGACCCCATGATGTGGGTCGCCGGCATCCGCGCGCTCTACCTCCAGGCCCTGCACCCGCGCGCGGTCCGCGGCGTCACGCAGAACTCCGACTTCCGCCGGGACGCCTGGGGGCGGCTGATGCGGACCGCGGACTTCGTCGGTACGACTACCTACGGCACGACCGAGGCCGCCGAACGGGCCGGCGCCCGCGTCCGGAGGATCCACAGCATGCTCACCGTGACCGACCCGGACAGCGGCGAGCCGTACGGCGTCGACGAGCCCGAGCTGCTGCTGTGGGTGCACTGCGCGGAGATCGATTCCTATCTGCACGTCCTGCGCCGTTCCGGCTTCCCGCTCACCGACGCCCAGGCCGACCGGTACATCGCCGAACACCGCGTCAGCGCCCGGCTGGTGGGGCTCGGCCCGGACACCGTACCGGCCGACCGGGCGGAGCTGGCCGCGTACTTCGAGAGGGTCCGCCCGCAGCTGGCCGCCGGACCCGAGGCGCGCGAGGTGGACGACTTCCTGCTCCGCCCGCCGGTGCACCCCCTCCTCGTCCCGGCACGCGAACTGCTGTGGCGGCGGGTGGCGCTGCTGGCGTACGCCGCGCTGCCGCCGTACGCCCACGAGCTGTACGGCCGACCGGCCCCCGCACCCGCCGCCGTCACCCGCCGGCTGCGCGCCACCGGCGCCCTGCTGCGCCGCATACCGGCCCGGCTGCGCTGGCAGCTGCCGCCGAAGCACATCCTGCGCGCCATGGCGCGCCTCGGCCCGGACGCCCGTCCGGCACCGGTGAAACTGCGCCCGTGACCGGCGCCGGGCCCGCTGGCCGTCGTGGATCACCGCGTGCTACGAAGAACCATGTCCGCGAACGAGACACCCCGCGCGTACGACGCCGTCATCGTCGGTGCCGGCCACAACGGCCTGGTCGCCGCCGCCTACCTGGCCCGGGCCGGCCGCTCCGTGCTGGTGCTGGAACGGCTGGACCACACCGGCGGCGCGGCCGTCTCCACCCGCCCGTTCGCCGGGATCGACGCCCGGCTCTCCCGCTACTCCTACCTGGTCAGCCTGCTGCCCGAGAAGATCGTGCGCGACCTCGGGCTGGACTTCCGCGTCCGCAACCGCACCATCTCCTCGTACACCCCCGTGGAGCGGGCCGGACGGCCCACCGGCCTCCTGGTCGGCGGGGGCGAGCAGCGCACCCGGGAGGCGTTCGCCCGGCTCACCGGAAGTGACCGCGAGTACGAGGCCTGGCAGCGTTTCTACGGTATGACGGGCCGCGTCGCCCAGCGCGTCTTCCCGACCCTCACCGAACCGCTGCCCACCCGCGACGCACTGCGCCGCCGCATCGACGACGAGACCGCCTGGCGGACCCTGTTCGAGGAGCCGGTCGGCGTGGCCGTCGAGGAGACCTTCGCCGACGACCTGGTGCGGGGCGTCGTCCTCACCGACGCGCTCATCGGCACCTTCGCCGACGCCCACGACCCCTCCCTCGCCCAGAACCGCTGCTTCCTCTACCACGTCATCGGCGGCGGCACCGGCGCCTGGGACGTGCCCGTCGGTGGCATGGGCGCCCTCACCGACGCGCTGGCCGCCGCGGCGCGCACGGCGGGGGCGCGCATCGCCACCGGGCACGAGGCGATCCGGATCGACACCGACGGGCACACCGCCGAGGTCGCCTACCGCACGGCCGACGGCGAGGGCGTCGCCGCCGCCCGGCACGTCCTGGTGAACGCCTCCCCCCACGAACTGGCCGCCCTCACCGGCGATGCGGCGCCCGAACCCGCCGAAGGCGCCCAGCTCAAGGTCAACATGCTGCTGGAGCGGCTGCCCCGGCTGCGCGACCCCGACGCCGACCCGCGGGAGGCGTTCGCCGGCACCTTCCACATCGCCGAGGGCTACGCGCAACTGGCCACCGCCCACGCCCAGGCCGCCGCCGGCGAACTGCCCACCGCGCCGCCCTCGGAGATCTACTGCCACTCCCTGACCGACCCCACCATCCTCGGCGGCGACCTCGCCGATCGCGGCTACCACACGCTCACCCTGTTCGGCCTGCACACCCCGGCCCGGCTTTTCGACCGGGACAACGACGCCGTACGCGAGGAACTGCTCAAGTCCACCCTCGCCCAGCTCGACGCCCACCTCGCCGAACCCCTCGCCGACTGCCTGGCCACCGACGCCGACGGCCGCCCCTGCATCGAGGCCAAGACCCCGCTCGACCTCGAACGGGACCTGCGGCTGCCCGGCGGCAACATCTTCCACCGGGCCCTGTCCTGGCCGTACGCCCAAGAGGACAGCGGCCGTTGGGGTGTGGAGACGCGGCACGCGGACGTCCTGCTGTGCGGGGCGGGTGCGGTGCGCGGTGGCGGGGTGAGCGGGGTGCCGGGGCACAACGCGGCGATGGCGGTGCTGGAGCGCAACTGACCGGCCGTCCCGGCCCGGCACCGACCCCCGTACCGGCCGCCTCAGTCCGCAGAGAGCTGCCAGCCCGCCGCCGTGATCCGTGCCGCGTCCGCCGGGCGTGCCCCGTCGAACAGCACCGCCCCGCCCGCCTCGACCCGCAGCGCGTCGACGTACACGCCCCGGCCGACGTACAGCCGGTCGGTGGCGTACCGCCAGCGCAGGGCCAGCCGCGGGCCGGCCGGCAGGGCCGCGGTCACCCGGTGCCAGGCCCGGCCCGACCAGCCGGTGACCGTGCCCGCCGGGTGGTCCTCGGGGTCCTTTCCGTGCCGGGTGGTGGTGAAGGGCACCGGCTGCCAGGTGGTGCCGCCGTCCGCCGTGGCCTCCAGGGCCACCGTGTCGGAGCGGGGTTCGGTGTCCCACCACAGGGCGCAGCGCAGGCGGGCCGGGCCGATGGAGGTGTCCAGCGCCGGCAGGGTGAGGGTCGCTGCCGTGGCGTTGGCCATGCCCGAGAACCAGGCCGTACGGCCGCGCGCCGGGCGGACCGGCACCGCGCGGGCGAGCCGGTTGCCGGCGGCGGCCCGTGGCGCGGAACCGGACCGCCAGGTGCGCACCGGGTGCACGGAGTTGCCGAGGACGACCAGGAACGAGTCGGTCGTGGGATCGAGCACGAGTGAGGTGCCGGTGAAGCCGGTGTGGCCGGCCGTGCGCGGGGTGGCCATCGCCCCCATGTACCAGTGCTGGTACAGCTCGAAGCCGAGCCCGTGCTCGTCGCCGGGAAAGGCCGTGTTGAAGTCGGTGAACATCAGCTCCACCGACTCCGGCCGCAGGATGCGCGCCCGGCCGTAGCGGCCGCCGTTGAGCAGCGTCCGGCCGAGGACCGCGAGGTCCCACGCGCTCGCGAAGACACCCGCGTGCCCGGCCACACCGCCCAGGCCGTACGCGTTCTCGTCGTGCACCTCGCCCCACACCAGCCCCCGGTCCAGCCCTGACCAGGGTCTGCGCGCGTCCTCGGTGGCCGCGATCCGCGGCCGCCAGGAGGCGGGCGGGTTGTAGCGGGTGCTGTCCAGGCCGAGCGGTCCGGTGATCTCGTCGCGCAGCAGGGTGTCCAGGGTGCGGCCGGTGATCTGCTCCAGGACGAGTTGCAGGGAGATCAGGTTCAGGTCGGAGTAGAGGTAGGCGGTGCCCGGCGGGTTGAGGGGGGCCTCGTTCCAGATGAGCTGGAGCTTCTCCTCGTACGTGGGCGCGTTGTACAGCGGGATCCAGGCACGGAGACCCGAGGTGTGCGTGAGGAGGTGGCGGATCGTCACGTCCTGCTTGCCCGCGCGCCCGAAGTCGGGAAGGCAGGCCGCGACCTTGCCCTCCAGCTCCAGGGCGCCCCGCTCGATCTGCTGGACGGCGAGGACCGAGGTGAACAGCTTGGAGACGGAGGCCAGGTCGAACACGGTGTCCCGGGTCATCGGCAGCTGTCGTTCGGGCGGCAGTTCGAGGCCGGTGTCGGTCTTCTCGTCGTAACCGGCGTAGCGCACCGCCATGCCGATCGGCTCGTGCAGGGCCACGGTGCCGCCGCGCCCGGCGAGCAGGACGGCACCCGCGTACCAGGGATGCCGGGGTGAGGGGGCGAGGAACGCCTCGGCGTCCGCGACGAGTTGCCGCAGGTGGGCGGGGAGCAGCCCGGCGCGTTCCGGCGAGCCGTGGCGCAGGGTGGGGTGGCGGCCGGCGGCGGATGCGGCGGCGGCCGGGCCCGCCGGGAGCGCACCGAGGGCCAGTGCGCCGCCCGTGGCCAGGGAGCCCACCACGAGCCGCCGGCGGGTCGGCCCGCCCGATCGTCCGCCTGCCACGTCGTCCGTCATGCTGCGGCCTCCCGCCTGAAAGTATCTTTCCGGGCTTGCCCTGCGTCGTGAAACTTTCCTGTCAGGCAGGGGGTGTGTCAACGGGGCGCGAGACCTTCCGAAGAATCTGACGGAGCATCAGAAAAGGTCTTCCGTCGTCCGGCCCGCTGCGGCATCCTGCGCCCATGCAGACGGAGCTGAGCAGGAAACTGGGAATCGAGCACGCCGTCTTCGGCTTCACGCCGTTCCCCGCCGTCGCCGCGGCCATCAGCCGGGCCGGCGGCTTCGGCGTGCTCGGCGCGGTCCGTTACACCGCTCCCGGCGACCTCAAACGCGACCTCGACTGGCTCGACGCCCACGCCGGCGGCCGGCCCTACGGGCTGGACGTGGTCATGCCCGCCAAGAAGGTCGAAGGCGTGACCGAGGCGGACGTCGAGGCGATGATCCCCGAGGAGCACCGGCGGTTCGTGCGGGACACCCTCGCCGCGTACGGCGTGCCGGAACTGGCCGAGGGCGAGGCCTCCGGATGGCGCATCACCGGCTGGATGGAACAGGTCGCCCGCACCCAGCTCGACGTCGCCTTCGACTACCCGATCCGGCTGCTGGCCAACGCCCTCGGCTCCCCGCCCGCCGACGTCGTCGCGCGCGCCCACGACCGGGACGTCCTCGTCGCCGCCCTCGCCGGCAGCGCCCGGCATGCCCGCAAACACCAGGAGGCGGGCATCGACATCGTCGTGGCCCAGGGCTATGAGGCCGGCGGCCACACGGGGGAGATCGCCACCATGGTGCTCACCCCCGAGATCGTGGACGCCGTCGACCCGCTGCCCGTCCTGGCCGCCGGGGGCATCGGCAGCGGCCGGCAGGTGGCGGCCGCCTTCACTCTCGGCGCCCAAGGTGTATGGCTGGGCTCCATATGGCTGACCACCACGGAAGCGGATCTCCATTCGCCCGCCCTCACCCGCAAGCTGCTCGCCGCCGGCTCCGGGGACACCGTCCGCTCCCGCGCCCTCACCGGGAAACCCGCCCGCCAGCTCCGTACCGAGTGGACCGACGCCTGGGACGACCCGGCCGGCCCCGGCACCCTGCCCATGCCGCTGCAGGGACTGCTGGTCGCCGAGGCCGTCTCCCGCATCCAGAAGTACGAGGTCGAGCCGCTGCTCGGCACCCCCGTCGGCCAGATCGTCGGCCGGATGACCGCCGAACGCAGCGTCCAGGAGGTCTTCGACGACCTCACCCGCGGCTTCGAGAAGGCCGTGGACCGCATCAACCGCATCGCCGGAAGGAGCGGCCAGCCGTGAGCGCACCCGCGAACACACCCCCCGCCGGTTTCTGGGCCCAGGCCACCCAGGACCCCGGCCGCACGGTCCTGATCGCGCCCGACGGCGAGGAGTGGACGGCCGGACGGCTGCACGCCGCCGCCAACCGCCTCGTCCACGGCCTGCGCGCCGCCGGCCTCCGGCGCGGGGACGCCTTCGCGGTCGTCCTGCCCAACGGCGCCGAGTTCCTCACCGCCTACCTCGCCGCCAGCCAGGCCGGCCTCTACCTCGTGCCCGTCAACCACCACTTCGTGGGCCCGGAGATCGCCTGGATCGTCGCCGACTCCGGCGCCAAGGTGCTCATCGCCCACGAACGGTTCGCCGGCCCGGCCCGCCAGGCGGCCGACGAGGCCGGACTGCCGGCGAGCCACCGGTACGCCGTCGGCACGGTCGAGGGCTTCCGGCCGTACGCCGAACTCCTCGACGGCCGGCCCGAGTCGGCGCCCGAGGACCGGGAGCTGGGCTGGGTCATGAACTACACCTCGGGCACGACCGGCCGCCCGCGCGGCATCCGCCGCCCGCTGCCCGGCAAGCGCCCGGAGGACGCCTACCTCGGCGGCTTCCTCGGCATCTTCGGCATCAAGCCGTACGACGACAACGTGCACCTCGTCTGCTCGCCGCTGTACCACACCGCGGTCCTCCAGTTCGCGGGCGCCTCCCTGCACATCGGGCACCGCCTGGTGCTGATGGACAAGTGGACGCCCGAAGAGATGCTCCGTGTCATCGACGCACACAAGTGCACACACACCCATATGGTCCCGACCCAGTTCCACCGGCTGCTCGCGCTGCCGGAGGAGGTACGGCGGTCGTACGACGTCTCGTCGATGCGGCACGCCATCCACGGGGCCGCGCCCTGCCCCGACCACGTGAAACGCGCGATGATCGACTGGTGGGGCGACTGTGTGGAGGAGTACTACGCCGCCAGCGAGGGCGGTGGGGCCTTCGCCACCGCCGAGGACTGGCTGAAGAAGCCCGGCACGGTCGGCAAGGCCTGGCCCATCAGCGAACTGGCGATCTTCGACGAGGACGGCAGGCGGCTGCCGCCCGGTGAACTGGGCACCGTGTACCTGAAGATGAACACCGGCGGCTTCTCGTACCACAAGGACGAGGCCAAGACGAGGAAGAACCGCATCGGCGACTTCTTCACCGTCGGTGACCTCGGTTATCTGGACGAGGACGGCTACCTCTTCCTCCGCGACCGCAAGATCGACATGATCATCTCCGGCGGGGTGAACATCTATCCGGCCGAGATCGAGTCCGCCCTGCTCGCCCATCCCGCCGTCGCCGACGCCGCCGTCTTCGGCATCCCGCACGACGACTGGGGCGAGGAGGTCAAGGCCGTGGTCGAACCGGCCCCCGGCCACGAACCCGGCCCCGGACTGGCCGCCGCGCTCCTGGACCACTGCGCCGGGCGGCTCGCAGGCTACAAGCGGCCCAGGAGCGTCGACTTCATCGCCGAGATGCCCCGCGACCCCAACGGCAAGCTGTACAAGCGGCGGCTGCGGGACCCCTACTGGGAAGGGCGTACACGTCCCGTATGAGACGGGTGTGGTCCCGCCCCATGGGGGACGGGACCACAGAATCAGCGTTCGCGCACGTGGACGACCTCGAGCGCGGGAGAGGCCAGGATGTCCTTCTCGCAGAAGCGCGGTGTCACCCACTGCTGCCGGGAGAACAACCGGGTCTGGTCGCTGTAGTGCGGCGAGTTCGGGTTGGAGGACTGGGAGTACGTCAGGAGCGTGCGCGCCACCGGGCAGCGGCTGCCGTTCCAGCCCACCGCCTGGATGTGGCTGGACCCCGTCACCACCTCCGTGTACCCGCCGTGCGCCGGGTCCCACACCGGCTCGACCTTGTTCCACACACCCAGTGCCTCCGTGCCGCCCGGGACGGGCATCCGCTGGCCGTTCCGCACGACGAACTGGTGCTCACCGAGCGGGGCGTCGAGCGGAATGCCGGCCCCCCGCAGCTCGGTGACCGCGTCCGCGAGGGCCGTGGCGAAGCCCGGCGCACCGGTGTCCAGCGTGTTCGGGGTGTGCACCGGGTCCGCCGCCGAGAACGGCACCTTCCACCGCTGCGCGTTCGGCACCAGCGCGCCGATCCGCCGCCAGAAGCGGTCGAAGAGCAGCGCTCCCCGGCTGCGGGTGCCGGCGGTGCGGTCCCACGCAGCGAGCACCGGGCACGCCGCCGAGACGTCGACCTCCTTGCCGTCCTTGTTCCTGGCGACACCACCGGGCAGCGCGGCGCACGCCCGTGCCGCGTCCCCGGCCGCCAGAGCGCCCACGGTCACCCGGTTCGCGAACTGCTGCCGCTGCAGGTCCCGCACGGTCAGACCGCCCCGCTGCGCCATCGCCGCCACGGCGTCGAGCGCGCCCCGGGTGCGCGGCGAGCGCGCGGTGCCGACGGTGCCGAAGATCCGCTCGTACCCGGTGAGCGGCCGGTCGGCATTGGCCAGCCAGGCGCTGTCGTTGGAGTTCTCCGCGTACGGGGCGTCCTTCAGCGTGGGCATGCGGGCCGGCCCGAAGGTGCCCGGCTGCACGGCGTCGGCGTCGCGGCCGAGGGCGCAGGTACCGCGGGAGCCGTCGAGGACCGCGAGCCCGGCCGCCGGGTAGGTGGCCCTGCCGAGATCCGTGGAGCAGCGCCCCGCCAGGTCGTCGGTGATCCGGGGCAGCACCTGCGACTGGGTGAACAGCGAGTGCCCCGAGGAGTCCGCGGCGATCGTGTTCACCCAGGGCAGGCCCTGGTGCCGGGCGAGGGACGCCAGGACGTCCGCCGTGTCCCGTGCCTTCCCGAAGCCGAGCGAGGTGTCGGCGAACCGCATGTTCGCGGCGTTGGGGTCGTTCAGCGCGAACGCCGTCGTGGTGGTCCAGGGCAGCGGGAGGTCGCCGTCGCCGGAGGCGACGACCGGGCCGTAGCGGGTCCACCACTGGGTGCGGGTCACCGGCGGGCCGTCCTTGACCGGGACGGTCACGGTCCGCCGCGTCATCCGCTCCGGCCGGCCGTCGACCAGGTAGACGGTCGGGTCGGCCGGATCCAGCGTCAGCTGCGTCAGGTTGAACGGCACACCGGTGGACACCGTGTGGCTCCACGCCACCCGGGAGTTGTAGCCGATGGAGACGGTGGGCGAGCCGAGCAGCGCGGCGCCGGCGACGTCCAGCTCGCCCGGGATGGTCTGCTGCACCTGCCAGAACCGGCGACCGCCCTGCCAGGGGTAGTGCGGGTTCCCCAGCAGCAGGCCGCGTCCGCTGGCCGTGGTGCCGCCGGCGAACGCGACCGCGTTCGAGCCCATGTCCGCGTCGGCGGCCCGCCGGCGCAGGGCCCGTATCAAAGCCTGGGCGTCCGGCGCGGTCCCGGTGCCTCGGGCCCGGGCGGCGGCGGTGGGCGGCTGGGCCCCGGTGATGCCGTCCACGGCGTCGCCCTGGCCGCCGATCACGGCGAGGGCGTAGAAACGGGCCGCCACGTCCACGGTGCTGACCGGGCGCACCCAGGCGGCGCCCTCGCAGGCCGGGTCGGTGGTCCGGTGCTGCCGCAGCCAGGCGTCGTACCCGGCCGCGTAGCCCCGCATCAGGTCCTTGATCTGCCGGCTCGGGCCCAGCGGAGCCGGCTCGGCGAGGAGCTTCTCCACCGTGCCGGCCTCCCGGACGCCCCGGAAGTACAGATCGCTGGAGAGGTTGTCGCCGGCCGAGGACAGCGAGCCGTCGGGCGCCGCGTGCGGGCCGAAGTACCGCGAGCGTTCGCCGCGCACGGTCACGAAGCCGTCGGCGAGGACGCACACCTGGTCGGCGGCCTGCGCCCAGCCGGTGCCGAAGCCGAGGTCCGCGTAGCTCTTCGCGCGGATGTGCGGAATGCCGTACTCGGTGTAGCGGATGACAGCCGACAGACCCCCGTGCGAAGGGTGTTCCTGGCGGCTCGGCCGCTCGGCCGCGGCGGCCGGCAGCGCGGCCGAGGCGGTGAGCAGGGCGACGGCCGCGACGGCCAGTCGTCTGAAGCGGTTACGCACGTCGTGCCTCCCAACATCATCGACGGAAGGAGCGGTTGAGCGTACCAACCGGTATGTATCCGGGTCCTCCGGGTGCTTGACCCGCCCCGGTGACGGACCGAGGATCATGAGTCATGACGCAGGGACAGGGCAGCACGGTTGACGGGGTGCTGCGGCGCAGCGCCCGGCGCACCCCGGCGCGGACCGCGGTGGAGTACGGCGACCGCGCCTGGACGTACGAGGAACTCGACGAGGCCGTCTCCCGGGCGGCGAGCGTCCTGCTCGGCCTGGGCCTCACCGCCGGCGACCGGGTCGGCTCCTACGGCCACAACTCCGACGCCTACCTGATCGGCTTCCTGGCCTGCGCCCGCGCAGGCCTGGTGCACGTGCCGGTCAACCAGAACCTGACCGGCGACGACCTCGCGTACATCGTCGGCCAGTCCGGCAGCTCCCTGGTCCTCGCCGACCCCTCCCTCGCGGACCGGCTCCCCGGCGGTGTCCGCACGCTGCCGCTGCGCGACGCGGAGGACTCGCTCCTGGCCCGGCTCGCGACGGCACCCGCGTACGACGGCCCCGAGCCGCGCGCCGAGGACCTGGTGCAGCTGCTCTACACGTCGGGCACCACCGCGCTCCCCAAGGGCGCGATGATGACGCACCGCGCCCTGGTGCACGAGTACCTGAGCGCGATCACCGCCCTGGACCTGAGCGCCGGCGACCGCCCCGCGCACTCCCTGCCGCTGTACCACTCCGCACAGCTGCACGTGTTCCTGCTGCCCTGTCTGGCGGTCGGCGCCACCAACCTGATCCTCGACGGGCCCGACGGGGACCGGCTGCTCGACCTGGTCGAGGCGGGGCGGGTGGACAGCCTGTTCGCGCCGCCGACGGTCTGGATCGGCCTGGCGGGCCGCCCGGACTTCGCGACCAGGGACCTGTCCGGGCTGCGCAAGGCCTACTACGGCGCCTCGGTCATGCCGGTGCCGGTCCTGGAGCGCCTGCGCGAGCGGCTGCCGGGGCTCGGCTTCTACAACTGCTTCGGCCAGAGCGAGATCGGCCCGCTGGCCACCGTCCTGGCGCCCGACGAGCACGAGGGCAGGATGGACTCCTGCGGCCGTCCCGTGCTGTTCGTCGACGCCCGGGTGGTCGACGAGGACGGCAAGGACGTCCCCGCCGGCACGCCCGGCGAGATCGTCTACCGCTCACCGCAGTTGTGCGAGGGCTACTGGGACAAGCCAGAGGAGACCGCCGAGGCCTTCCGCGACGGCTGGTTCCACTCCGGGGACCTCGCGGTGCGGGACGCCGAGGGCTACTTCACCATCGTGGACCGGGTGAAGGACGTCATCAACTCCGGTGGCGTATTGGTGGCTTCGCGCCAGGTCGAGGACGCCCTGTACACCCATGAGGCGGTCGCGGAGGCCGCGGTGATCGGCCTGCCCGACGAGCGGTGGATCGAGGCCGTCACCGCGGTCGTCGTCCCGCGCGGCGAGGTGACGGAGGAACAGCTCATCGCGCACGTGAAGGAGCGGCTCGCGCCGTTCAAGGCACCCAAACGGGTGCTGTTCGTCGCGGAGTTGCCCCGCAACGCCAGCGGCAAGATCCTCAAGCGCGAGCTGCGCGACCGCTTCAGCGGCTAGCCGGGGCCCGCTCCGGCAGCAGCGCGTCGGCCAGCAACCGCCAGTACGGCAGCGCCGATTCACCCGGTGCGACGCCGATCACCTGTACGGCCACATGGTCGGCGCCCGCCTCCAGGTGGCCGTGCAGCTTCGTCACGACGGTGTCCGGGTCGCCCCAGAACACCAGGTCGTCCACGAAGCGGTCGCTGCCGCCGCCGGAGAGGTCGTCGTCCGTGTAGCCCAGCCGGCGGAACTTGGCGAGGTTGTAAGGCGTCGCGAGGTAGCCGCGCAGATGCTCGCGCGCGACGGCGCGGGCCCGCACCGGGTCGGATTCGAACAGCACGGCGTGCTCGACGGCCAGGAAGGCGTCCGGGCCGAGGATCTCCCGGGCCTGCGCGGTGTGGGCCGTGCTCACGTGGTAGGTGTGGGCGCCGTGGGCGCGCTCGCGGGCCAGCTCCAGCATCTTCGGCCCGTACGCGGCCAGCAGGCGCCGGACCGGAGTGGCCGGGCGGGGGTTGGGGGTCTGCAGGCTGTCCAGCTCGTCCAGGTACGCCGCCATGGCTGCCAGCGGTGTGACGCCCGGCCGGGGATCACCGCCGAAGCCGAGGCCGAGCACGTGCCGGCCCGGGTAGGCGTCCGCGAGCAGCAGCGCGGCGCCCTGCGTCCAGCGGGCCTCCCGGGACCAGATCCGGGCGATGCCGTTGACGACGCTCAGCCGCCGGCCGGCGGCGAGCAGCAGCCCGGCGTGGGTGAACGCGTCCCGGCCGAGCGCCTCGGGGATCCACAGCGACCGCCAGCCCAGGTCCTCCAGCTGCTGGACGGAGTCCCGGATCAGCGCGGCCGGCTGGTGCTCGAAGTCGAAGGTGTAGATGCCGAACGTACCGAGGTCCATCGTGTGCTCCCCTCGCAGGGCGGACCGACCGCTCGACGCGTCGATCCGTGGAGTCGCTGATCTCGTCGATTCGAAATATCGCAGATTCTCGATATGAATCGCAAGCGCCGGCAGTCGCCGCAACACGACGACCGCCGCCTTCTACGCGTGCCCTACAGCGTCCGCCCCAGCTCCGCGACGAGGCCGGCGATGCGCTGCTCGTCCCGCTTGTAGTGGGTCCACTTGCCGACCCGGGTCGCGCGGACCAGGCCCGCGCGCTGGAGTTCCGCCAGGTAGGCCGACACGGTCGACTGCGCCAGCCCGGCCTTGGCCTGGATGTGGCTCACGCACACACCCACCTCGGCCGGGTCGGCGATGGCGGTCTCCATCGGGAAGTGCCGCTCCGGTTCGCGCAGCCAGCGCAGCATCTGCAGCCGCATGGGGTTGGACAGCGCCCGCAGCGCGTTGACCAGGTCGGGGTCCGGGGCGGTGGCGGTGTCCGTCATGCTTCCGGAGTATAGGTGTCGCCGACGTTTCGAAGTACGTCGATGCGATCACACGCGCGGTCCGGCGGGAGTGACCTCCGGCCCCGCGGGGCCGCCCCGAGCGGCCTACCCCTGTCCGCCGTCCCGCGGCCGCAGGTCCACGATGCGGCGGATCTTGCCCACCGACCGCTCCAGCGACTCCGGCTCCACGATCTCCACGTCGACCGACACGCCGATGCCGTCCTTGACCGCCGCGACGATGGCCCGGGCCGCCGCCTCCCGCACCTCCGGCGGCGCGTCCGGGCGGGCCTCGGCCCGGACGGTCAGCGCGTCCAGGCGGCCCTCCCGGGTGAGCCGCAGCTGGAAGTGCGGCGCCACCCCGGGGGTGCGCAGCACGATCTCCTCGATCTGGGTCGGGAACAGATTGACCCCGCGCAGGATCACCATGTCGTCACTGCGCCCGGTGATCTTCTCCATCCTCCGGAACGCCCGGGCCGTGCCGGGCAGCAGCCGCGTCAGGTCCCGCGTCCGGTACCGCACGATCGGCATGGCCTCCTTGGTCAGCGAGGTGAACACCAGCTCGCCCCGCTCGCCCTCGGGCAGCACCTCGCCCGTGATCGGGTCCACGACCTCGGGGTAGAAGTGGTCCTCCCACACATGGAGGCCGTCCTTGGTCTCCGCGCACTCCTGGGCGACCCCGGGACCGATCACCTCGGACAGCCCGTAGATGTCGACGGCGTCGATCGCGAACCGGTCCTCGATCTCCCGCCGCATCTGCTCGGTCCAGGGCTCGGCCCCGAAGACGCCGACCCGCAGCGAGGTGCCGCGCGGGTCCACGCCCTGCCGCTCGAACTCGTCCAGCAGGGTGAGCATGTAGGACGGGGTCACCATGATGACGGAGGGTTCCAGGTCCTGGATCAGCTGCACCTGGCGGGCCGTCATGCCGCCGGACGCGGGGACGACCGTACAGCCGAGGCGCTCGGCGCCGTAGTGGGCGCCGAGACCTCCGGTGAACAGCCCATAGCCGTACGCCACATGGACGACGTCTCCCGGTCGGCCGCCGGCCGCCCTGATCGACCGCGCCACCATGTCGGCCCACAGGGAAAGGTCGTTGTCGGTGTAGCCGACCACCGTGGGGCGTCCGGTGGTGCCGCTCGAGGCGTGTAGCCGGCGGATCCGCTCCCGGGGCACGGCGAACATGCCGTACGGGTAGTTCTCCCGGAGGTCGGCCTTGGTGGTGAAGGGGAAGCGTGCGAGGTCGGCGAGCGAACGGCAGTCCTCGGGGCGGACGCCGGCCTTGTCGAAGGACTCCCGGTAGAACGGCACGTGTGCGTACGCGTGCCGCAGGGTGGCACGCAGCCGCTCCAGTTGCAGCGCCCGCAGTTCCTCGGGCCCGAGCCGTTCACCCGCGTCGAGCAGGTCCGTCACCTCGGCCATCGCGACGTCTCCCTCGCCAGTCGCACCTTCCGCCCGACCGATCATTCGGTCGATCTGTTCGGGGCCAGTAATGCAGGCCACGCGGCCCGAGGCAAGAGGGCGGCGAAGATTTTTCCGCGCCCAAAGGCGTTGCGGGCCGGTGGGGCCCGCCCCGATGATCACCTGCATGCCGACCTTCACCGCCACCGACGGCACCCGGCTCGCCTACCACCTGCGGGGCACGGGTGAGCCGCTCGCCGTACTGCCCGGGGGACCCATGCGGGCCTCCGCCTACCTCGGGGACCTCGGCGGGCTGACCGCGCACCGTCGGCTGGCCCTGCTCGACCTGCGGGGCACCGGTGACTCGGAGGTGCCGGCGGATCCGGCGACGTACCGCTGCGACCGGATGGTCGAGGACGTGGAGGTGTGGCGGGCCCACATGGGACTGGAGCACATGGATCTGGTCGCCCACTCGGCGGGTGCCGCCCTGGCGATGCTCTACGCGGCCCGCCACCCGCACCGGATACGGCGGCTGCTCCTGATCACACCCAATCCGTCCGCCCTGGGCCTGCGGGCCACGCCCGAGGACCGGCTGGCCGCGGCCCGGCTGCGCGCGGACGAGCCGTGGTTCGCCCGGGCGTTCCCCGCCTTCCGGGCCTGGCTCGCCGGCGAGGCGGAGTTCGACGACGTGTTCCTGCCGTTCTTCCACGGCCGCTGGGACGACACCGCCCGGGCGCACTCGGACGCCGAGCTGCACCAGACCAATGAGGAGGCGGGCGAGCGCTACTTCGCCGAGGGAGCCTTCACCCCGGACGCGACCCGGGCCGCCCTCGCCGCCCTGACGGCGCCGGTCCTCGTGTACGCGGGCGCGGTCGACGGCGGTCCCCGCCCCGACCTCGCCCGCCGCACCGCCGAGGCCTTCCCCCACTCCGAGTGCACCGTGCAGCCCGGCGCGGCCCACTACCCCTGGCTGGACGACCCGGAGCTGTTCGTGAGCCGTACGCTCGCCTTCCTCGACCGGTGACGCTCATCCGCCCGGCTGCGGGCCGTACGCCGTCAGGAACCGGTCCCGGAACGCGTCCATCGCCCAGACGGGGGCGTCCGCGGCCGGTTCGAGACCCTCGGTCCAGCCCCAGCCGGAGATCCGCTCCAGCACCTTCGGGTCGTGGGCGACGATCGTCACGGGCACGTCCTTGCGGGGGCTGCCCCCGGTGACCGCCGGCACGGGCTGGTGGTCGCCGAGGAAGACCAGGACGGTGTGCTCGTCGCCGTAGCGCCGCAGGAAGCCGATGACGCTGCGCAGCGAGTACGCGATCGCGTCCCGGTACCCGGCGCGCACGCTCTGGGGGTCCTTCCACACCTCCTCGGCGTCCTTGCCTTGCGTCCCGAGGCGGCGGAAGACCGAGCCGTCGCCCAGGCTTCCCCAGTCGGCCATGCGGGGCACCGGCGCCCACGGATGATGGCTGGAGGTCAGGACGATCTCGGCCATCAGCGGCCCCCGGCCCCGCCGCCCGGACTCCAGCCGCCGGAACGCCTCCAGGGTGAACTGGTCGGGCACCTGCGACCAGCCGAAGCCCGGGCCGTGGTAGCCGAGGCGGGCCCGGTCGTAGACGTGGTCCAGCCCGAAGAACCCGCCCTCCGGCCAGGCCCGGTCGATCCCGGGCATGATGCCGGCCGTCCGCCAGGCGCCGGCCGTGCGGAAGGCGCCGGTGAGGGTGGTCCGGTCGCTGGTGGTGAGGGTGTGGAACCGCTGCTGGTTGCTGATCCACAGCCCGGACAGGAAGGTCGCGTGGGCCAGCCAGCTGCCGCCGCCGGTCACCGGCGAGCGCAGCCAGCCGCTGCGCGCCCGGAAGCCGGCCGTCCGCAGAGCGGCGGTGCCCTCGTCCAGGACCGCGCCGATCCGCGGGGCGACGGCCGGGTCCTCCAGGGCCGTACGGCCGTAGCTCTCGACGAAGGTGACCAGCACGTCCTTGCCGCGCAGCCCGGTCAGCAGCCGGCCGGGCGGGGTGTGCGCGAAGGCGTCGTGGGCGGCCTGGCGGCGGAAGACCCGCGCGTCGGCGAGGGACGTACGGACCTGCCGGACGCGGTCGGCGACGAGGTCCGCGTCGATCGTGGCGGCGACCGGGGCCCCGCCGGAGCGCAGACCGAGCGTGACACAGGTGGTCCAGGCGAGCGCCAGCACCAGGGTGGCGCGGACGGCGGG
Organism: Streptomyces sp. NPDC088810; assembly: GCF_044750305.1. NCBI lineage: Bacteria > Bacillati > Actinomycetota > Actinomycetes > Kitasatosporales > Streptomycetaceae > Streptomyces > Streptomyces sp. NPDC088810. The sequence goes on from NZ_JBIVJQ010000003.1 coordinate 763,512, forward strand.
CCGCCGGTGACGGGTCATCACGGTCGCCAGGCGCACCGCCGCCAGCGTGGTCAGGGCGGGGACGGCGAGTGCGAGAGCGAGCACCCCAATCGCGGTCAGCACTGCGCCGGCCCGGCCGGACGTCTGCCGCAGGTAGTCCGCCGCGTTGCCGAGCAGACTCCAGTCCAGCACCGGGTCGAACGGGCGCAGCAGCACCTCCTGGAATCCCATGTCGACGCCCTTGAGCAGGGCGAGCAATCCGGTCAGCAAGCCGCCGGCGGCTGCGCCGGCCCGCCTCGCCCGGGGCGGCAGCGCGAGCAGCAGCGCGGCGAGCCCGATGCCCTCGACCGGGAGGCGCAGGAACGCCGACGGGGTGAGGCTGTGGAGCCGGTTCGGCAGCAGCAGCGCGCCCAGCAGGAGAGCGGCGGCGAGCACGGTCGCCCCCACGGCCGCGCCGCGCGCCGGCCGCCCGGACCGGCGGGACCCGGCGCCCGCCGACGTCTCTGGCGCGGCAGCACCCCCGGCCGCCGCGCCGCCGCTGTCCGGCGTCACCGTGCCGTCCGGCAGGTGACCAGGCGTGGGGTGGGACACCCGAAGGTCCTTCCGTGCGGTCGTCACTGTGTGTCAGTGAGTGGCTCGACTGTGCGCACAGAGTAATCGTCGGGGTGCGGCTCGGCGGTGCGGGACACCCGGCCTACGGCCGCTCCGCCGCCACCGCCACCTCCCGCGCCCACCGGTAGTCGGCCTTGCCGCTCGGCGACCGCTGGATGGTGTCCGCGACGACCAGCTGACGGGGGACCTTGTAACCGGCCAGGCGGGTGCGGCAGTGGCGCTGGATGGCGGCGAGCGAGGGGCGCGGCGCCCCCGGGCGCAGCTGCACCACGGCCGCCACATGGTTGCCCCACCGGGCGTCCGGCACCCCGGCTACCAGCGCGTCGTACACGTCCGGATGCGCCTTGAGCGCCTGCTCGACCTCCTCCGGGTACACCTTCTCCCCGCCCGTGTTGATGCACTGCGAGCCCCGGCCGAGGACGGTGACCACGCCGTCCGCGTCGACCGTCGCCATGTCGCCGAGCAGCACCCAGCGCCGCCCGTCCTTCTCGAAGAACGTCTCGGCGGTCTTCGCCGGGTCGTTGTAGTAGCCGAGCGGCACATGGCCGTACTGCGCGACCCGGCCCACCTCGCCCGGCGCCACCGGCTCGTGCGTCACCGGATCCACCACCCGGGTACGGGAGTTGACCCGGATGCGGAAGCCGCGCTCGGGACCCGAGTCCTCGGTCGCGGTGCCGTTGAAGCCGGACTCGGAGGAGCCGAAGTTGTTGAGCAGCACCGCGTTCGGGAGCAGCTCGCGGAACTGCCGGCGCACCGTCTCCGACATGATCGCGCCCGACGAGGAGACGCTGAACAGCGCCGAGCAGTCCGTGCCCTTGAGCGGTCCGGCGAGTGCGTCGATCAGCGGCCGGAGCATGGCGTCCCCGACCAGCGACATGCTGGTGACCCGCTCCCGTTCGACGGTCCGCAGCACCTCCTCGGGCACGAACTTGCGGTGCAGCACGACCCGTTGGCCGAAGTTGAAGCCGATGAACGCGGTGAGCGTCGACGTGCCGTGCATCAGCGGGGGAGTGGGGAAGAAGGTGATCCCGGAGCCGCCCGCGGCGACCCGCTCGGCCAGCTCCTGGGGCGCCTTCACCGGCTCCCCGGTCGGCGCCCCGCCGCCCAGTCCGGCGAAGAAGAGGTCCTCCTGACGCCACATCACGCCCTTCGGCATGCCGGTCGTACCGCCGGTGTAGATGATGAACCGGTCGTCCCCGGAGCGCGCGGGGAAGCCCCGCCCGGGCGAGCCGGCGGCCTCCGCGGCGGTGAACGGCACCGCCCCGGGCACCGCCTGCGCGGCCGGGGTGCCCACTCGCAGCAGGTGCCGCAGCTTCGGTGCCCGCGGCAGCGCGCCCGCCACCCGGCCCTCGAACTCCGCGTCGAAGACCAGCGCGACCAGGTCCGCGTCTCGAAAGAGGTACACCAACTCGTCCTCTACATACCGGTAGTTGACGTTCACCGGCACGATCCTGGCCTTCAGGCAGGCCAGCACCGTCTGCAGGTACTCGACACCGTTGTACAGGTGGAGGCCGAGGTGCTCACCGGGCCGTATGCCGGTGTCGATCAGGTGGTGCGCGACGCGGTTGGCGGCGGCGTCCAGCTCGGCGTACGTCAGCCGGCGCTCCGCACCCGTGCCGGGATGGTCGAGGTACACCAGCGCCTCGCGGTCCGCGGCCACGCCGACGACCGACTCGAACAGGTCGGCAAGGTTGTACTCCACCGCTTCCTCCTGACCCCGGCACGTCCTGGCGACGACAGGCGCATCCGTCGGCTCGCCGGTCATCAGAGCAAAGGGGGCGGCAAGTGGGAAGGGCCCGCACCAAGAAATCTGACTGACTGTCAGAAAACCCTTGAAGTGCCCCCTCCCCTCCTGCAACCTGTTCTCGTTCCGACCGAGGGGAGATGGCCCATGGGTGGGACGGAACACCTCACCGTGCAGCGGGAAGGCGCCACACTGGTGCTCACGCTCAACCGGCCCGACGCCAGGAACGCGCTCTCCCTGGCGATGCTGGTCGGCCTGTACGACGGCTGGCTCGAGGCCGACGCGGACGACTCGGTCCGCTCGATCGTCCTCACCGGTGCCGGCGGCGCGTTCTGCGCCGGCATGGACCTCAAGGCGCTGGCCGGCGACGGCATGCAGGGGCAGCGGTACCGCGACCGGCTGAAAGCCGATCCCGACCTGCACTGGAAGGCGATGCTGCGCCACCACCGCCCCCGCAAACCGGTGATCGCCGCCGTCGAGGGCCACTGCGTCGCCGGCGGCACCGAAATCCTCCAGGGCACCGACATCCGGGTCGCGGGCGAGTCCGCGACCTTCGGCCTGTTCGAGGTCAGGCGCGGCCTGTTCCCGATCGGCGGCTCCACCGTCCGCCTCCAGCGCCAGATCCCGCGCACCCACGCCCTGGAGATGCTGCTCACCGGACGCCCCTACAGCGCCCGGGAGGCCGCCGGCATCGGACTGATCGGGCATGTCGTCCCCGACGGCACCGCCCTCTCCGGGGCCCTGGAGATCGCCGAGCAGATCAACGCCTGCGGCCCGCTCGCCGTCGAGGCCGTCAAGGCGTCCGTGTACGAGGCCGCCGAGATGACCGAGACCGACGGCCTCGCCGCCGAACTCGCCCGCGGCTGGCCCGTCTTCGACACCGCCGACGCCAAGGAGGGCGCCCGCGCCTTCGCGGAGAAGCGGCCGCCTGTCTACAAGCGTGCGTGACGCTCCGCCGGGGGCTGGCAGACGCCGTTCGCACACTGCGGCCGCCGTGGGCTGGTCGCGCCCACGCGGCGGAGCCGCACATGTCACCGCCCCGCGACCCCTACGGGGCGCGCCTTCACCGCCGACCTCCCAAGGAGGCAGCCGATGCCAGAAGTCCTCGAAGCCCCACTCGTCGTCGAGTTCCCCTTCACCCGCTCCCTCGGCCCCGTCCAGAGCGCCTTCCTCACCGGCCTTCGTGAGCGCGTCGTCCTCGGTGTGAAGACGAAGGACGGCCGTACCCTCGTCCCGCCCGTCGAGTACGACCCCGTCACCGCCGAGGAGCTCCGCGATCTGGTCGAGGTGGCCCCCACCGGCACGGTCACCACCTGGGCCTGGAACCCCGCCCCGCGCCGCGGCCAGCCCCTCGGCACCCCCTTCGCCTGGGTACTGGTCCGGCTCGACGGCGCCGACACCGCCCTGCTGCACGCACTCGACGCCCCCGGCCCCGACGCCGTCCGCACCGGCATGCGGGTGCGCGTCCGCTGGGCCGCGGAACGCACCGGCGCCATCACCGACATCGCCTGCTTCGAACCGTACGACGGCGGTCCGGAAGAACCGGGCGGCCACAGCGGCGCGTTCGAGAACCCGGTCACCGGGATCGTCGCCCCCGCCCGCCTCGACTACACCTACTCGCCCGGCCGCGCCCAGTCCGCCTATATCGACGCCCTCTCCGCCCGGCGGACCGTCGGCGAACGCTGCCCGTCCTGCCGCAAGGTGTACGTCCCGCCGAGGGGTGCGTGCCCCACATGTGGCGTCGCCACAGCCGAACAGGTAGAAGTGGGTCCCCGCGGCACGGTCACCACCTTCTGCATCGTCAACATCAAGGCGAAGAACCTCGACATCGAGGTGCCGTACGTCTACGCGCACATCGCCCTGGACGGCGCCGACCTGGCCCTGCACGCACGCATCGGCGGCATCCCCTACGACCAGGTGCGCATGGGCCTGCGCGTCGAGCCGGTGTGGACCGAGGGCGCCCGCCACCCCGACCACTACCGGCCCACCGGCGAACCCGACGCGGACTACGAGACGTACAAGGAGCTGCTGTGACCAGGGAGGAAGCCCCCGGCCCCCGCGACATCGCCGTCGTCGCCTTCGCGCAGACCGGCCACCGGCGCTCCACGGCGGAGTCCTCCGAGGTCGAGATGCTCATGCCCGTCCTCCACGACGTCCTGGCGCAGACCGGTCTGCGGACCGCCGACATCGGGTTTACCTGCTCCGGTTCCAGCGACTACCTCGCCGGCCGCGCCTTCTCCTTCACCCTCGCCCTCGACGGCGTCGGCGCCTGGCCGCCGATCTCCGAGTCCCACGTCGAGATGGACGGCGCCTGGGCGCTGTACGAGGCCTGGACGAAGCTGCTCACCGGAGATGCCGACACCGCGCTCGTCTACTCCTACGGCAAGTGCTCACCCGGCTCCGTCCGTGACGTCCTCACCCGCCAACTCGACCCGTACTACGTCGCCCCCCTGTGGCCGGACGCCGTAGCCCTCGCCGCCCTCCAGGCGCAGGCACTCATGGATGCCGGACACACCGACGAACGCGCGCTCGCCGCCGTCGGCGCCCGCAGCAGAGCCGACGCCACCGCCAACCCGCAGGCCCAGCTCAAGGGCCGGGTACCGCACGGCGACTACGTCGTACGGCCCCTGCGCACCGGCGACTGCCCGCCCGTCGGCGACGGCGCCGCCGCCGTGATCCTCGCCACGGGGGAGCGGGCCCGCCGGCTGTGCGCGCGGCCCGCCTGGATCCGGGGCATCGACCACCGCATCGAGGCCCACGCCCTGGGCGTGCGCGACCTCACCGACTCGCCCTCCACCCGGCTCGCCGCCGAGCGCGCGGGCGCCTTCGAGCGGCCCGTCGACACCGCCGAACTGCACGCGCCGTTCAGCCCCCAGGAGGTGGTCCTGCGCCGGGCCCTCCGCCTGGACGACAGCGTGCGCGTGAACCCGTCGGGCGGCGCCCTCGCCGCCAACCCCGTCATGGCAGCCGGACTCATCCGCATCGGCGAGGCCGCCGCCCGCATCCACCGTGGCGCCTCCGACCGCGCCCTCGCCCACGCCACCTCCGGCCCCTGCCTCCAGCAGAACCTGGTCGCCGTACTCGAAGGGGATCCACGATGAGCAAGGAACCCGTGGCAGTCGTCGGGATCGGCCAGACCAAGCACGTGGCCGCCCGCCGGGACGTGTCGATCGCCGGACTCGTCCGGGAGGCCGCCCGGCGCGCGCTCGACGACGCCGAGCTGACGTGGGCCGACATCGACGCCGTCGTCATCGGGAAGGCACCCGACTTCTTCGAGGGCGTGATGATGCCCGAGCTGTACCTCGCCGACGCGCTCGGCGCCGTCGGCAAACCCGTGCTGCGGGTGCACACCGCGGGCTCCGTCGGCGGGTCCACCGCGCTGGTCGCGGCGAACCTGGTCGCCGCGCGCGTCCACGGCACCGTCCTCACCCTCGCCTTCGAAAAACAGTCCGAGTCCAACGCCATGTGGGGCCTGTCCCTGCCCATCCCGTTCCAGCAGCCCCTGCTCGCCGGAGCCGGCGGCTTCTTCGCCCCCCATGTGCGCGCCTACATGCGGCGCAGCGGAGCCCCCGACTCCATCGGCGCCCTCGTCGCCTACAAGGACCGGCGCAACGCCCTGAAGAACCCCTACGCCCACCTCCACGAACACGACATCACCCTGGAGAAGGTGGTGGCGTCACCCATGTTGTGGGACCCCATCCGCTACTCCGAGACCTGCCCGTCCTCCGACGGGGCCTGCGCCATGGTCCTCACCGACCGTGCCGGAGCCGCCCGGGCGCCCCGGCCGCCCGCCTGGCTGCTCGGCGGCGCCATGCGCAGCGAACCGACTCTGTTCGCCGGCAAGGACTTCGTCTCCCCGCAGGCCGGCAAGGACTGCGCCGCCGACGTCTACCGGCAGGCCGGCGTCGCCGACCCGCGCCGGGACATCGACGCGGCCGAGATCTACGTGCCGTTCTCCTGGTACGAGCCCATGTGGCTGGAGAACCTGGGCTTCGCCGCGGAGGGCGAGGGCTGGAAGCTCACCGAGTCCGGGGCGACCGCGCTCGACGGCGACCTGCCCGTCAACATGTCGGGCGGAGTGCTGTCCACCAACCCCATCGGCGCCTCCGGCATGATCCGCTTCGCCGAGGCCGCCCTGCAGGTGCGCGGCCAGGCCGGGGAACACCAGGTGGACGGCGCCCGCAGGGTGCTCGGGCACGCATACGGCGGCGGTTCGCAGTTCTTCTCCATGTGGCTCGTCGGCTCCGAGCCGCCCGACTCCTGACCGGCCGGCCGCAGCGGCCCGGCCGACCGGGTCGAAAGGTCGTCCCCGCGTGCTCTGTCCGCCGTAGCAACCGGTCGCTAGGCTGACCCGCGGACGACGAACCGGGAGGAGCACGGACGTGGCCGAGACCACCACCCAGCAGCACCCGCTCGCGGGCTGGGACAAGCCGGAGCTGGATCTCACCAAGGCGGAGTGGCAGTCCAGCAGCCGAGGCCTGGGCGATGTCCAGATCGCCTTTGTCGAGGGCTTCATCGCGATGCGCAACAGCGGCCGGCCGGAGAGCCCGTCCCTGATCTTCACCCCCGCCGAGTGGGGTGCCTTCGTCTCCGGTGCGCGGGAGGGCGAGTTCGACCTCACCTGACGCCGCGCCGGCCGTACCGGATCTCACCTGAACCGGGGGTGTTGCGAGCGGATTTGCGGACACGCGACCAGCAGCGCCCTGCCGGGGCCCCGCCTCAGCGAGGCTGGCCCCAGCAAGGGGAAGGTCGTGTTCCGGAGGTGAGAAGGATGAGCGCTGCGCCGGTCATCGCCGCGGTCGACGGGTCCGCGGACAGCCTGCGTGCCCTGGACTGGGCCGTGGACGCCGCCCGCCGCCGCGCGGCAGCGCTGCGGGTGGTGCACGTACGGCAGTACGCCGCCTGGGGACAGGCCGACGTCCTGGTCGCCGGGCCGCCCGAGGCCGAGGGCGATCCGGTACTGGACGAGGTGCGCACCCGGCTCGCGGGCCGCGCCGGGGCACCGGCCGTGGAGTACGTCGCCCTGGAGGGCGTACCGGGTGCCGTCCTGCCCGAACTGGGCAGCGACGCCGAGCTGTTGGTGCTCGGTTCCCGGGGCCGCGGCGGCTTCGCCAGCCTGCTGCTCGGCTCCAACGGCCTCGCCGCCGCCCGGGACGCCGAGTGCCCGGTGGTGGTCGTACCCCGGCCCGGCCGCGAGGTGCACGGGGAGGGGCCCGCCGAGCCCGGGCCCCGGGTGGTCGTCGGCCTGCACGCCGACAGCCCCGACGAGGCCGTCCTCTCCTTCGCCTTCACCGAGGCAGCCCTGCGCGACGCCAGGCTGCAGGTGATCGCCGCCTATCCGTGGCCGGTGCAGACCTGGTCCGCGCCCGGCCAGCCGGTGCCGCCCGTGGTCGACCAGGACGCCGTGGCGAACGAGACCCGCGTCCTCGCCGAGGGCTTCCTCGCCCCGCACCGGGAGCGCCACCCCCGGGTCCGCGCCGACGCCGAGGCGCTGCCCGGCGACGCGGCCGGCCTCCTCGTCGCCGCCTCCAAGGACGCCGACCTGGTCGTGGTCGGCCGGCACCGGCGGCGGCTGCTCGCCCCGGCCCGCATGATGGGCTCGGTCACCCAGGCCGTGCTGCTGCACGCGGCGAGCCCGGTCGCGGTGGTACCGCCGGCCCCGCCGGAGGAGTGACATCCGGCAGCCGGAGGGGGGCGACGTAGCAGACCGCACGGCGCTCCGCAACCCGCCCGGTGCCGACTGACGCTCCGACGGCTGTGGGGCACCGCGCCATGGTGCCCGGACACACCCGAACCTATGGTTCCGCCAGCCCCGGTGCTCCAGGCGCCGCCCGCGCGGGAGCGGCCGGGACCCGTGTGTCCACCCGAGGAGCCGCCATGCCACTGCCCCCGTTCCGCCGGGCACCCGGAGCACGGCCACGTGCCCGCCTGCTGCCCCGCCTGATACCCCGTGTCCTGGCCGTACTCGCCGTCGTCCTCGGCACCGCACTCGCCGGCCCCGTACCCGAAGCCCGCGCCGCCGTCACGCTCACCAGGGTGACCGGCTTCGGGTCCGACCCGGGCGCCCTCACCATGTACGTGTACCGGCCCGCCGCCCTGCCGGCCCACCCGCCGGTGGTCGTGGCCCTGCACGGCTGCACGCAGAGCGCCCAGGTCTACGCCGACAACTCGGGGCTGCCGCAACTCGCCGACCAGCACGGCTTCCTGCTCGTGCTCGCCGAGACCGGCACCGCCAACAACCCGAACAAGTGCTTCAACTGGTTCCAGACCGCCGACAACCGGCGCGGCCAGGGCGAGGCCCTGTCCGTCCGGCAGATGGTGAGCCACGCCGTCACCGCCTACGGCGCCGACCCGCAGCGCGTCTACGTCACCGGCCTGTCCGCCGGCGGCGCCATGACAGCGGTGATGCTCGCCGCCTACCCCGACGTGTTCTCGGCGGGCGCGGTCGTGGCCGGCCTGCCCTACGACTGCACCCGGGACAACAGCCCCTACACCTGCATGAACCCCGGCGTCGACCTCAGCCCGGCCGACTGGGCCGGGCGGGTGCGCGACGCCTACCCGTCGTACACCGGGCCGTGGCCGCGCACGGCCGTCTGGTACGGCGACCAGGACACCACCGTCGCACCGCGCAACGCCTCCGAACTGCGCGACCAGTGGACGGCACTGCACGGCCTGTCCCAGACGCCCACCCGGACCACCACCATCGGGCCGGACGCCACCCGGCAGGACCAGTACCTGGCCGCCGACGGCACGGTCGCCGTCGAGGTCGACCGGGTCCCCGGCATCGGGCACGGCACCCCGGTCGACCCCGGCACCGGCAGCGAACAGTGCGGGAGCACCGGCGCCCCGTACTTCCTGGACTCCGTCTGCTCCAGCCGCTGGATTGCCCGCTTCTTCGGCCTGGACACCACCCGCCCGGGCGACCCCGACCCGGGCGGCGGCGGCAGCGCGGCCTGCTGGACGGCGAGCAACTACGCCCATGTGCAGGCGGGCCGTGCCACGACCAGCGGCGGCTCCACGTACGCCAACGGTTCGCACCAGAACATGGGCCTGTACAACACGTTCGTCACCCACACCCTGAAGGAATCACCCACGGGCTACTACACCGTCGCCGACACCGGCTGCCCCTGACCGTGAAGCGGGGACACCGACCAGGGCCGCCATGGTGGCCGACGACCCCTAACGGACCGTCATCATGGCGGCTCCACACATGTCCGGAACCACCACACCGCCCCTAGCCTCCAGCGCGTCCCCCATCCGCCGGAGGAACCGCATGCCCCAGCACCGCACACCGCACCGCGCCCGGCGCACCGCGCTGGGCGCGCTCTCGCTCGCCGCCGTCTGCACGCTCCTGGTGACCCCGGCCACGGCGGCTCTCACCGGCCCGGGAACACCGGACGCCCACTGCGCCGGCCGCGCCCGGCTGCACGTGCCCGGCGCCGCCCGCCAGCAGACCGACTGCCTGGACGAGCTGACCACCGCCGGGACCGTGGCCTCCGGCCACACCGACCCCGCCGACTACGCGGGGCTCACCCCCAAGGACCTGTCCACACCCACCGGCGTCCCCGGCATCCAGATCGACGGCTACTTCCCGGACACCTCCGCCACCAACACCAACCACGGCTGGCACCACGACTCCCAGTTCGTCATCCGGCTGCCCGACCGCTGGAACGGCGGCCTGGTGGTCGCCGGCACCCCGGGCAACCGCGAGCAGTACGCCAACGACCGGGCGATCGCCGACTGGGTGCTCGCCCGTGGCTACGCCTACGCCGCCACCGACAAGGGCAACACCGGCACGGCCTTCCACCGCGACGGCCGCCGGCCCGGCGACGCCATCGCCGAATGGAACACCCGCCTCACCCAGCTCACCCGCGCCGCCCGCACGGTCGTCACCCAGCGCTACCACCGGCCTCCGGCCCGGACCCTCGCCACCGGGATGTCCAACGGTGGCTACCTGGTGCGCTGGCAGCTGGAGCACCATCCGGAGCTGTACGACGGCGGAGTCGACTGGGAGGGCACCCTCTGGCGCCCGGACGGCCCGAACCCGCTCACCTCCCTGCCGGCCGCCCTGCGCCACTACCCCGCCTACGCCGACGGCGGACCCGCAGCCGCCGAGGCCGCGGCGGCCCTGCACCGGGCCGGCTTCCCGGCCGGCTCCGAGTTCCTGTGGCCGTACCACCACCAGGTCTACTGGGACCTCACCCAGCGCATCTACCGGGAGGAACTCGACCCCGGCTACGACGGCGCCACCGAGGCCGGCACCCCGTACTGCGCCTCCGGCAGCCCCGCCTGCGACGCCGACTACGACTACGCGGCCCGGCCCGCCGCCGTCCACCGGGCGGTCGGCCGCATCGCCCTGACCGGACGCATCGGCAAGCCCCTGATCACCCTCCAGGGCACCCTCGACGTACTGCTGCCGATCAGCCAGGACGCCGACGTCTACGCCCGCATGGTCCACGAGGCCGGCCGCGGCTCCCTGCTGCGCTCCTACCGCATCGAGGACGGCACCCACACCGACGCCCTGGCCGACGCCTTCCCCGACCGGCTCCGCCCGATGGTGCCCTGCCACCGCTCGGCCTTCGAGGCCCTGGAACGCTGGATCACGGGGGACGGCGTCCCACCGGCCGGCCACACGGTCCCGCGCCCGCCCGACGCGGCCCCGGCCACCTTGCTGACCAGCTGCCCCTTGACCTCCGGGCCGGAAACGCGGGGGAGCGACCGGCCCCAACGAACCCGCGGGTGATCGACGACCCCGTCACGGCACTTCCGCCGGAGCCCACGTACCATGGCCGCATGTCGTTCCTCCGCCGCCGCAGCGCGACCCCTGCCGGACCCGACTTCGACGTGCTGGCCATGGACCCGGGCGACTGGCCGGGCAACCTCGGCGCGGGCCTGCTGCCCGCCCCCGACGGCACCTGCCAGGGCGTATTCCTGCGGTACGACCTGTTCGGCGGACGCGGCCCCGCCATGATCATCGGCAACCTCCCGGAAGGCTCCCCCGCCCGCGAGGTGGCCGAGGGAGAGATCCCGTTCGAGGTGGGCCAGCTGCTGCTGGCGCTGGAGAACGACGAGGAGGTCACCGTCGTCGGCGTCGAGGACACCCCGGTGCTCCAGGGCGACAACCTGCTCATCGTGCGCCGGCTGAAGCTCTCCGAGAGCCGGATCTCCTGCGTCCAGTTCGATCGCAGCGACGGCGTCCTGGTGACCATCGCCGCCTGGGACCGCCCGATCACCGACGACCTGTACGCCCTGCTGAAGCCGCTTCCGGCGGAGCTTTTCCAGCAGGGCTGAGGCACCCCGGGGCGGGCTAGCGGGCGGCTGCCTCGAGCGTCACGTCCGCGGCCCGGACGAACCCGACCCGGTGGCCGTACTGGATCTCGTAGTACAGGTCCTTGCCCACCACGACCCGGTGCGAGTCGGGGGTGAAGGTGACCGCGTAGTAGTACTCGCCCGGCACCTCGTCACCCACCACGTACTTCTGCCCGGCGGGGATCGTGTAGGGGAGCGGCACCACCGACTGGGCGGGTACGTCCGCCGGGTAGGCCTCCTTCTCCGGGTAGGCCCGGCCGTACACCGGGACGCTCGCCAGGCCGTCCCGCGGCCTCACCACGAGGCCCTTCGCCGGTACGGCCGTCGGCTCCTTCACCGGGTTCCGGAACCAGGCCTTCTGGCCCAGGTACCAGATGGCCGTCCAGTCGCCCCAGCGGTCGGCCACCGCGAAACTCTGGCCGGTGGAGACCCGTGAGGACAGATCGTTCACCCCGTCCGTCGGGTCCGTCTTCAGACCGATGTCCTTGATCAGCGGGGCGGTCACATCGTGGTCCGTGTACAGCCGCACCTCGCTGGAGCCGTGCGCCGTGCACGGCTCGCCCTTGGTGGTACAGCCGGTGTACACGGGCTGGTTCGAGGCGTAGTCCGGCAGGATCGTCAGCACGCCCGAGTGCCGCCCGGCCGTGCGCCGCAACGGCTGTCCCAGCAGCTGGAAGTAGTGCCGCCAGTCCCAGTACGGCCCCGGGTCCGTGTGCATCCCCGGGACGGTGGACGCGGTCGGCCCGGGCACGTTGTCGTGGCCCAGGATGTGCTGCCGGTCCAGCGGGATGTCGTACGTCCTGGCCAGGTACCGCACCAGCCGCGCCGAGGACCGGTACATCGCCTCCGTGTACCAGGCGTCCGGCGAGGCGAGGAAGCCCTCGTGCTCGATGCCGATCGACTTGGCGTTGACGTACCAGTTGCCCGCGTGCCAGGCCACGTCCTTCGCCTTGACGTGCTGGGCGATCAGACCGTCGGTGGAGCGAATCGTGTAGTTCCACGACACATAAGTGGGGTCCTGGATCAGGTTCATGACCCCGTCCCAGGCGCCCTCCGTGTCATGGATGACGATGTACCTGATGCTCTGCGACGCCGGACGGTCGCCGAGATCGTGGTTGCCGTAGTCGTTGTCGCCGAACTCCGCGTAGGGTGCCGGGACCGACTCGCAGGAGACCGACCTCGGGCACTCGGTGCCGTCCGTCGGCAGCGTGCGCAGACCGGCCCGCTGCAGCTGGGCGGTGTCGGCGGTCAGCCGCGGCTGCGCGGCCAGGGTCACCAGCTGGCCGTCGTCCGTGGTGCGCTCCTCACCCGTGCGCAGCACGTCGTACACCTCGTCGGCGTACGCGGCGGCCGTCGCCGTGTCGTCGGCGCCGGAGAACCGCGCCACCGCCCCGTACCACTGCGCCGGGTCGGCGCTGAGCGGTTCGCCCAGCTCCTTCTGTGCGGCGGCGAGCAGAGCGGCACCGCCGGCCACGTTCGCCGCCGGGTCGGTGCGGAGTTCCTCGGCCGGGAGGCCGGTCAGCTGCGCGGCCTTCGGCAGTGTCCTCAGCCGGGCCGGGACCGCCGGCTCGGCCGGCACCTCGACGGCGGGGTGCAGGGCCGCACGGGCGGTGTCACCGCGGGCGTCCTCCGTACCCTCCGCGAAGTGCTCCGCGACGGCGATCGCGGTCCGGGCGTCGGTGAGGTGCATCGGGCCGTAGCCGCCGGTCACACTCGGCGCGCCGGCGTGCCGGTCCCAGCGGGACTGGAGGTAGGAGACGGCCAGCAGAACGCTCTGCGGCACGTGGTAGTCGGCCGCCGCGCCGGCGAACGCCTGTTGCAGCCGGTGCGTGGCGGAGTCCGTGGCGGTGGAGGCCGGGGCCGCGCCGAGCAGGGGCAGCAGCAGGGCCACGGAGGCGAGCGGGACGGCGGTCCGCCGCAGACGTCTGTGGCCGGGTGTGGACGTGGGGTCGGTGGCGGATCCTCGCAATGCGGCCTCCTGTGACGGGCGGAGCGTGGCGGGGCGTGCGGCGCCAGAGCTGGGTCAGTGGTACCGGCTGGCCGACGATCCGTCAATGATGCCGCCAGGCAGGCGACTTCCCACGTCACGGAGGGTTTTCGGCGAGTTTCGCGGCGGCGGTGCGCGGGCCTGCGGAGCGTCACTGGCATACACCAGTGGGCGTCGACGCCCCGGCCCACAGGAAGGTCCGCGGTGCGCCGCCGCTCAGGGCGCACCGCGGAGCCGTCGTCCCCGTCAGCGAGTGCCGACCGCCGCACGGACGGCCCGGCGGGCCATCTGGCAGTCGTCGTGCAGCCGCCTGAGCAGCAGCCGCTGTTCCTCGCCGGACGGCGCAGCACCCGGGTGGGCCGTGCCCGGGGCCGCCGGGGCCACCTCGTGCATCGAACGCTGCACGGCCGTCTCGTACGTACGGATCTCCCGGGTCAGCAGCAGCATCAGGTTCACCAGGAAGGCGTCCCGGGAGGCCGGACCCGCCGACTGGGCGATCTGGCTGATCTGCCGCCGGGCCGCCGGAGCGGCGTCCCCGAGGACCAGCCACAGCGTCGCCAGGTCGTACCCCGGCAGATACCAGCCCGCGTGCTCCCAGTCCACCAGCACTGGACCGGCCGGGGACAGCAGGATGTTCGAGAGCAGGGCATCGCCGTGGCAGAACTGGAGCATGCCGTGCCGGCCCACCTCGTGCGCGATGCCGTGCAGCAGCTTCTGCAGGTCGCCGAGGTCTCGGTCGGTGAGCAGTCCCAGCTCGTGGTACCGGGAGATCCGGGCCGCGTAGTCCAGCGGCATGTCGAACGTGCCCGCCGGGGGGCGCCAGGCGTTCACCCGGCAGATCGCGCCGAGCGCGGCCCGGATGTCCGCGCGGGGCGGCGCCTCCGTGGGGTGCCGCTGGAACGCCGCCGTCCGGCCCGGCATCCGCTCGATCACCAGCGTGCAGTTGTCCGGGTCCGCCGCGATCAGCCTCGGCACCCGGACCGGCGGCCGGTGCCGGACGAACGAACGGTATGCGGCTATTTCCTGGCGGCTCCGCTCCGCCCAGGCGGGCGAGTGGTCCAGGAGACACTTCGCGACGGCCGTGTTGCGCCCCGTCGTCCCCACGAGGAGGACGGACCGTCCGCTGCGCCGCAGGACCTGCACCGGGGCGAACTCCGGGCAGATCCGGTGCACCGCGGCGAGCGCGGTGCGCAGTTGCGCACCCTGGGGGCCGGACAGGTCGAGTCTCCCGCTGAGCGGTTGGGTCCCGGGTTGACCCGGGATCCGCCGGGGCCGGCCCGCGCCCAGCACGGGACTCCCCGGACGCGCCGCCGGATCGAGGTACGGCCCGCCGCCCGCCGGGCGGGGTCGCAGCGGCCGGGGCGGGGCGGACACGGAGGACGATGCTGCGTACATGGGAGATACAGATCCCTTCGTGTGCCTGCGGTGCCTGCCTGTGCGTCTCACGCTCAACCCGGCCCGGCCGCCCGGACACACCCTGGGGAATGTGCCCGGCATATGCCGTCGTGCTGCCGTCACGCGCCCTCGGGAGGAGGGCGGCGACCGGGTCGGGGTGGCGCGTTCCTACCTGACACCCGATGACCAGTGGCACACCATCTGGCGGACCCTGGCGAACCGTGGCGAATAGTCGCCCGGCAACCTCCACCGGGCTACTGTCAACTCAGCCGAGAACCTGGGGGCTTACGTGAGCGGACAACCCAACACCCGACTTGCGGACCTGTTCGGCCTGGCCGGCTGGTCGAAGGGCGAACTCGCGAGACTGGTCAACCGGCAGGCGGCGGCCATGGGCCACCCCCAGCTGGCGACCGACACCTCCCGGGTGCGGCGGTGGATCGACATGGGAGAGATCCCGCGCGATCCGGTACCGCGGGTGCTGGCGGCTCTGTTCACCGAGCGACTCGGCCGTGTCGTGACCATCGAGGACCTCGGTCTGGTACGGCACGGGCGTGCAGGCAAACGGCAGGTCGACGGGATCGAGGAACATCCCGAAGGTGTGCCGTGGGCGCCCGAACGGACCGCCGCGGTCCTCACCGAATTCACGGGAATGGACCTCATGCTCAACCGACGCGGCTTGGTGGGCGCGGGTGCCGCGCTCGCCGCGGGATCCACACTCAGCAGTGCCATGTACGACTGGCTGCACACCGACCCGACCCTGAAGGCCGACGCCCCCGTCCTCGACGACCCCCTGCACGCCGACCCCGCCGGTTTCGACCGCTACGAGGCCGCTCCCATCGGGTCGCAGGAGATCGAGGAACTGGAGCGCTCGGTCGAGGTGTTCCGCGCCTGGGACGCGGCCCGTGGCGGCGGGCTGCAGCGCAAGGCGGTCGTGGGACAGCTCAACGAGGTGGGCGGCATGCTCGCCTACCACCATCCCGCCCATCTCCAGCGGCGTTTGTGGGGCGTCGCCGCCAACCTGGCCGTCCTCGCGGGCTGGATGTCGCACGACGTCGGCCTGGAGCCCACGGCACAGAAGTACTTCGTCATCGCCGCCCACGCCGCGAGAGAGGGCGGGGACCGGCCCCGCGCCGGTGAGGCGCTGTCCCGGGCGGCCCGGCAGATGGTCCACCTCGGCCGGCCCGACGACGCCCTGGACCTGATGAAGCTCGCCCAGTCCGGCGCCGGCGACCGCCTGCAGCCGCGCACGAAGGCCATGTTCCACACCATCGAGGCCTGGGCGCAGGCGTCGATGGGCAAGGGCCAGGCCATGCGCCGCACGCTCGGGCAGGCGGAGGACCTCTTCGTCTCCGACCGCCAGGACGTGGAACCGCCGGACTGGATGCAGACCTTCAAGGACGAGGACCTGTACGGCATGCAGGCCCTCGCCTACCGCACGCTCGCGGAGTTCGACCCGGATGCGGCCGCGCACGCCCAGTACTACGCGGAGAAGGCCCTCGCCCTGCGCGTCGACGGACGGGAGCGGTCGAAGATCTTCGACCATCTCTCCATGGCCTCGGCCTGCTTCATCGCCGACGACCCCGAACAGGCCGACCGCTACGCACGGCTGGCCCTGATGTCGATGGGCTCGAACTCCTCCCGGCGCACCTGGGACCGGCTGCGGCAGATGTACCGGCTGACCGCGGAGTACGCCGGCTACCCGAAGATCCACCAGTTGCGGGAGGAGATCAGGCTCGCCCTGCCCAAGCCGAGGGGCAAGGCGGAGGGCAGCAGCGCACAGGCATAGGGGGCCTGTGCGCTGCCCGACCCGACGGGTCGGTCATGTCATGCGGTGACCTTGGCGACGAGCACGCACGCGTCGTCCTCGCGCCCGGCTCCGCCGAACTCCTCCACGATGGTGCGCACACAGTCCTGCGCGGTGCGCGCCGCGCCGAACCGTGGGGCGAGACCGAGCAGCCGGTCCGCTGCCGCCGTCCTGCTGTGGCCCGACATCAGTCCGTCGGTGTGCAGGAGGAGCAGGTCGCCCGGTTCCAGGGTGACGACGGACTGTCCGTAGACGGCGCCCGAGGAGGCGCCGAGGAGGACGCCGTCCGGTGCGTTCAGCACGCACCCCGTCCCGTCGCGGTACAGCAGCGGGGCGGGGTGTCCTGCCTGCGCCCAGACCAGCGTGCGGGTTTCGGGCCGGTAGCGGCAGCAGACGGCGCTGCCGAGGGCGGGCTGCACGGTGGTGTCCAGTAACCGGTTGAGCATGGTGAGCAGGTGACCGGGGTCCGTGCCGGCCATCGCCATGCCGCGTACGGCGCCGAGCAGCATCGCCATGCCGGAGGCGACGGACACACCCTGTCCGGTCAGGTCGCCGACGCTCAGCAGGGTCTGGCCGTCGGACAGTTCCAGCGCGTCGTACCAGTCGCCACCGATCAGGCTGGGGGTCGCGGCCGGCAGGCGGTGGGCCGCCAGGTCCAGGGCCACCGGTCCCTGGTGCGGGAGCCGCAGGGAGCCGCGCCATGGCGGTAGCACGGCTTCCTGCAGCTCTGCCGCGATCCGGTGCTCGGTCTGCTCCCGCCGGCGCTCGCGGTGCAGCGAGTCACGGGTCTCGCGCACCGTCCGCTGACTGCGGCGCAGTTCGCTGACGTCGCGCAGCACGGCCCACATGGAGGTCGTGCCGCCGTCGGCGCCGAGCACGGGTTCGCCCATCATGTGCACGGTCCGCACGGAGGAGTCGGGCCGTACGACGCGGAACTCGCCGTCGATCGGCTTGGCGTCGACCAGGCAGTCCGTCACCATCGCGGTGAGTTCCGGCCGGTCCTCCTCGAGGACCAGGCTGGGCAGCTCGTCCAGGGTGAGGGCGGGGCGGGCCGGGTCGAGGCCGAGGATCTGGTACAGCTCCCCGGACCAGGTGGCCTCGTCGGTCAGCAGGTTCCACTCCGCGCTGCCCACGCGGCTGAGCAGCGAACCGCCCGGGGCGGCAGCCGGGGCGGGCCGGCCGGCGGGCGGTTCGGCGGGCTCGGCCGGGGCGGGGGAGGGGCCGTCCCGCAGTTGCGCCAAGTGGGCGTCGAGATCGTCCAGTTGGTGCAGGGCGAGGTCGCACAGGGCGCGCTGCCAGCGTTCCTCGGGGTCCGCACCGTCAATCCGGGTGTCCCGCCGTACGGCGTCCACGTCACCCTTGAGCCGCCGCGCCTGCGTTATCAGCGCTTCGACCGATCCGCGCCCGGGCGGCTGGGCGGCTGGGCGGTCCGCGGAGACTGGGGACGGCATGACGCACTCCGATGGGATACGGGACGGCGGGGACGACGGGGGGACCGCTACGACTGTGGCACAGCCCGCGACGCGCTGTAAGGGATTTGGCAACACACGATACGGTGGTGCTTCCGGCATATGCCAGAGTCTTCCCGGAGTGTTCCGCGAGTACGAATGACGTACGCGCCGCAGCGGTCAAGTCGTAGTGCGATTACGCGAGTTGACGCAGACGAGCGTCTCTCGTCCGGGCGTTCAAGCGCGTGTTCGACGCTCCTGTGTTCCATAGCGCCGCGGAGCGGCCGGTACCTGCCGAACTCTGACCGGAATTGACGGCATGCGACAGGGCCGCGCGGACTCCTTAAGGGCATGGACACCACCGTCGAACAGCTCGCCGAAGCCCGGCTCATCACCGCCGAGGACCGGGAGGTCCCGGTGCCGGCCACCCTGCGCTACACCGCCGACGACCCCCTCGCCGTGTTCGTCGACTTCCCGGCGGAGGCCGCGCTGCACGGCGAGGAGGTGACCTGGACCTTCGCGCGCACCCTGCTCGACCAGGGACTGCGGGCCCCCGCCGGCCACGGGGACGTGCAGATATGGCCGTACGGCCGGACCGGGACGGTCCTGGAGTTCCACTCGCCGCACGGCATGGCCCTGCTGCTCTTCCAGGCCTCGGCGCTGCGGCGTTTCCTGGTGCGGACCTACACGGTGGTGGCGAGCGGACAGGAGGACGTGGCGGGCGTGGTGGAGCGGGGGCTGAGCACGCTGTTCGGCGGGGTGTGACGGCGCACCGGGCTCGCGCAGGCCCGCGCTCCCCCTCGGGACGGCCAACTCGGTTTCCCTCGGGTGCCCCTCGCCGTCACCGTCCGGCGTACAGGGCGGGCCGCGGGGCCAGGTCCACGGCCACCCGGCCGCCGGTCTCCAGCGACCGGACCCCCGCCTCGGCGACCACGGACGCCGCGTAGCCGTCCCAGGCGTCCGGGCCGGTGACCTCGCCGCGCCGGGTCGCGTCGACCCAGGCCTGTACCTCGCGGTCGTAGGCGTCGGCGAAGCGGACGAGATAGTCCTGGGCCACCTCCTCGCGGGCGCCGCCCCCGGTGGTGACCACCATGCCGCGCTCGTCGCCGATCCGGGCGCTGCCCGCCTCGCACACGGCCTCGCAGCGCACCTGGTAGCCGAAGCCGCAGTTCACGAAGACCTCCACGTCCACCAGGGCGCCCCGCTCGGTCTCGAACAGCACGAACTGCGGGTCGAGCAGGCCCTCGGGCGCACCGGCGGACGGCGCGGGCCGCAGCACGGTGACCGCCGTCAGCTCCTGCCCGAGCAGCCAGCGGGCGGCGTCGATCTCGTGCGAGACCGAGCTGTTGATCAGCATGGCGCTGGTGAAGCCGGCGGGGGAGGAGACGTTGCGGTGCGTGCAGTGCAGCATCAGGGGCCGGCCCAGGCTGCCCCCGTCCAGCAGGGCCTTCAGGCGCCGGTACCCGGCGTCGTAGCGGCGCATGAAGCCGATCTGGGCCAGCCGGCGGCCGGTCCCCGCCTCGGCCTCCACGACCCGCAGGGCACCGGTGGAGTCCGGCACCATGGGCTTCTCGCACAGCACCGGCAGCCGGCGGGCGAAGGTGGCGAGCAGTGCCTCCTCGTGCGCGGGGCCGGGGGAGGCGATGAGGACCGCCGCCACGCCGGGCGCGTCGAGCGCGGCCACCGGGTCGGTGTGGACGGTGACCCCGTCGAGACCGGCCACGGCCGCCTCGGCGCGTGCGCGGTCGGGGTCGGCCACCGCCGCGACCCTGGCTCCGCTGATCACCTGGTCGAGCCGACGTATGTGATCGGCCCCCATGTGTCCGGCACCCAGTACCGCCACACCCAGCAGGTCACCCATGCGCGTGCTCCCTACGCCGACGATCACGCGTAGCGTACGCCGACGCAGGAGCGCCGCTTTCCGGTGTTTCTCCCGGGGTCGGTACCGCGGGGTCAGTACCGCAGCACCCCGGCGATGCCGTCGGCGTCGCCGAGCGTGCCGTCGGGTACGAAGCGGACCTCGGCGCCGGTCTGCAGGCACTGCTCGACGATCTCGTCCACGATGTCGTCGCGGGCGTCCAGGTCCCCGGGCTCGGCCGGCACCAGGTGCTCGCCGAGATCGCGGACGGTAGCCCTGAAGTCCTCCTCCACGGCCAGCAGCCGGACCCGGCCCTCGCGGGCGCTCTGCCACAGCTCGTCCAGCCCGGCCGCGTACGTCCGGTGACCGCGCGCCGAGGTCAGCTCCCGGACCACGGCCGTGGTGTCCTTGCGGGACTCCGCCTCCAGCACCGGCCGCAGCGCCTGCCAGACGGCCTCCGGACCGGCGTGCGCGAGACCGCCGTGCGGGACGTGGACGGCGGACTTGGCGACGCTGCCGACCTCGTCCAGCAGGGACAGCGCCGCCTGCTCGCCGGTGACGTACAGCGGCCGGGGCTGATCGCGCAGGACCGTGCTCATGACGGTGTCCGCCTCGCGCAGGAACTGGCGGGTGCCCTCGTCGCTGAAGGTGCTCGGCAGGCCGCCCGTGCGCATCTGCCGCTCGGGGTCGAAGTTCTCCTGCCGGCGCTCCAGCGGGAAGCCGCCCGAGCGGTCCTGCACGACACGGTCCTCACCGCCGCTCCACAGCGTGACGTGGTCGGCGGAGACCGACAGCACCCAGAAGGGCCGCTCGGCGGCCTGTGCGGCCACCAGGTTGCGGGTGAGGAAGGTGTCGGACAGCACCACACGCTCGGGGACGGCGCGCGCCAGGGACCACACCTGGTGCTCGCCGGGGGCGGCGAAGATGACCAGGCCGTCCTCGGCATGTGCCAGGTCCACTTCCGCCAGCGCCCGGTCGAGCTGCGCGACGACCTCGTTGCGCCGCTCACGGGTGACGGCGGGATCGGCCTCCAGACGTCGGCGGGCCTCGGTGACCACGTTGCGCAGCCGGACGGGATCCTGGCCGTTCTCGGGTTCCCGGCGGTGCGTCGGGGTCAGCACGGACACCGCGGGATACGGGCGCGGGCGCCGCAGTTCGGCAAGGGTCGCGGGACTCAGTGCGTGCTCCATGACAGCACGATAGGTCCGATTCACGAGTACGGCATTCGGGGTAATCCGGACCGCAAGCCGCCGCGGATCTCCCGGGCGGGAAACGGTGACGCGGTGGCCCGCGGCCGGATACCGTACCGGCCGGTAACCGGATCGCAGCGCAACCCCAGGAGGCCTCCATGCCGCAGCTCGAAGTCGACGGAGCGGCCCTGACGTACGACGACGAGGGGCCCCGCGACGCCGCGGAGGTGCCGCTGGTGCTCGTGCACGGCTGGACCGCGAACCGGCACCGCTGGGACCACCAGACGGCCCACTTCTCCGCGCGGCGCCGGGTGATCCGGCTGGACCTGCGCGGGCACGGGGAGAGCGGCGGGGCCGGGGTGCCGACCATCGCCCACCTGGCGCGGGACGTCGTCGCGCTCCTCGACCACCTGGGGGTGGAGCGGTGCGCGCTGGTGGGCCACTCGATGGGCGGGATGATCGCGCAGACCATCGCCCTCGCGCACCCGGCACGGGTGGAGCGGCTGGTGCTGGTCAACTCCATCGGCCGGATGGCCTACAGTCGCGGCCGGGGCCTGCTGATGGCGGCCTCGACCCTGGTGCCGTTCAAGCTGTTCGTGGCCGCCAACATCCAGCGGGCCTTCGCGCCCGGCTACCCGCGCGAGGAGATCCGGGCGCACATCCGTGCCTCCGCCGCCACCCCGCGCGAGGTCGTCATGACGCTCTACGGCGCGATGCGGGCCTTCGACGTCCTGGACCGGGCCGGCGAGATCTCCGTACCGACCCTGATGGTGCACGGTTACCACGACGTCCAGTTGCCGGTGCGGCAGATGCTCCGGCTGGCCAAGGCCTACCCCGACGCGGTCGTCCGCGTCCTGGACGCGGGTCACGAGCTGCCGGTGGAGAAGCCGGCCGAACTGACCGGGGCGCTCGACTCGTTTCTGACCGCGAAGCCGTAACGCACCGGTGTCTTGAGGAAGTTTTTGCTTGTGGCCGTTTCCTGTCGCCCCCGGCGCGGTAGCGCGCCTGTCCGTGGATTTTGCTGAGGCAAAACGCGGCCGAAATCGTGGGGCGGCCGGCCGTGCCGTGTTGCAGCCGCGTTGACACGCTCGAACGCCTGACGGAGGCTCCTCATATAGGTGCTCAATACAACTGGTTTGCCCGGCCGGTCCCGGCACCACGAAGCCGCTGGTGAGCAAGGGAGCGCCGGGCAGCCGGAGGCAGGAGGCAGCGCATGTGCGGCATCACCGGTTGGGTCTCCTTCGACCGCGACCTGACGGCCGAGGCCACCACCTTGCATGCGATGACCGAGACGATGGCCTGCCGGGGCCCGGACGACCGCGGCACCTGGGCCGAGGGCCCCGCCGCCCTGGGACACCGCCGGCTCGCCATCATCGACCTGCCCGGCGGCCGTCAGCCGATGTCCGTGCACACCCCCGAGGGCACGGTCGCCCTCGTCTACTCCGGTGAGACCTACAACTTCACCGAGCTGCGCCGGGAACTCGCGGACCACGGCCACCGGTTCACCACCGACTCCGACACCGAGGTCGTGCTGCACGGCTATCTGGAGTGGGGCGACGCGGTCGCCGAACGGCTCAACGGCATGTACGCGTTCGCCGTGTGGGACGGCCGGCACGGCAAGCTGGTGATGATCCGCGACCGCATGGGCATCAAGCCCTTCTACTACCACCAGACCCCGGACGGCGTGGTGTTCGGCTCCGAACCCAAGGCGATCCTCGCCAACCCGCTGGCCCGGCCCCGCGTCACGCTGGACGGCCTGCGCGAACTGTTCGTCATGGTCAAGACGCCCGGACACGCCGTCTGGGACGGCATGCGCGAGGTGGAGCCCGGCACGGTCGTCACCGTCGACCGCTCCGGTCCGTCCACCCGCGTGTACTGGCGCCTGCAGACCCGCCCGCACACCGACGACCGCGACACCACCATCGCCACCGTGCGCTCCCTCCTCGACGACATCGTGCGCCGCCAGCTGGTCGCCGACGTGCCGCGCTGCACCCTGCTCTCCGGCGGGCTCGACTCCTCCGCCATGACCGCGCTCGCCGCCCGGCAACTCGCCGAGCAGGGCGAGAAGGTGCGCAGCTTCGCCGTCGACTTCGTCGGCCAGGCAGACAACTTCGTCGCCGACGAACTGCGCGGCACCCCCGACACCCCGTTCGTCCACGATGTGGCCGAGCTCGCGGACACCGACCACCAGGACATCGTGCTCGACGCCGAGGCCCTCGCCGACCCCGCCGTACGCGCCCAGGTGATCCGGGCCCGCGACCTGCCCTCGGGCCTCGGCGACATGGACAGCTCGCTGCTGCTGCTGTTCCGCGCCATCCGGGAGAAGTCCACGGTGGCCCTGTCCGGCGAGTCCGCCGACGAGGTCTTCGGCGGCTACCTCCAGTTCTTCGACGAGGAGGCGCGGCGCGCCCACACCTTCCCGTGGCTGGCGACCATGGGCCGCCACTTCGGCGAGGACGCCGACGTGGTGCGCGCCGACCTCGCCAAGGCCCTCGACCTGGAAAGCTACGTGGCCGACGGCTACCGCACCGCCGTCGCCGGCATCGACCGGCTCGACGGCGAGAGCGACTTCGAGTACCGGATGCGGCAGATCAGCCACCTGCACCTGACCCGCTTCGTGCGCATGCTCCTCGACCGCAAGGACCGGATGAGCATGGCCGTCGGCCTGGAGGTCCGGGTGCCGTTCTGCGACCACCGGCTGGTCGAGTACGTCTACAACGCGCCGTGGGCGCTGAAGTCCTTCGACGGCCGGGAGAAGAGCCTGCTGCGGGAGGCGTCGGCGGACGTCCTGCCGCGCTCGGTGTACGACCGTGTGAAGAGCCCGTACCCGTCCACGCAGGACCCCCGGTACGCCCGCGCCCTCCAGGAGCAGGCCAAGGAACTGCTCGCCCGGCCCTCCCACCCCGTCTTCGACCTGGTCGACCGGGACCGGGTCCGGGCCGCCGCCGAGCGCGAGGCACCGGTCAGCACCCAGGCGGCCCGGCGCGGCCTGGAACGCACCCTGGACCTGGCGGGATGGCTGGACCTCTACTCGCCGGAGCTGGTCCTCAGCTGAGCCCGATGGCGCGGTCCGCGGCCGCCGCCGACTTCTGCCACCACGTCGTCACCGGCTCCCAGACCAGCACCCGCCGGCCGGTCCCGAGCTGCCCGGCGGTGAAGGAGCGGCCCCAGTGCGCGGCCGCCGCCGCCACGGTGACCGCGTCCACCCGGCGGGCCTCGGGGTCCGCCGGGTCCGCGATGGTCCGGACGTCGGCGTAGGCCGTGCCGCGCACCGCGAGCCGGTAGGTGCCGGTGCCGCCCTCCGGCACGGGCAGCGCCGCCCCGTCCAGGTCACCGAAGGTCACCGTGGGCACGCGGTCGACGACGCACGCGCGCGTGCCCCGGTTGGTGACGCTGACCCGCAGCACGGTCGGGTGGCCGGGCACGGCCTTCGCCTGCAGGGCCAGCGACTTCTCGGCGCAGCGGACGGGCCGGTCGGGGCCGGCGGCGGCCTGGCTCTGCGGCGCGGTGAGCAGCAGGGCCGCCACGGCGGCCGAGGCGGCGGGTACGGCGGTGGTGGCGCGGATGCGCATGACGATGTCCCCCTGTTGCGGTCATGTACGGGATACGGCGGCCTGGGCGCGCCTGCTGAGTGGGACGACCGGGGCGCCCGGAAGGTTGCCCCGGTTCGCGGCTGTCACCCGGTTGCGCCACTTCTGTCACCCGCCGGTTGCGTGCGGCCGTCAGCCGGTGCCGGCCGAGGTGACGCTCCCGCCGGCCGCGTCCGCCGGGCAGGAGCTGCCGCTGGCGGGCAGCGAGCCGTACAGCAGGAAGTCGTTGACCTTGCGGTGCACGCACTTGGAGGAGGAGTAGCCGGTGTGGCCCTCGCTCTTGTTGTCGAGCACCACCGCCGACGGGCCGAGCCGGCGGGCCGTCTCCTCGGTCCACCGGTACGGCGTCGCCGGGTCGCCGCGCGTGCCGATCAGCAGCATCTTCGCCGAGTGCACGTTGCGCACGTGGTCGCGGATGAAGTCGGTGCCCCGGGGCCGGCCGTAGCACATCAGCAGCTGGGTCAGCCGGTAGCGGCCGAACACCGGCGAGGCCTGGTCGTAGGCGGCCTGCAGGTCCTTGAGGTCCTTCGTGAGCCGTGCCGCGGTGGGCCGGTCGGGGTCGTCCGCGCAGTTGATCGCCATCAGCGCGGCCGGCAGGTTGTCCGCCGGGACGTCCTGCGCGTCGACCAGCCCGCCGTCGCTCCGGTGCCGGCCCGCGGACAGGCCGATGCCGCCCGTGGAGAAGGCCAGCACGCGCCGGGTGTCGCCGTCCTCGATCAGGGAACCCAGCGCACGCTCCAGCGAGGGCCACAGCTCCTTGCTGTAGAGGGCCTGCCCGATGGCACCCACCAGGTCCTGGCCGGAGAACCTGCCGCCGAAGTCCGTGGGTACCGGGTTCTCGTCGAGCGAGCGCACCAGCCGGAGCACCTCGTCGCCGGCCGCGCGCCGGTCCTGCCCGAACGGGCAGGCGAGATCCGTCGTACACCAGTCCAGGAAGTCGTCCAGCGCCGTCTGCTGCCCCTCGGCACCCGCCACCCCCTGCTCGGCCGGCGACTCGGTCAGTGTGTCGACGCCGTCGAGGGCGATCCGGCCGACCTTGCCCGGGAACTGCGCCGCGTACACCGCGCCGAGCCGGGTGCCGTAGGAGAACCCGAGGTAGTTCAGCTCGTCGTCGCCGAGTGCCTGGCGGATGACGTCCAGGTCGCGGGAGGCGTTCAGGGTGCCGATGTGGGGGAGCACCGGTCCGGAGTGCCGGGCGCACTGGTCGGCGGCCCGCCGCAATTGCTTGAGCAGCGCCTGCGGCCGGCCGAGGTCGGCGTCCTTCTCCGTCACGCCCGCGGCCACGTCGCTGCCCTCCCCGCAGCTGACGGGGGAGGACCGGCCGACACCGCGCGGGTCGAAGGAGACCACGTCGTAGCCGTTGGTCAGATCCATGAACTGTTTGCCCTCGGTGGCCAGCTCGTGGATGCCGGCGACGCCCGGGCCGCCGAAGTTCAGCAGCACCGAGCCCCGGGACGTCCCGGTGGCGCGGTAGCGGGCCAGCGCCACGTCGAGGGTGCCGGCGTGCGGGCGCGCGTAGTCGAGCGGGACGGTGACCTTCGCGCACTGGAGGTCCTTCGGCATGTCCGGGCCCCGGCAGGCGGCCCAGGCCGGCTTCTGCCGGTAGAACCGGGACAGGTCGGGCTGCGGCCGGTCGGCGGCAGCCGCGGGCAGCCCGGCTCCGAGCAGCGCCAGAACGAGAGCCGAGGCACCCGCGCAGCGCCGCACGGCGGGCCGTGTGGACAGCTTGGCCAGCATGGTCGCCTCCCGGGGCGCACGCCCGCCACGGACCGGGGGCGATGCCCTCGGATCACCATAAACGGGCCCCGGACGGCCCGCCTCCCGGCGAGCGGGGCGCCGTCCGCCGGCGTAAACTCCGCGTCCGTCATGACCCCTTGGTGATCATTCTGCGGCTTTACATCCCGTTCGATAACAGTGCCGCTCGATGGGGTGAAAGACCGATAAGCCATAACGTGGCTGGTTCGCGGGCGTTTTAAGTGGTGCGGGTACGTACCCGTGATGACGTCTGGAAGGCAGGAACCTATGAGACGGGCTACCCGAAACGGTGTGATCGCCGTCGCCGCCGCGTCCGGTGCGATGGCCGTGGCGCTGCCGGTGTCCGCCGCCTTCGCGGCCGGCGGTGCCGACGCCGACGGCGTGGCGGCCGGCTCGCCGGGGCTGGTCTCCGGCAACGGCCTCCAGTTGCCGCTGCACGTGCCGGTGAACGTCTGCGGCAACACGGTGAACGTCGTGGGATTGCTCAACCCGGCCGCGGGCAACGCGTGCGCCAACACCGGCGGCGGGAAGAGCGGCGGCGCGGGCGCGTCGACCACCTCCGGCGGGGCCACCGCGCACGGCGACACCACCGACTCGCCCGGCGTCCTCTCGGGCAACGGGGTCCAGCTCCCCGTCGACCTGCCGGTGAACGTCAGCGGCAACAGCGTCGACGTGGTCGGCATCGGCAACCCGGCCCACGGCAACCAGTCGGTCAACGGCCCTGCCGAGAGCCCCCGCCCGGCCACGAAGCCGCGGGCCCCGAAGCCGCGGGCCCCGAAGCCCCCGGCCCACCACACCGCCCCGCACACCCCGCGGACGACCACATCGACGCTGGCCCACACCGGAGCGGACGTGACGGCCCCGGCCGTCGCCGGCAGTGCCGCGCTCCTGCTCACAGGCGCGATCCTCTACCGCCGCTTCCGCCCCACCGGCCCCAGCTGACCCTCCACATGGCCCCACCGGTCGTCGGCCCGGTGGGGCCGGTCCCGCAGGAACACCGAGCCGCCGATGCCTGCGGGGCGGGGAGCGGGAGCCCGGCCGCCCCGCATCGGCTGATCTTCCCGTGGCGCGCGCTCCGTTGATCCGCAAGGATGCTGCGGGCGGTGCGGCCGAGGCCCGTGCCGTACGGCAGGCGACCCCGACGGAAACGGAGCGTACCGATGACCTCTGCGGCCCCCCAGAACCTCGTCGTCACGCAGGCCACCCTCGCCGACTGGCCGGTGATCAGCGGGTGGGCGGCGGCGGAGGGCTGGAATCCCGGGCTGTCCGACGGGCCCGCCTTCTTCGCGCAGGATCCCGAGGGGTTCTTCCTCGGCCGGATCGACGGGGAGCCGGTGTCGGCCATCTCCGTCGTCAACCACGGCCCCGACTTCGCCTTCCTCGGCTGCTACCTCGTCCGTCCCGACCTGCGCGGCCACGGACACGGCCTCACCACCTGGAAGACGGCCCTGGCCCACGCCGGCAACCGCACCGTCGGCCTGGACGGAGTCGTGGCGCAGCAGGACAACTACCGGCAGTCCGGGTTCCGGCTCGCGCACCGCACCATCCGGTTCACCGGCACCGCCCCCGAGCGCGCGAAGCCCGCCGAAGTGCGCCCCGCCGCCCCCGCCGACCTGGCCGCGCTCACCGCGTTCGACAGCGCCTGCCACCCCGCCGACCGCCCCCGCTTCCTCGCCGAGTGGCTCACCGCACCCGGCCACCGTGCCGTCGTCCGCGAGGACGGCGGGCGCCTGACCGGCTACGGCGTGATCCGCCCCGGTCACGACACCCTGCGCGTCGGTCCCCTGTTCGCGGACACCGCCGACGACGCCCGGGCCCTGTTCGACGCCCTGACGGCCGACGTGGCCGGCCGCGACGTCGCGATCGACGTGCCCGAGCCGAACGCGGCCGGCGTCGCCCTGGCCGAAGAGGCCGGACTGCGGCCCTCGTTCGAGACCGCCCGCATGTACACCGGACCGGTGCGCGCCCACGCCCGGGAGCGGGTGTTCGGCGTGACCACTCTCGAACTCGGCTGACGCTCAGGCACGTTCGGTGTGGCAGTGGCGGTGCGGCTCCCGTACCTCGAACTCGGCGAGCCATCCGGCGCGTTGGTCGGAGGAGACGATGTACACGATCCGGCCGAGCCCCACCCGGGCGTGCGCCGCCGCGCACATCGGGCAGTGCTCGCCGGAGGTGTAGACGGTCGCCGCCGCGTGCTCCCGGGGCGTCAGGTGCGCGGCCGCCCGGCAGGCCGGCTCGAACTCGGGATGCCAAGTGCGGTCGCCGTCCGCCACCCGGTTGCGGTCCTCCGCCGGCACGGTGCCGTCCCCGGCCACGAGTACCGACCCGGAGGGTTCGTCACCGGCGTCCAGCGCCTCGGCCGCCGGCTCCACGCAGCGGCGCAGACAGCGCAGTTCACCGTCCCGTACCATCGGCCCACCTCCTCACGTCATGATCTCCGGCCGGGCAGGCCGGGGCCATCGCACCCGGCCGGGCCGGCGCGTTCGCCTCCGGGGCAACGGCGGCCCGCCGGGCCGGGAAGGCGTACCGGCGCCCCGCGGCGACCGTCGCGAGCGCCAGCAGCACCGGCGGCAGCGCGGTCCAGGGCAGCGCCCCGGCGCCCGCCGCGTCCAGCGCCAGCCCGCCGGTGAGGGAGCCGGCGGCGATGCCCGCGTTGTACACCGTGGTCTGCAACGAGGTCGCCGCATCGGCGGCGGCCGGCCCCGACGCGTCGACCAGTGCGGTCTGGATCAGCGTGGGCGCCCCGCCGAAGGCCACGCCCCACAGCGCGACCGCGCCGAGCAGCAGTCCGTGCGCCCGGGCACCCAGGCCCAGAACCACCAGCACGGCCGCCACCAGCGCGAGCGCCCCGAGCAGCGTGGGCCGCGGGTGCCGGTCGACCAGCGCTCCGGTGAGCCAGATCCCGGCCACCGTGGCGGTCCCGAACACCCCGAGCAGCACGCCCGTACGGCCGTACCCGGCCTGCGCGGCGAACGGGGCGACGTACGTGTACATCGCCTGGTGCCCCAGCAGCAGGAACAGCGTCACGGACAGCACCGGGCGGATCCCGGGGCGCACGGCGAGCCGGACCAGGGGGATGCGCAAGTGCGGCGGCTCGCCCGGGAAGGCGGGCAACCGGAGCCGTACCCAGCCCACGAGCAGCACGGCGAGCACGGCGAGCGTCGCGAACGCGGCCCGCCAGCCGACCGCGCCGGCCAGCGCGGTACCCGCGGGCACCCCCAGCGCCAGGGCCAGCGTGATGCCGGCCAGGACCACCGCGATGGCCCGGCCGCGCTGCTCGGCCGGCACCATCCGGGCCGCGTAACCGGCGAGCATCGCCCACAGCATGCCGCCCATCGCCCCGGCCAGCAGCCGGGCCGCGACGGTCAGCGGATACGACGACGACAGCGCGACCAGCGCGTTGCCGGCGGCGAAGCCCAGCAGCGCGCCGCACAGCACCGGCCGCCGGGGCAGCGCGCGCAGCGCCGCGGTGACCGGGACCGCGGCCACGAAGGAGGCGGCGGCATACGCGGTGACGAGGAAGCCGATCCGGGACTCGGCCACCCCCAGCGGGGGCGCCATCGCGGGCAGCAGGCCCGCCGGGAGGAGTTCGGTCAGTACGGCGGTGAACGCGGCGCAGGACAGGGCGAGCAGCCCGGACCAGGGCAGCCGACCGCCCTTGACCTGGGAGGACAGGGTCATGCGACCATGGTCGAAGCCTCACATCAGTGTGAAGGTCAAGCGCCGATCGGGGAGGCCGGCATGCGCATCGGTGAGCTGTCCCGTCGTACGGGGGTGCCCACCCGGCTGCTGCGCTACTACGAGGAACAGCACCTGCTCCAGCCGGAACGCACCGGGAACGGCTACCGCAGCTACCCGGACTCGGCGGTCGCGCAGGTGCGGCAGCTCCGCGGCCTGCTGGACTCCGGCCTCACCACCGAGATGATCCGGGCGATCCTGCCGTACCTCTGCGGCCCCGGCCATCTCCTACCGTCCGCCGAGTCCGTACCACCGGAGACGGCCGCCCTGCTCGAGGAACACATCGACCGCATCCAGGCCCGCATCGACTGCCTCGCCCGCAACCGGGACCGGCTCACCGCCTATCTGGCGGCGGTACGGCCGGACGACCGCCGGCGCGCTTGATTCTCTTGGCCCGCCCGGCCGTTCGTGCTGAAGTGACGCCATGGATCACGCCGCTGCGCTCGCTGTGTACGACCGGGACCTGCGTGAGGGGGCCCGGCCCGACGGGCCCGGGGCCCGGATCGAGCGGGCCGGCCGGGTGGTGCGTCAGGTCGCGGACCCGCT
This sequence comes from Streptomyces sp. NPDC088810, assembly GCF_044750305.1. Classification (NCBI taxonomy): domain Bacteria; kingdom Bacillati; phylum Actinomycetota; class Actinomycetes; order Kitasatosporales; family Streptomycetaceae; genus Streptomyces; species Streptomyces sp. NPDC088810. The sequence continues at coordinate 794,467 of NZ_JBIVJQ010000003.1, forward strand.
GGGCTGGAACGGCGTGCTCTGGTCCGGCCTGGACGCGGCGGACGCGGAGCGGGCCATCCGCGACCAGATCGACCGCTTCACCGGCCTGGGCCGGGACTTCGAGTGGAAGCTCTACGGCCACGACGGGCCCGCGGACCTCGGTGACCGGCTGCTCGCCGCCGGGTTCCGGGCCGAGCCCACGGAGACACTGATGATCGCGGAGGTGGCCGGTCTCGCTCTGGACACCGCCCCGCCAGAGGGCGTTTCCTGCGTGGCGGCCACCGATGCGGCCGGCGTGGACCTCGTCGTGGCCGCGCACGAGCGGGCCTTCGGCACCGACGGCACCGCGCTGCGGCACCGGCTGCTCGCCCGGCTCGCCGCCGACCCCGGCACGGTCGTCGCCGTGGCCGCCCTGGCCGACGGCGAACCCGTCGCCGCCGCCCGCATGGAGTTGGTACCCGGCACGCCGTTCGCCGGGCTGTGGGGCGGCGGCACCGTCGCGGCCTGGCGCGGCCGGGGCATCTACCGTGCCCTGGTCGCCCACCGTGCCCGCGCCGCCGCCGGCCGCGGCTACCGCTACCTCCACGTCGACGCCTCGGCCATGAGCCGCCCGATCCTGGAACGCCTCGGCTTCCACGCCCTGAGCACCACGACGCCCTACGTGTACGGGAACTGACTCAGCGGCGGGCCAGGGCCCGGTCCAGCGCGGCCACGCCCACGGCCGCCAGGGCGATCTGGATGAGCCACTCGATCCAGTCGGGCCCCTTGGTGTCGGCGACCCCGAACCCGGCGGCGATCGCCGAGCCCAGCAGCGCGGCCACGATGCCGACGACGATCGTCCACAGGACACCGATGTGCTGCCGTCCCGGGACGACCAGCCGGCCCAGTACACCGATGACGATGCCGATGACGATGGCGCTGATGATGCCCGAGATCTCCATGGCCGCCCTTCCTTGACGCTTCTGCCGTCGAATCCCGCTGATGTGGCATGTGCCCGCTGTAAGCGGAGCCACTCTGCTCCGGTTGCCGCCGGACGCCTCTGTTCACCGCCCCTTTATGCCATGTACCTTTCAACCAATCGACGCGTGGAGAAGCCTCAAGCGGGCTCTACGCGCGCAGACTTGGCGCCCGCACCGCCTCTTACCCACCCTCCTTCCCCACTCTCATGGAGGTCTGACGGATGCTCGGATCCAGGAGATCCCGCCGCAGATGCACCACCGCCCTGGCCGGCCTGGGACTGCTCTTCACCGGAGCGGCCCTCCAGCTCGGCACCGGCACCCCCGCCCACGCGGCGACCCCGCACCGCATCCTGTTCGACAACGCCCACGCCGAGACGGCCGGCAACGCCGACTGGATCGTCTCCACCAGCCAGCCCGACCCGCTCGGCCAGGACTCCTCCCCGTCCGCCGAGACGGACTGGACCGGCGCCCTGTCCTCCTGGGGCGTCGCGCTCCAGAAGACCGGGAACTACAGCCTCAAGACCCTGCCGACCGGCTCCGGCCTCAGCTACGGCGGCACCTCCGCGACCGACCTGTCGAACTTCGACACGCTGGTCCTGCCGGAACCCAACACGCTGTTCACCACCGCCGAGAAGACGGCGATCATGAACTTCGTGAAGAACGGCGGCGGGCTGTTCATGATCTCCGACCACACCGGAGCCGACCGCAACAACGACGGCTACGACGCGGTCGAGGTCTTCAACGACCTGATGACGAACAACAGTGTCGACTCCACCGACCCGTTCGGCTTCTCCATCGACTCGCTCAGCATCAGCTCCGACCACCCGTCCGCGATCAGCGACAGCACCAACCCCGTGCTGCACGGCTCCTTCGGCACCGTCACCAAGAGCCTGATCGCCAGCGGGACCACCGCCACCCTCAAGCCCGCCGACAACTCCGGTGTCAAGGGCCTGCTCTACCGCACCGGTTACTCCGGCAACACCGGCGCCTTCTTCGCCACCAGCACCTTCGGCAGCGGCCGGGTCGCCTTCTGGGGCGACAGCTCACCCATCGACGACGGCACCGGCCAGTCCGGCAACACGCTGTACGACGGCTGGAACGACACCGGCGCCACCAACGCGGCCCTCGCCCTCAACGCCACGGAGTGGCTGGCCGGCGCGGGCGGCAGCAGCGGGGGCGGCGGCTCGACGTCCTGCACCGCCGCCCAGCTCCTCGGCAACAGCGGCTTCGAGTCCGGCAGCAGCACCTGGAGCGCCACCAGCGGGGTCATCACCAACTCCACCGGCGAGCCGGCGCGTTCCGGCTCGTACTACGCCTGGCTCGACGGGAACGGCTCCGCCGCCACCGACACGCTCGCCCAGTCGGTGACCATCCCGTCCGGCTGCTCGGCCAGGCTCAGCTTCTACCTGCACGTGGACACCGCCGAGACCTCGACCAGCACCGCCTACGACACCCTCAAGGTCCAGGTGCTCAACGGCTCCGGCACGGTCCTCGGCACCCTGGCGACGTACTCCAACCTCAACGCCGCCTCCGGCTACACCCAGCGCAGTTTCGATCTGAGCGGCTACGCCGGGCAGACCGTCACCCTGAAGTTCACCGGTACGGAGGGCTCCAAGTACCAGACGTCGTTCGTCGTGGACGACACCGCGCTCGACGTGAGCTGAGCCGGGCCAGGGGGCGGGCCGGCCTGGTCCGCCCCGTGCGGCGTCAGGCCGCCGGCACCGTCTGCTCCGGCGTGTTCCACCCGGAGACCCGCACGGCCGGTGCCGAGCCGTGCAGGCCGGCGGTCCGGTAGGTGGCGGTCAGCGTCACCGACTCGCCCGGCCACAGGCTCACCTCGTTGTCCGACCAGCGCACCGGCAGCACCGGCTTGCCCTGCGCGTCCACGAGGTGGACGTCCGTGAGCAGCGCCGGCGTCGTCCCGCTCCCGTTGTGCCGCAGGGTCACCGTCGTGGTCGACGTGCCGTCCGACGACCTCGTCGCCGCCGTCGCCGCCACCGGTGCCTGGGCCATCGAGGCGAGTCCCTTGAGGTCGGCGTAGCCGCTCGTCGGCGTGTAGTACCAGGTGGTGCCGTTCCAGTCGAGGGTGTCGGCCTTGGTGGAGAGCCAGTACACGTTGCGGCTCGCCTCCGTGCCGTCCGCGTCCGTCAGCACCAGCCGGAGCAGGTACGTCCGCGCCAGCCCGGCCACCGAGGACGGCAGGGTGAGCGGTGTGCCGTGCGCCCCGTCCCCCTCCACCGCCACACCCGTGACGGTCCTGTCGTACCTCTGCGTGCCGTCGGGGTTGAACAGCGTGGCCCGGACGGTGAGGCCCCGTGCGGGGGCGGGCCGGTTGTTCACGACCACGACCGAGCGGTTGTCGTACGAGTACTGGATGTGCAGCGGCTCGTTCGCCTTCTTCGCCCCGAAGTAGGAGCCGTTCTGATCGAGGTAACGGTCCATCAGCTGCCAGTGCAGGGAGGTCCAGCCGCTGTTGAACATCCAGTGGATCACCCCGGTGGCGGGCCGGTCCGGGTCGCCCGCGTTGCGGCCGTAGGCCTCGAACTGGGCGCGGACGTTCTCGTACTGGGCGAGCTGGGCCTTGCGCACGTAATCGGTGAGACTGGTGGGGGCGCCGTAGCGGCCGGTGAGGGCGTTGTCGTAGATCCGGAGCGTGCCGAAGACGCTGGACGGCGAGCGGTGGTACTGCCGGGCGTCCGGGTCCTTCCACAGGGTGTCGAGTTCGGCGGGTGTCATCATCCGGCGCAGGCTGTCGAGGGTGGGGATGCTCGGGCCCGCGCTGGTCTCGGAGTTGAACCCGGTGGCCCCGCCCTCGCGCTTGTCGTACCAGTACCCGGGCGGCACCCAGTCGTAGGGGCCGGTCATCTTCATGCCCGAGGCGCCCAGCTTCGGGGAGGGCCGGTCGGAGGCGGAGGGGACCACGGGGGTGGGCCAGTCCGCGGCCTTCAGGGCGTCCAAATAGTTCTTCTCGATCGTCGCGTCGGGGGCGAAGTCGCTGCCGATCAGGAAGGACAGCACGCTCGGGTGGCCGCGCAGCCGGGCGGCCTCGGCGGCCATGGACGCCTTGGCGACCGGATAGTCCGCGTCGCTCCAAACCTCCCCCTTCTCGCTGCCGTTGACCTCGCCCTCCCACTTGCCGCAGCACTCCCAGCCCGGCAGGACCAGCAGGCCGAGACGGTCGGCCTGGTCGAAGAACTCGTCCGGCTCCAGGTGTCCTTCCAGGCGGAGGGTGTTCAGGCCCAGGTCGAGGGCGTACATCAGGCGGTCCTCGACGTAGGCGGGGTCCCAGCGCAGGAACGCGTCCGGGGACCAGCCGCCGCCCTTGATCAGCAGGGGGCGGCCGTTGACGCGGTACTGCCGGGCCCCGGCGGAGTTGAGCGGGGCCCGGACGTCCCGGATGCCGAAGGTCTCGTGCGCGGTGTCCGAGACCGTGCCGGCGACGGTGGCGGTGAGGTCGAGGTCGTAGAGCGGCTGGCCGCCCATCCCGGCCGGCCACCACACCTTCGGGTCGGTGAGGTGCAGGCCGGGGGTGTCGGCGGGGGAGAAGGTGACGGTCTTCGTCTCGTGCGCGGCGAGCGACACCGTCCTGCCGAACGCCGTACCGCCGATGCTGCCGCGGACCTCCGCCGTGACGGCCGTGCCCGTGTCGTTGCGGGCCCGGGCCTTGACCGTCAGGTCGGCCGTGGTGAGCGACGGCACGGCCAGCTCGGTGACCACGTGCGCGTCGCGCAGCGCGACCGGGCCGCCCCTGCGCACCACGACGTCCCGGACGAGGCCCATGTTCCGGTCGGGCGGCGGCTGGATCCAGTCGAGCCAGCCGATGGTCAGGTCCTTGCTCGGGTCGTTGGGCCGGATCCGGAAGGCGACCGTGTTGGTGCCGGGTCTGACCAGCGAGGTGACGTCCAGCTCGTGGTGGGTGTAGGTGCCGGTGACGTCCGCGGCCGAGGCCACCTGCCGGCCGTTCACGTAGACGTCGGCCGCCGAGACGACCCCGCTGAAGTCGAGGGAGGTGCGCCGGGTGGTGTCGTCGACGGTGAAGTCGGAGCGGTACCACCAGGGCACGTCGAAGTCGGCCCGCGGGATCTGCTGCTGGTTGGTGGAGCGGAACGGGTCGGCGTACACGCCGTTCGCCAGCAGCGCGGCCAGCACCGTCGAGCGGGGGCCCGCCGGATACCAGCCCCTCGCCGGATAGCCGGGGGAGGAGACGGCCGCCGCGGAGTCGCTCACCTTCGCGGTGGACTGGAGGGCGTAGCCGGTCAGCGGGGTGCCGGTGCCGGCGGCGGACGGGACGTGGGTGATCCGGGCGGGCCGCTGGGGCTCCGCCGTGTCCCGGGGGCCGGCGGCCCAGGCGCCGGTGGTGAGGGAGCCGGCCAGGGCGAGGAGCGCGGCGGTGGTGGGGAGCCGGCGGGCGGCGCGAGGGAACACGGCGGTCTCCAGCCTCGTAAAGTTAGGAAACTTTACAAATCGGGGTCACGCTAGAGGCCCCCCTGGGCGGTGTCAACGAACCGCGCCGCCGTGGCCATTGCCCAGGGGCCGGGTTCCGGCCGTCCGGCGTTCGAACACCAGGTTCCGGGCCGTGTCCAGGGCCGTGGCCACCGCACCCAGCAGGACGGCGTCCGCGCCGAGCCGGCCCGGCGCGATCCGGGGGCGCAGCGGGGTGATGGCGCGCAACCGCTCCCGCACGGGCCGCAGCAGCAGGTCCACGCTGTGGCCGACACCGCCGCCGAGCACCACCAGGTCCGGGTCGAGCACGGCGGCGGCCGCCGCCACGGTGTGCGCGATCCGCTCGCCCTCCAGCTCCACCGCCCGCACGGCGGCCGGATCACCCTGCCGGGCCGCGTCGAACACGGCCTTCGCCGTGAGCCGGCCGCGCATACCGAACTGCCGGGCGGCCTCCACCACCGCCACCCCCGACACCGCGTCCTCCAGCCGCTCCGACTGCTGCCGGCCGCGCCACGGCAGGAACCCGATCTCGCCGGCCAGCCCGTGGGCGCCGGTGAACAGCCGCCCCTCGCCGACGATCCCCATCCCGAGACCGGTGCCTATCAGGATGTACGCGAAGAGCCGGCTGCCCGCGCCGACGCCGTACGTGTACTCGCCGAGCGCCGCCAGGTTGGCGTCGTTGTGCACCTCCAGCGGCACGCCCAGCTCCGCCCGTATCCGGTCCACGAGCCCGGCCCGCCCCCAGCCCGGCAGGTGCATCGCGTACCGCACCCGCCGCTGCTTCCCGTCGTACACCCCGGGCGTGCCGATCACCCCGTGCGCCACCTCCGCCGGGTCCACGCCCGAGTCGGCGATCACCTGGCGGGCGGTGGTCACCACCAGGTCGGTCAGGGCGGCGGAGGCACGGGCCCGGTTGTGCACGTCCGCCCGGGCGACGAGCGTGCCGTCCAGGTCGGCCACCGCCACCCGCAGCCAGCCCCGGCCGATGTCCACGCCGAGCGCGTACCCGGCGGCCGGGTCGGGGGCGTAGAGCACCGCGGTGCGGCCGCGCTCGGGGGCCTGGGTACCGACCTCGTGCACCAGGCCGGCCGCCGCCAGCGAGGCCAGCGCGCTGGACACTGTCGGCTTGGACAAACCCGTCTCGCGGGCCAGCTGGGCGCGCGAGGCGGCACCGAGCGCGCGCAGCCGGTCCAGGAGCAGCCGCTCGTTGGTACTGCGCAGGCGCCGGCGGCTCCAGGGCTGTTCCTGCTGCTCTACGACGTCACTGGCGGGCATCGCACCATTCTCGTGCATCCGTGTCGCACACTTGACGCCTCTAGTAAGGCTCCTTAACTTTATCGGCCTGTCCGCCTCCGCCGGGTGCTCGCGCGCCCGTCGCGTCAGGAGTCCCCATGTCCGGTAGCCCGCCGCCCCCGGGCGGTTTCGTCCGCCGTGTCGGCCTGTTCCAGGCCACGGCGATCAACATGAGCCAGATGTGCGGCATCGGCCCGTTCGTCACGATCCCGCTGATGGTCACCGCGTTCGGCGGCCCGCAGGCGGTCATCGGGTTCGTCGCGGGCGCGGTGCTGGCCCTGTGCGACGGACTGGTCTGGGCCGAACTGGGGGCCTCGATGCCCGGCTCCGGCGGCAGCTACGTCTATCTGCGCCAGGCCTTCCGGTACCGTACCGGCCGCCTGATGCCGTTCCTGTTCGTGTGGACGGCGATGCTGTTCATCCCGCTGATCATGTCCACGGGCGTGGTCGGCTTCGTCCAGTACCTGGGCTATCTCGCCCCCGGCCTCGGGCGGACCGCCGGTGATCTGATCGGGCTCGGCGTCATCGCCCTGGTGGTGCTGCTGCTCTGGCGCGGCATCGAGCACATCGCCCGCATCACCGCCGTGATGTGGGCCGTGATGATCGCCTCGGTGCTGCTGGTGATCGTCGCCGCCGCCACTCACTTCAGCCCAAACATGGCCTTCACCTATTCGGCGGGCGCTTTCAATGTGATGAGCCACCACTACTGGCTGGGTTTCGCCGCGGGCCTGACCATCGGCATCTACGACTACCTCGGCTACAACACCACCGCCTACATGGGCGCCGAGATCAAGGACCCCGGCCGTACGCTCCCGCGCTCCATCCTCCTGTCGATCCTCGGCATCATGGCGATCTACCTGCTGCTGCAGATCGGCACCCTCGGTGTCGTCGACTGGCACCGGATGACCGACCCGCACGACATCGCCGCCACCTCGGTGGCCTCCGCGGTGCTGGAGGAGACCTGGGGCAGGGGCGCGGCCGACACGGTGACCGTGCTGATCCTGGTCACCGCGTTCGCCTCCGTCTTCGCCGGCCTGCTCGGCGGCTCCCGGGTGCCCTACGACGCCGCTCGCGACCGGGTCTTCTTCCGGCCGTACGCGAAGCTGCACCCGAGGCACCAGTTCCCCGTGCTCGGCCTGGCCACGATGGGCGTGATCACCGCGGTCGGCTTCCTGATCGGCCGCCACACCGACCTCGCGACCCTCATCCAGCTGCTGACCACGGTGATGGTCATCGTGCAGGCACTGGCCCAGATCATCGCGCTGACGGTGCTGCGCAGGCGCCGGCCGGAGCTGCCCCGCCCGTACCGGATGTGGCTGTACCCCCTGCCCAGCGTCGTGGCCTTCGCCGGCTGGTGCGTGATCTACGGGTACGCCGACAGGAACTCCCCGGGCCGCCGTCCCATCGAGTGGTCCCTGGCCTGGCTGGCCCTCGGCTGCGTGGCCTTCCTGGTCTGGGCGCGGCGGGAGAGGGTGTGGCCCTTCGGTCCCAAGGAGACGGGCGAGGAGGTCGGCGCGGGGCGCAACGCCCTTGAAGTGAGCTAGCGTTACCGCCGTCGAAACGACCCTCCCCGCGACCCCTCAGGACCGGCCCGCCGTGGAACGGCTGTGGCTGATGCGAGCCGCGGACGGTCCCGGACCGGCCGGACCTGGCGCCGGAGCTGTGGATCTCCTTCACCGTGACCGGGTGACGCCGGCCGCGGGCACGCGCAGGCCGGTCCGCCCGGGCGGACCGGCCTCGCCGTTTCCTTCCTTCCTTCTCTCGATCTTCTCTTCAAGGGCTCGGGGAGGCGTCTACGGCCTGGGGGCGCTCTTCGCCGTCGTACCGGCGCAGATCAGTCCGAGGGCGAGGGCCAGGGCTCCGATGACGATGTTGTTGACGATGACGCCCGCGTCGGGGCCGCTGCCCACGATCCACGGAGCAATGATCATCCAGATGCCCATGGCGCACATCGCCCAGCTCAGGCCGTACATACGCTCGGGTGCCCGGCTGAATCCCAGGGCCAGCAGGCCTATCGCGATGCCCATGATCAGGTTGTGGGTCGCGAGGGAGGGCTGACTCAGCGTGTAGTGCAGGATCCACGGTGACGCGGCACAGTACAGGCCGAGCAGGAACGCCGGCCCGTCGACGAGCGCCACGTCCCGGCCGCCGAGCATGCGGTCGTAGCGGTCCCGCATTTCGGAGACATCGGGGTGACTCGATATGTCACCTCTGTGCAAGTTGGCCATGAGTCGTCTCCTTGACCTCGGGCCCGACCGCGTCTGTGCGGTATGCGGTACGCGCCGCATGCTCCATTTTGCCCTTATTTCATCCTTATGTGTAGAGGTGGCTTTCTCTTGCGGGGTGGCATGTCCTCATCGATCGGGGGCAGCCGCATCGGTACAACCTGTACATTCCGTTCGGGTCAGCGACGCAGGAGGTGGCCGCCGTCATGAGTGCGAAGGTGTTGGAGCGTTTTCCCGCCGGGGCTCCGCGCGGATCGTGGCCCGCGGAGGAGTACGCGGCCGCCCGACGTGCCGAGGGGGAACCGGCCACCGTGGTGATGGACCTGAAGTCGGACGCGTTCCTCGTGGTGGTCGAGCGGCAGGAGGAGAACGGCCGCGTCTGAGGGCTGCCCCAGGGCCTCCCTCCAGAAGGCCCTAGCCCTCCGCCGGCTCCCGCGCCCTGGCGCGCGAACGCGGTGTGCAGGTCCTGGGCCGCCTGCGGCACCGACTCCGCGCGCCGGCGCCGGAGCATCGGCAGCACCCGGGTGGTGTCGTCGGAGTACGAGAATTCCGCAGGCACACCACGGGCCTTCCACTCGGCGGTTCCGTCCCGACCGCTCGCGCTCCAGCAGATCGTCACCCGGCTCCCGCTGCAGACGGGCACGGTCTCGCTCAACGCCGACTGGGCGAGCCGTAGTTCGCCGGGCACCCGGCACAGTTTCCCTGTCACACCTTCGTGAAGTGCGATGGTCCGCGACCCGAGACCGGTCGGGTTTTCCTTGACGGCCTTCGCCGGCTGCTGCCACGATCGACGGCATGACGATGCGACTGGACCTCACGCGGCGACGCCATGTCGACCTCGCGCGCGTCTCCAGCGCCTCCTGTTGCCCCGCGGTCTGATCCGCCGCGTTCCTCTCCCTCTCGTCCGGGTTTCCCGGCACGCCTGAATTCCCTCCCGCTTTTAGTCCAGCGCTTCGGCGAACTCGCCCTTCAGGTGCGGGCGGCCGAAGCCGCGGTAGAGGTGGCGAGCGCCCTGTTCGAGGTGTCCGGCACCCGCGCGGCCCCGAACTCCCTGAACCTGCACCGCCATGGGCGCGACGCCCGCACCCTGCACGACCCGGCCCGCTGGAAGATCCGGCACATCGGCCGCTGCATGCTCAACAGAACCCGGCCGACCCGGCACGGCCTGCTCTGATCGGAGACCCCACGTGTCCCTCACCGTCCACTGGTTCCTGCCCACCAACGGCGACAGCCGCCACGTCGTCGGCGGCGGCCACGGCACCCCGGCGACCGCCTCCGGCCGGGACCGGCCGCCGACGGTCGCCTACCTCGGCCAGATCGCCCGGGCCGCGGAGGACCTGGGGTTCGTCGGCGCGCTCACCCCGACCGGCGCCTGGTGCGAAGACGCCTGGCTGACCACCGCCATGGTCAGCCAGCACACCGAGCGGCTGAAGTTCCTGGTCGCCTTCCGGCCCGGCTTCGTCTCGCCGACGCTCGCCGCCCAGATGGCGTCCACCTTCCAGCGGCAGACCGGCGGACGGCTGCTGCTCAACGTCGTCACCGGCGGCGAGAGCCACGAGCAGCGGGCCTACGGCGACTTCCTCGACAAGGACGCGCGGTACCGCCGTACCGGCGAATTCCTGCACATCGTCCGGGACTTGTGGGACGGCAAGAGCGTCGACCTGCACGGCGAGCACCTGCGGGTCGAGGAGGCGAGGCTCAGCCGGGTGCCCGATCCGGTGCCCGAGGTCTACTTCGGCGGCTCCTCGCCCGTCGCCGGCGAGGTCGCCGCCCGGTACGCCGACGTGTACCTCACCTGGGGCGAACCGCCCGCCCAGGTCGCCGAGAAGATCGCCTGGATCCGGAAACTCGCCGCGGAGCACGGCCGTACCCTCCGCTTCGGAATCCGGCTGCACGTCATCACCCGGGACACCTCGGCGCAGGCCTGGGCGGAGGCGGACCGGCTGCTCGCCGGCTTCGACCAGGAGACCGTACGGGCCGTACAGGCGGGCCTGACCCGCAGCGAGTCGGAGGGACAGCAGCGCATGCTCGCCCTGCACGGCGGCAGCCGGGAGAGCCTGGAGATCCACCCCAACCTGTGGGCCGGCATCGGGCTGGTCCGCGGCGGCGCGGGCACGGCACTGGTGGGCAGCCACGACGAGGTCGCCGAGCGCATCGAGGAGTACCACGCCCTCGGCATCGACGAGTTCGTCCTCTCCGGCTACCCGCACCTGGAGGAGGCCTACTGGTTCGGCGAGGGCGTCCTGCCCCGGCTCGCCGCGCGGGGCCTGTGGACCCACCCCGACGGCAGGCAGGACGCTTCCGCGGCACAGGTACCGTTCGCGAGCTGAGCGAGGGCCGGGCAACGGGCCCTGGCGGACTGTGCGTCCGCAGTGGGCTCTGCCGGCCGCGCAGCCCTGCGGCTACCGCTGCCCCTCCGGTGCGAGGTCCCCGGCCAGCACCCGCAGATGTGCCGCGCGCGACTGCGCCGTCTGCCCCTGCACCAGCAGGAAGAGACCCTCCCGGGCCAGGCGCTGGGCGCGGCTCGTCAGGGCCAGCGCGCGCCCGCCGCCGGACACCACCGCCGCCGTGGTGGCCGCGCGCAGCACCTCGTACGCCGCCGCCCGCACCGCGAGCCGCTCCCCGGTCTGCTCCTCCCGGGCCGGAAGGTCGGCCAAGGTGTAGGCCCGGTGGCGGACGGCGGTGAGGCGGGAGCGGAGGGGACCGGCCGTCTCGGCGTCCAGCAGGGACAGGGCGGCCTCCGCCACGCCGAAGACCGCGGGGCTGGTGTGCAGGGTCTTGACCCGGTCCCCGGCGGCCCACTCGTCCCACGGCGCGTGCAGCGCCACCGCGTCGGCGGGCAGCCACAGGCCGTCCAGCTCCAGCGAGACCGTGCGCGCGGCCGTGAGCGCCGCCAGCCGCATCGGCGGCGAGGCCCGCAGCCCCGGCTGCTCGCGGGCCTCGGCGAAGGCGAACAGCACCTCGTCGGCGTCGGTCACCCCGGCCAGCAGCATCACGTCGTTCAGTCCCCACCCGGTGTACCAGGGAACGGTCCCGTCGAAGCGCCAGCCGTCGCCCTGCCGGCGGACCCGCACCGGGCGGCGCGGATACGACCGCAGGTGCGCGTACGCCACCCCCGACAGCAACTCCCCGCGGGACAGCGGCCCCAGCAACCGCTCACGGACCGGCAGCTCGCTCCGCGTCAGGGTCTGTACCGGCGTGTGGTGCTGGGTCTGCACGAACCAGGTCGCGCAGCACGCTCCCGCGAGGATCTCCGCGGTCTCCCGCAGTACGGCGGGTGGCGCGCCCGAGCCGCCGTACTCGGCCGGCGCCGCCACTCCGAGCAGTCCCGACCGCTTCACCGCCTCGATGTGCCGCGCGGGCACCCCTTCCTGGTCGACCCGCTCGGCCTCGGGGAGCAGCAGGTCCGTGGCGAGCCGGCGGGCGCGTACGACGAGCGGATGCGGGGTGAGGACGTCCATGCGGAAGATTCTTCCGGTCTCCCGCGGATTTTTTCCGCGACCACGGCGCGCGGTGTCGATCCGGGGCCCGGCCGTTCGTGTAGGAGGTGACAGTGAGCCCGCCCGGGCCCGACGCCATGGAGGACGTCATGAAGCACTACCTGCTGAGCGTGGTCCAGCCGGCCGGCGGCACCCCGCCCCCGCCCGCAGCACTCGCCGAGATCATGCAGAACGTCGAGGCCTTCAACGACGAGCTGCGCGCGGCCGGCGCCTGGGTCTTCGCGGGCGGGCTGCACGGCCCCGAGACAGCGACCGTGCTCCGCCCCGAGGGCGGTGACGTGCTCGTCACCGACGGCCCCTACGCCGAGGGCAAGGAGTACCTCGGCGGACTGTGCCTCATCCGGGCCGCCGACCTGGACGAGGCCCTGGAGTGGGGCCGGAAGGCCGCCCTGGCCACCACGCTGCCCATCGAGGTGCGGCCCTTCGTGGACCAGCACTGACGGCGGAGCGGCACCGATGGCCGAGTCCCGCGACGTCGAGGCCGTCTTCCGCGCCGAGTACGGGCGCGCGGTCGCCGTCCTCGTCCGCTTCCTCGGCGACATCGACCTCGCCGAGGAAGCGGTCCAGGACGCCTTCGCCACGGCCGTGACCCGGTGGCCCGAGACCGGTGTGCCGCCCAGTCCGGCCGGCTGGATCATCACCACCGCGCGCAACCGGGCCGTCGACCGGCTCCGCAGGGAGTCCTCCCGGGACGCCCGGCACGCCGAGGCGGCCCGGCTGTACGTCTCCGACGCACCGTCCGAGGAGGGTCCCGTGCGCGACGACCGGCTCCGGCTGATCTTCACCTGCTGCCACCCCGCGCTCGCCCCGCAGGCCCGGGTGGCCCTCACCCTGCGCCTGCTCGGCGGCCTGAGCACCGCGCAGATCGCCCGTGCGTTCCTGGTGCCGGAACCGACCCTGGCGCAGCGCCTGGTGCGCGCCAAGGCGAAGATCCGGGACGCGGGCATCCCGTACCGCGTGCCCCGGGACGCCGACCTGCCCGACCGGCTCTCCGCCGTCCTCGCCGTCGTCTACCTGATCTTCAACGAGGGCTACACCGGCGATCCCGCCCTGTGTGCGGAGGCACTGCGCCTGGGCCGGCTGCTCGCCGAGCTGATGCCGGACGAACCCGAGGTCACCGGCCTGCTCGCGCTGATGGTGCTGGTGGAGGCCCGGCGGCCGGCCCGGCGTGACACGGACGGCGTGCTCGTCCCGCTGCCCGAGCAGGACCGCTCCCGGTGGGACCGCGCGCTGATCACCGAGGGGCAGGAGCTGGTCCGCCGCTGTCTGCGCCGGGGCCGGCCGGGCCCGTACCAGATCCAGGCCGCGATCAACGCGGTGCACAGCGACGCGCCCACCGCCGCCGCCACCGACTGGCGGCAGATCCTCGCACTGTACGACCAGCTGATGGCCGTCGCGCCGTCCCCGGTCGTCGCCCTGAACCGGGCCGTCGCGGTCGCGGAGACCGAGGGGCCGGCGACCGCCCTGGAACTGGTCGACGCACTCGGCCTCGGCCCGTACCACGTGCTGCACGCCGTCCGCGCCGACCTGCTGCGCCGGCTGGGGCGGACCGCCGAGGCGGCGGCGGAGTACGACCGCGCCGCCGAGCTGGCCCCCAGCGAGGCCGAGCGGGCGTTCCTGGAGCGACGGGGGAGCGGCGACGCGGGGCGGCCGCCCGCACGGTGACCCTTGTCACCCCGGGAAGTCCCCGGAATGAACTTGAGGACCTGAAAGGTTGGTGTTTACATCTGACCTGTCCGTCCCAGCCCGGGCCCCGCCGGCCCGCGCACCCCAGCGAGGCACCCGTGACCCACTCCCAGCCCGAGCAGCCCGCCGACCTCGTGGCCCGGCTGCGTGCCACCTTCGCCACCGGCCGCACCAAGTCCGTCGAGTGGCGCACCGGCCAGCTGCGCCGGCTCCGCGCGATGCTCACGGAGCGCGGTGCCGACCTCGCCGCCGCCCTCCGCGCCGACCTCGGCAAGAGCAGCACCGAGGCCTATCGCATCGAGATCGACTTCACCGTCCGGGAGATCGACCACACCCTGGAGCACCTGGCCGACTGGCTGCGCCCCGAGCCGGCGCCCGTTCCGGCCCACCTCGGCGCCGACGCCACCGCCTGGACGCAGTACGACCCCTTGGGCGTCGTCCTCGTCATCGCGCCCTGGAACTACCCGGCGCAGCTCCTGCTCGCGCCCGTGGTCGGCGCGCTGGCCTCCGGAAACGCGGTCGTCGCCAAGCCGAGCGAGCTGGCCCCCGCCACGTCGGCCGCGCTGGCCGAGCTGATACCGGCCTACCTGGACACGGACGCGGTCGCCGTCGTCGAGGGCGGGGTCCCGGAGACCACGGCCCTGCTGGCCCAGCGCTTCGACCACATCTTCTACACCGGCAACGGCACCGTCGGCCGTATCGTCCTGCGGGCCGCCGCCGAGCACCTCACCCCGGTCACCCTCGAACTGGGCGGCAAGTCCCCGGTGTTCGTGGACCGCGGCACCGACCTGGACGTGGTCGCGGACCGGCTCGCCCGGGGCAAGTTCCTCAACGCGGGCCAGACCTGTGTCGCCCCCGACTACGTGCTGACCGACCCGGAGACCGCGCCCGCCCTGGAGGCCGCGCTGGTCCGCGCGGTCGAGGGTCTGTTCGGCAGCGACCCGGCGGTCTCGCCCGAGTACGGCCGGATCGTCAACGAGCGCCATTTCGACCGGCTGTTCGCGCTGCTCGGTTCGGGCCGCGTCGCCGTCGGAGGTGTCGGCGACCGGGCGGCCCGGTACATCGCGCCCACCGTCCTCGCGGACGTCGACCCGAAGTCGCCCGTCATGCAGGAGGAGATCTTCGGCCCGATCCTGCCGATCGTCACCGTGGCAGGGCTGGACGAGGCGATCACCTTCATCAACGACCGGGACAAGCCGCTCGCCCTGTACGTCTTCAGCGAGTCGGACGAGACCCGGGAGCGCATCGCCGCCGAGACCTCCTCGGGAGGCCTCGGCCACGGCCTGCCCCTCGCCCATCTCACCGTCTCCGACCTGCCGTTCGGCGGAGTGGGGGAGAGCGGCATGGGCAACTACCACGGCCGCTACTCGATCGAGACGTTCAGCCACCGCAAGGCGGTCCTGGCGAAGCCGCTGAGCTGACCTGCCGCAGACCTGTCTTTTATGTGACCAACTCCACTGTGGCGGCGCGGCGTTCACCGACGCAACCGGTCGTATCTGACTGGTCTACACCCTTGACTGGTACAGACCAAAGCGGTTGAGTGTGCCCAACCCCCCACCACGGCCGTTCCCGCCTCACCGGGTGCGGCCGTGCTGCACAGAGGAGTTGGTCCATGCCGAGGCATCGCATCGCCGCATTCCTGACCTCGCTCGTCCTGGGGATCTCCGCCCTGGTGCTCCAGGCGGCCCCCACTGCCTCCGCCGCCGGCTTCGTGGTCAGCGAGGCCCAGTTCCACCAGATGTTCCCGAACCGGAACTCGTTCTACACCTACAGCGGCCTGACCGCCGCCCTCAGCGCCTACCCGGCGTTCGCGAACACCGGCAGCGACACCGTGAAGAAGCAGGAGGCCGCCGCCTTCCTCGCCAACGTCAACCACGAGACCGGCGGTCTGGTGTACGTCGTCGAGCAGAACACCGCCAACTACCCGCACTACTGCGACTGGAGCCGGCCGTACGGCTGTCCGGCGG
>NZ_JBIVJQ010000004.1:0-13694 GCF_044750305.1 Streptomyces sp. NPDC088810
CGTGGCCCCCCCCCCCGCCCCGGTGGGGGCGCCCGGGGGGGCCCGGGGGCCGCCCGGGGGCCCCACCTTCGCCCAACCGGGGGGGGGGGCCCGGGCGGTTGGCCCGCCCCACCACCAAAAGGGGTGAACGGTCGTAACTTTCGCGTGCGGGTCGCGTTCTGGCGCGCTAAGGGATCACACGGTGATCGTCCGATCGCGAAACGTTACGCCAGGCGGACGTGATCCCGCGCGCGGGCGCTACGCCGCTGCCGGTGTGCGCCGGGCGGCGCGGCGCCGGGCCGCCAGCTCCGGGTCGAGCGCGGGGACGGCGGCCAGGAGCTGCTTGGTGTACGGCTCGCGGGGGCTGTCGTACACCTGGTCGGCGGGCCCGTACTCGACGAGCCGGCCGCGCCGCATCACCGCGACCCGGTCGCTGACCTGGCGGACGACGGCGAGGTCGTGCGCGATGAAGACCAGGGCGAGGCCGAGTTCCCGCTGGAGTTCGCCGAGCAGGGCGACCACCTGGGCCTGGGTGGTGACGTCGAGCGCGGAGACGGGCTCGTCGCAGACGATGGCGCGCGGCTCGGCGGCGAGCGCCCGCGCGATGCCGATGCGCTGGCGCTGCCCGCCGCTGAACTCGTGCGGATAGCGGTCGTAGTGCGCCCCGTCCAGGCCCACGCGCTCCAGCAGTTCCCGCACCCGCCCCCGGATGCGCTGCTCGTCCCGCTCTCCGCGCGCGCGGAGCGGGTCGGCGATGGACTCGCCCACGCTGCGGCGCGGGTTGAGGGAGGAGACGGGGTCCTGGAAGACCATCTGCACGGCCGGGTTCACCCCGGTGTGCGGGCTTCCTTCGTGGCGGATCTCGCCGGCGGTGGGTTCCAGGAGTCCGACGAGCATGCGGCCGAGCGTGGTCTTGCCGCTGCCGCTCTCGCCGACCACGCCGAGGGTCTCCCCGCGCCGGACGGTCACCGAGACGTCGTCCACGGCCGCGAAGGCCCGCTTGCCGCGCCCGAACTCGCGTCGCACGCCGACGGCCTCCAGCACCACCTCGCCGGTGGCCGGGGAGCCGGTCCGGCGGGCGTCCACGCGCGGGACGGCGTCGAGCAGTTCGCGGGTGTACGCCTCGGCGGGCGCGGCGAGGACCGTGCCGACCGGGCCGCGTTCGACGGCCCTGCCGTGCCGCATGACGAGGATGTCGTCCACGCTCTCGGCGGCCACGCCCACGTCGTGGGTGACGAGGAGCAGGCCCATGCCGGTCTCCTCGCGCAGCCCGTGCAGCAGGTCGAGGATCTGCGCCTGGACGGTGACGTCGAGCGCGGTGGTCGGCTCGTCGGCGATCAGCAGGTCCGGCTCGCAGGCGAGGGCCATGGCGATCAGGGCGCGCTGGCGCATGCCGCCGCTGAACTCGTGCGGTCGGGACCGGGCCCGCCGCGCCGCGTCCGGGATCCCGACCCGCTCCAGCACCTCCACGGCACGCGCGCGTGCGGCGCGACGCGACACGCGCGCGTGGACGCGATGGACCTCGGCGATCTGGTCGCCGATCGCGTAGTACGGGTCGAGCGAGGACAGCGGGTCCTGGAAGACCATGGCGGCCTTGGCCCCGCGCAGCCGGCGCAGTTCCTCGTCGGAGGCCGCCTGTACGTCGGTGCCGGCCACCCGCACCGAGCCGCCGACGCGGGCCCCGGTGCCCCGGTGCAGGCCCAGCAGGGCGCCCGCGACCGTCGACTTGCCGGAGCCGGACTCGCCGACCAGGGCGAGGGCGGCGCCCTTCGCCAGGCTGAAGGAGAGGCCGTCGACGGCGCGCAGGGCGCCGAACTCGACGGTCAGGTCCGTCACGTCCACGAGGTTCGTGTCCGCCGCTTCCACCAGGCTCATGCGAGCACCACCCGTCGGTCGGCCACCGCGTACAGGACGTCCGCGACGGCGTTGGCGAGGACCACGAAGAAGCCGGTCACCAGGACCATGCCGACGACCACCGGAAGGTCGACGACCTTCACCGCGTGCACCAGCTCCTGGCCGATGCCGGGCAGGCCGAACAGGGTCTCGGTGAGGACGGCGCCGCCGATGGCCGAGCCGAAGGTCACCGCGTTCAGGGCGATGACGGAGGCCGTCGCGCCGCGCAGCGCGTGCCGGGCGATCACCGCGCGCTCGCTGACGCCGTAGGCCCGGAAGGTGCGGATGTGGTCCTCGGCCAGCGTCTCCAGCATCGACGCCCGGGTCAGCCGGGCGAAGTTGGCCGCCTCGACGAGGGCGAGGGAGAGCCAGGGCAGCAGCAGGTTCCAGGCCCACTGCTCGGGGTCGTCGGTGAAGTTCACGTACTGCGGGAAGGGCAGCAGCTGCAGTTCGCCGCAGACGACGATCATCAGGACCAGGCCGATGACGAAGACGGGCGTGGCGACGCCTCCGAGGGTGAGCGCGGTCAGGAGGCGTTCGGAGAGCCGGCCGCGCCGCCAGGCGGACAGCACGCCGGTGCCGATGCCGACCACCAGCCAGATCACCATCGCGCCGAGCACCAGCGAGAAGCTCACCGGCAGCTTGGTCAGGATGATGTCGGTGACCTGCTGGTCGGTCTGGTACGACTGGCCGAGGCAGGGCGCCGCGCAGTGCTCCACGGAGGTGCCCGTGGAGAAGTCCTGGCCCACGAAGATTCCCTGCAGGAAGTGCCAGTAGCGCACGTACAGCGGGTCGTCGAGGTGGAGTTGCTGGGCCACCTGGTGGACCTGGGCGGGGGAGCAGCGCGGGCCGCAGGTGATCTGGGCGACGTTGCCGGGGGTGACGTAGAAGACGACGTAGATGATCACCGAGAGCACGAACAGGGTGATCACGGCGCCGATGACCCGGCGCAGGGCGAAGCCGGTGAAGCCGCTCACGGCCGCTCCTCCTTCCGGGGTCCGCCGCCGGGTACGGCCGCCCGGGTGCGGGCCTCCCGCTTGCGGCCGGTGCCGATGCGCAGGCGGGAGGCGGCGCGCGGGTCGAGGGCGACGCGGACGCCGTCGCCGAGGACGGTCATCGCGAACACGGTGACGAACAGCGCGAGCGCGGGCAGCAGCAGGTACTGCGGGGCCGCCTGGTACCAGACGTCGGCGGAGGTGAGCATCTGGCCCCACGAGGGGGTGGGCGGCTTCACGCCGACGCCGAGGAAGGACAGGGCCGCCTCGGCGCTGATGTTCGACGGGATCAGCAGCGCGGCGTACGTGATGACCGGCGCGGCCAGGCCCGGGAGCAGCTCGCGTACGGCGGTGCGCCAGGTGCTCCAGCCGCTCAGCCGGGACGCGGAGACGTAGTCGAGGTTCTTCAGGGCGAGGGTCTGCGCGCGCACCATCTTCGCCATCGTGGCCCACCCGGAGACCAGGGAGATGATCAGCGCGACGAGGACCGGCCGCGGGAAGCCGGCCGGCACGATGGCCAGCAGCGCGAGCGCCATGATCATCAGGGGCATGGAGATGAAGATGTCGGTGACGCGGCTGAGGACCAGGTCGACCCAGCGGTTGCCCAGGCCTGCGGCCACGCCCATGGCGACGCCGAGCAGGACCTGGACGAGGGTGGCGCCCAGCGACACGCCGAGCGAGACCCGCGCGCCGTAGACCAGCCGGGCGAACATGTCGCGTCCGGTCTGCGGTTCGACGCCCAGCCAGTGGTCGGCGCCCACGCCGCCGAGGGAGCCGATGGGAACACCCCCGCGCGCGGAGTCGATCAGGGCGGGGTGGTACGTGGTGGGGTCCTGGCCCTCCAGGGCGGTGAGCAGCGGTGCGGCGAGCGCGATCAGGACGAGCAACGCGACGACGGCCGCGGCGGCCAGGGCGGCGCGCTGTGCCCGCAGCCGCCGCCAGAACTGACGTGCCCCCGAGACCGCCGCGACGGAGGTGTCCGTCCCGGCGGTCTCGACGACGGCAAGTGCCTCGCTCACGTGCTACTTCACCGCGACCTGGGAGATGTCCAGCACGCCGGTCCAGTCGCTGATGACGATGTTCTTGACGTCCTTGCCGTACAGGCGCTTGTAGACCGGGTGGAACAGCGGCACGACGAGGGCCTTGTCGCCGATCTTCTTGTCCAGTGCCCCCCACCGCTGGGCGGCGGAGTCAAGGTCGGTCAACTTGTTGATCGCGTCAATCTCGTCATTGACCGACTTGTCGTCGAGCTGGCCCGTGTTGAAGTTCGCTCCATCCTTGACGATCTGACGGCCGTCGAAGATGGGGGCGAGGAAGGGGCCGCCGGAGGGCCAGTCGGCACCCCAGTGGGCGAGGAAGAGACCGGGCTCGGTCTTCACGCTGTGGATCTTGTCCCGGTAGTCGTTGTCCTCCAGGCCCTGCAGCTTGACCGTGATGCCGGCCTTCTTGAGGGCGTCCTGGACGGCGGTGGCGATCTCCGGGCTGGTCTCGAAGTCTTTGTTGTTGGAGTGGGTCAGGGTGATGGTGAGGCCGTTGTGGTAACCGGCCTGCTTGAGCAGCTCCTCGGCCTTCGCCGGGTTGCCGGACGCGCCCGCCGGGAACGGGTCGTACGGCGTGTAACCGAAGGACTTCTGGTTCGGCAGGAAGGTGGTGGCGGGTTCGGCGAGGGCGCTGCCGCCGGCCGCGTTGACCACGGAGGACCGGTCGATGGCGTAGGCGATCGCCTGGCGCACCTCGGGCTTGTCGAACGGCTTCACCTTCGGGTTGAAGGCGAGGTAGTTCGTGTAGCCGAAGTGGCCGGTGCCCACGCGCGCGGCCAGCTCCTTGTCGCCGGTCACCTTGGCGAGTTCGGCCGGGCCGAGGTTGGTGTCCGTGGTGACGGCGGCGGCGTCCGCACCCTGGGACGCGGACAGCCGCTGGTTGATCACCGAGGAGTCGAGGCCGGAGCGGACGTCGATGGTGTCCGGGTACGCCTTGCGCTCCTCGTCGGTCGCCGCCGACCAGTGCGTGTTGCGCTCCAGGAGGACGTGCTCGCCGTCGTTCTCGTTCTTGACGACCTTGTACGGGCCGGACGAGATGGGGTGTGACTCGTACTTGGTGCCCGTGTCCTTGCTCTTGGGCACCGGGGTGAACTGCGTCTGCGTGGCGAGGTACGGGAACTCGCCCTCGGGCTTGTTCAGGTGGAAGACGATGGTCCGGGCGTCCGGCGTCTCGATCGCGGACAGGCCCTTCTTGTCCTTGTACGGCCCCTGGTAGTCGGCGGCGCCGACCAGCCAGTCCCGCAAGTAGGGCGCGCCGCCGGAGAGTTCGGGGGCGAAGGAGCGCTCGATGCCGTACTTGATGTCGGCCGAGGTGATCGGCGTGCCGTCCTCGTACGTGAGGCCCTTCTTCAGGGTGTACGTCCACACGGTCGCGTCCTTGTTGGGGCGCCCGGTGTCGGTGGCGAGGTCCGGGACGACCTTGGCGCCGGCCGCGCCGTTCTCGCGGTTGCGCGTGGTGAGGGTGCGGAAGACCAGCGAGGGGACGTTTCCGCCGCCGGAGGTGTACAGGCGCGCGGGGTCGAAGTCGGTCTGCGGCTCGGAGTTCAGGACCGTGAGCGTGCCGCCCTTGTGGGGCGTGGAGTCGCCACCGGAGCCCTTGGCATCGCTGTCCTCCGGGCCGCAGGCGGCGGCGCCCGCTGCCACGACCAGGCTGACGGATGCCGCTGCCACGCGGCGCGCTATGACGGACGGTTGACGCATCGGAGTGACGACCTCTCGGGGTGACGTGGCGGGGCTGATCGAGGGTTTCTCGATGGGTGAGACGTGTGGACGAGGAGTGAGACGACTGCGGGCAGACGTCGGCCCCGGCGCCGGGTCGTCGAAAAGTCCGTGACACGGTCACGGACGAAAAGGAGAGGAGGATCGCGACGCGAACGCCGGGGAGGCGGCGTCAGCGACAGTGGATGTCGGCCACGCAGAGTGCGGTCACGCCGATGAGCGCCAGCTCGATGGCGGCGCTGCTGCAGACGGCATGACTAGACCACATGAGCAGAAATATGTACGAGCATACGGCTCGATGTCAATGTGACATAAGTGGTGCCTGTCAACTCCCGGGGTACGGCCACGGGTTGGCCCGGCAGTGGATTCCGTCGTGGTCCAGGAACTTGGTCTGCTGCTGCATGACCGGCGCCGGCTCCCCGTCCTTCTGACAGCTGACGTGACCGTGGCCGAGCCGGTGGCCGACCTCATGGTTGATCAACATCTGCCGGTACGCATGGATCCGGTCACCGTACGTCTTGCTTCCTTGAGCCCACCGGTACGCATTGATCATGACGCGTTCGGTCGCGGCCGAGTCGCAGGAGACGTTGTCCTCCGTGGTGTCCAGGCCGGACTTGGCGCACCACTTGGCGGTGGTGCCGGGACTGGCCAGCGTGATCACGAAGTCGGGCTTGCCGGAGGAGATCCGCTCGAAGGTGAGGGCGCCGCCGTGGGCCCAGCTGCGCTTGTCGTTCAGGGTCTGCTGCACGGCCTCGGCGAACAGCGCGCCGTCCAGCCCCAGACCCTGCTCGACGTCGACGCGGTAACGATACTTCTGCCCGGTACCGGGCGCCTTGTCGAAACCGGGCACCGCGTCGAACTTCCCCGGTCCGGCCAATTTGGCGCCGAGGGGGTACTTCTCGGCCATCTTCTGGTCGTACGTCAGCGGCACCGGGCTCGGTGCGGTGGCGGGCGTCGGCGCGCCGGAGGTGTCGCCGGGGGCACCCGCGTCAGGGGCCTGGCCGGTGACCGACTGCGAGCGCACGCCCTCGTCGTGCTGCGCCTTGGTCACCTGTCCGGCGACGACCACCGCGAGCACGGTGGTGACGGCGGCCGCCGCGATGCCGGTGAAGGCCAGTCCCCTGGTCCCGCCGCGCTGCGCGGGCATGCCGGCACCGGACGCGGAGGCCTCGGTGTCCCCCGTGTTCCGGACGCCCTCGCCGGCGCCCTCGAAGGCCTCGAGATACTCCTGCCGGGGGCCGGAACGACGCCGTGACCCGCCCGGAGGCCGGGCACTCGGGCCCGGGGCCCCCGGCTCCGCCTGCCGCTGCCGCGGCAACACGACACCGGAACCGCCGCCACCGGCCGCCCGCGCGCCGAACTCCCCCCAGCCGCCCCCGGCTTCCCGCTGCTCGGGATGCCCACCACGCGCCCCCGGAGCCGACGCAGCACCGCCGGACCTCGGCACACCGTGCGCCGGAGTACCGTCCGCAAGCCGCGGCACGCCCCGCGCGGGGGTGCCGTCAAAACCCCGCACCGGGGTGCCGTCAGGAGACCCCGGCACATCCCTCGCGGTGTCCTCGCCGGAGCGTGCGCCCCGGCTGTCTCCCCGCCTGGCGGCTATGTCCGCGGCGTCGCCCTTCGGGGCCGGTCCGCGGCGGCTGTGGCGTCCCACCCCGGCCCTCAGCCCCTCGCGCCCGCGGCGTCGGCGACCTCGCCGGAGCCGTTCGCCTGTGCCAGGAGCTCCCGGAACGCGCCGGCCACCAGCTCCGGGTACTCCATCATCGCGACGT
Source organism: Streptomyces sp. NPDC088810 (assembly GCF_044750305.1). Taxonomy (NCBI): domain Bacteria; kingdom Bacillati; phylum Actinomycetota; class Actinomycetes; order Kitasatosporales; family Streptomycetaceae; genus Streptomyces; species Streptomyces sp. NPDC088810. The sequence goes on from NZ_JBIVJQ010000004.1 coordinate 7,399, forward strand.
GCCCGGCGTCCGGCAGGGACAGCAGCCGGGAGTCGCGGAAGGCGCGGGCGGCCCGGTGGGCCATGCGGAAGCCGACGAGCTGGTCCCGGCCGCCGTAGACCAGCAGCGTGGGGGCCAGCACCCGCTCGGCCTGGCGCCACAGCCCGTGCTGTCCGCCCAGCGTGTAGGCGTTGACGATCCCGCGCGCGGAGCGGGCCATCGCATCCCAGAAGTACGGCAGTTGCTGCCGCCGCTCCAGCTCCTCCACGGCCTGCTGGAACGCCTCCGGCGAGACCCGCCCGGGATCGCCGTAGCAGAGCGCCATGACCCCGCGCACCCGCTGCTCGGCCGTCCACTCCCGGGTGAGCCGGGTGAAGAGGGCGGCGATGCCGGGCACGCTGAGCAGCCCCGTCGGCACCGCGGTGCGCTGCACCCGCAGCTCGGGCAGGGCGGGCGAGACGAGCGTGAGCGTACGGACCAGGTCGGGCCGTACGGCGGCCACGCGCGTGGTGACCGCGCCGCCGAGCGAGTTGCCGAAGAGGTGGACCGGGCCGCGGCCCGCCGCGTCGAGATAGCGGATCACCGCGCGCGCGTGCCCGGTGACGGAGTAGTCGCCGTCGTCCGGTGGCGGGGAGTCGCCGAAGCCCGGCAGGTCGACCGCCTCGCTGTCGACGACCTCGTCCAGCTCGGCCATGAGGGACGACCAGTTCTGCGAGGAGCCGCCGAGCCCGTGGACGTACAGCGCGGGCGGCAGGCCCTCGCGCGCGGGAGGCCGGGAACGCACCGACAGGGTGACACCGGGCAGGCCGACGGACCGCAGCCGCTCGCCCTCGCCGACCCGGACGGGCGCCACCCTGGGAAGCACACTGGCGGCCGGCACGGACGGCGACTCGGTCGAAGACATGCGGCAATGTTACGAGGTGATCACGCAGGGGCTCGTGTGTTCGCCGTCACAGCGTGAACCCGTACGGAGCCGGAGACCCGGTGCGGCGAACGGGCCTGACGGCATGGCGTTGGGATCTGCTGTCTCCTAGGCTCGTACAGAGGGCACCCGCGTGTGGCCCCTGCTCTATCCAGGGACGTTCGTAGGAAGGGAGCCCACCATGGCCTATGACCCCATCGAGCCCGACGCGATCGAGGACATCGACGACCTGGACGCGGAGGCGGTGCAGGAGCGCGACGTCGAGGCGCCGGAGGTCGACGCGGCCGAGCAGGCCGCGGACATCGCGCCGGAGCGCGACGACCCGCTGACCGGAATGGACCCGGACCGCGGGAACGTGGCCGATCTGGTCGAACAGGCACGTGTGGTCTCGCTCGACGAGGACGACTACCGCTGACCTCGCAGGTCCGCGCGGGGCCCGGCCGGCCGCACCGGACGGGCCGCGCGGCTTCCGCCGTCGTCCGGTACGTGAAATTCTGCGCTCGCACCGCGCACACCAGGGTTACCGAAAAGTACGATGGCCGCGCGGCCGACACCGCATGTGGACGACTTTGGGAGGCGGCGTGACAGCCATCGAGCAAACTGAGGCGGCACGCCCACGGGGCACCCGTCTGCCGCGCCGAGCCCGGCGGAACCAGTTGCTGGGCGCCGCTCAGGAGGTTTTCGTCGCGCAGGGCTACCACGCGGCGGCGATGGACGACATCGCCGAGCGGGCCGGCGTGAGCAAGCCGGTGCTCTACCAGCACTTCCCCGGCAAGCTCGACCTCTACCTCGCGCTGCTGGACCAGCACTGCGAGTCGCTGATCCAGGCGGTGCGCGGCGCGCTGGCGTCGACGACCGACAACAAGCAGCGCGTCCGGGCGACCATGGACGCCTACTTCGCGTACGTGGAGGACGACGGCGGGGCCTTCCGGCTGGTCTTCGAGTCGGACCTGACGAACGAGCCCGCGGTGCGCGAGCGCGTCGACAAGGTGACCAACGAGTGCGCCGAGGCGATCTGCGACGTCATCGCCGAGGACACGGGCCTCTCGCGCGCGGAGTCGATGCTGCTGGCCTCCGGTCTGGGCGGGCTCGCCCAGGTGGTCGCCCGTTCGTGGCTGCACAGCGACCGCAGCGTCCCACGCGATCAGGCGGTGCAGCTGCTGACCTCGCTGGCCTGGCGGGGCATCGCCGGCTTCCCGCTGCACGGCACCGAGCACCACTGACGGCGGTTTGTTCCCGCGCGCTGTTCGCTCCTGGCGTTCCCGCCCAGGCCGTGTACGTCCCCTCACCGGGCTAATGTGTGCTGGGTACGGCGCGGTTGATCGCGCACATCACTGACCGTCGGAGGGACATAGCCGTGGAGGTCAAGATCGGCGTGCAGCACGCGCCCCGCGAGATCGTTCTGGAGAGCGGTCAGAGCGTCGAGGAGGTCGAGAGCATCGTGGCCGAGGCGCTGGCCGGGAAGACCGGGCTGCTCAGCCTCCAGGACGAGAAGGGCCGCAAGGTCCTGGTGCCGACGGACCGTCTGGCGTACGTGGAGATCGGCGAGCCGACCGTGCGCAAGGTCGGGTTCGGCGCCCTGTAGGCGACACGTGTGTGCGAAGGGCCCGGCGGCCGTGTGCCGCCGGGCCCTTCCGCGTGCCGCGCTGCCCACGGACGGAGCACAGGGCCTTCACAGCGCAGGATTGCAATCCGCAGGTCACGGGTATGACGGGCTACGACCGTCGAGCCAGACCGGCCGTGGGAGGGACCCCGACATGATCCTCGAAGCACTCGGCTCCGCCGTGCTCGGTCTGATCCTGGCGTGGGCGGCGACGCACCGGCTCGCCCACCGGCTCCCGGCCCGCCCGCTGGTGATCTGCACGGGCGTCGCCGGAGCCCTCTTCGGCGACTTCGTCACCCACACCGCCCTGGGCCCCGGCACCGCCCTGCTGAGCCTCCTGGGCGCCGCGATCATCTCGGTGGCGTCCCTGTCCCTGCTCCTGCGCCCGACAGGCCGCCTGCGCCGCCGATCAGCAACGGCGTAGGGGCCGCCGCGCCCCGAAGGGGTGCGGGGAGCGCACCGTTTCTCAGGCCGCGAGGCCCAGCGCAGCCATCCGCTTGGTGTGCGCCTCGGTGATCCGGGAGAACATCCGCCCGACCTCCGCGAGGTCGAACCCGTCGGCCACCCCGCCCACGAGCATCGTGGACAGCGCGTCCCGGTCGGCGACCACCCGCTGGGACTGCGACAGCGCCTCCCCCATCAGCCGCCGCGCCCACAGTGCCAGCCGGCCGCCCACGCGCGGATCGGCGTCGATGGCGGCCCGCACCTTCTCCACCGCGAAGCCGGCGTGCCCGGTGTCGTCGAGCACGGCCAGCACCAGTTCGCGCGTGTCGGAGTCGAGCCGGGCCGCGACCTCCCGGTAGAAGTCGCTCGCGATGGAGTCGCCGACGTACGCCTTGACCAGGCCCTCCAGCCAGTCCGAGGGCGCCGTCTGCTTGTGGAAGCCGTCGAGCGCGGCCACGAACGGGTCCATCGCGGCCGTCGGCTCCTCGCCGATCTCGGTCAGCCGGTCCCGCAGCCGCTCGAAGTGGTGGAACTCGGCCGAGGCCATCTTCGCCAGCTCCGCCTTGTCCGCGAGGGTCGGCGCCAGCTTGGCGTCCTCCGCGAGCCGCTCGAACGCCGCCAGCTCCCCGTACGCGAGCGCGCCGAGCAGGTCCACGACGGCGGCGCGGTACTGCGGGTCGGCGGATGCCTGCGCCCAGTCCTGGGCGGCGACACCGGTGGGCTCGGCGGGTTCGGCGGACGCGTTCTCAGGCTTGTCAGAGCTAGTCATGAGGCGCACAATAGTCGGCTCGACGCTCCGCTCAAGCCCTGGTCAGCCAGTGTGACCACGACTACGTGACCAAATCGGCCATCGCATGTGCGCGAATCCGGGGTATGGTGGTAATGCGCCTGCCAGAGTGCGTCGACGATGCTCGACGTGTCCCGACAGGCCGCACGCATGAGGATGCCCGGTCGGTGGCCCGATCGGCTCCGACCCGACAGCCCTCCAAGGCCGTACGGCAGTGATCGTACGACGGCAGGAGGGACCCCTCAGCGGTACGAGCGCTAGAGCGTCGGCAGAGGTCCCGTGTCATACGGCTTGCCCGAGTGGTTCGTCCGTACGGCAGCCGACGTCCCCGGCACGGTCAGTCATGACCCCCCGCGCTCGCCTCGCACCGCGCACACAGAAGAGGCAGCACCCTGACTACGACGTTTCGTGAACTCGGAATCCTCCCCGAGACCGCCGAGGCCCTGGAAGCCGTCGGCATCATCACCCCCTTCCCCATCCAGGAGATGACACTCCCCGTCGCCCTCTCGGGCACGGACGTCATCGGCCAGGCCAAGACCGGCACCGGCAAGACGCTGGGCTTCGGCCTCCCGCTCCTCGAGCGCGTCACCGTCCCCGCCGACGTCGAGGCCGGACGCGCCGCCCCCGAGGCCCTCACCGACGCCCCGCAGGCGCTCGTCGTCGTCCCCACGCGCGAGCTGTGCACCCAGGTCACCAACGACCTGCTGACGGCCGGCAAGGTCCGTAACGTGCGCGTCCTGGCGATCTACGGCGGCCGGGCCTACGAGCCCCAGGTGGAAGCCCTGAAGAAGGGCGTCGACGTGGTCGTCGGCACCCCGGGCCGTCTGCTGGACCTCGCGGGCCAGAAGAAGCTGAACCTGAACCACATCAAGAGCCTGGTCCTGGACGAGGCCGACGAGATGCTCGACCTGGGCTTCCTGCCCGACGTCGAGAAGATCATCAACATGATTCCGGCCAAGCGCCAGACCATGCTGTTCTCGGCGACCATGCCGGGCGCGGTCATCGGCCTCGCGCGCCGCTACATGTCGCAGCCCGTCCACATCCGCGCCACGGCGCCGGACGACGAGGGCGTGACGGTCGCGAACATCAAGCAGTTCGTCTACCGCGCGCACAACATGGACAAGCCCGAGATGGTCGCCCGCATCCTGCAGGCCGAGGGCCGCGGGCTGGCAATGATCTTCTGCCGTACGAAGCGCACGGCCGCCGACATCGCCGAGCAGCTGCAGAACCGCGGCTTCGCCGCCGGCGCGGTCCACGGCGACCTCGGCCAGGGCGCCCGCGAGCAGGCCCTGCGGGCCTTCCGCAACGGCAAGGTCGACGTCCTCGTCTGCACCGACGTCGCCGCGCGCGGCATCGACGTCGAGGGCGTGACCCACGTCATCAACTACCAGTCCCCCGAGGACGAGAAGACGTACCTGCACCGGGTCGGCCGGACCGGCCGCGCGGGCGCCAAGGGTACGGCGATCACGTTCGTCGACTGGGACGACATCCCGCGCTGGCAGCTGATCAACAAGGCGCTGGAGCTGGACTTCAACGACCCCGTGGAGACGTACTCGAGCTCCCCGCACCTGTTCTCCGACCTCGGCATCCCCCAGGGCACGAGGGGCACCCTGCCGCGCGCGGAGCGGACCCGTGCCGGTCTGGACGCGGAGGAGCTGGAGGACCTGGGCGAGACCGGCGGGCGGGGCGCGCGGGGCCGTGGTGGCCGCGGCGGCCGTGCCGAGTCGGCCCCGGCCGAGCGTGAGCGTCCGGCCCGTACCCCGCGCCGGCGCCGCCGTACCCGCGGTGGCACCCCGCTGGACGCCTCCCCCGCCGCGCCGGTCGCCGAGACCGCCGGCACGGAGGAGGCTCCGGCCGCGACCCGTACCCCGCGCCGCCGTCGCCGCACCCGCGGCGGAGCGCCTGCGGAGCAGGTGACGGCCGCCGCGGCGCCGGCGGCGACCGACGTGGCCGCCGCCGAGACGGTGGTCACGGCCGAGGGCCCCGCCGCCCTGGAGACGCCGGAGAAGCCGCGCCGCCGCCGCACCCGTAAGCCGGCCGTGACGGAGGCACCGGCGACCGAGCAGGTGACCGAGCCGGCCGCGGACGTGACCCCGGTGGCCGAGCCGGCCGCCGAGCCCGTGGCCGAGTCGGTGATCGCGGACAGCCCGGTGGCGGAGCCCGAGGCCGCTCCGGCCGCGGCGACCAAGCCGCGCCGCCGCACCCGCAAGACGGCCGAGCCGGCCCCCGAGGCCGAGGCGGCACCGGAGACGGCGGAGCCCGCCGAGGCCAAGCCGCGCCGCACCCGCAAGACCGCGGCCGCCGCCGAGACCGCCGTGGACACCGCCGAGGCCACCGAGGCCAAGCCGCGCCGCCGCACCCGCAAGGCAGCGGAGCCGGCCACGCCCGACGCCCCCGAGGCCGAGGCCGAGGCCAAGCCCCGCCGCACGCGGAAGACGGCAACGGCCGCCGTGGACACCGCGGAAGGCACGGAGACCAAGCCGCGCCGCACCCGCAAGACCGCCGCAGCCGCACCGGCAGCGGAGGTCACCGAAGCGGAAGCCGAGCCCAAGCCGCGCCGC
>NZ_JBIVJQ010000004.1:13792-666330 GCF_044750305.1 Streptomyces sp. NPDC088810
GCACCCGCAAGACCGCGGCCGCCGCCGAGACCGCCGTGGACACCGCGGAAGGCACGGAAACCAAGCCGCGCCGCACCCGCAAGACCGCCGCAGCCGCACCGGCAGCGGAGGTCACCGAAGCGGAAGCCGAGCCCAAGCCGCGCCGCACCCGCAAGACCGCGGCCGCCGCCGAGACCGCCGTGGACACCGCGGAAGGCACGGAAACCAAGCCGCGCCGCACCCGCAAGACCGCCGCAGCCGCGCCGGAGGCACCCGAGGCCGAGGCCAAGCCGCGCCGTACCCGGAAGACGGCAACCGCCGCCGTGGACGCGGTCGACGGGGAAGCGGTCGCCGCTCCGAAGGCGCGACGGACCCGTAAGGCCGTTGCCGAGGCGGCTGCTCCGGAGATTCCGGCGCAGGCCACCGAGGAGCCGGCGGTCAAGCCGCGCCGGACGCGCAAGACCGCCGCGACGGCACCGGAGACCGCCGAGGCCGAGGCGGCGCCCAAGCCGCGCCGGACCCGCAAGGCGGTCGCGGCCGTGGAGGCCCCCGAGGCCTGACCCGGCGCCGCCCGCACGGCGGTGACGACAACCGGTCCGACGGCCGGGTCCACGCAAGTGGACCCGGCCGTCGGCGTTTCACCCCGCACCGCCACCACGCCCCCCTCCCGACCCCTCAAAGCGCAGCTCGACCCGGCCCGATAGCCTCTCCCCATGAGCAGGCCCGCCACCTTCGTTCCCCCTCCCGGTGCGCGCGCGTACGCGCTGCGCACGGCTCGGGGGGAGTTCGCCGTGGTCGACGCCCCCGTGGCCGCCGGGGTGGCACCCAAGGGCGTGGTGCTGCTGCTGCCGGGATTCACCGGCAGCAAGGAGGACTTCAACCCGCTGCACGTGCCGCTGGCCGAGCGCGGGTACCGGACCGTCGCCGTGGACGGGCGGGGCCAGTTCGAGTCGGACGGACCCGCGACGGACGAGTCGGCCTACGCGCAGGAGGAGTTGGCGCGGGACGTGCTGGCGCAGGCGGCGGCGATCGGCGGCCCGGTGCACCTGCTGGGGCACTCCCTCGGCGGCCAAATCGCGCGCGCCGCCGTACTGCTGGACCACACCCCGTTCCTGTCGTTCACCCTGATGGCCTCCGGCCCGGCGCAGATCTCGACGCCCCAGCAGGAGCGCGTGAAGCTGCTCCGGGACGCGCTCGCGGTGCTGAGCATGGCGGAGGTGTGGGAGACGATCCAGGCGATGGAGCCGCCTGAGGAGACGGACACGCCCGCGCTCGACGCCGGGCTGGACGACCGCAACGACCTGCGGCGCCGCTGGCTGGGCACCAAGCCCGCCCAACTCCTCGCCACCGGGCTCCAGTTGTGCACGGAACCGGACCGGGTCGCCGAACTGGCGGCCGTTCCGCTGCCGTTCCACGTGCTGTCGGGTGCGCGGGACGACACCTGGCCGCTGCCGCTGCTCGACGCCATGGCGGTACGGCTGAGGGCGCGCCGGACGGTCATCGAGGGCGCCGAGCACTCCCCGAACACCGACCGACCCCTGGAGACGGCCCGCGCGCTCGCCGACTTCTGGGACGGCACGGCGGCCGGGTCATAGCGTCCGGGCCGGGCTAGAACTGCGCGTGCAGATGCTCCCAGAAGCCGTCCCGGAGCGCCCGCCGCAGGTCCGCCTGGCCGCGCAGGGAGTACTGGAGCAGCTCCTCGGCCTCGACCAGCAGGTCCTGGTCGACGGAGCCGGGCAGGTAGGGGTGGCCCGGGAACAGCTCGACCAGCGCTTCGCGGCCCCGGGAGGAGAGCCACCGGGCCGCGATCTGGGCGCCGACGAAGCGGACGTCCTCGCGGGTGGGGCGGGCGCCGCCGGCGGCCTCGTACGCGGCGGCGGTGCGCCGGGAGACGTACGGCTTGAAGAACTCCAGGTCGAAGGTGCGCTGGCTGTCGACCTCCCAGAGCAGCGGCTCGGCCTGGTTGCGGCCCTCGGGCGCCTCGATGCCCCAGAGGTGGACGCGGGCGCCGTAGCCCTGGGCCGCCTCGACCGCCGAGACCAGGTCCTCGTCGCCGCCGAGGAGCGCCGCGTCGCTGATCGCGCGGTGCCGGGCCAGTGACTCCAGGTCGGTCCGGATCAGCGAGTCGACGCCCTTCTGCTGGTTGTTGGCGTTGAGGTTGCCGAGGCGGACCTTGACGTCGGGCAGTTCGGCGATGGACTGCTGCTCGGCGGTGTGGATGCGGCGGCGGGCGCCGTCGTACCAGTACACGCGCAGCAGCCGGCTGTCCGCGAAGATCTGGCGGGCCTTGTCGATGAGCGCGTCGATCAGGCCCTCGGCGTCGATGTCGAAGGTGCGGCGGTCCTCGGTCCCGGCGACGAGTCGGCCGGCGGCTGCATACAGATAGCCCGCGTCGACGAAGATCGCGTGGGTCGAGGGCGTCTTCGCCACCTCGGCGAGCATGCGTTCCAGCAGCTCGTTCGTGCGCTCGATACGGGCGCCCAGGGCGGCCAGGTCGTCGTTCATCGCCCTCATTGTCCCGGTGGTCACACTGCGAACACAACCGGTCCCGGTGGGTTCCTCGGCTGCGGCTTACCGGTCAGTAATTAGTTGTTCGAAAAATTTCTTTAGCGTAGGGAATGTTTGTAACACGCATGGCGTTGACTACGTACGACGCTGGATACACCGGACGTCACATCAAGTAGTTCTCCGCAGGAGGATGACCAGACGAAGGGAGAAGCCCATGCGCTTCGAAATCATGCGACTCGACGAGGTCGACGGCACCACCGTGGACAGCACCGTCGTGGACGCCGCCTCCGTCAACCGGATCGTTCAGCAGGCCGCCGCCATCGGACAGCGCCTGTGGATCCGCCCGGCCGACACTCCGGCCTCGTAACCCGCACACGGGCTTCTCAGCCACTCGAGCTTTCCGGGGGAGCCGAGCCGACGACGGCTCAGCTCCCCCGGATCACCTGAGTGACCCCGTTGATGATCTGCTGCACCGCGATCGCGGAGAGCATCATGCCCGCGAGCCGCGTCACCAGGACGACACCGCCGTCCTTGATGACCCGGATGATCAGCAGCGAGTAACGCATCACCAGCCACAGCACCACGTGGATCGCGAGGATCGCGGACCACACGGAGAGCTGCATGGACACGCTGTCGGCCTTCTGCACGGCCAGGATCACGGACACGATCGCACCGGGGCCCGCGAGCAGCGGCATGCCCAGTGGTACGAGCGCCACGTTGACGTCCTTGGTCTGCTTCGGCTCGTCGGTCTTGCCGGTGAGCAGGTCCAGCGCGATCAGCAGGAGCAGCAGCCCGCCCGCGATCATCAGCGCGGGCACGGACACGTGCAGGTAGTTCAGGATCTGGTGGCCCAGGACGCCGAAGACGGCGATGACCCCGCCCGCCACGCAGACGGCCTGGAAGGCCATCCGCTTCTGCACCTTGGCCGGCCGGCCGGCGGTCAGGGCGAGGAAGATCGGGGTGATCCCGGGGGGATCCATGATGACGAAGAGGGTCAGGAACAGGGAGCCGAAGACGGCGATGTCGAACATGGGGGAAGTACAGGCCTTGCAGGAAGAGGAAGTACGGGCGTGAGGTGGTGTGGCGGGCCGGCCCCTGGGGGCCTCAGGCTCCGCCGGTGCCCGGCACCGGGAACGCGCCCGTCGCCCGCCGGGTGATCTCCCCGTACACCTCGGGGTCGGTCGTGTACGCGCCCAGCGCCACGGTCTTGCGGCTGCCGTGGTAGTCCGACGAGCCCGTGACCAGCAGCCCCAGTTCCTTCGCCAGGCCCCGCAGCCGGTCCCGGGCGTCGGCGTCGTGGTCCATGTGGTCGACCTCGATGCCGTCCAGCCCGGCTTCGGCCAGCTCCGCGATCCGGTACTCCGGCACGGTACGGCCCCGTTTGGCGGCGGCCGGGTGCGCGAACACGCAGACCCCGCCCGCGGCCTTGACCAGCCGGACCGCCTCGAAGGGGTCGGTCTCGTGCTTCTCCACGAAGGCCCGCCCGCCGTCGGCCAGCCACTCCTCGGTGAACGCGTCGCTCACCGTCGGTACGACACCCAGCTCGACCAGTGCCGAGGCCACGTGCGGGCGCCCCACCGAGCCGCCGGCGGCGATCCGCTCGACCTGCTCCCAGGTGACCGGCACGCCCAGCTCGTTCAGCTTGGTGACCATGCCCTTGGCCCGCGGCACCCGGTCGTCGCGGACCAGCTCGCGCTCGGCGAGCAGGGCCGGCTCCTCGGGGTCGAAGAGGTAGGCCAGCAGGTGCATCGAGACACCGTCGATCCGGCAGGACAGCTCGGCGCCGGTGACCAGCGTCAGCCCCTCGGGCAACGCGGCGACCGCTTCGCCGTACCCGCGGGTGGTGTCGTGGTCGGTCAGCGCGACCACGTCCAGTCCCGCAGCGGAGGCCTTCCGCACCAGCTCGGCAGGGGTGTCCGTCCCGTCGGACGCCGTGGAGTGACAGTGCAGGTCGATACGCACGCGAACTCCAGGCGATGGCGGAAGGAAGGGGACACCTAAGGATAGCGGTGTTTTCCGGCCCGCCTGTCACACCCGCAACCGCAAAGCACCCCCTACACCATGAAGGGGCGCGAGGAACTGCGCGAGCAACCACGAACGACCCGCAGCCGCCCTCGCACAGCGCACCCCACCCCGGTGGGCGCTACGGCCGGAGCAAGCGCGGCGACAACGCTCCGCAGGGCACCAGATCTATCTCCGCCCCCGCGTCCCGCAGATCGGTCAGCACCAGCTCGTCGTACATGAGCAGACCCGACTGCTCGGGCCACATCACCGCCCACAGCCACATCCCGAGCGCCTCGCCGGCGAAGACGGCACGGTCGTCGGGGGTGCGGTAGACGTGCCAGAGGGGTGTCGGGCGGCCCGCGGCGAGCACCTTGGCCTGCGGCGGCTTCTCGACGTTCATGTACGACCCGGGATCGGGGCCGTCGATGCCGGCGTAGTGCGCGCCGAGGCCGACGCCCAGCTCCTCGGCGATCAGGATCATCTCGCCCGGGCCGCCTAGCGGGCCGGGGCCCGAGCAGGCCACCGCGGTCGCCCGGCCGCCGCTGCGGTCGTCGCCGGCGTACGCCACACCCGTGAACAGCCAGCCGACCGGCAGCGGCCACGGCATCCACACCGGCACCTGGGTGCGGTGCACCACGACGTTGAGCGCCTCGACGCTGGGCGGGATCACGGGCTGCAGCGGATACACCGGGCCATGCACGTCGCACTGCCACGCATCGGCGAAGAGGCCGGGAGCCCTGACCCGGCCACCGCACCTCGGGCAACTGGGTTCGCCCCTCATAGGGCTCCACGGTCCTACCCCGGCCCGCCCACGTCAAGGACGATCACCCGTCCGGCAAGGTCGCTGCAACTTACATTAATTAGCCGAGCTAACCTGCAAGGGCGGAACAGCGTCGTCCGGCGCAAGGCCCCGACGCTCTCCCCCGCTCTCGAGGACGGGGTCGACGGCTTCGCCAACTGACCGGATCCGGCCTTGTGTTGGTGAGTTCGGTCACCCCGCTGCGGGCTGCGCGTCAGTCCAGCGGGACGGATCTGCGGGCGGGGTCCCTCAGGTCCGTCCCGCCGGCGAGCCAGCGCTCCTGGAGGGCCTGGGCGCCGTGCACCCGCTTCCAGGCGGCCTCGTTCGGGGTCATCGGCAGCAGCGGCAGGAACCGTACGGGGTCCATCGGGGCGTCCAGCTCCAGGTCCTCCACCAGCCCGCCGGGCTCGCCCACCAGGACGGAGGTGAAGGGGGCGCCGGGCCACAGCGGCTCGCCCACGTCGAGCGAGGCACCCGGGGTCACCACCAGCCCCTCCACCTGCGGCGTCGCGGCCAGCACGGCGAGCGGGCGGAGCACCTTGTCGGTGTCGGCGAGGCCCGCGCGGACGGACAGGACCAGTTCGGCGCGGGGGCCCTTGACCGGGTCGGCGAGGATCGCCGCGGGATCCGTCATGGGGTGCTGGGACATGCCCAGGGTGGCGTACCGGACGACGTCCCCCTCCTGGAAGCGGAGCACCTCGATACGGTCCGTGCCGAGGAAGGTGACCGCGGCCCGGGCGTCCGGTTCGCCCAGCGCGGTGGTCAACCGGGCCTCGACCAGAGGAAGAACATCTGCCATGCGCCGAGCATAGAACTCGTCAGCAGCGGGCAAAGCGGCGCCTTGACAGTACGGGCGGCTGGTACTCTGAGCCGGTGGTTCGGGGCAGCACGCCAAGCGTGGCTATCGGGTCCCGACGCCGACGAGACTCCCTTACGAGGGACCGGCCGGAGGAGGTGGGGCTGTCATGGATCGAAGTCGACCGTGCAGTACCACTCGCTCTTCCGGCTGCTGATGTAGTTCCCGGCTGGCCGCCGCCTTCCTTTGCGCTTCGTCGTTCGGAAGAGCACTTCGTCTCGCTTTGCCTGATCTGTCTGATCTGAATCAGTTCTGCATCAGCAGCGAAGTCGCCACCGCGACGGTGCGGTGCTCCCCGCTTTGTGGACGTGCCAAACATGCACAGTCAGGACGTCCCCATTCCGGGTAGTTCCACCCGTTGCCGCGCGCCCTCGCTGCCCGCCTGCGAAGGAGCCTGCCCATGTCGATGATCCGCGACCTGCGCGCCGTGGTCCGCCCGTCCTCCCGCGTCTCGCTGCGCAAGGACACGAGCCCCTCGTACGACACCACGCGCGCCCCCGGCACCTCCTCGGCCGTCGTCGACTGCGCCGTCTACCGCGACGGCGCCCGCGTGCAGAGCACGGGCCCGCTCACCCCGCAGGAGGCGATGCGGCTGGTGCGCCGCGACGGCGGCTTCGTCTGGATCGGGCTGCACGAGCCCACCGAGGACGAATTCGCCGGTATCGCCAGCGAGTTCGGGCTGCACCCGCTGGCCGTCGAGGACGCGGTGCAGGCCCACCAGCGGCCCAAGCTGGAGCGGTACGACGACTCGCTGTTCACCGTCTTCAAGACCATCCACTACGTCGAGCACGACCGGCTCACCGCCAACAGCGAGGTCGTGGAGACCGGCGAGGTCATGTGCTTCACCGGCCGGGACTTCTTCATCACCGTCCGGCACGGCGGCCAGGGCTCGCTGCGCGCCCTGCGCCACCGCCTCCAGGACGACCCGGAGCTGCTTGCCAAGGGCCCCTCGGCCGTGCTGCACGCCATCGCGGACCACGTCGTGGACGGCTACATCGCGGTCGCCGACGCCGTGCAGGACGACATCGACGAGGTGGAGACCGAGGTCTTCTCGCCCGGCCGCAAGGGCGGGGTCTCGCGCGGTGTGGACTCGGCTCGGATCTACCAACTCAAGCGCGAGGTGCTGGAGTTCAAGCGGGCGGTGGCGCCGCTGCTGCGGCCCATGCAGCTGCTGAGCGAGCGGCCGATGCGGCTGATCGACCCCGACATCCAGAAGTACTTCCGGGACGTCGCCGACCACCTCGCCCGGGTCCAGGAGCAGGTGCTGGGCTTCGACGAACTGCTCAACTCCATCCTCCAGGCCAACCTCGCGCAGGCGTCCGTCGCGCAGAACGAGGACATGCGCAAGATCACCGCCTGGGCCGCGATCATCGCCGTACCGACCATGGTGTGCGGGGTGTACGGGATGAACTTCAAGTACATGCCCGAGCTGCACTGGAAGTACGGCTACCCGGTGATCATGGGCATCACGGTCGCCCTCTGTCTGGGCATCCACCGCACGCTCAAGCGCAACGGCTGGCTGTGAGCGGGCCGGTACGGCCTGGTTAGGCTGGGGCGCATGACAAGCGAGCTGCTCGACCGGGCCCTCATCGAGGAGGCCTCGAAGAAGTCCGGCCTGATCTGGGTCAGGGGCGCCGGTGCCCCGGCCGCGCGTGCGCTGTGGCACGTGTGGCACGACGGCGCGCTGTGCGTGGTCGGCGGCGGTCCCGGTGAGCAGCCGCTGGAGGGGCTGACCGACGGCGGCTCCGCCGAGGTGAGCGTGCGCAGCAAGGACAAGGGCGGCCGGCTGGTGACCTTCCCGGTGACCGTGACCGAGCCGGCGTCCGGCTCCGCGGAGTGGGAGGCGGCCGTCGCCGAGCTGAAGGGCAAGCGGCTGAACGCCCCCGACGGCGAGGAGATGCCGGCCCGCTGGGCCCGCGAGTGCCGGGTGCTGCGCCTGGTGCCGGCGGGTTCCGTGGCCCCGCTGCCCTCCGGCGACCTGGCCGAACGTCCCGTCCCGACCCCGGCCACCACCCGCAGACCCGTCCCGGCTGGCCTGCCGAAGCTCCTGCTCAAGCGCCGCAAGAGGAAGTGAGCGGCGGCGGCCTGCGCGCCGGCGCGGCCCGGCGGTGCCGGACCGGCCGCACGCCCCGGCGGCCGTCCTACGACGTCGGCAACTGCCTGCCGTAGTCCACCGTCTCCGACTTGGCCGGTTCCTCGACGGTGAAGTTCTTGCCCCAGTCGGAGAAGCGGAGCGTCCCCGCGTCGCCGGCGCGGACCAGGCGGAGGGGATAGGGCGTGCCCTGGAGGGACACGTCCAGGGTGCCGCCGGCGCCGTTGTCGCCGGTGATGCGGATCGTGCGGGTACCCGACTGATCGGCGTGGTGGCCGTCCGTCGCCAGCGCGCCGTGCAGTGTCAGCAGACCGTCGAGGAGGACGTCCTTGTCCGTGAAGCCGCTGAACTTCTTGTACGCGGGATCGCGCTGCGGGACCTTCACGTACTTGCCGTCCAGCTTGCCCGGGGTGCCGTCGCTGCCGTCGGCGTGGCTCCAGAAGTCCGCGTCCGCCTTGAGGTACAGCTCCCGCCCGACCCGCAGCAGCTTGAAGGTGGCCCCCTGCGAGGTCACCGAGCCGGTGCCGCCGTCGGCCTTGAGCTGCATGTCGAGGCGGTACGTACGGCCGCTGGTGACCACGGTCCCGGACAGCCGGACGGCGGGCGCCGCGTCCGCCGCGGCCCGCGTCTTCGCCTGGATCTTCGCCGCGGGCAGCTTGCCCACCCCGTTGGTCCCCGCGTCCGGATCGTCGCCGCCGCACCCCGACAGCACCATCGCTCCCGTCACGGCCAGTGCGCAGCTCGCGGTCACCAGCACGGACCGGCGGGTACGGCCCTGGGGAATCGCAGTCACAGGTGGGGTCGCCTTTCTGACGGTTCCTGAGCGGCGTACCGCAGCGTACCGGTGCCCCGCCCACCCGGCGGAGCCAGTCCGTCCGGACCCCCCACCAGGGCGTATCCGACCGGTACGGGCTAGCCTGAAGCGCACCCGAGCGGGCAAATCCGAGCACATTCCACACATCGCAGTTCCCAGCGTCTCCCAGGCAAAGGAAGCAGAGCCATGGCAGCCGGCGCCCCCCGGATCTTCGTCTCGCACCTCGCCGGGGTTCCCGTCTTCGATCCGACCGGCGACCAGGTGGGCCGCGTACGCGACATGGTCGTCATGCTGCGCGTCCGGCGACGGCCCCCGCGCGTTCTCGGGCTGGTGGTCGAACTGTCCACCAGGCGCCGTATCTTCCTGCCCATGACCCGGATCACGGGCATCGAGTCCGGCCAGGTCATCACCACCGGCGTGGTCAACGTCCGGCGCTTCGAGCAGCGGCCCACCGAGCGGCTCGTCTTCGGCGAGCTGCTGGACCGGCGGGTGACCCTGGTGGAGACCGGCGAGGAGGTCACCGTCCTCGACATGTCCGTGCAGCAGCTGCCCGCCCGCCGCGACTGGGAGGTCGACCGGGTCTTCCTGCGCAAGGGCCGCAAGGGCGGCGCCTTCCGGCGGGCGAAGGGCGAGACGCTGACCGCCGAGTGGTCGGCCGTCACCGGGTTCTCGCTGGAGGAGCACGGGCAGGGCGCCGAGAGCCTGCTCGCCACCTTCGAGCAGCTGCGCCCCGCCGACCTCGCCAACGTGCTGCACCACCTGTCCCCGAAACGGCGGGCCGAGGTCGCCGCCGCCCTGGACGACGACCGGCTCGCCGACGTCCTGGAGGAGCTGCCGGAGGACGACCAGATCGAGATCCTCGGCAAGCTGAAGGAGGAGCGCGCGGCGGACGTGCTGGAGGCGATGGACCCGGACGACGCGGCCGACCTGCTCTCCGAACTGCCCGAGGAGGACAAGGAGCGGCTGCTGAGCCTGATGCAGCCCGCCGACGCGGCCGACATGCGCCGTCTGATGTCGTACGAGGAGCACACGGCCGGCGGTCTGATGACGACGGAGCCGATCGTGCTGCGGCCGGACGCCACCGTCGCCGACGCGCTCGCCCGCGTCCGCAACCCGGACCTGTCCCCCGCCCTCGCCGCCCAGGTCTACGTCTGCCGCCCGCCCGACGAGACCCCGACCGGCAAGTACCTGGGCACCGTGCACTTCCAGCGGCTGCTGCGGGACCCGCCGTACACCCTGGTCAGCTCGCTCGTGGACGACGATCTGCAGCCGCTGGACCCGGACGCCGCGCTGCCGGTCGTCGCCGGGTTCTTCGCCACGTACGACATGGTGGCGGCGCCCGTCGTGGACGAGTCCGGATCACTGCTCGGCGCGGTGACCGTGGACGACGTACTGGACCACATGCTGCCCGAGGACTGGCGGGAGACCGAGTTCCACCTGGACGAGGGAGAGGAGGCGCCCGCACATGGCTCCTGAGCGCGAGACCGCGACCCGCGAGCGCCACCCGGCGGGCGCCACGGCCGCCGGACGGCCCCGGGTCGCCCGGCTCGACCAGCCGCGCCCGCCGCGCCGCCGGTTCCTGCCCGAGTGGGACCCGGAGGCCTTCGGCCGGCTGTCGGAGAAGATCGCCCGGTTCCTGGGAACCGGACGCTTCATCGTGTGGATGACGGTCGTCATCATCGTGTGGGTGGTGTGGAACATCGCGGCGCCCCGCCATCTGCGCTTCGACGAGTACCCGTTCATCTTCCTCACCCTGATGCTGTCGCTGCAGGCGTCCTACGCGGCCCCGCTGATCCTGCTCGCGCAGAACCGGCAGGACGACCGCGACCGGGTCAACCTGGAGCAGGACCGCAAGCAGAACGAGCGGTCCATCGCCGACACCGAGTACCTGACCCGGGAGGTCGCCGCGCTGCGCACGGGCCTGGGCGAGGTCGCCACCCGGGACTGGATCCGCTCGGAACTCCAGGACCTGATGAAGGAACTGGAGGACCGCCGCCGGCACGACGGGCACCCCGGTCACGTCGTATTCCCGGCGGAACGGGCAGAACGCCCGCCCGGACGTGACACAGACGACCGCTGAGGGGCATCCCTCAGGTCCCTCGGCGCGCCGTACCATCGTCCTTATGGCTACGGAAGACGCGGTGCGCGAGGCACTGGCGACGGTGAACGACCCCGAGATCAACCGCCCGATCACCGAGCTCGGGATGGTCAAATCGGTGGAGATCGGCGCGGACGGAGCGGTCGCGGTCACCGTGTATCTGACGGTGTCCGGCTGCCCGATGCGTGACACCATCACGCAGCGCGTCACCGAGGCGGTCTCCCGGGTCGAGGGCGTCACCCGCGTCGACGTCACCCTGGACGTGATGAGCGACGAGCAGCGCAAGGAGCTGGCGGCGGCCCTGCGCGGCGGCCAGGCCGAGCGCGAGGTCCCCTTCGCCAAGCCGGGCAACCTCACCCGGGTCTACGCGGTCGCGTCCGGCAAGGGCGGCGTCGGCAAGTCCTCGGTGACGGTGAACCTGGCGGCGGCCATGGCCGCCGACGGCCTGAAGGTCGGTGTCGTGGACGCCGACATCTACGGCCACAGCGTGCCGCGCATGCTGGGTGCCGACGGCCGGCCCACCCAGGTCGAGAACATGATCATGCCGCCGTCCGCGAACGGCGTGAAGGTCATCTCCATCGGCATGTTCACCCCGGGCAACGCGCCGGTCGTGTGGCGCGGCCCGATGCTGCACCGCGCGCTCCAGCAGTTCCTCGCGGACGTCTACTGGGGCGACCTGGACGTCCTGCTCCTGGACCTCCCGCCCGGCACCGGTGACATCGCGATCTCCGTGGCCCAGCTGGTCCCGAACGCCGAGATCCTCGTCGTGACGACCCCGCAGCAGGCGGCGGCCGAGGTGGCCGAGCGCGCGGGCTCGATCGCCGTGCAGACCCACCAGAAGATCGTCGGCGTGGTCGAGAACATGTCCGGCCTGCCCTGCCCGCACTGCGGCGAGATGGTCGACGTCTTCGGCACGGGCGGCGGCCAGCTGGTCGCCGACGGCCTGACCCGCACCACGGGCACTTCCGTTCCCGTCCTCGGCAACATCCCGATCGACGTCCGCCTCCGCGAGGGCGGCGACGAGGGCAAGCCGGTCGTCCTGACCGACCCCGACTCCCCGGCGGGCTCGGCCCTGCGCGCGATCGCCGGCAAGCTGGGCGGCCGCCAGCGGGGGCTGTCGGGGCTGTCGCTGGGGATCACGCCGAAGAACAAGTTCTGAGCGGGGGCTCCAGGCTTCACACTTCAGGCTTCACAGGGGCGCCGTCGCTCGCCGACGGCGCCCCTTCGCCGTACTCAACGGTCGTCGCGTGCGTCCGCGCGCCCCGGGCAGAGGTCGAGCGTGGTGCACAGCAGGATCTCCTGACAGGAGACTCCCGGGGACTGCGTGCCCGGCTCACGGCCGGCATGCGGCACGAACCGCCACTGCGACGCCTTGAGGTGCCGCGTCCGACCCGCCTTCTCGACGCGCACGTGCAGGGTGCGGGCTCGGGAGTCGTTCGTCTCCACCAGCACCTCGTCCGCGGCGAGCGGGAAGTGGTCGTGCAGCAGACAGAGACCGAAACGGTTCAGATTCCCGTGCTTGGCCAGCACCCCCACCAGATCCCGGACGAACTCCGCGTCCTGGGGGCCCAGCGCTTCGGCCTCTTCGAAATGAGGAAGCGAATTCCGCGGGACGCCCATCGGAGTGTCGGTCATGGGTCCTCCCGTCAATCGAGTGACGGTCACCGATCTCCATTGTCGGCTGCCGAACCTGCCCCTGCAAATGCCGCCGGCACAGCCAAGCAGGTGTGTGTCAGCGACCCGTCGTGTGTCTGTGCATGACATATCCACCGCTTTGTCTAGATTCGCCAGGGATATGGAGAGGTGTCGACCTATGGCGATGGCTCGGTGGTGGCGGCTGCTGTCACTGTTGGTGCTGGTGGCGTGCGTGTGGGAGGGCGGGACGGCTCACGCCAGCCAGCGGGATGCCAGTACCGACTGTGTGTCGGACGGCCTCAAGGGCAGCACCGTCAGAGCCACTCTGCGGCTCGAACAGCGCAGGCGCTCCGTTCCCTGGCTGATTTCCGACATGACGGTGCAAGTGCCGAGGCAGTGGCCGCTTGCCAGGGAGTTGACCTTCGGCGAGAAGTCCAAGCAGTACCAGTTGGCGATGCGATGCTTGCTGCTCGGGGAGGAGGCCCCCGGATCACGGAGCGAGTGGCGTCCCCATCACCCCGAGGTGACAGCGACCGACTCCGGGGTCACGGTGCACTACGTCGCATACAACTGGATCACCGCGCAGAATCCCGTCCTCGTGGGCCCCTGGGAGATCATCCCAACCGTAAGAACATGGATGATCTATTTGTGGCCGCCGACGCTCCGGACCATCCGTTGGGAGCGGATCGAGGTCGATCTGGGTGGCCTCGACTTCAACGACCTTGCGGAGCACGCGTCGTACTCCACCGCGAACCATGTGGTGTGGCAGAAAAAGCTGCCCGAAGAGGTACAGGTGGAGGTCGACCCGCCCTGGCAGCGTTGGCTGCCGGCGATGCTCAGTCAGTCGGGTCTGGCCAAGGCGGGCCTCGCCGCGTGGTGGATGTGCGCCTCGATCCTTATGGCTGTGGCCGCGATGCGCGCCAAGCGCGCCGACACGGAAACCTGGCGTGACTCGAGCTTGACGCGCACCCTGTTGGAGTGGGCCGGACTCAGCGCGGGGGTGGCCCTGGCACTGCTCCTGTACGTGCCGCGGGAAAATTTCTCGCCCCGGTCGGGCGCCCTTCTCTACATCCCTACAGGCTTGGGCCTGATTCTCGCCGCCCGCCCCTGGAGCCCCGGCGCGTCACCGACTGCGTCCGACGACGCGCCTGACGAGCCGGCCCTTCGCGCTGACATCCGACGCCGTCAGGCACTCGCCGTCGTGGCCACCGCGTGTGCGGTCGCGGGCATCGGCCTGCTGGTGATCCCGGCCCACGATGTCTTCGGGCTTCCGGGAAACCTGGATCCGAGTACGACGACCCCCTTGGGCCGCATCGGGCTGGCGCTGGTGGGTACGGCGACCGTGTGGTTGTGGTTGGCCGCGATGGTCGCCTGGGCCTGGCGGTTCGCGCGGGAAGGAGGATTGCTCCGAAAGCGCTGGGCCGGCGCGTGGGAGCGGGTCCCCGCCCAGTGTGTCTTCGTCGTCGGATGCCTGCTGGCCAACGTCACCATGGCATTGTTCGCATGCGCCTGGTGGGTGAACAAACGCCGATGGGCACGCATCAACTGGCTCGTTGAACAAAACCTGCCCACTGATTACAACAAATCTTTGAGCATTCTATTCAAAGGGTTCGCCTACACCGACCTGAGACTGACTTTCGCCTACAGTTGGGTATTGACAGGACTGGCCTTGCTCGCTCTGCTGCGTTTCCGCAATAGGTCGCCCCAGACCCAGGGCCGCCGCAGATTCGAACAATTCCCCCTGGCGCCCAACAAGGCGGACATCCTGCTGATCACTTCCTTGTTCGCCTTCTTCGTCGGAGTCCGAGCCGCGAAATTCGCAGGCGCCAGCGGACTGTACGGAGCCTGGCTGGTAATGAACGTGGTCGCGCTGTACGGCATTCTGCACATCGGGCGCCGCCGGTCGGTGCTAAGTCGGATGGGTGAGCGTTTCCGCACAGTGCGGCTGGGCACCGAGCAACACCGGCACGAGCTACTGAAGAAAGCCCGTCAATACATTGACGCGAACAATCAGATGCACCTGTTGAATCGTGGTCATGCCGACGGAGTGACTTCCGAGCAGGTGGAAGAAAAGTTGCACAATCTGCATCAATGGCTGGTCAGCGCATGTGAAGGAGTCCACCCGCCGGAGCACATTTCGGTGCTGGACATCGCCCTGGCCTGGGGACCGGAGGGACGTTGGTGGTCCAATGCGGTTCGCGCAGGGCGCCTGGCATTCTGGTTCGGCACACCGGCCACCGCGCTGCTTCTTTACTACCAGGCGCAGGACCCCTATGGGAGGCGGACAATCCTGGATTCGCCCACCGGGTTACCGGAGTTCGCCGCCAACCTGATCCTTTATCAGATGGCGTGGACGGTCGCCGGCTTCACACTCGGGGCGCTGTGGCGTCTGCTGCCCGGACGCCGGAGCCAGGCGCGGGCCGGGATCCTCGCCGCTGCCTACGGGTTGCCCACAGTACTGGCTGCCGCAGTCGTCAAGGTCATGGACACCGATCCGCGCCCGCTCCTCCTGTACGCCGCGCTCCTGCTCGTGGTCCTAGCGCTCACCAGCATCTGGATGGACATGGCGACGTTCCAGGAGGCTCAGCAGTACTGGCCCAGCCGTTTCGCCCTGATGCTGTCCGTCTACCAGATGCGCGGCTTGTCCGGTCAGATCACCTGGGTCCTGGCCGAGGTGGCGGCCGTCGTGACGATCTACAACAACCTGAAACATTGAGCGAACCGTCGGCAGGGCCCGGGAGCCGGTCGCACCCGGGCCTGGCCCGTCAGGCGTACGCGGTGATGTCCTTGATCGCCGCGAAGCCCAGCCCGTACGCGCTCATCCCCCGCCCGTACGCACCCAGGTGCACCCCTGCCTCGGTCGTGCCGGCCAGCACCCAGCCGTACTCGGACTCCCGGTAGTGGAAGGACGCCGCCACCCCGTCCACGGGAAGGGACAGTCTGGACCACTCCGGGCCGTCGAGGTCGTCGGCCAGTGCCCATGCCGTCTCGGTCTGCTGGTCCAGCCAGTCGTCGCGCAGGCTGTGGTCCATCTGGCCGGGCCAGGTGAACGAGAGCAGCCCGACGCCGGCCAGCCAGGCCGCCGAGGACACCGAGGTCGCCTCCAGCAGGCCCGTGCCGTCGGCACTGCGCCGGGACGGCTGCGCGGCGACGGTCACCACGACCGCGAACTTCTCCCGCGGTTCACCGGCCGAGCCGGTCTCGCCGCGGACCGAGGGCTCGTCACCGTGCCCGATCGAACCGTGCTCGACGGCGCCGTCGGCCGCGGTGCCGACCTGCATCAGCCAGCGCGGCCCCGTGAACGCCTCGTCGAGGCCGTACCACGGGAAGGGCGCCCGCAGGTAACCGTCGACCGTACGCCGGGCGGAGGGGAGTTGCTGTCCGCCCTCCGCGGCCGGCGTCTGCGCGCCCACCCGACTCGTCGTCTCCATCTGCCCGGACGCCTCCTCGCTCTCGTCGGACCGGGGTGGCCCGCCCCCCTTCGGGCGTACGCGTCCGGTCCGCACAACAACTCGGCAGCATATCCACACTGCTGAGAGCAGCAGGGCAGGCGCTGGATGCGTGGGTCGCACGAACGGCCTGATCAGGCCGTGTGCAACGGGCGTGCGTTATGAAACGCGTCACGTGCGCGGCGTACGCCCGCGTGCGCGTGTCGGCGGAGAAGAGCGCTCTCGGGAAAGACTTACGTGGCGTCCGCGTCGAAGGGCGGGCGGTCGTCGTCGCCCGGGGTCTCGGGCTTCTTGGACATGTCGACGCGACCGCCGGAGGAACCCGGGGAGGAGGACGAGGACGGCGCCGGGGACGCGCCGCCGTCGCGGCTGTGGACGGCGTCCGTGACCTCGGCCATCTCCTTCTTCAGGTCGAAGCCGTTGCGGATCTCCTTCAGCCCCAGATCGTCGTTGTCCAGCTGCTTGCGGATGAACGTCTTGGGGTTGAGGTCCTCGAACTCGAAGTCCTTGAACTCGGGACCCAGTTCGCTGCGGATGTCCTGCTTCGCACTCTCCGAGAACTCGCGGATCTTCCGGATCGTGCGCATCACGTCCTGGATGACCTTCGGGAGCTTGTCCGGACCGAAGACGAGCACGGCGAGCACGATGATGGTCACCAGCTCCAGTGGTCCTATGTCATTGAACACCTGACGCTCCTTGCGATGTCCTCGGTCGCTCAACGGTACCCGGCGTTCCTGTCCGACCGGTACCGTCCCGAGGTGAGACTTGTGTCAGTTCCGCTCCGACGCGCCCAGTACCAGTGACACCTCCCGCGCGGTGCCGTCGCGTTCCACCGTGAGCCGCAGCCGGTCGCCGGGCCGGTGGGCACGGATCTTGACGATCAGCTCCTCGCCGGTGTGCACGCGCTCCCCGCCGACCTCGGTGACGACGTCCCCCGCCCGGAGGCCGGCCCGTTCGCCGGGGCCGCCCTTGAGGACGGCGGGGCCGCCGCCGGCGCTCTTGTCGTCGATCCGGGCGCCGTCGCCGGTGTAGCCCATGTCCAGGGTGACGCCGATCACCGGGTGGGTGGCCCGGCCGTCGTTGATCAGTTCCTCGGCGACCCGCTTGGCCTGGTTGACGGGTATGGCGAAGCCGAGGCCGATGGAGCCGGCCTGGCCGCCGTCGGAGTCGGTGCCGCTGCCGGCGGAGCGGATGGCGGAGTTGATGCCGATGACCTGGGCCCGGGAGTCGAGCAGCGGACCGCCGGAGTTGCCCGGGTTGATCGGGGCGTCGGTCTGGAGGGCGTCGACGTACGACACGTCGCTGCCGTCGCTCTTCTCGCCGCCGGCCGTGATGGGCCGCTCCTTGGCGCTGATGATGCCGGAGGTGACCGTGTTGGCGAGGTCGAAGGGGGCGCCGATGGCGACGACGGGGTCGCCGACCTTGACGTCGTCGGAGTTGCCGAGGGGCAGCGGGGTGAGGCCGCGGACGCCGTGCACCTGGACGACGGCGAGGTCGTAGCCGCTGTCCCGGCCGACGACCTTGGCCTTGACGGTGTCGCCGCTGCTGAAGGTCACCGATATCTCGCCGCCCGTCCCGGCGGGCTCGACCACGTGGTTGTTGGTGAGGATGTGCCCTTGGGCGTCGAGCACGAAGCCGGTGCCGGTGCCCGCCTCGTCGGCCCCTCTGACGTGCAGCGTCACCACGCTGGGCAGGGCGCGGGCGGCGATCCCGGCCACGCTGTCCGGCGCCCGGCCGGCCGGCACGCTACCGGCCTGCGGCAGCCGTACCTCGCCGCCGCGGCCGTCACGTTCGACGTAGGCGCCGACGACTCCGCCGACACCCGCGGCGACCAGGGCGACGACCACGGTCCACACGAACAGGATCCGCCTCGCGCGCCGGGTGCTCTGCTGCTCCGTGAGCACCCCGACGCCGGTCTGCTGCAACGGCCCCCGGGCGAGCGCCTGTGCCGTGGCGGAACCGGCGGCCCAGGGGTCGTAGCGGCCCCAGGGGTCGGGGGTCTGCGGCACGGGGCCGGTGGGCGGGGTCCCCGGCGCGGGCGCCGGCACGCCCGGTGCGTGGCCGGCGGGCGCGGGCAGGGGCGTCGGCGGGCCCGTGGGTGCGGGGACGGCCGTCCCGTGGGCCGGGGCGGCCGCCGGGTGCTGGACCGGCGGCGCCGGGGCCCAGGGGCCGGGTTCGCCGTAGGGCGGGGTGCCGTAGGGATCGGGGTCGTGCAGCGGCCTGGGCCGCTCGGCGGGAGCCACCCAGGCGGTCTCCCCGGCCGCTACGGCGTCACGCTCGTCGGTGCCGGCCGGCGGGACCGGCGCGGGCTTGGCCAGCTCGAAGTCGCCGTCGGCCCCGGTGTGCTCCGGTACGGCCCCCTCGGTGCCCGCGGTCCGGTCGGCCGGTGTCGCCCCCGCCGCTCCCTCCGGTCCGTCCACCGGCGGGACACGGTTCCCCTCGTTCATGCTCTCCCCACGGCTGGGCCACGACCGCGCACTGCCGCGGCCATGGAACATCGGCTGCCGCTCCCGGGTCGACGCCGCGGGCACGGCCTCCCAGGATTCAACCAGGTTCGCGGGCCGTGCCGCAGTGGCAGGTCAGGGCGACGGGTGGGGTGCGGCCGGAGAGGCCGGTGAGGCGGAGGGGGTGTGGGTGGGGTCGGCGGAGGAAGCGGCGCCGGTGTCGGGGACGGGGGCGGACAGCAGGCCGGAGCCGGTGACTCCGACGCTGGTGGACCAGTCGGCGAGCGGCAGGGCCACGGTGTCGTCGAGCGGGCGTATCAGCGGGGAGACCGCGGCGGCACCGGCCAGCACCGGAGCGGTCAGGCCGCGCACCGCCTCCGTGCGGCTCTGCCCGGCGGCAGGGGCCGGCACCCCGGGCAGCAGCGGCGCCGACAGGGTCGTCGGCACCACCGGGGCCGGGCCGGTCAGCGGGCCGCCCTGCGCGAGCAGTGGTCCTACCGGGCGCCGGCGCTGGCTGTCCGGCGTGGCCGCGCCGCCCACCGAGCCGGTGCCCGCCGAACGGGCCGGGGTGACGTTGCTGCCGGTGCCGGTGCCGCCCCGGGCGTCCGCGGTCAGATCGCCGGGGATGACGGTGGTCACGCCGCCGAGGGCGATCGCGGCCAGCGACACCGCGCCGGCGGCGGCGAACGCGAACCGCAGTCCGCGCGAGGCGGAGCGGCCGTCGTCCGGGCGGCCGACGGGGTGGATGCGGAAACCGCGGTCCTCGGGGGCGGGGACGCCGTCCGGGAGACAGCCGTGCGCGCGGGCGGGGACGTACCCGAACGGGAGGCGCTCGTCGCGCCTCACGCCGAAGGCCCCGGAGGCGCCGGCCGGTCCGGAGGCGCCGCCGAGGAATCCGCCCCCGGGAGACGGCGTGCCGCCGCCGTCCGGGTCGCCTCCCCCGGGGAGCTCCTGGAGGCGGGCCAGGAAGCTCGCGGAGGGCGGGGGCGGGGCCGCCTCCGCGAACACGTTCTTCAGCGCGCGCTGGGCGTCCGCCTCCGCCTTGCACCGGGCGCAGGTGGCCAGGTGCGCGAGGACGCGCTCACGCGTCTCATGACCGAGCTCTCCGTCCACCAGGGCGGAGAGCCGGTCTCCCAGGTGCTGCTCTGCGAGATGCGCCTTCTCGGCGGGTTTCGGCCGTGTTCCACTCACGCGGTCGCGCCCCCTCCCCCCAGAGCGGGGACCCGGGCCAGGAAGGAGCGGCGCTCGGCCGCGCGGGCCTCCGGGGAGCGGTGCGCGAGGGCCTTGCGGAGCTGGGACCGGCCGCGGTGGATACGGGAGCGGACGGTGCCGAGCTTCACGCCGAGGGTCGCGGCGATCTCCTCGTACGACAGTCCTTCGATGTCGCACAGGACGACGGCGGCGCGGAACTCGGGCGCGAGGGTGTCGAGGGCCTGCTGGACGTCGGCGTCGAAGTGGGCGTCGTTGAACAGCTGCTGCGGGGTGGGCTCGCGGCTGGGCAGGCGCTCGGCCGCGTCCTCGCCGAGGGCGTCGAAGCGGATGCGCTGCTTGCGCCGGACCATGTCCAGGAAGAGGTTCGTGGTGATGCGGTGCAGCCAGCCCTCGAAGGTGCCCGGCGAGTACGTCGACAGGGAGCGGAAGACGCGGACGAAGACCTCCTGGGTGAGGTCCTCCGCGTCGTGCTGGTTGCCCGTCAGGCGGTAGGCGAGACGGTAGACCCGGCCGCTGTGCGTGCTGACGATCTCGTCCCACGTGGGCGGAGTCCACGCCTGCCCGTCCGCGTCGGTGGCGAAGGTCGCGGTCTGGGTCTCGCCGGCGGCGAGAGCGGCGGCGTGGCTGTCAGCGGTGTCGGTCACGGATTTCGGCCTGCCCGCCGACCCGAGGAAGCGCCGCAGCACTCCGCCCCGATCCCCGGGCGCAGCCGCACCTCCCCTGTCGGCTCTGGTGGTGTCCAGTGGAGCCCCTACCATAGCCACCTCGCCCGTTAGCTCCGGATAAGCGGTTTTACGAGAATTTGATACACGCTGATACGGCTCATCCGGCTGCGTCAGCAGTTGCTCGGCGCCCTGATCCACCTCTCGCCCCCCGTCGCGTCCCCGACCACCGGCTCATCCCTGTAAACGCCTGGTCCCATCTGCGGGTTCCCGACGCCAACGGATACAGTCACGCCCAGGCAACCACGGGGACAGGAGAGGGTCATTACCGGCAACCGGCAGACGAGCTGGGCGTTCGCCGACGCCTTTGTCGCCGAGGACGAAGCGCTGCGCTGGGCCCGCGACCGGGCCCGCGAGGCAGGGCTGCGCTCGGTGTCGCCCAGCACGGGCGCCGCGCTGAGACTGCTCGCCGCCTCCGTGGACGCGAAGGCGGTCGCGGAGATCGGCACGGGCTGCGGAGTGTCCGGGATCCATCTGCTGCACGGGATGCGGCCGGACGGGGTGCTCACCACGGTGGACCCGGAGCCGGACCACCAGCAGTTCGCCCGGCAGGCGTTCCGTGTCTGCGGCTTCGCCAGCAACCGGGCCCGGTTCATCCCCGGCCGTGCGCTGGACGTGCTGCCGCGTCTCGCCGACGCCGGCTACGACCTCGTCTTCTGCGACGGTGACCGGCTGGAGTACCCGGACTACCTCGCCGAATCGTTGCGCCTGCTGCGGCCCGGCGGCCTGGTGGTCTTCGAGGGCGTCTTCGCCAACGGCCGTACGGTCGACTCCGGGCCGCAGCCTACCGAGGTGCTGCGGCTGCGCGAGCTGCTGCGCACCGTCCGGGAGAGCCAGGAGCTGGTCTCCTCGCTGCTGCCGGTGGGCGACGGCCTGCTGTGCGCCGTCAAGCGCTGAAGTCCGCAGGTGGGGTGGGGGAACGCGGCTGCCCCGACACCGCGTACGATGCCGGGGCAGCCGGTAGGACAGGATGACTGGGACGTCAGACGACGACCTTCTTGAGGGCGTCGCCGAGCGCCTCGGCCTCGTCAGGGGTCAGCTCGACGACGAGTCGACCGCCGCCTTCGAGCGGAACGCGCATGACGATGCCCCGCCCCTCCTTGGTCACCTCGAGCGGGCCATCGCCCGTCCGCGGCTTCATGGCCGCCATGCTCGTTCCCCTTCCTGAAACCAGCTCATCGTCTGCCGACGCCCCCGCGAGGGCATCCGCCATCCATAACGGACACGCGACACCGGCATCGAACACATTGCTTCCCAGCCATTATCCCGCATCGCAGGACCCGATGACCAACATCGGTCGGCATCGCTTGGGCAACGCGCGCGAGCAAAACCACCCAATTCGGCGATGTGACTGCGATACTTCGCCACCGCGCGAAGATCTGCCGAGCGGATCCGCTCACGTTTTCTTTGACGCAGGTCACACGTCGGGTCCGGCTCCTGGGCGGCGATCTCCGCCATGCTGTCCTCAGACAGGTGCGTACTGAGCGGTACGTCACCAGCCGCGACACCGGAGGGGATCCGCCATGGCCGACACCGTGCTCTACGAGGTGAGCGACGGACTCGCGACGATCACGCTGAACCGCCCCGAGGCGATGAACGCGCTGAACATCGCCACCAAGGCCGCTCTCCGGGAGGCGGCGGAATCCGCGGCCTCCGACGCGGCCGTCCGGGCGATTCTGCTGACCGCGGCCGGGGACCGGGCGTTCTGCGTGGGCCAGGACCTCAAGGAGCACATCGGGCTGCTGGCCAGTGACCGGGAGACCGGGTCCGGGCAGACGATGAGCACGGTCAAGCAGCACTACAACCCGATCGTGCGGGCGCTCGCCGGGGCGTCGAAGCCGGTGGTCGCGGCGGTGAACGGCGTCGCGGCCGGGGCGGGGTTCGGTTTCGCGCTCACCGCGGACTACCGCGTCGTGGCCGACACCGCCTCCTTCAACACGTCGTTCGCGGGCGTGGCCCTCACCGCCGACTCCGGCATCTCCTGGACGCTGCCCCGGGTGATCGGCCCGAGCCGCGCCGCCGACCTGCTGCTGTTCCCGCGCAGCATCAGCGCGCAGGACGCGCTGGAGCTGGGGATCGCCAACCGGGTCGTACCGGCGGCCGAACTGCGCGCCGAGGCCGAGAAGGTGGCGCGGGCGCTGGCCGAGGGGCCGACGGTGGCGTACGCGGCGATCAAGGAGGCGGTGGCCTACGGGCTGACGCACTCGCTGGAGGAGACACTGGAGAAGGAGGACGAGCTCCAGACGCGGGCGGGGCAGTCCGAGGACCACGCGATCGCCGTGCAGGCGTTCGTGAACAAGGAGAAGCCCAAGTACCTGGGCCGCTGAGTCCGGGCGGCAGAGGCTGCACGGCCCCCGCGCCCCCTACGGGGCGCTGCGGGCCACGCAGGCTGCCAGGTGGTCGTCGACCAGGCCGCAGGCCTGCATCAGCGCGTACGCGGTCGTCGGGCCCACGAACCTGAGCCCCCGCTTCTTCAGGGCCTTGGAGAGGGCCGTCGACTCCACAGTCACCGCCGGGACGTCGGCGAGGGTCTGCGGGGCCGGGCGGGTGGCCGGGTCGGGGGCGTGGGACCAGATCAGGTCGTCCAGGTCGCCCTCGGCCCAGTCGGCGAGCACGCGCGCGTTGGCGAGGGTCGCGTCGATCTTGGCCCGGTTGCGGATGATGCCCGGGTCGGCCAGCAGGCGCTCGCGGTCGCTGTCGGTGAAGGCGGCGACCTTCTCGATGCGGAAGCCGGCGAAGGCCGCGCGGAAGCCGGGGCGGCGGCGCAGGATCGTGATCCAGGACAGGCCCGACTGGAAGGCCTCCAGGCTGAGCCGCTCGAAGAGGGCGTCGTCGCCGTGGACCGGGCGGCCCCACTCCTCGTCGTGGTACGCCACGTAGTCGTCGGTGGACAGGGCCCAGGGGCAGCGCAGGGCGCCGTCCGGCCCGGCGACGGCCGCTCCGGTGGTCATCGCTGCCCCTCCGCGCCCTCGGCCCTGTCCGGGCGGGCGTGGTGGACGTGCGCGGCGGCGGCTCTGGCGCCGGCCAGCGCGGACTCCAGCTCGGCGATGCGGGCGTCCCGCTCCGCCAGTTCGGCGGCGAGCCGGCCGAGGGCGTCGTCGACGTCGGCCATGCGGTAGCCGCGCGGGGCGAGCGGGAAACGCAGGCTCTCCACGTCCGCGCCGCTCACCGGGCGGTCCGCGGGCAGCGGGTCCTGGAGCCGCTCCGGCGCCACCTCGGGCAGCGGGGCACTCTCGCCACCGCCCACCACGGCGAGGGTCACCGCGGCGACCACGACGGCCAGCGCGACGACCAGGAACAAGAACATCACCATCGCCTTAGGGTCCCCACGCTCGTTACCGGCCGCTGTGCCGGAAGCCGAATCTGTCAGGCTCCGATCGTGCCATGCGAGTCTGACAGTTAGGGTCACAGGCGGCCGTACTGCGGAACGTACTAGGAGAGGTCACAGCGGATGCTCAGGCTGGGCAGGCGGGAATTCGGGCCGCACGAGCCGGTGATCATGGCGATCGTGAACCGGACGCCGGATTCCTTCTACGACCAAGGAGCCACCTTCCGCGACGAGCCGGCCCTCGCACGCGTGGAGCAGGCGGTGGCCGAGGGCGCCGCGATCATCGACATCGGCGGGGTGAAGGCCGGGCCCGGCGAAGAGGTCTCGGCGCAGGAGGAGGCGCGCCGCACGGTCGGGTTCGTCGCGGAGGTGCGGCGCCGGTTCCCCGACGTGATCATCAGCGTGGACACCTGGCGGGCCGAGGTCGGCGAGGCCGTGTGCGAGGCGGGCGCGGATCTGCTGAACGACGCGTGGGGCGGGGTCGACCCGGGGCTCGCCGAGGTCGCGGCCCGGTACGGGGCGGGGCTGGTGTGCACCCACGCGGGGGGTGTGGAGCCGCGGACGCGTCCGCACCGGGTGACGTACGACGACGTCGTGGCCGACATCCTCCGGGTGACCCTCGGGCTGGCCGAGCGCGCGGTGGCGCTCGGGGTGCCGCGGGAGTCCGTGCTGATCGACCCCGGGCACGACTTCGGGAAGAACACGCGGCACAGCCTGGAGGCGACGCGGCGGCTGGACGAGATGGTGGCCACGGGGTGGCCGGTGCTGGTGTCGCTGTCGAACAAGGACTTCGTGGGCGAGACGCTGGACCGGCCGGTGAAGGAACGGCTGATCGGTACGTTGGCGACGACCGCGGTTTCCGCGTGGCTCGGGGCGCAGGTGTACCGGGTGCACGAGGTGGCCGAGACCCGGCAGGTGCTGGAGATGGTCGCGTCCATCGCCGGCCACCGGGTCCCTGCCGTGGCTCGCCGGGGTCTGGCCTAGGAACCGGGGGGGTCCGCATGCCGGACCCCCCCGTTCGCCGGAAACGGCTGGATCTAGCGGGCCGCCTCCTTGGAGACCAGGGCGACCGCCTCGTCCACATCGTCCGTGACGTGGAACAGCAGGAGGTCCTTCTCCGCGGCCTTGCCCTGGGCCACCAGCGTGTTCTTCAGCCAGTCGACCAGGCCTCCCCAGTACGCGCTGCCGAAGAGGACGATCGGGAAGCGGGTGACCTTCTGGGTCTGGACCAGGGTGAGGGCCTCGAAGAGTTCGTCGAGCGTGCCGAGGCCGCCGGGGAGGACCACGAAACCCTGCGCGTACTTCACGAACATCATCTTGCGGACGAAGAAGTACCGGAAGTTCAGCCCGATGTCGACGTAGGGGTTCAGCCCCTGCTCGAAGGGCAGCTCGATGCCGAGGCCGACCGAGATGCCGCCCGCCTCGCACGCCCCCTTGTTGGCGGCCTCCATGGCGCCCGGGCCGCCGCCCGTGATGACCGCCCAGCCGGCCTGCACCAGCCCGCGGCCGAGCCGCACCCCGGCGTCGTACTCCGGCGAGTCCACCGGCGTCCGCGCCGAGCCGAACACGCTGATGGCGGGCGGGAGTTCGGCGAGCGTGCCGAAGCCCTCGATGAACTCCGACTGGATGCGCAGGACCCGCCAGGGGTCGGTGTGCACCCAGTCCGTGGGGGCACGCTCGTCCAGCAGCCGCTGGTCCGTCGTACTGGCCGTCACCTGGCCCCGCCGTCGGAGGACCGGTCCGAGCCGCTGCTCGTCCGGCGGCTGCTTCTTCCCCTCGGGGTTTCCGGTAGCCATGTGCGCTCCCTCCGCTTGCCGGTAGTTCGATCTCAGACTAGATCCACGCGCGTTACGGAGGGGGGACCTGCGCATGTCCGGCGTGCGCCGGTGCCGTCCGGAGGTCTAGGCGGTGAGCCAGTTCCGCAGCCGCTCCTCGCCCGCGAGGATCTTCGCCGTCTCGACCCGCTCGTCGCGCTTGTGGGCCAAGAGCGGGTTGCCGGGGCCGTAGTTGACCGCGGGGACGCCCAGCGCGGAGAAACGGGAGACGTCCGTCCAGCCGTACTTGGGCTTCGGCGTGCCGCCCACCGCCTCGATGAAGGCCACGGCGGCCGGGTGGGAGAGGCCGGGCAGCGCGCCGGGGCTGTGGTCGTCGACCACGAACTCCTCCACACCGCAGTCGGCGAACACCTCGCGGACGTGCGCGATCGCCTCCTCCTCGGTGCGGTCGGGGGCGTACCGGAAGTTGACCGTGACCACGCACTCGTCCGGGATGACGTTCCCGGCCACTCCCCCGCTGATGCCCACCGCGTTCAGGCCCTCGCGGTACTCCAGGCCGTCGATGACCGGCCGCCGGGCCTCGTAGGAGGCGAGGCGGGCCAGGATCGGGGCCGCCGCGTGGATGGCGTTGGAGCCCATCCAGCCGCGCGCCGAGTGGGCCCGCTCGCCCTTGGTCCTCAGCAGCACCCGCAGCGTGCCCTGGCAGCCGCCCTCCACCTCGCCGTCGGAGGGCTCCAGCAGGACCGCGAAGTCACCGGCCAGCCAGTCCGGGTGGGCCTCGGCGACGTGCCCGAGGCCGTTGAGGTGGGCGGCGACCTCCTCGTTGTCGTAGAAGACGAAGGTCAGGTCGCGGTTGGGGGCGGGGACCGTGGCCGCGATGCGCAGCTGCACCGCCACGCCCGACTTCATGTCGCAGGTGCCGCAGCCCCACAGCACGCCGTCCGCATCGAGCCGCGAGGGCACGTTGTCCGCGATCGGCACGGTGTCGATGTGACCGGCCAGGATCACGCGCTCGGCGCGGCCCAGGTTCGTGCGGGCGACCACGTTGTTGCCGTGGCGGTCGACCGTCAGGTGCGGCAGGGCGCGCAGGGCGGTCTCGACGGCGTCCGCGAGGGGCTTCTCGGTGCCGCTCTCGGACGGGAAGTCCACGAGCTGCGCGGTGAGCGCGGCGGCGTCCAGCGTGAGATCAAGCGAGGTGTCGGCCATGGTCACGACCCTAGCGCGCCGCCCCGGCCGGGCCGGAGCGGTCGTCCGGGGCGGCCTTTGCGGACCCCCGGCGAGGGGCCGGCGGGGCTCCAGTACCTTGTACGCGTGTCAGAGCCGTCCCCCACCCGTCCCAAGCGCCACGGTCGTCTCCTGCGTGTCTGCGCGGCCCTGTTGGTCCTGTGCGGCGTCGTCGCGTACCTCGTGGTGCAGTACGTCACCGGAGGCGGCGGGGCGCGCGGCTGCACGGTGGTCTCGGCCTCCGGTGACGGGGCGTCGTACGAGTTCACGCCCGAGCAGGCGGTGAACGCGGCGACCATCGCCGCCGTCGGCACCGGGCGCGGGATGCCCGAACGGGCCGTGACGATCGCGCTGGCGACCGCGCTGCAGGAGTCGGGGCTGCGCAACATCGGGCACGGCGACCGGGACTCGCTGGGCCTGTTCCAGCAGCGGCCCTCGCAGGGCTGGGGCACCAAGCGGCAGATCATGGACCCGGCGTACGCGGCGGGCATCTTCTACGCGCACCTGGCGAAGGTGCCGGACTACCCGGATCTGCCGCTGACGGTGGCCGCGCAGCGGGTGCAGCGCAGCGGCTACCCGGAGGCGTACGCGAAGCACGAGCCGGACGCCGCGCTGCTCGCCGCGGCCCTGACCGGGCGGGCGGCGGCCACCCTGACCTGCGACGGGCGCCCGCGGCGCACGGCCTCGGCGACGGGTCCGGACGCGGTGCGGGAGGCGCTGGTACGGGACTTCGGGCGGGACGCGCTCCAGGAGACCGGTGCGGTGGTGGGCGGGACGCCCGTGCCGTCGCCGTCCCCGTCGCCGAGCGTGACCGCGACCGCGCGCGGCCGGACGGTGACGGTTCCGGTGCCGGAGGGCACGCGGCGGGACGGGACCGGGCGCGGCGAGCGGGAGCGGGGCTGGCAGCTCGCGCAGTGGGCGGTCGCCAATGCCTCGGCGCTGCACATCGAGCGGGTGGCGTACGCGGGGCGGGTGTGGACCGCGGGGAGCAACAGCGACGCGTGGCGGACGGCCGCTTCGCAGGGGGCCGGCGGGGCGGAGAAGTCCGTGGGCGCGGTCCGGATCGTGGCCGGACAGTAGTACGGGCTTTCACTCCGGCGGGTTGTGCGGCGCGGGACCGTCCGGCGGCGGGGCGGGTGACGTACCGGGCGCGCATTCCGCTGGAAATCAAGGGACGGAAGGATTCTGCGTATCCCTCTGCGAACGTTCTTTGCCCGTTTTTATCCACACCCGATAATGCGATGCGTTATCCATTCTTTACCTGGGGCGTCCGCAACCTTCGCGGGCTTCGAGCGGTAGTCACGGCGTCCGAGCCGGACACGGACTCGGGCACACACCGTTTTCTCCCGTCGAATGGAGCATCATGACCCTCCCTCTGACCCGTCGGATCGCCCGTGCCGCGCTGCTCGTCGCAGCGGGAGCGGCTGCCGGGGTCGGTGCGGCCGGCTCCGCCGGAGCGGCCACGAATCTGCCGGCGGCCACCCCGAACCTGGGCGGTCTGACCGCCCTGGACGGGGCGCACGTCGGCAACACCGTCGACGGTGTTGCCGACAGCGTCACCTCGGTCGCGGGTGACACGGGCGGCAAGGCGGTCAAGCAGGCGGTGTCGGCCGCGGGCAAGACCGGCGGCGGTGCCCTGAAGAAGGCGGCGCCCGCGGCGCAGAAGACCGCGGGGGACGCGGCCGGGACCGCGGGGGGTGTCCTGGGGGACGCCGCCTCCGGTGCCGCGAAGAGCGGGCTGCCGGCGGTCTCGCTCACCAAGGGCGGGCTGCCGACGTCGTCGCTGCCGACCAAGGGCCTGCCGCTGGGCGGCTGAGCCCCGCTGTCGCCTCCGACGGGGTCCGGGATTCCTTCCCGGGCCCCGTCGGCCTGTCAGAGGCGGGAGACCGCTGCTCGGACTCGTTCGTCCGTCGCTGTGAAGGCCACGCGGATGTGGTTCCTGCCTGCCTCGCCGTAGAAGTCACCCGGGGCCACCAGGATGCCGCGGGCGGCGAGGTCGGCGACCGTCGTCCAGCAGGACTCGTCCCGGGTGGCCCACAGGTAGAGGCTGGCCTCGCTGTGCTCGATGCGGAAGCCGTTGGCGAGGAGGGCCGCACGGAGGGCCTCGCGGCGGGCCGCGTAGCGCTCGCGCTGCTCGTGCACGTGGGCGTCGTCGCCGAGCGCGGCCACGACCGCGGCCTGGGTCGGCGCGGAGGTCATCATGCCGCCGTGCTTGCGGATCTCCAGCAGCGGGCCCAGGACGGCCGGGTCGCCGGCGACGAAGGCCGCCCGGTAGCCCGCCAGGTTGGACCGCTTGGACAGGGAGTGGACGGCGACGATGCCGTCGTGGGAGCCGCCGTTGACGTCCGGGTGCAGGACCGAGACCGGGTCGGCCTCCCAGCCCAGCTCCAGGTAGCACTCGTCGGAGAAGACGAGGACGTCGTGGGCGCGGGCCCAGGCGACGATGTCCCTCAGCTCCTGCTTGCCGAGGACCTTGCCCGTCGGGTTGGACGGGGTGTTCAGCCAGAGCAGCTTCAGACCGGCCGGGTCCAGGTCGCGCGGGTCGTCGTAGACCTCGTACTCCGCGCGGGCCAGGCGGGCGCCGACCTCGTAGGTGGGGTAGGCCAGGCGCGGGTAGGCGACCTTGTCGCCGGGGCCGAGGCCGAGCTGGGTCGGCAGCCAGGCCACCAGTTCCTTGGAGCCGACGACCGGCAGCACGTGGCGGTGGGTGACCCCGCGGGCGCCCAGGCGGCGCTCCAGCCAGCCGGTGATCGCGTCGCGCAGGGCGGGGGTGCCCCAGACGGTCGGGTAGCCCGGTGAGTCGGCCGCGTCGATGAGGGCCTTCTGGACCAGCTCGGGGACCGGGTCGACCGGGGTGCCGACGGAGAGGTCGACGATGCCGTCCGGGTGGGCCTCGGCCGTCTTCTTGTACGGGGCCAGCTTGTCCCACGGGAAGGTGGGCAGGCGGTCGGAGACTGCGGACACGGGAATCAGGCTCGCTTTCGTACGGTGCGGCAAACGCCTCGGTCCCGTACGGCGGTGATCGGGACGATCGGGCCGTACGGGACCGAGGCGGCGCTGTATGGCGGCCGCTTGGCGCTCAGACGGTCACTCGCCCTGCGGCGGCAGCGCGGCGACGAAGGGGTGGTCGCGCTCGATCAGCCCCAGCTTGCTGGCACCGCCGGGCGAGCCCAGCTCGTCGAAGAACTCGACGTTCGCCTTGTAGTAGTCCTTCCACTCCTCCGGGACGTCGTCCTCGTAGAAGATCGCCTCGACCGGGCAGACCGGCTCACAGGCACCACAGTCGACGCATTCGTCCGGGTGGATGTACAAGGACCGCTGGCCCTCGTAGATGCAGTCGACCGGGCACTCCTCGATGCACGCCTTGTCCTTCACGTCGACACAAGGCTGCGCGATGACGTAGGTCACGCTGTCGTTCCTCCTCGATAGGGCGCTGGCGGGCCTCCTCAGGCTCCGCCGCCTGGCGCGCGGGAGCGCGGCGTCGTCGATGCCCGCCCCTAGTATCTCCGTTCCGGGCCATGATCCGAACAGGAGGGGTGAACTGACCAGTGGAAATCTCGGCGAAAGGACGCCTGGAGGTCCGAATCACCCCTGCTGACGTGGGCAAACGGGTCTCCGTACGGCGCTTGGGCGAACCCGGTACCGGATCGGAGAAGTTCACCGACACGGTGGGTGTTCTCACATCATGGGACGGCGGCGTGCTCATGATCACACGGCGGGACGGTGAAACGGTCCGAATCCCGGAGAACACGCTGGTGGCGGGCAAAGTGGTGCCCGCGGCGCCGGCGCGGCGGAGGGGGCCCGCCGCCACGTACCCGGAACTCGCGCACATCGCCGCGCGCGCGTGGCGGCCGGTGGAGAGCGAGCGGCTGGGCGAGTGGGAGCTGCGGGCCGCCGGCGGGTTCACGCGCCGGGCCAACAGTGTGCTGCCGCTCGGTGATCCCGGTCTGCCGCTCGACGCGGCCCTGGCGGCCGTGCGCCGCTGGTACGGCGAGCGCGGCCTGCCCGCCTACGTGCAGACCGCGACCGGCGCCGAGGGCACGCAGGAGCTGCTGTGCGCGGAGCTGGAACGGCGCGGCTGGGTGCGCGAGGTGACCGCCGAGCTGTGGACCGGGGCGCTGGCGCCGGTCGCGGACCGGGCCGAGGGCGCGGGAGTGGTCCTGTCCCGGACGGCGGACGAGGCGTGGCTCGCGCGGTACCGGCGCAAGGGGGTGGGCGAGGTGGCCCTGCGGGTGGTTGCCAGCGGGCCCTCGGTGTGGTTCGCGTCGGTGCCCGCTGCCGGGGAGGGCGAGCCGCCGGCGGCGATCGGCCGGTGTGTCGTGGACGGGCGGTGGGCCGGGTTCGCCGCGGTCGAGGTGGCCCCCGGGCGGCGGCGGCAGGGGCTGGCCACCGAGGTGATGGCCGCGCTGGCCCGGCGCGCGCTGGACGAGGGCGCCTCGGCTGCCTGGCTCCAGGTGGAGACGGACAACGAGGGCGGCCGGGCCCTGTACCGCGCCCTCGGCTTCCTGCCGCACCACGCCTGTCACCACTACCGGGCCCCTGAGAAGCCCGGCGGCCGGGAGGCGGACGAAGAGACAGGCACCGACTTGCCCGAGGGGCCGGAGGCATCCGCCCGCTCGGGGTGTCCGTAGAACGCGCCGTGGAAGGGCATGAGCCTGGCATGAGTCACCCGTATCTGCCGCCCCCGTACCCGCCCCCGCCGGAACGCTCCGCCGAGCTGCGGCGGCGGTTCGCCGAGGAGGCCCGGGGCGAGCGGCCGGACGTGTCGGCGCTGTGCCTGCTGATCGGCGCGGAGACGGACGGCTCGCTGGACGAGACCGGCATCGACGCCGCGCAGGTGGAGCTGGACCGGCTGGCGGGCGAGCTGCCGTACCGGCCGGACGGGCCGCGCGCGTGGGCGGAGGCCGTACGCCGGCTGCTCGGCGCCCGCTACGAGTTCCACGGGACGCCGGGCGACTACCAGCGGCTGGAGTCCTCGCTGCTGCACGAGGTGCTGCGGCGGCGGCGCGGGCTGCCGATCCTGCTGTCGGTGGTGTGGCTGGAGGTCGCGCGCCGGGCGGGCGCCCCGGTGTACGGGGTCGCGCTGCCCGGGCACTTCGTGGTCGGGTTCGGCACGGCGGCCGAGCAGGTGCTGGCCGATCCGTTCGACGGGGGCCGGGTGCTGACCGGGACGGACGCCGAGTTGCTGGTGGCGGGTGCGACGGGTGCGCCGCTGCACCCCTCGATGCTGGAGCCGGCGCCGCCCCTGGACGTCGTACAGCGCATCCTGAACAACATCCGGGCGTGGGCGGCGGCGCGGCCCGAGCGGTCCGATGTCGCGCTGCGGGCCGTGGAGTTGGCGCTGCTCATCCCCTCACACCCGGCGCGGCTGCGCTACGAGCGGGGGCAACTGCTGGTGCAGCGCGGTCAGTTCGTCGCCGGCGCGGAGGAGCTGGAGCACTACGCCGACCTGATCGAGGTGGTGGACGAGTCGGCCGCGCGCAGGGTGCGGCAGGAGGCGGGTACGGCGCGGGCCAAGCTCAACTGAGCCCGGCGGTCAGAGCCATCCCTTGTCGCGGGCGATGCGTACCGCCTCGGCCCGGTTGCGAGCCGCCAGTTTCTGGATGGCGGTGGAGAGGTAGTTGCGGACCGTGCCCTGGGAGAGGTGGAGGGTCTGGGCCAGTTCGGCGTTGGTGGAGCCGTCGGCCGCCGCGCGGAGCACCTCGCGTTCGCGCTCGGTGAGCGGGTTCGCGCCCTCGGCGAGCGCGGCGGCGGCCAGCGTGGGGTCGATGACCCGCTCGCCGGCCAGTACCTTGCGGATCGCCTCGGCGAGCTGGGCGGCCGGGGCGTCCTTGACGAGGAAGGCGTCGGCGCCCGCCTCCATGGCGCTGCGCAGGTAGCCGGGCCGGCCGAAGGTGGTGAGGACGACCAGCTTGACCCGCGGGAACTCCCGGTGCACCCGGGCCGCGGCCTCGATGCCGGTGCAGCCGGGCATCTCGATGTCGAGCAGCGCGACGTCCACGCCGTGCGTGCCGACGGCCGCGAGCACCTCGTCGCCGCGCGCGACCTGGGCGACGACCTCGATGTCGTCCTCCAGACCGAGCAGCGCGGCCAGCGCCTCGCGGACCATCGACTGGTCCTCGGCGAGGAGGACCTTGATCATGCTCGTCATGCCCCGGATCCTACGTCCGCCCCGGCGGCCGTGGGCACGCGGGCGACCAGCCGGAAGCCATGCCGGACCCGGCCCGCCTCCAGGGTGCCGCCGGCCTTCTCCAGGCGCTCGGTCAGCCCGGTCAGTCCGTTGCCGGGCCCCTTCCCGGAGCCCCCGCTCCCGTCGTCCTCGACGCAGAGTTCGAGCACCGGCCCGTCCAGGGTCTGGCGGCGCAGCAGACGGACGGCGCAGCGGCCGGCGCCGCTGTGCCGGACCACGTTGGTGACCGCCTCGCGCAGCGCCCAGGCGAGCGCGGACTCGGCCTCCTCGGGGACGTCGGTGAGGTCGGGTTCGGCGGGAATCTCGGCGACGACCCCGGCGGCGCTCAGGGCGACCTGGGCACCGGCGAGTTCGGCGGCGAGCCGGGGCCGCCGGTAGCCGGTGACGGCCTCCCGGACGTCGACCAGGGCCTGCCGGCTGACCTGTTCGATGTCGGCGACCTGCTGGGCGGCCTTGTCGGGGTGGTCGGGCAGCATCCGGCCGGCCAGCTCGCTCTTCAGCGTGATCAGCGACAGCGAGTGGCCGAGCAGGTCGTGCAGGTCCCGGGCGAGGCGCAGGCGCTCCTCGTTGGCGGCGAGCTGGGCGACGGTCGCCCGGGCCTTGCGCAACTCGATGGTGGTCCGCACGAGTTGGCCGACTCCGGTCATCGCGAACCCGATCAGCACCACCAGGAACAGCAGACCGCGGGCCTCCTTCTCGTCCGAGTGCAGGCCGACGAGGTACATCGCCAGGGCGGAGGCCGGGATGGCCCAGTAGGCCGCCCGCAGCGGCAGGGTGGCCCCCCAGGCGACCGACAGGTAGACGAAGAGGCCCAGCCAGGCGCTGCCGAGGGTGTACGCCAGTACGGGGGCGAGGACGCCGAGGATCCCGCCCAGCGTGAGCACGACGCGCGGGGAGAACGGCCGGCCGATGTTGCGGAAGACCAGCGTCAGATAGACCCCGACGAAGACGGCGAGGCCGAGCGAGCCGGCCACGGTCGCGGCGGTGCCGTGTCCGCCGTTGACCAGGTCCTCGACCGGCGCGCTGAGGAAGACCAGCCAGACCCCGATCCACAGCGTCTTGACCAGCAGCTCGCGCCGGGTGCGGGGCGGCCAGCCCAAGGGGGTCTGCTTCGGCATCCCGGTCCGGTCCTCCGTCATCGTGCTCACGCCTTCAGCGTGTCCTTCCGGTACAGCCAGGCCGCACCGCCCGCGAAGAGGACGAAGTAGACGGCGAGGACGGCGATGTCCGCCGCGTGCGGGGCCTGGCTCTGCTCGATCGCCCGTCCCAGGGCAGCGTACGCGTGCGTGGGCAGCCACTTGGCGATGTCCTGCAGGACCTGCGGGAAGGTGGTGGACGGCATCCACAGGCCGCCGAGGATCGACAGACCGAAGTAGACGATCATCGTGATCGGGCGGACCGCGTCCCCGGAGGCGAGGTAGCCGATGGCGACGCCGAGCGCGGCGAAGACGAGGCTGCCGGCCCAGATGACCCCGGTGAGCGCGAGCCACTGCCAGGCGTCCAGGCGTACGTGCTTGATCCCGGCGGCGACGGCGAACACGACGACGATGGCCGGCAGGCTCACCACGGCGGCGCTCGCGGTCTTGGCGAGGACGTAGCCGCGCCCGGGCAGCGGGGTCAGCCGCAGCTGCCGTACCCAGCCGCTCTCGCGTTCCTTGGCGATGCGCTCGCTGTTGCCCATCAGGACGGCGGTCAGGGCGCCGAAGGAGGCCATGGAGACCATCAGGTAGGTGGCGACGGTCAGGTCGCTGCCGTCGACCTTCCCGGCCGAGCCGGCGCTGCTGGAGAAGATCAGGTAGATGATCGAGGGGTACAGGACCGAGAAGAACAGGAACTTTTTGTTCCGAAGGGCGCGGGCCAGTTCGAGCTTGATCAGGGCGTTCACGACTGCTTGGCCTCCTCGGCCTCCGTGATGGCGACGAAGGCCTGCTCCAGACCGAGCCCGGCGACTTCGAGATTGCGGGGGTAGACACCGAGGCCGTACAGGGCGTGCACGGTCGCGTCGGCGTCGGACGACTGGATACGGACCGTCTGGCCCGACACGTCGAGGGACGTCAGGAACGGCAGGCCGCGCAGGGCGCCGTCCTCGATCTCGCCCGCCAGGTCGAAGGAGATCCGCCGCGCGCCCGCCTTGGCCTTGATCTCGGCCGCGGTGCCGTCGGCGAGCAGCCGTCCCCGGTGCAGCACGAGCACCCGGTCGGCGATGGCGTCGGCCTCTTCCAGGTAGTGGGTGGCGAAGAGGACCGTACGGCCCTGGTCGGCCTGTTCCCGCATGGTGGCCCAGAAGGCCTGGCGGGCGGAGACGTCCATGCCGGTGGTCGGCTCGTCCAGGATGATCAGGTCGCTGTCGCCGGCGGTGGCGAGGGCGAACCGGACCCGCTGCGCCTGGCC
Organism: Streptomyces sp. NPDC088810; assembly: GCF_044750305.1. Taxonomy (NCBI): domain Bacteria; kingdom Bacillati; phylum Actinomycetota; class Actinomycetes; order Kitasatosporales; family Streptomycetaceae; genus Streptomyces; species Streptomyces sp. NPDC088810. Next base: position 49,313 of record NZ_JBIVJQ010000004.1, read on the forward strand.
GCCGGAGAGCTTGTCGACCTTGCGGTCGGCGATCTGGGTGACCCCGGCGCGGGCCAGCACGTCGGACACCGGGTACGGCCGCGGGTGCAGCGAGCAGGCCAGCCGGACCAGTTCGGTCACGGTGACCCCGTCCATCAGGCCGCCGCTCTGCAGCATGGCGCCGACCCGGCCGGCGACGATCGCCTCGCGCGGGCCGGTGCCGAACAGGCTCACCGTGCCGCTGTCGGCGTGCTTGAGCCCGAGGAGCAGGTCCAGGGTGGTGGACTTGCCGGCCCCGTTCGGGCCGAGGAGGGCGACGGTCTCGCCCGGGTACAGCCGGAGCGAGAGGCCGTCGACGGCCCGCACGCTCCCGTACGTCTTGGTCACCTGGTCGAACCCGACCACCGGGGTGGTGGCGGGCGCCGCTGTCGTCGTCATGCGTCCATGCTGGCCGGAGCGACGGCGGCCCCGGCAGTGTCGGCGGTCCTGGGTGCCGGATGACAGATGTCATGCGGGACGGGCGGCGGACACGGCGAGGGGGCGCCCCTCCGGGAAGGGCGCCCCCTGGAAACGGCCAGCTAGCTGGGGTTGGTGTCGATGACCCCGACCCGCTCCGCGGCCGTCCTGCCGCGCAGCGCCTTGCGCAGTGCGGCGACGACGTCCTGCGGCAGTACGCCCCGCTTCCCGGTCGCGGTCTGGATCTGCACCCCGTCGAAGGTGCTGCCGTACGCGTCCTTGAGCGCCTTGAGGTCGTACGTGTCCACGAGCTTGCCGTCGACGGGCTTGAAGCCGATGATCTTCGGCAGCGAGACCGGGCCGAACGGGATGCTGTGTGTCGCATCGGTCTGCACCCGGACCAGGCCGGACATCGCGGGCTTCGCGAAGTCCTTCAGCACCCGGTCGACCTCGGCGTTCGACACCGTCGGCTGCTTGGTGGTGGTGGGCACGGTGACCGGGGGCGCGGCGCCCTGCTCCACCAGCGTGCGGTAGGCCTGTTCGACCGCGTTGGTCGAGCGGCCGGCGTCGATGGCCTTGCCCGCCTTGCCGTAGACGGCCACGGCTTTGCCGGACTCGAACTTGATGGTGCCGTCGGTGACCGAGCCGGCGCCGCCGCCGGCCTGCTGGAGGGCGGCCTGCAGCTTCTCCTCGTCCACCGGCATGACCGGCTGGACCACGCGCTTCTGCCCGAAGAGGGAGCCGACGACGTGCATCGGGTTGTAGTCGCTCTTCGCGGCCTCGCTCACGGTGGCCTGGAAGTCGAACTGCAGCCCCGCGTTCTCCGGCGTCAGGGTGACCGTGTTGCCGCCCACGGACAGCTTCAGCGGCTTGTTCACCCGGCTGCCGAAGGCGTCGTCCAGCTTCTTGACGGCGTCGTCGCGGGTGCCGCCGCCGATGTCGACACCGAGCACGGTGGTGCCCTTGGGCACGTCGGTGTGGTTCATCAGCAGGCCGGCGCCGTAGGCACCGCCGGCGACGACGACCACGCCGACGGCGAGCAGCATCAGCTTGCTGCGGCCCTTCTTCTTCGGCTTGCCCGCCGCCTTGGGCGCGGCCGCCGGCTGGGGCTTGGGCGCCGCGGGCGCCGCCGGGCCGTCGGGGTGGGAGCCGAACGGGGTGTTCCCCGGGGCCGGGACGACCGGGATGCCGCTGGTGACGGTGTGTCCGGAGACGTTGTCGGCGGCCGGGGAGCGGTAGCCGGGCGGGCCCGGCTCCGGGGCCGGCTTCTGCGGGGTCAGGATCGCGGTGTCGTCGCTGAGCCCGCCACCGGGGCCACGGCCCGCCGGACCGGCCGCCGGACCGCCGGGGCCGTCGAGGTCGGCGATGTCGGCGAGCGCGCTGCGGCCGGACGGGGTGCCGTAACCGGCGCGGGAGGAGCCGTCGAAGGGCTCGCCCGGCCCTGCACCGAGGCCGCCCGCGGCCGGCGGGACGAGGGTGCCGTCGCCGGTGACCGGGCCGCTGGTGGGACCGGCCGGGCCCTGCGGGCCGCCGGGTCCGCCGTGGCCACCGGATCCGTTGTAGCCGCTGGCGCCGCCGTGCCCGTGGGCACCGCCCGCCGCACCGCCGTAGCCGTCGTGCCCGGGGGCCGCGGCCGCACCGCCGCCGAAGCCCTGGCCGCCGGCGCCCGCCGCACCGGGGCCGAAGCCGTCCTGGCCGGCGTTGCCGGCGTTGTCCACTTGGTCCGCGTGGTCCGAGAAGTACGGCAGGTCGTCGCGGCGGGACTCGCCGGAGCCGGGGCGGGAACCGCCGCCCAGCGGGCCCGCGGTCAGCGCCTCGGTCACGTCGAAGGAGCCGGTGCCGCCGCCGTGTCCCGGGGCGACGGGGCCGCCGGTGGCGCCGGTGGCGCCGGGCAGGCCCTTGCCGTTCGTACCGCCGGAGCGGGAGCCGCCCGGCACGCTCATGGCGCCGACCACACCGCCGGGACGGCCGCCGCCGGGGCGTGCGCCGGTGGTACCCGCCGCGCCGGACGCCACCGGACCACCCGTACGGCCGCCCGGCGCGCCGGTGGAGGCGGCGGGAGCGGCGGAACCGCCGGGGATCCCGGCGCCGTTCGTGCCGCCGCCGCCCGGACCGCCCTTGGGGGCCGAGGACTTGCGGGGCGCGAACCAGTCGCTGGTCTTCTCCTCCGCCGGGGCCGCGGACTCGGCCGGGGCCTCGGCGGCGGCGGAGCCGGCGGGCGTCCGGTCGGCGGCGGGCCGCGGCTCGGCGGCGGGCGCCTCGTCCCCGGAGCCCTCGCCGTCCCCGACGGGCGTGCGCAGGACGACGGGCGGGATGGGCCGGGAACCGGGGATGTTGATCCGGATCCGGGTCGTCAGCGTGGTCTCGGTCTTCTTCTCCTCCGGCCGCGTGCCCGAACGGCCCGCGCCCGTACCGTCGTCGGAAACCATGGGGGTCCCGTACGGCGGCGTGCCGGAGGGGTATGCGGCTCCGCCGCGCCCGTTGGGCCCGGAGGACGGAGTGTCAGTTTCACGACTCAAGGCAGGTTCTCCCAGTTGGCTCCACCGCCCGTGACGACCTCACTGCGGGCGGCTCGGCGGCGCGCACCACCATACTGGCCACTTCTGGCGCTTATCCCATGACCGCCGAGGAAACCCACACCGGACTCGCACGCGCGCCGCACGGCGAAGTGGTACGTCACTTGGCAAGTCGGGCGGCGCCGCCGCGGGGTTGCCGCCCGGCGCCGACGGTGGCGCAGATCACAGCGAGGGCCATGCCGCCGAGCAGGAAGAGATAGGAACCGCCGCCCGCGCCGAAGAGGAAGTCACCCTCGGGCCGCGTGGTGGTGAGCAGGATGACGGCGACGATCCAGCCCGCCGCCGGCGCGACCGCTCCGCCCCGGCTCGCGGTGGCGTACGCGCCGCCCAGGAAGAGCCCGGCGGCGCCGGCGAGGGCGAGCAGCAGCCCGCCGGGGAACCAGGCGGCCTGCACCAGGGCCCCGGCGAGGCCCACGAGCGCACCGAGCAGGAACAGGCCGACGAGGGCGGCGGCCCGGCCGGCGGAGGGCGGGCGCAGCGGCTGGGCGAGCAGGGAGCCGTTTCCGCCGTCGCTCATGACGCCTCCCCGGGGCCGAGGCCGGCGAACAGGTCGGTCTCGCCGGGCTGCCCGGGGCCGCGCACCAACTCGTAGTACTCGGTGGTGAACAGCGGCTGGGCGAGTGCGTTGGAGAGCGCGAAGCAGGGCTCGGCCACCTCGATCTGGGTGGCGTGGGCGCGCATCGCGGCGGCCTTGGCGGCGGCGTACGCGGTGCCGTCGATCGTGGTGGTGATCCGCTCGTCGTCCACCACGCCGGGTACGTCGTCCACGGAGGCACTCTTGTCGAACGGCAGTGCGGACAGCTCGTCCTGGAGGCGGGCGAAGGCGGCGTCGGCGACGGAGCGCGGGACGCGGTTCCAGTACACCTTGGCGATGCGGTGGCCGCGTTCGGCCGCGAGGTCGACCGCGCGCATGGCGACGCGGTGGGCCTGGATGTGGTCCGGGTGCCCGTAGCCGCCGTTGTCGTCGTACGTCACGAGGACCTGCGGGCGGACCTCCAGGACGACCTCGGCGAGCCGGCCGGCCGCCTCGTCGACGTCGGCCTGCCAGAAGCAGCCGGGGTCGGCGTTCTCGGCCAGGCCCATCATCCCGGAGTCGCCGTACCGCCCGGCGCCGCCGAGCAGCCGGACGTCCCGGACCCCGAGCGCGGCCGCGGCCGCGGCCAGCTCCCCGCGCCGGTGCGCACCCAGCGCCGGGCCCGTCAGGTGCCGCAGCTCCGGCGGGATGACCTCGCCCCGCTCCCCCAGGGTGCAGGTGACCAGGGTCACGTGGGCACCCTCGGCCGCGTACCTGGCCATGGTCGCGCCGTTGTTGATCGACTCGTCGTCCGGGTGCGCGTGCACCAGGAGAAGACGCCGGGAGGGCAGTTCCGTCATGGGAACCACCCTACGAGGTCCCCGCACCGGCCCCCGGGACGGCGGCCGTCAGAACTTGATGCTGCCGATCATGCTGGCGACGTTGGTCGTCAGCTCGCTGATCGTGGGAGCGACGGTCGAGGAGGCGAGATAGAAGCCGAGCAGGATGCAGACGACGGCATGGCCGCCCTTCAGCCCTGACTTCTTGATCAGCAGGAAGACGATGATCGCCAGCAGCACCACCGCCGAAATCGAGAGTGCCACGGCGGCTCACCTCCAAAGATCCCAGGGACGCGGGTTCTAGATCAGTTGAGCAAATCCATGCAGACGCCAGCAGGTTCTACCCACTCTGCGGTAGTGATCATAACTATCCGTGCTCGCGCATCGGTCGGCGCACAGCCGCACAAGGGGGCGCATGGCCAATATGGTCGGGGTATGACGACCGAGGCTGACTCCTTCCCCCGTCGGCACGCCCGGACCCAGCGGTTCACGCTCGGCGCGCCGCGTGCGTTCGCCGTGGCACCCGACGGTTCGCGTGTCGCGTTCCTGCGTTCCGGCTCCGGCACCGACCCGGCCAACTCCCTGTGGGTACTGGACCTTCCGGAAGGCACCGAGCGCCTGGCGGCCGACCCGCGCGCGCTCCTCCAGGGTGCCTCCGAGGAACTGTCGGCCGAGGAGCGGGCGCGCCGGGAGCGCAGCCGCGAGGGCGGCGCCGGCATCGTCGGCTATGCCACCGACAGCGCCCTGGAGTTGGCGTCTTTCGCCTTGTCAGGGCGGCTTTTCACGGCCGAGCTGCGGGCCGGCACGGCACGCGAACTCCCGGTCCCGGGACCGGTGATCGACCCGCGTCCGTCGCCCGACGGACGGCACGTCGCGTACGTCGCCCAGGGCGCGCTCAGGGTGGTGGGCGCCGAGGGGGACGGCGACCGGGCGCTGGCCGAGCCGGAGGCGGCGGACGTCTCCTACGGCCTCGCGGAGTTCATCGCGGCCGAGGAGATGGCGCGCTCGCGCGGGTTCTGGTGGGCGCCGCAGTCGGACCGGCTGCTCGTGGCGCGCGTGGACGACACGCCGGTGCAGCGGTGGTGGATCGCGGATCCGGCCCGCCCGGAGCGTGAGCCGAATGACGTCAGGTACCCCGCGGCGGGCACCCCGAACGCGGACGTGCGCCTGTTCGTCATCGGCCTCGGCGGGGAGCGCACGGAGGTCGCATGGGACCGGTCCCGCTATCCGTATCTGGCGCGTGTGCACTGGTCAGAGGCGGGTGCGCCGCTGCTGCTCGTGCAGGCGCGGGACCAGCGCAGCCAGCTGTTCCTGGCGGTGGACCCGGATTCCGGGGCCACGCGGATGGTGCACGCCGACGAAGATCCAACTTGGCTGGAACTCTTCGCCGGTGTGCCCTGCTGGAGCCCGTCAGGGCAGCTTGTCCGGGTCGCGGACGAGGCCGGCGCACGGGTGCTGACGGTCGGCGAACGGCCCTTGACCAGCGGCCAATTGCACATTCGGGCCGTCCTGGACGTGGGTGCGGACGACGTACTGGTTTCCGCCTCTTCCGGTCCGGAGGCCGGGGCACCGGAAATTGGCGAAGTCCATGTGTACCGGGTGAACGAATTGGGCGTGGAACGCCTGTCGCAGGAGCCGGGGGTGCACTCGGCGGTGCGCTCCGGGAGCGTGACCGTTCTGGTGTCCGCCGCGCTGGACCGGCCGGGTGCCCGGGCCCAGGTGCTGTGTGACGGGAAACCGACGGCCACTGTCCGTTCGTACGGCGAAGATCCCGGTTTGTCCCCACGGGTGACCCTCACCCAGGGGGGCGCACGCCGAATCCCGTGCGCCGTGCTTATGCCACGGGACTACCACGGTGACACTCCCCTGCCGGTTCTCATGGACCCCTACGGCGGTCCGCACGGCCAGCGGGTGGCCGCCGCGCACAACGCCCACCTCACCTCCCAGTGGTTCGCCGACCAGGGCTTCGCGGTGGTCGTCGCCGACGGCCGGGGCACCCCGGGCCGCTCGCCGGCCTGGGAGAAGTCCATCCGGGACGACGTGGCGGCCGTCGCGCTCCAGGACCAGGTCGACGCGCTGCACGCGCTCGCCGAGCGGTACCCGCTGGACCTGGACCGGGTGGCGATCCGCGGCTGGTCCTTCGGCGGCTACCTGGCGGCGCTGGCGGTGCTGCGCCGTCCGGACGTCTTCCACGCGGCGGTGGTCGGCGCCCCGGTCACCGACCTGCGGCTGTACGACACCCACTACCAGGAGCGCTACCTCGGCGACCCGAACGATAGGCCGGAGGTCTACCGGCGCAACTCGGTGATCGACGACGCGGGCCTGGTCGACCCGGCCGAGCCGCACCGCCCGATGATGGTCATCCACGGGCTGGCGGACGACAACGTGGTCGTCGCCCACTCGCTGCGCCTCTCCTCCGCCCTGCTGGCCGCCGGCCGCCCGCACGAGGTGCTGCCGCTGTCCGGGGTGACCCACATGACCCCGCAGGAGGCGGTCGCCGAGAACCTGCTGCTCCTCCAGCTGGACTTCCTCCGGCGCTCCCTCCCCCGGCCGGCCGGGGGTGAACTGCGTTAACACGCAGGCAACTTCACGGAAGCGGTACCGATATACGGACACGGGAGGCTGATCAGCGTACGGCCGTGCGGGTGCCGTAAACGGGCCGGGATGCACCATGTCATCCCGGCCCGTTGCCGTTGAGCTGCGGTTCCTCCGGCGGTACGACCTGCTTGTCCTCCGCGAAGTGGCATGCCGAGGCGTGGGCCGCGGGACCGGGGGCGGCACGGAAGGCGGCCGGGACGGCGAGCGCCGGGACCTCCCGGGCGCAGCGCTCCTGAGCCTTCCAGCAGCGGGTGCGGAAGCGGCAGCCGGAGGGGATGTTTGTCGGCGAGGGCACGTCGCCGCTCAGGATGATCCGCTCGCGGTGCTCGCGGGCCTCGGGGTCGGGCACGGGCACGGCGGAGAGCAGGGCCTGGGTGTAGGGGTGGGTCGGGTGGTCGTAGATCTCGCTGTCGCGGCCGGTCTCCACGATCCGGCCCAGGTACATCACCGCGATCCGGTCCGAGATGTGCCGGACGATGGACAGGTCGTGCGCGATGAAGACGTACGACAGGTGGAACTCCGCCTGGAGCCGGTCCAGCAGGTTGATCACCTGGGCCTGGACCGAGACGTCCAGCGCGGACACCGGTTCGTCGGCGACGATGATCTCGGGCCGTAGCGCCAGCCCCCGGGCGATGCCGATGCGTTGGCGCTGGCCGCCGGAGAACTGGTGCGGGTAGCGGTTGACGTACTCCGGGTCGAGGCCGACCACGTCCAGCAACTCCTGCACCCGGCGGCGGCGGTCGCCCTTGGGGGCCACCTCGGGGTGGATGTCGTACGGCTCCCCGATGATGTCGCCCACCGTCATCCGGGGGTTGAGCGAGGTGTAGGGATCCTGGAAGACCATCTGGATGTTCCGGCGCACGGCTTTGAGGGCCTTGCCGGACAGCCGGGTGATGTCCTCGCCCTTGAACCTGATGGTGCCGGCGGTCGGGCGCTCCAGGTTGCACAGCAGCTTCGCGACCGTCGACTTGCCGCAGCCGGACTCCCCGACGATGCCGAGGGTTTCGCCCTTGCCGAGGCTGAAGTCGACGCCGTCGACGGCCTTCACCGCGCCGATCTGCTTCTTGAAGAGGATGCCCCGGGTGAGGGGGTAGTGCTTGACGAGGCCGCTCACTTCGAGGATCGGCTCAGCCATCCAGGCACTCCCTCCAGAAGTGGCAGGCGCTGCCCCGGCTCGCGGACACCGGGTAGAGCGGCGGCTCGTCGGTGCGGCACACGTCCCGGGCCAGCGGGCAGCGCGGGTGGAAGGAGCAGCCCGGCGGGATGTGCGTGAGGTTCGGCGGCAGGCCCTGGATGGCGTACAGCTGCTGCCCCTTCTGGTCCAGTCGCGGGATGGAGTCGAGCAGGCCCCGGGTGTAGGGGTGGGCGGGCGCCTTGTAGATGTCGTGGACGGGCGCGGACTCGACGATCCTCCCGGCGTACATCACGGCGATGCGGTCGGCGACGTCCGCGACCACGCCGAGGTCGTGGGTGATGAGGATGAGCCCCATGCGGTACTCGCGCTGCAACTCCGCGAGCAGGTCCATCACCTGGGCCTGGACCGTGACGTCGAGGGCGGTGGTGGGCTCGTCGGCGATGATCAGCGCCGGTTCCAGGGCCAGCGCCATCGCGATCATGATGCGCTGGCGCATACCGCCGGAGAACTGGTGGGGATAGTCCCGCACCCGCTGGGCGGCGCCCGGGATCCGCACCCGCTCCATCAGGTCCACGGCCCTGGCCCGCGCGTCCTTCTTCGACATCCCCCGGTGGACGACGAACATCTCCCCCAGCTGGTCGCCCACGGTCATGACGGGGTTGAGGGCGGACAGCGCGTCCTGGAAGATCATCGCCATCCCGGCGCCCCGGATCCTGCGCCGCTCCTGCCCCTTCAGCGTCAGCAGGTCCCGGCCGTCGAAGAGGATCTCGCCGCCGGTGATCCCGGCCGGGGGCGTGTCGAGGATGCCCATGACCGCCTGCGCGGTGACGGACTTCCCGGAGCCGGACTCCCCGAGCACGGCGAGGGTCTCCCCCGCGTCCACCTCGTAGCTCACCCCGTTGACGGCATGCGCCACCCCGTCCCGGGTCCGGAACTCCACCCACAGATCCCGCACTTCGAGCAACACCACACCCTCACCTCGCCTTCCCGTCGACAGCGCCACGGCCGCACCGCCGGGCAGGGTGAAACCGGAACCCACCGCACCCCACACGCCCGCCCGCACCACCACGACACCGCGCCGCGGACCGCGTCACCGCGCCCTCACCTCAGCTTCGGGTCGAGGGCGTCGCGGACGGCGTCGCCGAGCATGATGAAGGCCAGGACCGTGACCGCGAGGGCACCCGAGGGCCACAGGAGGGCGTGGGGGGCGTTGCGGATGTAGGGGGAGGCGGCGGAGATGTCGATGCCCCAGGAGACGCTGGGCGGTTTGAGGCCGACGCCGAGGTAGGACAGGGTCGCCTCCAGGGCGATGTAGGTGCCGAGCGCGATGGTCGCGACGACGATCACCGGCGCCACGGCGTTCGGGGTGATGTGCCGGAGCAGGATGCGGGCGTCGGAGGCGCCGAGGGCGCGGGCGGCCTGGACGTAGTCGTGCTGCTTGGCGGTGATGACCGAACCGCGCGCGATCCGGGAGATCTGCGGCCAGCCGAGCAGCACCATGAACCCGATGACCGGCCAGACCGTATTGGAGGTCACCACGGAGAGGAGGACGAGACCGCCGAGGACCACCGGGATGGCGAAGAAGATGTCCGTGATCCGGGACAGGACCGAGTCCCACAGACCGCCGAAGTAACCCGCGAGGCCGCCCAGCACCGAGCCGAGCACCGCCACCCCGAGGGTCGCCAGCACCCCGACCGTGACGGACGCCCGGGCGCCGTAGACGGTCCGCGTGTAGACGTCGCAGCCCTGTCCGTCGTAGCCGAAGGGATGCCCCGGCCGGGCCCCCTCCCGGGCCTTGGCCAGGTCGCACGTCAGGGGGCTGCCGGAGGCGATCGCCGACGGCCACAGGGAGATGACGATCAGGAAGAGGATGACCAGGGCGGAGACCAGGAAGACGGGGTTGCGGCGCAGGTCGTGCCAGGCGTCGGACCACAGCGAGCGCGGTCTGCCCACGGGCCCGGTGCCGCCCGCTCCCCCCGGCGCCGGCTCCAGCGTGGCCGCCTCGCTCGCGCCGAGGTCCATCGCGCCGCCCATGCCGGTGCCGGCGATCGCGCGCTCGGGCTCGTACGGCTGTTCAGGCATAGCGGATCCTCGGGTCGAGTACGGCGTACAGGAGGTCGACGAGGAGGTTGGCGACCAGGAAGACCAGGACGAGGACGGTCACGAAGCCGACGACGGTCTGCGTGTTCTGGCGCAGGATGCCCTGGTAGAGCTGGTAGCCGACGCCGTGGATGTTGAAGATCCGCTCGGTGACGATCGCCCCGCCCATCAGCGCGCCGATGTCGGTCCCGATGAAGGTGACCACCGGGATGAGGGAGTTGCGCAGCAGGTGCCGGGTGATGACCCGGTGCCGGGGCAGGCCCTTGGCGACGGCCGTGCGGACGTAGTCGGACCGCCTGTTCTCGGCGAGGGAGGTGCGGGTGAGCCGGGTGACGTAGGCGAGGGAGACGGAGGCGAGGACCAGGCCCGGCACGATCAGCTCGCCGAACGCGGCGTCCGGGGAGACGGACGGTCTCACCCAGCCCCATTCCACCCCGAGCAGCAGCTGGAGCAGCAGGCCGGTGACGAAGGTGGGCACGGAGATCACCACCAGGGTCAGCAGCAGCACGGTGGTGTCGACGGGCCGTCCGCGCCTGAGGCCGGTCAGCACGCCGAGCGTGGTGCCGACGACGACCTCGAACAGGACGGCCACGACCGTGAGCCGGATGGTGACGGGGAACGCCGTGGCCATCAGCTCGGTGACCCGCTGCCCGTTGAACGCCGTACCGAAGTCGCCGGTGAAGACGTTCCCCATGTAGGTGGCGTACTGCTGCCAGAGCGGCTTGTCCAAGCCGAACTCCCGCCTCAGCTGGGCGGCGGTCGCCGGGTCGCACTGCCGCTCGCCGCACAGGCCCGCGACGGGGTCGCCCATCACGTTCACCATGAGGAAGATCAGCAGGGTGGACCCGACGAACACCGGGACCATCTGCAGCAGTCGCCGGACGACATAGCGTCCCATGGCGCCTCAGCTGACCTTGATCTCGTTGTAGACGGGGACGCTGAAGGGGTTGAGCGCCACGCCGGACAGCCGCTCGGAGTAGCCGGCGCTGCCGTTCTGGTACCACAGCGGGATGGCGGCCATGTTGTCCCGGACGACCTCCTCCGCCCGCTGGAACAGCTGGACGGCCCTGGCCCGGTCGGTCTCGGCGTTGGCCCGGTCGACGAGCCGGTCGAAGTCCTTGTTCGACCACTTGCCGTCGTTGGAGGAGGCGTCGGTGTAGTACAGCGGCTGCAGGAAGTTCTGGATGAGCGGGTAGTCCATCTGCCAGCCCGCCCGGAAGGGGCCGGGCATCTTGTGCCGGCCGATCCGGTTGCGGAAGTCGGCGAAGGTGCCGACGGGGTTGCCGACGCAGGCCTTGCTGTTGCCGAGGGCGTTGTTGATGGAGTTGCACACGGCGTCCACCCACTCCTTGTGCGAGCCCGTGTCGGCGTTGTAGGTGATCCGGACCTGGCCGCCGGGGATCCCGCCGCCCTCCTTGATCAGCTTCTTTGCCCCGGCCGGGTCGTAGTCGCAGGCCCTGCCGCACAGACCGGCCTGGTAGCCGCCGTCGGCGCCGAGGACGGGCGAGGTCCAGTCGGTCGCGGGGGTGCGGGTCCTGTCGAAGATCGTCTCGGTGATCTGCTTCCGGTTGATCGCCATGGACAGGCCGGTGCGGACCTTCTCCGCGCCCGGCTTGTTCCAGGCCTTGTCGTAGTAGGGGAAGGCGAAGGTCTGGAGGATGCCGGCCGGGGTGTTGATGTAGCGGTCGCCCAGGTCGCTCCGTACGTTCTTCAGCTGGGCGGCGGGCACGTCGTCCACGAGGTCGAGGTTGCCGGCCATCAGGTCGGTGTAGGCGGTGTTGTTGTCCGTGTACACCTTCAGGTCCACGCCGCCGTTGCGGGCCTTGTCGGGGCCGGGGTAGCCGTCCCACTTCCTGAGGGACATCTGCGAGCCCTTCGTATAGGACTCGACGGTGTAGGGGCCGTTGCCGACCGGTTTCCGCAGCCAGGCCGCGTGGTCGGTGAAGAACGCGCGGGGCAGCGGGGCGAAGGCCGCGTAGCCGAGGGTGTCGGGGAAGCCGGAGAACGTCTGGCGCAGCCTGACGGTGAAGGTGTGGTCGTCCACCACCTTCAGCCCGGACAGGGTGTCGGCGGTCTGTGTGCCGCCGCTGGGGTGGACCTTGTCGTATCCGTCGACGTAACCGAAGAAGTAGGCGTTCTTCTGGTTGTGCTTCAGGCTCGCCCCGTAGTTCCAGGCGTCGACGAACGAACGGGCGGTGACCTTCTCGCCGTCGGAGAAGGTCCAGCCGCGCTTCACCCGGATCGTGAAGTTCCGCGAGTCCTTCGTGTCGATGGACTCGGCGAGCATGTCGGTGGCCTTGCCGGTCCTCGGGTCGTACTTCTTCAGGCCCCGGAAGATCATGTCGAGGACCTTGCCGCCCTGCACCTCGTTGGTGTTGGCCGGCTCCAGCGGGTTCTGGGGGTCGCCCCAGGAGGAGCTGAGCACCGCGCCGCCGCTGCTGCTTGAGGCGCCGCCCCCGCAGCCGGCTGCGGCGAGTGCCACCGCCACCGCGCATACGGCCCCTCGGGCGCGCGTGACTCCCCGCATGCCGTGCCTCCTCCGTACGCACTGATCCGATATCGGTCGATATCGGCACATACGGCATGTATCGCATGCTTGCCGCCCGATTGAACGACCTTTAGAGGGACAGGTCACCCGAATGCAGGCACCGTCCGTCCGCCGCCCTGATGATCTTGGGTGTCGCGTGCAATAGATCTTCATGTAACGATGCCGAAACGTTGGATTGAGGCGGGGAGATGTACGCATTTCGACACTCGGCCGTCCGCATATCGAACTTCTTGCCCGAATTGCCCAGTTGGTCCGATGTGAAGCACGGATTGATTACGGCGCGCTACCCGCGTAGCTACGGAATGATCAAGGCAGAGTAAAGAAGGTAAAGAGACAACCAAGGCGGTCGAGAATTTATTGACCTTGAATGAATTGCGTTGAAAAAGTCCGGCGTAGCCCGTAGGGGAGCGCCCTGCGGAGCCTTGACCCACAAGGCACGGAGCATCATGACCCCCGCAACCCCTTCCCCGGCCGCCCCACTTGAGGTGACCGACGAAGACAGCGCCGCATCGGCGAAGCCCGGCACGCCCAAGGGCAGCGAGAGCCGCTCTCCGGGACGGCTGGCCTGGACCCGCTTCAAGCGGGACCGGACGGGCGTCATATCCGCCTTCGTGGTGATCTTCTTCTTCGCTGTCGGCATCCTCGCGCCGCTCATAGCCAAGGTGTACGGCAAGGACCCGTACACCACCTACGGCATGAACACCCCGGGCCTGCTGAACGAGTTCAACTTCCCGATCAAGCCCAACGGCGGCATCAGCTCCGACTTCTGGTTCGGCATCGAGCCGCAGCTCGGCCGGGACGTCTTCACCTTCCTGCTCTACGGCATCCGCAACTCGCTGATGATCGCCGCGGTGGCCGCACTGCTGACGACCCTGCTCGGCGTCGTCATCGGCATCACCGCCGGCTACCTGGGCGGCAAGACGGACTACCTCGTCGGCCGCGTGATCGACATCCTGCTGGCGTTCCCGCAGACCCTGTTCTTCATCGCCTTCTGGCCGGTGGTCATGGCGATCTTCGTCTCGCCGGAGGAGAACACCCCGGTCTGGCTGACGGTCACCAGCCTCATCCTCGTGATGACGGCCTTCGGCTGGGCCTCCATCGCCCGTCTGCTGCGCGGCGAGGTGCTCGCCCTGCGCGAGCGGGAGTTCGTCGAGGCGGCCAAGGTCACCGGCGCCTCCCCGGCCCGCATCATCTTCAAGGAACTGCTGCCCAACCTGTGGACTCCGATCCTGATCCAGTCCACTCTCCTGCTCCCCACGTACGTCACGGCGGAAGCGGGCCTCGCCTTCGTCGGCGTCGGCCTCACGGATCCCACCCCCGACTGGGGCGTGATGATCCAGAACGGTGCCAAGTACTACCAGGACGACATCACCTTCATGCTCTTCCCGGGCCTGTCGATGGTGATCTTCGTCGTCGCCTTCAACCTGCTCGGCGACTCGGTCCGCGACGCACTGGACCCCAAGACCAAGCGCTGATGCGTCATCCCCGGCCACGGCGACGGGGCCCGGCCGGGGTCCAGCACCACTTCGTTCCTCCAGCAGAACAGGCCAGCCATGTCCTTTTCCCGCAGAAACTTCCTGATCGCCACCTCTGTCGCGGCCGCAGGCTCGACGGTGCTGTCCGCGTGCAGCAGCGGTGACTCGGGCGGCAGCGGCGGCACCCCGAGTGCCGGCGCCACGGAGTACACCGGTGCCAAGGTCACCGTCGGCACCGCGGCCGACTCCACCGGCCCCGCCCCGGAGATCCCCGGCGCGAAGACGGGCGGCACGATCTACGGCCTGGCTCCGGACGACTTCTCCCACCTGGACCCGCAGCGCATCTACTACGCCTACAACTCCACCGTCGCGCTGCTGCTGCACCGCTGCCTGACCGGCTACAAGATCGACGCGTCCGGCAAGCAGAAGCTGGTCGGCGACCTGGCCACCGACACCGGCAAGGCCTCCGACGACAACAAGACCTGGACCTTCACGCTGAAGGAGGGTCTGAAGTGGGAGGACGGCAGCGAGCTGACCGTCGAGGACGTCCGCCACGGCTTCGAGCGCGCCTGGGCGCCGTTCGTCACCGAGGGCGCCGACTACGCCCAGCGTGCGCTGACCGGCAAGGGCGGCAAGTGGCGTGACGCGTACGAGGGCCCGTACAAGGGCAAGCACCTCGACGCGATCACCATCGACAAGGCGAAGCGGACGATCACCTTCAAGCTGGCCGAGTCGAAGCCCGACTTCAACTTCACCCTGGCCATGCACTCCTACGCCGCGGTGCCGGTGAAGCTGGACACCAAGGAGAAGTACGACAAGAAGCCGGTCGCCTGCGGCCCGTACAAGATCAAGGCCCACACCACCGACAAGTCGATGGTGCTGATCCGCAACAAGCACTGGGACCCGAAGACCGACTCGATCCGCAACGCCTACCCGGACGGCTTCGAGTTCACCTTCGGTGTCGAGACGCTGGACGGCGTCGACCGCCTCATCTCGTCCCAGGGCAACGACGCCTACGGCGTCTCCATCTACAAGGGCGTGCCCGCCGAGCGCATCCAGAAGGTCCTCACCGACCCCGACCTGAAGAAGCGCACCTTCAACGGCCTGATCACCGGCACCTACTTCTACTGGATCAACTCCAAGCGCGTCACGGACCTCAAGGTCCGCCAGGCCCTCATCCACGCCTGGCCGCTGCAGCAGATCCGGCAGGTCTACGGCGGCCCGTCCTCCGGCGACTTCGCGACCTCGGTCCTCAGCCCCGACATCATCGGTTACCAGAAGACCGATGTGTACAACAAGCTGAAGAAGCCGCAGGGCGACCCGGAGGCCGCGAAGAAGCTGCTGAAGGAGGCCAACGCGCTCGGCCAGAAGATCGTCTACGCCTTCCCGAACGACCCGACCTACAACAAGACCAAGGTCGTCATCGAGAACGCCCTGAAGGCGGCCGGCTTCACCCCGGTCATCAAGCCGCTCGAGTCCACGGCGTACTACGACCAGATCCAGCAGATCGACAACAGCTACGACGTGATGTGGGGCGGCTGGTCCCCGGACTGGCCGACCGCCTACACGATGATCCAGCCCCTGCTCGACGGCGACGCCATCGGCAACGGCAAGAACAACGTGTCGCAGACCGACGTCGACTGGATCAACGAGGCCATCAAGAAGAACGCCGTCATCCCGGACCAGCAGGAGGCCGGCAAGGCCTGGGCCGCGCTCGACAAGCGGATCATGGAGGAGGTCGCCCCGATGATCCCCGAGACGTACCAGCGTCGCTTCTACGTCTACGGCAACAAGGTCGGCGGCGCCCAGTTCGACCCGAACTTCTCCGCGACCCTGCTGTACAAGACCTTCGTCAAGGCCTGACGTACGGCCCCCTAGGCGGGGCGGCCCAGGTGCCGCCCCGCCGTCTCACCCCCCTACGGCATCCGTCAGGAAATCCCAACTGCCATGTTCCGCTTCCTCGTCCGCCGGATCCTCGGCGCCGCGGTGATTCTGCTGATCATCAGCGCCCTGGTGTTCGTCCTGTTCTACGCCGCTCCGCGCGACCCCGCCCGCATCGCGTGCGGCAAGGTCTGCACCCCAGAGACGCTGGCCCTGGTGCGGAAGAACCTGGCGATCTCCGACCCGCTCCCCGTGCAGTACTGGGAATGGCTCAAGGGCCTGTTCGTGGGGCGGGACTACAGCTCGTTCGGGCATTGTGACGCTCCTTGCCTGGGCTTCTCCTTCCAGAGCCGCGAGCCGGTCCTGGACACCATCCTGGACCGCTTCCCCACCACGGTCTCCCTGTCCCTGGGTGCCGCCGTCGTCTTCCTGATCTTCGGTGTCGGCACCGGCATGCTGGCCGCCGTCAAGCAGGGCAAGGCCCTGGACAAGATCGCCAGCTCGGCCTCGCTGGTCGCGTCCTCGATGCAGATCTACGTCGTCGGTGTCTTCGCCACCTACCTCCTGGTCGACCAGTTGCACCTGCTGGACCGGGCCAGCTACACGCCCTTCACGGACAACCCGGGCAAGTGGTTCTCCGGCCTGCTGGTGCCGTGGCTGGTGCTGTCGCTGATCTTCACCGCGAACTACACGCGTATGACGCGATCCCAGATGGTCGAGACGCTCACCCAGGACTACGTCCGCACCGCCCGCGCCAAGGGCCTGTCCCGCCGCACGGTGTTCTTCCGGTTCGCCTGGCGCGGCGCCATGGGCCCGATCATCACCATCTTCGGCCTCGACCTCGGTGTGCTGCTCGGCGGCGCGATCATCACCGAGTCGACCTTCAGCCTCCAGGGCCTCGGCATGCTGTCGGTGAAGGCGGTGCAGAACAACGACCTGCCGGTGCTGCTCGGCGTCGTCCTGGTCGCCGCCGGCGCGATCGTCGTCTTCAACATCATCGTGGACGCCGTCTACGCCCTGATCGACCCGCGCGTGCGCCTCGCTTAAGGAGAGACCCATGAGCACCCCCTTCCTCTCCGTCCGCGACCTCAAGGTGCACTTCTCCACCGAGGACGGCATCGTCAAGGCCGTCGACGGGCTCTCCTTCGACCTGGAGAAGGGCAAGACCCTCGGTATCGTCGGCGAGTCCGGCTCCGGCAAGTCCGTCACCAACATGGCGATCATGGGCCTGCACGACCCGCGCAACACCGCCCTCGACGGCGAGATCCTGCTCGACGACAAGGAGCTGATCACCGCCTCCGAGAAGGAGCTGGAACGGCTCCGGGGCAACAAGATGTCGATGATCTTCCAGGACGCGCTGGCCTCGCTGTCGCCGTACCACACCATCGGCGCGCAGATCGGCGAGACGTACCGGAAGCACACCGGCTGCACCAAGCGCGAGGCCCGGGTCCGGGCGATCGAGATGCTGCGCCGGGTCGGCATCCCGCAGCCGGACGCCCGGGTGGACGACTACCCGCACCAGTTCTCCGGCGGTATGCGCCAGCGCGCGATGATCGCCATGGCGCTGGTCTGCGACCCCGAGCTGCTCATCGCCGACGAGCCGACCACGGCCCTCGACGTGACGGTCCAGGCGCAGATCATGGACCTGCTCAAGGACCTCCAGCAGGAGTTCGGCACCGCCATCATCTTCATCACGCACGACCTCGGTGTCATCGCCGACATCGCGGACGACGTGCTGGTGATGTACGGCGGCCGGTGCGTGGAGCGCGGGACGAAGAAGGAAGTGCTGCGGGACCCGAAGCACCCGTACACGCTGGGGCTGCTCGGTTCGATGCCGGCGCTGGACGGGCCGGTCGACGTCCCCCTGTCGCCGATTCCCGGCTCGCCGCCCTCCCTGCTCAACCCGCCGTCCGGCTGCCGCTTCCACCCCCGCTGCGCGTTCGCCGACAAGGTGGCCGGCGGGCGGTGCTCCGGCGAGCGGCCCGCGCTGGAGGTCGTGGACGGGCGGGGTGCGGCCTGCCACCTGACGCCGGAGCAGAAGCGCGAGTTGTTCACCGACTACGCCGCCGCCCGCACCCACTGACGGATTTCAGACGGGACTTCACCACCATGAGCAGCACCACCCCCCTCCTGGACGTCTCCGGGCTCACCAAGCACTTCCCGATCAAGGGCGGCTTCCCCATCAAGCGGACGGTCGGCGCCGTGCAGGCCGTCGACGGCCTGGACTTCCAGGTGGCCGAGGGCGAGAGCCTGGGCCTGGTCGGCGAGTCGGGCTGTGGCAAGTCGACCACGGGCCGGCTGATCACCCGCCTGATGGAACCGACCAGTGGCACGGTCACCTATCGCGGCCAGGACATCACGCATGCCGGCCGCAGGCAGCTGGCGCCGATCCGCTCCGAGATCCAGATGATCTTCCAGGACCCGTACGCCTCGCTGAACCCGCGGCAGACGGTCGGCAAGATCATCTCCGGTCCCATGGAGATCAACGGCATCAACCCGCCCGGCGGCCACGAGAAGCGCGTGCGCGAGCTGCTGGAGATCGTCGGTCTCAACCCGGAGCACTACAACCGCTTCCCGCACGAGTTCTCCGGCGGCCAGCGCCAGCGCATCGGCGTGGCCCGCGCCCTGGCCCTGGAGCCAAAGCTGATCGTGGCGGACGAGCCGGTCTCGGCGCTGGACGTCTCCATCCAGGCCCAGGTCGTCAACCTGCTCCAGCAGGTCCAGAAGGACCTCGGCATCGCGTTCGTGTTCATCGCCCACGACCTGGCGATCGTGCGGCACTTCTCACAGCGCGTCGCGGTCATGTACCTGGGTAAGATCGTCGAGATCGCCGACCGCGACGACCTGTACAACAACCCGCGGCACCCCTACACGCGGGCCCTGCTGTCCGCCGTCCCCGAGGCCACGGTGGACGAGGAGCCGCGCGAGCGCATCCGCCTGACCGGGGATGTGCCGTCGCCGATCAACCCGCCGTCCGGCTGCCGCTTCCGCACCCGGTGCTGGAAGGCGACCGAGAAGTGCGCGACGGAGGCCCCGCCGCTGGTGGAGGCGGCGGGCAACAAGCCCGGTCACCTGACGGCGTGTCACTACCCGGAGACGACGGACACCGTGCCCGCCCCGCGCCTGACCAAGGACCCCGAGGCGGCGGCCTGACACACCCCTTTCCGTCAGCCGCCCCCTTGCGGAGCGGACTTTCACCGGCCCATTGACCCGAGCCCATGAACGTCCGGTCCAGGGGAAGAGGGCCCGCGCCTCCCGAGGCACGGGCCCTCTTCGTTGTTCCGGCCCGGCATACCGGAGCGCCCCAACACCCGTGCCGACGGTAAGAGTTCGAGAACTGTCGTTCCTGACACACCGTTCAGCATCCTGTGTCAGACTGCCGCGGTGGTGGATCACGTCTATGCCGATCTCTCGCTGGCCGCGCTGTACGACAGCCTCAACCCCTGGGGACCGGGTGACGACTTCTACCTCGGACTGCTGCGGCAGGCCGGGTCCGTGCTGGACATCGGGTGCGGCACGGGACAGCTGCTGCGGCGGGCCCGGGCCGAGGGCCACCAGGGTCGGCTGACGGGGCTCGATCCGGCCGCCGCCATGCTCGTCCAGGCCCGGCGGGCCCGGCCGGACGTCGAGTGGGTGCTCGGCGATGTGCGGGTGCGGTGCTGGCGGCCGGAGTTCGACCTGGTCGTCATGACCGGGCACGCCTTCCAGGAACTGGTGACGGACGAGGAGATCCGGGTCTGCCTGCGCGCCGCCCGCGCGGCCCTGACGGACGGGGGACACTTCGTCTTCGAGACCCGCAACCCGGGCGCCCGCGCCTGGGAGCGCTGGACCCCGGACCGGGTGCACGAGATCACCGACACCGACGGCACCCCGGTGCAGGCGTGGCACGAGGTCCGAGGCGACGGCCCGGACCGGGGCCGGGTGCACTTCACGGAGACCTACACCGCCCCCCACTGGCCCGCCCCCCGGGTCGTCCCCGGCGTCCTCCGCTTCCTGGACGCCGACACCCTGAACACCTTCCTGGCGGAGGCGGGCCTGACCGTCGTCGAGCAGTACGGCGACTGGGACGGGTCCCCGCTGACCCCCGACTCCCCGGAAATCATCACGGTGACCCGCAGGGCCTAGGGGGCGGCCAGTGGGGGCCGGCCGAGCCGTGTCCTAGCCCTGGTCCTCCTCCAGTGCCGTCAGCGCCGGGTCCAGGATGATGTCCTCCTCGCGGGCGGTGGTCGGGTCCTCCGGGAAGTGGCAGGCCGTCAGGTGGCCGTCCCGGTTGCCGGAGAGCCGGAGCAGCGGGGGTTCCTCGGCCGCGCACCTGTCCTGTGCCTTCCAGCAGCGAGTGCGGAAGCGGCAGCCGGACGGCGGGGAGATGGGGGACGGCACGTCGCCGGCGAGGCGGATGCGCTCGCGCGAGGGCGCCTCCCCCTCCGTCAGAGTCACCTCGGGGACCGCGGACAGCAGGGCGTGGGTGTAGGGGTGGCGCGGGCGGGTGTAGATGGAGTCCCGGTCGCCCACCTCGATGATCTTGCCGAGGTACATGACGGCGACGCGCTGGGAGAAGTGCCGTACGACGGCGAGGTCGTGGGCGATGAAGAGGAACGCGATGCCCAGTTCCCGCTGCACCTGCTGGAGCAGGTTGACGACCTGGGCCTGGATGGAGACGTCCAGGGCGGAGACCGGCTCGTCGGCGACGATGAGCTTCGGTTCCAGGGCGAGGGCGCGGGCCACGCCGATGCGCTGGCGCTGGCCGCCGGAGAACTCGTGCGGGAAGCGGTTGTAGTGCTCCGGGTTCAGGCCCACGATCTCCAGCAGTTCGCGGACCCGCTTCTCCCGGCCGCCCTCCGGACTGATGCCGTTGATCTCCATCGGCCCGGAGATGATCTTGCCGACCGTCTGTCGCGGGTTCAGCGACGAGTACGGGTCCTGGAAGATCATCTGGATCTCGGAGCGGATCGGCGCCAGCTGTCTGCGGGTGGCATGGCTGATGTCCCGGCCGCGGTAGGTGATCGTGCCGCTGGTCGGTTCCATCAGGCGGGTGATGAGCCGGCCCGTGGTCGACTTGCCGCAGCCCGACTCTCCGACCAGGCCGAAGCTCTCCCCCGCGTGCACGGTCAGGTCGAGGCCGTCGACGGCCTGGACATGGCCGACCGTGCGGCGGATGGGGAAGCCGCCCTTGACCGGGAAGTGCTTGACCAGCCCCGAGACCGTGAGCAGCGGCTCCGCAGCCGCGTCGTCGCCGGCCTCGCGGCCGGCGGGGAGGACGAGGTCCTCTTTCATGACGGGTCCTCCTAGCCCAGTCGGGGCCTGATCTCGTCGACGAAGATGGTTCGCTTCTGCTCCGCGCTGAGATGGCACGCCGAGGAGCGGTCCGGCGCCAGCAGGGGGCGCTCGGTGGTGCAGCGGTCGCCGCCGACCCGGTCCCGGAAGGTGCACCGGGGATGGAAACGGCAGCCGGACGGCGGGGTGAGCAGACTCGGCGGGGTGCCGGGGATGGGCGAGAGCGGGGTGCCGAGGTCGGAGTCCAGCCGGGGCATGGAGTTCAGCAGACCCCAGGTGTACGGGTGCTGCGGGGAGCGGAGGACCTCGTCCATCGTGCCGCGTTCCACCGCCCGGCCCGCGTACATGACCATGATGTCGTCGGCCATGTCGGCGATGACCCCGAGGTCGTGGGTGATGAAGACGATCGCCGTGCCGAACTCCCGCTGGAGGTCCTTGAGCAGGTCCAGGATCTGGGCCTGCACGGTCACGTCGAGGGCCGTGGTCGGCTCGTCGGCGATCAGCAGGTCCGGGTCGCAGACCAGCGCCATGGCGATCATCGCGCGCTGGCGCATACCGCCGGAGAACTGGTGCGGGTAGTCCCGGGCGCGTTCCTTGGGGTTGGGGATGCCGACCTTGGCGAGCATCTCCATGGCCCGCTCCCAGGCGGCCTTCTTCGAGGCGCCGGTGTGCTTCATGTACGGCTCGGCGATCTGCCGGCCGATGGTGTAAAAGGGCGACAGCGCGGTGAGCGGGTCCTGGAAGATCATCGCCATCCGGTTGCCGCGGAGCTTCTCCATCTCCTTCTCGGTGGCGGTGATCAGTTCCTTGCCGTCGAGGACGACCTCCCCGTCGATCGTCGTGAACAGCGGGTCGTGCAGCCCGAGGATCGTCAGGTTGGTGACCGACTTGCCCGAGCCCGACTCTCCCACGATGCCGAGGGTCTTCCCGCGGTGCAGATCGAAGGAGAGGCCGTCGACGGCCTTGACCGGGCCGTCCTCGGTGGAGAACGTCACCTGGAGATCGCGCACCGAGAGGAATGCGTCCGGCCCGGTCGGGGCCGGTGCGCCCTCGGCCTTGGTCACTGTGGTCACGATGGCTGGTTCTTCCTAGGAGAGCCGGATGCGGGGGTCGATCCACGCGTAGGTGATGTCGGTCAGGATGTTGATGACGAGGATGAAGAAGGCGCCGAACAGCATGACCCCCATCGTCAGCGGCAGGTCCTTGTTGACCGCGCCGTCCACGGCGAGCCGGCCGATCCCCTGCAGGGAGAAGGTCAGTTCGGTGACGACGGCACCGCCCAGCATGGAGCTGACGTCGATGCCGAGCACGGTGACGATCGGGATGAGCGAGCCGCGCCAGGCGTAGCGCAGGAAGACGTACTTGCGTGACATGCCCTTGGCCCGGGCGGTGCGCACGTGGTCCTCGGCGAGCTGCTCGATCATCGACGAGCGCGCCATACGGGTGTACTGCGCGGTGAAGATCGTGGCCATCACGCACACCGGGATCGACATCCCGACGAACCAGCCGGCGGGGTCCTGGGTGAAGGGCACGTACTTCGGGTCCTCCATCCAGCCGGTGCCGTAGACGAGGATCGTCAGCACGACCGGGCCGAGGAAGTAGATCTGGAAGGAACTGAGCACCATGGACGCGCCGGTGGCGACCTTGTCGACCATCGTGCCGCGCCGGTACGCGGCGATCATGCCGGCGCCGACGCCGACGAGGAGGAAGACGATCGCACCGCCGGCAGTCAGGGTGAGGGTCAGCGGGAACCGGTCCATGATGGTGCTCCAGACCATGTCCCCCGAGTAGAACGACACGCCCAGGCAGGGGGCCGAGCAGTGCCCGGTCGGGAAGTCACGGCCCGTCACGATGCCGGTCATGAATTCCCAGAACTGCTGGGCGAGGGGCAGGTTGAGCCCCAGGGCCTCCCGGATGTCCGCCAGCCGCTGGGGCGAACAGTCCTTGCCACAGGCCAGGGAGGCGTAGTCGGAGGGTGCGGCCACGAAGAGGAAG
The DNA here is from genome assembly GCF_044750305.1 of Streptomyces sp. NPDC088810. Classification (NCBI taxonomy): domain Bacteria; kingdom Bacillati; phylum Actinomycetota; class Actinomycetes; order Kitasatosporales; family Streptomycetaceae; genus Streptomyces; species Streptomyces sp. NPDC088810. The sequence continues at coordinate 72,683 of NZ_JBIVJQ010000004.1, forward strand.
AAGGTCGCCGCCCCGATGAGGAAGAGCGTGACGAAGGCGCCGACCGCGCGCCGGATGATGAACTGAAGCATGGCGGGCTGGCTGCTCTCTGCGGAGACGGTGGGTGGGGTGCGCTCGGAGCGGGGGCGCGCCCGCGGTCCGGGCGCACCCCCGTCGTCAGCCGCGGATCACGACTTCAGGAAGAGCCTGTTGATGTCGATGAGGCTGGACACCGAGCCGTAGCGGGCACCGCCCACGTTGGAGCCGGAGATCTGGAACTGCTTCGTGTACCACAGAGGGGCCGCCGGGATGACGTTCTCCAGCAGGTAGTGCTGTGCCTCCCGCCAGGTCTTCGCGGCCTCGGCCGGCGGCTGCGTCAGCGCCTTCTTGATGAGGGCGTCGACCTTCGGGTCCTTGACGTGCGAGTAGTTCGCGGAGCCGTCGAAGACCTGCGAGCCGTCGTAGATCGGTGTGACGACCGTGCCCGGGGACGGCCAGTCCTGGCCCCAGCCGGTGATGTAGATGTCGTACGGGTTCTTCAGCTTGCCGATCTGCTCGTAGTAGCTCGCCCCGTCGACCTCCTTGGCGACGACGTCGAAGCCGACCTTGGTCAGCGCGTCCTCGACGGCGACCTTGCGCCGCTGGCCCTGCTCGCTGTTGGCGTAGGCGAAGACGAGCTTCTTCTCGGCGGCCGGGACACCCTTGAGGATCTCCTGCGCCTTGGCGATGTTGCCCTGCGGGGTCTTCAGACGGCCGTAGGGGTCGTAGCCGGGCTCGTAACCGGGCAGCGTCGGCGCGAAGTAGTTCGGCGCGACGTCACCGCCGTAGGCACCGCCCTCGCCGGCGATGAGGGACTTGGAGTTGACCGCGTAGGTGACGGCCTCGCGGACCTTCTTGTCCTTGACCCGGTCGAGGTTGAAGGTGAGCGTCATCACGTAGGGCTGGTAGCCCTTGACCGTGCGCTTGCTGGCCTCCGGGTTGCTGATGACGTCCTGGATCTGGGTGGCGTCGACGCCCCCGGTGAGCTGGATGGCGTTCTTGTTGTCGCCCTCGTCCGCGATCAGCCGCTTGGTCTGGGTGGACTCGGTGACGCCGAACTGGAAGGTGAATCCGTCGGCGTACTGGTGGCGCACGGAGTCGGTCTTCGGGTCCCAGTTGGTGTTCTTCACCAGCTTCAGGGTCTTGCCGACCTTGTTCTCGACGATCTTGTACGGTCCGGTGGCGACCGGCTTCTTCTCGTACCGCTCCTTGGTGTCGCCCTTCGCCGGGACGACGGCGTAGCCGGCCATGGCGAGCGTCTGCGGCAGGTCCGGGCGCGGCTGGTCGAAGTGGAAGACCACGGTCTTGTCGTCCGGGGTGTCCAGGACGGAGGCCGGCAGGTGCTTGCCGTCGAAGCCGCCGCCGGGCAGGGCCTTGCGGTAGTCGGCGCCGCTCAGCCAGGTCTGCAGATAGGTCGGGCCGTCGAAGATGAACTTGGCGTACTGGCGCTCGATGGTGTGCCGGATGTCGGCCGAGGTCAGGGGGTTGCCCTTCTCGTCCTTGATGCCGTCCTTCAGGGTGAAGGACCAGGTCTTGCCGCCGTCGGTGGACTTGCCGGAGTCGGTGGCGAGGTCGCCGACGACCGAGACGTTGCCCTTGTCGTCCTCCCGGAACTGGGTCAGCCGGCGGAAGAGCAGGTTGGCGACCTGGCCGGCGTCGGAGACGTAGATCTGGCCGGGGTCCAGGTGGGTGAGGCCCGGCTCCTGGTACACCGTGATCGTGCCGCCGGGTTTGGCACCGGGCACCTCCTCGGCGCGGCCGGTCGATCCCGCGGCGCCGACATAGGTGACCGGCTTCGACTGGACCGCCGCCTGCTTCTGGTCCTTCTTGGTGTCCTTGCCGGATTTGCCGCCCTCGTTCTTCGAGCAGGCCGTGAGAGCCAGGGAGCCGGCCGCGATGGCGATCACGACGACGCGCGCTCCGCGGGCGCGATGAGACATCATGTGGCGAATCCACCTACCTGTCGGTTGTTATCCGTGAGATCTGCCGGGCGCCGGCCGCGCGGGCCGGCGGGGGCGGCAGCCACCCCCCACCCAACGGACGTCCTATCGCCCGGACTTGGGGTCGAACGCGTCCCGTACGGAGTCCCCGAGGAGGTTGAAGCACAGGACGAAGATCACCAGCGCCACCCCGGGGAAGAACATGAACGCCGGGTCCTGCTCGGCGTACCGGGCGCCGGCGGCGAAGAGACGTCCCCAGTCGGGCGTCGGCTCGACGAACCCGACGCCCGCGAAGGACAGGAAGGCGATGCTGAGGATGGTGCTGGGCAGTTGGTACGTGAACTGCACCAGGATCGGGGTGACGACGTTGGGCAGGATCTCCTTGCGCACGATCCGCCACGGGGAAGCGCCCGAGACCTTGGCCGCCTCCACGAACTCCCGTTCGCGCAGGGACAGTACGGTCGACCGCACCAGCCGGGCCATGCCCATCCAGCCCAGCACCCACAGCACGATGAGCATGGCCAGGGCACGGAAGTAGGTCGGCGTCTCCTCGCGGGGATCCACGAAGAACGACGTCACGACGGGCATGAAGGCGATGAAGAACAGCTGTTGCGGAAAAGAGAGGAAGAAGTCGGTTCCCCGGCCGATCCAGTAGTCCGTACGACCGCCGAAGTAGCCCCCGATCAGGCCGATCACGACACCGGTGACCATGATGAGGACGGTGATGCCGAGCGCCATGAACAGCGAGGTCCGCATGCCGTAGAGCAGCATGGCGTAGAGGTCGCGGCCGTACTGCGGTTCGACGCCGAACCAGTGGTCGCCCGAGACGCCTCCCAAGTAGCCGAGCGGAAGCCCGAATTCATCGACCACGGGCTTGTCGGCATAGGTGGGATCCTGGCCGTACAGCGTGTACGGATCGGTGCCCGGCAGCTTGGCGAGCAGCGGCGCGAGCAGGGCGACGACGAAGTAGCCGATCACCACCACGGCGCAGATGACGCCCGTGCGGTCGCGTTTGAAGCGCAACCACATCAGCTGGCCGGGGGACCGGCCCGTGAGCGTGACGGCTTCGGTTCTCGCCTCCGGCCCTGGTGCGCCGTCGACGACGACCGAAGCCCCGCCGCCCTCTATGTCGATAGGACTTGTCACGGTTCGTCCGTTTCACAGGTATGAGTGTGAGAGGTGCCCGCGTACTCCGAGGACGCGCGTGACCGCAGTCGGACGCGCGTAGTTACTGGGGTTCCCTCCTCATGACTCCACGTGTTCACCAATGAGAGGGGGTTTCCGTCCACCCTCCGACACCCCTGACGGAGGGTCAGACACCCCCTGGTGCTCGCGAGTCGGCACTGTCCCCACAGTGCGAGACCCATTGACCCGAGCGCTACGCGGCTAACTATCTGCCATGGGTCGACTACCGACCACTGCCCGTAGATCTCAATTCAGTCACAGCTCGCGCCTGCACCTTCCAAAATCTGGACAAACTGTTCGTCAGAAGAAGGCGCGAAACGGACGTGTTACATGGCTATCGGGCAGCGATCTCCGCATGTCGGACATGCCGCCGCCGAAAACGGGTTGCAAAAAGCCCGGGTGTCCCCACCATGGGGACACCCGGGCTCAAGTGCCGGGAAATCAGCTGTGCTTGGCGCGGCTCGCGGAGCGAGCGCGCTCCCGCTGGTCGAGCACGACCTTGCGAATGCGAACGGCCTCCGGGGTCACCTCGACGCACTCGTCGTCGCGGCAGAACTCCAGCGACTGCTCCAGCGACAGCTTGCGCGGCGGCACGATCGCCTCGAACGAGTCGGCCGACGACGACCGCATGTTCGTGAGCTTCTTCTCCTTGGTGATGTTGACGTCCATGTCGTCGGAGCGGGAGTTCTCACCGACGATCATGCCCTCGTACACCTCGGTGCCCGGCTCCACGAAGAGCACGCCGCGCTCCTGGAGGTTCGTCATCGCGAACGCGGTGACGGCGCCGGAGCGGTCGGCGACGAGGGAGCCGTTGTTCCGGGTCGTCAGGTTGCCGAACCAGGGCTCGAAGCCCTCGTGGATGGAGTGGCCGATGCCCGTGCCACGGGTCTGGGTCAGGAACTCGGTACGGAAGCCGATGAGACCGCGCGAGGGCACCACGAACTCCATGCGCACCCAGCCGGAGCCGTGGTTCGACATGTTGTCCATACGACCCTTGCGGACGCCCATGAGCTGCGTGACGGCGCCCATGTGCTCCTCGGGCACGTCGATCGTCATGCGCTCGACCGGCTCGTAAACCTTGCCGTCGATCTCCTTGGTGACGACCTGCGGCTTGCCGACCGTCAGCTCGTAGCCCTCGCGGCGCATCTGCTCGACCAGGATGGCCAGCGCCAGCTCACCACGGCCCTGCACCTCCCAGGCGTCGGGGCGCTCGGTGTCGAGGACCCGCAGCGAGACGTTACCGATCAGCTCGCGGTCCAGGCGGTCCTTGACCTGGCGGGCGGTGACCTTGCGGTCCTTCACGGCAGCCTTGGCGTCGGCGCCCTTGCCGGTGCCGCCGCGGCCGACCAGCGGCGAGGTGTTCGTACCGATCGTCATCGAGATCGCGGGCTCGTCGACCGTGATCAGCGGCAGCGGGACCGGGTTCTCGGTGTCGGCGAGGGTCTCGCCGATCATGATGTCCGGGATACCGGCGACCGCGCAGATGTCACCCGGGCCGGCCTTCTCGGCGGGCTTGCGGGTGAGCGCCTCGGTCATCATCAGCTCGCTGATGCGGACGTTGCTGATCGAGCCGTCGCGCTTGATCCACGCGACCGTCTGACCCTTGCGCAGCTCGCCCTGCTCGACGCGGAGCAGCGCGATACGGCCGAGGAAGTTGTCGGCGTCCAGGTTGGTGACGTGGGCCTGGAGCGGCGCGTCCTCGTCGTAGGTCGGGGCCGGGATGTGCTCCAGGATCGTGGAGAAGAACGGCTCCAGGCTGTCGCTGTCGGCCGGGACCGTGCCGTTGTCCGGCTTGGTCAGCGAGGCGATGCCGTCACGGCCGCAGGCGTAGACGATCGGGAACTCGATCTGCTCCTCGTCCGCGTCCAGGTCGAGGAAGAGGTCGTAGGTCTCGTTGACGACCTCGTCGATGCGGGCGTCGGGGCGGTCCGTCTTGTTGATGCACAGGATGACGGGCAGCCGGGCCTGGAGCGCCTTGCGCAGCACGAAGCGGGTCTGCGGCAGGGGGCCCTCGGAGGCGTCCACCAGCAGCACGACACCGTCGACCATCGACAGACCGCGCTCGACCTCGCCGCCGAAGTCGGCGTGGCCGGGGGTGTCGATGATGTTGATGGTGATCGGGTCCCCACCGTCCTTGGGGTGGTACTTCACCGCCGTGTTCTTGGCGAGGATCGTGATGCCCTTCTCACGCTCCAGGTCGTTCGAGTCCATCATGCGGTCGTCGACCGAGTCGAGCTGGTGGGCGGCGAACGCGCCGGCCTGCTTGAGCATGCCGTCGACGATGGTGGTCTTGCCGTGGTCGACGTGAGCGACGATGGCGACGTTTCGGATGTCGTGGCGCGTGGCCATAAGCTGCCGTACTCCCGGAGTGGTGAGGATCGCCCTGCGCGTACGTCCGTGTCGCGCGGGCCCTGCCGGGCTGGACACGCCACGGCCTCACCCCATGGTACGTGGCCTTTTCAGCCGGGGCTCGCCGGGCCGCCTAGCCCTTGTGCGGACCAGGCGAAACCTTCGCCCCCTTCTTCAGGAATCCCATGTCCTCGTAGACCGGTGTCTGGAACCCGAACGCACCCGCGTTGACCAGGTTCTTCCGCGCTCCCACCAGCTGGGGCCGCTGGTACAGCGGGATGGAACCCGCCGCCGCCCAGATACGGGAATCGGCCTTCCGGATCAGATCCCGTGCCTCGTCCTCGTCCAGCGTGGTCGCGGCCTGGTCGAAGAGCTGGTCGACCTGGTCGGTGCCGACCCGGGTGTAGTTCTGCTCGACGTTCACCGAGCCGTCCGCCGCCGGGACCGGCTTGGCGTAGACCGGCCGGGCGTCGGTCGCCGGGAAGGCGGAGGACGGCCAGGAGTACAGGGCGAGGTCGTAGTCGCCGGCGGCGATGTGGTCCTTGAAGTAGCTCTCGTCCGAGACCTTGGTGATCGTGGTCCGGATGCCGACCTGCTCCAGCATCGCCGAGATCCGCTCGGCGACCGAGTTCAGGGTCTCCGAGCCGGGCCCGGAGGGCAGGACGAAGCGCAGCGCGAGCGGTTTGCCGTCCTTGGCGAGCGGTCCGGCCGGCGCGGCGGCCGGGGCGGCCGTGCCCTTCGGGGCGTACGCGCCGGGCGCGCCGCCGTGCTTGCCCTCCTGCGCGAGGTGCTGGTCGCCGTGCTCGCGCTGGTCGCCGGTCGGCTCGTGCTGCTTGCCCTTGCCGTCGCCGTCCGTGCCGCCGTGGTCCCCGCCCGGCCCGTCGTCGTGGCCCTTGTCGTCCTCCCCGACGATGTACTCGCCGTCGTCGCCGCCGTTCGACACGTCCTCGCCGTCGTGCCCGGTGCCGTGCCCCGGGCCGTGCTCGGGACCGGCCGCCTTCTCGCCCTTCTTCTGCTCCTTGAGCGGGCCGCCGCGCACCCAGCCGGCGTCGGCGAGCAGCGCCTGTGCCTCCTTGGCGTCCTGGCCCCCGATCGCGCCGCTGCTGTCGGCGTAGGCGGCCTGCCCGGACAGGGCGAGGTGGCTGCCGACCGGGACGGCGGGCAGTCCCAGCGGGGTGAGCACCAGCCGGGCCAGCTCCACCCGGTCCAGGGCGCGGGCGACGGCCCGGCGGACCCGTTCGTCGGCGAGCGGGCCGGCGGCGCCGTTGAGGGCGAGCTGGGTGTAGGCGGGCTCCAGGGACTTGCGGACCTCGATGTCCCGCAGCGCCTGCTGCTGCTCCAGGTAGCGGGTGATGGCCTTGCGGAGCTTCTTCTTGCCGGCGTGCGCCTGGTCGGAGTCGAAGCCGTGGGCGAGCGCCCAGGCGCGCAGTTTCTTCACGGAGGTCTTGCCCCCGGCGCCCTGCAGCGGGGTGCCGGTGCCCTTCTCGCGGTGGGCGAGGCCGATCCGCTGGGCGTCGGCGGAGTCGATCTCGGCGAGGTCCACGCTGCCGTCGGCGAGCGCGGCGGCCCGCTTGTCGTGGGTCACGGCGTGCAGCACGATCTCGTTCAGCTTGGCGGGCCTGCCCCACCAGCGCGGGTTGCGGGTGAGGACGACGTCCTTCGTGGCGGTGTCGACCTTCTCGACCTTGAAGGGCCCGGCGGTGACCTTCAGCTTGCGGCGGGCGCCGTCGTTGAAGGCGTCCGGGGTGCCCATGACGTCCTTCGGGTACAGCGGGGAGAACAGCGACCGCCAGTCGGCGTACGGGCGGGAGAAGGTGACCCGGACCTGGAGGTCGTTGGCGCCGCGCTCGATCTTGGCGATCCGGTCGTATCCGGCGTTGCGGGCCGTCCAGTAGGCGCTGTTCTTGCCGGACAGGGCGCGCCACTGGGCGACGAAGTCGGCGGCGCCGATCTCCCGGCCGTCGCTCCAGACGGCCTGCTGGTTCAGCTTGTACAGCACCACCTGGCGCGGCTCGGTCTCGATGACCTCGGCCGACTCCAGGTAGGCCGCATTGGGCACCGGCCGGCCGGCCGCGTCCAGCCGGAACATGGACGGCAGCACGGCCTGGGCGATCCGGCCGGTGCCGGCGTCGGCGTCGGCCTGGAAGGTGTTCAGGGTCTCCGGTACGGCGTCCACGGCCCACTTCAGGGTGCCGCCGTCGGCGACCAGGTCCCGGGCGACCGGGGCGATGTCCTGCGGAGCGAGCGGGGTGCTGGCCACCTCCTCGTCCGCGCAGCCGGCGAGCAGCGGGACGGCCAGCGCGCCGGCGCTCAGGAGGGCGAGGGTGCGCTGCACGTGCCGCCGACGGGGGTGCCGCGATGTGCCGTCGTGCGGCTGCGGGCGCGGGTGCGTCGTGGCTCGTCGCGCAGTTCCTCGCGCCCCTTCGGGGCGCTGCCCAACACCGTCGTAGGACATCTCTGCTACCTCCGGGAAGCCACGGGCCTTATGCTCACATTTGTCGGCATATGGAGCTGATCACGTTCGGCGGTATATGGAGCTGATCAGATCTATGCGGCCACTGAAGAGGAAAGGATCCGGCAACAGCGGGCGACACGGCGACGACGGCCGGTAAGCCCACCCGTGCGGCGCAACACACCGGGCGATGCACCCGTACGCCCCGGCCAATCGCTGCACATCCCTTCACACCGGCGGGCGAGAGGCGCAACACTCCAAGGCGCATGCACGTTGCCGCCCATGGCCCGCCGGACCCGCGGAAGCGAGGGCAAGTCATGTCCGTGCACGACGACATCAACGCCGTACAGCGCTGTCTCGACGATCTCCACCGGTCGCTGGGCCGCCTGGAACACCAGCTCGGCAGCTCAGGCCTGGAGATGCGCCGGGTCCGGCTGGACGCCGACCATCTGCGCGAGAGCGTGGCACTCCTGCGGGAGGCAGCCGCCGCCCCGATCGCGTCGCACCGGCCCGACCTCGTCACCATCTCCGACACGCCCTACGACATCAGCCTGTGGACGGACACGGACGACGAGGGACTGGGCGCCCGCGACCGCCGCGCCCCCTGACCCACCCCTACCGACCGGAGTCCTGACTTGGCCACTGGTACGGAACCCCAACAGAACAGCAGCGGTGGCGTGCACACCCGTACGCGCGCCGCGATCGCCGCCCCGCACCTGCGGACCGACCGCTGGTGGCTGGCGCCTGCCGTCACCGCGGCCGGTCTGTTCGCGTTCGTCGTCTACTCGACCTGGCGGGCCTTCGCCAACGCCCACTACTACGCGGCGCCGTACGTCTCGCCGTTCTACTCGCCGTGCCTGGCGGAGAACTGCCGGACCATGCGCGCCGGGCCGAACGCCGACCTGCTCGGGGGCTGGTGGGGCATCTCCCCCGCCATCATCATCCTGATCTTCCCGCTCGGCTTCCGGCTGACCTGCTACTACTACCGCAAGGCGTACTACCGCGCCTTCTGGGCCTCCCCGCCCGCCTGCGCGGTCGCCGAGCCGCACCGCACGTACAGCGGCGAGACCCGCTTCCCGCTGATCCTCCAGAACGTCCACCGGTACTTCTTCTACGCCGCCCTGCTGGTGGCCGGCGTGCTGACGTACGACACCGTGCTGGCCTTCCGGGACACGCACTACCGCTGGGGCCACATGGGCCTGGGCACCCTGGTCTTCCTGGCCAACATCGTCCTGATCTGGGCGTACACCCTCTCCTGCCACTCCTGCCGGCACATCGTCGGCGGCAAGCTCAAGCACTTCTCGAAACACCCGGTGCGCTACCAGGCGTGGCAGTTCGTGGGCAAGCTCAACGCCCGCCACATGCAGCTGGCCTGGGCGTCGCTGCTGAGCGTGGCGCTCGCCGACTTCTACGTCTACCTCGTCGCGTCCGGGGTCTTCGACGATCCGAGATTCTTCTGATGAGTGAGGCCTTCTGATGCCCGTGGTCGACCGGCAGGAGTGGGACGTCGTCGTGGTCGGTGCCGGCGGCGCCGGGCTGCGGGCCGCCATCGAGGCGCGCGAGCGGGGCGCCCGTACGGCGGTGATCTGCAAGTCGCTGTTCGGCAAGGCGCACACCGTGATGGCCGAGGGCGGCATCGCGGCCGCGATGGCCAACGCCAACGAGCACGACAACTGGCAGGTGCACTTCCGCGACACCATGCGCGGCGGCAAGTTCCTCAACCAGTGGCGGATGGCCGAGCTGCACGCCCAGGAGGCGCCGGACCGGGTGTGGGAGCTGGAGACCTGGGGCGCGCTGTTCGACCGTACGAAGGACGGCCGGATCTCGCAGCGCAACTTCGGCGGCCACGAGTACCCGCGGCTGGCCCATGTGGGCGACCGCACCGGCCTGGAGCTGATCCGCACGCTCCAGCAGAAGATCGTCGCGCTCCAGCAGGAGGACTTCAAGGAGACCGGGGACTACGAGTCCCGGCTGAAGGTCTTCCAGGAGTGCACGGTCACGAGGGTCCTGAAGACTGTGCCAGACAGCGGCTCCGCCGCGGGCTCACGGGTGAGCGGTGTTTTCGCCTACGACCGCGAGACCGGCCGTTTCTTCGTCCTCGAAGCCCCCGCCGTGGTCGTCGCGACCGGCGGCATCGGCAAGTCCTTCAAGGTCACGTCGAACTCGTGGGAGTACACGGGCGACGGCCACGCGCTGGCGCTCCTGGCCGGTGCGCCGCTGCTGAACATGGAGTTCGTGCAGTTCCACCCGACCGGCATGGTCTGGCCGCCGTCGGTCAAGGGCATCCTCGTCACCGAGTCGGTGCGCGGGGACGGCGGGGTGCTGCGCAACTCCGAGGGCAAGCGGTTCATGTTCGACTACATCCCGGACGTCTTCAAGGACAAGTACGCCGAGTCGGAGGAGGAGGCCGACCGGTGGTACGAGGACCCGGACAACAACCGGCGCCCACCGGAGCTGCTCCCCCGCGACGAGGTGGCCCGCGCGATCAACGCCGAGGTCAAGGCGGGCCGGGGCTCGCCGCACGGCGGGGTCTTCCTGGACGTGTCCACCCGGATGCCCGCCGAGGTGATCCGGCGCCGGCTGCCGTCGATGTACCACCAGTTCAAGGAGCTGGCGGACGTCGACATCACGGCCGAGGCGATGGAGGTCGGGCCGACCTGCCACTACGTCATGGGCGGCATCGCGGTCGACTCCGACACGGCGGCGGCCCGCGGGGTGCCGGGGTTGTACGCGGCCGGTGAGGTGGCCGGCGGCATGCACGGCTCCAACCGGCTCGGCGGCAACTCCCTGTCCGACCTGCTGGTCTTCGGCCGCCGCGCCGGCTGGCACGCGGCCGAGTACGCACAGGGGCTGGCGGGCCGACGGCCGCCGGTGGACGACGCCCAGGTCGACACGGCCGCGGCGGAGGCCCTGCGGCCCTTCTCCGCCGAGGCGGAGGGCGACGGCACGGCGGGCCCGCCGGAGAACCCGTACACGCTGCACCAGGAACTCCAGCAGGCCATGAACGACCTGGTCGGCATCATCCGCCGCGAGGGCGAGATGGAGCAGGCCCTGCACAAGCTGGCCGAGCTGCGGACCCGGGCCCGGCGGGCCGGTGTCGAGGGCCACCGCCAGTTCAACCCCGGCTGGCACCTCGCCCTCGACCTCAGGAACATGCTGCTGGTCAGCGAGTGCGTGGCCCGGGCCGCACTGGAGCGCACCGAGTCGCGCGGCGGGCACACCCGCGAGGACCATCCGGCGATGGACCGGGCCTGGCGGAACGTGAACCTGCTGTGCACCCTCGCCGACCCCTCCGGCGGCCTCGCCGCGACCGACCCCGCCCGGGGCCAGATCCGCCTCAGCCGCGAGACCACCGACCCCATCCGCCCGGACCTGCTCGCCCTCTTCGAGAAGGAGGAGCTGGTCAAGTACCTCGCCGAAGAGGAGCTGTACGAGTGAGCAGCTACGAAGCCCGCTTCAAGGTGTGGCGGGGCGACGAACAGGGCGGCGGCCTACAGGACTTCACGGTCGAGGTGAACGACGGCGAGGTGGTCCTGGACATCGTCCACCGCCTCCAGGCCACCCAGGCACCCGACCTGGCCGTGCGCTGGAACTGCAAGGCGGGCAAGTGCGGTTCGTGCTCGGCGGAGATCAACGGCCGCCCGCGGCTGATGTGCATGACCCGCATGTCGGTCTTCGACCGGGCGGAGACGATCACGATCACCCCGCTGCGCGCCTTCCCGGTGATCCGGGACCTGGTGACGGACGTCGGCTTCAACTACGAGAAGGCCCGGGAGATCCCGGCGTTCGTGCCGCCCGCCGGCCTGGGGCCCGGCGAGTACCGCATGTACCAGGAGGACGTGGACCGTCCGCAGGAGTTCCGCAAGTGCATCGAGTGCTTCCTGTGCCAGAACACCTGCCATGTGGTGCGCGACCACGAGGAGAACAAGCGGGCGTTCGCCGGGCCGCGGTACCTGATGCGGGTCGCCGAACTCGACATGCACCCGCTGGACGCGGCGGCCGACACCGGCCTGGACCGCGGGCGCACCGCCCAGGACGACCACGGCCTCGGCTACTGCAACATCACCAAGTGCTGCACCGAGGTCTGCCCCGAGGGCATCAGGATCACCGACAACGCCCTGATCCCGCTGAAGGAACGCGCGGTCGACCGCAAGTACGACCCGCTGGTGTGGCTGGGCTCGAAGATCAGGAGGCGGTCCGCAGCGGACCGAGCGCCCGCTGAAGATCGAACTCCGCGATCCCCCGCATGACGTCCGGCTCCGGGAAGTCGCCGTAGAGCAGCCGCAGCGGCCCGGCGACCAGGCCGAGGTGCATCGCGAGCCGGTACAGCTCCCTGCGGTCGTCGTCGAGGCCGGCGGTGCGCAGCACGTGCTCACTCGGCGTCGAAGTACATCCGCCCTTCGATGTCGGTGAGCGCGGGATCGCCGTCCGGGGTCACCAGGACGTGGGCGGGCCGAGTTCGCCGTGCACGAGGGAGGTGCGGGCGCGCGGCACGACGGCGGCCCGCAGCTCCCGCACCCGCTCCGTCAGCGCCCGGCGCACCGCGCGCACCCGGGGGTCGCGCTCGGCGGCGGCCGCGATGTCCCTGGCCGCCCGGTCGGCGACGACCTGCTCGCAGGAGCCGCCGTACGCCGTCCCGCCCTGCTCCACCAGGGCGGCCTTGCCGTGCCCGGCGGCCGTGCACTCCCGCAGCGCGCGGAGGTCGGGCTCAGGCCCGCCCCAGTAGTCCTCCTCGGGGGGATCAGACGTACGCCGCGGTGGGCGTGGGCGGGTGTCATGGCGTACGGACCCAGTCCTTCCGATAGGCGGCCCAGTCATCCTCGGTGGCGGCGAAGTCGACGTACAGGGCGACGCCGAAGGTGCGCCGGTCCGCGTCCGTGCGGGACAGGCCCAGCCGTACGCCCCGCACGGCCGCGGGGACGGTCTCGGCGTGCGCCCAGTGCCCGAACCGGTTCTCGTGGTAGAAGGGCAGGCCCATCAGGAGGTCGGTGCCGTCCGGGGTGACCTCCAGGGCGAGGCTGGTCTGCTGCGCCACATAGCCGCCGTACAGGCTCTGCAGCGGCTGCATGGTGTCGTACGACATGACGGCGATCTGGTCCACGCGGCGGGCCACCTGCCCGAAGTACGCCTGCGACCACCACTTGGGGTGGCCGGTGGTGGCACTCCAGAAGGAGTGGAACGCCGGCAGCGGGTCGATCTGGTGGGCGGCGACGGAGAGGACGGCGCCCCGGGCGTGGGTGAGCGCGCGCAGGTCGTCGAGGAGACCCAGGTAGTCGCGGTCGCCGGAGTGCAGCGGTTCGAGGTCGAAGTGGGCGCCCTGGAAGCCGGCGGCGAGGACGCTGCGGGTGGAGTCGAGGATCGCCGCGCGGGTGGCCGGGCGGCCCAGACGCAGGCCGTCGGGGCCCTCGCTGGCCAGCTTGTCGCCGAGCCAGGCCTGGACGCGGACGCCGGGCAGCTCCCGGTGGACGGCCGCCGTCAGCCAACGGGCCTTCCGGTACGCCGACGCGGGCAGGGTGCCGTCGTGTTCCAGGGGGCCGGAGTGGACGTACAGATCACGGATGCCGGTGCCGCGCAGCCGGTCGGCGAGGGCCTCGACGTCCCGGTCGCTCTTCCGCCCGTCCACCCAGGCATGCCCCAGCCAGAGGGCGTCCCGGTGCCGGGTACGGGTGCCGGGGGCCGGATCGCCGGTGTAGTTCAGCCGGAGGGCCGTCTCGGCGGTGAGGAGCGGGAGCAGGAGGACGGCGAGGAGGAGAGCGGCGATGCGGAGGGAACGGCGCTTGCGGGAGGGGGGCTGGGGAGAGGGGGGCTGGGGAGAGGGCGGCTCTGGCTGCACCGCTGCCTGCTCCCCCGTCGCGTTCTCGTCCATCCCGCCCCCCTGTCCGTCTGGTCCCCCACCCGTATCCGTCCCGCTCGCGGAGCCGTCTACCTGCCCATACGCTCCGAAATGTGACGTCCTCCCTGATCCGGGGCCGGCCCCGGCGTGCCACCGCGCACATACCGGTGCGGGTGACGCAAGCCGTGCTGGGTGCCCTGGCGGGAGCCGGGTGGCTGGTGTTGCCGGTGATGACGGTCGAGGCCCATGATCCGGTTCCCGTGGCCTCGGCCGGCGCGGTGGCGGGTGCGGCCGCCCCGCAGCAGGACGGGACGTCGGCCGCCGACCTGGTGCTGCCGCTCGTTGCCGGGGTGACGGCCGTGGCCCTGGCCGGGTACGGCTACCTGCGGCGCACCCGCCGGGCCCGGACCCGGACCACTCCGGGGACCGTCTCGGCGCAGCCGCCCGTGCCCACCCCGGCCGACTCCGAGCGTCAGGCGCGGGCGGCACTGCGGCTGGCCGACGACTGCGTGCGGGCCGGCAGGGAGGAACTGTGCCTCGTCCGGGAGCTGTTCGGGGAGAAGCAGACCGAGCCGTTCACGCATGCGCTGCGGGCCGCCGAGACCGAGCTGTCCGCGGCGTTCGCGATCTGGCGGCGGTACGAGGAGGGCGTACCGGAGGAGGCGAGCGCCCGGCGCCAGGCGCTGGTCGGGGTGATCGGCCGCTGTGCGGAGGCCGGCCGCCGGCTGGACGCGGAGGCGGCGGCGCTGGACCGGTTGCGCGGGCTGGACGGGGCGGAGGAGGGCGGCGACCGGGGGGTGGAGGCGGCACTGGTGGTGGCCGAGGAGCGGTTCCGGGAGCTGGCGGCGCGGGCGGTGACCGCCCAGGAGAAGCTGGCGACGCTCCGGGAGCGGTACGCGCCCTCGGCCGGCGGGCCCGTCGCCGGGTACGTCGAACAGGCCAAGGACCGGCTGCTGTTCGCCACCGCGCGGCTCAACGAGGCCCGCCAGGCCGCCGACGCGGGCGACCGGGGGCGGGCGGTCCGGCAGTTGCGGGCCGGTGAGGGGGCGGTGGTCCAGGCGGGGGTGCTGGTGGACGGGGTGGAGCGGCTCGCGGCGCAGCTGCGGGAGGCGGCCGCACTGGTGCCGGCCGCGCTGACCGGCGCGGAGGCGGAGCTGGCGGCGGCCCGGGGCGGTACGGAGCGGACCACCACGGCTGAGCCGCACGCGCGGCCGGCGCACGCCGACGTGGTGCTGGCGGCGGTCCGCGAGGAGCTGACGGGCGGGCCGTACGATCCGCTGGACGCGCTGCGCCGGATCACCCGGGCCGCCCAGCGGCTGGACGGGGCGCGCTCGGGGGTGCTGGACACCGCGGCGCTGCTCGTGGCGCGGAGTTCCGTCGCCGGCGCGGAGGAGTTCATCGCCGTGCACCGGGGGGCGGTGGGCGCGGAGGCCCGGGCCCGGCTGGCGGAGGCGGTGCGGGAGCTGGGCGCGGGGAACACCGCCCGGGCCGATGCGGCGGCCGGGGAGGCACGGGAGCTGGCCGAGCGGGACGTACGGGCGTACGGCACCCCCTGCCTCGGCACCGAGGCGGCCACGGCCGGTCTGGCCGGCGCCGTCCTCGGCGGGATCCTCCTCGCCGAAACCCCGGACGCCGGCCCCCCGGCAAGCTACGGCGGCCCCCGAACCCGCTCCCGCCGTCACGCCTAGCCCCTGCGTGGGAGTCGAGGCAGGTCGTGGGCGGGGTCAGAACAGGCTCAGCAGGGCTTCTGCCGGGTCGGTCAGGGTGCCCTCGCCGCCCGGGAGGGGTAGCTCGAACCACACCGTCTTGCCTCGGGGGGTGCGCCGGGAGCCCCAGGCCGCGCTGAGCAGGCCGACCAGTTGCAGACCCCGGCCGCCCTCGTCGGTGTCCCGGGCCCGTCGGCGCCGGGGCTGGACGAGGCCGGCGTCCCAGACCTCGCAGACCAGGGTGCGGTCCAGCAGCAGCCGGAGCCGGATGTCCCCCTCGCCATACCGCAGCGCGTTCGTCACCAGCTCGCTGACCAGCAGCTCCGTGGTGTCGACCAGCGGCTCCAGGTCCCAGGAGAGCAGCTGGCCACGGGCGTACTCACGGGCCCGCCCGACACTGCGCGGCTCGCGCGGCAGCGTCCAGTCGCCGACGGACTCGGCGGGCAGCCCCTGCACCCGGGCCATGAGCAGGGCGATGTCGTCCTCGCCGTGGTGGGTGTCGAGGGTGTTGAGGACGTGGTCGCAGACGTCCTCCAGGGGCCGGCCGGGCTCGGTGAGCGCGCCCACGAAGGCCTGCAGGCCCTCGTCCAGCGGGTGGTCGCGGGACTCGACCAGGCCGTCCGTGTAGAGCGCGAGCAGCGCGCCCTCGGGGAGTTCGACCTCCACCTCCTCGAACGGCTCGCCCCCCACGCCGAGCGGCATGCCGGGCGGCACGTCGAGCATCAGCGCCGCCTCGCCGGGCTCCACCAGGACCGGTGGCAGATGGCCGGCGTTGGCGAACGTACAGCGTCGGGTGACGGAGTCGTACACGGCGTACACGCAGGTCGCCAGGTACACCTCGGAGAGGTCGGCGTCCCGGGGCTGGCGGGCCGTACGGGTGGCCTGCTGGACGCCGCCGGGCGTGCCGAGGCCGCGCGCGATCTCGTCCAACGCCGAGAGGACTTCCGCCGGTTCCAGGTCCAGCAGGGCCAGGGTGCGTACGGCGGTGCGCAGTTCGCCCATCGCGACCGCCGCCCGCAGGCCCCGGCCCATGACGTCCCCGACGACCAGGGCCGTACGGTGGCCGGGGAGTTCGATGACGTCGAACCAGTCGCCGCCCACCTCCGTGGCCGCGTTGCCGGGCAGATAGCGGCAGGCGATGTCCAGGCCGGAGGCCTCGGGGTCGCCGGGCGGCAGCAGGGACCGTTGCAGTATCAGCGCGCGTTCGTGTTCCCGGCGGTACAGGCGCGCGTTGTCGATGCAGACGGCGGCCCGCGCGGCCAGTTCGACCGCGAGCTCCCGGTCGCGCTCGCCGAACGGCTCGCTGCCCTTCGTACGGGCGAACTGCGCGAGTCCCACCACCGTGTCGTGGGCGACCATCGGCACGGCCAGCGTGGACTGCACGAGCCCGCCCTCCTCGGCGGGCACGTGCTGCGGCCGGGCGGTGCGCAGGGCGTCCGCGCAGGGCGAGTTGAACGGGAAGTGGTGGACAGCGCCGACCTCGACGGACTTGCCGGAGCTGCTGAAGGGCGCGCCGGAGACTGCGCTGGCGAAGGCGACGCGGCGCAGTTCGGCGCTGCCGTCGGCGAGACCGGGCGGGGTCTCGTCGCCGGCCAGCAGGCCCTGGTAGAGGTCGACGGTGGCGAGGTCGCAGAAGCCGGGGACGACCACGTCGAGGAGTTCGCGGGCCGTGGTCTCCAGGTCCAGGGAGTTCCCTATGCGGGCGCCGGCCTCGTTGAGCAGCGCGAGGTTGCGCCGGGCGGCGGCGGCCTCGCGGGCGGCGGCCCGGCGGGCGGTGATGTCGGTGCCGAGCCAGGCGATGCCGATGGGCCGGCCGCTGCCGCTGTGCACGCGGTAGAGGTTGACGGACCAGTGCCGGCGTTCCTCGGAGCCCGGGACGAAGCCGGTGACGTGCATGTCGGTGATGGACTCGCCGGACTCCAGCACCCGCCGCAGCGTGGCCGAGACCCGCTCGGCCTCGCCGCGCGGCAGATAGTCGTGAACTCCCTTGCCCCGGTGGTCGTCCGGGGTTCCGCCGAAGATGGAGGCGAACCGCATGTTCGCCCGGCGGACCCGCAGGTCGACGTCGATCAGCAGGAAACCGAAGGGGGATTGACCGAAAATCGCCTGCGAGGCGGCGAGGTCGGTCTCGATGCTGCGCAGCGTGCGGACGTCCACGACGATGCAGACGGCGGCCTTCTCGCCCTCGGCGGTGCGCGTCGGCATGACGTAGACCTCGGCCAGACCCTCCTCGCCCCGGCTGCCGTCCGGACCGCCCGGCACCCGGAACGGCACTACTCCGGTCCACTCGCGCCCGTCGAGGATTTCGGCCATCTTCCGCTGGCCGCGCTCGCGCAGGTCGGGGTCGATGAAAGCCTCTATCGGGTCCATGCCGACGGCGCGTTCGGCGGGGATCCCGAAGAGCTGCTCGGCGCGCAGGCTCCACTGCTCGACCAGCCCGCCGGGACCGATGGCGAAGGACGCGACCTTGATGTAGTCATAGATCGAACCGGGCGGACTGCTCTGCCACATGGCGTCACCGGACGCCGCGGAAGCCTCCACGGCCTGACTCCTCGCGCCGTCCGACGGGTCCTCGGACTCCGTGGCCTTCGCTGGTATCTCGCTCACGCGAACCGTCCCCTCCAGCTCACCGCGTCCGGCACCGGTCACCGGGGGCGGCTGCCCGCAGTATCCAGCACTACGGCGCCGCACGACACGGTGTTCACGATCACAGCTCGGTCCAGGTGGTTTTCGGACCGGTCCGTGACAACACTTCCACTCTTCTAACCAGGGAACACACCGCCGAACCACCCCTCGCCGGACCGCGTGCGCCCCCGGCGCGCACGACGGACGGCACGCCGACTGCCGTACACCCCCGTGCCCCTGCGGCTGCTGCGGCGTCACCCGGGTACCGCCAGTTCGAACCAGACGGTCTTTCCGCCCGCGCCGGGCCGGGTGCCCCAGCGCCGTGAGGAGCCCGCCACCAGCTGGAGACCGCGTCCGCTCTCGTCCTCGGGCTGCGCGACGCGCTCCCGCGGCGGGTCGGGGAGCGGGTCGGAGACCTCCACACGCAGGATGTCGGCGGGCTCGGCGGGGCGGACCAGCCGTACACCGATGGGGCCGGTGGCGTGCCGCAGCGAATTGGTGACCAGCTCGCTCACCAGCAGGGCGGCGAGATCGGCGAGGCAGTCCAGGCCCCAGCCGTGCAACTGGCCCCGGACCGCCGCACGGGCGCTGCGCACGGCGCCCGGTTCCGCGGGAAAGGACCACTCGGCGCAGTCGCCACCCGTGTCGATCACGCCGATCACTTCCCAGGCCAGCGAGCCCACCCATGTCCGGTTTCATGGGGTTAATGGGCACATACCCGATATCCGGGTGGCAGTACCGCGTGAGAGGGCGCACTGTGGCACGAACGGGCGCGCTCCGCTCGGGGGCCGTGCGTCCAGGCCGTGGCGTTCGGATCGGGCCGGCCGCGAGGGACGGCGCCTCGGGGTCAAGCCGAGCGGGGCCTGGTGCGTACAGCTGCAAGACGGAGGAGGGCGCCGACGCGAGGGCGATCCCCCGCGCGAGCACAGCCGAGCGTGGGGGAGTTGGCAACCGACGGCAACACGGCAGATGTGTGTGCCAGGCCCCGCGACGCCGGGATGATCCGAACGACAGGGCCTAGGGGCTTGCGGGGCTGCGGCCCGCACCCCATCGGGCGGACACCTCCCGCACGGCCGGGACGTCCTGGTCGAGCCAGTCGACCTCCCAGATCCGGTCCGGGGTCAGCCAGCGCAGCTCGTCATGGTCCTGGAGGGGGCTCGGCGCGGGCGAGCCGGGGCGCAGGCGGGCGGTCCACACCTGGAGGACGTACGGCGCCCGAAGCGGCCACTGCCCCGGCACCCGCCGGACCGGCTCGGCGTCGACGCCCAGCTCCTCGCGCAGTTCGCGCACCAGGGCGTCCTCGGGCCGCTCCCCCGCCTCGACCTTGCCGCCGGGCAGCTCCCAGCGCCCGGCCAGGTCCGCGGGGGCGCTGCGGCGGGCGGCGAGCAGCCGGCCGCCGTCGAGCAGGGCGGCTCCCACCACCACGATCCGGTCCGCTTCGGGAGTCATGCGCGTCATGGAGCGGAGCCTACGGGAGCCCGCGCGCGCTCAGTTCTGGGTGCCGTCCCCGTTCTGGCCGATGCGCTCGACCCAGTAGAGCTGCTTGTGCCCCCGGTCGTCGAGGCTGTCGGCGATCTTCTGCGCCTCCGCGCGGGTCGCATAGCGGCCGACCCGGTAGCGATTGCCGTTGTCGTCCTGCCGTATCACGATCCAGGGGAGGGAGACCGTGCCCTCACTCATGGCCCCCACCGCCCGCGTTCCTTCTCGCACCGCCCCGCCCTCCCCCACTCCGGGGCCCCCGCCGCGCCCCGCCTAAGGAAACCGCAATCCGCATATGCCCGAGCGTACGCCCAACCTTTACGCTGCGAATACGACTTTTCACAAAGAGGTACGCAACCAGCCAGAACGCCGGGGGCGCACGGGGCCGAATGCGCCGTCGCGAAGTCCGTTGCCGGGGGTCGGGGGCATGACAGGGGCACCAGGGACCACCTGCGAAAACGGCCGGATTGCTGCGGCTGGGGAGGAAGCGGACAGGGCCGGACGGCGGCGGGCGGCGCGTCAGGGTGTGCGCTACCTCACGCAAAGGGGCGCGCGAAGCACCCGCCGTCCGGGCGGGGGCGGTTACTTCACGGGCAGATGGTAGGAGACCTGGTAGCGGTCGGCCGGGATGACGACGTCGGCGGTCTCCACCGGGCGGCCGGAGGCGAAGTAGGTGCGCTGGACGACCAGAACCACGTGCCCGGGGACGCCGCCGAGCAGATGCAGTTCCTCGGCGAGGCCGGGGCGGGCGCCGACCTCCTCGGTGACGTTGTCCACGATGACGTCGATGGCCCGCATGCGCTCGACCACGCCCATCCCGCCGAGCGGCCCCTCCTCGGGCAGCATCACCGGGGTGCGGCCGGTGACGGCGAGGGGCTCCCAGGAGGTGGAGAGCATCATCGGCTCGCCGGCGTCCCGGAAGAGGTACTTGGTGCGCATGACCCGGTCGCCGGTCGGGATCGCGAGCCGCTCGGCGATGGCCGCGCCGGCCTCGGTCTGCTCGCTGCTGGACTCCCAGGTGCCGCGCACCGAGGCGTCGGACTGCTCCTGCCGGAACGGGGTGGCGCCGCCCGCGGGCCGGTATCCGGAGCGGGCCACCCGGCGGGGCACGGGCCGCTCGCGCACATAGGTCCCCGAGCCGGAGCGGCCCTCGACCAGCCCCTCGGCCATGAGCACCTTGCGGGCCTCCAGGGCGACCGTGTCCGAGACGCCGTACTCCTCGCGGATGCGGGCCTGGGAGGGGAGGCGGGTGTGGGGCGGGAGTGAACCGTCGACGATCTTCTTGCGGAGATCACCCGCGACACGCAGGTACGCCGGCTGCTCACCGAAAGTCACTGGCCGCTCCCATCAGGTTGTACAGACAGCAACACCCTGGCAACCGTGGGTTGTGCGGTGCAAGCAAAGGCCAGAGAATCACTCGATGTGATGACAAAGGGCCGGGGAGGGCTTTACCCAGGCACTTTCTCCCCCTTATAGGAGCCCTCACACCTGGAGGCCGGGACCGCCGGGAACTCCGGAGGGCCGCACGGCCGTTGACAGGAGTGACGGGCGGGGGCCGGCAGGCGGGGGGACGCACACCGGTACCGTCGACCGGACCGACGTACGACCGGCCGCATCGCAAGCGGCACATGAGCGGGGGGCGGAATGCGGGTGGAGACCGGGCCGGACGGCCGGGTGGGCGATACGGCCGTCCGCGCGGTGAACGGGCTCACCGCGCGGTGGGCGCAGGCCCTGCGCGAGGGCACGGTGTTCTCGGCGCCGGGCGTGTGGCCTCTGCTGGCCATCCTGGCCGACGGCGCGGCCGGGCCGGCGCGTGCGGAGCTGGCCGGCGCCCTGGGCGTGCCGGCCGAGCAGGCGGCCGGTGCCGCACGGGAGTTGCTGACGGGGCTGGCGTCGGTGTCCGGCCTGGACGCGGCGCTCGGCCTGTGGACGCACCACGGGCTGGCGCTGCGGGAGGAGTGGCGGGCCGGGCTGCCCGCCGGCACCCACGGAGTCTTCGGCGACGACCTCGTCACCGCGCAGGAGCGGCTGGACGCCTGGGCGGCCGAGCGGACCGGCGGGCTGGTCGAGCGCATGCCGGTGACGCTGACCCGGGACGCGCGGATGGTGCTGGCCACCGCTCTCGCGCTGCGCACGGACTGGCGGCAGCCCTTCACCGAGCGGCCGCTGCGGCCCGATGCCGGCCCCTGGCAGGGCCGCACCCTGCGCGGCCTGCACCGGCGCAGCGTGCGGCCGGACCGGGTGGGGGTGACGGGCACCCCGGACGGCTTCGTCACCGCGCTGACGGTGCCCGGGGACAACGGCGTCGACGTCCACCTGGTGCTCGGCGAGGAGCGCATGACGCCGGGTCAGGTGCTGGCGGCCGGCGTGGGCGTCGTGGAGCGCGGCCTGCCGCTGACCGGGGGCGGCGCGCTGCCGCACGGGCACGTGGGCCCCGGTCTGCACGTGGAGCAGCAGCCGGCCACCGCGCCGGAGCCGAGGACGCTGGACGTGACCACGGTGGCGTACGAGGTGCGGGCCGACCACGACCTGCTGGCGCTGCCGGGCCTCTTCGGCCTGACGACGGCGACCGACAAGGAGGCGGGCCACTTCCCGGGGGTGAGCCCCTATCCGCTGGCCGTCGGGGAGGCCCGCCAGTCGGCCGTGGCCCAGTTCGGCGCGCTCGGCTTCCGGGCGGCGGCGGTGACGGCGCTCATGCCGGTGGCGGCCGGCGCGGTCCCGCAGTACCGCTACGAGACGACGGTCGTCCGGGTCACCTTCGACCGCCCCTTCGCCTTCCTCGCCGTCGACCGCGAGTCCCGCCTGGTGCTGGCGGCGGGCTGGGTGACGGAACCGGCGCCGTACCCGGTCCCGGGCTTTTCGGGCGCCGTGCCGCCGGCCCCCTGACGGGGCGCCGACGCGGCGGGACCCGAGGGGCGCTAGCCCCCGAGTGCCGCTCCCCGTGGGACGTGGAACGGGACGGTGTGCCAGGGGCTGTCCGGGTGGGTGGCCAGGGTCCGGTGGGCGGCGAGCATCTCCTGGTACCAGCCGCCGAACTCCTCGTCGTCGAAGTGCAGGCAGCGGCCCAGCGCGTAGCCCGCGGAGAAGTCCTGCCACGAGGTGTGGGCCGACTGCGCGGCCTCGCTCGCCTCGACCACGGCCTCGCGCATCTCGGCGCGGGTGGCGAAGCGGGCGCCGTAGCCCCAGCGGGCCATCATCGAGGCGCGGCCGATGTCCCAGGCGGCGACCGAGCGCACCGCGGCGTCGGCCGCGAGCAGGCCGTCGGCGCGGAACCTGCCCTCGTAGCGCAGCACCTGCCCGACCAGGCCCACGACGTGCCCGACGAACTCCTCCCAGTCCGGGCCGATCCGGTCCGGCTGCTGCGCGGCGCGTTCGCGCAGCGTCCTCTCCACGGACTCGCGCCACGCGGTGGCGTCGACGGCCTGCAGCCGGCCGTCGGTGTGCCGGTGGGCGAGGGCGGTGCGCGTGTCGAGGACGAACTCCCAGTACCAAGGGGTGACCTCGCGGGCGAGGAGCCGCCGCTGGGTCTCCTGCCAGGAGGCCCGGTCGGTGACGCCCCACCACTTGGCGAGCCGCTCGTGCTCGATGGACAGGCCCAGGCCGTGGTAGTGCGGGTTGTTCCAGGCCTCGCCGTTGACGAAGCACATGTGGGCGCCGAGGGCCAGGCCGTGCAGCAGCGGGCCGAGGGGCGGCGCGCCGGTGCGCAGGGTGACGAGTCGTTCGGCGCGGCCGTCCTCGTCCCAGTGCTCGTTGTGCAGCGCCCGCCACACCCGGCGCTCCTCCGCGTCGGCCGCCATGAGCATCGGGCACGGGGTCTGGGTGTTCACCGCGATGCCGTCGACGTCACGGGGCAGGTCGTCGGCCAGTTCCCGCAGGGTGTACGCCTCGAAGACGAGGTGGGGGTGGGGACGCGGGAGCAGGCCGCGGGTGTAGACGGCGACGAGCCGCCCGACGGCGGTGTCGTGGACGTGGAAGGTGCGCCGGCCGGGATCGGGCGAGGTCTCCTCGCGGCGGAACGGCACGTACACGAGGTCGCCGGCGAGCGCCTCCAGGTAGGCGAGGGTCACGTCGCCCCGGGCCTCTTCCGCGGCCGCCTCGTCCGCCCACTCGCTCGCGGCATGGCGGGTCAGCAGGTCGTACAGGTGCTGTTCGAGCGCGTCGGGCGCCTGCCACGTGCCGGGCTCGGCGGGCGCGGGGACGTGCGGCAGCGCCTCGTCGTGATCGTCCAGTTCCCCGACGACGTACCGTTCCTCCGCCGGCCCCTCCCCCGCGTACCGCTCACCCCGAGCCGCCCGCTTCCGCCCTCCGAACACCCCACGCCCCCGCATCCGCGATCATGAACTACGGCCACTCTAACGGCCGCGGAATCGCACCCCGTTCGGGGCGATGTGCTTCTGTACGGGCATGACGGAACGCTTCTCTCCCGGACAGGTCATCGTGCGTCGCGAGGTGCTCGACGACCGGCCCTGGATCACCTACCCCGTGCGCGTGGTGGAGGACAGCGACGAGCTGTTGGCGCTGTACATGGCACAGCGCACGCCCATGACGTTCGGCTCGGATCCGTTCTCCTGGGGGCCGCATCCCTGGCAGGCCGTCGCGGACACGTGGCAGTCGCCCGGGGTGCTCCAGCTGCAGCGGCCCGGCGACCTGTACGCGGTGTGGGTCTTCTGGAACGACGACCGCTCCCGTCACGACTGGTACGTCAACTTCCAGCGGCCGTTCCGCAGGACGACCCTCGGGATCGACACCCTCGACCTCGAACTCGACATCCGGGTGCCCGGCGACGGCGGCCCCTACCGCTGGAAGGACGTCGACCACTTCGAGAGCCGGGCGGCGGCGGGCGGCTTCGCCGAGGGCGAGGCCGGCCGGGTACGCGAGGCGGCCCGTGAGCTGGCACGCGCCCTCGACCGGGGCGAGCCGTGGTGGGACCCGGCCTGGTCCCGCTGGCACCCGGATCCGGCCTGGACCGTTCCGGAACGCGTGCCGCAGACGCTGGCCGAGTCGGCGCGACCTGTTGACGATCTCGTGGCCCGGGTCCCGTCGAATGGCTACCGTTGACCCATGACCGCACTGCCCGACTGGATGCGCCCGCCGCGCGAGGAAGGCTGGTTCGCGGAGGACCTGGACCGCCTCCCCGAGGCACCACGCCACACCGAGCTGATCGACGGAGCCCTCGTCTTCATGATGTCGCCCCAGCGGTGGTGGCACGGCCACCTCGTCACCATGCTCACCGTCGCCCTGATGGAGCAGGCGCCCGGCGACGTCAGGGTCGGCCGTGAGATGACCATAAGGCTCGACGAACGGAACCGGCCGGAACCGGACCTGCTGTTGACGACGGCCGACTACGACGGAGACCGCACCTGGTTCACACCGGAGGAGGTACGGCTCGTGATCGAGGTGGCCTCCCCGGAGTCCGCGCACCGGGACCGCACGGTCAAGCTCCGCAAGTACGCGCAGGCGGGCATCCCGCACTACTGGTGCATCGAGGACGAGGGCGGCGCCCCCGTCGTGCACGTCTACGAACTCGACGGGCCGACCGGCGCCTACGCACCCGCCGGCATCTTCCGGGGCACCCTGAAGCGCCCGGTCCCGTTCGAGATCAGCCTGGATCTCGACAAGCTCGTCCCCCGGCGGGACGGCTAGGAGCCGGGACGGGAACGCGGCGGAGGCCGGACCCGACGGGGTCCGGCCTCCGCCGATCCGCGGGCGGTTGACCCAGCACCCCAGAGCAGCCATGAGCCATTGTGTACACATGAGACATTCGGTACTCTTGAGCGCATGACGCAGCCACTGCCCATAGAGTCCATTCGCGATGTCCGGGCGCACCTCGCCGAGGTCGTGGAGCGAGCCGACCGGGATGACCTCCCCACCGTGATCACCCGACGCGGCAAGCAGGTCGCCGCCGTCGTCTCCATCGAGGTGCTGCGCAAGTACCAGGAATGGGAAGAGCGCGAGATCAACCGGCTCATCGACGAGCGCATGGCCAACCGGGCCCCCGGCATCCCGATCGAGGACATCATGAGGGAGACGCTGGCACGCAGTGAGTGAGTACCGCACCGTCTTCCGACCCGAGGCTCAGGCCGAGCTCCGCAAGGTCCCGCGAGACACGGCCCTCCGAATTCTGGCCAAGCTGACTGAGCTGGAGAGCGACCCTACGGGCTTCAACACCACGGCCCTCGTCTCCCAGCCCGACCGGCGCCGCCTACGGGTAGGCGACTACCGCGTGGTCTACACGATCGACAACGGCGCGCTGGTGGTGTGGGTCGTGCACGTCGGGCATCGCTCCACTGTGTACGACACCTGAGCACGCCTGACGTCGGGTCAGAAGATCCAGCACCGATCCAGCACGGGATGGACGGAGGGGCCGGACTCTCACGAGTCCGGCCCCTCCTGACCTGCATGTTTGCCACGCCGAGCGACGTGGTGTTATTTCATCCGCTCACACGTTGAAGCGGAACTCCACCACGTCGCCGTCCTGCATCACGTAGTCCTTGCCCTCCATGCGGGCCTTGCCCTTGGCGCGGGCCTCGGTGACCGAGCCGGCCTCCATCAGGTCGGTGAAGGAGATGACCTCGGCCTTGATGAAGCCCTTCTGGAAGTCGGTGTGGATGACACCGGCCGCCTCGGGGGCCGTGGCGCCCTTCTTGATCGTCCAGGCGCGGGACTCCTTGGGGCCCGCCGTCAGGTACGTCTGGAGGCCGAGGGTGTTGAAGCCGACGCGGGCGAGAGTGGCGAGGCCGGGCTCGTCCTGGCCGACGGACTGGAGCAGCTCCAGGGCCTCCTCCTCGTCCAGCTCGGCGAGGTCGGCCTCCAGCTTCGCGTTGAGGAAGATCGCCTCGGCCGGGGCGACCAGGGCGCGCTGCTCGTTCTTGAAGTCCTCGTCGACCAGCTCGTCCTCGTCGACGTTGAAGACGTAGAGGAAGGGCTTGGTGGTGAGCAGGTGCAGGTCGTGCAGCAGCTCGGCGCGCTCGCTGCCCTGGACGATGCCGTGCGCGAAGAGCGTGTCGCCCTTCTCCAGGATCTCCTTGGCCTCCTCGACCGCCTTGACCTTGGGTGCGATGTCCTTCTTGATCCGCGACTCCTTCTGGAGCCGGGGCAGGACCTTCTCGATGGTCTGGAGGTCGGCGAGGATCAGCTCGGTGTTGATCGTCTCGATGTCGTCCTTCGGCGAGACCTTGCCGTCGACGTGGACGACGTTCTCGTCCTTGAAGGCGCGGATGACCTGGCAGATCGCGTCGGACTCACGGATGTTCGCGAGGAACTTGTTGCCCAGGCCCTCGCCCTCGGAGGCGCCGCGCACGATGCCGGCGATGTCGACGAAGTCGACCGTGGCCGGAAGGATGCGCTCCGACTTGAAGACCGAGGCCAGCTGGGCGAGGCGGGCGTCGGGCACGCCGACCACACCGACGTTGGGCTCGATCGTGGCGAACGGGTAGTTGGCCGCCAGCACGTCGTTCTTGGTCAGGGCGTTGAACAGGGTCGACTTGCCGACATTGGGCAGGCCGACGATTCCGATCGTGAGCGACACGTTGCGACTTCCCGTAGTTGAGTGGGCCAGGGGCTGCCAGGGGCCAGAGACCGACACTGGCCGATCCACCAGTTTACGGCGTCCCGGGCGCCCGCCTCGCGGGAGCGTCGAACGCCCGGCCAAGCTCCCGCCACCGGCGTGTCTGGGGGCCGATTGGGCACATAAACAGACCTAGGTTGGTCCCTGTGGAGCAACACAGAACGCGACCCTCGAACGACGGACCGCGACGCGGCACGCCCTCCTCGCCCCCGCTGCCGCCGCAGGCACGGCGCCGGCCGGGCGGCGGGCGCCGGCCCGCCCGGCCGGTGGGCGGGGTGCGGCCCGGCCCGGCGGCCCTCCGGCTGCCGAGCCCCCGGCTGACCGGACTCGGCAGCGGGCTGTTCTGCGCCGCGGCGATGTTCCTGCTCGGCTTCCTGGACCAGCTGCTGTTCGGCGCGTCCCTCACGGCCTACGGCGTGCTGTTCGTGCCGGTGTGCGTGCTGACCGCACTGTGGGTGCGCGCCGGGGACGTGCTGACCGCGCCCGTCGTCGCACCGATCGCCTTCGCCGTGGGCCTGCTGCCGGTCGCCGACGGCGGCGGGGGGCTGCTCGGCCGCATGCTGGGCCTGGTCACCGGCCTCGCCACCCAGGCGGGGTGGCTGTACGGCGGGACGCTCACCGCCGGGCTGATCGTGCTCGTCCGCCGGGTGCGCTGGGTACAGCGCCGCCGCCGACGAGGCTGACGTCGGCCCGGCCGGCCGGAGGAGGGAGCCGACGCCACGGGGCCGGCCCCTCCTCGCGCGAGCGCCGCCCAGGACCGAGGGCGGCCTCAGGCGTGCTGGGCCGCTCTCATCGCCGCCCCCACGATCCCCGCGTTGTTCTGCAGCTGCGCGGGGACGATCTCGGCCCTGATGTCCTCGATGAGGTGCAGGAACTTGTGGGCCTTGCGGCTGACGCCGCCGCCGATGATGAACAGCTCGGGGGAGAACAGCATCTCGACATGGGCCAGGTACTTCTGGACGCGGTGGGCCCACTGCTCCCAGCTGAGGTCGTGGTCCTCCTTGGCCTTGCTGGAGGCGCGCTTCTCCGCGTCGTGGCCGCTCAGCTCCAGGTGGCCCAGCTCGGTGTTCGGGAGCAGGGTGCCGTCCACGAAGACGGCGCTGCCGATGCCCGTGCCGAAGGTGAGCAGGATCACCGTGCCCCGGCGGCCGCGCCCGGCGCCGAACTCCATCTCGGCGACGCCCGCCGCGTCCGCGTCGTTGACCACGGTCACCGGGAGGCCGCCGAGTCTGCCGCTGAACAACGCGCGCGCGTCCGTGTCGATCCAGCTCTTGTCGACGTTCGCCGCCGTACGGACCGTAGCGCCGCCGGTGACCACTCCGGGGAAGGTCAGCCCGACCGGGCCGGTCCAGCCGAAGTGGTCCACGACCTGCTTGACCCCGTCGGCCACGCCGTCGGGCGTCGCCGGGTGCGGGGTGAGCACCTTGCAGCGCTCCTGGGCCAGGTCTCCCCGGTCCAGATCCACTGGGGCACCCTTGATCCCGGATCCGCCGATGTCCACGCCGAAGATCTGCATGGCTCCACGTTACGACGGGCCACCGACGGTCACGCCTCGGGTGTACCGCTTCCGCCGCGCTGGGCGACCAGGGCCGCCGCCTCCTCGCGCAGGTCACGGCGGAGTTCCTTGGGCAGCGAGAAGGTGATCGACTCCTCGGCGGCCTTGACCAGCTCCACGTCCGCGTAACCGCGCTCGGCGAGCCACTCCAGCACCTGCTCGACCAGCACCTCCGGCACGGAGGCCCCGGAGGTGACGCCGACCGTGGTCACGCCCTCCAGCCAGGCCTCGTCGATCTCGCTGGCGAAGTCCACCAGGTAGGCCTCGCGGGCGCCGGCGAGCTTGGCGACCTCGACCAGCCGCTTGGAGTTGGAGGAGTTGCGCGAGCCGACGACGATGACCAGCTCGGCCTCGGCGCCCATCTGCTTCACGGCGAGCTGCCGGTTCTGCGTGGCGTAGCAGATGTCGTCGCTGGGCGGGGAGACCAGCCCGGGGAACTTCGTCTTCAGGGCGTCGACGGTCTCCATGGTCTCGTCCACGGAGAGGGTGGTCTGGGAGAGCCAGACGACCTTCGACGGGTCGCGGACCTCGACCTTGTCGACGTCCGCGGGGCCGTCGACCAGCTGGATGTGGTCGGGGGCCTCGCCGGAGGTGCCGATGACCTCCTCGTGGCCCTCGTGGCCGATCAGGAGGATGTCGTAGTCCTCGCCCGCGTACCGGACGGCTTCCTTGTGGACCTTCGTGACCAGGGGGCAGGTGGCGTCGATGGTGGCGAGCCGGCCCTGCCGGGCCTCCTCGTGCACCACGGGGGCCACGCCGTGCGCCGAGAACATGACGATGTTGCCGGGCGGCACCTCCTCCGTGCGCTCGACGAAGACGGCGCCCTTCTTCTCCAGGGTCTGCACGACGTACTTGTTGTGGACGATCTCGTGCCGGACGTAGATCGGGGCCCCGTACTGCTCCAGGGCTTTTTCGACGGCGATCACGGCGCGGTCCACGCCGGCGCAGTAGCCCCGGGGGGCGGCGAGCAGGACACGGCGGCCAGACGAAGCGGTCATGCGTCCCATCGTAAGGCCGCGTTCGGGGGCCCGGAGATCGCGTGCCCGCGCACCGCCATGGCGTTCACCGCGTTCAGCTGCCGGTCGTCGTGGAGGCCGCGGGGGTGGCGCGGGTCGTCGGTGCCGCTTGGCTGGTGATCGGCTTGCTGGTGCCGGTGGGGCAGCGGGGGCGGCGGGACGTCCTTGGCAGCTGAGCTGCGGCACGATGCACGCGCGGCTCGCCGCAGCTCCTCAGGGACGCGGGGAACTGCGCGACCAGCCCCGCACCCACCCGCACCCGGCAACGCACCGAGCCTCTCTACGGCGCGCAGCCGCACTGTCGGCACCGGCCGTTAGGCTCGCCGCATGGCTGTGAACACCTCTCCCGAAACCCCGCTCCCCGTAGGCGAGGTCTCCCGTCTGATCGGGGGATGGATCGACCGGCTCGGCGCGGTGTGGGTGGAAGGACAGATCACGCAGCTGTCGCGCCGCCCCGGCGCCGGCGTCGTGTTCCTCACGCTGCGCGACCCGTCGTACGACATCTCGGTCAGCGTGACCTGCTACCGCCAGGTCTTCGACGCGGTCGCGGACGTCGTCGGCGAGGGCGCCCGTGTCGTCGTCCTGGCGAAGCCGGAGTGGTACGCCCCCCGGGGCCAGCTCTCCCTGCGGGCCGCCGAGATAAGGCCGGTCGGCGTCGGTGAGCTGCTGGCCCGGCTGGAGCAGCTGAAGAAGGCGCTCGCGGCCGAGGGCCTGTTCGCGCCGGAGCGGAAGAAGCCGCTGCCGTTCCTGCCGCAGCTGATCGGGCTGGTGTGCGGCCGGGCCTCCGCCGCGGAGCGGGACGTGCTGGAGAACGCCCGGCACCGCTGGCCCGCCGTCCGCTTCGAGGTGCGCAACGTGCCCGTGCAGGGGGTGCACGCCGTGCCCCAGGTGGTGCAGGCCGTCAAGGAGCTGGACGCGATCGACGAGGTGGACGTGATCATCGTCGCGCGCGGCGGCGGCAGCGTCGAGGATCTGCTGCCGTTCTCCGACGAGCAGCTGGTGCGGGCCGTGGCCGAGTGCCGCACGCCCGTGGTGTCCGCGATCGGGCACGAGCCGGACAACCCGCTGCTGGACCATGTCGCCGACCTGCGCGCGTCCACGCCGACGGACGCGGCGAAGAAGGTCGTACCGGACGTCGGCGAGGAGCTGGAGCGGGTGCGGATGCTGCGGGACCGGGCGCGGCGCTGCATGAACGCGTATCTGGAGCGGGAGGAGCGCGGGCTGGCGCACGCGCTGGCGCGGCCCTCGATAGAGGATCCGCACCGGATGCTCGACGAGCGCGCCGACCATGTGGTCTCGCTGCTGGAGCGCGGCCGGCGGACCCTGGGGCATCTGCTGGACCGCGCGGACTCGGAGCTGACGCACACGCACGCGCGCGTGGTGGCCCTCTCCCCCGCCGCGACGCTCCAGCGCGGTTACGCGGTGCTCCAGCGGGCGGACGGGCACGTGGTGCGCGGTCCGGCAGAGGTGACGGCGGGCGAGGCGCTGCGGGCCCGCGTCGCCGACGGTGAATTCACAGTGAAGGTGAGCGAATGACGAGCAAGGTGGACGAGGCGCTCTCGTACGAGCAGGCGCGGGACGAGCTGATCGAGGTGGTACGGCGGCTGGAGGCGGGCGGTACGACGCTGGAGGAGTCCCTGGCGCTGTGGGAGCGCGGCGAGGAGCTGGCCAAGGTGTGCCGGCGCTGGCTGGAGGGCGCCCGCGCGCGGCTGGACGCGGCGCTGGCCGAGGAGGAGGCGGAAGAGGAGGAGAGCGCCGAGTAGGCGCCCGGCCCCGTCGGCTGTGAGGCGGGTCACCGCGGCCCGGCTTTTGTTGAAGGTTGAACTTCGCTGGCGTAGTGTCGTCCCGTCAGCCGATCCGGACCGCGGTCCGGTACGTCGGATCAAGACGTCTACCAGGAAGTCCACGCATGTCTCTCGTTCTTGACCCCGCCGCCCAGGACCTGCTGTTCCGTGAGGCCCGCACCGCGAACACCTTCACCGACGAGCCGGTGACCGAGGAGCAGGTCCAGGCGATCTACGACCTGGTCAAGTACGGCCCGACCGCCTTCAACCAGAGCCCGCTGCGCATCACCCTGGTCCGCTCCCCCGAGGCACGTGAGCGCCTGGTGAAGCACATGGCCGAGGGCAACCAGCCGAAGACGGCCGCCGCCCCGCTGGTCGCGATCCTCTCCGCGGACAACGAGTTCCACGAGGAGCTGCCGGCCCTCTTCCCGCACTTCCCGCAGGCCGCGGACCTCTTCTTCAGCGAGCGTCCGGCCCGTGAGGGCGCCGCCGCGCTGAACGCCGCGCTGCAGGCCGCCTACTTCATCATCGGCGTCCGTGCCGCGGGCCTCGCCGCCGGCCCGATGACCGGCTTCGACTTCGAGGGCGTCCGCAAGGAATTCCTGGACGACGACCACACCCCGCTGATGGTCGTCAACATCGGCAAGCCGGGCCCGGACGCCTGGTTCCCGCGCTCGCCGCGCCTGGCGTACGAGGACGTCGTCACGACCGTCTGAGCGGATCCGCACGGCAAGAGGCCCCCGGCAACCGCCGGGGGCCTCTTCGCGTGCGCGCGGACGGTGCGGGTCACTCCATCTTCAGCGCGGCCGCCATCGTCGTCAGCTCCTCGAAGGAGCCGGTGCCGGCCACCACCGTGGTGGAGCCGGGGGTGTTCTGCAGGACCAGGGCGTCGTACCGGCCGCCGGTCCAGCGGGTCCAGGTGCGGCCGTCGATCGTCTCGGTCCGCTTCGTCGCCGAGCCGCCCTGGCTGGCCTGGTCGATGAAGTCGGCACGCTTCTGCGTGGACTGCTCGACCTGCACGTACTGGCCGCCCGGGGTCTGGAAGCCGAGGTGCCAGCGGTCGGAGTTCTCGCCCTGGAAGCGTACGGAGGTCGCCTTCCAGGTACTCGGCAGCCCCTCGGGCGCGGCCACCGGGTAGCTCGCCGCACGGCGGGCCGTGAGCAGCTCGACCCGGTAGTCGACCCGCTTGAGGTCGGGTGCGTGATCGTCGTGCGGGATGGTGAGGAAGTAGACGACCGCCGCCGCGATGCCGATCAGGGCCAGGGAGAGAACCATGTCCCGGGCCGTCTTCTGCTTGCCGTTCGAACCTGCCACGCCCTCTATCGTCGCAGGTGTCCCATGCGCTCATCCGTGGGGTCCCCTGCTCATTTTGTCTGTCCGGCGATAGAGTCAGGGTCCAATACCCTCATCCGGCCGTCGTCGTATCAGAAAGGTGCGCTCCGATGACCGAAAATCATCACCTGCCGTCCGAGCTCGATGTTCCCTCCGAAGCTCCCGACCGCAACCTCGCCCTGGAACTCGTCCGGGTGACCGAAGCCGCCGCGATGGCCGCGGGCCGCTGGGTGGGGCGCGGTGACAAGAACGGCGCCGACGGCGCCGCGGTGCGCGCCATGCGGACCCTCGTCTCGACCGTGTCGATGAACGGCGTGGTCGTCATCGGCGAGGGCGAGAAGGACGAGGCCCCGATGCTCTTCAACGGGGAGCAGGTGGGCGATGGCACCGGCCCCGAGGTCGACATCGCCGTCGACCCGATCGACGGCACCACGCTCACGGCCAAGGGCATGCCGAACGCGATCGCCGTGCTGGCCGCCGCCGAGCGCGGCGCCATGTTCGACCCGTCCGCCGTGTTCTACATGGACAAGCTGGTCACCGGCCCCGAGGCGGCCGACTTCGTCGACATCAACGCGCCCGTCGAGGTGAACATCCGCCGGATCGCGAAGGCCAAGCGGTCCGCGCCGGAGGACGTGACCGTCGTCATCCTGGACCGGCCGCGGCACGAGGGCCTGATCCGTGAGGTCCGGGAGGCCGGCGCGCGCATCAAGCTGATCTCGGACGGCGATGTCGCCGGCTCGGTGTACGCGCTGCGCGAGGGCACCGGCGTCGACCTGCTGCTCGGCATCGGCGGCACGCCGGAGGGCATCATCTCGGCCTGCGCCGTGAAGTGTCTGGGCGGCACCATCCAGGGCAAGCTGTGGCCCAAGGACGACGAGGAGCGGCAGCGGGCGATCGACGCGGGGCACGACCTGGACCGCGTGCTCACCACCGACGACCTGGTGTCCGGGGAGAACGTGTTCTTCGTCGCGACCGGCATCACCGACGGGGAGCTGCTGCGGGGCGTGCAGTACCGCTCGGAGACCGCGCTCACCGAGTCGATCGTGATGCGGTCGAAGTCGGGGACCGTGCGGAGGATCTATTCCGAGCACCGGCTGAGCAAGCTGCGGGCCTACAGCGCGATCGACTTCGACCGGGCCAAGTAGGCCCTGCGGGGCGTCCCGCGCCCCCGCATCACAGGAGCGCCCTCTGTGCGGAGAGGGCGCTCCTTGTCCGGCTTCTCAGCCCGCTATGCGGTTCGCCGCCGTCGCGCGTGCCGCCTTCTTCAGTTCCATCTCGCGCCTGCGGCGCCGCGCCAGCACCACCCGGCGTTCGGCTGCCGTGAGGCCGCCCCAGACGCCGTAGGGCTCGGGCTGCAGGAGTGCGTGTTCGCGGCACTCGACCATGACCGGGCAGCGGGAACAGACCCGCTTGGCCGCCTCTTCGCGGGACAGCCGGGCGGCGGTCGGTTCCTTCGACGGGGCGAAGAACAGACCGGCCTCGTCGCGCCGGCACACCGCCTCGGTGTGCCAGGGTGCGTCTTGATCCCTGTCTCGCGCTGGCACCCGCTGGGCCGGAACGGCAGCTACCTGCAGGGACGAATGCGGCGGTTGCAGCACGGTCTACTCCTGACGACGGCTTCGCGAGCGAGAGACGATGCAGCAAGGCCTACCCGCTGTGCGCGCGCCTATGCACAGCGTTCCCATCCGCAGGCGCGCGGCGCGTCGCTCACGCCCCCGGCGTCAGTGCCCCAGGTGTCTGCGCAGCTTGCGGTCGACCTTGTCGTGGACGCGCTCCAGGATGTCGGCCACCAGCTTGCCCCGCTTGGCCCGCGCCTCCACGTTGCCGAGGACGGCCCAGCCGTCGACGTAGACCACCGGCGCCTCGGGGTCGGCCGAGTCGAGCGGGCCGACCTCGAAGTTGCCGAGCACACCGCCCCCGGTGCCGCGCAGCGAGACGTTCTCCGGGACGCGGATCTGGACGTCGCCGAAGACGGAGACGGCCCTGATCACCACCTGCTGGTACTCGAAGACCGCCTCGCTCAGGTCGATCTCGACGCTGCCGAAGACGGCGTACGCGTGCAGCCGGCGTCCGGCCCGCCAGCGGCCCCGGCGCATGGCGCTGCTGAACACCGCCACCACGTTGGCGTCCGCCTCGGCCGGGATCGCGCCCGGGCTGGGGCGCGGCGGGGCGGGCATGGACGCGGGCCCGGCGGGGCGCCGGTGGCCGGCGGGCAGGTCCCGGATGAAGACCTCCAGTTCGCCCACCGTCTTGGCGTGCAGCACCCCGTCCACGCGCTCGGCGTGCTCGTCGGCGGTCAGCCGGCCCTCGGCGAGGGCCTCGCGGAGGATGTCGGCGACCCGGTCGCGGTCGGCGTCGGAGGCGCGCAGCTCGGCTGCGGGCGTGGGTGCGTTCTGCTTCTGAAGGTCCACGGCAGCAGGGTACCCAAACACGATAGATCGCGATACCCCTGACTGAGCCTTACCTCACAGGTTCGCCGTCGGCGGCAGGTTCTACCCTGGGGAGGCTCGCCAGCGTCGGCGGGCGGCCGTCCGTCAGAGTGAGGAATGGGCTGAGATGCCTGAGTTCGCGTACACCGATCTGCTCCCCCAGGGCGAGGACACCACCCCGTACCGGCTGGTGACGTCCGAGGGCGTGTCCACCGTCGAGGGACCGGACGGGCGGACGTTCCTCAAGGTGGAGCCGGAGGCACTGCGCAAGCTGGCCGAGGAGGCCATCCACGACATCCAGCACTACCTGCGCCCGGCGCACCTCGCCCAGCTCCGCCGGATCATCGACGACCCGGAGGCGTCGAGCAACGACAAGTTCGTCGCGCTCGACCTGCTGAAGAACGCGAACATCGCGGCGGCCGGCGTGCTGCCCATGTGCCAGGACACCGGCACCGCGATCGTGATGGGCAAGCGCGGCCAGAACGTGCTGACGGCGGGCCGCGACGAGGAGGCGCTCAGCCACGGCATCTACGACGCCTACACCAAGCTGAACCTGCGCTACTCGCAGATGGCTCCGCTCACCATGTGGGAGGAGAAGAACACCGGCTCCAACCTGCCCGCGCAGATCGAGCTGTACGCCACCGACGGCGGCGCGTACAAGTTCCTGTTCATGGCGAAGGGCGGCGGCTCCGCGAACAAGTCCTTCCTGTACCAGGAGACGAAGGCAGTCCTCAACGAGGCCTCCATGATGAAGTTCCTGGAGGAGAAGATCCGTTCGCTCGGTACGGCCGCCTGCCCGCCGTACCACCTGGCGATCGTCGTCGGCGGCACCAGCGCCGAGTACGCGCTGAAGACCGCGAAGTACGCCTCCGCTCACTACCTGGACGAGATCCCGGCGGAGGGCTCCGCACTCGGCCACGGCTTCCGGGACAAGGAGCTGGAGCAGAAGGTCTTCGAGCTGACCCAGAAGATCGGCATCGGCGCGCAGTTCGGCGGCAAGTACTTCTGCCACGACGTGCGTGTGGTCCGCCTCCCGCGGCACGGCGCGTCCTGCCCGGTCGCGATCGCCGTCTCCTGCTCGGCCGACCGCCAGGCCGTCGCGAAGATCACCGCCGAGGGCGTCTTCCTGGAGCAGCTGGAGAAGGACCCGGCGCGCTTCCTGCCGGACACCACGGACGAGCACCTCGACGAGGCGTCCGACGTGGTGAAGATCGACCTGAACCAGCCGATGGACACGATCCTCGCCGAGCTGACCAAGTACCCGGTGAAGACCCGCCTGTCGCTGACCGGTCCGCTGGTCGTGGCCCGTGACATCGCGCACGCCAAGATCAAGGAGCGGCTGGACGCGGGCGAGGAGATGCCGCAGTACCTGAAGGACCACCCGGTGTACTACGCGGGTCCGGCGAAGACCCCCGAGGGCTACGCCTCCGGCTCCTTCGGCCCGACCACCGCCGGCCGCATGGACTCCTACGTCGAGCAGTTCCAGGCCGCGGGCGGCTCCAAGGTGATGCTCGCCAAGGGCAACCGCAGCAAGCAGGTCACCGACGCGTGTGCCGCGCACGGCGGCTTCTACCTCGGCTCCATCGGCGGCCCGGCCGCCCGCCTCGCCCAGGACTGCATCAAGAAGGTGGAGGTCCTGGAGTACGAGGAGCTGGGCATGGAGGCGGTCTGGAAGATCGAGGTCGAGGACTTCCCGGCGTTCATCGTGGTGGACGACAAGGGCAACGACTTCTTCCAGGATCCCGCGCCGCAGCCGACGTTCACGTCGATTCCGGTCCGGGGACCGGGCCTGGCGTAGTACCTACGGCGCGGCGGGGGAGGAATGCCGCCCCCGCCGCCCGTACCCGTCCCGTCCCCCAGGGGCTCCGCCCCTTCGACCCCGCTGGGGCTGCGCCCCCAGACCCCGCTTCGGCCCTGAACCGGCCCTCGTCCTCGAACACCCGGCCCGCGGCCGACGTTCACGACGATCCCGGTGCGGGGGCCGGGCCTCGCCTGACCCCGTGACGGACGCCCGCCCCCGGTGAGCACAGGGGCGGGCGGCCGGGGCGCCTCGGAAGGGTCACCCCCCGGGTGGACCAGGGCCCGGAACATCGCCGGCCTTCCGATCGCTATACGGGTATGAGCGAATACCGGATCGAGCACGACTCCATGGGTGAGGTACGCGTCCCCGCGGAGGCCAAGTGGCGGGCCCAGACGCAGCGTGCCGTGGAGAACTTCCCCATCTCCGGCCAGCGCATCGAGCGGGCCCACATCGAGGCGCTGGCCCGCATCAAGGCGGCGGCGGCGAAGGTCAACGCCGAGCTGGGCGTGCTGGACAAGGACGTGGCCGAGGCGATCCAGGAGGCGGCAGGCGAGGTCGCCGCGGGCAAGTGGGACGAACACTTCCCGGTGGACGTGTTCCAGACCGGCTCCGGCACCTCGTCCAACATGAACACCAACGAGGTCGTCGCCACGCTCGCGACCGAGCGGCTCGGCCGGGACGTGCACCCCAACGACCACGTCAACGCCTCGCAGTCGTCGAACGACGTCTTCCCGTCCTCGATCCACATCGCGGCCACCGCCGCCGTCACCCACGACCTGATCCCGGCCCTGGAGCACCTCGCCGCCTCCCTGGAGCGCAAGTCCGAGGAGTTCGCGGACGTGGTGAAGTCGGGCCGGACCCATCTGATGGACGCCACCCCCGTGACGCTCGGCCAGGAGTTCGGCGGGTACGCGGCCCAGGTGCGCTACGGCGTCGAGCGCCTCAGGGCCTCCCTGCCGCGCCTCGCCGAACTGCCGCTGGGCGGCACGGCGGTCGGCACCGGCATCAACACCCCGCCCGGGTTCTCCGCCGCCGTCATCGAGGAGGTCGCCCGGGCCACCGGGCTGCCGCTGACCGAGGCCCGCGACCACTTCGAGGCGCAGGGTGCCCGGGACGGCATCGTGGAGGCCAGCGGGCAGCTGCGGACCATCGCGGTCGGCCTGACGAAGATCGCCAACGATCTGCGCTGGATGTCCTCCGGGCCGCGCACCGGCCTCGCCGAGATCCGGTTGCCCGACCTCCAGCCCGGCTCCTCGATCATGCCGGGCAAGGTCAACCCGGTGGTCCCGGAGGCCGTGCTGATGGTCGCCGCCCAGGTGATCGGCAACGACGCCACCATCACCACCGCGGGCGCCGCCGGCAACTTCGAACTGAACGTCATGCTCCCGGTCATCGCCAAGAACGTCCTGGAGTCGGTCCGGCTGCTCGCCAACGTCTCGCGGCTGCTGGCCGACCGCACGATCGACGGCATCACCGCCGACCGCGAACGCGCCCGCGAGTACGCCGAGTCGTCGCCCTCGGTGGTGACCCCGCTGAACAAGTACATCGGCTACGAGGAGGCCGCGAAGGTCGCCAAGAAGTCCCTCGCCGAGCGCAAGACGATCCGCGAAGTCGTCCTGGAGAGCGGGTACGTGGAGCGCGGCGACCTGACGCTGGAACAGCTCGACGCGGCGCTGGATGTCCTGCGGATGACGCGCCCGTAACCGCGAGCGAACCTTTCCGGCCAGGTGCGCACCGGGTGACGCGCACCGCAGCGTCGTATGCCCGTGGCACCTAATATCTGTCCATGACGGACGACGGACGGGTGACACGAGTGACGGCGGGAGCCGGGACGTACTGGACCCCCGGGACGCACATCCTGTGGCGCTACCGGGAGAACGGCGGCGAGCACTTCCACATCGCCCGGCCCGTCACCGTCGTACGTGACGACGCGGAGCTGCTGGCGGTGTGGCTCGCCCCCGGGACCGAGTGCGTGAAGCCGGTCCTGGCCGACGGTACGCCCGTGCACCTGGAGCCGCTGGAGTCCCGTTACACCAAGCCGCGCACCGTCCAGCGGGACCGCTGGTTCGGCACCGGCGTGCTGAAGGTGGCCGAGCCCGGCCGGCCGTGGTCGGTGTGGCTGTTCTGGGAGCCGGGCTGGCGGTTCAAGAACTGGTACGTCAACCTGGAGCGGCCACTGGCCCGTTGGGCGGGCGGGGTGGACTCCGAGGACCACTTCCTGGACATCTCGGTGCACCCGGACCGGACGTGGCACTGGCGGGACGAGGACGAGTTCGCGCAGGCCCAGCGGGACGGGCTGATGGACGCGGCGACCGCCGAGCGGGTGCGGGCGGCCGGACGGGAGGCGGTGGAGGTGATCCGCGCGTGGGGGTCGCCGTTCGCGGACGGCTGGCAGCACTGGCGCCCGGACCCGTCCTGGGCGGTACCTTCTCTCCCCGAGGACTGGCACCGTACTCCCGCGCATCTGTCCTCATGAGACCCTTGATGCGCCCCCAGGCAAGAAACGTAGGATCGTCCTCCGCAAGGGCGCGTAACTTCCGGAGCATGAGCCGGGCTTGACCGATCGTCACCGAGGGGCGGCAGGACGTGAGCGAGGGGTACCAGGGCACCACCAGGAAGGCCTGCCCCGCGGGAAATCCGTTCCCGGGGCACGTATTGCGGGTATCGGCATTTCGGCGGGACCAACTGCGCGCCCGGTACACCCGGCGCACAGCCCCGGACGGATGGATGCGACACGCGTGACGGAGCAGCCCACCTCCTACGAACGCCCCCAGCCGGGCGTCGACCCCGCGGAGGCCCGCGGGGCTCTCCTGCGTGCCCCGGAGCAGCCCGCGCAACACCTCGGCAACCCGGCCTTACCCGCGCAGGCCCGGGCCGACGGACCGCCCTCCGGCCCGGGCACGGCCACGCCCTGCGGCCAGGGAACGGACGGCAAGGGGAAGGAGCTCCCAGTCAACGGCCCCGAGCACTCCCAGCCCGCCACCACCGAACCCGACGCGCACCGCCCGCGCCCCGCGCCGGAGGCCATCCCGGCCCAGCCCGGCGCCGAGCAGGAGCGGACACCGGGCGGTGAGGAGCGCCGTACCGGGCGGGGGCTGCCGCCGGGGCGGCCGATGCCGATGCGGCGGGACGGGGACCGGCTCCGCTTCGTGGGCGCGGCCACCCGGCGGATCGCCCGCGGGCTCGACCTGGACGAGATCGTGATGGGGCTGTGCCGGGCCACCGTGCCGACGTTCTCCGACGCGATCCTGGTCTATCTGCGCGAACCGCTGCCGGTCGGCGACGAGCGGCCCAGCGGTCCGGTGGTACTGCGGCTGCGCCGTACCGACCGGATACCTCAGGAGCGGGACACCGACGGGGTGCTGCTGCCACCGGCGTTCGACCCGGATCCGGAGCCGTCCGTGCTGGCGGACCTGTCGTCGCTGACCACCGAGCTGTGCGAGGTGCGGCCGGGCGGCGCGCTGAACGAGGTGCTGCGCGGAGTGCGGCCGGTGTTCGCCGACGCGCCCGCCGCCCGGGCCGCCCTGCCGGAGCTGCTCGGCGAGGGCGGCGAGACGGTCGTACCGGGCGGGCAGCACGCGATCCTCGCGCCGCTGCGCGGCCGGCGCCGGGTGATCGGCGCGGCCCTGTTCCTGCGCCGCCCGGACCGGCTCGCCTTCGAGGCGGACGATCTGCTGGTGGCAGCGCAGCTGGCCACGCACAGCGCGCTCGGCATCGACAAGGCGGTGCTGTACGGGCGGGAGGCGTACATCGCCGACGAGCTGCAGCGCACCATGCTGCCCGAGACGCTGCCCCGCCCGACCGGGGTCCGGCTGGCGTCCCGCTATCTGCCGGCGGCCGAGACCGCGCGGGTCGGCGGCGACTGGTACGACGCGATCCCGCTGCCCGGCAGCCGGGTCGCGCTGGTCGTCGGCGACGTGATGGGCCACTCGATGACCTCGGCGGCCATCATGGGCCAGCTGCGCACGACCGCGCAGACGCTGGCGGGGCTCGACCTGCCGCCGCAGGAGGTGCTGCACCACCTGGACGAGCAGGCGCAGCGCCTGGGCACCGACCGCATGGCGACCTGCCTGTACGCCGTCTACGACCCGGTGACGCACCGCATCACGATCGCCAACGCCGGCCATCCGCCGCCCGTCCTGCTGCACCTGGGCG
The DNA here is from genome assembly GCF_044750305.1 of Streptomyces sp. NPDC088810. Classification (NCBI taxonomy): domain Bacteria; kingdom Bacillati; phylum Actinomycetota; class Actinomycetes; order Kitasatosporales; family Streptomycetaceae; genus Streptomyces; species Streptomyces sp. NPDC088810. Next base: position 113,909 of record NZ_JBIVJQ010000004.1, read on the forward strand.
GCCGGGCCGAGGTGCTGCGGGTGCCGCCGGGCGCGCCGATCGGCGTCGGCGGGGTCGACTTCGAGGCGGTGGAGCTGGACGCGCCCGCCGGGGGCACCCTGCTGCTGTACACCGACGGTCTGGTGGAGTCCCGGCTGCGGGACGTGTGGACGGGCATAGAGCAGCTGCGGGAGAAGCTGGCCGCGACCGCGCAGCTGACCGGCCCGGATCATCCGCCGCCGCTGGAAGCGCTGTGCGACGAGGTGCTGGACATGCTCGGCCCGGGCGACCGGGACGACGACATCGCGCTGCTCGCGGCCCGGTTCGACGGGATCGCGCCGAGCGATGTCGCCTACTGGACGCTGGAGCCGGAGGACTCCGCCCCGGGCCAGGCCCGCCGGCTGGCCCGGCGGGCGCTCGCCCGCTGGGACCTGGAGGAGCTGACGGACTCGGTGGAGCTGCTGGTCAGCGAGGTCGTGACGAACGCCGTACGGTACGCGTCGCGGCCGGTGACGCTGCGGCTGCTGCGCACGGACGTGCTGCGCTGCGAGGTCGGCGACGACGTGCCGCAGCTGCCGCGGCTCAGGCAGGCCCGGGCCACGGACGAGGGCGGGCGCGGCCTGTACCTGGTCAACCGGCTGGCCCGGCGCTGGGGCGCGACCCGGCTGAGCACCGGCAAGGTGGTGTGGTTCGAGCTGAACCGCGGCTGAGCCCGGTACGGCACGGGAAGGGCGCCCGGTGTGCACCGGGCGCCCTTCCTGCTGTGCCTACTGGTCGTCCTGCGGGTCGAGCGGGTTCTCCGGAGTGATCTCGGTCGTCGGCGGCCGGCTCGTCGGGGTCTGGGTCGGCGGTGTCTGCGTGGGCGGGGTCTGGCTCGGGGTCCGGGACGGCGTCTGCGACGGCGTCTGGGACGGCGACTGGGACGTCGGCGGCTCGCTGGTCGGCGTCTGCGACGGCGTCCGGGTCGGCGTGTGCGTCCACGTCGGCGTCTCGACGGGCGCGACGGCCGCGCCCTGCGTGGTGTTCAGGTCGAACCTCGCCTTGTCCGTGACGCCGAAGGTGTACGCGGCCCAGATCTTTGCCGGGTAGCCACCGCCGTTGATCCGTCCCGGGGGCTTGAGCAGGCCGGTCGCGCCCTTCATGGACACGTGGGCCTTGGTCTTCGGGTCCTCGCCGAACAGCCCCACGGAGGTGACCAGGGTCGGCGTGTAGCCGGTGAACCAGGCCGACTTGTTCTCGTCGGAGGTACCGGTCTTGCCCGCGACCTGCTGGCCGCCGCGCAGCGGGTTGCCCGCGACCGACTCCTGGGCCGTGCCGTCGTCCACCACGCCGGTGAGCACCGAGGTGACCGTGTCGGCGGCGGTGCGGCTGATCACGGAGCCGCCGACCGGGTTGGGCATCTCCACGGAACGGCCCTTGTTCTCGGCCGACTTGATGATCGTCGGGGTCACCTTGTAGCCGTGGTTGGCGAAGGTGGCGTAGATCCCGGCCATCTCCAGCGGGCTGGCGCCCATCGAGCCGAGGGTCTGGGCGGGCACCGCCTGCATGCCCTCGGTGTCCATGCCGAGCTTGCCCGCGGTGCTCATCACCTTGTCCATCCCCACGTCCACGCCCATCTGCGCGAAGACGGAGTTGACGGACTTGTTCATGGCCTGCTGCACGGTGATCTTGTCGTAGTCGACGTCGTCCTCGTTCGGCGGGGCGAAGCCGACCGGGGAGCCGTGGTCCAGGACCTGGCGGCGGCTGGTGCCGTCGTAGACGGTGTTCGCGGTGATCGGCTTGCCGTCCTGGGTGGTGGCGTTCTGCTCCAGGGCGGCGGCGAGGATCACCGGCTTGAACGTCGAGGCGGGCTGGTAGTCCCGGCGGGTGGCGTTGTCGAAGTAGTGCTTGTAGTAGTCCTGGCCGCCGTAGAGCGCGACGATCCTGCCCGTCTTGGGGTCGACGGAGACGGCGCCGGCCTGGATGTCGCCGTCGACCTTGCGCTTCTTCGGGTCCAGCTTGCTGGTCAGCTGGGTCTTGACGGCCCGCTCCAGCGCGGACTGCTTCTTCCGGTCGATGTTGAGGGTGATGGTCCAGCCCTTGTCGATGACCGCGTTCTCCGCCTGGGAGGGGGTCAGGCCCTCCTGCGCCATGAGCTGCTGTTCCAGCTGCTGGTTGGCGAGTTCGACCAGGTAGCCCTTCTGCCCGCCGAGGCCGGGGGCGCCCTTGGGCTCCTTGGGGTAGGGGAAGTGCAGGCCGTCCCGCTTGGCCTTGGAGAGCCAGCCCTCCTCGACCATGTTGTCCAGGACGTAGTTCCAGCGCTGCTGGACCAGCCGCTTGCCGGTCTTCGTGGCGACGGCCCAGTCGTACTGGCTGGGGGCCTGGAGCAGGGCCGCGAGGTAGGCGCCCTGGGCGACGGAGAGGTCCTCTGCGTCCACGTGGTAGTAGGCCTGGGCGGCGGCCTGGATGCCGTAGGCGTTGCGGCCGTAGTAGCTGGTGTTGATGTAGCCGGCGAGGATGTCGTCCTTGGTCTTCTCGCGGTCCACCTTGAGCGAGATGACCAGTTCCTTCAGCTTGCGCGTGACGGTCTGGTCCTGGTTCAGGTAGTAGTTCTTGACGTACTGCTGGGTGATCGTGGAGCCGCCCTGCTTGCCCTTGCCGGACAGCGTGTTGATCAGGCCGCGGGCGGTGCCGCGGAAGTCGACGCCGGAGTCGTGGTAGAAGCTCTTGTTCTCCGCCGCCACGAAGGTCAGCTGGACCTTGCGGGGCACCTTGGACAGGTCGACGATCTCGCGGTTGACCTCGCCCTTGCGGGCCAGAATCGTTCCGTCACTGAACTTGTAGACGTTGCTCTGCTGCTGGGCGGCGGCGTTGCCCTCGGGGACGTCCACGTACAGGTACAGGCCGATGAAGCCCAGGATGCCCAGCAGGCACACCCCGAAGAAGGTGCCGAGGATCTTCTTCCAGCCGAAGATCCGGCGTATGAGGCTCTTGGCGGGCTTGCCGGCCGCAGCGGGCTGTGCGGCCGCCGCGGGGCCGCCCGCCTCGACGGGTAGGGGGCGGCGGCGCCTGGGCGCCGCGCGGCGGCCACCGCGCTGTCGCGCTCGTCTCTCTTCCGCTCGTCCCATGAGTCCCTACGCTCGCTTCCGTCTCGGGGTCAGCTCCGAAAGCTAACACCCCCCTATATGACAAAGGGCGTCCGATCCGTTCTTTTACGGACGTGACAATCAGCACCCGCCCCATCGGAACCGACGGCATTCACTGGTACAGGGTTGCTCGGTGCGTTAAAGTGATATCACTTAGCTAGAACAGAGCTAGGCGCTACGACAACGGGGGGAACACCCATGTCCGACATACCCGAGATGCCCGCCCCACGGGTCCGCGAGTTCACCGCCCACAGCATCGGCGGCGGGCTCGCCCTGCTGCTCGGCCTCATCGGGCTCGGCACCGCGATCGCGCTGTTCGGGGCCTCCGGGGCGGCGCACTCCTCCGGCGCCGAGGGCGGACTCATCGTCGCGGGTGTGGTCGTCCTGCTCGCGTCCGTCATCGGAATGCGCGGTCTGAACACGGTCGCGCCGGGCGAGGCCCGGGTCGTCCAGCTCTTCGGGCGCTACCGGGGCACGATCCGGCAGGACGGCCTGCGCTGGGTGAACCCCTTCACCTCACGGACCCGGATCTCCACCCGGGTGCGCAACCACGAGACGGCCGTACTGAAGGTCAACGACGCCTACGGCAACCCCATCGAGCTGGCCGCGGTCGTGGTGTGGAAGGTCCAGGACACCGCGCAGGCCACCTTCGAGGTGGACGACTTCGCGGAGTTCGTCGCCACGCAGACCGAGACGGCCGTGCGGCACATCGCGATCGAGTACCCGTACGACGCCCACGACGAGGACGGCCTGTCGCTGCGCGGCAACGCCGAGGAGATCACCGAGAAGCTGGCCGTCGAGCTGCAGGTACGGGTCGAGGCGGCCGGCGTGGAGATCATCGAGTCCCGCTTCACGCATCTCGCGTACGCTCCCGAGATCGCCTCGGCGATGCTCCAGCGGCAGCAGGCGGGCGCGGTCGTCGCGGCCCGGCGGCAGATCGTGGACGGCGCCGTGGGGATGGTCGAGGCGGCGCTGGCCCGGATCGCGGAGGCGGACATCGTGGACCTGGACGACGAGCGGAAGGCGGCGATGGTGTCGAACCTGATGGTGGTGCTGTGCGGGGACCGGGCGCCGCAGCCGGTCCTCAACACCGGGACCCTCTACCAGTGACGGACCCCGCCAACACCCCGCGGCGCCGGCCGCAGCAGCGCAAGCAGGTGCTGCTGCGGCTGGACCCGTCGGTGTACGAGGCGCTGGCGCGGTGGGCCGGGGACGAGCTGCGATCGGCGAACGCCCAGATCGAGTTCCTACTGCGCAAGGCGCTGGCGGAGGCGGGGCGGCTGCCGAAGGACACCGGTCCGCTGCCGCGGCGCGGCCGGCCGCCTGTGTCGGAACCGTGACAATCGGCCCCCACCTGCGGGGCCGCACCGCCTGCCACGATCCCTGCACGGCTCGTATACACCCCGCGTATACACCGTGTGTAGAGTGCTGCCATGTCCATCGGTCACACCCTTCTGGGACTCCTGGAGTCCGGCCCGCGCCACGGCTACGACCTCAAGCGGGCCTTCGACGAGAAGTTCGGTCACGACCGGCCGCTGCACTACGGCCAGGTCTACTCCACGATGTCGCGGCTGCTGAAGCACGGCCTCGTGGAAGTCGACGGCATCGAGGCCGGCGGCGGCCCCGAGCGCAAGCGGTACGCCATCACCGACGCCGGCGTCACCGACGTCGAACGCTGGCTCGCCACCCCGGAGAAACCCGAGGAGTACCTCCAGTCGACCCTCTACACCAAGGTCGTCCTCGCCCTCCTCACCCACCGCGACGCGGCCGACATCCTCGACGTCCAGCGGGCCGAGCACCTGCGCAGCATGCGCATCCTGACCGACCGCAAGCGCAAGGGCGACCTCGCGGACCAGCTGATCTGCGACCACGCCCTGTTCCACCTGGAGGCGGACCTGCGCTGGCTGGAACTGACGGCCGCGCGCCTCGACAAGCTCCGTGCGGCGGTGACCCGATGACCCCTCCGCCCGGCTCCCTGCTCACCGCCGAGGACCTGCGCAAGTCCTACGGCCCCACGGTCGCCCTCGACGGCGCCGGCTTCTCCATCCACCCCGGCGAGGTCGTCGCCGTGATGGGCCCCTCCGGCTCCGGCAAGTCGACGCTGCTGCACTGCCTCGCCGGCATCGTGCCGCCCGACTCCGGCTCCATCGTCTACAACGGCCGGGAACTGGCCGGCATGAGCGACGCCGAGCGCAGCGCGCTGCGCCGCAGCGAGTTCGGCTTCGTCTTCCAGTTCGGCCAGCTGGTCCCGGAGCTGACCTGCGTGGAAAACGTGGCGCTGCCGCTCCGGCTGAACGGCCGCCCCCGCAAGGAGGCCGAGCGGGCCGCGCTGACCTGGATGGAGCGGCTGGAGGTGGACGACCTCAAGGGCAAGCGGCCCGGCGAGGTCTCCGGCGGCCAGGGCCAGCGGGTCGCGGTGGCGCGGGCGCTGGTCACCGACCCGCGGGTGATCTTCGCCGACGAACCGACCGGCGCGCTCGACTCCCTCAACGGCGAACGCGTGATGGAGCTGCTGACCGACGCGGCCCGCTCCACCAACGCGGCCGTCGTGCTGGTCACGCACGAGGCCCGGGTGGCCGCCTACTCCGACCGGGAGATCGTCGTACGCGACGGCAGGTCCCGGGACATGGAGCGGGCCATATGAACGTGCGGCAGTGGAGCAGGGACCTGGGCCTGGGCGTCCGGTTCGCCTTCACCGGCGGACGCGAGGGCTGGGTCCGGATGCTGCTGACGGCGGTCGGCGTCGGCCTGGGCGTGGCGCTGCTGCTGCTGACGACGGCGCTGCCCAACATCCTGGCCGCACGGCACCGGGTGGAGGACGCCCGCCAGGACTACTCGGCCGCCTGGACCGTCGCCAAGGCGGACGACACCGTGCTGGTCGCGGTCACCGACACGTCGTGGCACGACAAGGACATCCGCGGCCGGCTGCTGGAGCCGGAGGGCGCGAAGGCCCCGCTGCCACCCGGCGTCGGCCGCTTCCCGGCGAAGGGCGAGATGGTGGTCTCGCCCGCGTTGAAGAGGCTGCTCGACTCGGACGGGGCGGAGCTGCTGCGCGAGCGGATCCCGTACCGGATCACCGGCAGCATCGGTGACAGCGGGCTGATCGGCTCGCACGAACTCGCCTACTACGCGGGCGCCGATGGCCTCGTGCCGCACTCGGGCGGCACCCGGGTCGACCGGCTGAAGACGTTCGGCAATCCCGATCCGATGCCGGAGAAGACCGACCCGGTGCTCATCATGATGACGCTGGTCGTGTTCGTGGTGCTGCTGATGCCGGTCGCCGTGTTCATCGCCGCGGCCGTGCGGTTCGGCGGCGAGCGGCGCGACCGCCGGCTGGCCGCGCTGCGGCTGGTGGGCTCCGACAGCCGGATGACCCGGCGGATCGCGGCCGGCGAGGCGCTGGCCGGGGCGCTGCTCGGACTGGCCGTCGGTACGGTGTTCTTCCTGATCGGACGCCAGGTGGCGGGCACCGCCGAGGTCCTGGGCCAGAGCTTCTTCCCGAGCTATCTGGACCCGTCCCCGGCACTGGCCGCACTGGTCGCGGTGGCGGTTCCGGCGTCCGCCGTGCTGGTGACGCTGCTCGCCATGCGCGGGGTGGTCGTCGAGCCGCTCGGTGTGGTGCGCACGGCCAAGCAGGCCCGGCGGCGCCTGTGGTGGCGCCTGCTGCTGCCGCTGGCGGGCCTGGCGATGCTCTACCCGATGACGGGCAACGGCCGCGACCACGGCGACTTCAACGAGTACCTGGTCGTCGGCGGCGTACTGCTGCTGCTCGTCGGCGTGACCGCGCTGCTCCCGTGGCTCGTGGAAGCGGTCGTCGGCCGGCTCGGCGGCGGTTCCGTCTCCTGGCAACTGGCCGTGCGCCGGTTGCAGCTGAGCAGTGGCACGGCCGCCCGCATGGTCAACGGCATCGCGGTGGCGGTGGCCGGTGCGATCGCGCTGCAGATGCTGTTCGCGGGCGTGGAGAGCCAGTACACCAAGGAGACGGGGAAGGACCCCAGCCGGGCACAGATGGAGGTCAGCCTGTCCGACCACGGCCGACTGTCCACTGCCCGCTCGGAGTTCGCCCGGACCAAGGGGGTACGGAAGTCGGTGACGCTGTCCAGCGCGCAGGTCGGTGCCAAGCGCCGGGACCCCGAGGTGACGGCCGGCTTCACGGTCGGCGACTGTGCCGCGTTGCGGGAGATCGCCGTCCTGCCCTCCTGCCACGACGGCGACGTGTTCGCCCTGGACAACCCGGGTTACGACCCCGAATACACGGGCGGCATCCGGCCCCTCATGCGGCCGGGTACGCGGTTGTGGATCGACCCGACCGAGGGCGAGGTGCACGGCCGGGAGATCCGCTGGACGCTGCCGGCCAGGATCCCTGCGGCTCCCGTGCGCAAGGACTCGCTGCAGAGCGACCCGACCGGCCTGCTGGTCACCCCCTCGGCCCTGCCCGCGAAGGCCACCCCCGTGCTGCACGGCCAGGTCTTCCTGCGCCTGGACGAGTCGGTACCGGACGCCGAGGAGTACGTGCGTACCACCGCCGCCCGCGTCGATCCCCTCGCCTACCCGTGGACCTGGGCGGCCACCGAGCAGTCCAACCGGTACACCTCCCTGCGCACCGGCCTGTTCATCGGCGCGGTCTGTGTGCTGGCGCTGATCGGGGCGAGCCTTCTGGTCTCCCAGCTGGAGCAGTTGCGTGAGCGGCGCAAGCTGCTGTCGTCCCTGCTCGCCTTCGGCACCCGGCGTCGCACACTGGGCCTGTCGGTGCTGTGGCAGACGGCGGTACCGATCGCGCTGGGGCTGCTGCTGGCCTCGGCGGTGGGCCTGACCCTCGGGGCGGTCCTGCTGAAGATGACGGATACCGCGGTGAGCGTCGACTGGGCGAGCGTGCTGTCGATGGCCGGCGCCGGCGCGGCGGTGGTCCTCGTGGTCACCCTGCTGAGCCTGCCGCCGCTGATCCGGCTGATGCGGCCGGACGGACTGCGCACGGAGTAGGGACGGGACGGAGGAGACGGCGGTGGCCTGGGCGGCGGACGAGTACTGCCTGCTCGTCAACGCCATCGAGGGCTCGCCCCTGTGGACCCGCCTGGCCGACTGGACGGGCGGCGAGGACGAGGCGGAGTGGCGGCGGCACGTCCCGCGCTTCGCCCCGCTCGTCGCGCACTGGCACCGGGCCGGCCTGGTCCGGCTCGTCCGGGCCGCGGGCTGGGCGTACCTCCCGGACACGCACCGGGTGGCCGCCGCGGACGTGCCGGACGTGCTCGCCGACCCGGACGCCTGGGCCCGGCGCGCGAGCGAGGAACAGGTGATCGGCGTGGGCCTGGCCACGGCCCGCACCGGCCTCACCGGACCACCGCCCAGGCAACCGGCCGCGTGCCCCCCTCACGCGCCCTCGTCCAGCACCCGCACCGGCAGCGCCCGCAACGCCTCCCGCAACGCCTCCGCCAACTCTTCGTACTCCGCGGCGCGCGCCGCGCCCGCGCGCATGGCGAAGGCGACCCGGCGGGTCGGGGCGGGCTCGGCGAAGTAGCCGGTCAGCAGCTGGCTGCTGCGGGCGGTCTCCAGTTTCAGCGCGGTGCGCGGCAGCAGTGTGCAGCCGAGGCCGCCGGCCACCAGCTGGACCAGCGTGGACAGTCCGGCGGCCGTGGTGGTGACCGGCGCGTCCTCGCGGCCGGCCTCCCGGCAGATGTCCAGGGCCTGGTCGCGCAGGCAGTGGCCCTCGTCCAGGAGCAGCAGGTTCAGCTCCTTCAGCGCCTCGCGCGGAATGCCCTCCCGGCCGCCTAGCCAGTGGTCGAGCGGGGTGACGAGCACGAAGTCCTCGTCGAAGAGGGGGAGTTCGACAACTCCGGGCACGCCGAGCGGTACGGCCAGCAACAGCAGGTCGAGCCGGCCGGAGTTCAGGCCGTCGATCAGGTTGGCGGTCTGCTCCTCGTGCACCTGGAGGTCGAGGTGCGGGTAGCGCTCGTGGACCAGCCGCAGCACGGCCGGCAGCAGGTACGGCGCCACGGTGGGGATCACCCCGAGGCGCAGCACGCCCGTGAACGGAGCCCGGACCGCCTCCGCCTCCTCCAGCAGCGCGCCGACCGCGTCCAGCACCGCCTTGGCGCGCACGGCGAGCCGCTCCCCCGCGGGCGAGAGCAGCACCTTGCGGGTCGTACGCTCGAGGAGGGTCACCCCGAGGGTCTCCTCCAGCGCCGAGACGGCACCGGACAGGGCGGGTTGGCTCATCCCGATGGCCGCGGCCGCGTCCCGGAAGTGCAGGTGCTCGGCCACCGCGGCGAACGCCCGCAGCTGCGCCAGGCTCGGCTGCCTCCGCTTGCCGTTACTCATGCTCACTGATAGCTACCTCCGATCAACACGACCGAGTGTAGCTATTTCCCTAATCAATGTGCCCTGTGCCAACATCGACAACGTCCAACCCATGGGAAACACCCCAAAAGGGAAGTTTCTTCGCTGCAAGGAGAGCGTGTGCTCACTGTCGGTGACAAGTTCCCCGAGTTCGAACTGACCGCCTGCGTCTCGCTGGAGAAGGGCAAGGAGTTCGAGCAGATCCACCACAAGTCCTACGAGGGCAAGTGGCTCGTGGTCTTCGCCTGGCCCAAGGACTTCACGTTCGTGTGCCCGACCGAGATCGCCGCGTTCGGGAAGCTGAACGACGAGTTCGCCGACCGCGACGCCCAGATCCTCGGCTTCTCCGGTGACTCCGAGTTCGTCCACCACGCCTGGCGCAAGGACCACCCGGACCTGACCGACCTGCCGTTCCCGATGATGGCGGACTCCAAGCACGAGCTGATGCGCGACCTCGGCATCGAGGGCGAGGACGGCTTCGCGCAGCGCGCCGTCTTCATCGTCGACCCGAACCGCGAGATCCAGTTCACGATGGTCACCGCCGGTTCCGTGGGCCGTAACCCCAAGGAGGTCCTGCGGGTCCTGGACGCCCTGCAGACCGACGAGCTGTGCCCCTGCAACTGGACCAAGGGCGAGCAGACCCTCGACCCGGTCGCGCTGCTGGCTGGTGAGTGACCCGTGTCGCTCGACTCCCTGAAGTCCCGTATCCCGGACTACGCCAAGGACCTGAAGCTCAACCTGGGTTCGGTCATCGGCAACTCGGAGCTGCCGGCGCAGCAGCTGTGGGGCACGGTGCTGGCGACCGCCATCGCCTCCCGTTCCCCGATCGTGCTGCGTGAGCTGGAGCCGGAGGCGAAGGCGAACCTCTCGCCGGAGGCGTACCAGGCCGCCAAGGCTGCCGCCGCCGTCATGGCGATGAACAACGTCTTCTACCGCACCCGGCACCTGCTGTCCGACCACGAGTACGGCACCCTGCGCGCGGGCCTGCGGATGAACGTCATCGGCAACCCGGGCGTGGAGAAGGTCGACTTCGAGCTGTGGTCGTTCGCGGTCTCCGCGATCAACGGCTGCGGCATGTGCCTGGACTCGCACGAGCAGGTGCTGCGCAAGGCCGGCGTGGAGCGCGAGACCGTCCAGGAAGCTTTCAAGATCGCTTCCGTGGTGCAGGCGGTCGGCGTCACGCTGGACGCCGAGGCCGTGCTGGCCGAGTAGGCCGTACGTCGAGGACCCCGCTCACCCTTGGTGGGCGGGGTCTTCCGCGTTCTCCGCCACTTCTTCTTCCGCGGGTCCGGCAGAGGTGTGCTGCTGGACCTCCAGCGAATACTGCCGCAGATACCCGACCACCGTGTTCGTCACCGCCACCAGCGGTACGGCCACCACCGCGCCGCCGATGCCGGCCACCATGCCGCCGGCGGCCACGGTCAGCACGACCGCCAGCGGGTGGACGCGGACCGCGCGGCCGAGGATGAACGGCTGCAGGACGTGTCCCTCGATCTGCTGGACCGCCAGGACGACGACGAGGGTCATGACGGCGGTGAAGACGCCCTGGGTGACCAGGGCCACGATCACCGCCAGCGCGCCGGAGGCGACCGCGCCGACCAGGGGGATGAACGAGAACAGGAAGATGAAGACGGCCAGCGGTACGGCCATCGGCACATCGAGGAAGTAGATGCCGATGCCGATGAAGATGGCGTCGATGAGGGCGACCAGGACCGTGCCGCGGACGTAGGCGGTCAGAGTGCGCCAGGCGCGCGGGCCGGCGCCGGCCACGCCCGGGCGGGCGGCCGCGGGCACCAGCTTCAGGAACCACTCCCAGATCCGCTTGCCGTCGTAGAGCAGGAAGAGCGTGGAGAAGAACACCAGCAGGATGCCGGTGAGCGCCTCGATGATGACCTGAACGCCCTCCAGGCCGGCGGAGGTGATCTGCTCGGTGTTGGCGCCGATCGCCTCGCGGAGGTTCTTGGCGATCTGGTTGATCTGCTTGTCGGTGACGTGGAAGGGGCTCTTCAGCAGCCAGTCGCGCAGGTCGTCGATGCCGGACTGGATCTGGCTCGCGAGCGTGTCGATGTTCTCCATGACCTGCCAGGTCACGAACCAGCCCATCAGGCCGATGACGACGAAGCCGGAGATGGCGGTGAGCGCGGTGGCCGGGCCGCGCGGCACCCCCCGCCGGGTGAGCCGGGCGACCGTCGGCTGGAGCAGCGCGGTGACCAGCAGCGCGATGACGAAGGCGAACACCACCAGCTGCACGGCGCTGATGACCCGCATCAGCACCCAGACGGTGCCGGCCAGCACCAGCAACCGCCAGCCGGCCTCGGCGGCGACCCGGACACCCCAGGGCACGGCCTCGGCCGGGTCGGGGCGACGGCCGGAGGGCGGCGCGGGCCGGCGGACGGGCGGGGCCGCGTCGACGGGGGTGTCGGCGGGTGCCGGTTCACCGTGCTCGGCGTGCTCGGGATGGTCGGGGTCGGTGTGGTCCTTCTCCACCTCGGCGCGGCGCTCGTCGAGGCGCTCGCTCATCTCGGTGAGACCGGCTCCCAGCCGGCCGAGCCACCCTGGCACTCGCGACATGATCCGTCCTCTTCCCCCGCGTCCCCGGGTGCTCGCCACCACTCCCCCCGGGAGCCGTTCGGATACGACCGTACAGGGCGAAAGCCCCTCCCCTGAGGACGGGGAGGGGCTGCGCGAGGTTGAGAGGGGCCGACCGGATCCGGCGGGACTCCTAGTACCAGTGGTTGGCCTGCCAGAAGGACCAGGCCTCGCACGGGCTGCCGTAGCGGCTGTTCATGTAGTTGAGGCCCCACTTGATCTGCGTGGCCGGGTTGGTCTGCCAGTCGGCGCCGGCGGAGGCCATCTTGGAGCCGGGCAGGGCCTGGAAGAGACCGTAGGCACCGGAGGAGGCGTTCACCGCGTGGTAGTTCCAGCTGGACTCGTGGTCCACGATGTTGCTGAAGCACTGGAACTGGCCGCCGCCCACCATCTGACGCGCCATCGCCTGGATCTGCGCCACGGTGTAGTTGCCCTGGACCGGGAAGCTGGAGGAATCGCGGACGTCGGTGCCACGGCTGGCCGCGGCCTTCGCCTCGGCGCGCTCCTTGGCCTCCTTGGCGGCCTCCTTCTCGGCGGCCTCCTTCTTGGCGATCGCGGTCTCGGCGGCCGCCTTGCGGGCGGCTTCCTCGGCGTCCTTCTTGGCGCTCACGTCCGCGGCGATGGCCTGGGCATCGGCCTGCTGCGTCAGGGAGTCGGCCTGCACCTGCACCTGCTGACCCGCGGGTATGTCCGCAAGGAGCGTGGTGTCGGCTGCCGTAGCCTCGGCGTCGTTGGTCTGCGCGGTGCTGCCCGAGGCAACGCCGACGACGCTTCCGACAGCGGTGACCGCGGTGGCCGAGGCCACTGCGAATCCCCGGACCGAAATCCGGCTCACACGGTTTCCTTCCAGCATCGCCCGCTTCGGTGACCCTGGCGGACGCAATCGTGCCCCTGACACTGGCCTCCCAACTGCGGGGTCACGGGAGGCGCGGGCCCGGTGGGCAACTCCCCCGAAGGGAGCGCCGCGTGGTGCGCGGGCGGCATACGACGAACTCTATGGAGTTGGTGATGCTTGGGTGGTGCTGTACCGCTGGGGGTACAGGTGTGTCGTATGCGGGGCCTGACAGGAGTGAGACTCTGCCGTAACCCGACGGCGCGTGGCAATTCCGTGTTGCGTGTGAAAGCTCACATCCCGTTTGTCCCCGGGGATTTCAGGAAAGCCCCACGCACGAAGGCGCCGCCCGGCTAGGCTCTTGCCTTTGCCGGACGGCGCCCTTCGCCGTCAGCTCTCTGTCAGATGTGGCCGTCCTCCAGCATTTCGGTCACAAGGGCGGCAATCTGGGACCTCTCGGACCGCGTCAGCGTGACGTGCGCGAAGAGGGGGTGTCCCTTCAGCTTCTCCACGACGGCGACCACCCCGTCGTAGCGGCCCACGCGCAGATTGTCCCGCTGTGCCACGTCATGGGTCAGAACGACCCGCGAGTTGGCGCCGATCCGCGACAGAACGGTCAGCAGCACGTTCTTCTCGAGGGACTGCGCCTCGTCCACGATCACGAACGCGTCGTGCAGCGAGCGCCCGCGGATGTGGGTGAGCGGGAGCACCTCCAGCATCCCGCGCGCGGTGACCTCCTCGATGACCTCGCGGCTGGTGACCGCGGAGAGGGTGTCGAAGACGGCCTGCGCCCACGGGCTCATCTTCTCCGCCTCGGTGCCCGGCAGATAGCCCAGTTCCTGCCCGCCGACCGCGTACAGCGGCCGGAAGACCATCACCTTCTGGTGCTGGCGGCGCTCCAGGACCGCCTCCAGGCCCGCGCACAGTGCCAGCGCCGACTTGCCGGTGCCGGCCCGGCCGCCCATCGAGACGATGCCGATGTCCGGGTCGAGCAGCAGGTCGAGCGCGATGCGCTGCTCGGCGCTGCGGCCCTTGATGCCGAACGCCTCCCGGTCGCCGCGCACCAGCCGGACGTTGCCCTCGGCGGTGACCCGGCCGAGCGCCTTGCCGCGCTCGGACTGGAGGGTCAGCCCGGTGTGCACGGGGAGACCGGCCGCCTCCGGGACGTACACGTGTCCTTCCTCGAAGAGGATGTCCACCTGCTCGCCCGGCAGGGTGAGTTCGGTCATCCCGGTCCAGCCGGAGTTCTCCGTGATGGCGAGTTCGGCCCGGTACTCCTCGGCGAGGAGGCCGACCGAGGACGCCTTGATCCTGAGCGGCAGGTCCTTCGACACGACGGTGACGTCGAACCCCTCGGCCTGCAGGTTGCGGGCCACCGCGAGGATGCGGGAGTCGTTGTCCCCCAGGCGGTAGCCGGTGGGCAGCACGCTGGGGTCCGAGTGGTTGAGCTCGACACGGATCGTGCCGCCGAGGTCCCCGATCGGGATGGGGGCGTCGAGACGGCCGTACCGGACCCGGTAGTCGTCGAGCAGGCGCAGGGCCTGCCGGGCGAAGTAGCCGAGTTCGGGATGGTGCCGCTTGGCCTCCAGTTCCGTGACCACCACGATGGGGAGCACGACCTCGTGCTCGTCGAAGCGGGTCAGGGCGTTCGGGTCGGCCAGCAGGACGCTGGTGTCGAGAACATACGTGCGCCGGTCTGGCAGATGGCGCTTTGTGCTGGTCACCACGGAAGGACGTACCCCCTCGGATGAGGTCGGGGAGCGACGAAGTGATCCTGGACCGGTGTCTGGCCCCCGCGCACGACGGGCCGCGAACCGGCCCCTCGCGGCTGCTTCCGTGCTGTGACCGCACAGTCGGGCTGGTGCAAAGGGCCTCCCGGGCGGACGGCCCCGTGCCGCCCGCTGAGATCCGACGCCCGTGGATCGGGTGTCGACCTGCTTGGCTTATGCCCTCGAACATGCGCCGCCATGCAAATGCGGCCAACAGCGCGCCGGTGAACTCCTCGTTACATCCCCGCCGAGCGGGGTAAACGCAACGCCCCGTCACCGGGCGGCGACGGGGCGGGGCGGGGCGGGTCAGCCGCCGTAGCGGCGGTGACGTGCGGCGTAGTCGCGCAGCGCCCGCAGGAAGTCGACCTTCCGGAACGCCGGCCAGAACACCTCGCAGAAGTAGTACTCCGAGTGGGCGGTCTGCCAGAGCATGAATCCGGACAACCGCTGTTCGCCGCTGGTGCGGATCACCAGGTCCGGGTCGGGCTGTGCCCCGGTGTAGAGGTGACGGCCGATCATGTCGATGTCGACGGACTCGGCGAGGTCCTCCATCGGCACGCCCTTGTCGTGCGCGTCGAGCAGCATGGAGCGCACGGCGTCGGCGATCTCCTGCCGGCCGCCGTATCCGATGGCCACGTTGACGGTTATCCCGTCGATGTGGGCGGTGGCCTCCTGGGCCTCCTTCAGTGCCGTCTGCATCTGCGCGGGCAGCAGGTCGAGCGTGCCGACGTGGTGCACCCGCCAGCGGCCGTCCGCGGCGAGGGTGCGTACGACGTCCTCGATGATGCCGAGCAGGGGGACGAGCTCCTCCTGCGGCCGGTCGAAGTTGTCGGTGGACAGCAGCCACAGGGTGACGACCTCGACGTCGGTCTCGCTGCACCAGCCGAGGAACTCCTCGATCTTCTCGGCACCGGCCCGGTGCCCGTGGACGGTGCTGGAGCCGGACGCCTTCGCCCAGCGGCGGTTGCCGTCCATGATGACGCCGATGTGCTTGGGCACCTGAGCGTGGTCCAGGTGGCCTTCCACCCGGCGTGCGTAGAGCCTGACGAGCAGGCCGCGCAGCTTGTCGCGCAGGTTCACGTGACCCTCCGGGGGTTGGGCGCGGGGTAGGGGTGCCGGAGCCGTTGAGCCTACCGCTGTTCGGGACTTGGTTCCGGCACGGGGTTTTCGCGGGGCGCAGGCGGCGCCCGGGTCGCGGCGGGCCGGGCCGGGTCGTCCGGGCTGGTCGGGACCGGTGCCGGCGGGTGCCTGCCGTCGCATCCACACGGCCGGGCGGCGGGCCGGCCGTTCCCCTCGCGCCACAAAAAACGGGCCGGTCCGTGGGGGGGAGACGGACCGGCCCGAGGGGGGGTTTCCACCATAACCCTTCGTAAGGGATGGTGGGTGCATCGGCGTGCCACAACTACTCTCCGGAATCATCCGGCAACGCCCCGGTGGTCGCGGAACGGTATATTCAGGGGTGTTTGGCGGCCCCTTCACAGCGGAATCCCAGGAAATTTGCTCGGATAGCAATGGATTCGCAAGGATTAGGCCGTCTTGGGGGTACATCGGCGAGTTGCCCCGGGTCCCTCCGACGGGCGACGCCGTCAGCGAACGGTGGACTTGACGGTTCCGCTACGCCACCCGGGGAAGATCATCGGTTTCACGGCACCGCGCAGCCCCCTCCACTGCGCGGTACCGACCGCGCAGCTTTGCTCACGCGAATTACCTTGGTCTGAACTTACGTGACCGGTGGGGCTCATGTGAAACCGCGGTGGATAACAATGTGGAAACCAAGCGAGAACTCGCGGCGAACTTCCGTCGAACTCGGGTCACCGACCGGTCAACCGCCGGGCCGGCGTCCCGGCTTGCCTTCCGGCTTGCGTTCCGGCTTGCGTACGTCGAAGAGGTGCCGGGCGCTGTGCGCGACGAACGGCCCCTCCCTCCCGATCCGCTCGTGCAGCGCCCGCAGGTGCGGCTCGTACGCCTCGACCGTGAAACCCGGGACCATCCAGACCACCTTGCGCAGGAAGTGGACGACAGCGGCGATGTCGTGGAACTCCATCCGCAGCCGCTCCGCCCGCAGCCCGGCCACCTCCAGGCCAGCCGCCTCGGCGTCGGCCCGCTCCCGCTCCGGATCGCGGGCGCCGCGCACCTCCTGCGGTTGCGGCCCGAGGAAGTACTCGACCAGCTCGAAGACGCTTGCCGGCCCCACGTGCTGGGCGAAGTAGGTGCCGCCGGGCCGCAGCACCCGGGCGATCTCGGCCCAGTGCGGGCGCACCGGGTGCCGGCTGAGCACCAGGTCGAACGCCTCGTCCGCGAACGGCAGCGGCGCGTCGTCCGGGGCGGCGACCACCACGACCCCGCGGGGCCGCAGCAGCGCCGTGGCCTTCGCCACGTTCGCCGGCCATCCCTCGGTCGCCGCCACGAGCACCGGCCGGGCCGGTTCCGCCCGGCCCAGCGCGAAGTCCAGCACCTCCCCGCCGCCGGTCTGGATGTCGAGCACGGCCTCGGCGCCGGTCAGCCGCCGGGCCGCGGACCGGGCGTACCCCCATGACGGGCGCGCCTCGGTGGCCCGCCCCTCGAACCACGAGAAGTCCCACCCCTCGGTCGGCACGGCGGCGCCCTCGGCCACGAGGTCCTCGAAGGTACGGTGCGCGGTCATACGGCCATGCTCCCAGCCGAGCCGCGGCGGGTCCTGCTGTTTTTCCGCGGGGGACGGCCGACGGGGGCCATCGGCCGGGGCGGTCGGCGCGGGGAGCTGAACAGGGCGTAGGCCGTCCGGACGGTCGGGGCGTGAGGAGGCGGGCGTCCAGGCGGCCGGCGTCAGGCGGCGCCGGGCCTTCCGGCCGGCGGACCCGTGCGGCGCCCGGGCCGGTGTGTGCAGCACCGCCCACGGGCCCAGCAGGAGTCCGCTGAAGCGGACGAGCGGCCGGAGCGGGCGGTCAGCGGGCCCTCGCGGTGGGCCCAGCGGACGGCTGTCGCACCGCCGGCCCCCGGGACCCGCTCCACTCCGCGCCACCGGTCGTCGGACAGGGGCCTGCATCCGGGCACCGCTGCACAGCAGGCACGGTCCGAGGGTGGTGTACAGCCGGTGCCCGGGGTGGCGGCGGGCCGGGACCTGGCCCGGGGCGTTGAACCTCGGCGTGCGCGAGGCCCGTGCCGGCAGCTGTCCCGCCGGGACGGTGGTCTCCCGGCTCCGGTTGCGGCCCGGCGACGACACCGCCCCCCTCCCGCAGACGCACGAGGCCCGACCAGCCGGTGGACACCGTCCCCGCTCAGGGCACCAGGGGCCGGACCTCCTGCGCGGCGAAGCGTACGAAGCCCTCCGGGTCGGGCTCGTCCGCCGTCGGCTGCAGCACGACGGTGTCGGCGCCGGCCTCGGTCAGCTGCCGTACCGCCTCGGCCACCGCGCCCGCGTCCCCGGCGACACCCACGTCCGCCGACTCCAGCCCCTCGGTCGCGAGTTCGGCGCGCAGCCGGGCCTCGGCACCGGCCCCCGTGGCGGCCAGGAGATAGACGACGACCCGGTGCGGGCCGCCGCGGCCGGCCGCCCGGCGTCCCTCCTCCACGAGCTTGCGGGCCCGCCGTACGCCGTCCACCGAGGTGGCGGCGGTGAGAAGGGTGCCGTCGGCCTTCTCTCCGGAGAGCCGGAGCGTACGCGGTCCGGTGCCGCCCGCGAGGATGTCGACCGGGTGCTCCGGGGGCCAGTCGAGGGCGACGTCGTCCAACTGGACGTACCGCCCACGCACGGTGAGGCGCTCCCCGCGCAGCAGCGCGCGCAGGGCGTCGAGGTGCTCGCCGAGCAGGCCGAGCGGGGAGGCGGCCCGGGCGCCGACCTGTCCCATCCAGTCCTGCACCCCGTGGCCCAGGGTCAGGATGGCCCGGCCGGGGAACATGCGCTCCAGCGACGCGGCCTCCATGGCGGTGACGGCGACGTTCCTGAGCGGCACGGGCAGCAGGCCGATACCGACCCGCACCCGCTCGGTCCAGGCGAGCGCGGCGGCGGCCGTGGACACCCCGCCCTCCAGGAAGCAGTCCTCCCACAGCCACAGCTCTTCGAGCCCCGCGGCGTCCGCTTCCCGGGCGACGGCCCGCAGCCGCTCGGGAGGAAGCTGGGGACGGAATACGACACCGAGTCCTGTCATGACGCCCTTCCTAGTGGGGAGGACGGCAAAGGACAACGCATTTACTCGTCCGGCGAGTTGACGGCCACGGACACGGAAGCGGAGGGCAGGGCATGGGGCGCTGGCGGGACGGACGGGGACGGTTGATCGTGCACACGGACTCCGGGGCGGCGCTCGGCGCCCCCGTCCCCCTGGAGATCTCGGCCTCCTACCGGGCGCGTACCAAGGGCCTCCTCGGCCGGGACTCGATCGACGGCGCGATGCTGCTGTCACCGGCGAGCGGGGTGCACACGTTCGGCATGCGGATCCCGATCGACGTCGCGTACCTGGACCGCCGCCTGACCGTCCTCGCCGTCCACACCATGCCCCCGGGCCGCCTTGGCCTGCCGCGCCTACGGGCACGGCACGTACTGGAGGCGGAGGCGGGGGCGATGGCGGGGTGGGGGCTGCGGGCGGGGGTTCGAGTCACTGTGGAGGTCGGTGGTTGAGAAGCCGGACCCGACAAAGCCGTCAGTTTTCGGTGAAAGATTTACCGTTCTTACAGATGCCCGTATTCTCGACGGCTCTTGTGTACGCGGCGATGAGTTGCCTCATGGCGTCAGCGTCCTGATGGCCAGAGGACTGCATCTGGATTGCAGTGAAAATATTGCTGCCTGGGAGCTTTTTATGCCTACACTGCCGCGCCTTTCCGAACGCCTCCCAGCCGGAGTAGAGGAACCTTCCGCCCTCCGCTTCGCGATCGAGCCGGGAGTCTGCCTGCCCTCCCACAAAATATGCCGTACTGCTGCTCGTCAACCACATCTGCTTGAACTCCACTGCCGAACGGGAGTCGACGCGGACCTGGCAGACCAACGACAGAGAGTCCGGTACATCCTTCTTGATGGCCAACCTCCGGCCAGAGGGCATGAAGGGTGCCAACTCATTGCGGTCGACCGGAATCCCACAAAAGGAGTTCGGGACTGCGTACTCACGCTTTTCCTTGTGGCCGCTACATCCGGAAAGAGCGAACACAAGCGCGGCAGACGCGGCCACGGCGGCAGCACAATGCATTGCCGACCGAAATCGGAAGGCGTTCAATGGCTCCCCCTCGTTCATCCCGGAATGTCCGCGGTGCTGCCCGGCGTCTGGCCGTGAACAATAGCCCACGCATTCTGGTAGCCTTGGTGTGCTGAATTCCCTGCGTACGTCACAAGGTCCGGATTCAAGCCATAGCGCTTCACTGCCTGCTCTGCCGCGTGTTGTGCGTATGCGGCGTTGCGGTGCAAGCCATGATCCCAGACCTTTCCTGCGTCGTCCTGAGCGTCGTCCGCCGCGGAACCCTCGACGTCCTGGAACAGCCACTGCAGGGCCGCGCCCGTCGCGGTGCCGGCCGCTCCGCCGGCGACCGCGCCGGCCGCGGGAGAACCGATGAATGACGTGCCTACGCCGACGACCGTACCGACACCACCGGAGACCAGGTTCTGGTACTGGGCGACAGCGTGGTCGAAGGAATCGTCCTTCCCCTTCGCCACGCTTCCGATGGCCTCCATGCGGGCTTGGCTCAGAACACCGGAGACCTCACCGCTCCTCTCCGCGACGGTCTGGACGAGAAGCCTCTGATCGCTGGTGAAACGGTGGTCGGCGGGCAGGTCGGGGTTCAAGTGGTACTGCAACAGATTCGACATGTAGGCCTTCTGGCCAACTTCGACGGCAGCGTATCCCTCCGGATTCTGCCCCACAGCAAACAGGAACTTGTTCACCTCCCGGCCATCGAGATGGGCGGCAGAGCCGTCGATGGGGTAGAGCAGATCCTTGTGCGGCAAGTCGCTGTTGGCCCGGTTGATGTCCGGCAGATATTCGGAAGCGATCTGACCCATGCTGTCCGACATGTAGCCACGGTCGGTGAGAAGTTCCTGTTTGTCCGCCGTGGCGGACACGATCTCCTCGAACAACTTGGTCTGGGCGCCGGTGTGGGCCGGGGTATCGGCCGTGGGCAGCTCACCCGCCGGGTGCCCCGTGGTCGCAGCCTCCAGGGCCTGGGCCAGGTAGTTCTGGCCGGCGATGCTCTGGACATCGTTGGTGTCATGGATGTCCATCGGCCAGTTCCGCTGCTTGAAGAGGTAGTCGAAGTTGGAGACGGCCTTCTTGTGGTCGCCGTCCTGCGGGATGAAGTCGTCGTTGAAGAAGTCCGTCGCGGCCGTTGGGTTGTTCGCCAGGCCTTTCAGATATCCGTTGAGCGGGTCCCAGCCACCGTCGGTGCCCTGGTAGTTGAGCCGGGGGCAGATGTTCGCCTGCCAGGCAACGTTTTCTCCGTCATGCGTGTAGAACCGCTCGGTCTTCATCAGCGCGCGGCCGTAATCGGTCATGAACCGATCGTCGAAGTCGCCGTTGCGCATCAGGTTGCTCATCACCTGGAAGCCCAGCACGTCGCCGTGGGTACCGACGGCCTTGTTGCCCGAGGTGATGACCTGCTGCTTCCACGCCTCCATGCCCGCGCTGTCCGACTGGCTCGCGGTGGCCAGGGTCAGGCTCAGGTTCTTCTGCAGCTCGGCGTACTTGTATCCGCGGTCGTAGGCCATGTGCGCACCCTCGCGGTCGTCGTTCAGACCGAGCCAGAACATCTCCGTCCCCTGGGCGCCCAGCCGCTCGGCGAACTCCTCGGCGAACAAAGGGTCATCGTGGTACTGCTTCAGGCCGGCGTTGATCGCGTCGAAGTCCTTGGCAGTCAGCTTCCGCGGATCCTTCTGCGCCAGCTTCGCCAGCCTGTCTGCCTCCTCCACAGCTTTCACCGCCTGGTCACGGTTTTCGTAGACGGCGCCGGAGAAGCCGTACCTGCTCTCGTCGACGAGTGCCATGAGGACGTCGGTCGCGGTGCTGTCGCTCTTCGCGGCGTTGTCGAGAATCGTCTGCACCTCGTCGCGCAGGTCGGTCTCGTCCGTGACGCTGTGATCGGAGATCTTGGTCCCGTGTCCTGCGCGGTCGGGATGAACGGCCATCGTGACGGTGAACCCGCCGTCGCCGGACGGCATCACGGTGAGGTTCTTCTTGCGGCCGTTGTCGATGGCTCGGTGCAGTTGCTCCTGGTAGTGCTTCAGCTCGTTCCGCGTGTCCTGAAGGATCTTGTGGATGGAGGAAGCCTCCTTGGTGGCGTCCTCGAACTCGCCGGCGGTCTTGCCGATGAACTCCTTGGAGACGCCGGCGTTGACGCCGTGCCAGTCCGCCTTGACCGCCTTGGCGTGCAGTCCGTCCTTCGCCTGCTTCTGCAGCTCCGTCAGGTTGCGAACGAGCAGGCCCCAGTCGTCGACCGCGTCGTCGAGCTGCGTGAAGTTGGCTTGGTAGAGGTCTTCGAACTTCACTCGGCGGCCCCGCTCAGTCCTTCTTCTTGGGGTGGTAGACCGGGTTCTTCCTGCCCTGCTCTCCCGCGCGGTCGTCGAACCCGGCGTCCAGGGTGTCGATGCTGCTCATCTGTCGTCCGATGTAGCCGTCGTCGCCGGAGTGGATCTTCTTGGTGACGTGCATGTGGTTGGAGATCTGAGCGCACGCGTCCAGCAACGACCTGAGCTGGTCGTCCCAGCGCTGTGCGACGTGCTTCAGCCCCTTGCCCAGGGTGAACCCCTGCTTCGCGAGGTCACCGGCGGCGGACTCGCTCGTCGGCTGTGCCACCCGGGCCTTGTTCCACAGCTGGTCGTAGAGGGAGTGAGCCTCTTTGCCGATCGCCGCGAGATCGCCGTTGCTGACCTTGAGGTCTCCGTAGGTGCTCGTGCCGCCTCCACCGACCGGGTCGGCCAGGTGGTTGAGCTGCATACGTGTGGCCCCGTCCGCCTTCGCGTCGGCTTTGAGCTGTTCCCACTCGTCCCACGCCATGTCAGGGCATCTCCCCCGTAGTCGCTGTCTCCTTGCGGCCGACTCCCGTGAACCGGCCCATGCGACACAGCCGCCTGCCGACCAGCGGGTCGGCGCGAGGCCGATCAGCACGATAGCCGCGGACTCGACGTGTCACGGCGACCTCACGCCGTTGCGGAGCACGGTTGGCCGGAAGGCGCCCCTGATCTGTCGAACGATACGGAGGTGGTGCGGTCACTGCTGGGTGCGCGGGAACGTCACCTCCACGCGGCGGTTCTTTCGCCGGCCCTGCTCGGTGGAGTTGTCGGCGATCGGGTACTGCTCGCCGTAACCGCGGACGTCGAAGGTGATGGCCGGGCTGTTCAGGTCCTGGTCGAGTACGGCCTGTACGGCGTTGGCGCGTGCCTTGGAGAGGGTGTCGCCGTGGGCGGAGGAGCCGAGGTTGTCGGTGAAGCCGAAGACGCGGACCTGGGTCGCGTTCTGCTTCCTGATCTCCTCGGCGATGGTGGCGATGCGGGACTTGGCCTCCGCACTGATCTTCGCACTGTCCTTGCCGAACAGCACCTCGGCCTGCAATGCGAAGGTGACGTCGGCGTTGGTGTCCTCGCGGCGCTCGTCCCCGCTCTGGTCCTCCACGACCGACTTGATGTCCAGCACCTTGGCCGCGGCCAGCGTGGCCCCCTCCGGAAGCTTCAGATCCGGATCCGTGGGGTCGACCTTCACCGGGGCGGTGGCGGAGGGTTCGGTACCGGGGGGTTCACTGGGCCCGGTGTCGTCGGCGACAGCGGTGGCGGCGGGCAGCTGAACGGTGATCAGCAGCACGGCACAGGTCAGCACGAGCCGGGGTGTGGTGGTCACTTGGGCCTCACCCGGAGATCTCGATGGGGGCGCTGGCGAAGGTGGGCAACTGGAAGCTGACTTCCGCCGTGCCGGCCGGCGGTGCAGGGAACTGCATGAAGACGGGAACCGAGTCCCCCGCCTTGACGGACTGGACGCCGATCGTGGTCAAAGGACGCCCGTCGGTGTCCCGCAGTACGTAGTAGCGTTTCCTCGCTTTCGAGTCCACAAGCGTCGCGCCACCGAAGGACTGCCCGTTCTTCATGATCTCTGTCTCGTTGCCGGTCAACTGCGACGACAGAACGGCGTCCTTGCTGCCGTCGTTCTTGAGCTGTGCGTTGATGGTGACGAACCCGCCTGAATCGCGTCGGGCAGACATGACCTTCAGCGTCAGCCCGTCAGGGCCGCGCAGCTCGGCCAGCGGTTGCGCGGACTGTCCCTCCTGGGGGCTCGCTTGAGAACCACCGCTCTTGGAGGCGGATGCAGAAGCGTCCGATTTCTTGTCATCGGTACCGCCACCACCACAGCCGGCGACACCGACGGCCAGCCCGACAGCAAGGGTCATGGCGACCATCCCCCTGCGGGCCTTCGCAGTGAACCGCATGCTCATCGCGCTGCTTCCCTTTTCCATCGTCGTCCGCTTGTCAGCCGGCTGCCAGGTGAACATCGAAGAGGTCCTCGGGCGCGGGCAGAGTTGCTTCGTCATCCGGATCCAGCTTCCAGGGCTTGCCGTCACAGGTGAGTTCGGGCAATTCATCGTCCCCACTGGGCTCACCAGGGACCTCGAACGTGCAGCGCGGTTCGATCACGGCCGTGGCAGAAGCCGTCGAGTGGACGTCCTCCGTCCCCGGGACTACGGAGTCTCCCACTGACTTGTTCGCTTTGACATCGACCGTGTACCGCAGCAGCTGCCAATTGCAGCCATTCAGCGTGGCCTCGTTCTGCGTCGCAAGTTGCTCCGCACGCCCGCATGGGTTGTCGACAGGCACGTTGCCATCGAAGATGTCCTGCCACTTGGCCGGGTCCAGCAGATGGGCGGCCCATACGGCCGCAAGCTGCTTACGCCCCTCCTGAGCCGCAGCCAGCGCCGCTGCGTCAGCAGCTGTCTGCGCACCGCCTCGGTTCACTGCAGCCTGGCCTACCGCGAGATAGGCGAACGCAAGAAAAAGCAGGCCCGCCACCACCGTGATGTAGATGGGGAAGGCCTGCCCGGAGTCGCCGTGTGCGCGACGGAAGATCAGGTGATTTCGGTGATCTTGGACTTGATCTTGTCGAGGATCGTCTTCCCGATGTCCGTGCCCGTGATCGCCAGAACGATCGCGACCACCACCGCGATGATGCCCAGGTACTCGACCGCAGTCTGCCCACGGTCGCCGCCACGACGCCGCATCGCCTCGACCGTCGTGTTCTTCCAGCCGTTCAGGCGAACCTTGGTCGCCACAGCCGTCTTCAGCAAAAGATCGCTCACGGTGCTCCCCTCCGGACCTGCTTCCGACCGACGAACCGTAGAGCTCTCCCACGGACGGAGCAGAGGGCCCAAGGGCCCAACCCAGGGCCCATTTGTTCGGCGTGGTGTTCCGTCGGCGGCGCATGTCAGGCCACCCCCAGCCACTTCGCCGTTGCCTGGGACCTTGTCGCGGTGTGGAGTTTGGCGAAGATGCGGTTGATGTGGTTCTTGACCGTCTTCTCGCTGATGAAGCAGGCGGCGGCGATCTGCTGGTTGGTCATGCCGGACGCGATGAGGTCCATGATCTCCGCCTCCCTCGTACTCAGCCGGAACCGTGACCGGAACGACTCTCCCATACGTGGTTGCAAGTGCGAAAGAGGGAGAGGGGTGGAATCCCCCGAAATCATGGGTGATTGGGCAGCCGCGTGTGCAGGTGCACCTCCCCGCAAGTCGGCCAGCAACGCCCTCGCCGCCCCCGGCGTCACATGCGGACGCCCCTCGCGGACATCCCGCACCGCCCGCACCAACTGCTCCGTCGTGAACTCTCCGTGCACCAGATATCCCCCCGCCCCCAGCCGCAGCGCCTCCCGCACGGTCTCCGTCTCGTGGCTGTAGGTCAGCATCATGACGGGGGCCAGCCCCACCAGGTGGGGCAACGCGGAGATTCCGTCGACGCCGGGCATGCGGACGTCGAGGAGGATGACATCGGGCCGGAACCGGACCGCCGCCTCGTACGCCTCGCGACCGTCCCGCGCCTCCGCCACCACCGTGGTGTCCGAGCGGCCGGAGAGGAGGGCCGTCAGGCCGGCGCGGACCACGGGGTTGTCGTCGGCGACCAGCAGCCGCAACGGCGGGGGAGCCGCAGCCGGTGGTGGGAACTCGGCACGGGGGGCGGTGCTGTGTGATGCCGCTGGTGGATCCGGTGAACGGGCCGGCCGTGGTGGGTGCATGGTCCTCCTCTCGGGTTTCAGTGGTCAGGGGGCGGGAGCGGGATGTCCAGGCGTACCTCCGTGCCCCGTTCGTGGGTGCCTTTCCCGATGCGGATCCGGGCCCCGGCCTGCGCGGCCCGTTCCACCATGCCGAGCAGGCCGAAGTGGCCGGAGTCGCGGAGCTCTTCGAGACGCGTGCCGGGCGGGAGGCCGGTGCCGTCGTCGTGGATCGTCAGGCGCAGCAGGCGGCCGTCGACCGCCGCGCGTACGTCCACACGGGTCGCGGACGCGTGCCGGTGGGCGTTCTCCAGCGCCTCGGTGGCGATGGCGAGGACTGGGCGGGCCAAGGCGGGCGGCAGAGGGGGGAGGGAGGGGAGGGGGAAGGCCGTGTTCACCTGCAAGCCCGTGCGCTTCGTGAAGTCCGCCGCCCGGTACGCGAGTTCCTGCCAGAACGGGGTCTGTTCCGGCGCGTCCGGCTGGTCCCGTCGTAGGTCGGTCAGCAGTTCCCGGGACTCCGCAGCCGCCCTGCGTGCCGAGCGGGAGACCAGTTCTGCCTGTTCCCTGATGCGGGCCGGGTCGGGGGCCGTGGCCGAGGCCGTGGCGGCCAGGCCGTCCGCCGCCAGGGCCACGCCGTAGAGGGTCTTGGCCACGGAGTCGTGCATCTCGCGGGCCAGCCGGGCACGTTCCGCGCTCACCGCCTCCGCCGCCGCGAGGCGGGCCTGGACCGTCGTCAGGGCCTGGGTCGCGGCGCCGAAGCGGAGCATCAGGTTGCGCAGGGTCGAGCCCATGGCGCCGGCGATGACGCACAGGCCGGGCAGGAGCAGGGACTCGGCCACCGGGGCGTGCTGGTCGGCCTTCAGGGTGGCGTGGACCAGGAGGAGGATCAGGGACTGGAGGGAGGCGAAGCAGGCGGCACCGCGCCAGCTGTAGACCAGGCCGGCCAGGAGCGGGGTGCACACGCTGACGTAGGCGAGGGTGGTGTCCGGGCCCGCCGAGATCAGCAGGAAGGAGCCGAAGAGGGTGTCGGCGGCCAGCAGGCTGGGGTGGCGCAGGAGGAGGGGGCCGAAGCGTTCCCAGTCGCGGAAGAGGACGTAGGACACCATGAAGGTGACGACGACGGCCGCGCCGACCAGGCGGGCGCCCAGGCCGGGGGCCGCGTTGAGCAGTGCTGCGGGGGCGGACAGCACGATCATCGCCAGGCGGAAGCCGAAGACCTGGCGGCACATCGCCTGCAGGGCCCGGATCTGGAGCTTCTCGGAGGGCTCGGCCGGAGGGGCGGTCACGTCCAGCGCGTCCGGCGGGGTCTCCTCGATGCGGCCCGCCGCACCACCGGCCCCCTCACCCCCTTCCCTGTCGGCCCGCCACACCGCCCGCAGCGACTCCCCGAGGCGCACGCGGGTCCGCCTCCGTCCCCCCTCCCCCGTCAACCCGGTCACCGTCACCGTCACCGCCCGTCCTCACTCCCCCGTCAGCGAGCCGAAGTCCACCCCGGAGCCCAGCAGCAGGCCCGCGCCCAGCAGGAGCATCGTCGCCGGGACCATGAACGTGGTGATCATCAGCGTGGCCTTGGGCACTGCGCGCGCGGCCTTGCGGCGGGCGTTCTGGGCGTCGGTGCGGCGCATGTCCTTGGCCAGGGAGACCAGGGTGTCCACGATCGGCGCGCCCAGTTCCTCGCCCTGCTGGAGGGCCGTCACGAACATCGCCACCTGTTCCGAGTCGTTCCTCCTCCTCAGCTCCGCGAAGGCCTGGCGGCGGCTCATGCCGAGGTCCATCTGGCGCAGGGTGATGCGCAGTTCGTCGGCCCACGGGCCCTCGTAGCGGGAGGCGACCCGGTCCAGGGCCTGGCGGAAGCCGAGGCCGGCGCTGACCACCACGGCCAGGACGTCGAGGAAGTCGGGCAGGGTGCGTTCGATGACGTCCTTGCGGACCCGGATCGCCGACCAGATGCCGACCTCGGTCCAGAACGCGCCGAACAGGAGCAGCAGCAGGGCCACGAACCACTGGCCGCGGAGCAGGAAGACCAGGAAGCCGACGGCGCCCAGGGCGCCGTAGACCGCGCGGCGGGCCGCGTAGCGGTCGATGGTGAGGCCGCCGGGGTTGCCCGCGAGGTCGATCCTGCGGCGGTACCTGGCCACCAGGCGCGGGCCCATCAGGCGCAGTACGGCCGGGGCGTAGCGCATGCCGATGCGGTCGATGACGGAGCCGACCGCGCCGGTGCGGGTGGCGCCGACCTCCAGGGCGACGGCGAGGTCGCCGGGGAGCCGGGCGTCGGCGCGGTACATGCGGATGCCGTGGAAGGCGCCCCAGACGCCGAGGCCCATCAGCAGGGCGAGCAGGAATGCCATCGGGTCACCTCCCTCACACGTCGATCCGGCTCATGCGGCGGATGAGGACGAAGCCGACGGTGTACATGGCGAACGCGATGATCACGCAGGCCTGGCCGACCGGTGAGCCGGTCATGCGGTCGAGCGCGCCGTCCTTGACGCCGTTCATCAGGAACAACGCGCCGACGCCGAGGACGGGCACGGCGTACGAGGTCATGGTCACCTGGGAGAGCTGGGTGCGGATCTCGCGCCGGGTCTCCTTGCGCTCCTCCAGGGTCTCGGTCAGGTTGCGCAGGGCCGACACGACCTGGCCGCCCGCGCGGTTCGACAGCACCAAGGTGGTGACGAGGACGACCAGTTCGCGGGAGGGGAGGCGGTCGGCGAGTTCGCCGAGCGCGTCGTCCAGCGAGTGGCCGACGGCCAGCTGGTCGGCGACCTTGGCGAGTTCCTCGCCGGCCGGGGCCTCCAGTTCCTCCGCCGCCATTCCGATCGCGGTGCGCAGGGCGAGGCCGGCCTGGGTGGCGTTGGCCAGGATGCGGGCCAGTTCGGGAAGTTGGTTGATGAAGCGTTCGATGCGCTTCTGGCGCTGCCAGTTGAGGAACTGCACCGCCGCCCCGATGCCGAGGAGCCCGGCGAGGGGGCCGAAGAAGGGAGCCAGGGTGGCCTGGCCGATCAGCCAGAGCGCGGCGACCGTGGCGAGCATGGCGGCGAAGAACTCCCCGGGCGTGACGTCCAGGCCGGTCGCCGCGAGGCGCCGCTCCAGCCAGCGGCCGAGGCGGGTACGGCGCAGCCGCCGGTCCAGGTCGCGGAAACGGCGCCGGCGGCCGGTCGCGGGCGGCGGGCCGGTGTGCGCGAGCCGGTCGACGAGGGCGGCGCGCCGGGCCCGCCCGGAGGCGTAGGCGTGCACGCCGGCCACCGCCAGGACGCAGGTCAGCAGCGTCACGCCGGTGGTGAGCTGGACGAGGGTGTGGAGTTCCATGGTCCGGGGTCCTACCTGGCTTCTCGGGTGGCTAGCTGGTCGGCCGAGCGGGCGACGCCGAAGGCCTGCGGGACGGGCTGGCTCGCCATGTAGAGGCGGTCGGCGGTACGGCGGGGCAGCGGGAAGTAGCGGAAGGTGCCGTACACACGGCCGTCGGGGGTCATGGGCTGCGCCTCGAACCGGGCGGCGGTCGCCAGCCGGTACGGCTCCCCGCCGTGGCTGTCGAGCAGGGCGATCTCGGTGATGCGGCGGGCGCCGTCGGCGAACCGGGTGAGCTGGACGATGACGTCGACCGCGCTGTTGATCTGGTCGTGCAGGGCGACGAAGGGGACCTCGACGTCGGACATGGAGGCGAGGGTCTGGAGGCGGGTCAGCGCGTCCTCGGCGCTGTTCGCGTGCACGGTCGCCAGGGAGCCGTCGTGACCGGTGGACATCGCCTGGAGCATGTCGAGGGACTCGCCGCCGCGGACCTCGCCGACCACGATCCGGTCGGGCCGCATCCGCAGGGAGTTGCGCACCAGGTCGCGGATGGTGACCTGGCCCTTGCCCTCCACGTTCGGCGGGCGGGACTCCAGGCGGACCACGTGGGTCTGCTGGAGCTGGAGTTCGGCGGAGTCCTCGATGGTGATGATGCGCTCGTGCGCGGGGATCAGGCCGGACAGCGCGTTGAGCAGGGTCGTCTTCCCGGTGCCGGTCGCGCCGGAGACGATGATGTTGAACTTCGCCTGCACCAGGCCGGCCAGCAGATACACCATGTGCTCGTCCAGCGAGCCGAAACCGATCAGCTCCTGGAGGGTGAAGGAGCGCGGGAAGCGGCGGATGGTGAGGATCGGGCCGGTCAGGGACAGCGGCGGGATGATGACGTTGACGCGTTCGCCGGAGGGCAGACGGGCGTCCACCATGGGGTTCGACTCGTCCACGCGGCGGTTGACGGTCGACACGATCCGTTCGATGGTCTGCATGAGCTGGTCGGCGGAGACGAACCGCAGCGGCAGCTGCTCGACCCGTCCGCCGCGTTCGACGAAGATCGCGTCGGGCCCGTTGACCATGATCTCGGTGATGGACGCGTCCTCCAGCAGGGGCTCCAGGATGCCCAGGCCGAGCGCCTCGTCCACGACCCGGCGGATCAGTTGCGACCGCTCGACCGTCGACAGGACCGGGCCCTCGCGGCTGATGATGTGCCCGAGCACCCGCTCCAGCCGGGCCCGGCGCTCGGCGGCGGCCAGCGAACTCATCTCCGCGAGGTCGATCTCCTCCAGCAGCTTGGCCCGGTAGGAGGCGACCAGGTGCCCGTCCTCGCCCCGGCTGCCGTGCTCCTCCGGAGTGCTGATGCGTGCCCGCAGGCTCATGGTCGGCGACTCCTCGGTCCGTGGTCGAGCGGCATGGTGGCGGACTTGGTGGCGGTGCCCAGGTCCCAGACGATCGCGGGGATGCGCACGGTCGCGGTGACGGTCACCGAGTCACCTCCGGGGGCGGAGGAGCAGGACACGCTCAGTCCGCCGCTCACCGCGTCGGCGCAGGCCTGGGCGTACGACTGCTCCAGCGACGCGGCCCGCGCGCCCGCCCGGGCGGCCGTACCGGCCTGCTCGGCGGCGTAGGCGACGGCCCCGAGCTGGATGCCGGCCAGGCCGACGATCAGCAGGACGGGGATGAACCCCAGGTATTCGATGGCCACTTGGCCCCGGTCGCGTCGGCGGCGGTACGACATCTCAGCGCTTCGCCTCCTCGACGGCGCCGGCGTGGCCGTGCACGGTGACGGGAAAGTCGATGAGGCCGGGGAAGAGGACGGGGACCTTGACGGCCACGTCGGCCGTCACATAGCCGGTCCCGCCGCACTGCTCCACGCTGGCACCCCCTCGCCACGCCCCCGACAGATGCCGCAGCGCCGCCTGCTCGCACACCCCGAACCGCTCCCCCGGCGGCGCCGCCGTGCCCGCCCGCACGCCCTCGTCGGCAGCATTCCCCGCGAGCGTGAAGGCGTACCCCACGAGCACGGCCTGCCACATCAGCACCAGCGTCAGGACGATCAGCGGCGTCATCCCGAGCAGCTCGACGCTCACCTGTCCCCGGTCCCCGCCCGGCCTTCTCATCGCAAGGCTCACTCCTTCCGCCGCCTGAAGCCCACCGGCCCCCGGCCGCCGCCCCGGTGGGAGGCTCCCTCGTCCGGCGCCCGCACCAGCCCCAGCTCCCCCGCGAGGGCCCACAGCGCCTGCTTCACCGTGCTCTTGCCGTCCAGTTCGTGGAGCCGCCCGGCGTCCACGGCCCCTTGCAGCTCCTTGAAGTTGGCGGGTACGGCCGTACGCGCCAGCGCGGTGCCGGTGATGCGCTGCACCAGCGCGGGCTGGATCTCGGCACCGCGCGCGTGCCGGTTGACGACCACCGTGGTCTCCTCGGCCTTGCGGATCTGCAGCCGGTCCCACATCCGTACGGTCCGTTTGGCGCCGCGTACGGCGATGACGTCCGGGGTGGTCACCAGCAGCGCGGTGTCGGCCATCTCCACCACGGCGGCCCCGGCGCCGCTCAGCTGGGCCCCGCAGTCCACCACGACCACCTCGTAGCGGGAGCGCAGCGCGCCGACGATCTGGCGGGCGGCGCGGTCGGTGACCTCCTCGCCGCGTTCGCCCTCGCCGGGCGCGAGCAGCAGGGCGAGGCCGGTGTCGTGGCGGAAGACGGCGTCGGCGAGGACGCGGGGGGAGATGTCGGTGATGGCGGCCAGGTCGGCCACCGACCGGCGGAACTGGATGTCCAGGTAGGAGGCGATGTCGCCGGTCTGGAGGTCGAGGTCGACCAGGGCGGTGGCGCGGCCGGAGGCCTGGGCGGCGAGGGCCAGCTGGATGGCGGCCAGGGTGGCGCCCACGCCTCCCTTGGCGCCGCTGACCGTGACGACGGTGCCGCCGGCCCCGGCGAGCACCTCGGCGCCGTGCCCGAGGTGCCGTCGTACCCCGGTGGACCACTGGGCGACGGCCTGGACGCGGCTGGCGAGTTCCTCGTACGACAGCGGGAGCGCGACAAGGCCGCGGGCGCCGGAGTCCATGGCGGCCGCGAACAGGCCGGGGCCGGCGTCGGTGGTGACGAGGATGACGCCGACGGCCGGGAAGCGCAGGGCGACCTCGCGGATCAGCTCCAGGGCGGGTACCGGGCCGATGCGTTCGTGGACGACGACGACTTCCGGGAGTTCCTCGACCGACTCGGCGGCGAGCCGGGCGAGGGTGTCGACCAGCTGGGTGGAGTCGGTGACCGGGGGTTGCGGCTCGGCGTCGGGGAGCTGGCTGAGCAGGGTGGTGAGGGAGCGGACGG
The DNA here is from genome assembly GCF_044750305.1 of Streptomyces sp. NPDC088810. NCBI lineage: Bacteria > Bacillati > Actinomycetota > Actinomycetes > Kitasatosporales > Streptomycetaceae > Streptomyces > Streptomyces sp. NPDC088810. The sequence continues at coordinate 146,277 of NZ_JBIVJQ010000004.1, forward strand.
CGTCCGGGTCCGAGCCGGCCGGGAGGATCCTGGTGGGCATGGCCGCCTCTCACTTGTCCGTCACGAGTTCGTAGGTGCGGTCCTTGTCGGGGACGCTGGTCTCACTGCCGGGCGCCACGAGCGCGAGCCGGACGCGCTGGGCGAAGGACTCGGCGTAGGTGATGCGCTGGGCGTCGAGGGTGGACAGGGCGAAGGTGATGGGGACGGCGTCGGTGGCCTGCTGGTTCTTGTCGCGGTCGGGCTCGAGGGCGGTGATCTGGCCGACGTCGATGACCCGGGCGTTGGTGACGATGATCTTCGACTGGTCGGGGTCGCCCTCCTTCCTTCCCTCGAAGGTGGCATAGACGTTGACCCGCGCGCCCGGGGTGATCTTCCCCGCCACGCCGGTCGCCGCGTCGATCATGATGGCGACCTCCTGCTGGCCGGGCTGGAGGGCGGGCCGGTCCACGATCATGTCGGTCTGCAGCAGCGAGCCGGGGTGCAGGGTGGTCACGGCGATCTTGCCGCGGATCTGCCGGAGGTCGGTGACGGCGTTGCCGGACAGCCACCGCTTGGGCATCGAGACCTTCTCGAACTGGTCCGTGGCCAGCGCGGTGTACGGCTTCACCTCGGACCTGACCCGGTAGGCGGCGACCTCGGGCCCGACCTTGGAGTTCACGTCGTGGATGACGGAGAGCACGCCGGCGAACGCGCCCAGCGCGCACAGGACCGACAGGATCAGCAGTATCACGCCGCGGCGCTGACGGGAGTTCATGAACCGTGCAACCTCATTGGGGGAATCGGTCGAGCGGGACGGGTCAGGTGCGCGCAGGTCAGGCGGGTGTTCGCTGTTCCAGGGCGCGGGGTGCCTCGGGCGCGGGCGGGCCGGCGGAGCAGAAGACGCAGCGGTCGCCGATGACGTCGATGCCGCACCAGTGACAGCTGGTCTGCCGTACGGAGGTGACCAGTTGGTACAGGACGGACAGGTCGGCGAGGTAGCCGCAGAACTCGATCAGGCGGCCGGTCCCCCACCACACCGGGGACTCCGCGGGCAGCGGGGTCTCGCGCAGCCCGTGCACGCCCCACCGGGTGCCGAGCCCGGCGGCCCAGTCGCTCTGCAACTGCCCCTTGGCGACCAGCATCCAGGTGCTGAAATCGGGCCCCTTCAGCGTGGCTTCGGGGGCCACCTTCACCAGCTGGGGCTCGGGGTGGGCGAGCACGGCGAACTGGCTGCCGGGCACCCAGGACCTGGCGTGCGCCTTCAGTCCGACCGGGACCCGGTCCAGCTTGGCGACGGAGCCGAGGACGGCGCCGGCGTGGATGTAGTGGGTGAGCAGCCGCCCGGCGGAGGCGAGCACGCCCGGGCCCAGGTCGCAGGAGGCGAGCTGGCGCAGCTGCCGGGCCAGGACGGCGATGCCGAGCGGCGGCAGCGCGGGCCGGAACAGGGCGATGCGGTCGCTCTCCAGCAGCGAGCGCAGGGTGTACAGCCGCCGTACCACCGGCTCCGGGGTGGCCTCGGAGCACACGACGACCACATGGCCGTACTGCTCGAGGAGGGTGTGGAGTTCGGTGAGGGCCTGGTCCAGCGGTTTGCGGTCGAGGCCGGTCAGCACGACGGCGGGCATGGTCCGCTCGTCCTGCGCAAGCAGTGCCATGTCGGCACTGGTCACGGCAATGGCAGTTGGCACGCGCAGCTCCCCGCTCTTCCCACCCGCCGGCCCACCGGTGTAACTCCAATGCGCCAGGACGACTTCATTGCGTGACTACCTGAGCACTGTATCCACGGGCCTGTGGCCGGAGAACAGCGTTTGTGCAGCCGGTGTGGAACTCGCCCGGCGCAAGTCCCGCCAAAACCGGACAGGTTGAGCACCCAGCCAGCGACCATTCCGGTCTGGACCTCTTGACAGGCCGATTGGTCTGGACCAACTTTGAGGCTCGCAAGCGAAGGTCACCCCTCCCCCCTCTCCCCACCGGAGGCTCCCGTGCACCGCGCACCAGGCATACCCGGACCCCGCAGACGACGGCTCGCGGCATGGTCCACCGCCACCGCCCTGGCCCTCTCGGTCGCGGGCCTCGCCACGGCCGCCCCCGCGTCCGCCGCGGACGTCAACAACGTGAAGAACGCGGGCTTCGAGTCCGGCTTGACCAACTGGACGTGCACGGCCGGCAGCGGTACGACGGTCGCGTCCCCCGTGCACGGCGGTACCACCGCCCTGAAGGCCACCCCGGCCGGCCAGGACAACGCCCGGTGCACCCAGTCGGTGGCGGTCAAGCCCAACTCGACGTACACGCTCAGCGCATGGGTGCAGGGCGGCTACTCGTACCTGGGCGTGACCGGCACGGGCACCACGGACGTCTCCACCTGGACCCCCGACTCGGCGTCCTGGAAGCAGCTGTCGACGACCTTCACCACCGGTGCCTCGACCACCTCGGTCACGGTCTACACCCACGGCTGGTACGGCCAGGCGGCCTACTACGCCGACGACATCTCGGTCTACGGCCCCGACGGCGGCGGAGGCGGCGATCCGGCCCCCACCATCCCGGCGGCCCCGACCGGCCTCTCCGTGACCGCTACGACCTCCTCCTCGGTCTCCCTGTCCTGGTCCCCGGTCTCGGGCGCGACGGGCTACAACGTCTACCGCAACGGCACGAAGGTCACGGCGGTGACGGGCACGTCGGCAACGGTGACCGGCCTGTCGGCCGCCACGTCGTACTCCTTCCAGGTCACGGCGGCCAACGCGGCGGGCGAGTCGGCGAAGTCGGCGACGGTGACCGGGACGACGTCCTCCGGCACGGGCGGCGGAGGCGGCACGCTCCCCAAGCACGTAGTGACCGGCTACTGGCAGAACTTCAACAACGGCGCGACGGTCCAGAAACTGTCCGACGTCCCCTCCGCCTACGACATCATCGCGGTGGCCTTCGCCGACGCGACGTCGACACCGGGCGCGGTGAGCTTCAGCCTCGACTCCTCCGGCCTCGGCGGCTACACGGTCGACCAGTTCAAGGCCGACATCAAGGCCAAGCAGGCGGCCGGCAAGAAGGTCATCATCTCCATCGGCGGCGAGAAGGGCACCGTGTCGGTCAACGACGCGGCATCGGCCGCGAACTTCACCGACTCGGTCTACTCGCTGATGCAGACGTACGGCTTCGACGGCGTCGACATCGACCTGGAGAACGGCCTCAACGCGACCTACATGACACAGGCCCTGCGCGCCCTGTCGTCGAAGGCCGGCTCGTCCCTGATCATCACCATGGCCCCGCAGACGATCGACATGCAGTCCACGTCGAACGCCTACTTCCAGACCGCGCTGAACGTGAAGGACATCCTCACGGTCGTCAACATGCAGTACTACAACAGCGGTTCCATGCTGGGCTGCGACGGCAAGGTCTACAGCCAGGGCACGGTCGACTTCCTGACCGCCCTCGCCTGCATCCAGCTGGAGGGCGGCCTCTCCCCGTCCCAGGTCGGCCTGGGCCTCCCGGCCTCCACCCGCGCAGCGGGCAGCGGCTACGTCTCCCCCACGGTGGTCGACAACGCCCTGGACTGCCTCACGTCCGGCACGAACTGCGGCACCTTCAAGCCCTCCAAGACCTACCCGGCCCTGCGCGGCGCGATGACCTGGTCCACGAACTGGGACGCGACGTCCGGGAACGCGTGGTCGAACCCGGTGGGAGCCCACGTGCACGCTCTGCCGTGACCTGTCCTGCACTACTGCCGTCCAGCGCCCGGGCCTTGCGGTCCGGGCGCTGCCGTGTGCACGGCGGCCGGACTTGAGCGGTACGCCGTCATCTCTTTTGCCCCCGGCAACAGGTCGGTGTGATGATCAGGGGCATGGCTGAACATGGGGGCGACGCCAACTCGACGGGGAATGCTCGCAGGTCACGGCTGTACGACTACGTGGACACCGCGATATCCGAACAACCCGAAACCACAGGCGATCCCGAGTACAGACGCCGTGAGTTCGCCGTCCTGCTGGGCGAGTTCCGGCGTACGGCGGTACTGGTGCCGGTGGACGGGGACGACGTGCCCCTGTCGGGTGATTTCGGCGGTGCCCGCTGGATCTACGCGTTCTCGAACGAACAGGCGTTGGCGCGTTTCGCCCTGGCGCGGGGCGAGGGTGCGCGGGAGTGGGCGTATCAGCGGTGGCTGGGGGCGCGCCTGCTGGACGCGGTGGTGCCGGCTGTCGGGGTGCCGTGCGGGGTGGCGCTGGACTGTGCGGACGGAGAGGACGGCATGGTCTTCCCTCCGGTGCGCGGGATCGTGCCGGATGCGGTGGCGGTGGATGTGGAGAGCGGGACGGGGGATGAGCGGTGACCGGTAAGGATCTGGCGACGCAGGGGCTGGCTCTGATCGCCAAGGGGTTGACCGATGCGCTGGGTGAGTTGAAGGAGTTGGGCGGTTTCGGCACGTCCGGGGCCGGCCGTGGCTCCGCCGAGATCGCGCTGTCGGGCCTGGAGCTGGGTCATGAGGGCCTGACGGGTGAGTTCACGTCGTTCTGCGAGCGCTGGGAGTGGGGGGTTCGGTCGCTGATCGCCGAGGGCAACGGGTTCGCTGAGAAGACGGGGCTGGCGGCGGGGACGTACTACGAGACCGACAAGTACGTCGAGGGCACCGTCAAGGTCGTCGAGAACGCGGCGATCGGCAACCCGTACGCCTCCGAGGAGGACGTGGAGAAGATGGGCTACGGCGACATCGCCACGTCCGGTGCGTACGGCGGCGACGTCGACTACAGCAAGGAGTCCTTCGACCAGGCGTGGGCCAACAGCAAGCAGGGCTGGAAGACGGCTGCGGACGACGTGATGACCTCGCACACCATCGGGCCGGTGCCGGGTATGGGCGTGGGTGATCTGCGCGAGGCGCTCGGGGATGAGGACGGCCGGCAACAGGGGGGTGAGCGCTGATGGGCATGGGGGATGTGACCAATGCGCTTTTGGGCGGTGCCGAGGACCTCTACGACAAGGGCAAGAAGAAGGTCGGCGAGGGTGTCGACTGGGCCACGGACAAGGTCGGCGAGAAACTGGACCAGGTCGGCGCGCACAAGTGGGCCGACGTGGTGGAGGACTGGGGTGACGGGGTCGCCTCCGACCTGGGCGCGACCCCGGGCGAGCAGCAGCTCGGCCAGACAGAGGACGCCGACGAGCTCGTCCACGGCAGCCCGGCGAAGATCCGTGAGAGCGCGGGGCATTTGCGGGACTTCCACGGCGCGTTCGACAAGGTCAGCCAGGGTCTGAAGAAGGTCGACTCCTCCGGCTGGAAGGGCGAGGGCGGCGACGCCTTCCGCGAGAAGTTCGGCGTGCACCCCGCCAAGTGGGCGCAGGCGGCCGAGGCCTGCAAGAGCGCGGCGGAGGCGTTGGAGTCGTACGCCGACACGGTCAAGTGGGCGCAGGGCCAGGCGAAGGAGGCCGTAGAGCTCTACAAGAAGGGTGTGAAGGCGTCCAAGACTGCGTTCGACGCCTACAAGGACAAGGTCGAGACGTACAGCGCGAAGGCGAAGGCGGGCGAGGACCCCGGTCCGGATCCGGGGAAGTTCCAGGATCCGGGCGAGGCCGACGTCAAGGCCGCCCAGCACAAGCTGGCCGAGGCTCGCAAGCAGCGCAACACCGCCGCCACCGAGGCGCAGGGCAAGGTGAAGGCGGCGCTCGCCCACGCCCCCGCCGAGCCCCCGCCCCTGGACCGCCTCAAGGGCGACCTGAAGGACGGCGCGCTGTCCACCGGCATCGAACTCACCCACTTCGCGGGTGGCGTGGCCAAGGGCACGGCCGGCCTGGTCAACTTCGTCCGCGGCCTGGACCCGATGGACCCCTACAACCTCACCCACCCGGCCGCCTACATGCAGAACGTCAGCATGACGCTGTCCGGCCTGGCCTCCACGGCCGCCCACCCCGAGCGGACCGCGAAGACCATGTGGGACGAGTTCCGCAAGGACCCGTCCGAGTTCGGCGGACGCATGGCCCCCCAGTTCCTCCTCGGCGACGGCGCCGGACTGGAAGCGGGCCTGGCCCGGGATGCGGCGGAGGCGGGTCTGACCCGGCAGGCAGCGGAGGCCGCGGCAAGGAGAGAGGCGCGGGCGGGGGCTGAGGGCGCGGCCGGAAAGACGGCTCGGGACCGGGTGAACGAGGACCCCCAGCAGCCTTCCCGTACCGGCGACGCGGTGGAAAGCAAGGGCACCGACCCCGTCGACCTCGCCACCGGCAAGATGTACCTGCCGCAGACGGACGTCACCCTCCCCGGCGCGCTGCCGCTGCTGCTGACCCGACGGGTGGAGTCGGGCTACCAGCTGGGCCGCTGGTTCGGCCCGTCCTGGTCCTCCACCCTGGACCAGCGCCTGGAGATCGACGCGGAGGGAGTCGTCCACGTCACGGAGGACGGCCTCCTCCTGTCGTACCCCCACCCTGCGCCCGGCGTGCCCACCCTGCCCAGCCACGGCCCCCGCCTCCCCCTGGACCGGGTCGACGGCGGCTACACGATCACGGACCCCGGAACCCACCGCACCTGGCACTTCGCCGACCAGGGACCCGACCTAGCGGTCCTGGAACAGATCGACGACCGCAACGGCAACTGGGTCACCTTCGAGTACGACACCGAGGGCACCCCTCTCGGCGTCTGCACGAGCGCCGGCCAAGGTATCCGCATCACGACGGAATCGGGCCGCGTCACGGCGTACCACCTGACCGCGACGGGCGAGGAACTGAGACGCTTCGGCTACACGGACGGCAACCTCACGGAGGTCGTCAACTCCTCGGGCCTGCCGCTCCGCTTCACGTACGACGAGCGGGGCCGCGTCACCTCCTGGACGGACACGAACGACCGCAGTTACACGTACGAGTACGACGACCAGGACCGCTGCATCGCGGAGGGCGGCTCGGCGGGCCACATGGCGCTGCGCCTGACGTACAGCGACCCGGACCCGACGACGGGCCTGCGTACGACGACCGCAACGACGCCCGAGGGCCACACGCGCCGCTACTTGGTGAACGACGCCTGGCAGGTGGTGGCGGAGACCGACCCGTTGGGCGCGACCACGCGTCACGTCCGCGACCGTTACAACCGCCTGCTGTCCACGACGGATCCCCTGGGCCACACCACCACGTTCGAGTACGACGAGGCAGGCAACCTCACATGGGTGATCCGCCCGGACGGCCGCGAGGCGCGGGCGGAGTACAACGACCTGGGCTTGCCGGTGAAGGTGGTGAACCCGGACGGCACTGTGATCCGCCAGACCTACGACGACCGGGGCAACCGCACGTCGGTGACGGACCCGGCTGGCCAGACCACTCACTTCACGTACGACGAAGCCGGCCACCTGACGTCGGTGACGGACCCGCTGGGCCACACGACGAGGCTGATCTGTGACCGCGCGGGCCTACCGCTGGAGGTCACGGACCCGCTCGGAGCGGTGACCCGCTACGAACGAGACGCCCTCGGCCGCCCCACCAGCATCACGGACCCCACCGGCGCGACAACTCGCCTGGAGTGGTCGATCGAGGGCCACCTGACCCGCCGCACGGCTCCCGACGGGACGACGGAGACGTGGACGTACGACGGCGAGGGCAACTGCACCAGCCACACCGACCCGCTCGGGGGCGTCTCCCGCTTCGAGTACACCCACTTCGACCTGCTGACAGCCCGCACGGGCCCGGACGGCGTGCGCTACGAGTTCAGCCACGACACGGAACTGCGCCTGACGAAGGTAACCAACCCGCAGGGCCTGACGTGGGAGTACGAGTACGACCCGGCCGGCCGTCTGGTACAGGAGACAGACTTTGACGACCGCACCCTGACATACGAGTACGACGCGGCGGGCCACCTGGTCTCGCGGCGCAACGCGCTCGGCGAGGTGACGTCCTTCGAACGCAACGAACTCGGCCAGGTCCTTCGCAAGAACACGAACGGCCGGCTCACGACCTACGCCTACGACCTGACCGACCAACTGGCCCAGGCGGTGGGCCCCGACGGCACGACACTCACCCTGCTGCGAGACCGCCACGGCCGCCTGCACTCGGAAACGGTCGACGGCCGCACGGTGACGTACACCTACGACACCCTGGGCCGTCGCACGGGCCGCACCACCCCGACCGGGGCCAGGACGACATGGTCGTACGACGCGGCGGGCCGTCGCACAGGCATGGTCGCCTCCGGCCGGACGATCGACTTCACGTACGACGAGGCAGGCCGCGAACTGACCCGCCACATCGCCGGAACGGTCAGGCTGGAGCACACCTTCGACGTGTTGGGCCGCCTGACGACTCAGTCGGTGACCGGCGCGCAGGGTCACCGGGTCCAGCACCGGACGTACACCTACCGCGCCGACGGCAACCTGACCGGCATCGACGACAACCTGTCCGGCACCCGCCGCTTCGACCTCGACGCGACCGGCCGGGTGACGGCGGTCCACGCGGCCGGCTGGACGGAGCGGTACGCCTACGACGAGGCAGGCAACCAGACCGAGGCCTCCTGGCCGACGGACCACCCGGGCGCAGAGGCAAGGGGCCCGCGCGCGTACGCGGGCACCCGCATCACCCGAGCCGGCAACGTCCGCTACGAACACGACGCCCTGGGCCGCATCACGCTCCGCCAGAAGACCCGCCTGTCCCGCAAGCCGGACACCTGGCACTACGAATGGGACGCCGAAGACCGCCTCACCTCGGTGACGACTCCTGACGGCACCCGCTGGAACTACACCTACGACCCCCTGGGCCGCCGCACGGCCAAAGTCCGCCTGGCAGAGGACGGCGAGACGGTCTTGGAACGAGTGACCTTCACCTGGGACGGCACCACCCTCTGCGAACAGACGACAACGTCCGCCGACCTCCCCCACCCGGTCACCCTCACCTGGGACCACCAAGGCCTGCGCCCCCTGGCCCAGACGGAACGCATCACCCCGGCCGACACCCCCCAGCACGACATCGACTCCCGCTTCTTCGCCATCGTCACCGACCTGATCGGCACCCCGAGCGAACTGATCGACGAACAGGGCGAACTAGCCTGGCACACCCGCAGCACCCTGTGGGGAACAACAGCGTGGTCGACAAACAGCACCACCTACACCCCCCTACGCTTCCCAGGCCAGTACTACGACCCGGAAACCGGCCTCCACTACAACTACTTCCGCCACTACGACCCCGAGACCGCCCGCTATCTGACCCCGGACCCCCTCGGCCTTACCCCGGCCCCCAACCCGTCCACGTACGTCTTCAACCCTCAGAGTCACTCCGATTCACTCGGACTCGCACCGGACTATCCTGGCGGGGAAGAGTCACGAGGACCTTTTGACTTCCGGCAACCGAATCCGGCTCACCTTCCCAGCGAAGCCGCAACGACCGCTATGAGATCCGCACCGATCGGCGGGAACGTAGACTGCTCAGAAATCGCCGAATACATCCTCCGCGAAACGGGTGGACAGGGTAAGGTCATCAACTTCACAGCACAGGGAAGCAAAGAAATCGTGATCCCCGAAAAAATGGGGCAAGAATTGACAACCTACCGCTATCACGATGTCTACACCGACGGACGCTACGTATACGATCCTGCGATGAGTAAGGATCCGATCCCATACGGAGACTACGAGCGGTCCATTCGGCTGACCAATCCGGGGAAGAAGCTAGTAGTCACAAACGGCGGCTATTCCGGCCCCCTCTGGTGAGGAGGATCAGATCCCATGCCGAGCCGAAATGTAGAGGCCATGCAAACCCTCAGCAGGTTTGGAGAACTCGCCTGGTTCAAATTACCTACGGAGTACAATGACGTGTACGGCTATCATCAGGTTCCTTACCTGGGTTGGCGCTACGCGTCCCCTCGGGAGGGTATCGCCCGATACATCGAAGATGCCGTGAGGGAAGTTCCCACTCAAGTAGAGTGGGAACTCGACAGGACAAGAAGGAACTGGGTCCTATTGCCAAGCCGACTCTTGCGTGAAGCTCAGAGCCTCGAAGATCCCACTTTCTCGGACGTTGTTCACTCCATCAACACACAGGACCAGGAATTCTGCCTCAAGGCGCTCTCTGATCTCGAGCTGATCATGCGACACCTCCAGCAGATCCCGCCCCTGGAAAGCGGGACGAGGCCCACCGCACCCTGATCTCCGAGCCCGGGAAACCTTGGTTCGACACCTTGTTCCGGTGACGACCATGATTGGCAGATCTGTGTCACGCAGCGAGGTCTTCCGGCGGCCCCATCTTCGGCCTCGCCTACGGCTCCTGGAACAAATCTGCCAATCACCGCCGCCGCCGATCCCCACCGGCCGTTCGTCACTGAGCCGGCCCGGCGTGCTGGCGAGAGGCAGCCGCACCCCTAGGCCCGACGCCGGGCTGGGCCACCGCTGTTCCGAGCAGCTCGCTCGCTTCTGACCCGGGCTGGAGCGGGCCGGCTCAAGGGTGGCCCGGAGGGCCATCGCCGAAGGCGACGCGCAGCGCCCTTGACGCGGGTCGCGGAAGCACGACACTCGGCGAGAAGCGAGCGGCCCAACGGTCGCTTGTTCCCCCGGTCCCCGAACCGGGCCGAGGGCTGCCCACCCCAGTACTCTGCGCAGGCCGTCACCAGGCCCAGCCCCCGCCCCTCCTCCCGCTCCAACCGCACCGGAGGCTCCGGCGGTGCCGGGTTCGTGTCCCACGCCCCGATCCACAACGCCCCCTCCCGCGACCGCCCCACCCGCAACGCCGCCGGCCCCTTGGTGGGCCGCACGGCGTTCGGTAACGACTCCGCGCCGAGGGAGCGAGGGCTCGGCAACCGCAGCCGTAGCTGCAGCCGCAGCCTCAGCCGCGCGTTACTCACTTTCGGGTGAGGGATGCCGTAGTGGGTCGCCGAATGGTGCACTTCTCGCCGCTTTCGCCGCATAGATGGACATTGCAGTCGAAAGTCATGAAAGTGTGCGCGAATCGTAACAGCCGCCGTGTGTCCTCGATCCGGTTCGCGTGCGGTCGCAAGGTAGGGGCGTGCGGCCGTCCGGTCGCCGCAGAAGCCTTGCGAAAGGGGACTTCGTGTCCGTTTCCGTTTCCGTACGCCGCGTCGCCGCCACCGTCGTCACAGCGGTCGCCGTCGCCGGCGCGGCAACCCTGCCGGCCTCGGCCGCCGACCACGACCACAGCCGTGGTCACGGCCGCTCCTACCACTCGCAGGTGGTCATCAGCGACGTGCAGTACCGGTCGTCGGACCGCCGTGACGTCCGCGAACCCGCTGGCCGCCCCCTCAACAGGGAGTGGGTGGAACTCACCAACGAGGGCCGCGCGAGCGTGAACCTCGACGACTGGACGCTGTCGGACGAGGACGGCCACACCTACCGGTTCCGGCACTACCGGCTCGGGGGCCACCAGAGCGTCCGGGTGCACACCGGGTTCGGCCGGGACCGCGGGGGCGACCTCTACCAGGACCGCCGGCAGAGCGTGTGGGATCGCGACCACGACACCGCGACCCTGCGCGACGACGACGGCCGCCTCGTGGACTACACATCCTGGGGCCACGACCACCACGACCACCACGGCGACCGCGGCGACCGCGGTCACCGCGACGGCGGGTGGCACGGGCATCGCCGCTGACCCGCGTTCGGCCGCGCCCCGCCGACCGCGCTGAGCACCGGCCTCGTCACATCGCAGCCCTCGTCCGCACGGCAGCGCGCCATTCCAACCGGGATGGCGCGCTGCCGTGCGGACGGCGCGAGGAGCCCGGCACCGGCCCGGTGCCGGCCCCGCTCCGGCCCGGTCTCGAACGGTTCGCGCCATTGGAGCCGGGAGGATTGACCTGATCATGCCAACGCCTCACCATGAGCGCCAACCCGCACAGCGGTTCCACAGGAAGCCCCACCGAAGGCCCCGGCGGGACCGCACTGGCACGTCGCACGCGAACACCCCACCTCCACCCCACAAGGAGAGTTCATGCGACTTCGCATCCGCGGCTCCGGCGCGCGCGGCAGCAGACGTACCGCCGCTCTCGGCGCGCTGCTGGCGCTCGCCCTCGCCGCCCCCGTCTCGGCCACCGCCGGCCAGGCCGCCAGTGCCGACGGCGTCCGGAAGGTCGCACCCACCGATGACGACATCCGGCAGTACGAGATCCAGCAGAGCACGACCCCCGTGACGCGTACGGCCATCCAGGCGGCCGGCGTCACCGTCGACGAGGCCGACGAGGAGAGCGTCGTCGTGTCCGGGCGGGCGGAGCAGATCGGCAGGCTGCGCCGCATGGGGTACGACGTCCAGCCGTTGGGCGCCGCCCCGCAGCGGTCCGGGGCGCGGCTCTACGACTTCCCCAGCGCCGACTCGAAGTACCACAACTACGCCGAGATGAACGCCGAGATCGACCAGCGGCTGGCCGCCTACCCGGGCATCATGAGCAAGCGGGTGATCGGGAAGTCGTACCAGGGCCGGGACATCGTCGCCATCAAGATCAGCGACAACGTCGGCACCGACGAGAACGAGCCCGAGGTGCTGTTCACCGCCCATCAGCATGCGCGGGAGCACCTGACCGTGGAGATGGCGCTCTATCTGCTGCGTGAACTGGGCGCGGGGTACGGGTCCGACCCGCGGATCACCAACATCGTCGACAGCCGGGAGATCTGGATCGTCCCGGATCTGAACCCGGACGGCGGCGAGTACGACATCGCCAGCGGGTCGTACCGGTCGTGGCGGAAGAACCGGCAGCCCAACTCCGGTTCCTCGTACGTCGGTACGGACCTCAACCGGAACTGGAACTACAAGTGGGGCTGCTGCGGCGGTTCGTCGGGGTCGACGTCCTCCGAGACCTACCGCGGGTCCGCCGCCGAGTCCGCACCCGAGGTGAAGGTCGTCTCCGACTTCGTGCGCAGCCGGGTCGTCGGGGGCAAGCAGCAGATCAAGGCCGGCATCGACTTCCACACCTACAGCGAGCTGGTGCTGTGGCCGTTCGGGTGGACGTACAACGACACCGCCACCGGGATGACCGCGGACGACGCCGCCGCCTTCAAGGCCGTGGGGCAGAAGATGGCCGCCAGCAACGGGTACACGCCCGAGCAGTCCAGTGACCTGTACATCACCGACGGGTCCATCGACGACTACCTCTGGGGCGTGCACAAGATCTTCGACTACACCTTCGAGATGTATCCGACGTCCAGTTGGAACGGAGGGTTCTACCCGCCCGACGAAGTCATCGAGCGGGAGACCTCCCGGAACAAGGACGCTGTGTTGCAGCTGCTGGAGAACGCCGACTGCATGTACCGGTCGATCGGCAAGGCCGCCCAGTACTGCAGTTAGCGGCTAGGCCTCCTCGAAGTAGGCGTCCAGCACCGCGTCGAGCTGCTCGTCCCACTCCTTGAAGCGCGCCCTGGCCGTCGCCTCGATCTCGATCGGGTACCAGCGGCGGTCAGGCGTGTGCACGGTGATCGTGTAGCGCTTGCCGAAGCGGGGCGACTCCGTCTCCACCGCGGCGATCTCGTCCCAGCGGAACTCGCAGGCCTCCTCGTCCAGGCTGAGGCGGACGCCCCTGCGGTCGGCCACTATCTTCGCCCGGCGGTCGGACGCCTCGAAGACCGGGCCGTCGCCCTTGTCCTCGGCGTCTTCTGCGTCCGCCTCTTCGGTGTCCACCCGTTCGGAGGACACCGGTTCGGGGGACGCCCGTTCGGAAGAGGGTGGCTGTGCCGAGTCCTCGGCCGGCGCGGCGGCCTCGGACACCGGCTCCGGCGACTTCGTCACCCCGCCCGCCGGCGTCGGACCCGTGATCCCCGGGACGAAGGCCGGGTCGAAACCGGCCCCCAACACAGGCTCCACCTTCAACGGCTCGCCCTTCAACGGCTCGCCCTTCAACGGCTCTGCGGCCTCGGTCGGCTTGCTGCTCGATCCTATGCGCTGCTCCACGGCGGCAGTATGGACGACTTCCCTGTGCCGGAACCAGTCAGCTCACGAACACGCTGACCACCGCCGCCACCGCGAACCCCGCCAGTGACAGCACCGACTCGAGGACCGTCCAGGTCCGCAGGGTGTCCCGCTCGCTGATGCCGAAGTACTTGGCCACCATCCAGAAACCTCCGTCGTTGACGTGCGAGGCGAAGATGGAGCCCGCCGAGATGGCCATGATGACGAGGGCGGTGAAGGCCTGGGAGTGGTGGCCCTCGGACAGCAGGGGCGCCACGATGCCCGCCGTCGTCACGATCGCCACCGTCGCCGAACCCTGGGCGACCCGCAGGACCACCGAGATCAGGTAGGACAGGACGATCACGGGCAGGCCCACGTCGTGGAAGGTGTCCGAGAGTGCCTGCGCCACCCCGCTCGCCTTCAGTACGGCACCGAAGACGCCACCCGCGCCGACGACCAGCAGGATGTTGCCGATCGGCTTCAGGGACGCCGTGGACACCGTCTCCAGGGACTTGCGGGACCAGCCGCGGCGGATGCCGAGGAGGTAGTAGGCGAGGAAGAGAGCGATCGTCAGGGCGACGAAGGGGTGGCCGAAGAACTCGACGGCCGAACGGCCGGTGGACGGGTCGAGGGCGATCGAGGAGAAGGTGGCGGCGAGGATCAGGATCAGTGGGGTACCGATGATGGCGAGGACCGTGCCCAGCGGCACCGGCTCCTCGCGCGGCTCGACGCCCGATCCGCGCTGCTCCTGGATGACGGCCTGCTTGGCCTCCGCCGCCGCCTCCACCATGTCCTGCGGTACGGCGACGAAGATCCGGCGGCCGATCCAGGCGGCGTACACCCAGGCGGCCAGCACGGCGGGGATGCCGCACACGACGCCCATGAGGATGACCCAGCCGAGGTCGACGTGGAGCAGTCCGGCGGCGGCCACCGGGCCCGGGTGCGGGGGCAGGAAAGCGTGGGTCATCGACAGGCCGGCCAGCAGGGGCAGGCAGTACAGGAGGACCGACCTGCCGCTGCGCTTGGCGGCGGCGTAGACGATCGGCGCGAGGACGAAGATGCCGACGTCGAAGAAGACGGGGATGCCGAAGATCAGGCCGGTCAGGCCCATCGCGAGGGGGGCCCGGCGCTCGCCGAACAGGGCGAGCAGGCGCGAAGCCAGTACCTCGGCGCCGCCGCTGACCTCCAGGATCGCGCCGAGCATGGTGCCGAGGCCGATGATGATCGCGACATGGCCGAGGATGCCGCCCATGCCGGACTCGATGGTGGAGACGGCGTCGGAGCGCTGCACGGTGCCGAAGAGTTCGGTGACCGACAGGCCGGCCAGCAGGCCGACGGCTATGGAGACGGCGAGCAGGGCGACGAACGGCTGGAGCCTGACCTTGATGATCAGGAAGAGGAGCAGGGCGATGCCCACGGCGGCGACCGTGAGCAGTCCGGCCGTGCCGTCGACGAGGAGGAGCAGGCCTCCGGTGTGGGGTGGTGCGGCGGGAGCGGGGGCGGCGAGCGGATAGGACATACGGGGGTCCTCTACGTAAATGCATACTGCTTTCGGGCAGGGGGGAGCGCGGCACGGCGCCCCGGAGGGTGCCGCGCCGGAAGGGGCGTACGGGGAGTGCGGGTGGCGAGGGGACGTCAGCTCAGTACGGCGAGCGCGTCGATCTCGATGAGGAGGCCGGCCGGCAGACCGACGTAGACCGTCGTGCGGGCGGCGGGGGGCTGGGTGAGGCCCTGCTCCTCGAAGTAGGCGTTGTAGATCTCGTTCATCTCGGCGAAGTGGTCCACGTCGGTGAGGTAGACGCGGATCATCATCACGTCGTCCCAGCCGGCCCCGCCCTCCTCCAGGATCGCCTTGACGTTGGCGAGGGTCTGGAGGGTCTGCTCGCGCAGGGAGGGGCCGGCGGGC
The DNA here is from genome assembly GCF_044750305.1 of Streptomyces sp. NPDC088810. Lineage (NCBI taxonomy): Bacteria > Bacillati > Actinomycetota > Actinomycetes > Kitasatosporales > Streptomycetaceae > Streptomyces > Streptomyces sp. NPDC088810. Next base: position 161,974 of record NZ_JBIVJQ010000004.1, read on the forward strand.
GTCGGGGGCTTGCCCTGCTCGGCGGGCAGGAAGCCGACCTGGCCGGCGACCTGGAGGATGTTGCCCTTCTTCACGCCGTGCGAGAACTTCGCGGGCGGGGCGGTGTGGGTCTTCGGGGTGAGGGCGATCTTGTCGGTCATACGGTGGGGTCCTTCACTGGGGTTCTTCCGGAGTACTCGCCGCTGATCGCGTCCGCCGTGCGGCGCACCAGCGGGAGCAGGGTGAGGAGTTCCTCGGCGGTGACGACCACGTTCGGCGCGGACACCGACATGGCGGCGACCACGCGGCCGTCGGCGCCGCGGATGGGGGCGGCGACGCAGTTGATGGACTCCTCGTGGCCACCGAGGTCGGCGGCCCAGCCCTGTTCGCGCACCGTGGCCAGTTCCTTCAGGAAGGCGTCGGCGTTCGGGGTCGAACGGGGCGTGTAGAGGGGGTAGTCGAGTCGCTCGGCGAGGGCGCGGCGCTCGGGTTCGGGGAGGTCGGCGAGGAGCAGTTTGGCCACGGCGGCGACGGTGATCGCGACGGGTTTGCCGATCCGGGAGTACATGCGGACCGGGTAGCGGCTGTCGACCTTGTCGATGTAGAGGACCTCGTTCTCCTCGTGGACGGCGAGGTGGACGGTGTGTCCGCAGTGTTCGTTGAGCCGTACGAGGTGGGGGTGGGCGATCTCGCGGATGTCGAGGTTCTCCATCGCCTCCTGGGCGAGGGCGATGAGGCGGGCGCCGAGGCGGTAGCGCTGGTCGGACTGGCGGTAGACCAGGCCGTGTTCGTTCAGGGTGCGCAGGAGGCGGAGGGCCGTGGATTTGTGCACGCCGAGGCGGTCGGCGACCTGGCCGAGGTCGGCGGGGCCCTCGGCGAGCAGCGGCAGGATGCTCAGGGCGCGGTCGACGGTCTGACTCATGGGATGTTCGCCTCCTCGTGGGCCTGCTCGGCCTGCGTCCAGCCGGGGCCGAGTCGAAGTCTCCCCCATGCGTCGTCGTCGAGGGCGGCGAGGCGGTCGGCGTGGTCGCGGGCGGGGGGCGGGGCGAAGTCTGCCGGGGTGGCGAGGGCGGCGGCGGCGAAGAGGTGACCGTGGCGCAAGCGCGTCTGGAGAGGGAGGTCACGCAAGGTCGCCGACAGGAACCCCGCGGCGAAGGCGTCTCCGGCGCCGGTGGTCGCTACGACGGCTGTGTCCAGCGCCGGTTCGAAGGTGGACGCGGACGCGGTGGGCCGGGGGCCGGTCGCGCGACCCGGTGCTTTTGGGGTGCCTCCCCCGGAGGGGGCCTTGCCTGCACCCACCCGTGCCGCCCCAGCGGCGCGACTGCCCGCGGGGAACGCCGCCGGCGAAGCGCCCTCGCCGGCCCTGCCTCCGCCTCCCCGGCCCCCCGGCTCCCGGCGCTCGAACGCGGTCGCTCCCTTCGCTCCCTGCTTCACCGCCAGGACGTTCGGCTCCGGCAGCAGCTCCCGGATCGCTGCCGGGCCGCCCGTGACGCCCCATGCCTGTTCCGCCTCGTCGGCGCCCACGAACACGATGTCCGCGCGGCGGGCGAGGTCCAGCAGCAGGCGGGGGCCCTCGTCGTCCGGCCACAGGCCCGGCCGGTAGTTGACGTCGAAGGACACCAGCGGGCGTCCCGGGGCGGGGGCCGTCAGGGTGTGGAGGAGGGTGCGGCACTCGGCCGACAGGGCCGCCGTGATGCCGGTCAGGTGGAGGACGCGGGCCGCGCGGGCCGCCGTGAGGTCCACGTCGGTGACGGACATCGCCGACGCCGCCGAGCCCGCCCGGTAGTACGCCACCTCGTGCGCGCCCGTCCCCCGGTCCCCGGCGGTGCGGAAGTACACGCCCGTGGGCCGGGCGGGGTCCCGGCGTACGGCGGTGACGTCGACGCCGTACCCGGCGATCCGCTCCACCAGGTGGTCGCCGAAGCCGTCCGCGCCGACCCGGCTGACCCAGCGGGCGGTGTGTCCGAAGGCGGCCAGGGCGCAGGCCACGTTGGACTCGGCGCCGCCGATGGCCCGGTCGAAGGAGGGGACGTCGGCGAGGCGGCCGGGCCGGCCGGGGAGGAAGGTGACCATGGACTCGCCGAGCGTCACCACGTCCACGACGTCCCACGGGTGCGCAACGGCCGAGGCGTAAGCAGCGTCGTTGATGATGGCTCCTGTCGGTACCCGGGTGACCGCTTCGTTGACCCGGTGTTCGGCGAGATGCTAGACACCAGTTAGCAATGCATGCAATGGCCGTTGCAGAGAGTGCAACAGTCGAGAGAGGGGCTCCATGAGCACCGAACCGCTCGCCCGCCCGGCCGCGGAACGCCTCGCCCGCCTCGCCGAGGAACGCGTCGACCACCGCTTCAAGGGCCTCCCGCCGGACGCCGACGGCCTCACCGTCGCCGAGCTGGCCGCCCAGCGGCGCAACCTCTTCGGGGACGGCTTCACCACCCCCGTTCTCGCGCTGTCCGCCGAACGCCTGGAGCACAACCTCGCGCTGATGGAGACGTACACCTCCCGGCACGGCCTGGCCTTCGCCCCGCACGGCAAGACCTCCATGGCTCCGCAGCTCTTCCACCGCCAGCTGGAGCACGGCGCCTGGGGGATCACGCTGGCGGTGCCCCACCAGGTCCGGGTCGCCCGGGCGTTCGGCATCCGGCGGGTGTTCCTCGCCAACGAGCTGGTGGACGCCCCCGCGCTGCGCTGGATCGCCGGCGAGCTGGCCGCCGACCCGGAGTTCCGGTTCGTCTGTTACGTCGACTCCGTGCGCGGGGTGGAGCTGATGGACGCGGCGCTCAGCAGTGCCGCGCTCGCGGGCACCGCCCGACCGGTGGACGTGGTGATCGAGCTGGGCGCGGGCGAGGGCGCCCGGACCGGGGTGCGGACGGAGGCGGAGGCGCTGGCCGTCGCGGACGCGGTGGCCGCCGCCGGGGCGCTGCGGCTGGTCGGTGTGGCGGGGTACGAGGCGCAGGTGCCGGACGCCTCCCCGGAGCGGGTGCGGGAGTGGCTGGAGCGGCTGGTGGGACTCGCCGTGGAGTGCGACCGGGCCGGGCGCTTCGCGGGGGCGGGCGAGATCGTGGTGAGCGCCGGCGGCAGCGAGTGGTTCGACGCCGTCGCCGACGTCTTCGCCGGGGTGCCCGAGCTGTCCCTGCCGGTCCTGAAGTTGCTGCGCTCGGGTGCCTACGTCTCGCACGACGACGTGCACTACAGCAGGCTGACCCCGTTCAACCGGGTGCCCGAGGAGGGCGCGCTGGAGCCGGCGTTCCGGCTGTGGGCGCAGGTGGTGTCCCGGCCGTCCCCGGCGGAGGCGTTCGTCAACGCGGGCAAGCGGGACGCCGCCTACGACCTCGACCGGCCGGTGGCGCATGTGGTGCGCCGGGACGGCGGCGAGCGTCCGGCGACCGGGATCGAGGTGACCGCCCTGTCCGACCAGCACCTGTGGCTGCGCACCGAGCCGGGCGCCGACGTCGAGGTCGGCGACTGGATCGGCTTCGGCCTCTCCCACCCGTGCACGTCCTTCGACAAGTGGCAGCTGATCCCGGTGGCCGAGGCGGACGGCACGGTCGTCGACTACATCCGTACGTTCTTCTAGGAGGCCCGCGTGGAGGACCTGGTCATCCGGGACGCCGACGTCGTCGACGGCAGCGGCGAACCGTCGTACCGCGCCGATGTGGTGGTCGACGGCGGGCGGATCGTCACCGTCGTCAAGGAGGCCGCCGCGGCCGGCTGCCAACGGCCGCGTGCGGTACGGGAGATCGACGCCGAGGGCCTGGTCCTCTCCCCCGGTTTCATCGACATGCACGCCCACTCCGACCTGGCCCTGCTGCGCGATCCCGACCACAGCGCGAAGGCCGCGCAGGGGGTCACGCTGGAGGTCCTCGGGCAGGACGGGCTGTCGTACGCGCCGGTGGACGACCGCACGCTGGAGGAGGTGCGCCGGGCGATCACCGGCTGGAACGGGTACGGCGACGACGTCGACTTCGACTGGCGGACCGTCGGCGAGTACCTCGACCGGCTCGACCGCGGGATCGCGGTGAACGCCGCCTACCTGATCCCGCAGGGTACGGTCCGGGCGCTCGTGGTCGGCTGGGAGGACCGCGAGGCCACCCCCGAGGAGCTGCGCCGCATGCGGCGGTTGGTGGCCGAGGGGCTGGAGCAGGGTGCGGTCGGGCTGTCGTCCGGGCTGACGTACACGCCCGGCATGTACGCCGGGGACGCCGAGCTGACCGAGCTGTGCCGGGTGGTGGCGTCCTACGGCGGCTACTACTGCCCGCACCACCGCTCCTACGGTGCCGGCGCCCTGGAGGCCTACGCCGAGATGGTCGCCCTGACCCGGGAGGCGGGCTGCGCGCTCCATCTGGCGCACGCGACGATGAACTTCGGCGTGAACGAGGGGCGGGCGCCGGAGCTGCTCGCGCTGCTCGACCGGGCCCTGGACGCGGGCGCGGACATCACCCTGGACACCTATCCCTACACCCCCGGCTGCACCACCCTCGCCGCGCTGCTGCCGAGCTGGGCGAGCGAGGGCGGCCCGGAGGAGATCCTGGCCCGGCTCGCCGACCCGGCGACGGCCGAGCGGATCCGGTACGACCTGGAGGTCACCGGCTCGGACGGCTGCCACGGCGTGCCGGTGGAGTGGGAGACGGTCGAGATCTCCGGCGTCACCGACCCGGCCCTGGCCGGCCTGGTGGGCCGTACCGTCCGGGAGGCGGCCGGCGCGTACGGCGAGACGCCCTGGGCCACGGCCCGCCGGCTGCTGCTCGCGGACCGGCTCGGTACGACGGTCCTCCAGCACGTCGGCCACGAGGAGAACGTCCGCGCGATCATGCGGCACCGCGCGCACACCGGCGGTTCCGACGGCATCCTTCAGGGCAGCAAGCCGCACCCGCGGGCCTACGGCACCTTCCCGCGCTATCTCGGTCACTACGTACGGGAGTTGGGGGTGCTGACGCTGGAGGAGTGCGTCGCCCACCTCACCTCGCGGCCCGCGGCGCGGCTGCGGCTGCCGGACCGCGGGCTGGTGCGCGAGGGCTACCGGGCCGACCTGGTCCTGTTCGACCCGCAGACGGTCGCGCCCGGCGCCGGTTTCGCCGAGCCGCGCCGGCTGCCGACCGGTATCCCGTACGTGCTGGTCGACGGCCGGTTCGTCATCGAGGACGGCCGGCGGACGGACGCCCTCCCGGGCCGGTCCGTCCGCCGTACGCCGTTGTGAACCGCGTTTACGGCTTGGGCAGGGTGCAGCCGGCGGCGCTCAGGTTGAGCTTGTTGCCGGTGGTGAAGCAGGCCGGGATGTTGTAGATCTCCTGGGCGTAGTTGATGCCCTGACGGACGGTGACGTTGCCGTTCGCGTCGACCTCGCACGGGTTGTTCACCGTGCACCGCTCGCCGTCCTCGTTGCCTGTGTTGTTGACGGCGACGACCTTGCCCGTGGCGGTGTCGATGACCGGGGAGCCGGAGGTGCCGCCGATGGTGTTGCAGGCGGAGGTGTAGCGGACCGAGTCCTTGAAGGTCCAGTCGCCCTCCTTCAGCCGGTACACGAAGCCGTCGATGTTGCAGCTGTAGATGCGCTTCCAGTAGCCGGAGACCACCTTGATGGCGGTGCCAGCGACCGGGTGCGTGTCCTGCACGGTGAGCGGGCTGATGCCGTACGAGTTCTTGATCGCCGCGTACGTGGTGGTGGTGCGGTAGATCGTGACGTCCGTGTCCGTCATGGTCGAGTAGACGACCTGGTTGGCGCGGAGGGTGCCGATCCTGCTGCCGGCGGAGTTCAGCAGGCCGAAGCTACGGCTGGAGGACTGGCCGGTGATGACCTCGCCGGGTCCCGGCATGCCGGTCTCCAGGCAGTGGCCGTTGGTCAGCACGAGCGCCGGGTCGGTGGCGGCCGAGTTGGGGAAGCGGATGACGGAGCCGGAGCAGTTGCTGAGCGAGACGGTGCCGGCGAAGTCGACGGTCGCCTTGACGGCCTTGGCGGCCGCGTGCGGGGCGGTGGTGTGCGGGGCGGCTATCGCCGGGGTCGCGCCCAGCCCGGCCAGGGCCAGGGAGGAGAGCGCGGCGACGAGAGGCTTCTTCATGTGGGGGTCCCCTCTTACGACTTGGGCGACCGGAGTGCCTCCGGTCGCCCGTTGGGTTGTCATGCGCATTGTCGACAGCGCGGAGGGGTGGGGACAAGGAGTCGCGTCAGGTCATAGGGGTTTCCCTGTGCCGAGCGGAGTTACGGCATCTTCTGCTTCGACTTGACGACGACGGCGCCGAACAGCGCGATCCCCTGCACGACGACGCGCGGCGTACCCGGCCGCCCGGTCCGGCGTGCCCCGCGCCTGCCGAACACGCCGAACAGGCCTAACCCCCTGACCTCGACGTCGATGTCGTCCGGCACGACGATCCCGGTGCCGCCCCACAGCGCCACGGCCCGGATCACCGTCTCCTGGGCGGCGAAACGGGCCTCGGTCAGGTCGAGCCGGCCGCCGCCCCACATCGACCAGGCGGTGAACCGGGGCGGCACCACCCACGCGCCGTCCCGCCGGAACCCCCCGAACAGGCCCAGCGCCAGACGGGAGGTGGGCGCATGGTCCACCACCAGCCGGTCCCTGGGGCCGGGTTCGGGCAGACCCTGCGCCGAGGCCCACAACTCGCCGAGTGTCTTGGCGTCGTAGACCCGGGTGAGCCGGCCGTCCAGCTCGTCCAGCGGCAGGCGGCCGTCGGCCACGGCGGCCCACACGCGCTCGACGACCCGCTCCCGGTCCTCCTCGGAGGCGAGCACGTCCTGGCCGGGGCCGGCGGCAGGGGTCGCCTGCCGGCCGGGACGAGGGGTTCGGGTCTGTTCGGTCATGGCGGCAACCCTCGCACGCCAGACCCCCTCAACTACAGCGGCACGCACGGCGGTTGACCGAGCTGTCCGACGCCACCGCGGGCACGGGCGAGCAGCAACTCTCGCACACCAGCCCGTCAACTACAGCGGCACACGCGGCAGCCGACCGGGCCACCCGACGCCACCGCGAGCACGGGCGAGGCCGCGGACCCGGCGGAAACCGAAGCCCTGACCCCGGACCACCCGGCCGGCATTCGGCCAGGGCAGCGACGCTCGCACGCCAGCCCTCGACTACAGCGGCACGCGGCAGCCGACCGGGCCACCCGACGCCACCGCGAGCACGGGCGAGGCCGCGGACCCGGCGGAAACCGAAGCCGTAACCCCCCAGGCCGCCCCGGCCGGCGTTCGGTCAGGGCAGGAGCTTCCGCACGGCGGATGCCGCACGCGCGCCCGTTGGCCGGGCCGGCCGGTCAGCGCGGCCCCTTCGTGGTGCCGTGGCCGTGCCCCCGGCCGCGCGGGCTGCCGGACGCGGACGCGGTCGGGCTGAACGCCGACGCCGTGGGCGTGGGCGAGGTCGTGGGCTCGGCGGGGGCCGAGGTCGTGGCCGCCGGGCTGCCGCTCGGCTCACGCGGGCCGGCGCCGGCGGTCGTACCGCTGGACGGCGGGGCGGACGCGAGGGACGGCGAGGCCGGGGCGGAGCCGACGGCCGCGGTGGCCGACGCGGTCGTGGTCGCGGTGCCGGTCCCCGGGTCACCGCTGCCGGTGCTGGGGCCGCCGGCGACCCGGCCGCCGTCCGCCGGGCGCGACCCGTCCGGGGAGCCCGAGCCGGCCAGGGCGGCGATCACCGCGACGGTCCCGGCCACGCCGAGGGCACCGGCGACGACCGCCACCCGGCGCCGGCCGCCCGAGCGCCGGGCGGCACGCCGGCGATCGGCCCGCCCCGCGCCGGGCTCGCCCGGTGCGGGGCCGGCGGGCACCGGGGTCAGTTCGCGCGTGGCGTCGTAGGCGTTCTCCCAGCCGTGCGCGGCGGCGGGGTCGGCGTACCCGTCGTACGCGGGGGCCGGAGCCGGCTGCGGGTGGTACACGTTCGGCCGCACCCCGGGCGCGCCGCCCCCTTCGTGCATGCCGTACGCCCCCGCCTCGTACTCCCGTTCCGTGGACATGCCAGCGGATTGTAGGGACGCAAGACACTCCTGAGACAGTCGACGGCGATATCCGGGCAAATCTCCGTGTCTCACGTGGCGGAAAACACGACCCATGAGGCGTTACCGAGCCGTAAGCTCACGGACATGCAGGTGATCCAGTCGACCAAGCTCGCCAACGTCTGTTACGAGATCCGGGGCCCGGTTCTCGAGGAGGCCATGCGGCTGGAGGCGGCGGGACACCGCATCCTCAAGCTCAACACCGGCAACCCGGCCGCCTTCGGCTTCGAGTGCCCCCCGGAGATCCTGGAGGACGTCCTCCGCAACGTCTCCACCGCGCACGGCTACGGCGACGCCAAGGGCCTGCTGGCCGCCCGCCGCGCGGTCGTGATGCACAACCAGACCATCGGCATCGAGACGGACGTCGAGCACGTCTTCATCGGCAACGGCGTCTCCGAGCTGATCGTGATGGCGATGCAGGGCCTGCTGGACGACGGCGACGAGGTCCTCGTACCGGCTCCGGACTATCCGCTGTGGACGGCGGCCGTCTCCCTCTCCGGCGGTACGGCGGTGCACTACCGCTGCGACGAGCAGTCCGACTGGATGCCCGACCTCGCCGACATCGAGCGCAAGGTGACCGACCGCACCAAGGCGATCGTCATCATCAACCCGAACAACCCCACGGGCGCGGTCTACGACGAGGCGATGCTGAAGGGGCTGACCGACATCGCCCGCCGGCACAACCTGCTCGTCTGCTCGGACGAGATCTACGACAAGATCCTCTACGACGGCGCCACGCACACCCCGACGGCCGCGATCGCCCCGGACCTGCTGACGCTGACGTTCAACGGCATGTCGAAGGCCTACCGGGTGGCCGGCTACCGCGTCGGCTGGATGTCGATCTCCGGCCCGCGCGCGCACGCCGACTCCTACATCGAGGGCCTGACGATCCTGGCGAACATGCGGCTGTGCGCCAACATGCCGGGGCAGCACGGGGTGGTCGCCGCACTCAGCGGGCGCCAGTCCATCAAGGACCTGGTGCTGCCGGGCGGGCGGCTGAAGGAGCAGCTGGACACGGCGTACGAGCTGCTCACGCAGATCCCCGGGGTGAGCTGCGTACGGCCCAAGGGCGCGCTGTACCTCTTCCCGCGGCTGGACCCCGAGGTCTTCAAGATCAAGGACGACCGGCAGCTGGTCCTGGACCTGCTGCGGCAGGAGAAGATCATGGTCGTCCAGGGCACGGGCTTCAACTGGCCGGAGCCGGACCACTTCCGGGTGGTGACGCTGCCGACGGTCGGGGATCTCCGGGACGCGGTGACGCGCATCGGGAACTTCCTGGACGGATACAGCCAGCGGTAGTCGGCGGATCTCACTCCGTGACCCGACTCAACTTTAGACGAAATCCAAGCTAGGATGGCTTCCTGTCAGCGCACAGGAGGCCATCCCATGTACGAACCGATCCGCACCAAGTCGGTCCACAGCACGATGGCCGGCACCCCCTCGGACTTCCCGCACCGGTCGCGCGAGGAGGAGCTGGACATCCAGCTCGCCGGGCACCTCGCCGCCCTGCTCGCGGTCACCGACGAGCTGCGCGCCCTGACCCCCTCCGCCGACCTCGACGCGGCGGCGGAACGCCTCGCGGCGCAGGTGGCCCGGCTGCGCGGCGGACGTACGCCGCTGCGCGCGGCACCGGCCGCGGCCGGCGACCCCGCCACCCTGCACCGTCGCGCGCACGCCCTCGCCGGCCGCGCGCTCGTGGTCGCCGCCTCGCGCGCCGACACCTCCGCGGCGATCCTCGCGGCCGAACGCATGGACGCGCACACGAGCGCCCTCGAGCCCCTCACCGCCACCCACTGACCCCTCCGGGGTCCCCCGATCGGCCCCGGTCCGCGCGCACCCGCAGCGACGCGCGGACCGGGCGCCACACACCCCAGCGGTCCTCAGCGGTCCTCAGATGAACATGAAGAAGAGGATCAGGATCACGATCGCCAGCACCACCCACCACACCCACACATGCCGGTGACCGGTGCGCGGGCGGTCCTCGGGTCCGCCGCCACGGGGCCTGTCCTCCTCCAGTTCCGGTTTCTCCGGCCGATCGCTGGAGTAGAAGTCACCACCGTTCGCCATGACTCATCCCTCCTCTCTCCTCTTCCGGGCGCGCCCCGGGTACCCAACGGGCACTGCCGGCACACGGCCCTCCCCCGCCGAGATCCCCGAGTGGGCATGCGAAGGGCCCCGCACGCCGTTGTGCGGGGCCCTTCGGGGTTGTTCCACGGCCGGTCGTGACGATCGCTGGTCAGGGCACATCCTGGCCGGCCGTGGGGTCTTCGGCGGGGCCGGTCAGCCCAGGCGCTCCACCAGCGCCCGGTACTGGTCCCACAGCTCCTTCGGGGTGTGGTCACCGAAGGTGTCGAGGTGCTCGGGGATGAGGGCGGCCTCCTCGCGCCACACCTCCTTGTCGACCGTGAGCAGGAAGTCGAGGTCGGACGCGGACAGTTCGAGACCCTTGGTGTCGAGGGCGTCCTTGGCCGGCAGGATGCCGATCGGCGTCTCGACGCCCTCGGCCTTGCCCTCCAGCCGCTCCACGATCCACTTCAGGACGCGGGAGTTCTCGCCGAAGCCCGGCCAGACGAACTTGCCCTCGTCGTTCTTGCGGAACCAGTTGACGTAGTAGATCTTCGGCAGCTTGGACTGGTCCTTGTCCTTGGCGACGTCGACCCAGTGGGCCATGTAGTCGCCCATGTTGTAGCCACAGAACGGCAGCATCGCGAACGGGTCGCGGCGCAGCTCGCCGACCTTGCCCTCGGCCGCCGCGGTCTTCTCGGAGGCGACGTTGGCGCCGAGGAAGACGCCGTGGTTCCAGTCGAAGGACTCGGTGACCAGCGGAACCGCGGTGGCGCGCCGGCCGCCGAAGAGGATCGCCGAGATCGGCACGCCCTTCGGGTCCTCCCACTCGGGCGCGATGATCGGGCACTGCGAGGCCGGCACGGTGAACCGGGCGTTGGGGTGGGCGGCCGGGGTCTCGGACGCCGGCGTCCAGTCGTTGCCCTTCCAGTCCGTCAGGTGGGCCGGGGGCTCCTCGGTCATGCCCTCCCACCACACGTCGCCGTCGTCGGTGAGCGCGACGTTGGTGAAGACCGCGTTGCCCCACAGGGTCTTCATCGCGTTGGCGTTGGTGTGCTCACCGGTGCCGGGCGCGACGCCGAAGAAGCCGGCCTCGGGGTTGATCGCGTAGAGGCGGCCGTCCTCGCCGAAGCGCATCCAGGCGATGTCGTCGCCGATGGTCTCCACGGTCCAGCCGGAGATCGTGGGCTCCAGCATGGCGAGGTTGGTCTTGCCGCAGGCGGAGGGGAAGGCGGCGGCGACGTACTTGGACTCGCCCTGCGGCGGGGTGAGCTTCAGGATGAGCATGTGCTCGGCCAGCCAGCCCTCGTCACGGGCCATGACGGAGGCGATGCGCAGGGCGTAGCACTTCTTGCCGAGCAGGGCGTTGCCGCCGTAGCCGGAGCCGTAGGACCAGATCTCGCGGTCCTCGGGGAAGTGCGAGATGTACTTGGTGGAGTTGCACGGCCACGGAACGTCCTCCTGGCCCTCCTCCAGGGGGGCGCCGAGGGTGTGGACGGCCTTGACGAAGAAGCCCTCGTCGCCCAGCTCGTCCAGGACGGCCTGGCCCATGCGCGTCATCGTGCGCATCGAGACGGCGACGTACGCGGAGTCCGTGATCTCCACGCCCAGCGCGGACAGCGGGGAGCCGAGCGGGCCCATGCAGAACGGGACCACGTACATCGTGCGGCCCCGCATCGAGCCGCGGAACAGGCCCTTGTCACCGGTGAAGATCTCCCGCATCTCGGCCGGGGCCTTCCAGTGGTTGGTCGGGCCCGCGTCCTCCTCCTTCTCGGAGCAGATGAAGGTCCGGTCCTCGACGCGCGCGACGTCGGTCGGGTCGGAGGCGGCGTAGTAGGAGTGCGGGCGCTTGACCGGGTCGAGTTTCCTGAACGTTCCCTTGGCGACCAGTTCCTCACACAGTCGCTCGTACTCGGCCTCGGAGCCGTCACACCAGACCACGCTGTCCGGCTGCGTCAGTTCAGCGATCTCGTTGACCCACGAGATCAGTTCCCGGTGGTTGGTGGGGACGGCGGTGGGAGCCGCGATGTCGCGCGCCACGATTGCTCCTAAGTGAGGGATTTTGTGTTTGTCCGCCCCGTGGGGGCCGCGACCCGGATGCTTCGTAGCCCGCTCATCCGGTGCCGACCGCACTCATTTGATCATCCGAGTCTAGTGCGCATCTGTCCAGAGGGCATCACAGGTGAGCGGCGTGAGGAATCCCACGATTTCCACGACTTTTTGCGTGCACGTTGGGCTCAGCTGAAGGACTTTTTGCCGGACGGCGCGGAAAGGCGCGGATGACCATGCGCTGATGACCGGCTCACGGCGGTCTCGGTACCATGCCCCCCATGACTGCGTCCGCCCCCGACGCGCCCACGGACACGCCGGCCGCCGGCCGCGGTCCCGTCGCGCTCTCCCTGCCGCACCCGGTCAAACCGCGCCTGCGCGGCTGGCTGCACCTCGGCATGTTTCCGGCCGTACTCGTCGCGGGCCTCGTGCTCACCGCCCTCGCCCACTCGACCAGAGGCCGCATCGCCTGCAGCATCTACGCGCTGACGGCCTGTCTCCTGTTCGGCGTGAGCGCGCTGTACCACCGCGGCAACTGGAGCCCGCGGATGGACGGCGTGCTGCGCCGCCTCGACCACGCCAACATCTTCCTGATCATCGCGGGCACCTACACGCCGCTGACGATGCTGCTCCTGCCCGGCGCCAAGGGCCGGTGGCTGCTGTGGGGCATCTGGGCCGCCGCGGCGGCGGGCATCGTCTTCCGCGTCTTCTGGGTCGGCGCCCCGCGCTGGCTGTACACGCCGTGTTACCTCGCGATGGGCTGGGCGGCCGTCTTCTTCCTGCCCGACTTCCTGCGCGCGGGCGGCATCGCCGTCCTGGTCCTGGTGGTCGTCGGCGGCCTGCTCTACAGCGCCGGCGGCGTGATCTACGGCATCAAGCGCCCGAACCCCTCCCCGCGCTGGTTCGGCTTCCACGAGGTCTTCCACTCCTTCACGCTCGCCGCGTTCGTGGTCCACTACGTCGGCATCTCACTGGTGGCGTACCAGCACGCGTAACCCCGTACGACCCGTCTGAGGTGACCGGGCTTCCAGCGCACCCGGGGGCCCGGGAGGAGGCCTCGGCCGTGGCCACTGCCTCGGCGGATGCCGGACAATGACCGGCATGACGGCCGCACGTTCCTCCCTCTCCCCCGCCGACCGCCCCCGGCTGGGCCTGCGGGAGCGCAAGAAGATCAAGACCCGTGAGGCGATCCGCGCCGCGACCTACGCGCTGGTCGAGGAGCAGGGCTACGACGCCACGACGATCGAGCAGATCGCCGACCGGGCCGAGGTGTCGCCGTCTACCGTCTTCCGCTACTTCCCGACCAAGGAGGACATCGTCCTCACGGACGAGTACGACCCGCTGCTGTTGGAGGAGTTGCGCGCCCGGCCCGCGGGAGAGTCGTGGATGGACTCGGTGCGGTACGTGATGCACAAGGCCATCGACGCGATGATGGCGGAGGACCCCGAGGTGGCCCGGGTGCGGGCGCACCTCGCGGTCCAGGTCCCCGCCGTGCGATCCCGGATGGTCGAGAGCATGTGGGAGACCGGGCGCCTGCTCCGCGTGGCCCTCGCCGAGCGCTCCGGCCTGGCCCCGGACAGCCTCGACGTGCGCGTCTACGCGACGGCCCTCGTCGGCGGCCTGATGGAGGTCACCATGACCTGGGCGGAGAACGGCTTCAAGGACGACCTACGCGCCATGGTGGACCGCGCCCTGGACGTCCTGGAGCACGGCCTCCCCACCGGAAAACCCTGAGGCCGCGGCCCGCTCCCATGACATCCTGACCGGGTGAACGGTCCCGAGATCCATGTCGAGTTCGCCCCGGAGCTGGCCCTGTTCGTCCCGCGTGCGCCGCGCCGGACGCTCGTCACCGACGGCGTCTCGTCCCTCGGCCACGTCGTCGAGTCCCTCGGGGTTCCGCTCACCGAGGTCGGCGCGCTGGTCGTGGACGGCCGCACGGTCCCGCCCTCGCACGTCCCGGAGGCGGCCGAGCGGGTCGTCGTCCGGCCGGTGGAGCGGCCCCAGCGGGTGCCCGGCGCGCCCCTCCGCTTCCTCCTCGACGTCCACCTCGGCACGCTGGCCCGCCGGCTGCGGCTGCTCGGCGTGGACACGGCGTACGAGGCGACGGACATCGGCGACCCGGCGCTCGCCGCCCGCTCGGCCGCCGAGAAGCGGGTCATGCTCAGCCGGGACCGGGGCCTGCTGCGCCGCCGGGAACTGTGGGCCGGGGCGTTCGTCTACAGCACCCGCCCCGACGACCAGCTCCACGACGTCCTCGACCGCTTCGCCCCCGAGCTGCGCCCCTGGACCCGCTGCACCGCCTGCAACGGCGTGCTGAAGGAGGCCACCAAGGAGGAGGTCGCCGACCAGCTCAAGGGCGGCACCCAGCGGTCGTACGACGTCTTCGCCCAGTGCACGGCCTGCGGCCGGGCGTACTGGAAGGGCGCGCACCACGATCAGCTGGAAGCGGTCGTCGAGCGGGCGCTGAGCATGCGTACCCAGAGCGGTTGAGTACGCCGGCCGATCCGCGGGGACCGGCCCAGGGCGTTGGCTGGGGGTATGAACACGGCACAGACGACCGACGACCGGGTGCGGGACGGCGCCCGCGTGGCAGCGGGGTGGGGGCTCGGGCTGCTCCTGCCGATGGTGTTCTTCTGCACGCTCGTGACCTTCACCAGCGAGCGGGCCGGCGGGTGCCTCACCTACGGCGAGGACTGCTCCGCGGTGCCCGGCTGGCTGCTGTACGGCAGTTTCTGGGTCTCGCTCGCGGCCGGCGGGGCCGCGCTGGTGTGGCCCCGAGCCCGGTGGACGGGTGCCGGGTTCGGGGCCGTGCTGGTCCAGTGGGGCGCCCAGCTGCTGCTGGCCGCGCTGATCCTCAGCTACGCCTGACGTCTGCCTTCCCGCACGCGATGCCGTCCTTGTCGCGGTCCAGGTGGTGCCGGTCGCGGCCGTGCACCTGGAGGCGGCCGTAACCCTTGCCGAGCAGCCAGGTGCACCGCTGGGCCCGCGGCATCTTCGGGAACGTCCACGGCACGCACTGGTTGATGCGGCCGTAGGCGTGGTCGCAGCCGTCGAAGCCCTGGGCCATTTTCACGCCGTGGTGGTGCTCGTGCGTGCTCTCCTGGGGGGCGCTCGGCTGGAGTTCGTCGGCGAAGGACTGCACGCGGGCCGCGGCGACCTGCCCCTCGGAGCCGATGCGGACCCACTTCGACACCGACGGCACGCCGTTGGCGTCGACCACCGACAGCATGTACCAGCCGGGCGGTGCCAGGTTGGGGTTGCTGGTCAGGCTGAGGTCGATGGTGTTGCCGTCGACGGTCATCGGCAGGTCGACGTAGCGCTGGTTGGGGTCGGTGGAGTGGGTGACGGCGGCCGGGCGGATCAGGGAGGCCTTCACCACCGGCTTGTCGACGGTGATGCGCTGCGCGGTGCCGTACGTCCAGCGGGTGCTCGCGAGCGAGGTGATCTGCGGCCGGTCGCCCTTGAACAGGTACGGCGGCTGGTAGACCGACACGCGCTGGTCGAAGGAGCCATCACCGGGGTTGTCGCCGATGCTGAGCACCCGGCCGTCCGGCAGCAGCGTGGACGAGGAGTGGTAGGTCCGCGGCACCGGGTCGGTGGCCAGGCCCGCCTGGAAGGTGTTGGTCGCCGGGTCGTACAGGGAGGCCTCGAAGACGGGGTCCTCGCGGTACGTGTGCAGGGCGCCGCCGGTCTCCAGGACCTTGCCGTCGGGCAGGATCACCGCGGAGACGTAGACCTTGCCCTGGGCGCCGGTCTGCGGGCTGCCGTTCGCGTAGTGGCCCTGCGGCAGGTCGGGGCCGGGCACGTACTGGGGTGAGGCGGCCTTCATGTCGATCAGGTCGGTCAGCCGGAGGGCGTCCGGAGCGACGGTGTGGTTGCCGCCGCCCATGGTGAGCACCTTCTGGTCCTGGGCGGGGGGCAGCAGCACCGACATGGACTCGTCGCGCTCGTCCTTCCTGCGCAGTCCGGGCACCTCGTTGATGGTCCCGGCGTTGTAGTCGTAGACGGAGGCACCGGTGCCGGGCAGGCCGGGGCCGAAGACATGGCTGCCGGTGTAGAAGAGGCGGCCGTCCTGGAGCAGGATCATCGACGGGTACAGCCCCCAGAAGGACCAGGCCTGCCTGGCCTCGCCCATCGGCAGCCACTTGTTCTGGGCGTAGGAGAAGTGCTCGTTGACGACGGTGCCGGCGGAGTCCTCGCCGAGGCCGCCGAGCGCGAGGACGTCACCGTTGCCCATCTCGGTGGCGGACGGGTACCAGTGCCCGGCCAGCATGTCGTTGACCTTGATGTACTTGTTCTGGGCGGGGTCGAAGACGTAACTGGTCCGCAGGCCCTTGTAGCCGACGCTGCCGTCCGGGGAGGCGTAGGCCTTGTTGCCGCCGACCACCAGCACCCGGCCGTCCGGGAGCTGGACGTGCCCGGCGCAGAAGAAGTCCGTCGGCGTCGGGATGTCGGTGTAGCCGCCGGTCGCCGGGTCGAACAGGGTGGTCTTGAAGGTGCCCGCGGCGAACGCGTCCCGGTCGTTGCCGGAGCCGGCGATCAGCAGCACCTTGCCGGTGTGCAGCAGCACCGAGTGGACGGCGCGCACCGGGGAGTCGACGGTCTGCACGGTCCACGTGCCCCGGCACTCGGGCCCGGTGCCGCCCGTCGTACAGGGGTCCGGGTCGGCGGGGACGGTGGCGTCGGTCATCGCGTAGTCGTCGGTGGTGAGGGTGCCGACGCCGTACAGGGCACCGCCCCAGGTGATCTGGTCGGTGTTCGGCGGGATGACCGGGGTGCGCACCTCGGTGCGGGTCCAGCCGGCGGACTGGGGCAGGGTCTTGAGGTCGGTCCAGTAGACCCAGCCCTGCGCGGTGTCGTGCCGGAACAGGGTGAACGCCACGTTCGGCGTGCTGGACTCGTACCAGAACGACAGGTCGTACTGGTGGTCCGGAGTGACCTGCGGGGCGCAGGAGTTCTCCAGCATCATCGTCTTGCGGTCGCCGTCCGCGCGCCGGGTCAGCTGGATGCGGACGGCGCGGCTGCCGCTGTGGGCGTCGTCGGTGACGGCGAAGGAGAAGTCGTTGTCACCCCAGCCCGACTTCTCGAAGCACTGCGGGAACCGGGACGGCCCGTCGAGGACCTCCAGGCCCGGGTTCTTCACCAGGTTGCTCGCTGCGGTGGCGCGCTGGGCGCCGAGCGGGCCGAGGCCGACCGCCGTGGCGAACAGCAGCAGGGCGGTCAGCAGCAGGCGGGTGCGGGTAGGCCGGGTTCCGGCCGGTCTGGGCGGGCGGTACGGCATGACGGTGTACGGCAAAGAGGTCCCCCCTCTCTCGGTGGCGGGTCCTCCGGGTCAGCCGGCGCGGCCGATGCGGAGGATGTCGATCCGGCCGCCGCCCTCCCCGAAGGTGGCGACCGGGGTGCCGTGCGCGAACAGGGCGCGGAGCGTGGGCAGGTGGTCGCGCTCGCCGCGCAGGGCCGGTGTGGACACGACGTAGTCGATGTCCTTCCAGCCGTGCGGCAGGGTCTTGGTGACCGCCGGGTCCTGGTCCAGCTTGTAGTGCCAGATCACGCCGGTGCCGGGCCGGTATCCGGCGTCGACGGCGTCCAGCCAGAGCACGCCGTCGGTGACCAGGCGGACCTTGTCGCGGTCGCCGGTGTTCGTCTCGCGCAGCCAGCGGGCGGCGTCCCGGTAGACGCGGTTGTCGTCGGCGGTGGTGGCCAGCCGGTCCTGGTGGTACCAGGCGGGTCCGGCGGCCGCCACGGCGGCGAGGACCGCGGCGAGGGCGGCGGTGGAGCGCAGCCGGGGACGGCCGGGCAGCCGCTCGATCAGGACCTGGACGAGCCCGGCGAGGGTCAGCGCGAGGAACGGCAGCACCTGCACGACGTACATCTGCGGCAGGTAGCCGCCGGGCCGGAGTGCGACCAGCGCGAGCACCACGACGCCGAGGGCGACGGGCCGCAGCCGGCGTACCGGCAGCGCGCACAGCGCGGCGACGCCGCCGCCGATCAGCAGGTACGGGTCACGGGTGAGCCAGTCCGCGAACAGCTGGTGGGCGTCGGTGCCGGCCTGGAAGGCGGAGCCGCTGCCCGCGCGCCCGCCGAGCTGGAACTTCAGCGTGCCGAGCAGCGAGACGTGGCCGGCGCCGGGCAGCAGCTCGCCCTTGAGCAGGGCGTACAGCGGATAGAACAGGCCGGTCAGCACGAAGCCGGAGAAGAAGCCGGCCAGGGAGAACTTGCGGGTGCTGGAGTGGCTGCCCTGCCACATCGCCACCAGCAGCACCGGCAGCAGCACACCGATGGTCTCCTTGGAGAGCACCGCGAGCGCGAAGGACATGCCGGCCGCGACGTGGTGCCACAGGTGGCGGCGCGGCGAGAGGGCGAAGGCGAACGCGGCCAGCGCCCACAGGACGGCGAAGTTGTCCAGGTAGATCTGCCGGTGCAGGACGACGGCGAGCGGCGACAGCGCGTAGAGCAGGACGGCGCCCGCCGCGGTGGGCCGGGCGAGGCCCAGCCGGCGGCCGACGGCGTAGACCAGGACGCAGGTCACGGCGGCCACCGGGAGCATGGCTATCCGGCCCTGGACGAACGTGGGCAGGTCGGGCAGGAGCAGGTTGGACACCCACGAGACGCTGGAGAGTTGTATCCAGCCGAGCGGCGGATGGTCGTACCAGTAGGTGTAGTGCGCGAGCTCCCCGTGCCGGACGGCCCAGGCCTGTGCGAGATAGGTGCCCTCGTCGTCGTTGGGAAACGGGTATTTCCCGATTCCCCGCGCCCGTACCACGAGCGCGATGATGATTACCGGAGCAACCCAGAAATAATCCGTCCGAAACAATGTGCGGCGTGCTGCGGGCCGGTCCTCTTGTGAATTCTGTGTCGCCGGCCGGAGAACAACGGCAGTCCCCATGCGGAATCCCCCACCCCCACTTATGGCCCGATATACCCCAGGGACCTCCCCCTCGAACCCCCTGGAAATCGGGCAGGCCGCAGCATCATGGCACAGGTCGACCCCACTGATGTGCGGAACATAAGGTTCCGGTCGTGTGCGGAGGCCGCATTGCGGGAGAAATGGCGAACCTGCTAGCTTCGCTGGAAAGCTCGCTGCGATCGTTCTCCGGTTTCACGCGGGAAAACACCCCCGGAAGGCCGGGGGAATTACTGTTCGAAGGGGCCCGGGGCACCGGGGGGTGAGAGGGGCCCGAACGATCGCGTTCCGCTACGCGAGCACGAGGAAGACCAGGGAACCAAGGGGGGAATTCGTGGTCTCCGCTGTCCTGTTCATCGATTCCGTCGTCCTGATGGTGGCCGCCGGCGTCACGCTGTGGTGGATGCTCCATGCCTGGCGCACCCCGGAGACACTCGAGTCCACGGCGTTCGCCGAGCCCGACGGCAAGCCCGGCCTGTCCTTCTCGCTGCTGGTCCCGGCCCGGCACGAGGAGGCCGTCCTGCGGCACACCGTCGAGCAGATGCTCCGCATCGACCACCCGTCCTACGAGATCCTGGTGATCGTCGGCCACGACGACCCGGGCACCGCCGCCATAGCCGGGCAACTCGCCGAAGAGCACCCGGAGAAGGTCCGTACGGTCGTCGACACCCACAAGGTGAAGAACAAGCCGCGCGCTCTGAACACCGCCCTGCCGCACGCCCGCGGGCAGGTCATCGGGGTCTTCGACGCCGAGGACGTCGTCCACCCCGAGCTGCTCGGACACGTCGACTTCGCCTTCCGGCGCGAGAACGCCGACGTCGTCCAGGGCGGCGTCCAGCTGATCAACTACCAGAGCAGCTGGTACAGCCTGCGCAACTGCCTGGAGTACTTCTTCTGGTTCCGCAGCCGGCTGCACCTGCACGCCCGCAAGGGCTTCATCCCGCTCGGCGGCAACACCGTCTTCGTCCGCTCCGAGCTGCTGCGGCAGACCGGCGGCTGGGACGGCGACTGCCTCGCCGAGGACTGCGACCTGGGCGTACGGCTGTCCAGCGGCGGCGCCAAGGTCGTCGTCGCCTACCACTCCGCGCTCGTCACCAGAGAGGAGACGCCCGACTCCCTCAAGGGCCTCTACAAGCAGCGCACCCGCTGGAACCAGGGCTTCCTGCAGGTGCTGCGCAAGGGAGAGTGGCGCCGGCTGCCCGGCGTCGGCCAGCGGCTGCTCGCCCGCTACACCCTGAGCACGCCGTTCGTGCAGGCCGCGACCGGCGTGATGATCCCGCTCGGCATCCTGGCCGCGCTGATCGGCGGTGTACCGCTGCCGTTCTCGCTGTTCGCCTGGCTGCCCATGATCCCGATGGCCGCGATGGTGGTCTTCGAGGCCGTGGCGCTGCACGACTTCGGCAAGGAGTACGGCTTCCGCATCGGCGTCCGGCACTACGTCAAGCTCATCGCCGGCGGTCCCGTGTACGCGGCCGTCCTGGCCGCCGCCGCGCTGCGCGCCGTGTGGCGCGAGTACACCGGGCGGCACGACTGGGAGCTGACCTCCCACGTCGGCGCCCATCTGCCCGTGCAGACCCCGCAGCCGCGGGAGGCCCGGTGACGGCGCTGCCCGCCCATGACTCGGTCGTCGTCCCGACGTTCAACGAGGCCGACAACGTCCACCCGCTGCCCACCCGTATCGCCGCCGCCGTCCCGGCCGGCGTCCGCGCCGAGGTGGTCTTCGCCGACGACTCGAGAGCTTCGGCCGCGCCACGGCCCCCTGGATCGTCGTCATCGAGGGTCGCTCTTCACGGCCCGCTTCCTCGCCGTGGACCGCCGGCTCCACCGACGCCTACGCGTCCGCACGCCGGCTCCTGCGGCGGTACCCGCGGTGACGGAGGCGGTGAAACCGGTACCGGATCCGCTGGGCTGAGCAGCGGACTGCCCTGCCCGCCGGTGCGGGATCCGGTGCCGGGCCCGCAGGACTGAGGCCGGGATTGGTTGCCGGGCGGGCCGGGCTCCGTGAGGGCGGGGCCCGGCATGCGGTCCGCTGCTCAGCGGGCCGTCAGCTTCTCCCGCAGGGCCGACGGGTCCGTCACCGGCAGGTCGCAGACGAAGCCGCGGCAGACGTACGCGGTCGGTGCGCCGTCGACGAGGGTGCGGTCGGCGAGCAGCGGGAACTCGTCGCTGCCGGGAGTGCCGCAGGCGACGACGGCACCCGGGGCGGCACCCAGCAGCGCCGTACGGTGCAGGGCGGCCGTCCGCTCGTCGTCCAGGTCCGGTCCGACGACCGCCACCTCGCGCGGCCCGTCGAGCAGCGCCTCGGCGGCGGCCAGCCCCCATCCGATGAACCGGGGCACCCGCGGCCCGAGCGTCTTCGCGATCCCCAACGCCCGCTCGGCGGCGGTCCGGTGCGCCTCGGAGCCGGTGTGGGCGGCGTAGCTCAGCAGCGCGCCGGCCGCGGCCGTCCACCCGGAGGGCGCCGCGTTGTCGGTGGGGTCCTGGGGCCGGCGGATGAGCTGCTCGGCGTCGGAGGCGGTGTCGTACAGGGCACCGGTCTCCGGGTCGGCGAAGCGGGCGAGGACCTGGTCGAGGAGGAGCCCGGCGAAGTCGAGCCAGACACCCTCGCCGGTCACGGAGGCGAGCGCGAGGAAGCCCTCGGCGACGTCGGCGTAGTCCTCCAGCACGCCGGCGTTGGGGCCGACCCGGCCGTCCTTGCTGGTGCGGGCGAGCCGGGCGTGTTCGTCGAGGTGGACACGGACGAGCAGGTCGGCGGCGCCGACGGCGGCCTCGGTCAGGTCGGGCCGGCCGAAGTAGGCACCGGTCTCGGCGAGCGCGGCGACGGCGAGCCCGTTCCAGGCGGCGACGACCTTGTCGTCCCGGCCGGGCGCGGCCCGTCGTGCGCGTGCGTCGAGCAGCCGGCGCTTGACGGACTCGACCTTCTCCGCGTCGAAGACGCCTTCCGTCTGCGGGAGCTGGAGGACGGACTGCCCGTGCTCGAAGGTGCCCTCATCGGTCACGCCGAAGTACTGCGCGGCGAGTTCGGCATCCTCACCGAGGGCCTCACGGAGCTGTCCGGGCGTCCACACGTAGTACGCCCCTTCCACGTGCCGCCCGGTGCCGTCGTCGCTGTCGGCGTCGAGGGCAGAGGCGAACCCGCCCTCCTCAGTGCGCAGTTCGCGGACGAGGAAGTCGGCGGTCTCCAGCGCTACCCGCCGGGCGAGATCCGATCCGGTGGCCCGCCACAGATGCGCGTACACCCGGCACAGGAGGGCGTTGTCGTACAGCATCTTCTCGAAATGCGGCACGATCCAGTCGCGGTCGACGGAGTACCGGGCGAACCCGCCGCCGAGCTGGTCGTAGATGCCGCCCCGGGCCATCCGCTCGCACGTGTCCTGGGCCATCTGCAGCGCGCCCTCGGCGCCGGTGCGGGCGTGATGCCGCAGCAGGAACTCCAGCACCATGGACGGCGGGAACTTGGGCGCGCCGCCGAATCCGCCGCGCTGCGGGTCGTACTCGCGGGTGAGCCCGAGGAGGGCCTGGGCGAGTTCCTGCTCGCCGGGCGCCTCGGCGGCCTGCCGGACGATCTCCCGCTGGGCGAGGTCGCGGACGATCTTCCCGGCGACCTCGCTGACCTCGTCGTGCCGGGTGGTCCAGGCCTGCTGGACGCCCTCCAGCACCTGCCGGAAGGACGGCATGCCGTGCCGCGGGGCGGGCGGGAAGTAGGTGCCGAAGTAGAAGGGCTCGGCGTCGGGCGTGAGGAAGACGGTCATGGGCCACCCGCCCTGCCCGGTGGCGGCCTGTACGGCCTCCATGTAGACGGCGTCCACGTCCGGCCGCTCCTCGCGGTCGACCTTGACGCTGACGAAATGCTCGTTGAGGTAGTCGGCGGTGGCCCGGTCCTCGAAGGACTCGTGCGCCATGACATGGCACCAGTGGCAGCTGCTGTATCCGACGCTCAGCAGCACGGGTTTGCCGGTCCGGCGGGCCTCGTCGAAGGCCTCGACGGACCACGGCCACCAGTCGACGGGGTTGTCGGCGTGCTGGAGCAGGTAGGGGGACGTCTCATGGGCCAGTCGATTCGCCATACCTCCATCCTGCCGCAGCACCCCGCCCACCGGACGTCAGGCCCGGACCGCGTCGGACGGCAGTCCTCGGATCGCGGCGGACGTCAGGCCCAGACGGTGACCTCGAGTTTCGCCGGGCCGGCAAACGGGGCTGTGATGACCTTGAGGGAGTCCGGTACGAACAGGTCCGGGGCACCACCGGTGGACGCGCTGAGGCCCGAACGCGGCCTTCGCCGCCTCTGCGCTCTTGCCGGGCTGTGCTGCCGACCGGCCACCGGACTGCTCCGTGCCGACCGACTGCTCCGTGCCGGCCGGAGCGGCGGACGACTGTGCAGGCACCGACGCCACGCCCTTGTCGGCCGTGTCGGCCTTGCTGTCCGAGGACCCCGGCCGGCTCACCAGCACCGTGACGAGAATTCCCACCACCGCGTCCACCCTCCTCAAGCCCCCGCCACGTCCGCTGATCGTGACCCCCTCGCCATCCTGCCTCCCCCGAAGGACACTCGTGGGGAACGGAGTTGCCGCCGGAGGGGGACGGGACATGCGGGACGGTCATCGGGCGGAAGCCGAGCGGTTGCTGGTGCGGGCCGTGGAGGAGGAGGTGCGGCGGTCGGGTGGACGGCTCGACGGCCAGGTGCTGCTGGCCCGGGCGCGCGGCGCGCTGGACGCGATGGCGGGGGCGGCCGGCGAGGAGTACGACGCCTACACGCGCGCACTGGACGAGGCGGAGGCCGGTCAGCTCACCTTCGGGCAGCGGTACGCGGCCACGGGCGCCGGAACCGCCTTGCTGGTGGCGGCCGTTGCCGCCGTCGCCGCCGCTGTCGCCGACCTGTCCCTCGGCACGGGCACCGGCACGGCCCTCGGCGCGGGTGCCACGGCGGCCGTGGTGGGCGCCGCGGCGACCGTGGTGAAGGTGGCCGGCGCGCATCTGCCGGCCGCCCACCACCGCGCGGGCGCGGCCGGCCAGCCCGGCGGCCCGGAGCAGCTGCGGTTGCAGTGGCTGACGGCGCTGGAGGTGCGGGGCATCCGCCCGTTCCTCGACCAGCAGCGGGTACTGAGCGCCTCCACGGGCGCGAAGAAGACCGGCGGTGGCCCGGCGCTGCGCGGCACGGACAAGAGCGCGGCTGCCCGCAGGCGGTCGGTGCTGGAGCAGTCCTTCGGGCAGCTCCCGGAGGCCGACGGCACGTTCGCGGGCCGCCGGGCGGAGCTGGGGCGGATCAGGCAGTGGGCGCAGGCGGCCCGCGCGGCCACCGAGACCCGGCCGACGGTGGTCGTGCTGCACGGCGAGCCCGGCTCCGGCCGGACCACGCTCGCGGTGCGCGCGGCGCACGAGCTGCGCGACCACTTCCGGGGCGCGGTCGTGGTGGACCTGCGCGGCGGCAGCCGCGAGGAGGCGCCGCTGTCCACCCGGGACGCGCTGTTGCACCTGCTGAACCGGCTGGGCGCACCCCGTGAGCAGCTGCTGTTCCGGGAGCGGTCCTCCCCCGACCAGCAGGTCAAGCGGCTCGGCGAGCTGTACCACCGGCATCTGACCGGTCTGCCGGTGACGATCGTGCTGGACGACGCCTCGGACCCCGAGCAGGTGCGCGCCCTGGTGCCGGAGCGCTCCGACAGCCTGGTCCTGGTCACCGCCCGCACCCCCCTCGACCTGCCCGCCGACCTGCCGGCCTGGGTGCACGAGCTGCCGGTCCCGGCACTGGACGCGGCGGGCGCCGAGGAGCTGCTGAGCGCGGCGGCGGAGGACGCCTCGGGGCCGTACGACGCCGAGTCCGCCGACCGGATCCGCGAGCTGTGCGGGGGGCTGCCGCTGGCGCTGCGGACCGCGGGCTCCGCACTGGGCCCGCGCTCACCCCGGCAGCTGGCCGCGGACCTGGGCGCGTACGGCCCGGTGGATCCGGTGGAGCGGGCGCTGTGGCTGCGCTACACCGACCAGCCGGAGCCCACCCGCCGGCTGCTGAGGAGGCTGGCGCTGGCGGGCCGGGCCTCGCTGGGCGCGGCGGCGGCGGCCTCCCTGCTCGCCACCGACGAGGCCGAGGCCACCCGGCATCTGGTGGCGCTCGCCCGGGCGGGCCTGATCGACCATGTGCGCGGCAGCCGCTACCGGCTGCACGACCTGGTGCGGGCCTTCGCCCAGGCACGGCTGCTGGACGAGGAGGACCCGGCCGAGCGGGCGGCGGCGCAGGAACGGCTGATCGTGAACTACGCGGAGCTGGCCGACGCGGTGCTGCGCCTGGTGGACGGGAACATGTCGACGCGGTCGAACCAGTTCGGCTCGCACGGCTTCCCCTCGCTCGACGAGGCGCTGCGCTGGCTGGACGACGAGTCCAGCTTCATCACGGCGGCCCTGCGGCACGCGGAGGGCGTGGACCAGGCGGCCGTGCTGAACCTGCTCGGCGCACTGTGCGACTACTGCCTGCTGCGCGGCGACCTGTACCGGCTCGGTGAGATCAACGAGCTGGCGCAGTCGGTGGACCAGGGCCTGCTGGTGCGCTCGGTGCAGTGGCGTACCGGTATCGCGGCCCGGCAGCTGGGCGAGCTGGACAAGGCGCGCACCACACTGGCCTCGGTGGTCGACCTGTACCGGGAGGCCCACCACGACGCCGGCGCGGCCCGCGCCCTGACCTCACTGGGGATCACACTGCACCACCAGGGCAACCTCACCGAGGCCGCCGCCAAGCTCCAGGAGGCCCTGGACCTGCAGGCCGCGCCGGAGCTGGCGACGGACCGGGCCTGGACGATGCACGCGCTGGCGGCCGTCCAGCGGGACCGGGCCCGGCTGGCGGAGGCGCTGGACCTGCTCACCCGCTCCCTGGTCCTGCACCACGAGGGCGGCTCGGTGCACGGCGAGGCCTGGGCGCACTTCCAGCTGGGCCAGCTGGCGCTGCGGCTGGGGGACGTACCGCGCGCGGAGACGGAGCTGCGGGCGGCCCTGGAGCGGTACGGCAGGACGCACGACGCCCGCGGGGAGGCGTGGGCGCTGACCCAGCTGGCCCGGGCCAGGCTGGTGGACGGCGACGCCTCCGCCGCCGTGGAGAGCCTGCGCCGGGCGGCGGTGCGGCACCGGGACAACGAGGACGCGCGCGGCGAGGCGTGGACGCTGTACTACCTGGGGCAGGCCCTGGAGGAGACCGGCGAGCTGGACCGGGCGGTGCGCGAGCTGGAGCGGTCCCGGACGATGTTCTCCCGGATACGGGACGTCTACGGCCTGGCCTGCGCCCGGCACCACTCGGCGCGGGCGACCCGGGACCAGCGGGCCGCGCAGACCGGCTCGCTGCGCAATTCCGGTTTCGCCCGGCAGCTGCTGGTGGACGCGCGCGCCGACTTCCAGCGGATCGGCGTGGCCCACGGCGAGGCCTGGACCTGTCTGGAGCTGGCGGTGGTGGACGCGGGCAACGCGCGCACGCAGCAGGCGCTGGCGCTGTGCGACGAGGCGCTCACCCTGTTCTCGTCGTACGGCGACCGGCGCGGCGAGGACTGGGCCCGCTTCCTGCGCTGCACCCTGCTGCCGTACGCGGCGCCGGGCGGGGTGGAGGTGGGCACGGCGGTCGCCCAGGAGGAGCTGTCCCAGTTGGCCCGCGCGACGCATCCGCTGCGGGACGAGAAGCTGGACGACTACGTCTCGGCGTACTCCCTGCTGCTGGAGCGGGGCGTGCAGCTGGAGGCCGGCTGGCAGGCCTGGCGTCTGCGCATGACTCCGGACCGCCACGCCCGGGAGGTGATGGGGGTGGCGGTACCGGCGGGGCGCTGACCTGCGCGGTCAGCCCTGCTGGGCCGGGGATTCGGCCTTCTGCCTGGCCTGCTCCGCGTCGGCGTCCGGGGACTCCTTGAAGTCGACCTTCTGCATGTGCTTGCTCATCGACTTCATCAGTCCCCACACGGCCAGGGCCATCACCGCGAAGACGATGAAGCCGAGGACACCGGGGGTGACCTTGTTCTCGTCCACCTCCTTGGCGAGGGGGACGAGGTGCGTCACTGCCAGGCTCACGCTTGCGCTCATGTCAGGCATTGTCCCGGATGCCCGCGAAGAGGTCGTCCTCGGGGATGGAGGTATCGACGAGGGACTTCGCCAGCTCGTACTCCTCCGTCGGCCAGACCTCCCTCTGGAGCTCCAGCGGCACCTTGAACCAGCCGCCGTCCGGGTCGATCTGCGTGGCGTGGGCGATCAGCGCCTTGTCACGGATCTCGAAGAAGTCCGCACACGGGATGTGCGTGGTCAGGGTGCGCTCGGTGCGCTCCATCTCGTTCCACCGCTTGAGCCACTCCCCGTACGGCGACTCCAGGCCTCGGTCGAGCATGGCCTGGTGGAGGGCCTCGGTGCGGGGGCGGTTGAAGCCCTGGTTGTAGTAGAGCTTCAGCGGCTGGTACGCGGGCCCGAACTCGGCCTCGGGGTACTTCTCGGTGTCCGCCGCGCCCTCGAACGCCACCATGGAAATCTTGTGGGTCATGATGTGGTCGGGGTGCGGGTAGCCGCCGTTCTCGTCGTAGGTGGTGATCACCTGCGGGCGGAAGGAGCGGATCTGCTTCACCAGCTCGCCGGCCGCCTTGTCGACGTCCTCCAGGGCGAAGCAGCCCTCGGGCAGCGGCGGCAGCGGGTCGCCCTCCGGCAGGCCGGAGTCGACGAAGCCGAGCCATTCCTGCTTGACGCCGAGGATCTCCCGGGCCTCGTCCATCTCCTTGCGGCGGACCTCGTGGATGTGCTCCTCGATATAGGTGTCGCCCTGCAGCTTGGGATTGAGGATGGACCCACGCTCTCCGCCGGTGCAGGTCACCACCAGCACGTCCACCCCCTCGGACACGTACTTCGCCATGGTCGCCGCGCCCTTGCTCGACTCGTCGTCAGGGTGCGCGTGAACGGCCATCAGTCGCAGTTGGTCAGTCAAGACTCAATCCTTGGTCAGTCGGCGCCCCGGGCTCGTGGGGTGCAGTCAAACAGGTGCCGCCCCGAAGGGGCGTCCTTGAGGGGCGGTGGTCGGGCGGCGGGCGGGCGGCTTCTATAGTGACCGAATCGGGGGGCGAATAATTCCGCGGAGAGGACGATCATGAGTACCGCGAGCACGCGGCTGCCCGAGGGCCGCTACGGCCGTCCCTCGGATCAGCGCGCCGACCGCAAGCTCAAGATCGCCGGTTCGGTGCTGGGCGCGGCGCTGCTCGCACTGATCGGCTATTTCGCCTACCACTACGTCGCGCAGAACGAGATCAGCGCCGAGGTCATCACCTTCAAGGCCTCCGACGACGCGGTCAAGGTGCATCTGGAGGTCCGCAAGGAGGCCGGCGCCTCCGGCTACTGCACCCTGCGCTCCCAGTCGGCCGACGGCGCCGAGGTGGGCCGCGCCGACTTCCGCTTCTCCGGTCCGGCCACCCGGATCGACAAGGTCGTCACGCTCCGTACGACGGCGCAGGGGACGACGGCCGAGCTGCTGGGCTGCCACGCCGGCTGACAGCCCGGGACGCCTCCCGGGCTCACCCGGAATGCGTAGGCCCTGACCTGCGCTGATGTGATTCTGATGGCTTATGTCCTCCCCCTTTCGCCATTGAATTGTTAGGCTCGTGGTTTCGCCCATCCAAGAGGGAACATGCTTCTGGGTAGGGCGATGCTTTGTATTCCCAGTACCGACGAGGAGCACCCTGTGACCCAGACCAGCGAGAACGTCACCTGGCTGACCCAGGAGGCGTACAACAAGCTCAAGGACGAGCTTGAGTACCTTACTGGTCCTGCGCGCACGGAGATCGCCGCCAAGATCGCGGCCGCGCGCGAGGAGGGCGACCTGCGCGAGAACGGCGGGTACCACGCGGCCAAGGAGGAGCAGGGCAAGCAGGAGCTCCGTGTGCGCCAGCTGACCCAGCTCCTCGAGAACGCCAAGGTCGGCGAGCCGCCGGCCGCGGACGGTGCCGTCGCGCCGGGCATGGTCGTCACGATCGCCTTCGACGGTGACGAGGACGACACGCTGACGTTCCTGCTCGCCTCGCGCGAGTACGCGAGCGCCGAGATCGAGACGTACTCCCCGCAGTCCCCGCTCGGCTCGGGCGTCATCGGCCACAAGGTCGGCGAGGACGCTGAGTACGAGCTGCCGAACGGCAAGAAGGCCTCGGTGCGGATCCTGAAGGCCGAGCCGTACACGGGCTGACCGAAGCCCCTGGATCGCTTCCGGCCCCCGGCGGCCCTCAGGGCCGCCGGGGGCTTTGTCATGCCCCGGGCCGTGTCACGGGCCGGTGCCCGCCGGCGTCAGGCGGTCGCGGAGCGGTACTTGCGCACCGCGAGGGTGCGGAAGACCACGATGATCAGGACCGACCAGATCAACGAGGCCCAGACCGGGTGCTCCATCGGCCAGGCGCCCGAGGCGGACTGCCCGGGGTTGGCGAACAGCACGCGGGTCGCCTGCACGGTGGCGCTGAACGGGTTCCACTCCGCGACGTGCCGCAGCCACGGCGTCATGTTGCCGGTGTCCACGAACGCGTTGGATATGAAGGTCACCGGGAACAGCCAGACCAGTCCGCCGGAGGTGGCCGCCTCCGGGGTGCGGACGGTGAGGCCGATCAGCGCGCCGATCCAGGTGAACGCGTACCCGAGCAGGAGCAGCAGGGCGAAGGCGGCGAGGACCTTGCCGGCGTTGGTGGGGCCGTCGGAACCGGCCCGCCAGCCGACGAGCAGCGCGACCACGGCGAGGACCAGCAGGGTGAGCGCCGTCTGCACCAGGTCGGCGAGGGTGCGGCCGGTCAGCACCGCACCGCGCGCCATGGGCAGCGAGCGGAAGCGGTCGATGAGGCCCTTGTGCATGTCGTCGGCTATGCCGGCGCCGGAGCTGGCGGTGGCGAAGGTGACGGTCTGCGCGAAGATGCCGGCCATCAGGAAGTTCTTGTAGTCGAGCGCGCTGGTGCTGGCGCCGATCTTCATCGAGCCGCCGAACACGTAGGTGAACAGCACCACGAACATGATGGGCTGGATCAGCCCGAAGATCAGCATTTCGGGGATGCGGGACATCCGGATCAGATTGCGTTTGGCAACGATCAGTGAGTCGCGGACGGACCGGCCCACGGGGTTGCCGGGCGCCGTGGCGGGCACGGCCTCGGTGACGGCGCTCATTTCACGGCCTCCTTGCCGGTCTGCTTGCCGTTCTGCTTGCCGGTCTGCTCGTCCTGGCCGGTGGTCTCGGCCGCGTGCCCGGTCAGGGAGAGGAAGACGTCGTCGAGGGTGGGGCGGCGCAGGCCGATGTCGTCTATCTCGATCCCCCGCGTGTCCAGCTCGCGGATGACCTCGGCGAGCAGCTTGGCGCCGCCGGTGACGGGCACCGTGAGCTTGCGGGTGTGCTCCTCCACCGTGGTCTCGCCCTTGCCGAAGCCGCGCAGCACCTCCACGGCGGTCGCGATGCGCTCGCGCTCGTGCACCACGACCTCGACACGCTCGCCGCCGGTGCGGGCCTTGAGCTGGTCGGAGGTGCCCTGGGCGATGACCCGGCCGTGGTCGACGACCGCGATGTCGTGGGCCAGGTGGTCGGCCTCTTCCAGGTACTGCGTGGTGAGCAGGAGCGTCGTACCGCCGGAGACGAGCTGTTTGATGACCTCCCACAGCTGCTGGCGGTTGCGCGGGTCGAGGCCCGTCGTGGGTTCGTCCATGAACATCACCGGCGGGGAGACCACGAGGGCCGCGGCGAGGTCCAGCCGCCGGCGCATGCCTCCGGAGTAGGTCTTGGCGGGGCGGTCGGCGGCGTCGGCCAGGTTGAACTGGTCCAGCAGCTCCGCCGCGCGGGTCCGGGCCGCCCTCGCCTTCATCTGATAGAGCTGTCCGACCATCTGCAGGTTCTCCCGGCCGGTCAGGTACTCGTCGACCGCCGCGAACTGGCCGGACAGGCCTATGCAGCGGCGGACCGCGTCGGGGTGCCGCAGCACGTCGACGCCCGCGACGACCGCCTTGCCGCTGTCGGGGCGCAGCAGGGTCGTCAGGCAGCGGACGGTCGTCGTCTTGCCGGCGCCGTTCGGCCCGAGCAGGCCGAGGACCGTGCCCTCGGGCACATCGAGGTCGACGCCGTCCAGTGCCCTTACGTCACCGAAGGTCTTCACCAGGCCTTCGGCATAGATGGCGCCTGGCATGTCTGTCTCCACGTCGTCGGGGATTCGGGGTGGCGAGGAAACCATAACGCGATGTATCGCGTCTCTCAAGACACTTCACTCGAACGGGTGGTGGATTGCCGAGGGCCCCCGGCGCGGGTGTCAGGCGATGACCGTGTAGCCGGCGTCGCGCAGGGACTGGCCGACCTCGGCGCAGTGCGCGGGGCCCTTCGTCTCCAGGTGCAGCTCCACCTCGGCCTCGGTGAACCCGAGCCGGGGGTCGGTACGGACGTGGCTCACGTCGAGGACGTTGGCGTCGACCGCCGACAGCACCCCGAGGAGCGTGGCGAGCGCACCCGGCCGGTCCGTCAGGCGCAGCCGTACGGCCAGGTAGCGGCCCTGCGCGGCCATGCCGTGCCGCAGCACCCGCTGCATCAGCACCGGGTCGACGTTGCCCCCGGAGAGCACCGCGACCACCGGGCCCTCGAAGGCGTCCGGCGCGCCCAGCAGCGCGGCGACCGGGCTGGCCCCGGCCGGTTCCACCACCAGCTTGGCCCGCTCCAGGCAGAGCAGCAGCGCCGCCGACAGCTGGTCCTCGCTGACCGTGCGCACCTCGTCGACCAGCTCGCCGACGATCCCGAACGGCACCACGCCCGGCCGCCCCACCTTGATGCCGTCGGCCATCGTGGCCGGGTTCTCCAGCGACACCGGGCGACCGGCGGCCAGCGACGGCGGATAGCAGGCGGCCCCCTCGGCCTGCACGCCGACGATCCGGACGTCCGGCCGCAGCGCCTTCACCGCCACCGCGATACCGGCCGCGAGCCCACCGCCGCCCATGCCGACGACGATCGTCCGCACCTCAGGGCACTGCTCGAGGATCTCCAGGCCGACCGTGCCCTGACCCGCGATGACGTCGGAGTGGTCGAAGGGGTGGATGAACACCGCGCCCGTCTCGGCGGCGTACTCCTGGGCGGCGTGCAGCGTCTCGTCGACCACCTGGCCGTGCAGGCGCACCTCGGCGCCGTACTCCCGGGTCGCGCTGATCTTCGGCAGCGGTGCGCCCTTCGGCATGAACACGGTGGAGTGCACGCCCAGCAGGGAGGAGGCCAGCGCCACGCCCTGCGCGTGGTTGCCGGCGCTCGCGGCCACCACGCCGGCCGCCCGCTCCTCCGGCAGCAGCCCGGAGATCCGCACATAGGCGCCGCGCAGCTTGAAGGAGCCGGTCCGCTGCAGGTTCTCGCACTTGAGGTGCACCGGCGCGCCGACCAGCTGGGACAGGTGCCGGCTGCCTTCCATCGCGGTCACGCGGGCGACGCCCGAGAGCATCTTCCGGGCGCCGCGCACGTCGTCGAGGGTGACGGAGCGCAAGGAGTCGGCCGTGCGGTAGCTCATGACTCCAGCATCGCAGTTCACGTTTGCGCACGACGGGTGTGACCAAGCTGCGAGACCGGGTTTGCGCAGCGCCGGTACGGCTTGGCGCCGGGCCGCGTACCCTGTCCCCCAACCCAGCAGCCCTTCATGAAGCGAGCCTCCGGCCATGCCCACAACACCTGAAATGTCGATGGACATGACGACCGTCGGTGACACCGGTCTCCTCGACACCCTCCAGCACGAGGTGGCGGTGTTCGCCCGCCGTGCCGAACAGACCCGGCTCGGCGGCGTCGGCCAGGTGCGCAACTCCATGGACCGCGCCGCGTACCTGCTGCTCAACCGGCTCGACAGGGAAGGCCCGATGGGCGTCAAGGCGCTCGCCGCGAGCATGGGGATCGACTCCTCCACGGTCACCCGGCAGGTGGCGCCCCTGGTCGACACCGGGCTCGTCAAGCGCACCTCGCACCCGGAGGACGGGCGTGCCGTGGTGCTCCAGCTCTCCCCGCGCGGCGCCTCCCGGCTCGAGGAGGTGCGCTCGTCCCGGCGTCAGCTCATGGCCGAGCTGACACACGACTGGGCGCCGGAGGAGCGCGAGCAGTTCTGCACGCTCCTCACCCGCTTCAATGTCGCGCTCTCCGCGCGGATGTCGGTGCAGGGCGTGCCGGCGGCGGAGCAGCCGCCGGCCTCCTGAGCCGCGCACCGCACGGCAGGGTCCGCACCTCTTGACCCCGGGGCCGCCGCTGGCCTCATATGAGACCGGGTCCGGACAGGGCCCGTGTCGGGGGGAGGCGTGGTGCGTGATCGGCAAGCGGCCCGTGACACCCGCCGGGCCCGGGAGTTCGAGGCGTTCGCCGCGGGCGCGGCCGGGCGCCTGCTGCACGCCGCCATGCTGCTCACCGCGGAGGCGCCGGACGCCAACCCGCGCGCGCGGCGCCTGCTGACGCTCGCGCTGGCCCACACCTACGCCCGCTGGGACCGGCTGCGCGGCGAGGACCCGTACGACTGCGCCCGCCAGTACCTGGCCACGCGTTTCGCGCGCACCACCTGGCACCAGTACGGCGCCTTCGGCCGTGCCCGGCCGGATCCGCGCAGTCCGCTCGCCGCGCTCACACCGCGGGAACGGCTGATCCTGGTACTGCGGCTCTACGAGGGTGTGGCCGAGGAGCAGACGGCGGCCCTGCTCGGCCTGCCCGCGGAACGCGTCCACACCATCTGCGACCGCGCCACGGCCACCCTGCTCCACCCTGGCCGCCCTACGGCCGCACGCCCGGCGAACCCGAAGACGGCACTGTCATGAGACCCGCCGACGGTGCCGCCCTGCCGAACGGCCGTCCCGCGCGCGCGGGGCGTACGGACGGCGCGGCCGGAGGGCACGTCGCGTGCGGTGAGGAGGGGAGGCCGCGGTGAACCGAGGGGAGCGGGAGGCCGCCGTGCGGCGGATCATGGAGCAGGGCGTCGGGCCGGTGCCGCCGGATCTGCCGGGGGACGCGGTACGCCGCGGGGACCGCCTGCTGCGGCAGCGGCAGCTGGTCCGCCGGGTGCTGTGGCTGCTGGCGTGCGCCGCGGCCGTCGCGTTCGCGGTGTGGGCGGCCGACGCCCACCCGTGGGCGGAGCCGCCGTCGCAGACGACGCCACCGCTCACGGGTTGGTGACCCCGGCCGTCAGCCGAGGGCCTGCCGCAGGTCCTCCAGCAGGTCGTCGACGTTCTCGATGCCGACGGACAGGCGGACCAGGTCGGCCGGGACCTCCAGCGCGGAGCCGGCCGCGGAGGCGTGGGTCATCCGGCCGGGGTGCTCGATGAGGGACTCGACGCCGCCGAGCGACTCGCCGAGGGTGAAGATCCTGGCGCGGTTGCACACCTCGATCGCCGCCGGCTCGCCGCCCTCGACGCGGAACGACACCATGCCGCCGAACGCCTTCATCTGCTTGACGGCGACGTCGTGGCCGGGGTGCTCGGGCAGCCCCGGGTAGCAGACGCTGCTCACCCGCGGGTGCCGGGTCAGCATGTCGGCGATCTTCGTGGCGTTCTCGCTGTGCCGGTCCATGCGCACCGCGAGGGTCTTGGTGCCGCGCAGCACCAGCCAGGAGTCGAAGGGGCCGGCGACGGCGCCCATCGCGTTCTGGTGGTAGGCCAGCTCCTCGCCGAGGCCCGGGTCGGAGACGATCAGCGCACCGCCGACCACGTCCGAGTGGCCGCCCATGTACTTGGTCAGGGAGTGCACGACGACGTCGGCGCCGAGCGTGAGCGGCTGCTGGAGGTAGGGAGTGGCGAAGGTGTTGTCGACGACCAGCTTCGCGCCCGCGTCGTGGGCGACCTGGGCGACGGCGGCGATGTCGGTGATGCCGAGCAGCGGGTTGGAGGGGGTCTCGACCCAGACCGCCTTGGTCTTCGGGGTGATCGCGGCGCGGACGGCGGCCGGGTCGCTGGTGTCGGCGACCGACCACTCCACACCCCAGCGGGTGGCGACCTTGGCGAAGAGCCGGAAGGTGCCGCCGTAGGCGTCGTTGGGAATCACCACGTGGTCGCCGGGGGTGAGCAGCGTACGCAGCAGGGTGTCCTCGGCCGCAAGGCCGGACGCGAAGGCGAGGCCGCGGCGACCACCCTCCAGCGCGGCGAGGTTCTCCTCCAGGGCGGTGCGGGTGGGGTTGGCGCTGCGGCTGTACTCGTAGCCGCCGCGCAGGCCGCCGACGCCGTCCTGCTTGTAGGTCGAAACCTGGTAGATCGGCGGGACGACCGCGCCGGTGAGGGGATCCGCGGTGTTACCCGCGTGGATCGCGAGGGTCTCGAAGTGCTGACTGATGTGGCTGTCACTCATGTGTACCGAGCGTAGTGCGCCCGGCCCGTTCCCGATGCCTGGCAAGAGGGATTCGTCCGGTCCTGCAATGCTGCCGTCATGCTCCGGGCGGCCGGGTCGGCAGGCTCCGGCGACGGCCGGCCCCGCTCCGGGCATGCCCCCTGTCGTGCCCTGGTCGGGAGTTTTCCACAGGCGGGCGGCGGGGTTCGCCAATTGTCGGGGGCGTCTGGAACGCTGGGAGGCATGGCAATTCTCTGGCTGCTGATGGCGCTGCTCATGCTGAGCTTCGTGCTGCTCCCGTTCATGCGGCGCAGGCGCGGGGTGATCGAGCAGGTTCCCCCGGGACACCCGGACGCCGCCGACCCGGCGGACTACGGCTTCGTGCGCCAGGAGGAGCTGGACGTGCGCCTGCCCGGCCCGGACCAGGACCTGATGGCGGTCCTGGAGCTGGTCCAGCGCACCCAGGAGTACCGGGCCGCGGCCCAGCTGCTGGCCGGCACCGAGTCCGAGGGCGAGCTGCGCTGGCAGCGGGTGCAGGCCCTCGCGGGCGCCGCCGCGCTGGAGCTCCAGCAGCGGCCCGGCGGGGTGCACGAGACGCCGGGCGGCCAGTGGCTGCGGGTGTGGCGGGCCGAGCAGCCCAAGGACGCGGGCGGCGCCGCGGTCCACGCCGAGTTCCTGGTGCAGCAGGCCTGGCGGACGGCGACGCCGGGCACGGAGGAGTTCCGGATCATCATGGAGGAGGCGCAGGCTGCCTGTGCGCAGGCGGCCCTGCTGGCCCCCGGCGACCCGGTGCCGCACGTGATAGAGCTGTCCATCGCGCGCGGACTGGCCTATCCGCCGGCCGCGTTCGACCAGCTGTGGCTGAAGATCCTCGACCGCGCCCCGCACCACATGGGCGCGCACCTGGCCGCGCTGCACTACTGGTGCGAGAAGTGGCACGGCTCGCGCGAGCAGGCGTACTCCTTCGCCGAGGCCGCCGCGGCCCGCGCCCCGGAGGGCTCGCTGCTCGCCGCGCTGCCGCTGTTCGCGGTGTTCGAGCACCTCCCGGAGGTGAACCTGGTCCGGAGCTTCTACCGGAGCGAGGTCGTCACCAAGGCGATCCACGGCGCGCTGCACGCGGTCCACGCGGCCCGCCCCGACGACCCGACGCTCCCGCACGTCCGGCATCTGCTGCTGTTCTTCCTGGTCCCCGCCGAGCGCTGGGCGGAGGCCATGCAGCAGCTGATACACATCGACGGTCATGTCGGGGCGCTGCCGTGGACCCTGGCCGACGACCCGGCCGCCGCGTTCGCCCTGCACCGCGCACTGGCGGTGGCCGGCTACGAGGCCAACGGCGGCAGCCCGGCGGGCCTCCCCGGCTGACCGACCACCTGACCCGCGGCCCCCAACCGCCGTTCACCCCCTTCACATTGCCCTGCTGACCTGCGGTAGGGCATACTCCGCATCCCCCCACACGCATCACCAGCACCACGCACCACCACAAGCACACCGCACCATCCGCACCGACCGGCCCCTGCCTGTCCGGCGCTCTGTCATGTCCTTTTCTGAGGTCCTGTGGGGGGATCTGCCCGATGGGCGCAACTCTGCGCGCGCTGCGCGCCCTCGTCCTGCTGCTCGGCTTCTATCTGCTGAGCCTCGTCCTGCTCGCCGCGCTGATCGGCGTGGACGTTCTCGTGTTCAGCTGGGGACACGGCCCGCTCACGGCGAAGGTCGGCTTCGTCACGGTGCTGCTGGCCATCCCCGTCGTCCGCGGCATGCTCATGCTGCGCGCCCCCAAGGGCGACGACGGCCCCGGCATCCCGGTCACCGAGGCCGACGAGCCCCGGCTGTGGGCGCTGGTCCGGGAGCTGGCCGCGGCGGCCGGCACCCGCGCCCCCGACCGGATCCTGCTCACCGGCGAGGTCAACGCGGCCGTCAGCGAGGATCCGCGGCTGCTCGGCCTGTTCGCCGGCCCGCGCCGCCTCTACCTCGGCGTCCCGCTGCTGACCGGCCTGACCGAGGCCCAGCTGAGGTCCGTACTCGCCCACGAGTTCGGACACTTCACCGGCGGGGACACCCGGCTGTCCGCGCTCGTCGTGCGCGGGCGCGTGCAGATCGGCCGGGTCATCGGCCAGTTCCATGCCAAGGCGGACGACAAGGTGGCCGCCGACCGGGCCCGGCAGGAAAGGGCGTCCGCCAAGCGGGTCGCCAAGGGCAAGAAGGCCAAGCAGGTCGACACGACCGGTGTCGGGGCGACGTACCGGACGATGGCGCGGATCTACACCGCGTACGGCAAGTTCTATCTGCGCGCCTCGCTGTCCACCGCGCGCGGCCAGGAGTTCGCCGCCGACCTGACCGCCGCCCGGATCGCCGGACGGGACGCGACCGCGTCGGCGCTGCGCGAGATCCCGGTGCTGTCCGCCTCCCACGACTTCTACCTGGAGTGCTACGCCACCCTGGGTCTGCAGGCCCGGCTGCTGCCTCCGCGCGGCGAGTTCTTCGGCGGCTTCGGCCGGTTGCTGACGGCCCGTGAGCTGGAGCTGGTGGACCTCCGCACGGAGCTGCCGGAGGAGCCGGCGGGGCCGTACGACTCCCACCCGCCGATCGCCGAGCGGGTACGCAGGATCGAGGCGTTGCCCGCCGACGGCCGCGCCGACGAGGGCAAGGGAGCGGCGCTGGCCCTGCTGGCCGACCCGGCGCGCACGCTGGCCGCCCTGGAGGACGCGGTCCTCGCCGACGAGCTGCTGCGCTACCCGCGCGCGGCCGGCTGGGAGGAGCTGCTGGACGCCTCGATGGCCGCGAGCCTGTCGGCGGCGCAGACCCCGCTGCACCGGGCGCTGACCGGGTACACCGGGCAGCCGGCGACGCTGTCGGCACTGCTGGACGTCATCGACGACGGCCGGCTGTGGCGGCTGGCGGAACAGCTGCCGCTGTCGGAGGAGGCGGCGGCCGCGAAGGGGCGGGCGTTCCGCGAGTTCGTACGGCCCGTGCTGCGCCGCTCGCTGCGCACCATGGTGCTGGCCGAGTTCAGCTCCCGCTCGCTGCTGCACTGGGAGTTCTCCTGGACGCGCCCGGCATCCGTCCGGCTACCCGGCTGGGGTTCGGAGACGGAGGAGGACGGTCCCGAGGCGGCGCTGGAGGAGGCCGTGGAGGCGGCGCTCGCCGACCACCCCGACACCACCCGGCTGCGGGCACTGCTGCCGCCGGCGACCCAGAACGCCTGACCGGCCCCCGCCCGCTCACCGGGGAGCCCCGCCTGCTCCTCCCCCGACCCCCGTGCCCCGCCACCGTCCCCCGAGAAGGAAACGAACCCACCCCGATGACCGTCCTGTTCTGGATACTGGGCGTCCTGGCCGTCCCCACACTGATCTTCGTGTTGTGGCTGGCCTGGGTGTTCCTGAAGGAGCTCTTCCACCCGACCCCCGACGACGAAGCGGAGGCGGCGGAGGCCGCCGAGGCCGCGCAGGCCGCGGAGAAGCTCGGCCTGCTGCCCGCCGAGCGGCAGAACACCGACCTCGCCGCGCCCCTGCCGGCGGAGTGGACCACCGTGCTCGCCGCGGTGCGCGGCGGCGACTGGAAGCCGGCCGCCGACCTGCTCGCGGCGATCGGCCGGGACTGGGAACGCCGGTCGGCGGTCGCCTATCTGCTGGCCGAGTGCGCCGCCGAGGAGGACGCCTGGCTGCTGGCGTGGGAGGCCGTACGGCGCGACGACCCGGACGCGGCCGTGGTCCGGGCCCGCAGCACGGTGATCCTGGCCTGGAAGCTGCGGGGCGGCAAGCGGGCCGAGTACACGACCAGGGAGCAGTTCGAGGCCTTCCACCGCACCCTGGCCGGTGCCCGTGAGGAGATCGCCCGGGCGGCGGCGCTGAACCCGGACGACCCGACGCCGTACATCGCGGAGATCTGGGTGGCGCTGGGCCTCGGCTACCCGAACGCCCAGATGGACAAGTTGTGGGCGGAGATCACCGCGCGTGCCCCGCACCACTACGAGGCCCACTTCTCGGCGTTGCAGTACTGGTGCGCGAAGTGGCGCGGCTCGGAGCGGCTGGCCGCCGAGTTCGCCGAGCGGGCGGCGGCCGGCGCGCCGCTGGGCAGCCTGCTGACGGCGCTGCCGCTCATCGCGCACTTCGAGCACGACGAGTCGGAGGACACCGAGGCCGACAACACGCCGCAGATGCTGGCCCGGGTCGACGCGGCACTCGCGGACGCGGCGGCGGCCGATCCGTCCCACCCGCGGCTGCCGGAACTGCGTCACCTGCTGGCGTTCTACCTGCACCTGCAGGACCGCAACGAGGCCGCGCTGGAGCAGTTCAAGCTGGTCGACGGGCATGTGAACGCACTGCCGTGGCGCTACCGGGGTGACATGGCCGGGTACTACTGCCAGGTCCGCGACACCGTGGTGCGGACGGTGACGCAGGCCGCGACGGCGGGCGCCTGACCGGAATGCGCGGGGCTCCCGGACGTTCTCCGGGGAACCCGGCGGGCTGCTGCGGGCTGGGCGGGTCGGGGTCTCCTGCCCGGTCGGCGTGGCCCGGGCTCCCGCTGAGCCCTTCCCGCACGCGGCGCGGCCACCCGGTGCGGGCGTCAGGTCAGGGCGGTGAGCAGGCGGCGCAGTTCCGTGCGTTCCGCCTCCAGGCGTCGGGCCTTCTCGTCCAGTTCGGTCAGGCGGCGGCGCAGGGTTTCCGGAACTCCGGGGCAGGGGGCCAGGGCGGGGCCGGTGTCCGTGTCCGTCGTGCACGGGAGCAGGGAGGCGACCACGCGGGTCGGCAGGCCCGCGGCGAGGAGGGTGCGGATGCGGTGCACCCGGGGGACGTCCGCCTCCGGGTAGTCGCGGTAGCCGTTGGCGCGGCGGTGCGGGGTGAGGAGGCCGGTGGCCTCGTAGTGGCGCAGGAGGCGGGGGCTGGTGCCGGTGCGGGCCGCCAGTTCGCCGATCAGCACGCTGTTCTCCCCTCCCGGGCCTGGCCGGCCGCTTGACCTTGTCACTGTGTCAGGCTGCAACTCTCCCCCGGAGACCGGCATTCCGCGACTCCGAGGGAGACACAGTGATCATCGACGCGCACGGGCATGTGCACGACCCCGTCGGCCCGCACCTGGACGCCCTGGACGCCGCCGGCGTCGACCGGGCCGTCCTGTTCCCGACCCGGCCGCATCCCGAGCGGGCCGGCGATCTCGCCTCGCTGCGGCGGGAGTTCGCGGTGCTGGACGGTGCGCTCGGGGGGCGGGGCGGGTCGAGGGAGGGCTTCGCCGGTGCGCTGGACGAGGTGAGTGCGGCGGTCGCCGCGCACCCGGACCGGTTCATCGGGTTCGGGTCCGTGCCGCTGGAGCTGCCGGCGGCGGAGGTCGAGCGGGCCGTCGCCGAGGACGTCGTCGGGCGGGGGCTGCGCGGGATCGGGGAGTTGACGCCGGCGCCGGGGCGGGCCGGGCGGCTGGAGCCGGTGCTGCGGGCCGCCGCCGACCATGGCGGGCTGCCCGTGGTCGTGCACGGCTTCGCGCCCACCACCGCGGACGATCTGCGCACGCTCGCCGCGCTCTCCCGCCGCCACCCCGGCGTGCCGCTGATCGTCAGCCAGCTCGGCGGCCTGCACTGGATGGAGGCCGTGGAACTGGTCCGGGACACCCCCGGCATGTACCTGGAGCTGTCCACCGCGTTCCTCGTCATCGCCGTACGGCTCGCCGTCCGCGAACTGCCCGGGCGCACCCTCTTCGGCTCCGACGCGCCCTACGGCGACCCGGTCGTGGCCCGCGTGATGGTCGAGCGGGCCACGGACTCCGGCGAGGTCCGCGACCGGGTGCTCGGCGGCACCGCGGCCGAGTTGTTCCGCGTGCCCCGCTGACCCCGCAATTCGGGCGACGGCGCCGACGGCCGCCCCGTAGATTCGCCCTTCGGCCAGAAAGCAGAAGGTGGAGGGCAGGGCATGGGCAGTCCGGTGTTTCTGATCGGTGGCGGCTGGGACCGCGCCGAGGTGTACGAGCCGTTCCTGCGGGAGGTGCGCGGGGAGCGGCGGGTCGGGTGTCTGGTCCTGGACGAGGGGGACGGCGCCGCGCAGTTCGAGCGGTACGCGGTGGCGCTGCGCACGGCGGATCCCGGGTGCGTGCCGGTGCCGTTGCTCGTGCCGCTCGGCGGCCGGTTCGAGCCGGAGGCCGTGCTGGACGGGATCGACGGGCTGCTGGTGTGCGGCGGGCTCACGCCCGCGTACCAGGACGCGCTCACGGAATGCCTGGAGCGGCTGCCGGGGCTGCTGGCGGCGCGCGGTGTGCCGTACGCCGGCTTCTCCGCCGGTGCGGCGGTGGCCGCGCGGCGGGCCGTGGTCGGCGGGTGGCTGGTGGACGGGGTGCCGGTGTGCCCGGAGGAGACCGGCGAGGATCTGGCGGAGGTCGAGGTACGGGCGGGGCTCGGGCTGGTGCCGTTCGCGGTGGACGTGCACGCGGTCCAGTGGGGCACGCTGCCGCGGCTGGTGGCGGCGGTCGCGCGGGGCGAGGTGCCGTACGGGGTCGCCGTGGACGAGAACACGCTGCTCGCGGTGGAGAACGACAAGGCCCGGGTGGCCGGCGCCGGGCGGGCCCATGTCGTGCGGCCCGCGGGCGACGGGGCCGTGCTGGTGCGGGCGTACGGCGCCGGGGAGGGTTTCGGTCTGGGGTAGCGGGCGCCGGGGAGCGCCCTGAAGGGGCGCGGGGAACTGCGCGAACGGCCACGACGGGCCGCACCCGGCAGACGCCCCGCAGCAGGCGGACGATCCGCCGCGGGCCGTAGCCCGGCAGGACTACGGCCCAGCAGGACGGCAGGTCAGATCGTGGCGGTGTCGATGACGAAGCGGTAGCGGACGTCGCTCGCCAGCACCCGCTCGTACGCCTCGTTGACCTCGGCCGCGCTGATCAGCTCGATCTCGGCGCCGATGCCGTGCTCGGCGCAGAAGTCCAGCATCTCCTGGGTCTCGCGGATGCCGCCGATCATGGAGCCGGCGAGCGTCTTGCGGCCGCCGATCACCGAGAACAGGTTCAGCGCGATGGGCTCCTCGGGCGCGCCCACGTTCACCAGGGCGCCGTCGACCTTGAGCAGCGACAGCAGCGCGCCGAAGTCCATCGGCGCCGACACGGTCGAAACGATCAGGTCGAAGGTGCCGGCCAGCTCCTCGAAGGTCTTCGGGTCGCTGGTGGCGTGGTAGTGGTCGGCGCCCAGCTTCAGGCCGTCGTCCTTCTTGCGCAGGGACTGGGACAGGACCGTCACCTCGGCGCCCATGGCGTGCGCGATCTTGACGGCCATGTGGCCGAGGCCGCCCAGGCCGACGACGGCGACCTTCTTGCCGGGGCCCGCGTTCCAGTGGTGCAGCGGGGAGTACGTGGTGATGCCCGCGCACAGCAGCGGCGCGGCCACGTCCAGGGAGAGGCCGTCGGGGATGCGGACGACGTAGTTCTCGTCGACGACGATCTTCTCGGAGTAGCCGCCGTAGGTGGGCTCGCCGTCCTTGCCGACGGCGTTGTAGGTGCCGACCATGCCGTTGAGGCAGTACTGCTCCTCGCCTCGCAGGCAGTTCTCGCACTCGCGGCAGGAGTCGACCATGCAGCCGACGCCCACCCGGTCGCCGACCTGGAACTTCGTCACGCCGGAGCCGACCTCTGAAACGACGCCCGCGATCTCGTGGCCGGGGACCATCGGGAAGATCGCCTCGCCCCAGCCCTCGCGGGCCTGGTGGATGTCGGAGTGACAGATACCGGCGAACTTGATGTCGATCAGGACGTCGAACTCGCCGACCGCGCGTCGCTCGATGGTCGTCCGCTCCAGCGGGGCCTTCGCGGCGGGCGCGGCGTACGCAGCAACAGTGGTCATGCCGGTGAATCTCCTAGCGGGGGTCTCGCGCCCGGGCTGCCTTCCTGCCGGGCACGGCATCCAGCCTGCCCCGCGAAGGGCCGCCCACCCAGACCACGCCTTTGCGTACGACTGCCGTGCCTACCACTGGCGGGGTCAGGCTGGTCCGCGTACGACCAGGAATACTGGGCGTATGGACAGCAGGGACGAGCAGCCGGACGCAACCGTGGCCGCCGGCCGGCCCCTGGACCGGCGGGCGGAGCTGAGCGAGTTCCTGCGCAGCCGGCGGGCCCGGCTGAAGCCCGAGGACGTGGGCCTGGCCCCGTTCGGGCGGCACCGCCGGGTGCCGGGGCTGCGCCGCGAGGAGCTGGCGCAGCTGGCCGGGGTGTCGGTGGCGTACTACACGCGGCTGGAGCAGGGCAACGGCCGGAACGTCTCGGCGGAGGTGCTGGACTCGATCGCCCGGGCGCTGCGGCTGACGGACGCCGAGCACGCGCACCTCATGCATCTGGCGAAGCCGAAGGCGCACAAGAAGAAGCCGGCGGCGCGGCAGCAGCAGGTGCGGGGGGCGCTGCGGCAGCTGCTGGACTCGATGGACGGCGTGCCGGCGTACGTGGTGGGCCGGCGGACGGAGATCCTCGCCTGGAACCGGATGGCGGCGGCCGTCTTCGGTGACTGGGCGGAGCTGCCGCCGGCCGAGCGGAACTGGTCCCGGCTGGTCTTCCTGCGCCCGGACTACCGGGACCTGTTCGTCGACTGGGAGCAGAAGGCGATCGACATCGTCTGCGCGCTGCGCATGGACGCGGGCTGTTACCCGGACGATCCGCGGCTGTCGGCGCTGGTGGGCGAGCTC
This sequence comes from Streptomyces sp. NPDC088810, assembly GCF_044750305.1. Classification (NCBI taxonomy): domain Bacteria; kingdom Bacillati; phylum Actinomycetota; class Actinomycetes; order Kitasatosporales; family Streptomycetaceae; genus Streptomyces; species Streptomyces sp. NPDC088810. The sequence goes on from NZ_JBIVJQ010000004.1 coordinate 205,856, forward strand.
TCCGTGAAGAGCGGGGAGTTCCGCCGGCTGTGGGCCACGCACGACGTCAAGGAGAAGAGCCACGGCGTCAAGGAGCTGCACCACCCCCTGGTGGGCGACCTGGCCCTGCACTTCGAGAGCTTCCGCATGACGGACGGCTCGGACCAGTCCCTGGTCACCTACCACGCCGAACCGGGCTCGCCCTCCGCGGAGTCCCTCCGGCTGCTGGCCAGCTGGGGCACGGACGTGAACCGCGCGGCCGTGCGATGAGGGGCACACCGGAGGCCGTCCTCCGGTGTGCCCCTCGTCAGGGAGCGCTACGGCTTACTTGCCGAAGTACGCGTTGTAGATCGTGATCTCCGACGTGTTGCCCTTCTTGTCGGTGATCTTGGCGCGGAACGAGATCGCCTTGTTCTTCGCCGGGTTCTTCACGGTGATCTTGCCGTTCTTGACGGTGACCTTCTTGAAGTTCTTGCCGTCGTAGGAGACGTAGACGGCGAGGGACTTCAGGTTGCCGCCGGCGGCGGAGCCCTCGACGGTGACCGGGAAGGTGACCGTCTTGCCGGCCGCGACCCGGCTGTCCAGGCCGGTGGTGGCACCGAAGTGCAGGGACGAGGCGGGCAGCTGGACGAAGTCCGCGGGCTTCTTGGAGCGGAAGGTCCAGGCCGCGTCGATGCGCGTCGAGGCCTCCGCCACCTTCGAGGACCGCTTGACCGAGGTGGTCAGCTTGTACGCCGCGTCACCGGCCGGCACCTTGAAGGGCTTGTCGCCGAACAGCGGGTCGGTGCTGGAGCCGACCTTGGTGCCGTTGCGGTACAGCGTGGTGTTCACCGAGGTGAACTGCGAGTACCCGCTGTGCTTGGCGGAGTCGGCGACCAGCGGCAGCGCACCGAAGATCTCGTTGCCGTCGCGGAAGATGCCGAGGCCCTTGGCGACGTGCGGGCCGAAGACCGCGGTGTTGACCGTCTTGGTGTAGGTCTGGCCGGCCTTGAAGGCGAACTGGCCGAGGGCGTAGCCGGCGTCGTAGACCGGGAAGCCGTCCTGGTCGACCCCGCCGGTCTGCTGGAACTGCAGCTGCCACTGCACGCCGCCGGCGGCGGACAGGTGCAGGGTGCGGGTGCCGGGCAGCTTCTGCGGGATGCTGATGGAAGAGGCGCCGGAGCTGCCGGGCAGCCAGCCCACCGCGTCGACCGAGCCCTTCTTGCCGCTCGCCGCCGCGCCCATGCGGACCTTCACCGTGGCCAGGTCGCTCGCCTTGTAGTGCTTGGTGTAGCCGGTGGCGAGCTGCTTGACCGGGCCGCCGGAGGTGACGTCGTACTCCTCGGTCGCGCCCTTGCTCCAGTGGCCGTCCCACTGCTGGCGCAGCGAACCGGCCGGCAGCTGCGGGCCCAGGTGGGCGGTGCGGAAGCCCTTGTAGGTGTCGAGGAACCAGCCGTAGCCGTACTGGTTGTCGCCGATCGTGACGTCGAACTCCGGCGAGGCGAACTGGGACTTCGTGCCCGAGGCCGGGATGGTGACGTCCACGGGCTTGGTCCTGCGCGCGTCGATGGTGATCGTCTGCTTCTTGCCGACGGTCAGCTTCGGCTGCGCGATCCAGTCGATGCCCTTGGTGGCGTCCTGCGGGTCGGCGTAGAGGGAGGTGTTCAGGATGTACGTGCCCTTGGGCGCGCGCACCTTCACCGTGCCGGACTTGTCGTACGGGTTCAGCCACAGGCCGTTGGCCAGGCCCCCGACGCCGCTCAGGTCGGCGCCGTAGTTCGGGGTCGGCTTGCCGTCCCGGCCGATGAACTTCAGGGTGAGGTCGTACGACTCCACCTCGCGCTGCACCGCGGCGGCCGTGCGGACCGTCTGGCCGCCGCCCGTCGCCGTCACGTACGCGGAGTAGGCGCCGTCCAGGGTGCCGCCCAGCTTGGTGTTGACGGTGAGGTCGGCCGAGGCCGTGCCGTGCGCCGGCACGGTCACCGTCGTCGCGCCGAGCTTGAAGAAGCCCGCCGGTGCCGCCGCGCCCTTGGGGCCGGTGGCGGTGCTGGACAGGGTGAGCGTGACGTCCTTGTCACCCAGGTTGCGGTACGTCACCTTCTTCGTGACCGGCTTGTCGTCGGTGTGCGGCCACTGCTGCACGCCGAAGCTCACCGACACCGGGTCGGCGACGATCGACTGCTTGATCGCCTTGTCGACCTGGATCCGGCCCGAACCCTGCTGGAACGGGGTGTACTTGCCGCCCTTGGCGGAGCCGGTCAGGGCCCCCTTCAGCTGGGCGGAGCCCCAGTCGGGGTGCTCCTGCTTCAGGATGGCGGCGGCGCCCGCGACGTGCGGGGTGGCCATCGAGGTGCCGGAGATGGTCAGGTAGCCCTCGGGCTTCTCACCGACCTCCTGGTCGATGACGCTGCCCTTGGCCGCGGCGGCGGTGATGTCCACGCCGGGCGCGGTGACGTCCGGCTTGATGGCGGCGTCGCCGGCGCGCGGGCCGGTGGAGGAGAAGTCGGCGAGCTTGTCCTGCTTGTCGACGGCGCCGACGGTGAGCGCGGCGTCCGCGCTGCCCGGCGAGCCGATCGACTGGGGGCCGTCGTTGCCCGCGGCGATCGCGAACAGGACGCCCTTCTCGGCGGAGAGCTTGTTGACCTCGGCCTCGAGCGGGTCGACCTCGGGGGTGTCGTAGCCGCCGAGGCTCAGGTTGATGACGGAGGCGCCCTGGGCGGCCGCCCACTCCATGCCGGCGAGGATGCCGGAGTCGTCACCGGAGCCGGTGTCGTCCAGCACCTTGCCGTTGAGGAGCTTGGCGTCGGGGGCCACACCCTTGTACTTGCCGCCCGACTTAGCGCCGGTGCCCGCCACGATGGAGGCGACGTGCGTGCCGTGCCCGAAGTGGTCGGTGGCGTCGGCGGCGGAGGTGAAGTTCCTGGACTCGACCACCTGGTCCTTCAGGTCCGGGTGGCTGGTGTCCACACCGGTGTCCAGGACGGCGACCTTCACGCCCTTGCCGGTGTAGCCGGCCTTCCACGCGGTGGGCGCGCCGATCTGCGGCACGGACTTGTCGAGCGAGGCCTTGCGGACCCCGTCGAGCCAGACGTGCGCGATGCCGGAGGCGGTCCGGTCGCCGTTGGTGACGGCGTCCCACAGCTCGGCGGTGGCCTTGACCGGGGTCTGCACGGCGTCCGCGTTGAGCGCCTTCAGGCTGCGGCGCAGGGTGCCCGCGTCCCGGACGTCGGCCTTGGCGGCGGTGGCGGTGCCGCGGTAGCCGACGATGACCTTCAGGCCGTTCTTCTGGGCCTTGCGGGTGGCGGCCTTGTTCAGCTCGGTGACGTCGAACAGGCGCTGGTCCAGCGTGCCGGAGGCGACCAGGCGGGCCGCGTCGGCCGGGACGACCAGCGTGTGTCCGGCGGCCTTGCGGACCTGGAAGGCTATGTGCTCGCGTCCCTTGGCCCGCTCCAGGCCGACGACCCGGCCCTTGGCGTCGAGGGCGACGCGGTCACCGGTGATCAGGGTGACGTGGTGCTTGGCGGTGACGTTGGCGGCGGCGGTGGCCGCCGTCGAGGTGCGTGCGGTCTTCGCCGACGCCGGGCTGGTCATACCCGCTGCGAGGGCGACCGCTGCGGCCGTTGCCACGGTGGCCGCAGCTGCTCTTTTCACTTGTCTGCGCAAGTTCTCCCCCTGGAGATGAGGTGCCGGGCGAATTCCCCGTTCACCCGGTCGGGGGCGGACTCGCACGCATGCACGTCAACCCCCCGGATCCCGCAGTATGCCGGGGGGTGATCAGACGGCTCAATAGATGAGAGGAGGGTGAGAAAGCGCATCCAGGAACTGTTACGCGCCGGCCGGGACACCGTTACAGAATCGCGAAGTCCTCCGCGTTCCCGCGGTGTTATACGCCGTCAGGTTCCGGCGTTCTCCTTCACCGTGATCTTCCCCTTGCGCAGCGTGGCCAGCCGCGGGGCCTTTTTCGCGAGCGTGGAGTCGTGGGTGACCATGATGAAGGTCAGTCCGTGCTCCATCCACAGGCGTTCCAGCACGTCCATGATCTCGTCCCGCATGCCCTCGTCCAGGTTGCCGGTCGGCTCGTCGGCCAGCAGCACCTTGGGCTTCTTCACCAGGGCCCGGGCGATGGCGACGCGCTGCTGCTGACCTCCGGACATCTCCGAGGGCAGATGGGCGAGGCGTTCGCCGAGGCCCACGGACCCCAGTGCCTCGGCGGCGAGTTCGCGGCGCTCCTTCACCTTGATGCCGAGCGGTACGAGGGCCGTCTCGACGTTCTCCTGGGCGGTGAGGGTCGGGATGAGGTTGAAGGACTGGAAGACGAAGCCGATGTTCTCGCTGCGCAGTTTTGTCAGCCGGGATTCGGTCAGCTTGGCCAGATCGGTGCCGTCGAGGACGACTTCTCCGGTGGTGGGGCGGTCGAGGGCGCCGAGCATTTGCAGGAGAGTGGATTTCCCGCCGCCCGTCGGACCCTGGATGACGAGTCGGTCTCCGTCGGCGATGGTGAGGTCGATTCCGTCGAGGGCGTGGACGGTGTCCCTGCCTCTGGTGTAGCGCTTGGTGACGTTTTTCAGTTCGTACACGGGGTGGCTCCTGGGATCGTTCGTCTGCGGGTGAGTGCGGCTGGTCGCGCGGTTCGCGTCACTCCACCCGCCTGAGCGCGTCCGCCGGGCGGAGGCGGGACGCCCGCCAGCCGCCGAACGCGCCCGCGATCAGGCCGCCCGCCACCGCGAGGCCGACCGCCAGGACGATCGTCGTCACGCTGACCGGTGCGGTGAGCGCGATCTCCAGGGTCTTGGCCGTCCTGCGGCCCGGGCCGCCGAAGCCGCCGCCACCGCCGGTCCCGCCGCCGAGCTGGGCTTGCAGGCTGGGGCTGACGGCGGTGACGGCGTACGCGCCGGCCAGGCCGAGGGCGATGCCGAGGGCGCCGCCGACCAGGCCGTTGACCACGGCCTCGCCGACCACCTGACGGGTCACCCGGCCCGACTTCCAGCCCAGCGCCTTCAGCGTGCCGAACTCGCGGACCCGGCGGGAGACCGCAGAGGAGGTGAGCAGGCCGGCGACCAGGAACGCGGCCACCAGCACCGCGAGGGACAGCCACGTGCCGACGTTGGTGGCGAGGGAGGAGGCGGTGGACAGCGAGCCGGAGACGGTGTCCGCGAGGTCGGCGGAGGTGGTGACCGTCGTACCGGAGACGTTCTTCTGGATCGCCGACTTGACGCTGGCGATCTTCTGGGAGTCGGTCGCCTTGACGTAGATCGTGGTGACCTTGTTCTTCGCGTCGCCCAGGGTCTGGGCCTGCTTCAGCGGGACGTACAGGTCGGCGGCCGAGTCGCCGCTGTCGGCGGTGGCGATGCCGATCACCTTGAACGTGACGCCCTTGACGGTGACGGTGGAGCCGACCTTGTACTTCTTCTCCTTGGCGTAGGCGGAGTCGACCACGGCGACCCTGGCGTCCGTCTCGGAGGTCCGGAACGTACGGCCGCTGGTGATCTTCGAGGAGGTCAGCGGGCCGAGGCCGGGCTTGGTGACGTCGGTGCCGTAGACGGAGTAGTTGTTGACGTCGAAGTCGGCGCCGCCGCCCTGCACTTCGCCCTGCGTACGGCCGCTCTCGCCGCCCTGCTGGAACCCGCCGGTGCCCCCGTTGCCGTTCTGCTGGAACTGACCGCGCGTGAACTGGCCGCTGACCTTGAGGACCTGCAGGCTCAGCCCGCCGACCGCGTCCGAGACGCCGGACTGGGCGCCGACCTCGGTCACCGTGGCGGTGGACAGCGTCTGGAAGCCCTGCACCATGACGCGGTCGCTGCTCTGCTCCGAGTCGTCGTCGTTGCCCCGCGCGTCGAACCGGAAGCGGGGCCGCTGGGTGTCACCGGTGGAGGCCGACGCCGCCTTGGTGACCGTCATGTCCGTCCCCAGCCCGTACAGCGACTGCAGGACCTTGTCCTGGGCCTTCCCCATGCCGTTGGACACGGAGTTGACCACGATGACCAGCGCGATGCCCAGGGCGAGGCCGGAGGCGACGACGAGGGCCGCCTTTCTACGGCGGCGCAGTTCGCGCCTCAGGTAGGTGAAGAACATGCGCCGCAAGCTAGGTACGGCGCGTGATGACTCGATAAGCCCGGCATAAAAGAAGCATGAGAAGGCTCTGATCCGCCCCGGGAAGGCCCGGGAAGGTCCCGGAAACACCGGTGCCGCCCCTGGGGGCGGCACCGGAAGAGAGCTGTGCGGAGGGCTGTCAGACGGCCGAACCGACCTTCCACTGCGCCCAGTCCATGTTCCAGCCGTTGAGGCCGTTGTCCGGCGAGACGGTCTTGTCGCCGGTGTGCTGGACGACCACGACGTCACCGATCAGCGAGTGGTCGAAGAACCACGCGGCCGGCGTGCTCGGGTCGTTCGCGCCCTTCTTGTCCTGCAGGCCGACGCAGCCGTGGCTGGTGTTGACACTGCCGAAGACGGACGGCGCACCCCAGTAGTTGCCGTGGATGAAGGTGCCGGACGTGGTCAGGCGCATGGCGTGCGGCACGTCCTTGATGTCGTACTCGCCCTTGCCGTCGGAGTCCTTGAAGCCGACCGTGGCGCCGTTCATGCGGGTCTGCTTGAACTTCTCCGAGATCACCATCTGGCCCTCGTACGTCTTGTTGTCGGGGGCGCCTGCGGAGATCGGGATGGTCTTGACGACCTTGCCGTCCTGCGTGATCTTCATCTGGTGGGTCTGCGCGTCGACGTAGGAGACCTGGTTGCGGCCTATGTGGAAGGTGACCGTCTTCTGCTGGACGCCGTGGACGCCCGCCGCGCCCTCGACACCGTCGAGGGCCAGCTTCAGGGTGACGGTGGAGCCTTCCTTCCAGTACTCCTCCGGGCGGCAGTCCATGCGGTTGGCGTTGAACCAGTGGCAGGCGACCTCCTGGCCGCTGCTGGTGCTGACCGTGATGCCCTTCTGCACGGCCGCCTTGTTGGTGATCGCCTTGTCGAAGTTGATCGACACCGGCATGCCGACGCCGACCGTCGAACCGTTGTCCGGGGTGAAGGAGCCGATGAAGCTGTTGGCCGGGGAGACCGTCGTGAAGGTGGCGTTCTCGTGGGCTATGCGGCCCTCGGAGTCCTTGGCCTCGGCGGCGAGCTTGTAGGTGGTGGAGCGCTCCAGCTGGACGCTGGGCTTCCAGCTCTTCTTGTCGGCGGACAGCTGACCGGCGACGGCCTTGCCGTCCTGGGTGGTCATCGTGACGCCCGTGAGCGTGCCCTTGCGCACCGCGACGACGGCGGAGTTGTTGATGGAGGCGTTGTTGGAGCCGTCCTTCGGCGTGATCGTGATCTGCGCCTCCGACGACTTCTTGGCCGCCGCCTCGTCCACCTTGGCCTGCGAGGTGTCGCCGCTGCCACTGCCGGAGCCGTCGGCGCCGCCGCCGGAACAGGCCGTCAGCACCAGCACACCGCCGAGCAGAGCGGACGCGGCCGTCAGGCGCCGGCGCCGCTTACTGTCCGTCATCACAAGCTTCTCCATCGTTGCGAGTCGCGATAACCCCGAGAGTCCCCGTCGAGAACCTTCAACGCTACGGCCGGGTCGTCCCGTTCCACAGTCCGTGCATCTGTGGGGCATCCCACGTCCGCGGAAACGCGGTCGCGGGTGCCGCGGGATCCCGTCCGTGCGCCCCCCTGGGACGACGAAACCCCGGACGGCGGTTGCCGTCCGGGGTCCTGGGTGCCCCGGGACGCTCAGCCGATGCCGCCCTCTTCCTCGTCGTCCGCCCCATCATCCTCGTCCAGGTCCCAGTCGGGCGAATCGGGGTCGTAGTCGATGCGCTCGCTGGACCAGGACGCCTGCTGGAGCTCCACCCCGGGCACCTCGCTCACCAGGTCGAACGGATCCACGAGATAGGCCAGGGCCTCCGCGGTGTCGTCCGTCACAGCGCCCTCGGCGGGGGCCCGGTCCCCCGCGGGCAGCTCCGGGTCCTCGGCGATCCGGCGCAGCGCGGCCTTGGCCACCGCGTCGTCGTCGTGCACCTCCAGCACCAGGTCCACGCGAAGCCGTACAAACCGTGATGTCTCTTCTGTGCTCATGGCGGGAGCGTACGACTGAAACCTCCCGTGACTTTCCTGTGACCCGCGCCTTTCACTAACATCGCCCCACACGGCCAATTCGCCAGCTGCACAAGGGGATCGATATTCCGTGTCATCCGCTCGCCGTCCGCTGCTGACCGCCACCGCCGCGGGGACCCTCCTGTGCGCGCTGTGGTTCGTCCCGTCCGCGAACGCCTCGCAGGACGCCCCGGCGAGAGAGACGGCAGCCACCTCCGCCTCGCCGCAGGCCGAGCAGGTCACGCAGGCCAGAGCCGTGACGGCGGCGGCCGCCGAGTCCGCGGACCGGGCGGCGGAGACCGAACTCGCCGACACGGGAAGCTTCGACACCACCCCGTACGTCGTCGGCGGCAGTCTCTTCCTCGCCGTGGGCGCCGGATTCGTCGTGTATTCGGTGCGTCGGGAACGCCTGGGCTTTTAATTTTCCTTGACGAATCCTTGACAGCGACCACATAGTTCGCTCATGAAGAGATCATCGGGCGTGCGGCTGTGCGCCACCGCAGCTGTGAGCGCGTTGTCGCTCGCCCTCGTCACGGGTTGTGGCGGCGAAGAGTCGAAGGATTCCGGGAACGGGTCGGGCAAGGACGCGGGGAAGCCCGCCGCGCAGGCGCTGAGCGCCGCCGAGTTGAAGAAGCTGATCATCACCCAGGGTGACGTGCCCGGGCACAAGGTCGGTGCCGTCGAGGGCGGTGTCCCCGACAAGAGCAAGGTCACGGCCGACGACGCCAAGTGCGAGCCCGTGCTCCGGGCGTTCACCGGCATCGCGCCCGGCGACCCGGCGGCGCACACCAGCCGGATGGCCACGGAGCAGAAGAAGGACCCCACGGACGACGCCACGTCCCCGGAGGACCTGGCGAACGGCAAGTTCGAGGACGCGCTGGGCAAGTCCATGGACCTGGACGTCACCGTGGTCACGCTGGCCTCGTACGACGGGGACGGCGCGGAGCAGGGCCTGAAGGCGGTCTCCGACGCGGTCAAGGCGTGCGCGGCCGGCTTCTCCGGCGAGCAGGCCGGCGAGAAGGGCAAGTTCACCAAGGTCGCCGAGGAGAAGTCCTCCGGCACCGGTGACGCGTCGGTGGCCTTCACCGGGACCAACGACGCGGGCAAGGACGGCGTCCTGCCGCTGCACGCCGAGGTCGTGCGGCACGGGAACACCCTCGCCGTGTACACCACCATCAACATCGGCGCGATGATGAGCAAGAAGGCCTACACGGTCTCCGCTCCGGTCGTGAAGGCGCAGGCCGCCAAGCTGAAGTGACGTTTCGTCCGTAGCGTCGAGGGGCCCCGGCCGGTGCCGGGGCCCCTTCGCGTTCACCGGAGCGGGCCGGTGACCTTCTCCACGGCCGCCACCAGGTCACCGCTGCGCACGAACGCGTCGGCGGCGGCCAGGTCGGGTGCCAGGAAGCGGTCCGGACCCGGGCCCTGCACGCCCGCGGCCCGTACGGCCTCGATGACGGCCTGGGTGGCGGGTGCCGGGGTGAGGCCCTCGCGCAGTTCGACGGCGCGGGTGGCCGCGTACAGCTCGATGGCGATGATCCGGGTGAGGTTGTCGACGGCGGTGCGCAGCTTGCGCGCGGCCGACCAGCCCATGGAGACGTGGTCCTCCTGCATGGCGGAGGACGGGATGGAGTCCGCGGAGGCCGGTACGGCCAGCCGCTTCATCTCGCTGACCAGCGCGGCCTGCGTGTACTGGGCGATCATCAGACCGGAGTCGACACCGGCGTCGTCCGCGAGGAAGGGCGGAAGCCCGTGGCTGCGGTTCTTGTCCAGCAGCCGGTCGGTGCGGCGCTCGGCGATGGAGCCGAGGTCGGCGGCGGCGATGGCGAGGAAGTCCAGGACGTAGGCGACGGGCGCGCCGTGGAAGTTGCCGTTGGACTCCACGCGGCCGTCGGGCAGCACGACGGGGTTGTCGACGGCGGAGGCCAGCTCCCGCTCGGCGACCAGGCGGGCGTGCGCGAGGGTGTCGCGTCCGGCGCCGGCGACCTGCGGGGCGCAGCGCACCGAGTAGGCGTCCTGGACGCGGGGCGCGTCGTCCTGGTGGTGCCCGGTGAGGCCCGAACCCTCCAGTACGGCCAGCATGTTGGCGGCGGAGGCGCCCTGGCCCGGGTGCGGGCGGATGGCGTGCAGCTCGGGGGCGAGCACCTTGTCCGTGCCGAGCAGCGCCTCCAGGCTGAGGGCGGCGGTGACGTCGGCGGACTTGTAGAGGGTGTCGAGGTCGGCGAGGGCCATGACCAGCATGCCGAGCATGCCGTCGGTGCCGTTGAGGAGGGCGAGGCCCTCCTTCTCGCGCAGTTCGACGGGCTGGATCCCGTGCTCGGCGAGCAGCTCGCCGGCGGGCCGTACGACGCCGTCGGGGCCCTCGGCCTCCCCCTCGCCCATGAGCGCGAGGGCGCAGTGGGACAGCGGGGCCAGGTCGCCGGAGCAGCCGAGGGAGCCGTACTCGTGCACGACCGGGGTGATCCCGGCGTTCAGCACGTCGGCCATCGTCTGCGCGACCTCGGGCCGCACACCGGTGTGCCCGGAGCAGACGGTCTTGAGCCGGAGGAACATCAGGGCCCGTACGACTTCCCGCTCGACCCGCGGCCCCATGCCGGCGGCGTGCGAGCGGACGATGTTGCGCTGCAGCTGTGCGCGCAGTTCCTGGCTGATGTGCCGGGTCGCCAGGGCGCCGAAGCCGGTGGAGACGCCGTAGACCGGGTCCGGCTTGGCCGCCAGCGCGTCCACGATCTCCCGGGCCGCCGCGAGGGCCGCCACGGCTTCGGCCGACAGCTCGATGCGGGCACCGCCGCGCGCCACGGCGAGAACGTCGGACGCCGTGACACCGGACGTCCCCACCACCACAGTGTGCATATCCATATTCAGGAGCGTACGCATTGAATGCGGGGATGTCACTAGTGGGGACCGGGGGTGACCCTTACCGCGCGGTGTGGGCTTCGCCTCACGGCCGGCGCCCGCGGAACCGGCGCCGCTCGGCCCGCGAGGGCGGCGGCTCGTCGGCCAGCCGTACGACCGGATCGTCCGGCCCCTCCCGGCCGGCCACCACCGGCCGGTCCCTGCGGGTGGCCTTGGCCCGGTACTGGGCGGCGTCCGCGAGCCGGAACAGCCGGCGGGCGTCCCGCACCTGCCCGATCGGGTCCTCGGTCGAGGCGACCCCGCACGCCACACCCTCCCCCAGCTCCAACTCCCCGGCCCGGCGGCACAGTTCGTCCGCGGCCTTCACCACGTCGTCGGCGGGCGGCCCGATCGCGAGCAGGCAGAACTCGTCCCCGCCGAGCCGCGCGGCCAGCGCGCCCGGCACCATCGCGCCGCACAGCGACAGCACCGAGCCGAAACGTTCGAGCAGGCGGTCGCCGACGGCGTGCCCGAGGGTGTCGTTGACCCGCTTGAGCCCGTTGAGGTCGCAGACGACGAGGCTGACGACCACGCCGTCCGCGCGGTGCCGCTCCACGGCCTCCTCCAGCCGTACGTCCACGGCCCGGCGGTTGGCGAGGCCGGTCAGGGCGTCGGTGAACGCGAGCCGGCGGGCCTCCTCCAGCCGCTCGGTCTGCGCGATGCCGGCGGCGACCACGGCGGCGAGCACGGTGGCGAAGTCGGCGTCGGCCCGCCCGAAGAGGGCTTCGCCGGCCGCGCGCGCCACGTACAGCTCGCCCCAGGCGCGGCCGTGCAGGACGACGGGGGCGACGACACAGCAGCCGCGGCGCCGGCGGCGCAGGGCGGCGACGCGCTGGTGGAAGTAACCGGGGTCGCCGGCGGCCGTTCCCCCGGCCGTCTCCACCCAGGCGTTGGGGCCGCCGCCGCCGGCCCACCGCTCGTGCAGGAACTCGGTGATCTCCGGGAACTGGTGCACCGGGTAGGTCTCGGCCTCCGGGAACTCCTCCTCGTCGGGGGCGCGGTCCCCGACGTTCACGAGGACCCGGAGGCGGCCGAGTTCCCGTTCCCACACCGACAGCGCGGCGAAGCTGCCGTCCAGTGCGTGGCAGGCGCCGAGGGCGGCGGCCTGCCAGCACTCCCGCGGGGTGTGGGCCGCCGCCATGCCCTGCGCCAGCGCCACGACTGCGGCCAGCCGCTTGTCCTCAGCCATTACTCCAGATTAGGGAGGATTGATGGGGTTCGGGACATTGGTGCGGCGATCAGGTGGAATGTGCTGCTACGGGGCGGGGGCTGCGGGCCGTCGCCGGTGCGGGTGCGCCGTGGCCGGTCGCGCGGTTCCCCACGCCCCTGCGGGGCGCCCGGCAGCAGGCGCCTCACTCCCCCGGCCACTGCGGTGCACGCTTCTCGTTGAAGGCCGCCACGCCCTCCGCGCGGTCGCCGGAGAAGGCCACCGAGCGCCAGGCCGCGTCCTCGACCTCCAGGCCGGCCCGCAGGTCCAGCCCGTGCCCCAGCCGCAGCGCCCGCTTCGCCGCCCGCAGGCCCACCGGCGAGTTCCCGGCGATGCGCTGCCCGAGCGCCAGCGCCTCCTCGCGGTCCCGGCCGGCCTCCACCAGCCGGTCCACCAGCCCCAGCTCGGCCGCCTCCGCGGCCTCCACCCGCCGCGCCGAGAAGATCAGCTCGGCGGCGCGCGCTGCACCGACCCGCCGGGGCAGCAGCTGCGTGCCGCCTCCGCCCGGGATCACGCCCACGGACACCTCCGGCAGCCCCACCACGGCCGTGGCGTCGGCCACGATCAGGTCGCAGGACAGCGCCAGCTCGAAACCGCCGCCCAGCGCGAAGCCGTGCACCGCCGCGACGGTCGGCATCGGCAGCTCCAGCACCCCGGTGTACGCGGCCCGCGCCACCGGCCGCTGGCGCACCAGGTCGGCGTCGGTGAAGGAGTTCCGCTCCTTCAGGTCCGCGCCCACGCAGAACGCCCGTTCGTGCGACGAGGTCAGGACGACCACCCGGGCGTCCCGGTCGGCGGCGAGCGCGGCGCACGCGCCCGCGAGGGACCGGGCCATCTCCGTGGAGACGGCGTTCATCGCCTTGGGCCGGTCCAGCACCAGCTCCGCGACGTGCCCGTGCCGCCGCACCAGCACGAACTCCCCGAACCGCTCCTCGCTCATGACACCCCTCCGGTTAACGCGGGTTAACTGACCGTCGGCCCGATCATCGCAGCCGCACCCCCTTCCGGGAAGCCCGGGGCACTGCGCCCGTTCGCCCGTTCGAGTGACATCCCGGCCGTCTCCGCGCACTTCGCCCACACGAGCGCATAGCGTGCGCCACGGCGCGCCCCGGGCGCGCGGCGGGGAGGGGACCCATGACACCGATACCTGGACAGTTGGCTGCGGACCAGGAGCGCGCGCCGGGGAGTGCGCCGGGAGTACGGCGCGGGCGGCACCGCAAGCCCCGCCCCCGCAAGGTCCTGCTCGCCGCCGGCGGTCTCGCCCTGGCCGCGGGGGTGCTCAGCCTGGTCCGGATGGCTCCGGACGCGGGGGTCGGCGCCTCCGGTACGGCGGAGGCGGAGCCCCGGCTCGATCCGGGCGGCCGGGCCCCGGACGGCTCCGCGAACACCTCGGCCACCATCGCCGCCGCCCCCACCGCACTGCCCTCGGCGACCTCCGCGATGGGCGGCCGCAGCCTCGCGCCCACGCCCACCGGGTCCCCGGCCCGCACCGCCCCGGGCACGGCGCCGGGTACGGCCACGGCGCCGCCCGGCCCCACCGCCGTACCGACCGCCCACACGACCGGCATCCCGGGCGCACCCGGCGGCACGACAGGCCCCGCGCCGACGGCGTCCGCCCCGCGCCCGGCCCCGGCGACCCCCACGCCGACCCCTGCCCCCACCCCGAGCCGGGGCACGGCGGAGCCCCGTCCGGGCGGGGTGTGCGTGCCGGTGATCGGCCTGTGCGTGGACGTACTCGGCGGCCACGGGGGATAGCGGGCGGCGGCTACGGCCGGCTGTCGCGGCGGGTGAGCAGCCACGGCTCGACCACGCCGAGCCCGCGCACCGGGCGCTGCCACATCGGCTGGAGCGCGAAACGGTACGTCGGCGGTTCCTCGCCCTCCTTCTCGGCGGCCGCGGCGGCCTCCGCCGCCTCCGCCTCCGAGGCGGGCGCCTCGCCGCTGCGGATCAGCTCCTCGGCGAAGGCGCTGTCCACCAGGACGGCGTCGCGCGGCGCTATGGAGGTCAGCCGGGAGGCCAGGTTCACCGTCGTACCGAACACATCACCCATACGGGTGGTCACCGTGCCGAACGCCATGCCGACGCGCAGCTCGGGCATCGTCTCGTCGTTCGACAGCGTCTCCACCAGCCGCAGCGCGATGTCCGCGGCCGTGCCGGCGTCGTCCGCCGCGTACAGCACCTCGTCGCCGAGGGTCTTGATGAGCCGGCCGCCGCGCGCGGCGACCAGGTCGGCGGCGGTCGTCTCGAACGCCTCGACCAGCTCGCCCAGCTCCTCTTCCTCCATACGGCGGGTGAGGCGGGTGAAGCCGACCAGGTCGGCGAAGCCGACGGCCAGGCGCCGGTCGACCATCTCCTCGTCGTCACCCGTCTGCACGACCCGGCCGGCGGAGGCGGCGAGCTGGCGGCGCCAGACGTAGACGAGGAACTCCTCCAGCTCGGGCAGGAGCAGCTCGACGATCGGGTACGTCACCTCGGTGCGGGTCATCCCGGGCTCGGGGGGCTCGGTCAGCCCCTCCAGGAAGGAGTCGATCTGCCACTCGGCCAACCGGGCGGTGGTCTGTCCGGTGGACCGGGCCACCTGCACCGCCATCGCCTCGCTCAGCAGGCCCGCCTCCACCAGACCGGCGAGCCGGCGCAGGGCGAGGACGTCTGCCTCGGTGAGGGCCTTGGCCTGACCGATGTCCGCGAAGCCCATCGCCCGCCAGAAGCGGGACGCCAGCTCCATGGAGACGCCGGCGCTGCGGGCGGCCTGGAACGGGGTGTAGCGGCGCTCGGCGCCCAGGATGAGCTGTTCGAGCCGCAGGGCCAGCGGGTCCTCGCCGGTGTCGGCGGCGTGGGGGTCCCCGCCAGCGCCGGAGCCCGTGTCGTCGACGGTCACGCCTGCTGCCCTTCCGATCTGCCGCGGTCAGGTATCGACCGGCCTCAACTCTACGGCAGGTGTGCGCCAGCTCACTCCGTTGGGTTCGGCCGGGGGGTCACTTGCCGGTACCGGTCGCGTGGACCGACGCCGCTGCCGGCCACCCCAGGGGGCTGCGCCCCCGGACCCCGCATCGGCGCAGGTCCAGGGCCAGACTCGCGGTAATCCGCCCGCGGTGCCCCGTGGCCGTTCGCGCAGTTCCCCGCGCCCCTTGGGGTGCTGCCGTGCCCTCGGCCGCATGGCGCCGCAGCCGCCCACGGCGGGAAGGGGACGTGCCGGGAGGTGTCCGCCCGCAGCGATCGGCGCGTCGACGCCGGAACTGCTCGGCCGGCCGTTCCGCGCAGTTCCGCGGACGCCCCCCTGCGACGGCGCCCCAGCCCACTCGGCGCCCTACGCCGGCCGGAGATGGACGATGTCCCCCGCACCCACCGGCTCCCGTACCCCCACCCGCCGACGCCGGCCGCGGGACGCATGGCCGTTCGCGCAGTTCCCCGCGCCCCATCGGGGCGCTCGTAGCTGCGGGCAGCGCCGGCACCCGCGCCGGCACAGCCGTACCCCTACGCCGGCCGGAGATGGACGATGTCCCCCGCACCCACCGGCTCCTGCACCCCCTCCTCCGTGGCGATGATCAAGCGGCCGTCGCCGTCCAGTGCCACGGCCTCGCCCACCACCGCCCGCTCCCCCGGCAGCTCCGCCCGCACCATGCGGCCGAGCGTGGCGCAGCCGGCCGTGTACGTCTCCTGGAGGCCGCTCACCGAGGGGTCGCCGCCCGCGGCCCGCCACCGCCCGTACCAGTCCTCCAGCGACCGCAGCACCGCACGCAGCAGCGGATCCCGGTCCGTGCCCAGCGCCCCGGCCAGCGCGAGGGAGCCCGCCTGCGGGACGGGGAGTTCGTCCGCCCGCAGGGTGACGTTGATGCCCACGCCGACGACGACGCCGTCCGTACCGGCCCGCTCGGCGAGGATCCCCCCGGCCTTGCGCTCCTCCCCGCCGACGGTGACCAGCAGGTCGTTCGGCCACTTGAGTGCCGTGTCGACGCCCGCCGCCCGGGACAGCCCGGTCGCCACCGCCACGCCCGTCAGCAGCGGCAGCCACCCCCAGCGGGCCACCGGCACCTCGGCGGGCTTCAGCAGCACGGAGAAGAACAGACCCGAGCGCGGCGGCGCGGTCCAGCGGCGGTCCAGCCGGCCCCGGCCGGCCGTCTGCTCCTCCGCCACCAGCACCGCCCCCTCGCCGGCCTTCCCCTCGGCGGCCCGCGCGGCGAGGTCGGAGTTGGTGGAGCCGGTCCGCTGCACCACCTCGATCTCGCGGTACAGGCCCCCCTCCCGGACCAGCCCGCGCCGCAGTGCCGCGGCGTTCAGGGGCGGACGGTCCAGGTCGGACCAGCGGCTGTCGTCTGATGGATTCTGCGGCGTCATGCAAGCCACCCTAGGTGTGGTAAACGACGCACTGCTGATCCGTAGGGCCGCCACTACTCTACGGATGAGTAACCGTCCCCCCTTTTGAGCAGGCAGGGAGCCGCATCCCGATGTCCGAGCCGGAAGAGATCGACATTCACACGACCGCGGGCAAGCTGGCGGATCTCCAGCGCCGCATCCACGAGGCGACGCACGCCGGCTCGGAACGCGCCGTCGAGAAGCAGCACGCCAAGGGCAAACTGACGGCCCGTGAGCGGATCGAACTGCTGCTCGACGACGGTTCCTTCGTCGAGCTGGACGAGTTCGCCCGGCACCGCTCCACCAACTTCGGGCTGGAGCAGAACCGGCCGTACGGGGACGGGGTCGTCACCGGGTACGGAACCGTCGACGGCCGCCCGGTCGCCGTGTTCTCGCAGGACTTCACCGTCTTCGGCGGGGCGCTGGGCGAGGTCTACGGCCAGAAGATCGTCAAGGTCATGGACTTCGCGCTGAAGACCGGCTGCCCGGTCATCGGCATCAACGACTCCGGCGGCGCCCGCATCCAGGAGGGCGTCGCCTCCCTGGGCGCGTACGGCGAGATCTTCCGCCGCAACACCCACGCCAGCGGTGTCATCCCGCAGATCTCGCTGGTCGTCGGGCCCTGCGCGGGCGGCGCGGTCTACTCCCCGGCCATCACCGACTTCACGGTCATGGTCGACCAGACCTCGCACATGTTCATCACCGGTCCGGACGTCATCAAGACCGTCACCGGCGAGGACGTCGGCTTCGAGGAGCTGGGCGGCGCCCGCACCCACAACACCGCCTCCGGCGTGGCCCACCACATGGCCGGCGACGAGAAGGACGCCATCGAGTACGTCAAGCAGCTGCTGTCGTACCTGCCGTCCAACAACCTCTCCGAGCCCCCGGTCTTCCCGGAGGAGGCGGACCTCTCCGTCGGCGACGAGGACCGCGAGCTGGACACCGTGGTGCCGGACAGCGCCAACCAGCCGTACGACATGCACACGGTGATCGAGCACGTCCTGGACGACGCGGAGTTCTTCGAGACCCAGGCCCTGTTCGCGCCGAACATCCTCACCGGGTTCGGGCGGGTCGAGGGCCACCCGGTGGGCGTGGTCGCCAACCAGCCGATGCAGTTCGCCGGCTGCCTCGACATCACGGCGAGCGAGAAGGCCGCCCGCTTCGTGCGGACCTGCGACGCCTTCAACATCCCGGTGCTGACCTTCGTGGACGTGCCCGGCTTCCTGCCCGGCGTCGGCCAGGAGCACGACGGCATCATCCGGCGCGGCGCCAAGCTGATCTACGCCTACGCCGAGGCCACCGTCCCGCTCATCACCGTCATCACCCGCAAGGCCTTCGGCGGCGCGTACGACGTCATGGGCTCCAAGCACCTGGGTGCCGACCTCAACCTGGCCTGGCCCACCGCCCAGATCGCCGTCATGGGCGCCCAGGGCGCGGTCAACATCCTGCACCGCCGCACCATCGCCGAGGCCGAGGCGAGCGGTGAGGACGTCGAGGCGGTCCGGGCGCGGCTGATCCAGGAGTACGAGGACACTCTCCTCAACCCCTACGTCGCGGCCGAGCGAGGCTACATCGACGCCGTGATCATGCCGTCCGACACCCGGGCCCACATCGTGCGCGGCCTGCGTCAGCTGCGCACCAAGCGGGAATCCCTGCCCCCGAAGAAGCACGGCAACATCCCCCTCTAGGTCCCCCGCCAAGCCCTGCCGACCCTGGGAGCGGTCATGAACATCAAGGTCGTACGAGGCAATCCGACCCCGGAGGAGCTGGCCGCCGCCCTGGCGGTGGTCCGCGTCCGCGCCGCGGCGGCAGCGGCAACGCCGTCCGGCGCGGAGGGCCCGAGGGACGCGTGGTCCGACCCGTCGAGGATCGCGGCGGCCCGGGTCCCCAGCCCGGGCCCGGCATCCTGGACCCGCACGTACTGGCCGAGCTGAGCGAATCCGTCGTCACCGGGCGCCGACTTGAGTAGCAGTACTCAGGCGCCCGACCCCACCCCAGCCGCACGCTGGACGAGTGCTGTGGTCAGACCCTGAAGACGAGCCGCCGGAAGAACTGCGCGACATGCAGAACATGCTTCGGCGGCTCGGCTTCCTCATGGCTCTGGCCATGGTCCTGTTCATGATCGTGATCGGGCTGAGGTGAGCCGGGCGGCACAGCCTGACTAACCTGGCCGCATGACTGCCAAACGCCGCAGGCGACTCGTGCTCGCCTCCCAGTCCCCCGCCCGGCTGGCCCTGCTCCGGCAGGCCGGTCTCGCCCCCGAGGTGATCGTCAGCGGTGTCGACGAGGACGCCGTCACCGCGCCCACCCCGGCGGAGCTGGCGCTCGCCCTGGCCGAGGCGAAGGCGTCGGTCGTGGCGGCGAAGCCGGAGGTGCAGGGCGCCCTGGTGATCGGCTGCGACTCGGTGCTGGAGCTGGACGGGCAGGCGCTCGGCAAGCCGGCCGACGCCGAGGAGGCCACCGCCCGCTGGAAGTCCATGCGCGGGCGGGCCGGAGTGCTCCAGACGGGCCATTGTGTGTGGGACACGGAGGCCAAGCGGTACGTGTCGGCGACCGCCTCCACCGTCGTCCGGTTCGGCGAGCCCAGCGACGAGGAGATCGCCGCCTACGTGGCCTCCGGGGAGCCGCTGCACGTCGCCGGCGCGTTCACCCTGGACGGCCGTTCGGCGCCGTTCATCGAGGGCATCGACGGCGACCACGGCAACGTGATCGGCATCAGCCTGCCCCTGGTCCGCAGGCTCCTCGGGGAACTGGGCGTGGGCATCACGGAGTTGTGGTCGCCGGAAGGGTGATCTGGGCGGGGACGGAGTCCTGGGGCTCCTCGTCCCCGTCCTGCGGTTCGTCCGTACGGCTCACCGGCGCGCCCGCGCCGGCTGGACTCGCGCCCGGCTCCGGCCGCGCGGCCGGTCCCTCGCCCTGCCCCGGCACGCCGTCGCCGGCCGCCGGGCTCTCCGGGCCACCCGTACGGTCGTACGTCATCAGGAGCAGCACGATCAGCCCGAGTACGGCCACCATGAACAGGAACGCCGTCCAGCCGACCAGGCCCCAGGCGAACGCGCCGAGCAGGCCGTGCACGACGGCCGCGCTGATCAGCAGGACGCGGCCGACGCCGGCCGGGGCGCGGTCGCGTACCGCGACGAGCACGGCCACCAGCGCGCACAGGGCGAAGTAGAGGCCGAAGACCACCCCGCCGGCCTTCGAGGACGTCGACATGACGTCCGGGTCGAGGCCGGCCAGGGACATGTCCTGCCGGTCGACGACCACTCCGAGGAACCAGTTCAGCGCGGCGATGAGGACGGCCTCCGCCAGGAGGACGACCGCCACGACCCATGCCACCGGTCTGCGCACCACCGGGCCCCACCCACTCTCACACCGACAGCCTGTTACCTCGGGTTCGTTCGAGACAGCGCGAACGCTACTAACGGGTAAACCGGGGGACAAGGGTTCGGGCGGCAGCAAAGAATCATTGGGCCATTCGTAGGGACTCGACAAAGAATCAGAGTGGGCCGCAGCACGCCCTCACAGAGACCTTGGCCACATGACAGGGCTAGGGTTTTCCGAAGGAGTCCTGCGTACCGTGGTGCGACAAGGGCTTTCGCGGGTCGAGCGAGCCTCGCATCACGCTCCGTGTGGGCAAGCTCACCACTGGGGACGGGTCGAAGTGCCGTGTCGGCAGTCCCTAAACTCGGCTTGTTTCAAGGAGGGAGCCTCAATCGTGCGCAAGGTGCTCATCGCCAACCGTGGCGAAATCGCTGTCCGCGTGGCCCGGGCCTGCCGGGACGCCGGGATCGCGAGCGTGGCCGTCTACGCCGACCCGGACCGGGACGCTCTGCATGTCCGCGCCGCGGATGAGGCGTTCGCCCTGGGCGGTGACACTCCGGCCACCAGTTATCTGGTCATCGACAAGATCTTGAACGCGGCGCGCGAGTCCGGCGCGGACGCCGTCCATCCGGGGTACGGCTTCCTTTCGGAGAACGCCGACTTCGCGCAGGCGGTCCTGGACGCGGGCCTGATCTGGATCGGCCCGCCGCCGCAGGCCATCCGCGACCTGGGTGACAAGGTCGCCGCCCGGCACATCGCCCAGCGCGCCGGCGCGCCGCTGGTCGCCGGTACGCCCGACCCGGTGAGCGGCGCCGACGAGGTCGTGGCCTTCGCCCGGGAGCACGGCCTGCCGATCGCGATCAAGGCTGCCTTCGGCGGCGGCGGCCGCGGTCTGAAGGTCGCCCGGACCCTGGAAGAGGTCCCGGAGCTGTACGAGTCGGCGGTGCGCGAGGCGGTGGCCGCCTTCGGCCGCGGCGAGTGCTTCGTCGAGCGCTACCTGGACCGTCCGCGGCACGTGGAGACCCAGTGCCTGGCCGACAAGCACGGCAACGTGGTCGTCGTCTCCACCCGTGACTGCTCCCTGCAGCGCCGGCACCAGAAGCTGGTGGAGGAGGCCCCGGCGCCGTTCCTGTCCGAGGAGCAGGTCGCCGAGCTGTACCGCGCCTCCAAGGCCATCCTGAAGGAGGCCCGCTACGAGGGCGCGGGCACCTGTGAGTTCCTGGTCGGCCAGGACGGCACGATCTCCTTCCTGGAGGTCAACACCCGTCTCCAGGTCGAGCACCCGGTGACCGAGGAGGTCGCCGGCATCGACCTGGTCCGCGAGATGTTCCGCATCGCCGACGGCGAGGAGCTGGGGTACGACGACCCGGTGCTGCGCGGACACTCGTTCGAGTTCCGGATCAACGGCGAGGACCCGGGCCGCAACTTCCTCCCGGCCCCCGGCACGGTCACCCGGTTCGACCCGCCGTCCGGTCCCGGCGTCCGCCTGGACGCGGGCGTGGAGTCCGGCGCGGTCATCGGCCCGGCGTGGGACTCCCTGCTGGCCAAGCTGATCGTGACGGGCCGTACCCGCAAGGAGGCCCTGGAGCGGGCCGCCCGCGCGCTGGACGAGTTCCAGGTCGAGGGCATGGCGACGGCGATCCCCTTCCACCGCGTGGTGGTGCGGGACCCGGCGTTCGCTCCGGAACTGACCGGCTCCGCCGACCCCTTCACGGTCCACACCCGCTGGATCGAGACGGAGTTCGTCAACGAGATCAAGCCGTTCGCCGCTCCGGCCGACGCCGAGGCGGAGGAGGAGCTGGGCCGCGAGACGGTCGTCGTCGAGGTCGGCGGCAAGCGCCTGGAGGTCTCCCTCCCGTCCTCGCTCGGCATGTCCCTGGCCCGCACGGGCCTTGCGGCCGGTGCCAAGCCGAAGCGCCGCGCGGCGAAGAAGTCCGGTCCGGTCGCCTCCGGCGACACCCTCGCGTCGCCCATGCAGGGCACGATCGTCAAGATCGCCGTCGAGGAGGGCCAGGAGGTCAAGGAGGGCGACCTGGTCGTCGTCCTGGAGGCCATGAAGATGGAACAGCCTCTCAACGCCCACAAGGCGGGCACCATCAAGGGCCTGACCGCCGAGGTCGGCGCCTCCATCACCTCGGGCGCCGCGATCTGCGAGATCAAGGACTGACCCGCTCCACCATCCCCAGCCACGCCCGGCGGCCACTCCTCACGGCCCGCCGGGCGTGGCGTTTGCGGGCTCGTACGGGCTGGGCCGATCGGCGGAACGATTCACCGTCAGGTGGGTGATGTGGTCGAGCGGTTCAGGGGAGCCGCGGGGGTGCTTCGCCCTCCCGGCGCCCTCCCTGCTGCCAGGGCCGCCGGCCGGGCGGGCACCCGGGCGCGCCCCCCGACGGTCGCCTGCACGTCGTACCGCCCGCCGTGGTGCGCCGGTGAACCGGCGGCACCGGCGGCCCGCGGGACGGCGCGTCACCCGCCCCGCGCCCGTGCCGTCGTCATCGGCGGCGCAGGTCGGCTACGCGGCCGCGGTCGGGGGATGCCGGGTCGCCCAGGCCCGTGGCGGAGCGCAGGGGGGAGGAGCCGGGTACGTGGCCGCGTCGTGGTCCCGGCAGGGGGGCGCGGCGGCCCGCCGGGACCTGGTCACCCCCCGGGCTTCCGCTCGCCCCCGCGACGGCGATCTGCACCCCCTGGTCGGCGAGCGCCTGCAACTCCGTGGCGGCCCGGTCGTCGTGGACGGGTGGCTCGTCGGTGACCAGCCGGGTGATGAGGTCCGTCGGCACGGTCTGGAACATCGTGTCCGTGCCGAGCTTGGTGTGGTCGGCGAGGACCACGACCTCCGCGGCGGCCTGGACGAGGGCCCGGTCGACGGATGCCGAGAGCATGTTGGAGGTGGACAGGCCGCGTTCGGCCGTCAGGCCGCTCCCGGAGAGGAAGGCCTTCGACACCCGCAGGCCCTGCAGGGACTGCTCGGCGCCGGAGCCGACGAGGGCGTAGTTGGACCCGCGCAGGGTGCCCCCGGTCATCACGACCTCCACCCGGTTGGCATGGGCCAAGGCCTGGGCGACCAGGAGGGAGTTGGTGACGACCGTCAGGCCCGGCACGCGCGCCAGGCGGCGGGCCAGCTCCTGCGTGGTCGTACCGGCCCCGACCACGATCGCCTCGCCTTCTTCGACGAGGCCCGCCGCGAGGTCGGCGATGGCCGTCTTCTCGGCGGTCGCGAGATGCGATTTCTGCGGAAAGCCGGACTCCCGCGTGAAACCGCCCGGCAGTACCGCACCGCCGTGCCGGCGGTCGAGGAGTCCTTCTGCCTCCAGTGCGCGCACGTCCCGCCGTACGGTCACTTCGGAGGTCTGGACGACGCGGGCGAGTTCACGGAGCGACACGGCACCGTTCGCTCGCACCATTTCGAGGATCAATTGGCGACGTTCAGCAGCGAACACGAAACTGACAGTAACCCCAGCGACCGTCTGGTTTCAGCAGTTTGCGCCGAATAACAGAAGTTGTTCGCATGGCAGGGCGGGAAGTGGTATAGGACCTACCCGCCCCGACTATGCCGCCCGCATGCGCGGCAACTCCCCGTCACCAGCGGGAAGTCGACCGGCCCCGTCAGCCCTCCGCGCTCGCCTTGCGGGTGTGCAGCTGCCGGGCGACCTCCGCGATCGACCCCGAAAGGGAGGGGTACACCGTGAACGCGTTCGCGATCTGTTCGACCGTCAGATTGTTGTCGACGGCGATCGAGATGGGGTGGATCAGTTCCGAGGCGCGGGGGGCCACGACGACACCGCCGACGACGATGCCGGTGCCGGGCCGGCAGAAGATCTTCACGAAGCCGTCCCGGATGCCCTGCATCTTGGCGCGCGGGTTGCGCAGGAGGGGCAGCTTGACGACCCGCGCGTCGATCTTGCCCGCGTCCACGTCCGCCTGTGTGTAGCCGACCGTCGCGATCTCCGGGTCGGTGAAGACGTTCGAGGAGACCGTCTTCAGGTTCAGCGGGGCCACCGCGTCGCCCAGGAAGTGGTACATGGCGATACGTCCCTGCATGGCGGCGACGGAGGCCAGGGCGAACACGCCGGTCACGTCACCGGCCGCGTACACGCCGGGCGCAGTCGTGCGCGAGACCTTGTCGGTCCAGATGTGCCCGGACTCGCGCAGCTTGACCCCGGCCTCCTCCAGACCCAGTCCCGCGCTGTTCGGGACGGCGCCGACGGCCATCAGGCAGTGCGAGCCGCTGATGACCCGGCCGTCGGCCAGCGTCACCTCGACCCGGTCGCCGACGCGCTTGGCGGACTGCGCGCGGGAGCGGGCCATGACGTTCATGCCACGGCGGCGGAAGACGTCCTCCAGGACGGCGGCGGCGTCCGGGTCCTCGCCCGGCAGCACGCGGTCGCGGGAGGAGACGAGCGTGACCTTGGACCCGAGGGCCTGGTAGGCGCCGGCGAACTCGGCACCGGTGACGCCCGAGCCGACCACGATCAGCTCTTCCGGCAGCTCGGTGAGGTCGTAGACCTGGGTCCAGTTCAGGATGCGCTCGCCGTCGGGCTGGGCGTCGGGCAGCTCGCGCGGGTGACCGCCGGTGGCGATGAGGACGGCGTCGGCGGTGAGGGTCTCCTCGGCGCCGTCGGCGGCGGTGACGATCACCTTGCGGGAGCCGTCGAGGGCCTGCATGCCGTCCAGCCGGCCGCGGCCGCGCATGACCCGGGCGCCGGCGCGGGTGACGGAGGCGGTGATGTCGTGCGACTGGGCGAGCGCGAGCCGCTTCACCCGGCGGTTGACCTTGCCGAGGTCCACACCGACCACCCGGGCCGCCTGCTCCAGCGGCGGGGTGTCGTCGGCGACGATGATGCCGAGCTCTTCGTACGACGAGTCGAAGGTCGTCATGACCTCGGCCGTAGCGATAAGGGTCTTCGACGGCACGCAGTCGGTCAGCACCGACGCTCCGCCCAGACCGTCGCAGTCGACGACGGTCACCTCCGCGCCGAGCTGAGCGGCGACCAGCGCCGCTTCGTATCCGCCGGGTCCGCCACCGATGATCACGATCCGAGTCACGTACTCCATTGTCCCGCACGCTTCAAGGTGCTACTGCCCGGGGGCGCCGCCGGGTCGCTCCCGGGGCGTCCGAGGCGTGCGGTACGCCTGCCGTACCCTCTGTGCATGTCGCTCTATGCCGCGTACGCCGGCAACCTCGACGCGCGCCTGATGTCCCGCCGCGCCCCGCACTCCCCGCTGCGCGCCACCGGGTGGCTGAACGGCTGGCGGCTGACCTTCGGCGGCGAGCAGCTCGGCTGGGAGGGCGCGCTGGCGACGATCGTCGAGGACCCGCTGGCGCAGGTCTTCGTCGGCCTGTACGACATCGCCCCCATGGACGAGGAGTCGCTGGACCGGTGGGAGGGCGTGGGGCTGCAGATCTACCGCCGGGTACGCGTGCGCGTGCACACGCTGGACGGTGAGGAGCCGGCCTGGGCGTACGTCCTCAACGCCTACGAGGGCGGACTGCCGTCGGCGCGGTACCTGGGCGAGGTCGCCGACGCGGCGGAGTCGGCGGGGGCGCCGCACGACTATGTGATGGAACTCCGCAAGCGCCCCTGCTGACCCGGCACCGCGCCGTCTGCCTCCTCTTTTCCTCCCCTTTCGCCCCGCGTTTGTGGAAACCGACAAGACAACGGACCCAAACCCGTGGGCTCTGTCATCTACGCGCGTAGGCGAAGACCGGTTACCCTCATCGGCGTGAACGCATCTCTTCTTCCGGACGACATCCAGGGCGACCCCTACGCCGCCGCCGACGCCGCCGCCGCGCGCCTGCGCGCCCTCACCGGCGCCGAGACCCACGACGTCGCCCTCGTGATGGGCTCCGGCTGGGCTCCGGCCGTCGACGCCCTGGGCGCGCCCGACGCCGAGTTCCAGGTCACCGAGCTGCCCGGCTTCCCGCCGCCGGCCGTCGAGGGCCACGGCGGAAAGATCCGCTCGTACTCCTTCGGTGACAAGCGCGCCCTGGTCTTCCTGGGCCGCACCCACTACTACGAGGGCCGTGGCGTCGCCGCCGTCGCCCACGGTGTGCGCACCGCCGTGGCGGCCGGCTGCAAGACCATCGTGCTCACCAACGGCTGCGGCGGTCTGCGCGAGGGCATGCGCCCCGGCCAGCCGGTCCTGATCAGCGACCACATCAACCTGACGGCGACCTCCCCGATCGTCGGCGCCAACTTCGTCGACCTGACGGACCTGTACTCGCCGCGCCTGCGCGCCCTGTGCAAGGAGATCGACCCCACGCTGGAGGAGGGCGTCTACGCCCAGTTCCCCGGCCCGCACTACGAGACCCCGGCCGAGATCCGCATGGCCCGCGTCATCGGCGCGGACCTCGTGGGCATGTCCACGGTCCTCGAGGCGATCGCCGCCCGCGAGGCCGGCGCGGAGGTCCTCGGCATCTCCCTGGTCACCAACCTGGCCGCGGGCATGACCGGCGAACCCCTCAACCACGAGGAGGTCCTCCAGGCCGGCCGCGACTCGGCCGCCCGCATGGGCGAACTGCTGGCCCAGGTACTGGGCCGCATCTGAGCGGAGGCCGGACTGAGGCTCGACGGCCCGGCCGAGTACGACGCGGTGCTGCGGTCCGGCTGAGCCGGGCGCGGTTCGCCTGTCTGACAGAGTCCAGCGCGGTACGACGGCCAAGCTGAGCCGACGCGGTACAGCGGCCAGCCGAGCCGGACACGGATCGGCTGCCTGGCTGCGCGCGGCGTCGGTCGCGGTCGGACTGACCGCGCGCGGTTCGTGGTCCGACTGAGTGCGGCGCGGTACGACAGCCAAGCCGAGCCGGACACGGATCGGCTGTCTGGCTGGGCGCGGCGCGGCTGAGCCGGAGACGGTTCGGCGGTCTGGCAGAGCGCGGCGCCGCGCGGCGGCCGAGCTGAGCCGGGCGCGGCTCTGCGGCCTGGCTGAGTGCGGCGCGGTCTCGGGGCCGGGCTGAGCCGAGCCGGCGTGCCGCGGCGGTCGGGCGGGGTCCGCTGCGGTCCTGCGGAGCGCGTGCCGTGGCAGGGTGCGGTAGCGCGCGGGCCGAGCCGGGCACAGTGCTGGGACCGGGTCAGCGTGACGCGTGGCGGTGGGTACGCCGAGCGGGACGCGGTACGGCTGAGCGCTGAGCAGGACGCGGTACCGCAGGGATGCTGAGCGGGTGCGGTGCCGTGATGGTGGGGCGCCCGCTCGTTCGCCCTCCAGCCGAGGGAGTCGGGTGGCTGGGCACATCAGGCAAACACAGGAGAGGTTGATCCCAAGGTGCACGACGATCTCATCGCCCGGGCCAAGGCCTGGCTCGCCGAGGACCCGGACCAGGAGACCCGCGACGAACTGGCCAAGCTGATCGAGGCCGGTGACACGGCGGAGCTGTCCGCCCGCTTCAGCGGCACGCTCCAGTTCGGCACCGCCGGCCTGCGAGGCGAACTCGGCGCGGGCCCGATGCGCATGAACCGCAGCGTCGTCATCCGCGCCGCCGCCGGCCTCGCCGCGTACCTGAAGAAGCAGGGCCACACCGACGGAGTCGTCGTCATCGGCTACGACGCCCGCCACAAGTCCGCCGACTTCGCCCGCGACACCGCCGCCGTGATGACCGGCGCCGGCCTGCGCGCCGCCGTACTCCCCCGCCCGCTGCCCACCCCCGTCCTGGCCTTCGCGATAAGGCACCTCGGCGCGGTCGCGGGCGTGGAGGTCACCGCCAGCCACAACCCGCCCCGGGACAACGGCTACAAGGTCTACCTCGGCGACGGCTCCCAGATCGTCCCGCCGGCGGACGCGGAGATCGCCGCCGAGATCGACGCGATCGCCTCCCTGCACGACGTACCCCGTCCGGACGCCGGCTGGGAGACCCTGGACGACGCGGTCCTGGACGCCTATCTGGCCCGTACGGACGCCGTCCTGGCCGCCGGTTCCCCCCGCACCGCCCGCACGGTCTACACGGCCATGCACGGCGTCGGCAAGGACGTCCTGCTGGCGGCCTTCGCCCGCGCCGGCTTCCCCGAGCCGGTGCTGGTCGCCGAGCAGGCCGACCCGGACCCGGACTTCCCGACGGTCGCCTTCCCGAACCCGGAGGAGCCGGGCGCGATGGACCTGGCGTTCGCGCAGGCCCGCACCACCGACCCGGACCTCGTCATCGCCAACGACCCGGACGCCGACCGCTGCGCCGTGGCCGTCAAGGACGGCGGCGACTGGCGGATGCTGCGCGGCGACGAGGTCGGCGCGCTGCTCGCCGCCCACCTGGTGCGCCGCGGCGCCCGGGGCACCTTCGCGGAGTCGATCGTCTCCTCCTCCCTGCTCGGCCGGATCGCCGAGAAGGCGGGGCTGCCGTACGAGGAGACGCTGACCGGCTTCAAGTGGATCGCCCGCGTCGACGGCCTGCGCTACGGCTACGAGGAGGCCCTCGGCTACTGCGTGGACCCGGAGGGCGTGCGCGACAAGGACGGCATCACCGCCGCGCTGCTGATCACGGAGCTGGCGTCCGTGCTGAAGGAGGAGGGCCGTACCCTCCTCGACCTGCTCGACGACCTCGCCGTGGAGCACGGCCTGCACGCCACCGACCAGCTGTCGGTCCGCGTCCAGGACCTCTCGCTGATCGCGGACGCGATGCGCCGGCTGCGCGAGCAGCCGCCGACCGAGCTGGCCGGCCTGCCCATCGTCCGGGCCGAGGACCTGACCCGGGGCACGGAGAAGCTGCCGCCCACGGACGGCCTGCGCTACACCCTGGACGGCGCCCGGGTCATCGTCCGCCCCAGCGGCACCGAGCCCAAGCTGAAGTGCTACCTGGAGGTCGTCGTGCCGGTCTCCGCGCACGCCGGTCTGCCGGCCGCCCGCACCCGCGCGGCCGAGCTGCTGACGGCCGTCAAGCGCGACCTGTCGGCGGCCGCCGGCATCTGAGGTTCCGACGCCGCCGGGGCGCCCCCAGGGGTGCCCCGGCGGCGGACCGTCAGGGCAGGAACACCAGCGCCGCCGTCCAGACGAGCTCCAGCACCAGCGCCAGCGGCCACAGTGGCCGGCCCCGCTGCCCGTCCTCGGCGGGTACCGACGGCCGCAGCGCAGGGGTGCGCCACAGGGCGATGATCTCGCCGGCGGCCCGCTCGTGCGGGTGCAGGAGCCGGAACCTGCGCTCCAGCCAGGGCCAACGGGGCGCGTGCGCCGACCAGGCGGTGAACGAGGCCCGCCGGCTGTCCACCGTAAGCTCGGTGCCCTTGCACTCGACGGTCCTGATCTCGTCCCAGGGGAGGTGCCGGGGCCCGCGCAGCCCGTTGAACCACAGCCCCTCACGGTCCGCCGTGACCCGCCAGGCGAGCCAGTGGGGCAGCCACAGCGCACCGACGAAACCGGCGACGGCAACGAGCGCGTAGCGCCACCCGCCGGTCTCCCCCCAGAAGAGGCTGCCGGCCCAGAGCACCAGCAGCAGCGCGCAGAGCCGGTCCAGCACACCCGCCCGCCACTGCCGTACGCCCGCCGGGGCCCCGCCGGCCGCCTCCGCGCCCCGGGCGACGGTCTCCCCGGCCGACCGGCGCAGCTCCGCGTACGCCGTCCGCCGGGCCGTCCGGCGCGTCTCCCGGGCCAGTGCGCGCCGTACGGACGCGTCGGACAGGGGCCGTACGGGTCCCGACGACCGTTCGCACACCGGTGGCCGGTCCGCCTCCTCGGCGGCCGTGACCAGCAGGATCTCGGCGCCGTCGCAGGGCACGCCGTACAGCACGGCCTCCCGCAGCGGCCCCGGCCCCTCCCGGTCGAGCCGCGCCAGGAGCGCCTGCGCCTCTTCCTCGTCGTCCGCCGCCGGGTCGCCGTCCCGGGTCTCCGTGACTGCGACCCGGAACAGGGGGCGCAGCCCGGCCGTGTCGTCGGCGGCGAACACCTCGGTGTCCCCGTCGGCGCCCTCGCGGACGAGCACCCGGAGGACGGGCGCCGGCGCGGCACGCAGGGCGGTGGCCCGGCGGCGGCCCAGGAGCCCGGAGACCAGTGCGGTCAGGCCCTGGCCCGCCACCAGCCAGGCGAGCGCCGGCACCGCCCGCGCCGCCTGGGCCGAGGTGAGCACGACCGCGCCGGTCCCGAGGGCGAGCAGGACGGCCCCGGCCACGATCAGGAACCGGCCGCGCGGCAGGGGCAGGCCGGCGTCCGGCAACGGGGCGGTGACCCCGTCGGCCGCCTCCTCGGCCCGCTCCCGCTGCCGGCGCCGTGCCACCAGCCGCAGCACGGCCGCGGCCCAGACCAAGGCCAGGACGGCCACGACGGCCGCCGTCTCCGGCCGGCCCGTGTCCGGCCGCAGGACGACCAGCAGTACCGCGAGCACCGGCGCCGACACCGGCACGATCTCCGGGCGCACGCACAGCCACAGCGCGTGCAGCGCCGCCAGCGCGGCGGCCCACGGCTCCCATCCGGCGGGCAGCACCAGCAGTCCCGTGACCGCCACGGCGGTGCACAGCGCGGTCAGCAGGTGTCCGTTCCCGGACGGCAGGGGCACCCGGCGCGGCGGCAGCGCGCCGAGCCAGCGGCGGGCCTGCTCCCCGCTCCAGGCAGGGCCGCCGTCGGGCACGGGCAGGGCGGAAGCGGGCAGCGGCAGCAGCCGTCCGGGGGTCGTACTCATCGCTTTCCAGACACTAGGCAGGGGTGAACGGCTGGATCACCCCCGGCTGCGGCACGCTACGGCAGCCGCACCCGGCCGGAAAGGGCCGTCCTTCGCTCCCCAGCCACCGGAAAGGCCCCCGCCGTCACCCCACGGCCAGCAGGATCCCCAGCAGCACCGCGCCGGCGACCGCGGGTGCCGCCACCTCGTACGCCCACCGCACGGTGACCTCGCCCTGTGCCGACTCGGCCTCCCCCTGGCGCTCCAGCAGTTCCCTCAGGTCGTCCATGACCTGGTCGGTCTCCGCGCGGGTCGGCCCGGTGTCCGGTCCGCGCAGGCTGAACCCGCCGAGGCCGAGGCCGCTGGGGCCGAGCGCGCCGCCCCGGCTGCCCGGTGTCACACCGCGGGCCGCGTCGGCCGCCGCCCGCTGCTGCCGGCGGGCCGCCTTCTTGCGGGCGCGCAGCGAGACGGGGACGGCCCACAGCTGGTACTTGGTGCCGGACTTGGCGACGACCTCGTTGGAGTAGCCGGAGCGCAGGGTGGCGACCTCGCCCCAGGGCAGGGTGATGACCCGGAACGGGTTGCGGACGCGCAGCCGGTCCTCGCCCGCGAAGACCGCGGGGCGGAGCGTGAAGGCGACGACCAGCGGCACGATGAGGATCATCCCGGCCAGCGCCAGCCAGGGGGTCCGGCCGTGGCCCTTGACCAGGGCGTCGAAGCCCAGCCAGAGGACGACCAGGAGCAGCAGCACGCCGCCCGCCAGCCCCAGGGGCGAGCGGTAGATCCGGTCCTTGGCGGCGGGCGCCGGGGGCGGTGACGCGGGTGACGGGTGGTCCGGGGTGGTCATGGCCCGATTCTGCACGACACCGTCGGCGGTGCGGCCAGGCGCCCTGGAACCGGCGCTCATCCGTGATCTCGGCACCCAGGACGAGCAGCGGGGGTGTACAGCCGCTACGCGCGTAGATATGCTCGTCTGGTGACCATGCCCACTACCGCACCCACAGCTCACGCTCTCTCGGACGTCACCGCGTCCGACAGCACGCTGCGCCGTTTCCTCCACGGGCTGCCCGGCGTCGACGCGGTCGGCCTGGAGTCGCGCGCCGCGTCTCTCGGCACCCGTTCCATCAAGACCACCGCGAAGGCGTACGCCATCGACCTCGCCATCTCGATGGTCGACCTGACGACGCTGGAAGGCGCGGACACCCCGGGCAAGGTCCGGGCGCTCGGCGCCAAGGCGGTCCACCCCGACCCCACGGACCGTACGACCCCCACGACGGCCGCGGTCTGCGTCTACCCCGACATGGTGGCCGTCGCCAAGGAGGCCGTCGCCGGTTCCGGCGTCAAGGTCGCCTCCGTCGCCACCGCCTTCCCGGCCGGCCGTGCCGCGCTCGACGTGAAGCTGGCCGACGTGCGGGACGCCGTCGCCGCCGGCGCCGACGAGATCGACATGGTCATCGACCGGGGCGCGTTCCTCGCCGGCAAGTACCTGAAGGTGTACGACGAGATCGTCGCCGTGAAGGAGGCCTGCGGGGACAGCGCCCGCCTGAAGGTCATCTTCGAGACCGGCGAGCTGTCGACGTACGACAACATCCGCCGCGCCTCCTGGCTCGGCATGCTGGCCGGCGCCGACTTCATCAAGACCTCCACCGGCAAGGTCGCGGTGAACGCGACCCCGGCCAACACCCTGCTGATGCTGGAGGCGGTCCGCGACTTCCGGGCCCAGACCGGCGTCCAGGTCGGCGTCAAGCCGGCCGGCGGCATCCGCACCACCAAGGACGCGATCAAGTTCCTGGTGCTGGTCAACGAGACGGCGGGCGAGGACTGGCTGGACAACCACTGGTTCCGCTTCGGCGCCTCCTCGCTCCTGAACGACCTGCTGATGCAGCGCCAGAAGCTGGCCACCGGCCGCTACTCCGGTCCCGACTACGTGACGGTGGACTGATCCCCCATGGCTTTCGAGTACGCACCCGCCCCCGAGTCCCGCGCGATCGTCGACATCGCGCCCTCCTACGGCCTGTTCATCGACGGTGAGTTCGCCGAGGCCGCCGACGGCAAGGTCTTCAAGACCGTCTCGCCGTCCACGGAGGAGGTCCTCTCCGAGGTCGCCCAGGCGGGCGCCGAGGACGTCGACCGTGCGGTGAAGGCGGCCCGCAGGGCGTTCGAGAAGTGGTCGGCGCTGCCCGGCTCCGAGCGCGCCAAGTACCTGTTCCGCATCGCCCGGATCATCCAGGAGCGCAGCCGTGAGCTGGCCGTCCTGGAGACGCTGGACAACGGCAAGCCGATCAAGGAGACCCGCGACGCGGACCTCCCGCTGGTCGCCGCGCACTTCTTCTACTACGCGGGCTGGGCCGACAAGCTCGACCACGCCGGCTTCGGCGCAAACCCGCGGCCGCTCGGCGTGGCCGGCCAGGTCATCCCCTGGAACTTCCCCCTCCTCATGCTGGCGTGGAAGATCGCCCCGGCCCTCGCGACCGGCAACACGGTCGTGCTGAAGCCGGCGGAGACCACCCCGCTGTCCGCCCTGTTCTTCGCGGACATCTGCCGCCAGGCCGGGCTGCCCAAGGGTGTCGTCAACATCCTTCCGGGCTACGGCGACGCGGGCGCCGCGCTGGTCGCGCACCCGGACGTGAACAAGGTGGCGTTCACCGGCTCCACGGCAGTGGGCAAGGAGATCGCCCGCACGGTCGCGGGCACGCGCAAGAAGCTCACGCTCGAACTGGGCGGCAAGGGCGCGAACATCGTCTTCGACGACGCCCCCGTCGACCAGGCCGTCGAGGGCATCGTCACCGGCATCTTCTTCAACCAGGGCCAGGTCTGCTGCGCGGGCTCCCGGCTCCTGGTCCAGGAGTCGATCCAGGACGAGCTGCTGGACTCCCTCAAGCGCCGCCTGTCCACGCTGCGCCTCGGCGACCCGCTGGACAAGAACACCGACATCGGTGCGATCAACTCGGCCGAGCAGCTGGCCCGGATCACCGCGCTGGCCGAGCAGGGCGAGGCGGAGGGCGCCGAGCGCTGGTCGCCGGCCTGCGCCCTCCCCGAGAGCGGCTACTGGTTCGCCCCGACGCTGTTCACGAACGTCACCCAGGCCCACACCATCGCCCGCGACGAGATCTTCGGCCCGGTGCTGTCGGTCCTCACCTTCCGCACCCCGGACGAGGCGGTCGCCAAGGCGAACAACACCCAGTACGGCCTCTCGGCCGGCATCTGGACCGAGAAGGGCTCGCGCATCCTGGCCGTCGCGAACAAGCTGCGCGCCGGTGTCGTCTGGTCCAACACGTTCAACAAGTTCGACCCGGCCTCGCCCTTCGGCGGCTACAAGGAGTCGGGCTTCGGCCGCGAGGGCGGCCGCCACGGCCTGGAGGCGTACCTCGATGTCTGACCGACTGTCTGTCTTCAAGACCTACAAGCTGTACGTCGGCGGGAAGTTCCCGCGTTCCGAGAGCGGCCGGGTGTACGAGGTGCAGGACTCGAAGGGCAAGTGGCTGGCCAACGCTCCCCTGTCCTCCCGCAAGGACGCCCGTGACGCGGTCGTGGCCGCGCGCAAGGCGTTCGGCGGCTGGGCCGGCGCGACCGCCTACAACCGGGGCCAGGTCCTCTACCGCGTCGCGGAGATGCTGGAGGGCCGCAGGGAGCAGTTCGTCCGGGAGGTGGCGGACGCGGAGGGCCTGTCGAAGTCGAAGGCGGCCGCGGTCGTGGACGCCACGATCGACCGCTGGGTCTGGTACGCCGGCTGGACCGACAAGATCGCCCAGGTGATCGGCGGCGCCAACCCGGTCGCGGGCCCGTACTTCAACCTTTCCTCCCCCGAGCCGACCGGCGTGGTCGCGGTCCTGGCCCCGCAGGAGTCGTCCTTCCTCGGCCTGGTGTCGGCGGTGGCGCCGGTGATCGCCACCGGCAACACGGCGGTCGTGGTCGCCTCCGAGAAGGCCCCGCTGCCGGCCCTGTCCCTGGGCGAGGTGCTGGCCACCTCCGACGTCCCGGGCGGTGTGGTCAACGTGCTGTCCGGCCGGACGGCGGAGATCGCGGCGCCGCTCGCCGCGCACCAGGACGTCAACGCGATCGACCTCGCGGGCGCGGACGAGGAGCTGGCGAAGGAGCTGGAGATCGCGGCGGCCGACAATCTGAAGCGGGTGCTGCGTCCACAGGCTGTGGATTACTTCGAGACGCCGGGGACCGAGCGGATGACGGCGTTCCTGGAGACGAAGACCGTGTGGCACCCGACGGGGTCGTTGGGCGCGTCGGGCTCTTCCTACTGACGGGATCCCGGGTGGGGAACTGCTGCGGTTCGCCGGCTGCGGGTTCGCAGCGGCTCGTCGCGCAGTTCCCCGCGCCCCTCCGGGGGCGCTGTCAGTGGCCCAGGGCCTCGAGGGCCTGTCCCAGCACCGGCATGCTGCCCACGGACGGCGCTTGGGCCACGGGGCGGGTCAGCGTCTGGGAGCCGACCGGCTTGAAGTCGGCCAGCTGGGTGCCCACCCCGTTGTCCAGCGGGTCCACGCCCGTGCCCGCGAGCGGGTTGGGCTTGAGGGCGGCGACCGGGCCGGTGACGTAGTGGACCATGCCCGTCGTGGCGCGCAGGCCCGACTGCGGGTCGATGCGGCCGACGTCCATGGGGCGGTGGTTGACGCCCAGACCGGCGGGGATCGAGTCGGCGGACGCCGTGGCCGCGCCCGCGCCCAGGGCCGCTCCGGCGGCCACCAGGGTGATCAGGGCGCGCTGCGCGGCGGGGTGCTCGGGAGAGGTGTGTCGGGCCATCGCTGGTGCCACCTTCTGGTGCGCAGGGTAAGAGGATCGACACACAGGGTAGTTGAGGTGAGACTCACGCTCAAAAGCCGACCCGCGGGGTCGGCAGGGCGCCCCCGATGCGTCAAACTGGTGTTCCGTGAGCCTTCATCCTCCGGTCCCCGCCCGTGTCGTGCTGCTGTGCGGCCCTTCGGGCTCGGGCAAGTCACTCGTCGCCGCCCGCTCCGGGCTCCCCGTGCTGCGCCTGGACGACTTCTACAAGGAGGGTGACGACCCGACTCTGCCCCTGGTGCAGGGGAGTTCGGACATCGACTGGGACCACCCGGAGTCGTGGGACGCGGACGTCGCGGTCGAGGCCATCACCCGGCTGTGCGCGACGGGTTCGACCCCGGTGCCGGTGTACGACCTCTCGCTGAGCGCCCGCACCGGCGAGGAGACCCTGCACATCGGCCGTACCCCGCTCTTCATCGCGGAGGGCATCTTCGCCGCGGAGATCGTCGAGCGCTGCCGGGACCTGGGCGTGCTGGCGGACGCGCTGTGTCTGACCCGCGGCCCGGTCACCACCTTCCGGCGGCGCTTCCTGCGCGATCTGAAGGAGGGCCGCAAGTCGGTGCCGTTCCTGCTGCGCCGCGGCTGGCGGCTGATGCGGGCCGAGCGCGCGATCGTCGCCCGCCAGGTGTCCCTCGGCGCGCATCCGTGCGACCGGGACGAGGCGCTGGGCCGGCTGGCGGCAGCGGCGACGGGCCGGCGGGTACGGCAGGAGACGGCGGCGTAACGCCCGTACGCACGGCAACGGGACCGGCAGGGCCCCCCGGCCTGCCAGTCCCGTTCCCGTTCTTCCCCCGTTCCCCCGTTCCCCCGAAGGCCCACCCCCCAGTGGTCCCCCGTGTTTCCCCCGTTGCTCCCCCGTTTCCCCCCGGCCTTCAGGCGACGAGCTCGCCGAAGGCGTCCTCCTGGTCACGGCCGAAGCTGAGGACCTCGTCCTCGCGCAGCCGGCGCAGCGAACGCCAGATGCTCGACTTCACCGTGCCGACACTGATGCCGAGGATGTCCGCGATCTCCGGGTCCGTGCGGCCCTCGTAGTAGCGCAGGACCAGCATGGTGCGCTGGAGTTCGGGCAGCCGGGCCAGCGCCTGCCACAGGACCGCGCGCAGCTCGGTGCCGCGCATCGCGTCCGTCTCTCCGGGCGTCTCCGGCAGTTCCTCGGTCGGGTACTCGTTGAGCTTGCGGCGCCGCCAGGCGCTGATGTGCAGGTTGGTCATGGTGCGGCGGAGGTATCCGCCGACCGCCGCCTTGTCGCTGATCCGGTCCCACGCCTTGTACGTCGAGAACAGCGCGCTCTGCAGCAGGTCCTCGGCCTCGAAGCGGTCACCGGTCAGGTGGTAGGCGGTGGCGTACAGGGAGGCGCGGCGCTCCTGGACGTAGGCGGTGAACTCCGCCTCGGTCAGCGAACGACGCTCCCCCGGGTCCTCCCCGTACGCGGCTCCCCCGTGAGTTT
Organism: Streptomyces sp. NPDC088810; assembly: GCF_044750305.1. Classification (NCBI taxonomy): domain Bacteria; kingdom Bacillati; phylum Actinomycetota; class Actinomycetes; order Kitasatosporales; family Streptomycetaceae; genus Streptomyces; species Streptomyces sp. NPDC088810. The sequence continues at coordinate 242,465 of NZ_JBIVJQ010000004.1, forward strand.
CCCCCCGTGCGTCAACCACCGTCATGTAGGCGGTGTGCTGACGCCCGGTGCCGCGAGCGCACCCCCGCCCGCTCACGGCACCGGACTTCTCGGATCCCCGGTGCACGTCGTGCAGACGCGTGACCACTGCGCTGGTGCTGATGCTGTGCAGCGTGTTCATCTCGCGCTCCCCGTCGTGGACTTCCGGTGATTCGGTCTTGCCGGGCCGGTCTCCGGCTCCCCCGTCCGGCCCGTGCCCAAAAGACTGCCGGGGTGACTTCATCGCCGTGTCCGCCGACTGTCACAGACCTGTCACAGGGGTCCGGCCCAGGCGCGTCACAGACGGTGCACAGGTGACGACGGTAGGGACGGCCTGGTGCCGGCAGGTCGTACGGCGGCCCCTCCATGGGCCAGAATGAGCCCGTGCCTTCCCTGTTGCTGATCGAGGACGACGACGCCATCCGTACGGCCCTGGAGCTCTCCCTGACGCGCCAGGGACACCGGGTGGCCACCGCTGCCAGCGGCGAGGACGGTCTGAAGCTGCTGCGCGAACAGCGGCCGGACCTGATCGTGCTGGACGTGATGCTGCCCGGCATCGACGGGTTCGAGGTGTGCCGGCGCATCCGGCGCACGGACCAGTTGCCGATCATCCTGCTGACCGCGCGCAGCGACGACATCGACGTCGTGGTCGGCCTGGAGTCGGGCGCCGACGACTATGTCGTCAAGCCGGTGCAGGGACGGGTGCTGGACGCCCGGATCCGGGCCGTGCTGCGGCGCGGCGAGCGCGAGTCCAGCGACTCGGCGGCCTTCGGCAACCTCGTCATCGACCGGTCGGCCATGACCGTCACGAAGAACGGCGAGGACCTCCAGCTGACCCCGACCGAGCTGCGGCTGCTGCTGGAGCTGAGCCGGCGGCCCGGTCAGGCGCTGTCCCGGCAGCAGCTGCTGCGGCTGGTGTGGGAGCACGACTACCTCGGTGACTCGCGCCTGGTCGACGCCTGTGTGCAGCGGCTGCGCGCCAAGGTCGAGGACGTGCCGTCGTCCCCGACGCTGATCCGTACCGTCCGTGGTGTCGGCTACCGCCTGGACGCGCCTCAGTGACCGATACGCAAGGGGGGCTGCGCGGCTGGGCCGCGGGGCGCAAGGGAAGTCTGTCGCGGCTGCGGTTCACCAGCCTCCGGCTGCGCCTGGTGGTGGTCTTCGCGCTGGTCGCGCTCACCGCCGCGGTGTCGGCGTCGGGCATCGCCTACTGGCTCAACCGGGAGGCGGTGCTCACCCGCGCCCAGGACGCGGTGCTGCGCGACTTCCGGCAGGAGATGCAGAACCGCGCCGGCGCGCTGCCTGAGCATCCGACACAGGACCAGTTGCAGCGTGCCGCGGGCCAGATGGCCGCCAGCAGCCAGCGTTTCAGCGTGCTGCTGGTCGCCGAGGACGCCGACGGCAAGACGGTGTACGGCAACTCGGGCGGCATCAACGGCTTCGCCCTGGAGGACGTGCCCGAGTCGCTGCGCGCCGCCGTGACCAAGCGGCAGAAGGTGACCGGCACCAACAAGGAGCCGTACCACCTGTACTGGCAGCGGGTCGTGGACCACGGCACGCCCTACCTGGTGGCCGGTACGCGCGTGATCGGCGGCGGTCCCACGGGCTACATGGCGAAGTCCCTGGAGCCGGAGGCCAAGGACCTCAACTCGCTGGCCTGGTCGCTGGGCATCGCCACCGGGCTCGCGCTGATCGGGGCCGCGCTGCTCGCGCAGGCCGCCGCCACAACCGTGCTGAAGCCGGTGCACCGGCTCGGGGTGGCCGCGCGGCGGCTCGGCGAGGGCAGGCTGGACACCCGGCTTCGGGTCTCCGGCACCGATGAACTCGCCGACCTGTCCCGGACGTTCAACAACGCGGCCGAGGCGCTGGAGCAGCGGGTCGCGGAGATGGCCGCGCGGGACGAGGCGTCCCGCCGGTTCGTCGCCGACATGTCGCACGAGCTGCGCACGCCGCTCACCGCCATCACCGCCGTCACGGAGGTGCTGGAGGAGGAGCTGGAGGCGGAGACCGGGAGCATGGACCCGATGATCGAGCCGGCCGTCCGGCTGGTGGTCAGCGAGACCCGGCGGCTGAACGACCTCGTCGAGAACCTGATGGAGGTCACCCGCTTCGACGCGGGCACCGCCCGGCTGGTCCTGGACGACGTCGACATCGCCGACCAGATCACCGCCTGCATCGACGCCCGCGCCTGGCTGGACGCGGTCGAGCTGGACGCCGAGCGCGGCATCCACGCCCAGCTGGACCCGCGCCGCCTGGACGTCATCCTCGCCAACCTGATCGGCAACGCGCTCAAGCACGGCGGCTCGCCGGTGCGGGTGTCGGTCCGGGAGACGGACGACTCGATCGAGATCCAGGTCCGCGACCACGGCCCCGGCATCCCGGAGGACGTCCTCCCGCACGTCTTCGACCGCTTCTACAAGGCGAGCGCCTCCCGGCCGCGCTCCGAGGGCAGCGGGCTCGGCCTGTCCATCGCCCTGGAGAACGCCCACATCCACGGCGGCGAGATCACCGCGGCCAACTCCCCGGAGGGCGGCGCGGTGTTCACGCTGCGGCTGCCACGGGACGCCTCACGGCTCACCGAGGAGGGCGGCGGGGACGCCGAGGACAGCAGGACCGACACGGACAGTTCAGGAGAGGAGGGGTCATGACCGTACGACGGCTGCTGGCGCTGCCCCTCCTGGGCGTGCTGCTCACCGGCTGCGGCATCCGGGCCACGGAGGTGCCGACCGACTTCGGGGCGGCGCCCTCCCGGGTGCCGTGTTCGCTGGCCGGGCCCGACGAGTCCGTGCAGTCCGCGCACGGGGTGCCGGTTCAGGTCTTCCTGCTGTGCGGGGCGTCCCTGGTGGCCGTCGACCGGACCGTGCCGGTCCCGGAGGGCACCGCGGACGCCCGGCGCCGGGTGATCGTGGCGCAGGGGCTGCTGGACCAGCTCGCCAAGCAGCCCTCGCCCGCGGAGCGCTCCGCGGGCTATACGACGTACGTACCGGGCGGCCTCGGGGTGACCGGACCCCGCCCGAAGGACCCCGAGGAGACCCTGCGCCTGAGCACGGCGCCCTCGCGTCTCACCTCCTACGCGCTGGCCCAGCTGGTGTGCACCCTGTCCGACTCGGCGGCGACCGAGGACGACGGCTCGGTCATCCTGGGCGGCCCCGCCCCGGACCCCCTGCGCCGCTACGAGTGCACGGACGAGCTCCGCGACCACCCGGGCAGCACCCAGCCACCGTCCAGCGAGGTGACCACCTAGCTGCGGGCGGTCGTGCCGCTCCGCCGCGGCACGGGGCCCAGGGCAAAAGCTTCCGTGGCGGAACCAATCACGCCGGCCCCCGCGTCTAGGGGGTCGTGCAGCGTCAAGGCTCCATCGGCGGCAGCGCCGCGATCAACGTCCGTGTGACAGGGGGTGTCCTCCTCGTCGCACACCTCGCCCTCGTCGCCTGGCTGATGCTGCGCCCGCTGGACGTCCCCTGGGTCACGCCCCCGAACCTGCGCCCGCTGGCCGGTATCCGGGCCGACCTGGCGCTGGGCTGGCCGCACGCGGTCAGACCCCTCGGCGAGGGACTCGCGCTGCTCGCGCCGCTGGGCGTGCTGCTGCCGGCGGCGCACGGCAGGCTCTGCGTCTCCCCGCTGGCGTCCCTGCTCCGTACGGCCGCGGCCGGCGCCCTGATCTCCCTCGGCATCGCGCTGCTGCAGACCGGCGTACCCGGCCGCGTCGTGGACGTCGACTCGCTGCTGCTGAACACGGCGGGCGTCATCCTGGCCCACCTGGCCGTCGTACCGGCGGGCCGGGCCTGGCTGCGGCGGCGGGAAGCGCGGGAACCCGGGGCGGCCGGGCCGGCGGTCACCGTCCAGGAGGAGCTGTCTCAGGGCCGTACCCCGACGATTCCCAGGGTCGGGATCGCCCCGTAGAGGGACGCTTCGTCCTCTTCGTCTCCGTACTGTGGAAGACAAGTGAGGGGTCCCACCGGGGCCCCGCCACCGGCTCGGACGAGCCGACGACCACGGAGGAGCCGACATGAGCGCCCTTACCCGCCCCACCCACGGCCGCATGATCGGCGGAGTCTGCGCAGGACTGGCCCGGCGCTTCGGCACCTCGGCCACCACGATGCGAGTGATCTTCCTGGTGTCCTGCCTGCTGCCGGGCCCGCAGTTCCTGCTCTACATAGCGCTGTGGCTGCTGATGCCGTCCGAGGACAAGGCCCGTACGGCCTGGTGAACGCGGGCGTGGACACGCCACGGGGGCGCATCCGGACATACCGGAGCGCCCCGCGCAGTAGGGAGGACCGGGGTCAGCCGACCGGGATCCCGTTGATCGGCACGCCGTGCGTGGGCAGGCCCTTCAGCGGCAGCCCGCCCAGCAGGCCGGCCACCGGCTTGGTCGGGCCCTTGGCGACGACGCTCTCGGCGACAGGCCGCGCGGCGGACGCCCCCTTGCCGACGGCCGGCATCGCCGTGGCGACACCGCGCTTGGCCACGGGCTTCAGCGTCTTCACGGCGCCGCTGTCCGGCAGTGCCTCGATGACCTGCTCGGGCGGCAGCGTCCTGGTGACGGTGTCCAGCGTCTGGCCGGCGTTGGGGCTGGCCGGGGCCGCGCTGGCCGCGCCCGCACCGGCGGCGGCGAAGGCGGCGCCGAGGGCGGCGACACCGAGGGTCTTGGCAGCAGACTGCTTCATGGTGAATGCGTCCTTGCATGCGGAGACGGGAGATCACGAACGATCTGAGCGGTCCACGACCGTAAACATCCCAGGCCACCCGCCGCAAACAGCGAAATGCGGGCGCCTTGTGAAAGTGCGTCCGTTTTCCGGGCCGGGAAACGCCGGGTGACTACGCCTCCGAACCCCCGGAACCGCTGGTAGACGCGGTCTGCCGGAACAGCCATTCGGATTTCAGCTCGGCGTATCCGGGCTTGACGACGTCATTGATCATCGCGAGTCGTTCATCGAAAGGAATGAACGCTGATTTCATCGCATTGACGGAGAACCACTGGAGATCGTCGAGCGTGTAACCGAACGCCTCGACGAGGTGCTCGAATTCGCGGCTCATGGTGGTGTGCGACATCAACCGGTTGTCGGTGTTCACGGTGGCCCGGAAGTGCAGCCGGCGCAGCAGTCCGATGGGGTGCTCGGCGTAGGAGGGCGCGGCCCCGGTCTGCAGGTTGGAGCTGGGGCACAGTTCCAGCGGGATCCGCTTGTCCCGCACGTAGGAGGCGAGCCGGCCCAGCTTGACCGAGCCGTCCTCGCGGACCTCGATGTCGTCGATGATCCGCACCCCGTGGCCGAGCCGGTCGGCGCCGCACCACTGCAGCGCCTGCCAGATGGACGGCAGCCCGAAGGCCTCCCCGGCGTGGATGGTGAAGTGGTTGTTCTCCCGCTTGAGGTACTCGAAGGCGTCCAGGTGCCGGGTGGGCGGGTAGCCGGCCTCGGCGCCCGCGATGTCGAAGCCGACCACGCCCGCGTCCCGGTAGCGGTTGGCGAGTTCGGCGATCTCCAGGGAGCGGGCCGCGTGCCGCATGGCGGTCAGCAGGGCGCCGACCCGGATCCGCCGGCCGTTCTCCCGGGCCAGCCGCTCCCCCTGCCGGAACCCCTCGTTGACGGCCTCGACCACCTCTTCCAGGGTCAGGCCCCCGTCGAGGTGCTGCTCGGGCGCGTAGCGCACCTCGGCGTAGACGACGCCGTCCTCGGCGAGGTCCTCGGCGCACTCCCGGGCGACCCGGACCAGGGCATGGCGGGTCTGCATGACACCGACGGTGTGCCGGAAGGTCTCCAGATATCGTTCCAGCGAGCCGGAGTCGGCGGCCTCCTGGAACCAGATCCCCAGCTTGTCCGGGTCGGTCTCGGGAAGCTCGGCGTAGCCGCTCTCGCGGGCGAGATCGACGACGGTGCCGGGGCGCAGTCCGCCGTCGAGATGATCGTGCAGCAGTACCTTGGGCGCCCGGCGGATCTGGTCCGTGGTGGGGGCGTTCCCGGTCGGTGCGGTCTGGCTCGTCATTTCCGCACTCTAACGCCTACGCGCGTAGAAGGCCCGGTGTGCGCGGCGGCTGTTTTCCGGCGCTTTTCCGTCGATACGCAAAGGTGACCCCCCGGACGGGTTTCGTACACCGCGCCTTCTGAGACTGTTCTGTCATGGGACAGCAAGCGACGCCGGTCCGAACGGCCAGGCTGGGGAAGGCAGTCGGCCCGGAGCCGACGTCGGTGAGCGGAGCGGTGCTGCTGCTCCCCGGCGGAGAGGAGGTCTCCGCCCGCCGGCCGTCCCCCGTCCGGTCGATGAGCCTGCTGCGCTCCCTGGGCCGCGCCCTGGCGCGCGCGGGCCGGTCCGAGGGGCTGGCCGTGCATCCCGTCCACTACCGCTACCGCGGCTGGAACGGCACCCAGGCCCATCTCGCGGCGGACGCCGAGTGGGCCGCCGACGAGGTGGTACGACGGTACGGGGACGTTCCCGTCTGCCTGGCCGGCGTCGGCATGGGCGGCCGCGCGGCGCTCCGGTCCGGCGGCCACGAGGCCGTCAACTCCGTCGTGGCCCTCGCCCCCTGGCTGCCGGAGGAGGACGTCGCCGCGCCCGCCGAGCCGGTGAAGCACCTCGTGGGACGCCGCGTGCTGATCGCCCACGGCACGAACGACGAACGGACCGATCCCGAGCTGTCCTTCCGCTTCGCGGCACGGGCGAAGAAGGTGAACCGGGAGGTGTGCCGGTTCGAAGTGCACTCCGACGGACACGGGTTGCAGGGCTACCGGGACGAGGTGGTGTGCCTGGCGGTGGATTTCGCCATGGGCGCGCTGTTCGGGCACTGCGTGTCCCGCCCCGTGGAGGACGCGCTGGCCGCGCCGCCGCCGATCGGGCTCCGGATGCCGTTGGCCGCGGGGTTCGGAAAGTCGTTGAAGCGGTAGGGCCCGGGACCCCTAGGCGGGCAGCAGGTTGCCCCTCCTGGAGAGCAGGAACTTCTTGAACGCGGCCACCGGGGGTGTGTCCGGGCGGTCGGCCAGCCAGGCCACGCCGATCTCGCGGGCCGCTCTCGGGGCCGTGACCGTCAGTTCCACCACGCCCGGGCGGGGGACGGTCGGGGGTGGCAGGAGGGCCACCCCGAGACCCGCCGCCACCAGGCCGCGCAGGGTCTCCGCCTCCTCGCCCTCGAAGGCGATGCGGGGTTTGAAGCCGGCCTCGCGGCACAGGTCGTCGGTGATGCGGCGCAGGCCGTAGCCGGGTTCGAGGGTGACGAAGGTTTCCTCGGCCGCCTCGGCCAGGCGGATGCGCCGGCGGGCGGCCAGTCGGTGGTCGGCGGGCACGACCAGGCGGAGCTTCTGCTCGTCGAGGCGGCGGGCGACCAGGTCGGGGGCGTCGGGAACGGGTGAGGTGAGGCAGAGGTCCAGCTCGCCGGCGCGCAGCCGCTCGAGCATCGCCTCGCCGTAGTTCTGCACCAGGCTGAAGCGGACGCGCGGGTGGTCGGCGCGGAAGGCGTGCAGCAGGCCGGGTACGGTCTCGGCGCCCATGGTGTGCAGGAAGCCGAAGGCGACCTTGCCGGTGGCCGGGTCGGCGTCCGCGCGGACCTCCTCGGCGGCCCGCTCGATCTCGCCGAGGGCCCGCTCGACGGAGGCGAGGAAGGTGCGGCCGGCGGTGGTCAGGGAGACCGTGCGGCCGTGCCGGGCGAAGAGGTCGACGCCCAGGTCCCGCTCCAGGCGGGCCATCGCGCGGGACAGGGTGGACTGCGGCACGTTCAGCTCCTGCGCGGCCCGGGTGACGTGCTCCGTGCGGGCCACGCCGGCGAAGTACGCGAGCCGCGGCGCGAGCAACAGCGCCATGTCTTCTGTGTCACCGGACGGTGACAGACGAGCCTGTGAGCTTTGCTGATGCGCCATGGGAACGATTATCGCCGTTCCATGCATTGGACGCATGAAAGAGGTCGTACGTACGGTCGAGGCATGTCTCCCGCCAGTACCGGGGCGTCCACCCGCGTGGGCGCCGCCTCGCCCGTCCCTGCTCCCGACTCCGACTCCCGGCTGACCCCGGGCGGCCCCGGCTACCGCCGGATGAGCCTCGCCCTCTTCCTCGCCGGAGTCGCGACCTTCGCCCTGCTCTACTCCACCCAGGCCCTGCTGCCGCTGATCTCCGGGGAGTTCGGGGTCGCGGCGAGCGAGGCGAGCTGGACCGTGGCCGCCGCGACCGGTGGGCTGGCGCTGTTCGTCCTGCCGATGAGCGCGCTGTCGGAGCGGTTCGGCCGCCGTACGGTGATGACCGCCTCGCTGGCCGTCGCCGTCACGGTCGGCATGCTCGTGCCCTTCGCGCCGTCGCTCGGCGCGCTGGTGGTGCTGCGGGCGGTGCAGGGTGCCGCGCTGGCCGGGCTGCCGGCCTCGGCGCAGGCCTACCTGGCCGAGGAGGTGCGGCCGAAGGCGCTGGTCACGGCGATCGGGCTGTTCGTGGCCGGCAACAGCGTCGGCGGCATGAGCGGCCGGGTGATCACCGGCTGGGTCGCGCAGGAGTGGGGCTGGCGGATCTCGGTCGGAGTGATCGGCGCGCTCGCGGTCGCGTGCGCGGTGGCGTTCCGGCTGCTGCTGCCGGCGCCGAAGCACTTCGCGGCGGGTTCGCTGCGCCCGCGGGTCCTGCTCGGTACCGTCCGCGGTCACCTCGCCGACCCGCTGCTGCGCCGCCTGTACGCGATCGGCGCGCTGTTCATGACGGTGTTCGGCGGTGTCTACACGGTGATCGGCTACCGGCTGACGTCCGCGCCGTTCGGGCTGCCGCAGGGCATCGTGGGCTCGATCTTCCTGGTCTACCTGGTGGGTACGGTGTCCGCGTCCACGGCGGGCCGGCTGGTGGGCCGGTTCGGCCGCCGGGGCTCGCTGTACCTGGCGGGCGGTACGACGGCGGGCGGGCTGCTGCTGTCCCTGACGCCCTCGCTGCCGCTGGTCCTGCTGGGCCTGGTGCTGATCACGGCGGGCTTCTTCGCCGGGCACGCGGTGGCGTCCTCCGCGGTCAGCAAGACGGCCACGCGCGGCCGCGCCCAGGCGTCGGCGCTGTACCAGTCGGCGTACTACATCGGCTCCAGCGTCGGCAGCACGGTCGGCGCGCTGGCCTTCCACGCGGACGGCTGGACCGGCACGGTCGGCGTCGGCCTCCTCGCGATCCTGGGTGTCGTCACGATCACCGTCCTCGGTTCCCGGGCGGCCCGGGTGGCGGCCCGGCGGGGGCCGGTGGCCGCGCACTGAACCGGCGCACGCCGCTCATTCCCGTACAGCAACCGCTCTGAGCTGGGCTTTTTCAGACTCCGGGGGCCATTGTCAGTGGGCTGCGGTAGCTTCCAAGGTGCTGGGCGCGAAGGCGCGCCAACAGGGACGGCCACAGGGGTGGGTGGACGATGGGCAACAGCACGGCGACGCCGGATCTCGACGTCGCACTGGAGAAGCACCGGACCGAGCTGACCGGGTACTGCTACCGGATGCTCGGCTCCTCCTTCGAGGCCGAGGACGCGGTGCAGGACACCCTGGTGCGGGCCTGGCGGAGCTACGACAAGTTCGAGGGCCGCTCCAGCCTGCGCTCGTGGCTGTACCGGATCGCGACGAACGTGTGCCTGGACATGCTGACGGCGGGCAACAAGCGGGCGCGGCCCATGGACCTGACGGACTCCACCCCGCTCGCGCAGGCGGCGCTCTCGCCGCGCCCGGACAACACCTGGCTGGAGCCGATGCCGGACGCGCGCGTGCTGCCGACCGTGGAGGACCCGGCGGAGGCGGCGGTCGCCAAGGAGTCGATCCGGCTGGCCTTCATGGCGGCGCTCCAGCAGCTGCCGCCCAGGCAGCGGGCGGTGCTGATCCTGCGCGAGGTGCTCGCGTGGAAGGCGAGCGAGGTGGCCGAGCTGCTGGACACCACCGTCGCGTCGGTGAACAGCGCCCTGCAGCGGGCCCGGGCCACGCTCGCGGAGCGCGGGGACACGGGCGCCGAGGGGGCGGTGTCCGACCCGCTGGACGAGGAGCAGCAGAAGCTGCTGGAGCGGTACGTCAAGGCCTTCGAGGGCTACGACATGACGGCGCTGACGGCGCTGCTGCACGAGGACGCCGTCATGACGATGCCGCCGTTCGACCTGTGGCTGCGTGGCACCGCCGACATCACCGGCTTCATGACCACCCTCGGTGCCTCCTGCGCCGGCTCCCGGCTGCTGCCGGTCCGGGCCAACGGCCTGCCGGGCTTCGCGCACTACAAGCCGGACCCGGAGAACGGCGGGTTCACCCCGTGGGCGGTGCAGGTGCTGGAGATCTCAGACGGCCGGATCACCGGTTTCCACTGCTTCCTCGACACCCAGCGGTGGTTCCCGCTCTTCGACCTGCCCCTCCACCTGGAAGCGGAGCCCGACGAGATCGAGAAGGGCGTGTAGCGCGGGGTCGGCGTCCCGCAGCCGGATCCGCCCGCCGGCCCGGCGGGCGGTCAGCTCCAGCCCGGCCAGCAGGTCGACGGCCACCAGCCCCGGCGGCCCGAGCCCGCCCACGTCGCAGACGACCACCCCGGCTCCGCCGCCCTCCAGCAGGGCCCGCACCCGGGCACACAGCCCGGGCACCTCGTCCCGGCGAACGGGCCCGGGCAGCACCAGCACGGCGGGGGTCTCGGCATCCACGTGCGGTAGACCGGCGGGGCGGGCGGAACTCATCGCGGGCGCGGGCTCACCGTGTCTCCGGGCGCCGGAGATCACATTGACCGGTGCCCCTGCTTCCTCGCAGGGTTGGCCCTGTGGCGGGGGTGCTGAGCGGGTTCGCGGTGATCGCGGTCGTCATCGGGGTGGGCTATGTGCTCGGGCGGCGCGGGACGCTCGGCGCGCAGGGCGGGGAGGTGCTGACGCGGCTGGCCTTCACGCTGGCGGGCCCGGCTCTGCTGTTCACCACGCTCGCCCGGGCCGACCTGTCGGTCCTCTTCTCCAGCCGGCTGCTGGTGACGGCGCTCAGTACGGCCGTCGTCGCGGGGGTCTTCGTCGCGGTCGGTGCGGTGCGGCAGTGGGGCGTGGGCCGTACGACGATCGGCGCGCTGTGCTCGGGGTACGTCAACTCGGGCAACCTCGGCATCCCGATCGCCGCGTACGTCCTGGGCGACGCGTCCCTGGTGGCGCCGGTGCTGCTCTTCCAGGTCGTCCTGGTCACACCGGTCGCGCTCACCGTGCTGGACCTGTCCGGGACGGGCGAGAAGGGGACGGTGGGGCGGCGCCTGCTGACTCCGCTGCGGAACCCGATCGCGGTGGGCTCACTGTCGGGGGTGCTGGTGTCGGCGGCGGGCTGGCAGCTGCCCGGTCCGCTCCTGAATCCGCTGACCGCGCTCGCCGGCATGTCCGTCCCGGCGGCCCTGCTGGCCTTCGGCATGTCCCTGCACGGCAACCCGGCACCCGGCCGGGGGCGGGACAGCCGGCTGGTCCTGCTGTCCGTCACACTGAAGTCGCTGGGCCAGCCGCTGGTGGCCTGGGTGCTGGCGCGGGGCGTCTTCGGCCTGCACGGCGCCACACTCCTGGACGTGGTGGTGACCGCGGCCCTGCCCGGCGCCCAGAACCTCTTCACCTACGCCAGCCGCTACCGGGTCGCCGAGTCCCTGGCCCGCGAGTCGGTGCTCCTGTCGACAGCGGTGTCGGTTCCGGTGCTGGTGGGGGTGGCGGCGGTGCTGGGCTGACGCCGGGTCACTCGACGGGGAACTCGCTCGTGTCGATGGTGAGGCTGAACGGCTCCGGCAGCCTGATCGGGTCACCGAACTTCACTGCGGAGAGCACGCGGTAGACCTCGCCCTTGGGCTCGCCGTAGAGCGTTGCGGTGGGTCCGCCGGGCGCCCAGCGGTCGACCAGGAGGTACAGCGGGATGCCGGCGGTGGCGTAAGCAGCGGGCTTGCTGACGCGGTCGTGGCCGGCATTGGACCTGGAGGTGACCTCGACGACGAGTTCGGCGAGGGCGGCGGGGATGTGGGAGTCGGCCTCGGCGCATTCCCGCACGGGTGCCACCAACAGATCCGGGATGAGCATGCCCAGACGCGATGGCACGGCGATGGCCAGTGTCTGGAAGATCCCCCAGTCTTCGGGGATCACGGAGTAGAGGCGACGCTGGATACGTTCCGCGATCACGTTGTGACGGGACGCGGGAGCAGGTGACACGGTGATGATCCCCTCGATGATCTCCACCTTGCTGCCCTCGGGCCATTCCATCTCCTCCCAGTACCGGACGAGGTCGTCCCAGTTCTGGTCGGAGTCCTGGCTGACGGTGAGTGCGCTCATGGCGGTCTCCTATCGGTGCGTCACCGATCCCAGCATGCCGAACGGGACCGGTGGCGGTCCACCGATCCCGTTCACCCGAAAGAGGAAACCGCAGGTCAGGCGATTCGTTCCAGCACCACCGGCGTGGCCTGGAAGGCCGTGCCCGGGGCCGCGATGTCGTACGAGTCCGCCACCGCCTGGAGCGCGTAGTCGAAGCGCTCGGGCGTGTCGGTGTGCAGGGTCAGCAGCGGCTGGCCCTCGGTCACCGTGTCGCCCGGCTTGGCGTGCAGCTCGATGCCCGCGCCCGCCTGCACCGGGTCCTCCTTGCGGGCACGGCCGGCGCCGAGACGCCAGGCGCCGACCCCGATGCCGTACGCGTCGAGACGGGTCAGGACGCCGGAGGCCGGGGCCTTGACGACGTGCTGCTCCTTTGCGGTGGGCAGCGGCGCGTCCGGGTCGCCGCCCTGCGCCGCGATCATCCGGCGCCAGACGTCCATCGCCGAGCCGTCGGCGAGGGCCTTCGCCGGGTCGGCGTCCTTCACCCCGGCCGCGTCGAGCATCTCGCGGGCCAGGGCGATGGTCAGTTCCACGACGTCCGCGGGGCCGCCGCCGGCCAGGACCTCGACCGACTCGCGGACCTCCAGGGCGTTGCCCGCGGTCAGGCCGAGCGGGGTGGACATGTCCGTCAGCAGGGCGACCGTCTTCACGCCGTGGTCGGTGCCGAGGCCCACCATCGTGGACGCCAGCTCCCGGGCGTCCTCGATGGTCTTCATGAAGGCGCCCGTGCCCACCTTCACGTCCAGGACCAGGGAGCCGGTGCCTTCGGCGATCTTCTTCGACATGATCGAGGAGGCGATCAGCGGGATCGCCTCGACCGTGCCGGTGACGTCCCGCAGGGCGTACAGCTTCTTGTCCGCGGGGGCCAGGCCGTCGCCCGCCGCGCAGATCACCGCGCCCGTGGTGTCCAGCACGTGCAGCATCTCCTCGTTGGAGAGCAGGGCGCGCCAGCCGGGGATCGACTCCAGCTTGTCCAGGGTGCCGCCGGTGTGGCCGAGACCCCGGCCGGAGAGCTGGGGGACGGCCGCGCCGCAGGCCGCGACGAGCGGGGCCAGGGGCAGCGTGATCTTGTCGCCGACGCCGCCCGTGGAGTGCTTGTCGGCCGTCGGGCGGGACAGCGAGGAGAATTCCATGCGCTCGCCGGAGGCGATCATGGCCGCCGTCCAGCGGGCGATCTCGCGGCGGTTCATGCCGTTCAGCAGGATCGCCATGGCGAGCGCGGACATCTGCTCGTCGGCGACCTCGCCGCGGGTGTACGCGTCGATGACCCAGTCGATCTGCTCGTCGGTCAGCTCGCCGCGGTCCCGCTTGGTGCGGATGACGGAGATGGCGTCCATGGCCATGGCTGAGGGCTTCCTTCCGGGAGGTGCGAAGTGTGCGGCCCCCCTGCGAGCGGGGCAGGGGGGCCGTACGGCGTTACGTGGTGAGATGGTCCGGGCCGAAGGCCTGGGGCAGCATCTCGGAGAGCGGGAGAACGCCCGCGGGGGTGTCCAGGAGCAGGTCCGGGCCGCCGAACTCGTAGAGCAGCTGGCGGCACCGGCCGCACGGGACCAGCAGGGCGCCGGTGCCGTCGACGCAGGTGAAGTGCGTCAGCCGGCCGCCGCCCGTGCGCTGCAGGTGGGAGACCAGGCCGCACTCGGCGCACAGGCCGAGGCCGTACGAGGCGTTCTCGACGTTGCAGCCGGTGACGGTGCGGCCGTCGTCGACCAGGGCGGCCACGCCGACCGGGTAGCCCGAGTAGGGGGCGTAGGCGTGGGACATGGCCTCCCGTGCCTCGGCGCGCAACGCCTCCCAGTCGAACTCGGCTTCCGGCGTCACTTGCCCTGGCCCTTCCGGTACCGCATGCCGTCGGCCTTCGGCATCCGCAGGCGCTGCGCGGACAGCGACAGCACGAGCAGCGTGACGACGTACGGGGTGGCGCCCACGAAGTCGCTCGGGACCTCGTCGGTGAGCAGGTACCAGACCAGGACGAGCGCGGCCATGACGGCGCTGACCACGCCCTGCAGCAGGGCCTTCTTGTACAGCTTCCAGCCGGCCAGCAGCGCGAGCAGCACGACCAGGAGCAGCAGCAGGGCGTGGACCGTCACACCGCCGTTGCGCAGCTGGAGCGCGTCGGAGTAGCCGAACAGGCCCGCGCCCATGGCCAGCCCGCCGGGGCGCCAGTTACCGAAGATCATCGCGGCGAGACCGATGTAGCCGCGGCCGCCGGTCTGGCCCTCCAGGTAGGTGTGCGAGGTGACCAGCGCGAGGAACGCGCCGCCGAGGCCGGCGAGGCCGCCGGAGATGGCCACGGCCGCGTACTTGTACTGGTAGACGTTGACGCCCAGGGACTCCGCGGCGACCGGGTTCTCACCGCAGGAGCGCAGCCGCAGCCCGAACGGGGTGCGCCACAGCAGCCACCAGCTGCCGATGAACAGCAGCACGGCCAGGATGGTCACCACGGACAGGTTGGTGATCAGACCGCCGATGATGCCGGCGAGGTCGGAGACCAGGAACCAGTGGTGCTTCTCGATCGAGGCGAGGCCGTCCGAGAGGCCGGGGACGGTGACGTCCGGCAGCGTGTCCGCGGGCGGGGACTGCTTGGGGTTGCCGCCCGCCTCCGCGGCCTTGCCGTCGGCGAAGAACAGCTTGGCCAGGTACTGGGTGGCGCCGAGCGCGAGCAGGTTGACGGCGACACCGGAGACGATGTGGTCGACGCCGAAGGTGACGGTGGCGACGGCGTGCACCAGGCCGCCGATGACACCGAAGCCGATGCCGCACAGCAGGCCGAGCCAGGGGCTGGACTGCCAGCCGATCCAGCCGGCGCCGAAGGTGCCGAGGATCATCATGCCTTCGAGGCCGATGTTGACCACGCCGGCCCGCTCGGACCACAGGCCGGCGAGGCCGGCGAGGCCGATCGGTACGGCGAGGCCGAGCGCGGCGGCGACCTGTCCGGCGGAGTCGAGCTGGTTCGCGCCGGTGATGACGCGGACCGCGGCCACGAGCAGCAGTGCGCCCGCGACGATCATGAGGATCAGGCCGAGGGAGCGGCCGGAGCGCTGCGGCGCGCCCGCCGCCTTGGGGGCCGCCGGCGGCGGCGCGTCGGTCATCGTGGCAGTCATCACGCCACCTCCTGCTTCTTCGTCGGGGCGGCGGCCTGGGCGGCGAGTTCGGCACCGACGCGCTGCTGCTGGCGCTTGAGGCCGTAGCGGCGTACGACCTCGTAGGCGATGACGACGCACAGCACGATGACGCCCTGGATGACGCCGAGGATTTCCTTGTCGTAGCCCTGGAATTCCAGGTGGTTGGTGGTGCGCTCCAGGAAGCCCCAGAGCAGGGCGCCGAGCGCGATGCCGATCGGGTGGTTGCGGCCGAGCAGCGCGATGGCGATGCCGGTGAAGCCGATGCCGGCCGGGAAGTCGTTGCTGAACTGGTGGCTGTCGTTCAGCAGGGTCGGCATGCCGATCAGACCGGCCACCGCACCCGAGATGATCATGCTGGTGGCGACCATCTTCTTCACCGAGACGCCGCTGGCGCCGGCCGCGCTCTCGGACTGGCCGACGGTGCGCAGGTCGAAGCCGAACCGGGTGCGGCCGAGCACGAACCAGTACGCGATGCCGACGATCACCGCGATGACGATGAATCCCCACAGGACACCGGCCGGGCCGGTGTCGAAGCTGAAGAAGTACGAGGAGGACGGCAGCGGCTTGGTGGAGACCAGGGTGCCGGCCTGGTCCAGCTGGCCGAGCTTTCCGGGCTGGAGCAGGTAGGCGATGATCGCGGTGGCGATCGAGTTCAGCATGATGGTCGCGATGACCTCGCTGACGCCCCGGGTCACCTTGAGGATGCCGGCGATGGCCGCCCACAGGGCACCGGTCGCCATGGCGCAGAGGATGATCAGCGGGATGGCGATCCAGCCGGGCACGGTGAGCGCCCCGCCGAGGACGGCGGCGATGAACGCGGCGAGCCGGTACTGGCCGTCGACACCGATGTTGAACAGGTTCATGCGGAAGCCGATGGCCACCGCGACGCCCGCGAGGTAGTACGTCGTCGCCTTGTTCAGGATGTAGACCTGGCTGTCGCTGGCGAAGCCGTAGGTCACCATGTCGCTGAAGGCGTCGCCGGGGTTCTTGCCGGTCGCGAGGATCACCAGGGTGGTGACGAGGAGCGCGGCCACGACCGCCAGCAGGGGGGCTGCGATCCCGAGGAGCAGCCGCTCCTTGTCGATCCGTGAGGTCAGCTTGTTCATCGCTCGTCGTCCTCTGTGTGCTCCAGGTGGCCGGTGGCCGCACCCGTCATGGCGGAGCCCAGCTCCTCGGGGGTGATCGTGGCGGGGTCGGCGTCGGCGACCAGGCGGCCGCGGTACATCACCCGCAGGGTGTCGGAGAGCCCGATCAGCTCGTCCAGGTCGGCGGAGATCAGCAGCACGGCCAGGCCCTCGCGGCGGGCCTCGCGGATGTAGTCCCAGATGGCCGCCTGCGCGCCGACGTCCACACCGCGGGTGGGGTGGGCGGCGATGAGCAGCTTGGGGTTGTGGCTCATCTCCCGGCCGACGATCAGCTTCTGCTGGTTGCCGCCCGACAGGGAGGCGGCGGTGACGTCGATGCCGGGGGTGCGGACGTCGTAGGCCTCGACGATCCGCTGGGTGTCGGCGCGGGCCGCCTTGAGGTCGAGCAGTCCGCCGCGCGAGTTGGGCTTCTCGGTGACGTGGCCGAGGATGCGGTTCTCCCACAGCGGTGCTTCGAGCAGCAGGCCGTGGCGGTGGCGGTCCTCGGGGATGTAGCCGATGCCGGACTCGCGGCGGTCGCGGGTCGGGGCGTGGGAGATGTCGGTGCCGTCGAGCGTGATGACGCCGGCGTCCGGGTGCCGCATGCCCATGATGGCCTCGACCAGCTCGGACTGGCCGTTGCCCTCCACGCCGGCGATGCCGAGGACCTCGCCCTTGTGGATGGTGAAGGAGATCTCGTCCAGGATGATCCGCTCGACGCCGTCGAGGTCGGTCTGCGTGAGGTGCAGGCCGTCCACCTTCAGCATCGGGACGTCCGTGACGGTGGACTCCTGGGTCTCCGGGGTGGGCAGTTCGCTGCCGACCATCAGCTCGGCGAGCTGCTTGGGAGTGGTGCCGCGCGGATCGACCGTGCCGACGGTGGTGCCGCGCCGGATGACGGTGATCTCGTCGGCGACGGAGAGCACCTCGCCCAGCTTGTGCGAGATGAAGATGACGGTGAGGCCCTCGGCCTTGAGTTCGCGCAGGTTGTCGAAGAGGGCGTCGACCTCCTGCGGCACGAGGACGGCGGTGGGCTCGTCCAGGATGAGGGTCTTGGCGCCGCGGTAGAGGACCTTGAGGATCTCCACGCGCTGGCGGTCGGCGACACCGAGCTCCTCGACGAGGGCGTCGGGCCGCACGCCCAGGCCGTAGGCGTCGGAGATCTCCTTGATCTTGGCGCGTGCCTTGCCCCCGATGCCGTACAGCTTCTCCGCGCCGAGGACGACGTTCTCGAGGACGGTGAGGTTGTCGGCGAGCATGAAGTGCTGGTGCACCATGCCGATGCCGCGGGCGATGGCGTCGCCGGGGTTGTGGAAGACGACCTGTTCACCACTGACGGTGATGGTGCCCTCGTCCGGCTGCTGCATGCCGTAGAGGATCTTCATCAGGGTGGACTTGCCGGCGCCGTTCTCGCCGCACAGGGCGTGGACGGTGCCCGTGCGGACCGTGATGTCGATGTCTCGGTTGGCGACGACGCCGGGGAAACGCTTGGTGATGCCGCGCAGTTCGACGGCAGCGGGAGGGCTGGACGCGTTGATGGCGCACTCTCCTCGGGGAAAGGGGCTGCGGGGAGGGGGCAGGCGTCGGCGACGCTAGCGCGGCAACTCCGCGCTACACGCGTAGAGTTGACACATTGTTATGGCTCGGCGGGGGCTCCGGGAGGTGCCCCGCGCCGAGCCTGGGTCCGACGGGACCCGTCAGGTCACGGGGTGGTCTTGACCTTGATCGAGCCGTCGACGATCTTCTTCTTCGCGGCGTCCAGCTTGGCCTGGATGTCGTCGATGAAGCCGCCGCTCTTGGACAGCGAGACGCCGTCCTTGGCGAGGGAGTAGGAGTTGGTGCCGGTCAGCGGCTTGCCGTCGTGGACCGACTTGACGAAGTCGTAGACACCGACGTCGACGTTCTTGACCATCGAGGTCAGGATCGCGTTCTTGTACTTGCTCAGACCCGGGATGTTGTACTGGTCCGAGTCCACGCCGATCGCCCAGGCGCCCTTCTTGCCCGCGACGGCCTCGATCGCGCCGTTGCCGGAGGAGCCGGCCGCCGTGTAGATGACGTCCGCGCCGTTGTCGAGCATGCCCTGCGCGGCCTCCTTGCCCTTGTCGGGGCTGGCGAAGCCGGAGGTGTCCGAGCCGTGCGACAGGTACTGCGTGTCGACCTTGACCTTCTTGTTGGTGTCCTTGACGCCCTGGACGAAGCCCGCCTCGAACTTCTTGATCAGCGGGACGTCGACACCGCCGATGAAGCCGACGTGGTTCGACTTGGTCTTCAGGGCGGCGGCGACACCGGCCAGGTAGGAGCCCTGCTCCTCGGTGAAGGTGATGCTGTCGACGTTCTTGCCGTTCACCACCGAGTCGACGATGCCGAAGCTGGTCTTGGGGTACTTCGCGGCGACCTTGGTCATGGAGGCGGCGTAGGCGTAGCCGACACCGATGACGGGGTTGTAGCCCGCGTCGGCCAGGTCGGACAGGCGCTGCTCGCGGTCGGCCTCGGTGTCCGAGGTCTTCGCGGTCAGCTCCTTGATCTCGCCGCCGAACTCCTTCTTGGCCTGGTCGGCGCCGCGCGCGGCGGAGTCGTTGAACGAGCGGTCGCCACGGCCGCCGACGTCGAAGGCGAGACCGACCTTGACGCCCTTGCCGTCACCGGACGAGGACGAGCCGGTGTTGTTGTCGGAGGAGGTGCTGCCACAGGCTGTGGCAGTCAGTGCGAGAGCTGCGGAGGCGATACACGCAGCGGAAAGCTTGGCTACCCGGCGCACGGGAAGGCTCCTTCACCTGACCTGAGCGCCTTGGCGGCGCTTGATGTGAGCACCTTGGCAGTGCTCCGGCCGAGACGCCCCTTCGGCGTCGGCTTCGCGGCATCGTAACGCGCGTAGATGTCGCAAAAAACCCTCTCGCGAAGCCGTTATCGATTCGAGGCAAACAGTGTCTGAACTCGGGCTCTCGGCCCTCTCACGCCGGTGTTGCGCACCGTGCACGAATGGCTTGCATCCGTGTTGCGCCGGTCAGGGGAACGGCCCCCGAGGGGGCCGCCGGCTCAGCCGCGGGCCCCGTTGGCGTCCAGGAAGGCCACGGCGGTGAACAACTCCACACCGACAGTGATCGCGTGCTCGTCGGCGTCGAAGTCGCCCTGGTGGAGATCGCGCACGGTCCGCTCGCCGGGCCGGCGCACCCCGAGGCGGGCCATCGCGCCGGGCACGCGCTCCAGGTACCAGGAGAAGTCCTCGCCGCCCAGGCTCTGCTCGGTGCTCTCCACGGACTTCATGCCCCGCCGGGCGACCATGGCCCGGCGCAGCAGCTCGGTGGACTCCCGGTCGTTGACGACCGGCGGCACCCCGCGCACGTAGGTGATCTCGGACTTGGCCCGGTGCAGGGTGGCCACCTCGTCGATGGCCGCGTGCACGATGTCGGGGGCCTGCCGCCAGGCCTCCAGGTCCAGGCAGCGCACGGTCCCGGACAGCTCGGCGTGCTGCGGGATCACGTTCGGCGCGTGGCCCGTCTCGATCCGGCCCCAGGTGAGGGCGAGACCGGCGCGGGTGTCGACCCGGCGGGCGATCAGCGCGGGGACGTCGACGGCGACCCGGGCGGCGGCGGTGACCAGGTCGGTGGTCAGGTGCGGGCGGGCGGTGTGCCCGCCGGGGCCGTCCAGCGCGATCTCCAGCCGGTCGCAGGCGCTGGTGATCGGCCCGTGCCGCAGCCCGACCTTCCCGGCCTCCACCCTGGGGTCGCAGTGCAGGGCGAGGATCCGGCCGACCCCGGCGAGCGCGCCGTCCTCGAGGGCGTCCAGGGCGCCGCCGGGCAGCACCTCCTCGGCGGGCTGGAAGAGCAGCCGCACCGGGCGGGGCAGCAGGCCCTTGGCGTGCAGGTCGGCGAGGACCAGGCCGGCGCCGAGGACGACGGTGGTGTGCACGTCGTGACCGCAGGCGTGGGCCCGGTCCGGCACGGTCGACCGGTACGAGCAGTCGGTCTTGGTGTCCGGGATGGGCAGGGCGTCGATGTCGGCGCGCAGCGCGAGCAGCGGTACCGACGGGCGCTCACCCTCCGCGAGGCCGATGTCACAGACGAGTCCCGTTCCGGTGCTCAGGACGCGGGGCTTGAGCCCGGCCTGTTCCAGCCGCTCCTTGATCGCGGCGGTGGTACGGAACTCCTGGTTGCCCAGCTCTGGGTGCATGTGCAAGTCGCGCCGGAAGGCGACGAGTTCGGCGTGCAGGGACTCGCTCAGCACGCCGGGGAGCACATCACCCGGGAGGCCGGCCTCGGACTCTAGGGACATCAATTGCTTCACCCTCTGCAGGGTAGGACGCCCGGCTGGTCGACTACCCCTCGATCAACAAAACTTCAGCCCGTTAGGGGAAGAAAATCTGACCGGCGGACGCATGGCGGCGGACTTTGGTGGGTAAAACCCATGTTTCCTCTTCCACGGATACCACGGCTCGGCCGGGTCACGCGCGCGGTGTCCACGAACCGGACCCCCCGCCGGGCCCCCCGATGGACCCTCCGCCTGACGGGTGTACCCGGCGTCGTCAGCCTGTCGTGCCGTCGGGCTCGCTCCGGAAGCAGTCGGACACCACGGTGACTTCGATCATGGACGAGCGCTCGCTGTCGGCGGGCTCCCGCCACAGGCGCAGGTCGGCGGACAGATGGCCGTCGGACGAGTTGGCCACGATCTGCGGAAGCTTCGCCCGGCTCTTGTCGGGACCGTCCTTCACGATCTTCCACCCCTTGGCCGGCAACTGCTTGCGCAGGCGGTCCATGGCCCTTTCGAGATCGTCCCCCGGCACACCGTAGACGCTCCACGGGTGCCGCATGCGGTGCACCTCGCTCTCCTCCGGGTACGACGAGCACGGGGCGGCCACGGCACCCGACCGGGTCACCTTGCCCTTCACCGCCAGGATGTCGAGGATCTCGCTGGACGCCCGCTCGACGCTCTGCTTGACGGCTCGCTCGTCGCGGATGTCGGCCTTCTTCTCGTCCTTCTCGTCGCTCACCTGAGAGCAGCCTCCCAAGAGGATGGCGGTCAATGCCGCGCTGACAGCGGTCGCGTATTTCTTATTCAAGGGTCACCTTGTCGTACTGGCCTGCCATCACGAGGGCCTGGTTGCGCAGGCTCGTCGAGCCCTCGTCCCAGAAGGCGCCATGGTCCTCGGCGTCCGACTCCATGATGTTGGCGCCGAACTCCGGGTCGGTCGGAATCGTCCAGTCGTCACCGAGGCCGGCCAGGTACTTCCCGCCGATCCGCACCGCCGAGTCGTTGCCGCCGCCCTGCTCGGCCCACATGTGCCCCTGCGGGATGCCCAGGTCCGCGGCGTGCTTCGCCTGCATGCCGGGGCTGCCCACCGCGATGACGTCGTCCACCGGCAGCGCGCCCTCGGGCCACACCCGCGACTTCGCCGCGTCGCCGATGAGCGTGGTGCCGTAGCTGTGGCCCATCAAGGTGGTGTGCCCCGGGTGGGCGTTGCCGGACGCCATGCGGTGCGCTTCGAGGTTGCCGTCGAGGAAGTGCGACAGCCCCGGTCCGCCCTTGGCCGCCCACTCGTCCGACATCGCCTCCGGGAACAGGCCACCGCCCTTCTCGAACGGCTTCGCCTGCAGTGGCGCGTCGTAGTCGAACCAGGTGATGGTGGAGACCTTCTGCCCCTGTGCGTACCGGTTGGTCTCGTGCCACAGGATCTCACCGCGGCCCATGTCCTTCTCGATGTCCTGCAGGAGGGTGCCCGTGCCGGGGACGTAGATACCGGTGTGGTCGGCGGTGTCCGGGTTCCCGTTGGCGATGACGACCTTGCCGTCATGGCCCTTGCCTTCGGGGTCGAAGCCGAGCAGGTAGGCCTCGGGCAGGCCGTCGGTTCCGGTTCTGTCGAAGCGCGACTGGATGGCGTCCATGCCCCGGATACGGCCCTCCAGCTCCTGCTTCTTCTTGTTCCACTCCTTCCATTCCTCGGTCTCGATCTGAGCGCCCTTCACCTCACGGCCGGTGATCGGGCTGATGTAGGGGGTGTAGCGATCGGGCTCCTTCTGCAGCCAGGCGTCCAGCTTGTCCTGGTACGCGGCCCGGCTCTCGGCCAGCACCAGACGGTTGGCCTCGTCCCGCACGGTGGCGGGGAGGCCGTCCATGGCGCCGATGGAGTCGGGGTGCAGGGAGACGTAGGCCGTCTTCTGCTCGTCCGTCAGGTCCGCCCACCAGTGGGCGACCAGCTCCGGATCACCGTCCTTGGGCGGCTTCGGAAGGGAGCGGGCGTAGGCGTCGGCACCCTGCACGACGCCGTCCGTGTCGCTCTTGACGTCGGTCCAGTCCCGGCCGGACACCACCAGGTCGTCGTCGGCCTTCAGCGCCCGCAGCTTGGGCGCCCACTTGGCGTCCGCGTCCGCCGCTTCCTTCAGCGCGTCCCCGATGCGGTTCGCCAGTTCCACGGCCTTGCCGAAGTGGGGGTTCGGGTGCATGTTCACGGCCTGGCGCTCCATCGCCGCCGCCGTCGGGTCGGTCGCGCTGGTACCGGCCGACACGGTGCCGCCCTCGGGCACCTTGCCGTCGGTCTCCTTGCCGCCGGCCGGGAAGGTGACCGAGCCGTCCGCGCCGACCGTGCAGCCGGCCGCCTCGGCGTCCGCCAGGGCCGCCTCCAGCTTCCGCTTGGCCGCGGCCATGTCGTACGCGAACGCGTTCAGCGCGGTACCGGCCAGCGCGCACTCGGTCTGGACGTAGTGGAAGTCCTTGCCCAGCTCCTTCAGCTCCCGCAGCGCGGCGTCCGCCGTCTCGCCCTTGAGCTGGTCCCGGATGCCGGCGGAGATCTGGTTCTCGACGGTGTCCTTGGCGGTGCTCGCCATGTCGCTCGTGGCCCGGAACCCGTCGGCCGCCTGCTCGAACTCGGCGGGCTTGAGGGCCTTCAGCGTCGCGATGTCCATGCCACCGTCACCGGCCCTTGGCCTGGCCACCGACGGCCTCGGTGTCGTGGTACTTGGACCTGATCTTGTCCAGCTCCGCCTTGACCTCGGCGTCCGACATGGCCAGGTCGCGCCCGGAGCGCTCCAGTAACCCGCCCAGCTCACCGCAGCGGCCGTTGACGTCCGTGACGTACTTCTTCCAGGACTCGTACAGCTCCTGCTGCGCCGCCGCCGACTGCACGCCGGACATCTCGCCGAGTCCGCTCTGCCCGTCGTCCAGCTTGCCCAGCGCCTTGCCGACGGCGTCCTGTAAGCCCTTGGTGTCCTCGCCGGCCTTCGCCCAGACCTTCTTGTCCGACTTCAGGTCGCCGGCCCCGCCGCCGCCCGGCTCCGACGGCACGTGGTTCAACTGCATCCCCGTGGACCCGCGCGCCGCGGCGTCCGCCTTCAACTGCTCCCACTCGTCCCAGGACATGGGTGTGGTCCTCCCCGTTTCCCCGTTGCCGGCAACCCCCGCCGGCCGAGCCATGCTCCCCACGGCTCGGGCAAGAAATCAAGCAGAGGAGGGCAATTGCCCCTAATTTACTTTTAGTCCGCCCTTCGAGTGACGGTCTATCTCGTATCGCGCGTATTTAATCGGGCGCACCCCGGCCTGGATAACCTGCGAGCCCATCCGCACGCCACACAGGGGAAGAAAAGATGTGGAATATGCTCGTCTGGACCATGATCACCTGCACCTCCCTCTGCACCGCGGGGTCCATTTTCCTACGACCGCACCAGTGCCGAATGCGGCAGACCGACACCATTGAATTGCGACGCCGGCGCCGCATGGTGGAAGTGCTGCAGCGTGAGGTGCGGGCCATGAGTGACGCACCGGGCTGCTCCGATGGCAGGAAATCCTAACAATCGCTCCAGGGGCTGCCGTCGGGGGAGGAACAGCCCCTACGCTGTGGAGAAACTTTTTTTCAGACCGCGCCCCCATCGCGTACCACCTGTTTTTCCATTTCTCATACAGGATGGGCATAGGGCCGAACGACACCGGGAAAAGGTGTTTGTCCGGCTACTTTCTTCACTCGTTTGCCGCACACCCATCGCCGCATGGTGCCGTTAGTTGCAGCATGACGAAGGCTCTGAGGGGTCAGGTACTCGATTCTGTTGCGGAGCGGTCCCACTCGACCGCCAGGCGACCCGTGCGACTGGGTTCTTACACCTACCTGCCGGCGCCCGCCGAAACGCACAGCGCCAAAGGAGTTCTGATGAGGGGTGGCCTCCCTGTCACACTGGAGGCGACCGAGGAGATCCTCCAGGAATTCATGGACAGAATGAACTCACTGGAGAGTGACATCTCCCAACGCTGGGTGGGCGCGGACACCTGGTTCCGTCTTTCACCGGCGGAATGACATCACCCATGCAGCACGAGACAATGGGATCGTACCCGGATTTCCCCGCCGGCTATGCGGACGACTATCACCGCGGCAGGGGGCGGCACCGGTCGCCCACCGAGGATTTCTCCTATCCTCTGGTCCCCCCGGACTCGGGCTGGGACCCTGCGGAAGAGCTGGCCTACATGCTCCGGGACACCATGGAGCAGCAGGCGAGGATCCCGGGCGCGCGCAACGAGGACCACCCCGTGGATCCGGAGCCGAAGACGCCCCGCGAAGCCCTGGTGGAACTCACGGCGGAGCTGCCCCCGGTGAAGGCGGCTCCACGGGGCCACCGCAAGGACCGCCGGAGGCAGCGTCCCGGCAGGATCCGGATCGTCAGCTACCTCATCGCCGCCGCCGTGACCGTCATCGCTTCCGGCGTGAGCATCTTCGGCGGCCTGATCGCGTACGACCCGCTGCGCTTCGTGGCGGCGGCCCGGACGGACAGCGGCGTGGTCTCCTGGTGGCCGCTGCTGGTGTTCGGCCCCTGGCTGGTGGCGTCGCTGTCCATCCTCCGCGCGGCGCTGCACCAGCGCCGGGCCTTCCACTCCTGGTCCGTGCTGCTGGTGTTCTCCGCCATCGCCATGGCGCTGTGTGTGGCGCAGGCACCGAAGAACATCGTGGACACGGTGGCCGCCGCCCTGCCGAGCCTCGCCTCCCTGGCCAGCTTCCAGCAGGTGGTGCGCCAGGTCACCCTGACCAGACCGCCCCGGCGGACCTTCCCCCGACACCGGTCCCAGCCTTCCGAGAAGGCGGCCGCCGAGGAAGCGGCGGCGCCCCAGGAGGGCACGCTGTACGCGAGCGGCAGCCTGCCACGGGAGGGCTTCGCGACGCCGGCGGCAAAGGCGGGTGCCGGCGGTCCGGCGGCCCATGAGCGGCTCTCCGACCATCCGCGTCGCTTCGGGTGGCCCGGCGACCGTCCCTGACCGTTCACGGCGGCGTCACTCGGCCGGAATCCGGTTCCGCCTGGCACAGCTGGAGGTTCCACATCGATGAGCAGTTTCCGTACGCCGGTTCAGGCAGCCGCCGTCCGGCCCGCCCGGGGCCGGACGGTCGGGGGCGACACGTGAACACCCTTGTCTCGGCGCCCCCGCTCCTGCCCGATGTCGCCCGGCTCCGGCCCCGCCAGCAGATGGGCATCGACTGTGCCGTCTGCGGCCTCCCGCTGGGACCGAGCGGCCGGGTGCTGGGCGAGGTGCGCTACCGCGGACTGCCGTTCCGGCTCTGGGTCTGCACGGCCGGCTGCGACACCGCCTCGTCCGCCCCCGACATCTAGCCCGGGCCGTCCGTCACGCCGGGGCGACCGCCGTCAGCCGGTGGACGTCGCGGGCGGTGCCGGTCACGCCGGAGAGGAAGCCCTGGGCTCGGGGGGAGGCCGTGTCGGTGAGCCAGGTGGGGTCGATGTCGCAGACCGCGACGCGGACACCCGTGCCGGCCAGGGCCAGCGGGAGGGTGTGGACGACCGTGGAGGGGAAGCTGAGGATCGTACGGCCGATGGGGCCGCGCCGGGCGATCAGCTCCAGGGGCAGGTCCGGGCGGACTATCTCCAGGCCGGTCTCGCCCGCCAGGCGGTGCAGTTTCCCGGTGCTCTCGCGGCGGTGGGCGAAGTAGCGGGTGACGCCGTGGGCCTTGGCCAGGTTGCGGACGGCCTCCAGGTAGCGGTCGCCGTCCACCACCCCCGTCTCCACCAGCGAGGTGCCGACCATGTCCGCGCCGTTGGTGAGGCGCGGCGGCCCGAAGCGGGCCCGGGTCCAGGCGAAGTCGTTCGCGGCGACCGTGACGCCCTCCGGGGTCTCCGTCACCGGCATGGAGGAGAACACCTCGACCCGCCGGCGCGCGCTGGGCGTCAGCCTGCGGCGGGCGGAGGAGGACACCGGCGCGAAGAGCAGGTCCCGGGCGCCGGGCCGGCCGCCCTTGCGGTGCCAGCGGACCAGGCGTTCGCCGCGGGCCAGCTGGGCGACGAACTCCATCGTCGCCGTGCCGTCGTCCACGACCACCAGGTCGCGGGCGCGGGTGATGGTCAGCAGGAGCTGTACGTATCGGGAGAACGGGTCGCCCATGACGACCCGGTCGGCCCGGCGCAGGGAGCCGGCCAGCCCGCCGATGGTGTGGAAGGGCGCGGTCGTACCGCCCCGTGCCTCCTCCCAGCGCACCCGGTACCCCTCGTCCCGGGCGAGGTCGGCCATGCGCCGCAGCTGGCCCCGGGTCATGGGGTCGGTCGGGGCGAGCACGACGACGGTCAGCTCCGCGCCGGCCGCCGCACCGGCCGGCAACCGCCGGACCTGCGCGGGCACGGCGGGCGGGGGCTGCGTGGGCAGAGCCGGCAGGGGCACGGAGGGCATGACCGGCCCCGCGTCGCCGGCGCCGAACGGCACCTCCCCCTCCGCGCCGCCCGGGACGGCCGACCGCACGTCCGGCCCGGCGCCGCCGAAGCCCGGCGACGCGATCCGTTCGGCGTCGTTCCCGGGCGGCGGGACGGCCGGGCCTCGGACGGGCGGGGCCGACGGCGCGGCCGAGTGGGCCGGTGTGGCGTCGGGCAGGCCGTGCAGGTGTGCCCACTCCAGTACGTTCAGCAGCTGTACCGGGCTCTCCACGAAGGCGAGCGTGCGGGCGGGGTGGCCGGCCTGGCCGGCGCGGGGGCTCATCGGCGTACGACCGTCCCGTCGTCAGTGACCTGGATTCACACCGCGACCGGCTCGCCCGCCGCCGCGGCGATCTCCGCCTCGGCGACGACGCCGGCGACGCGGCGCAGCTTCTTCATCGGGCCCAGCTCGGAGTCGTAGACCTTCTTGACGCCGTCGCCGAGGGAGGCCTCGATGGTGCGGATGTCGCGGACCAGGCGCGTGAGGCCCTGCGGTTCCACCGACGCGGCCTGGTCGGAGCCCCACATGGCGCGGTCGAGGGTGATGTGGCGCTCGACGAACGTGGCGCCCAGCGCGACCGCGGCCAGCGTGGTCTGCAGGCCCGTCTCGTGGCCGGAGTAGCCGATCGGGACGTTCGGGTACTCCTTCTCCAGCGTGTTGATCACGCGGAGGTTCAGCTCCTCGGCCTTCGCCGGGTACGTCGAGGTCGCGTGGCACATCAGGATGTTGTCGCTGCCCAGGACCTCGACCGCGTGCCGGATCTGCCGCGCGGTGGACATGCCGGTGGAGAGGATGACCGTACGGCCCGTGGCGCGCAGGGCGCGCAGCAGTTCGTCGTCGGTCAGGGAGGCGCTCGCCACCTTGTGGGCGGGGACGTCGAACTTCTCCAGGAAGGCGACGGCCTCGGTGTCCCACGGGGAGGCGAACCAGGCGATCCCCTTCTCCTTGCAGTACTCGTCGATCCGGCGGTACTCGTCCTCCCCGAACTCCACCCGGTGGCGGTAGTCGATGTACGTCATCCGGCCCCAGGGGGTGTCGCGCTCGATGTCCCACTGGTCGCGCGGGGTGCAGATCTCGGGGGTGCGCTTCTGGAACTTGACGGCGTCGCAGCCGGCCTCGGCGGCCACGTCGATCAGCTTGAAGGCGTTCTCCAGCTCACCGTTGTGGTTGATGCCGATCTCGCCGCAGATGTAGACGGGCCTGCCGGGGCCGACCTCGCGCGAACCGAACGTACGCAGACGGGAGTTGGTGCTCATCAGGGGGTGTCCTTACTTGGGGAGGGAATCGAGAGAGGGGCCGAGGATCCAGCTGGCGATCTCTCGGATCGCGCCGTCACCGCCGGGGACGGTGGTGACCGCGCGTGCGGCGCCGCGTACGACGTCGTGAGCGCTCGCGACCGCCACGGGCCAGCCGACGAGGGCGAAGCACGGCAGGTCGTTGACGTCGTTGCCGACGTAGAGCACGCGCTCCGGCGCGATGCCCTGCTCCTCGCACCACTGCTTCAGCGCGAGGTCTTTCCGGTCGATGCCGTGCAGCGCGGGGATCTGCAGCTTCCGTGCGCGGGCGGCGACGACCGGGTTCTGTTCCGTGGACAGGACCAGCAGCTTCAGGCCGCTCCTGCGGAGGGCCGCGACGCCGAGTCCGTCGCCGCGGTGCACGGCGACGAACTCCCGTCCGTCGGAGTCGATCAGCACCCGGTCGTCGGTCTGGGTGCCGTCGAAGTCCAGTACGACCGCGTCCACGTCGTCGGCGGTCGGCAGCGAACCGGGGCGGTCCGCGTCGAAGAGGGGCGCGAGGGCCCGGGCCCGCGCGAGGTCGTGCGGGTCGTCGATCTCCAGCACCCGGGCCGGGTCGGTGCGGACCAGCTCGGTGTGGCCGAAGAAGCGGTGGCGGTGCTCGCGGAAGCCGGCCGCGTCCATCGCGTAGGCGGCGCCGGTCTCCAGGAAGTCCTGGGGGCGGTCCTGGCGGCGCGGTCGGTAGGACTTGTCGTGGTTGACGCCGTAGCCTCCGGCGGTCGGCGCGGGAACGGCGTGGCCGCCGCCGGTCACCGCTCCGGTGGCTGACGGCACGCCGTGCGCGGTGAGTTCGTCGGCCGCTTCCCGCCAGACGAAACCGTGGAAGGGCGCGACCGTCAGCGCGGTGTCCGCACCCTCTTCGATCACCGCCGACGCGACACCGTCGATGTCCTCGCGGACGACGAAGGGGCTGGTGCACTGCACGAGCAGCACCACGTCGACGGCGGAGCCGTGCAGTGTCTCGTGGGTGTCCATGGCGTGCAGGACCGCGGCCTCGGAGGTGGCGGTGTCCCCGGCGATGGCGGCGGGCCGCAGCACGACCTCGGCGCCGGCCTCCCGGGCGGCGGCGGCGATGGCCTGGTCGTCGGTGGAGACGACGACGTCGGTCACCAGCCGGGCCGCCCGGCACTCGCGCACCGCGCGGGCCACCAGCGGGACACCGCCCACGGGGGCGAGGTTCTTCGCGGGCACGCCCTTGGAGCCGCCGCGCGCGGGAATCACCGCGAGCACCCGGCGGACCGAGGCGCCCGGGCCCGCTTGCGAGTGGGACATGGGGTCTACTCCTTGGAGTGAGGTCACAGCTCGCCCATCCGCCGGATCACGGGGGCGACCCGCTGGACGCCGTGCCGGTAGGCGCCGCGCGCGGCCCGGCGCACGATCTGCCGGACGGGACCGGGCGCCTTGTCGGCGGCGGGCGCGCCGGGCAGCGGGACGCCGTCGGGGCCGAGGTGGTGGCGGGCGAGGATGCCGGGCAGATAGCCGGGCGCGGTCTCGGGTGTGTAGTAGGGGTTCAGGGGCGGCAGACCGCCCGGCCGGCCGAGCAGCCGGGCGATGCGCTCGCGGGCGCTGTCGAACGCCGTGTCGTAGGTTCCGTCGGCGGACACGCCCTGCCGGGCCACCCACTCCTCGTCCGGCACCGGCCGGTGCCCGGCGTCGAGCTGGTCCCAGGAGGCGAGGCAGCCGGAACCGGTGAAGTGGTGGTTGCCGAGCACCTCGCGCACCCCGAGGTCGGTGAGGACCGCAGTGGGGACACGGCGGTGCAGGGCCTCCAGGGCGGCCGTGGAGCTGACCGTGACCAGCAGGTCGGTGCGGTCCAGCACCTCGCCCATGTGCCCGTACACCAGGCGGAAGTTGGCCGGCAGGTCCTGGTTCTGGACCAGTTTCTGGTACGGCAGTTCCTCGATGTGGGTGGTGTGCTCGCCGGGCTTGGAGCGCAGCTTGAGCAGCACCTCGCGCTCGGGGTGCTTGCGGGCGTGCTCGATGAGCCGGCCCAGCAGGTAGGTGCGGTCCCGGCGGTTGTCCGGTACCGACGGCTGGGCCGCGAACACCACGGTGTAGGGCTCGTGTCCGCCGGTGTAGGGCGCACCGCCGAGGAAGGGCAGTGCGACCTCGGTGACCGCGGAGGCGTCGGCGCCGACGCCCTCGTACACGGCCCGGAACCGGTCCGCGTCGTGCCGGGAGTTGGCGAGGACGAGGTCCGCGCCGTGCCGCAGCAGCAGCCCGTCGGCGAGCTTCTCGTAGACGACTCCGACATAGCCGGTGACGACCACGGGACGCGGCCCGGAGCCCCAGGCGGCGCGCAGCCCATGCAGCATCGCCTGGACGCCGCCGCCGACCAGGGCGAGGACGAGGACGTCGTACGACTCCTCGGTCACCGCGCGCAGGAACTCGACGCCGGTGACCTCGCGCAGGGAGTCCGCCCGGACGCCGACCTCCCGCAGCTGGCGGGCGGTGGGGGTGGCGCGTCCCCGCAGGAGGTAGCCGTCGAGCCGGACCCCGGCAGCCGTGGGAGTGAGCCGCTGCGCGGTGAGCGCGCCCCACTTCCACCGGGTGTCCGAGTCGGCGAGGACGGCAACTCGCAGGGAATTCGTTGCACTTGCTGGCACGCGGAAGACGCTAGGAAGCGATTCCGAGGTTCCGCCCAACCTGAACGCAACAAACGGTTAACAGCACATCGCCGAATGGCGAATCGGGCCCCGATCGCCTTGTGAAACAGCCTGGTTCACGGCTTCGCCATGTGTCGTTCACCCGGCATCAAGCAGGCCGTCAAGACGAATGGCGGGCCACGCCCTAACGTCCTTGACGTGGTCAAGCTCTCCGTCATCGTGCCGTTCTACAACGTGCAGCAATACGCGCCCGACACTCTCAGGAGCCTGAAGTCGAACGCGCGTGAGGACTTCGAATTCATTCTCGTCGACGACTGTTCCCGCGACGGGACGCCAGAGATTCTCGCGCGTGCGGAGCGCGAGCTGCCGGGTGCGGTCCTGGTCCGGCACGAGCGGAACGGAGGGCTGGCGACCGCGCGCAACACCGGTATCGACCGGGCGCGCGGCACGTACCTGACGTTCCTGGACGGCGACGACTGGCTCGCCCCCGGCTACCTCCCGCGGCTGCTCGCCGCGATCGAGCAGCTGGGCTGCGACTTCCTGCGCACCGACCATGTGCAGTGCACCGGCCGGTCGCGCAGCGTGCACCGGGTGCCGGTGGGCCGGCGCAACACCGTGCTGAACCCGCGGGAGGCGATCCTGCCCGCCGACCGGTCCACCTCGGTGGACTACGCGTACGCGTGGGCCGGCGTCTACCACCGGCGGCTGGTGGACCAGGGGGTGCTGCACTTCACCGACGGGCTGCGCACGGCCGAGGACCGGCCGTGGATCTGGAAGCTGCACCGGGAGGCGGAGTCCTTCGCCGCGGTGAGCCTGCTCGGGGTGTTCTACCGGCGCGGGGTCGCGTCGTCCCTCACCCAGATCGGCGATGTGCGGCAGCTGGACTTCATCCGGGCGTTCGACCAGGTCGTCGCGGAGACCGCGGCGGACCGGGAGGCCGGGGTCCTGCTGCCGAAGGCCGTCCGCACCTATTGCGCGATCATCTCCCATCACCTGGGATCCATCGAAAGGTTCGAGCCGGCGGTGGCGAGGAAACTGAAATCCCTGAGCGCCGCCGCGCTGCGGCGCATGCCGCAGGACGTGCTGGACGAGGCGCTGGACTCCATGGACCTCCAGCGCGCCACCCGGCTGCGCCGGCTGCGCCGCCGTCCCGCCCCCGCGGGAGCCGCCGCGTGACCACCCAGATCTTCCAGGCGTCGACGCTGTACGGCACGGCCACGCTCGCCGCCGCCCTGGACTCCGGCTGCTTCCGCCCGGCCGACCGGCGGATCCTGCTGGTCTGCAACAACGCGGCCACGCCCGAGACCTCGCCGGCGCTGGACACGGTGCCGGGCTTCGAGCGGCTGCGGGACCGGTTCGACGACGTGGTGTCGTACAACGCGGCGATCTTCCCGTTCCACCCGGGCGGCTGGGCGCCGCGCGGGGACGATCTGCCGCTGTGGGAGCGGTACCTGCGCCACGAGTGGCAGCTCGGCACCGACGACGTCGAGCTGGCCGTCGAGTCGATCCAGGTGAACCCCTCGCTGGCGCTCGCGCAGATCTTCACCGGCGCGCCGGTCACCGTCTACGCCGACGGCCTGATGAGCTACGGCCCCACCCGCAACAAGATCGACCCGTTGGTCGGCACCCGGGTGGACCGGGTCCTGCACCTGGACCTGGTGCCGGGTCTGAGGCCGCTGCTGCTCACCGAGTTCGGGGTGCCCGGCGAGCTGGTGCCGACGCCCGCCTTCACCAAGGTTCTCGCCGAACTCGCTGCGCCGGGAGAGGAGTTGCCGGTGGTGGACGAGCCGGCTCTGCTGCTCGGCCAGTACCTGTCCGCGCTGGACATCCTCACCGCCGAGCAGGAGGAGGACCTGCATGTGCGGATGCTGAGGGGCGCTGCCGCCCTCGGCCACACCACGGTGGTGTTCAAGCCGCACCCGTCCGCGCCGGCCGGCTTCACCCGATCCCTGGAGCAGGAGGCGGAGCGGCTGGGGGTCGAGCTGACCGTGCTGGCCACGCCGGTGCTCGCGGAGGTGCTGTACCAGCGGATGCGTCCCGCGCTGGTCGTCGGCTGCTTCTCCACCGCCCTGCTCACCGCCTCCGCCCTGTACGGCCTCCCGGTCGCCCGGGTGGGCACCGAACTGCTGCTGGAGCGGCTGACGCCCTACGAGAACAGCAACCGGATCCCGGTGACGATCGTGGACGCGCTGCTGCCCGAGCTGGCCGACCAGCGGGCCGTCACCGAGCAGCGGCAGGGCATGGACGTCGAGGCGCTCGGCGCGCTGATCCGCACGGTGGGCTTCGCGATGCAGCCGAAGATCCACCCGAGGCTGCGTCCGCAGGCCGAGACCTGGCTGGCGCGGCACCTGGACCAGCACACCGTGCGCTACTTCAAGCGCCGGCGCCTGTCCTCGCTGGCGCTGCCCGGCGGGGTGCCCGCCCAGCTGGCGTTCATCCCGCGCAACGCCACGGTCCGCCGGGTGGCCCGCAAGGCGCGCAGCCTGCGCCGGGGCGCGCGCGGTTGACCACGGACCAGGAAGGACACCGCACATGGCCGCTTCCCCCGCCGGCGTCGCGCCGGCGCCTGACCCCCTCATAGGCCGGGCGGCCGGAGTCCCGGCCGCCCGGACCCCGCGCCGGGGCCGCCTGCTCGCCCTGGACGGTCTGCGGCTCGTCGCCGCGCTGATGGTCTGCGTCTACCACTACACCGGCCGCGGCGGCGCGGTCTCCGCGTCCTGGCACGCGAGCCCGGACCACCTCTTCCCGTCTCTGTCCCGGGCAGCCGTGTACGGCAACCTCGGCGTGCAGTTCTTCTTCGTCATCAGCGGTTTCGTGATCTGCATGAGCAGTTGGGGCCGCACCCTCGGCGACTTCTTCCGCTCCCGGGTCGCCCGCCTGTATCCCGCGTACTGGGTCGCGCTGGCCCTGGTCACGGCGGCGTCCCTCGCGCTCCCGGTCGTCGTCCGCCCGGTCCGCCTGGACGAGTTCCTGGTGAACCTCACCATGCTGCAGCAGCCGATGGGCGCCACGCGGGTCCTCGGTGTGTGCTGGACGCTCTGGGTGGAGGTGCGCTTCTACGTCCTGTTCGCCCTGTTCGTCGTGGTGCGGGGGGTCACCTACCGCCGGGTCGTGCTGTTCGCCTGCGTCTGGACGCCGGCGGCCGTCCTGTGCCAGTCGTCCGGCAACGAGCTGCTGCGCCAGGTGGTCATGCCCGAATACGCGCCCTTCTTCGTCGGCGGTCTGGCGCTGTACCTGATCCACCGCTTCGGCAGTGACCTGCTCGCGTGGGGCATCGTCGCGATGTCCTGGCTGCTCGCCCAGAGCGAGGCCACCCGCGGACTGTGGGGCCCGCACCCGCACCGCGACCCGTACGTCGTCATCCTGGTCGTCACCGTCGCCTACGGGGCCGTCGCCGCCGTGGCGCTGGGCTGGACCCGCTGGGCCTCCTGGTCCTGGCTGGTCACGGCCGGCGCGCTGACGTACCCGTTCTACCTGGTCCACGAGCACCTGGGCTGGTTCGTCATCCGGGTGCTGCACCGGGGGCTCGGCCTGCCCCCGTGGCCGACGCTCGCCGTGACCGTGCCGGCCATGCTGGCGCTGGCCTGGCTGATCCACCGATTCGTGGAGAAACCGTTCGGCCCCCGGCTGAAGAGGGCGCTGAAGAAGGCCGGTACGCCGGGGACGACCGCCCTCAGCTGATCCCGTACCGCGCCCCGATGCCGGCGACGACCAGCGCCAGCCCCTCCTCGAACTGCCGGTCGTAGTCGTCGAAGAGCAGCGCCCCGGCCTCGGCCGCGAGCGGGAAGCCGGCCATGCGCCGGGCGCGCTCCCCGACGTCGTACCCCTCCCGGCGCTCCCCCGGGAGGGGCCGTACGCCCTGCTCCTCGGTGACGAAGCCGAGGGTGTACGCGTGCGCCGTGCGCCCCGCGTCCACCGCCTGCGCGAGGCTGAGCCCGGCGCCGGTGAGCACCCGCAGGTTCGCCTCCATCTCCGAGGCGTGGTCGATGCCGGTGAAGCGTGAGCCGCTGAACACCTTGGCGCCGTCGCGGTAGCCGAGCAGCGCGGCCCGCAGCCCGCGCTGGGTCCTCAACAGCCGCTCCCGCCAGGTGTCGGCGGGGTCGAGGGTGGTGCCGGCGACCATCCGCCGGTACATCTCCGTCGCCATCTCGTCGAGCAGCGCCTGCTTGTCCTTGAAGTGCCAGTACAGGGCGGGCGCCTTGACGTCCAGCTCGCGGGCGATGGCGCGCAGGGTCAGCCCGTCGAGACCGACCTCGTTCAGCAGCCGCAGCGCGGTGTCGGCGACTCGTGCGCGATCCAGGGGCGCGCGCTTCTCGGAACTCACGCTTGACAGCTTAACACCGTTAAGGGCACGCTCGTCGGCGACGGAGCTTAACGACGTTAAGGAGACTGGCGATGGATGTGGTGATCGTGGGCGCGGGCCCGACGGGTCTGACACTGGGCATCGATCTCGCGCGGCGCGGGGTTCAGGCGCTGGTGGTGGAGCGGTCGGAGGCGCTCTTCCCCGGCTCGCGGGGCAAGGGGATCCAGCCCCGCACCCAGGAGGTCTTCGCCGACCTGGGCGTCCTGGACCCGATCCGGGCGGCCGGCGGCCCCTACCCGCCCCGGCTGCTGTGGCAGAACGGCGAGCGGCTCGGCACGCAGCCGATGTTCGAGGAGATCCCGGCGGACGAGGGCACGCCGTACACCGAGCCGCTGATGGTCGCGCAGTGGCGGACCCAGGAGGTGCTGTACGCGCGGCTGACCGAGCTGGGAGGCCGGGTCGTCTTCGGCCGCGAGGTGACGGGCCTGACGCAGGACACGGACGGTGTGACGGTGGTCTTCGCGGACGGTACGACCCTCCGCGCGGCGTACGCGGTCGCGGCCGACGGCGGACGCTCGGCGGTCCGGCGGGCCCTGGGCGTCGGCATGACCGGCGAGACGGTCGACCCGGTGCCCTTCCTGGTGGCGGACGTACGGCTGACGGGGCTGGACCGGGACCACTGGCACACGTTCCCGGGGCCCGACGGCACCGGCCTCGCCCTGTGCCCGCTCGCCGGCACCGACGACTTCCAACTGCAGGCGCGGCTGCCGGAGTCCGCCCGGGTCGACCCGTCCCTGGACGGCATCCGCACCCTGGTCGCCACGTACACGCACCTCGACGCCGCGGACGTGACGGAGCTGCGCTGGGCCTCCGGCTTCCGCCCGCGCGCCGCCCTGGCGGACCGGTTCCGGGCGGGCCGGGTCCTCCTCGCCGGGGACGCGGCCCACGTGCACTCCCCGGCGGGCGGCCAGGGCCTGAACACCAGCGTGCAGGACGCCTACAACCTGGGCTGGAAGCTGGCCGCGGTACTCCGGGGCGCCGCACCGGAGGCCCTCTTGGACACCTACGAGGAGGAACGCCGCGCGAACGCCGCCGCCATGCTGGACCTGACGACGGGGGTCCACCGCGGGGAGGTACGACGGGGCAGGGCGACGGTGCAGCTCGGCCTGGACTACCGGGACTCGTCCCTCAGCGTGGACACGCGAGGCGAGCCCGAGGGCCTCCGCGCAGGCGACCGCGCCCCGGACGGCACGGTGACGGGCGTCCGCCTCTTCGACGCATTCCGGGGCCCCCACTGGACCCTCCTGGGAGCGACGACGCCGGGGCTCCGCTCGCTCCGCACGGCCCCCGAGTCGTACGGCGAGGGCGTCTTCCTGATCCGCCCGGACGGGTACGTGGGCTGGGCGGGAGAGACAACGGAGGGCCTGCGGGAGTACGCGGAACGAACGGGAGCCTTCGTGACCACCTAGGGCGCAATGAGCGACAGCTTCACCGCGAACCCCAGGAACAGCGCCCCCGCTGCCGAAGTGGCCATGGCCGACAGCCGCTTGCGGCGACGGAACGCGGCGGCCAGGCGCGTGCCGCCGAATATCAGCGCGCTGAGATAGAGGCAGCTGGCGAGCTGGGCGAACGCGCCGAGCACGACGAAGGAGAGGGCGGGGTAGGCGTAACCGGGGTCCACGAACTGCACGAAGAAGGCGACGAAGAAGAGGATCGCCTTGGGATTGAAGAGGCTGACGACGAGCGCACGGCGGAAGGGCCGCTCATCGGCGCCCTGGGCGGCCGCGGCCTCCTCGGCGGAGGGCTCCCGCCGGGTCCGCCACATCTGCCAGGCGGCCCGCAGCATCCCGATCGCCAGCCAGCTCAGATATCCGGCCCCGGCGTACTTCACGATCCCGAACAGCAGCGCCTTCCCCTGGAGCAGCGAGGCGACCCCGGCGGCGGACAGCGTCATCAACACGGTGTCCCCGCACCAGACCCCGGCGGCGGCGGTGTACCCGGCCCGCACGCCACGGCGGGCGGCCACGGAAAGGACGTAGAGCGAGTTGGGTCCGGGCAGCAGGACGATCAGGGTCAGGCCCGCGAGATAGGTGGGGAGGTCGATGACGCCGAACATGCCAGGGAGTGTCGCACGGGGGCACTACAGTCGGTCTTCGCCGTCCGGAACCGCCCCGCTCAGAACGCATCCGCCGGCACATGACTCCCCCAGACCTCGCGGAGCGCCCCGCACACCTCGCCCACCGTCGCCCGCGCCCGCAGCGCCTCCTTCATCGGGTACAGGACGTTGTCCTCCCCCTCCGCCGCCTTGCGCAAGGCGTCCAGCGCCGCGGTCACCGCGCCCTGGTCGCGCTCGGCCCGCAGCCGGGCGAGGCGCTCGGCCTGCCGGGCCTCGATCGCCGGGTCCACGCGGAGCGGCTCGTACGGCTCCTCCTCGTCCAGCCGGAAGCGGTTGACCCCGACGACCACCCGCTCCCCGCAGTCCGTCTCCTGCGCGATGCGGTACGCGTTCCGCTCGATCTCGGCCTTCTGGAAACCCTGTTCGATCGCCGCCACCGCCCCGCCGAGGTCCGCCACCCGCCGCATCAGGGCGACGGCGGCCTCCTCCACCTCGTCCGTCAGCCGCTCGACCGCGTAGGAACCGGCGAAGGGGTCCACCGTGGCCGTCACGTCCGTCTCGTGCGCCAGCACCTGCTGCGTCCGCAGCGCCAGCCGCGCGCTCTTGTCCGTCGGCAGGGCGATCGCCTCGTCGAAGGAGTTGGTGTGCAGGGACTGCGTGCCGCCGAACACCGCGGCCAGGGCCTGCACGGCGACCCGGACGAGGTTCACCTCCGGCTGCTGCGCCGTGAGTTGCACCCCTGCCGTCTGGGTGTGGAAGCGCAGCATCAGCGACTTGGGGTTCTTCGCGCCGAACTCCTCCTTCATCACCCGGGCCCAGATCCTGCGCGCGGCACGGAACTTGGCGACCTCCTCCAGCAGTGTCGTACGGGCCACGAAGAAGAACGACAGGCGCGGGGCGAAGTCGTCGACGTCCATGCCGGCCGCGATCGCCGTGCGGACGTACTCGATGCCGTCGGCGAGGGTGAAGGCGATCTCCTGCACCGGGGAGGCGCCCGCCTCGGCCATGTGGTAGCCGGAGATCGAGATCGTGTTCCACTTCGGGATCTCGGCGGTGCAGTACCGGAAGATGTCCGCGGTCAGCCGCAGGGAGGGCTTCGGCGGGAAGATGTACGTGCCGCGCGCGATGTACTCCTTCAGCACGTCGTTCTGGATCGTGCCCGTCAGCCGGTCGGCGGCCACGCCCTGCTCCTCCGCCACCAGCTGGTACAGCAGCAGGAGCAGAGCGGCGGGCGCGTTGATCGTCATGGACGTCGAGACCTGGTCCAGCGGGATGCCGTCGAACAGCAGCCGCATGTCCTCGATCGAGTCGACGGCCACGCCGACCTTTCCGACCTCGCCGTGCGCGAGGGGCGCGTCGGAGTCGTGGCCCATCTGGGTGGGCAGGTCGAAGGCGACGGACAGGCCGGTGGTGCCGTGGGCGATCAGCTGCCGGTAGCGGGCGTTGGACTCCGCCGCCGTGCCGAAGCCGGCGTACTGGCGCATGGTCCAGGGGCGGCCGGTGTACATGGTGGGGTACACCCCGCGGGTGAACGGGTACGTGCCCGGTTCGCCCAGCTTGCGGTCCGGGTCCCAGCCGGCCAGGCCGGCCGGGCCGTACACCGGTTCGATCGGCAGGCCCGACTCGGACCGACGTGCCGACTCCTGTGCCATGGCTGCCTCCGCGGTACGACCGGTACACCGGTACTCCTCACCATGCCCCGTAGTTCGGCGCGGGTCACGCGGGGAAGCATCCCGGGCATGAGGATCCCGGGGAGACCTGCCGTCCTGCTCGCCTCGGCCGCCGTGCTCGCCGCGCTCTGCGGGTGCACCGTGCAGCCCACGGACGCCGACGGGAAGCGCGGCCTGCCGGTCCAGGTGCCGGGCGGCCGCAGTGCCGGGCCCGCCCGGCCGGCACCGGCCGCCACGCCGACGAGGCCGGCCGTCACGCCGGCCGCGCCCGCGCCGCGGGTGCTGTGGTCACGCGGGGACAGCGGGCCCCGCGTGCGGGAACTCCAGGCGCGGCTGCGCCAGGTGGGCTGGCTGCCCGTCGGGCCGACGGGGTCGTACGGCGAGCTGACCGAGCGGGCTGTCAGGGGCTTCCAGGGCAAGCGCGGGCTGCCGCGGACCGGCGCGACGGACGCCGTCACCTGGCAGCGGCTGGTGGCGATGACGCGTCCGCCGGGCACGTGGGAGCTGTACCCGATGGGCGGTCAGCCGGCCGCCGCGCCGGACCCGCGCTGTCTGACCGGGCGGGTGCTGTGCATCGACAAGACCAGCCGGACGCTGCGCTGGATGGTGGACGGGCGGACCCTGTCCACGATGGCGGTGCGCTTCGGCGCGCAGTACACCCCCACCCGCGAGGGTGTGTTCCGCGTCTACTGGAAGTCACGGCACCATGTGTCCACCCTCTATGACTCGCCGATGCCGTACGCGATGTTCTTCAGCGGTGGCCAGGCGGTGCACTACTCGTACGACTTCGCGGCGCGCGGGTACGCGGGCGGCTCGCACGGATGCGTGAACGTGCGGGACGAGACGGCGATCGCCCGGCTGTTCGCTCAGGTGCGGGTGGGCGACAAGGTGGTCGTCTCCTGGTGAGGATGCGGGGCGCGGGCGGGACCGGGGGAACGTGTCCCGCCCGCGCCAGGTGCACGAGCCGTGGGTACGGGGGGAACCCCGGCTCAGTGCGACGGCCGATGACCAGTCGGCTCACTCAGTACTGCGCCGCGGGCTCCAGAAACGTCACACCTCGCGCCGAAAATTTTTCGGCGAGTTGAAAAGCGCAGGTCAGACGGGGTGTCCTCGGGTCAGAAC
The DNA here is from genome assembly GCF_044750305.1 of Streptomyces sp. NPDC088810. Taxonomy (NCBI): domain Bacteria; kingdom Bacillati; phylum Actinomycetota; class Actinomycetes; order Kitasatosporales; family Streptomycetaceae; genus Streptomyces; species Streptomyces sp. NPDC088810. The sequence goes on from NZ_JBIVJQ010000004.1 coordinate 282,756, forward strand.
GCGGTGTACGTCGGGGACGGTGACGGGGACGCGGGGGCGTTGCCCGGTGCGCCGGGGTGCGCCGGGGCGAAGGCGGAGGGAGCGGGGGCGGCGCCGCCGCGGTGCCGGACGCCGCCCGGGCCGTGGTCATCCTTGCGCCCGTCCCGGTCCTTCCCTCCGCCCCCGTCCCCGTCACCGTCCCCGTCCTTGCCCTTGTCCTTGTCTTTTCCCTGGTCGTTGCCCTTGCCCTGGTCCGTGTTCTTGCCCTTGTCCTCGTCCTGCCCGTTGCCGGTGGTGCCGCCGTTCGCGGTGCCGGAGGCGGCGTCGCCGGTGGCCAGCAGGACCTTGCAGTACTGGGTGACGCGGGCGGGGCCACCCGCCAGGTGCTCCAGCGTGCGCTTGCGGCCGGTGTCCAGTTCCCTGCCGTCGCGCAGGGCCCGGCAGGCCGAGGCGGCGCCGAGCCGCCCGGTGCCGGACGTGGGGGCTCCGGAACCCGGCGCGGTGGTGCGGCCGGTGCCGTCGTCCGTCCCGGCGGCCTCGTCGCCGGTGCCGCCGCGCCGCCCGTCCGGACTGCCCTCCGGCGTGCCCGTGCCGAGGCCCGGGGTGGCCGCCCCGGAGCCGGAGACGAGCGGCTGTCCGGCGGTCGTGCCGGCGGAGACGGAGGCGGCGGGGCGGGGGTGGTCGTTGTCGAACGGCGTGGGCAGCACCCCGCTGCCGGCGGCCACGGCGACCCCGCCGAGTGTGCCGACGGCTGCGGCGGCGGCGAGCGCCAGGCGCACCGGGCGGCCCCAGCGGGGGCGCGGGGTGCGGATTCCGGTACGGGTCGGGGCACCGATGCGGACCAGGCCGGCGTCGGTTCCGGGTGCCGGGGTGCGGGCGGCGGCGGCGGTGTGGGCGGCGGCCGTGCGCTCCGCCTCGGCGGCCTCACGGGCCTTGCGGAACGCGGCCAGGGCGGCCTGCTCGCCGGGGAGTTCGCCGGGCGCGGGTGCCGCCTCCGCGGACAGCGCGCCGAGCGCCCGGGAGAGGCGTTCGGCCTGGTCACGTGCGGAGGGGTCGACGGCTTCCAGCGACTCACCGCGCAGCAGGCGTTCCGCCGTCTCACGGTTCAGCCACTTGTACTGCTCGTCGGCCATCACATGTCCTTCTGCGTCCGCGCACGCGTATGCGTCACAGTTGCGGACGTCACCGCGCGGTGCCGCGGTTCTCGCTGAGGCGGGAGCGCGTCGAGTCCGCCCGCCGATTCCGGATCGGCGCCGATCAGCTCCGCGAGCCGCTTCAGACCGCGGTGCGCGGCGGTACGGACGGCACCCGCGCGTTTGCCGAGGGTCTCGGCGGCGGTCTTGGCGTCCAGGCCGACGACCACGCGCAGGACGACCGCCTCGGCCTGGTCCTGCGGGAGCCGGGCGATCAGGGAGAGGGCGCTGTCGGTGGCCAGGGCCTCGATGGCCTCGCCGGCCGTGTCGGACTCGGCGGCCCGGCCGGTCAGCTCCGTCTCGTCGCCGCCTATGGCGGGGCGGCGGCCGCGCATGCGTATGTGGTCCAGGGCGCGGTTGCGGGCGATCCGGGCGGCCCAGCCGCGGAACCGGTCGGCGTCGCCGCTGAACCGGTCCAGGTCGCGTGCGATCTGCAGCCAGGCCTCGGACGCGACGTCCTCGGCGTCCGGATCGCCGACCAGTGTGCGGACGTATCCGAGCAGGCGGGGATGGACCGCGCGGTACACCGTACGGAACGCGGTCTCGTCTCCGTCCTGTGCCGCACACACCGCGGCGGTCAGCTCCGCGTCGTCCCCCAGCACCGTACTCCCTTTACGCCTGTCTTCGGTCGGCGCGAAAGGCACGTTACGGCGTGAAACCACTGCTCGTCCATGTCCGTAGAAGATGCAACTAACTCGTGACCGGGTTCGGATGTGCGCAGGGTGAGATTCGGGGGTGGCCGGGTGTGACAGAAACCGCACGCACGGCGCTGAGGAAAGTACGGGCCGTGCGCGGCCCGTCCGCGCGACGGCCGGGGCCTCTCCTGTGGGGGGTGGCGGCCCCGGCCGTTGCCTCGGCTTTACGGCTCCGACCTGGGACGTTGTGCGCGATCGGTGACCAAAGTGGCCAACGCGTCACCAACCGGCCAGACGCCTCGTGTGATCCTATCCAGCACGATGCCATGGCGCAGCCCGGTGAGTGGTGCCTCAGTCGATCCCCGGACGGTGGCGGCGTCAGGGCCCGCCACCACCGCAGCGACTGCCGCTCGCCGAGTGGCGGCATCAACTACGCTGACGCCAGGTACAAGGTCCGCGTCCCCGATCCGGGATCAAGGCCCCTGCCCGCTCCCTTTGCAGTGCATGGAGGAAGCCGTGACCGCCGAGCTCCCCGACTGGATGATCCCGCCCAGGCCCAGCGGCTGGGAAGCCGACGACCTCGACCACCTCCCCCAAGCACCGCGGCATACCGAGCTGATCGACGGAGCCCTGATCTTCAGGATGGCGCCGCAGCGGTCATGGCACTCCCGTCTCGTGGAGAACATGACCTTCGCCCTACGGCAGGCGGCCCCCACGGGGTTTGAGGTCGAGCGCGAGATGACGGTACGCCTCGACAACAAGAGCCGCCCCGAACCCGACATCCTGGTCACCACCGCCGCATACGACCCCGACCGCACCTGGTACGCACCCGGCGACGTCACTCTCGTCATCGAGGTCGTCTCGGAGGAATCAGCCGATCGCGACCGGTCCCTCAAACCTTTCAAGTACGCCCAGGCCAAGATCACCCACTTCTGGCGCATCGAGGACGAGACCGGGTCCCCCGCCGTCCACGCCTACGAGCTCGACACCATGACCAGCACCTACGTACCCACCGGCATCTACCGAGACCGGCTGAAGACCTCCGTGCCTTTCCCGCTCGACATCGATCTCAACGCCCTCGTGCCCGCAACCTGAGCGACGGCCACCGGATACTCCCCAGCTGCGCCGAACCTGCGGGTTGTCCTCCCCGGTAAGGTAACGGGCCGCCTGCCCCCCGGCGGTGCAGCAGCCGGCCGGACAAGGCCGCTGTCCGGCACCGGGCCGCGCCAGCGCCACGGTCGACCTGGCCCACGCCGGTCACCCTGCGTGCGAGCTGGCACAGCCGTCCCGTGCGGTCCCGCGCGTTGATCCCGATGATCCGCTCGCCCCTGTCCGACTAGGGGCGACTCCAGCGGGCCGCTTCCGCAGGTCAAAGACCACTACGTGGGCGTGTGGGCGGCCGGAGTGTCCGGCGGCCGTGGCCGAGCATCACGCGCGGGCGGTGCTGATACGGGCTCGCCGCAGTGGCGCTCCTGCTCGGTGGAGGCTGGCGAGTGCCTGCCGGTAGGAGGCGATCAGCCCGGTTTCCAGGTAGTCCACTCCCAGGTCCTGGCAGTAGCGGCGGACGATGGGCCGGGCCTTGCGCAGATGAGGGCTGGGCATGCTGGGGAACAGGTGGTGTTCGATCTGGTGGTTCAGTCCGCCCAGGGCGAGATCGGTGAACCAGCTGCCGCGTACGTTGCGTGCGGTCAGGACCTGGCGGCGCAGGAAGTCGGGGCGGTCGTCGCCGGTCAGGATCGGCATGCCTTTGTGGTTGGGCGCGAAGAGGCAGCCGAGGTAGAGGCCGAACAGGCACTGGTGGACGGCCAGGAACGCGATCGCCATGCCCGCGGGCAGGACGAGGAACAGTGCGGCCAGGTAGGCCGCGATGTGCCCGTAGAGCAGCAAGCCGTCCAGGGTGCGGTTCTTCAGGGCACGGTTGCCCAGTGCCCGCGCGCTCGAGACGTGAACGTTGACCCCCTCGAGCAGGAGCAGGGGGAAGAAGAGGAACGCCTGCCAGCGGCCGATGAGCCTCGGCAGTCCGGTGGCGACGCGGGCCTGTCCCTGGGACCAGACCAGTAGGTCGGGGGCGATGTCGGGGTCGCGGCCCTCGTGATTGGGGTTGGCGTGATGGCGGGTGTGCTTGTCCTGCCACCATCCATAGCCCATCCCGATCGCGGCCCCGGCGATACGGCCGGACGTCTCGCTGGGCCGGCGACGGCGGAACACCTGGCGGTGCGCGACATCGTGGGCGAGCAGAGCGACCTGCCCGAAGATCAGGGCGAGGAACGCGGCGACCGCCAGGGTCCACCAGCCGGCGCCGACGAGGACGAACGCGCTCCAGCCACCGGCGTAGGCGACGGCCACCGCGATGGACCGGACGGTGTAGTAGCCGGGGCGCCTGTTCATCAGGCCGGCATCGGTGATCTTCTTGGACAGGCGGGCGAAGTCACTGCCGCCCACGGGCGGCGGGCGACGGGGTGCGGTATGCATGGTCATGCTGTCGATCTGTCCTTCCCGGCTGACGGGCCGCGTCCGGCCGGGCGGTGTGCCGGATGCGAGGCGGCAGCCGGGTACCCACATCCCTCCCGTCGGCACGGCAGCCGGGGTGCTTGTCAGAGTTCGCGGGTGTCGCGGGGCTCGACGTAGGGCCCTTCATGGCGATGTTGGAGATCCACATCCAGACCAGGAAGATGATCACGGCGGCCATGCTGCCGTAGGTCTTGTCGTAGCTGCTGAAGGTCGCCAGGTGGAAGGCGAACGCAGCGGAGGCGATCAGTTTTCAGGCCGGTGCAGGTGGCGTGTCGCTGCCCGTATCGATGAGGATCTGTCTGGCCTCGGTGACGTTGTCGGCCCGTACGGCCCTGGCCATGGCGGCGCGTGCCGCGTCGGGCGACGTGTCCGGCGGGACCAGCAACAGGGAGAAAAGGTCCCGCTCGCCCCGGGTGATGAGGACGGTGTCGTCACCGACCGGGAAGGAATCGATGTGCACGACTCGCTCGTCCACCATCACCCGGGTCGGCAGTCCGTTCCAGGCACTGCCGTCCAGGCCGACCCGGGTGACAGGCCCGAGATGCTCGCTCAACGCGGAGATCAGCGAGGGGAGCTCGGCACCGATGTCCCGTGACCGCGGCCACCACGCACCGTCCAGGATTCCCTCGCGTGCGTGTGTCGTCTCCAGCCTCAGCAGGGCCGTCCCGGGTTTCACCGACCGGTGGACGGCGTCCGGCAGGAGCCCGGGGAGGTCGGGGGTGTCGGAGTCGGCCATGGTGTCCGCCCGTCCGCAGAGAGCAGTGCGACCGCAGGGCATGCGACCGCCGCACGAAGTGACCCTGCCACCTCACCGTACTCCGCACGACGCTCGCGCGAGCGCTTCGTCCGCAGACAGACAACGGCTCCGGCGTATAGCGGCTCAGCCACGCCCTTCCTCTTCTGTCTCCATCCGCCGGATCCCCTCGTGCGTCAGCGTGATCATCGCGGGCGTGTTGCCCCTTTCCCAGTCCACGACGACCCAGCCTTCGCCCGCCAGGTACATACAGGCAGCCGCCATGTCCTGCTCAGGGATACCGAGGTCGTTGCGGAGCTTCGCCCCATCGACGCCCAGGAGGCGATTGCCTTCGGCGGCTTGGTACAGAGCCTGCATGATCCTCTCGCGGTACGTTTTCCGGTCTCGCAATATCGCCATGACGCGCCTTCCTCTACCGCCCACGGTCGGGCCGGCGTCGATGTCGTACGCGGTGGCCGTCGCGGTGGGACGCGTCGGAACGGCCGTGTCCACCGCCGACCGGCGGTGCCTCCGGGGCCGACGCCCGATCCCCGGCAGAACATCGCTGTAGTGGAAGGCAGCGATCCGTTCGTCGTGCTGACCGTTGAGCCGGTGGATCAGAACGACTCCGACGGCGATCAGAAGGAGCAGCAAGGCCACGGCGATGACAGTCATGGTTCTCTCACCTCCGCCGACCAGCGGGCGAAGGCCCTGTCGAGCCGATTGTCTGCTGCTTCCTCCCGGGCCGGGGCACCGATGCCGTCGCCGGCCATCAGCCGTGCGGCGGCATCCGCACCGGTTTCCGGCGGAATCACCAGCACGTCCCGGCGGCCGTCGGCGGAGAAGAGAGTGAGTCTGTGCGGATCCTGTTCCTCGGTGGACCAGCCCACCTGCACGGTGCGCCCGACGTCAGACACCCAATGCGGCAGGACGGGCCAGTAGGCCGGGTGCACCGTGACACCCGTGATACGACCCCAGAGATCGCCCAACGCGGCCGTCAAGGACGGCAGCTCACGGGTGAGGGCACGGGAGCGAGGCCACCACATGCCGTCCAGCCCGCCCGGCGTGGGTGTCAGGGACAGCCGAGCCGGCTGCGGCGGCGTGCGTCTGCTCGATGCCGTACGGTCAATGGTCACGGCCATGGCGCGGACCCGTCCCCGGGCGCGTGGGTGCGGCCCGGCGCTGTCGATCACCGGAAACGGCACCCGCAGCGGAGCCGGTGCGCGAAGAACTCCCGGTGTCTTCACACTACTCCGCTCACCGGCCCGAAAAGCCGGGGATATCCAGGTAGTTTCCTGCCTTCGGTGCTGTCGTCCAGTTGCCTGTGCGTCTCCTGTTTCGTATTTCGTACGTGCGCTCTCCGGAGGTGCGTGATGCAGCAACCCGGCATTGACGAGGCAGAGGTCGATGTGACCAACAGCGGCCACGAACAGCCGGAAACACCTAGACGAGGGCCGATCCAGGAAGGAAGCGAGAACCTGCGCCCGGACGACAAGTGCCTGGTCAGCTCCCCTTTGCGGCTCAATCAGGCCAGGGGTGGCGGCCCCGGCCGTTGCCTTCGCGGAACCGGCCCGCCCCGGAAAGGGGCCCTAGCGCTTGCCGCCGGCCGGCTTCCCGCGGCCGCCGCCCTTGCTCTCGCCCTTGGCGTTGCCCGTGTCGCCGAAGTTGCCGGGCTCGTCCGCCTTGCCGGTGTCCTTGCCCTGCGTACGGGCCGCCCGGGCGGCGCAGTAGGCCGCGACCTCGTCCCGGCCGCCCGCCGCTGCGACCAGCCGCTGCCACGCCGCCGCCTCCAGGGCGCCGCCCCGCTCCCCCGCCCGCGCGTAGGCACGGCAGTGGGCCAGGGTGTCCCCGGCGGTCGTCGGACGCGCGGGCGTCCCGGAGGGCGCCGCGGTGCCGGTGTCCCCCGGCCCGGTCGCCGTACCGCCGGGCGTGGCGTCGGCCGCCGGGGCGGAGGGGGCGCTCGGCGACGGGCGCACCGAGCGCGGGGCCTGCCGGCCGCCGTCGTCCGGCCCGGAGTGCGCCGAGCCGATCGCCGCGACGGCGACTCCGCCCAGCGTGAGACTCGCCAGCGCCAGCGCGAGCGTGGTCCGCAGGGCGCGGCGGGGTCGCCCGGGCCGCCAGTCGTCCCGGGCGCGGGTCCTGGTGTCGGGCGCGCCCGCCTCGCGCGCGGCCCGGAACGCGGCCACGGCGCTGCGCTCGGCCTCGGCGTCGACGGCTCCTGCGCGCAGCGCGGCACCGAACCGCGTCTCCAGTTCCGGGAGGCCCGCGGAGATGCCGGCCGGCTCGGGCGCGGCGACGGTGCCGTGAGGGTGCGCGCGCCGGCGGCCGGACAGCCCGTCGCCGCAGTGCCGTTCACCCATGCCCGTTCCCGTCCTCATCCGGTCCGCCCGGAACTCCGTACACCGACCCGCCCACACCCCGAGCACCCGCACCGGCAGGGCCGGCCCCGGGCGCACGCCTGCCCACCGCGGCAGCCCCACGCCGGAAGCCACCGATCAGCACAGGCGCATCACGACGGACGTCTGTACATACGTCCCGCGCCCGCCGTCGTTCATCCCGACTCACCCAGCGTCGGCGGATCGGCATCCGTCACACCGTCGGTGCCGAGTTGGCGGGCCAGGCGGCGCAGCCCCCGGTAGGCGGCGGTACGGACGGCGCCGGGGCGTTTGCCGAGGACGCGGGCGGCGGCGGGGCCGTCGAGGCCGACGACCACCCGCAGCAGCACCGCCTCGGCCTGGTCCCGGGGCAGCCCGCGCACCAGGTCCAGCGCGCGTTCTGTGGACAGCGACTCCAGGGCCTGGTCGTGGGTGCTGTGCCGGCCGGGCAGCTCCAGCGCGTCCTGTTCGAGCTGTGCCGCCCGGGGCCGTACCCGCTGCCGGCGCAGATGGTCCAGCGCGCGGTGCCGGGCGATGGTCGCGGTCCAGCCGCGGAAGCCGGCGCCGTCGCCCCGGAACCGGCCGAGGTCGCGGGCGATCTCCAGCCAGGCGTCGGAGGCGACGTCCTCCGCGTCGTCGCCGACCAGGCCCCGCAGGTAGCCGAGCAGTCCGGGCTGCACGATGCGGTAGGCCACCGCGAAGGCGGTCTCGTCACCGTCCTGGGCCCGCGCGACGGCGGCGCCCAGCTCCCCGTCCCGCGGCTGCGGGCGGCGGGGTTCCCCTCCCTGGCCCAAGACCGTCCTCGTTCGTGCCGAGTTCCTGGCCACTGCGTGGCGCTTCCGTCACGGTGCGACACGCTCCGGCCGTGTCTGTCGCCCTCCACGATCATCAGCGTCGGCCCCGACGGAAGTGTCACAGCCAGGTCAGCCGGAGGCGCTCGCGGTGGCGTCCCGGCACAGCAGCCGGAGCGAGCCGTGGCCGCCGTAGCAGCGGCGCGCCTCGTCGATGGGGTCCCACAGCCTGCCGTCGGGGGTGCGCAGCCAGTGCTCGCCGCCGGTCGCCCACCACTCGGCGCCGGTCTGCCGGACGATCACCTCGCCGGCGTAGGCGCCGAAGCCGCGCAGCACGCTTTCGACGGCCGCGTAGGGCGGGCCCTCGCGGCGTATCTCCTCGATCGTCCGGTCCACCCGCCACAGGCTCTGCGCCGAGTAGTCGAGCCGGACCCGCGCGCCCTCGCGCATGGTCGCCACCGCGTCCGCCGCCCACCGCACGGGCTTCACCGCGGCGTGCGGCCTGCTCTCCTGCTGCGCTGTCCCGTACCGGGCCGTCACATGAGCTGTCACATCGGCTGTCACATAGGGAACAGCGAGCCGGGGCGAGGTTCCGTCACCGGGTTCCGGGGCGTTTCTCGAAACGTTCCGCCAACCGTCGCAGGACCGCCCCAGGTCCGCCGCACGAAGGTCACAGGCCCCCGTCACGCCCCCGGTTCCACGGCGCTGCGCGCCCGGCGGGAGACCACCGCGCGCAGGACCCGGCGGCCCTCCACCGACACCTCCAGCGCCCGCCGCAGGCCCTGCGCCCCGTGCCCCGCGAGGAGTTCCAGCACCGCGGCCTGGCGGCGCAGCTCGGCGGCGACGAGCGGCGGCAGGTCCGCGGTGTCGCCCGCGCGACCGGCGTCGAGGCCGTCCGCGCCGTCCGGGTCCGAGCCGTCGGCCGTGGCGGGGTCGAGCAGCCGGTGGATGCGCAACGAGGCGACGGAGCAGGCGTCGGCCCAGGGCCGTACGGCGTCGGCGGTGCGCTCGGCCGGGGCCGACCGGAGCATCCGGCGGGCGAGCCGCGCGGCCTCGTCGGCGGGCTCCGCGGGGCCGAGCGCCTCGCGGGCCCGGGTCAGCTCGCCGGCCCAGTCGGAGTTGTCGGCGAGGCATGCCCACAGCGGGCGCAGCAGCTCGTCGTCGCCGCCGAGCAGCGGCAGACACCGATCCAAACAAGCCAATCCGCCGGCGGCCAGTCCGCGTTCGTCGGCCTGTGCGATCAGGTCCACCAGGCTCATGAATGCCTCCCTCGCCAGGGCGCCGACCGGTACGGAGCCCGCACTTCCCCTTACTGCGTGCGACGGAGCGGGAGTGTCACAGCCATGGTTTTTCAGCCAAGTGCGGGGACCGGCAGCTCGCCGGAGAGGACCTTGCGTTCCTGCATCCGGGTCAGGTGGACGACCACCACGATGGCGAGGACGGCGGCCGCGATGTCGAGGCCGTCGGACAACAGCATCGCCCTGGCGGCCTCGCTCAGTTCGTCCGCCGTCTCGGCCCGCCGGGAGCTGCGGTCGGCGAACCGGCCCACGAAGATGCTGACGAGCCACAGCGTCCACCAGGCGTTGACCGGCGTGTGCCCGGACCGCGAGCCCCAGGGGGCGCTGGCGTCCCAGCTGTCCGCGACGATCCGGCGCGGGAACCACAGGTTCACGACCGGGCAGAACCAGGCACCGATGGTCCAGCCGCGCTTCATGCGGTGCCGGGAGGCGTCGAACACCTCGGCGTTCACCCGGATCCGCCACAGCCAGCACAGGTAGACGACGGCCGTGGCCACCAGCGCGACGCCCTGCGAGATGCCGGCGACGCCGTAGAGGGCGTCCGCGCGGTCCGCCCGGTCGATCACGTCGGCGCCGGTGACGCCGTCGGCGATGTCGCCGGTGACGTCCATCTCCAGCAGGTCCGCGTAGCAGGCGAACAGGTCGGTGGCGATGACGAGGCCGAGCAGCAGGGCGGTGGCCCGGCCGAGCGCGGCCGGTGAGCGCAGCCAGGCGCCGGGCGGGGCCGGGTAGGACGGCGCGGGCATGGGCGTGGTCATGGCGAAGTTCCCCCGAGAAGAAACGAGATCCGAGACGGCGCGCGGCTCTCCCCGAACCGGCGCAAGCACTGGTGCCGGCGCGCGTGCGAAGACGCGCGCGGACACCGGAACATACGGTCGGACGCCGTCGTACGTCCACTCGGTTCTCAGCCCAGCCGGTCCGCCAGCTTCCTGAAGTCGGCCCAGGAAAGCGCCGGTTTGCCCGGGTCCCACAGCTTCTGCGCGGTGGCCCGCAGCGGCATCCGGATGCCCGCGGCGACCTGGCCCTCCGTCTGCGCGTTCGGGCGGTCGGACCAGACCGCGAACGATCCGCCGAGGATCTGCCCGTCGTAGCGCGCCGGGACGGCCGTCGTGCCGCGCAGCACCCGGGGGTTCCACTGCTCGTAGATGCGCTGTCCGGTCGGGTAGACGAAGGTCTGCGGCTGGCCGAGCACGTAGTAGAGGTACTCGTCGTTGTAGTTGAGCACCGTGCGGCCGGCGCTCAGGTACTCCGCCGGCGGCCGGGCGCCGATCTCCTTGCCGGTCCAGTAGGCGACCTGGAGATCCTTCGCGGGCTGCACGGAGGTGCCGCGGAAGAAGCCGTCGTTCCAGGCGCGCATGGTCCGGTCGTGTGCGCGGACGGTGGTGGCGCGGTCGTCGAGCCAGCCGGTGGCGAGGTCGGCGACGGTCCCGCCGGCGCCGTACTTCCGCCGGGCGGCGGCCGCCAGCTGCGGGTAGGAGGCCTGCGGGTCGCGCACGGTGAGCGCCTGGTACTCGTCGCCGCCCAGGTGCCACCGGTCGCCGGTGAAGAGCCCGGCGTACTCGTTCAGCAGGTCGTCGACGATCCGCGCGGAGGCCTCCTTGGAGATGTCGATCGCACCCCTGGTCGCCACCCCGTTCACGTTGCGCAGCTGCAGGTCCGGGTGGGCGGCGATGACGGCCCCCAGGTGCCCGGGCGAGTCGATCTCGGGCACGACGGTGATGTGCCGGCTGTCCGCCAGCGCGACGATCCGCTTGACCTGCGCCTTGGTCAGATGGTCCCGGGAGACGATCTCCGGGTGGCTGCTGGACTCGATCCGGAAGGCCTGGTCGTCGGAGAAGTGCAGCCCCAGCTCGTTGTACTTCAGGTCCCCCAGCTCGCGTATCCGGTCCTCGATCCAGGCCTCGGAGTACGGTTTGCGCGCGATGTCCAGCATGAACCCGCGCACCGGCTTGGCCGGCTGGTCGCGTACGACGCCCTCGGGGGCCGTACCGCCGCCGTGGACCTCCTGCTTCAGGGTGCGGGTGCCGTAGAAGACGCCCGCCTCGCCGGGCCCGCTGATGTCGACCCGCCCGTCCCGGACGGTCAGGGTGTACGACTCCTGGTTCCCGCCCCCGCCGCCGAGCGCGAGCCGCACATCGCCCGCCCGGGCGTCGCTCTTCTCCCCCGCGTACGCCAGCCCCAGCTCCCCGGCTACCAGCCGGCCCTCGTCGGCCAGCTCGGGGTCGCTCACCACCACCCGCTCGCCGCGCTGCGGCTTCCAGCCGGGACCGCGGGCCGGGGTGTGGGAGCGGACCGCGGGTATCGTGCGCGGCGCCCGCGAGAGCGGGTACGACCGGCTCGGGCTGGGACTGGCCGACGTGGTCGCCGGCTGCCCCGGGCCGGCCCCGGTGCCGGCCACCCGGCCGGGGGACGTCTGCCGCGCGCCGCTCTCGGGCCCGCCGCCGCCCCCGTCCGCCGAGGCCCACACGCCGACGCCCGTGCCGAGCGCGACCGTCCCGACGACCGCGGCGGCCACGACCGCCCGCTTGCGTATCACCTGTCGCGCCGAGCCCCGGCGCCTGAGCCTGTGCTGGGTCACCCTGCCAACGTACGACCGATCGTCGGCCCATCCGTCACCCAAGTGGTCTCAAACTCTTCCGTTCGGGTGAAATTCAGGTATCCCTCGGACACAGCGTGACCACTCTCGATAACCTGACGACACACCTTTCACAGCATCCCCTGCCACGCCACATGTGACGCGAGGACCCACGCTGCCCGCCCACCGCCTGCCGTATCTCCCCACGCCCCTCGACGCCTTCAACACAGCCCGCGCCGACGAGGCCCGCACCCTGCTCCTGCACTGCCTGCACAGCCTGCGCTGGTCCGACCGGATCGCCGACCACCGTCCCTATCCCGACCTGGACGCCCTGCTGGCAGCGGCGGACGAGGCGGCGTACGACCTCTCCCCGGCCGACCTGGCCGAGGCCCTGGCCGGCGAGACCCTCCCGGAGCTGCCCGAGGACACGTACTCGGCGGCCCACACGGCCCTGGGCGCCGCGCGCGCCGCCTACGAGGCCCGATTCGGACACGCGTTCGTCATCTATCTGGGCGACGTCCCCCCGGACGAGGTCATCGACCACATCCTCGAAGCGATCCGGTCACGATTGGCAAACGATCCGGAGGAGGAGCGGGTGACAGCGGCGGAGGAGCTGCGGCGTCTGGCCCGAGGACGGCTGCACGACCTGCTCAGCGGCGCCGAGCCGTTTTCGATTTGTGGCTACCGCCACGCGGGCGCGACCAGCCCAAACGCACCCGCACCCGGCAAATGACCGCCGAATCCGCCGCGGCGACCACCCCCGCTAGCCCAACCGCGTGCCACTTTGATCACACCGGTAGGCCCCCCGTAAGCACCACGGCGGCACGTGGATACCATGCAGAGGGCCGGTGGACCGTACCCGGCCGGGCCCGACCGACAGTGAAGCCGGCGCGGCCCTAATCCCCGCTCCCGGAGGGTTCTTCCGTGCCGGCTGGAACGCTGTACCGCGGCCGGGAAGGAATGTGGTCCTGGGTGGCTCACCGAGTCACCGGCGTCCTCATTTTCTTCTTCCTGTTCGTTCACGTGCTGGACACCGCTCTCGTGCGTGTCTCCCCCGAGGACTACGACAAGGTCGTAGCCACGTACAAGACGCCGATCGTCGCGCTGCTGGAGTACGGCCTCGTCGCCGCCATCCTCTTCCACGCGCTCAACGGCCTGCGCGTCATCGCCGTCGACTTCTGGTCGAAGGGCCCGCGCTACCAGAAGCAGATGTTCTGGACCGTGATGGGTGTCTGGATCGTGCTGATGCTCGGTGCGATCTACCCGGTCCTCGGCCACGCCTACCGTGTCCTGTTTGGGAGCTGACGCCGATGTCCACGACTGAAACCGCGGCCTCCGGAGTCGGCCCCGTCGAGGGCGCCCCCGTCTACACCGTCGACAACCCGGCCCCGTTCATCGAGGCGCCGCGCAAGCGCACCAAGAAGACCCCGAAGTCGACCCGGGGCAACTTCGAGCTGGCGGCCTGGCTGTTCATGCGCCTGTCCGGCATCGTGCTGGTCGTCCTCGTCCTCGGCCACCTGCTGATCCAGCTGGTGCTGGACGGCGGTGTCTCCAAGATCGGCTTCGCCTTCGTGGCCGGCCGCTGGGCGTCCCCGTTCTGGCAGGTCTGGGACCTGCTGATGCTGTGGCTGGCCATGCTGCACGGCGCCAACGGCCTGCGCACGGTCATCAACGACTACGCCGAGCGGCCCAACACCCGGCTGTGGCTCAAGGGCCTGCTCTACACCGCCACGGTGTTCACCATCCTGCTGGGCACGCTGGTGATCTTCACCTTCGACCCGAACATCCGCTAGGCACGGGGCTGCGAGAATCATGAAGATCCACAAGTACGACACCGTCATCGTCGGCGCCGGCGGCGCGGGCATGCGCGCCGCCATCGAGGCGACGAAGCGCAGCCGCACCGCGGTCCTGACCAAGCTCTACCCCACCCGTTCCCACACGGGCGCCGCGCAGGGCGGCATGGCCGCCGCGCTCGCCAACGTGGAGGAGGACAACTGGGAGTGGCACACCTTCGACACGGTCAAGGGCGGTGACTACCTGGTCGACCAGGACGCCGCCGAGATCCTGGCGAAGGAGGCCATCGACGCCGTCCTCGACCTGGAGAAGATGGGCCTGCCGTTCAACCGGACGCCGGGCGGCACCATCGACCAGCGGCGCTTCGGCGGTCACTCCCGCAACCACGGCGAGGCCCCGGTCCGCCGGTCCTGCTACGCCGCGGACCGCACCGGCCACATGATCCTCCAGACGCTGTACCAGAACTGCGTCAAGGAGGGCGTGGAGTTCTTCAACGAGTTCTACGTCCTGGACCAGCTGATCACCGAGGTCGACGGCGTCAAGAAGTCGGCCGGTGTCGTGGCGTACGAGCTGGCGACCGGTGAGATCCACGTCTTCCAGGCGAAGGCCGTGATCTACGCCTCCGGCGGCTGCGGCAAGTTCTTCAAGGTGACCTCCAACGCGCACACCCTGACCGGTGACGGCCAGGCGGCGGTCTACCGCCGCGGCCTGCCCCTGGAGGACATGGAGTTCTTCCAGTTCCACCCGACGGGCATCTGGCGCATGGGCATCCTGCTGACGGAGGGCGCCCGTGGTGAGGGCGGCATCCTCCGCAACAAGGACGGCGAGCGCTTCATGGAGAAGTACGCGCCGGTCATGAAGGACCTCGCGTCCCGTGACGTCGTGTCCCGCTCCATCTACACGGAGATCCGCGAGGGCCGCGGCTGCGGTCCCGAGGGCGACCACGTCTACCTGGACCTGACCCACCTGCCGCCGGAGCAGCTGGACGCCAAGCTCCCGGACATCACCGAGTTCGCGCGCACCTACCTCGGCATCGAGCCGTACACGGACCCGATCCCGATCCAGCCGACCGCGCACTACGCGATGGGCGGCATCCCGACCAACGTCGAGGGTGAGGTCCTCGCGGACAACACCACCGTCGTCCCGGGCCTGTACGCGGCCGGCGAGGTCGCCTGCGTGTCGGTCCACGGTGCCAACCGCCTGGGCACCAACTCGCTGCTGGACATCAACGTCTTCGGCCGCCGCGCGGGCATCGCCGCCGCCGAGTACTCGGCCAAGGCCGACTACGTCGAGCTGCCGGAGGCCCCGGAGTCCTTCGTCGTCGAGCAGATCGAGCGGCTGCGCACCTCCACCGGCAGCGAGCGGGTGGCGACCCTGCGCCGCGAGCTGCAGGAGACCATGGACGCCAACGTCATGGTGTTCCGCACCGAGCAGACGATCAAGACGGCGGTCGAGAAGATCGCCGAGCTCAAGGAGCGCTACCAGAACGTGGCGATCCAGGACAAGGGCAAGCGGTTCAACACCGACCTGCTGGAGGCCATCGAGCTGGGCAACCTGCTGGACCTGGCCGAGGTCATGGCCGTCTCGGCGCTGGCCCGCAAGGAGTCCCGCGGCGGTCACTACCGCGAGGACTACCCGAACCGCGACGACGTCAACTTCATGCGCCACACCATGGCGTACCGCGAGGTCGGCGCCGACGGCTCGGAAACCGTCCGTCTCGACTACAAGCCGGTCGTCCAGACCCGCTACCAGCCGATGGAGCGTAAGTACTGATGGCTACCCCTGTTCTGGACAAGGCGGACGCGGCCGGCCAGCCCGAGCCCGGCTTCGCCGACTCCCCCTACATCACGGTCACCTTCCGCATCCGCCGGTTCAACCCGGAGGTCGCGGCGGAGGCCACCTGGGAAGACTTCCAGCTGGAGATCGACCCGAAGGAGCGCGTCCTCGACGGCCTCCACAAGATCAAGTGGGACGTCGACGGCACCCTCACCTTCCGCCGCTCGTGCGCGCACGGCATCTGCGGCTCGGACGCGATGCGGATCAACGGCAAGAACCGCCTTGCCTGCAAGACGCTGATCAAGGACATCAACCCCGAGAAGCCGATCACGATCGAGCCCATCAAGGGCCTGACGGTCCTGAAGGACCTGGTCGTGGACATGGAGCCGTTCTTCCAGGCGTACCGGGACGTCATGCCCTTCCTCATCACGAAGGACACGAACGAGCCCACGCGTGAGCGGCTGCAGTCCGCCGAGGACCGCGAGCGCTTCGACGACACCACGAAGTGCATCCTCTGCGCGGCCTGCACCTCCTCCTGCCCGGTGTTCTGGAACGACGGCCAGTACTTCGGCCCGGCCGCGATCGTGAACGCCCACCGCTTCATCTTCGACTCGCGTGACGAGGCCGGGGAGCAGCGGCTGGAGATCCTCAACGACCGCGACGGCGTGTGGCGCTGCCGCACGACCTTCAACTGCACGGACGCCTGCCCGCGCGGCATCGAGGTCACCAAGGCGATCCAGGAAGTGAAGCGCGCCCTGATCACGCGCCGCTACTGATCCGCGGTACGCCTACGGCGTGGGCCCCGTCTCCCGGAGCGATGTTCCGGGAGACGGGGCCCTCGTCATGGCGGCCGGCCGACGCGGCCCTTGGTCCGGCAGCACCACCCAGGATGTCGCAGTCGACGGTCGCCGGCACCACGACCCTCTTCGCCGCCCTGGAGGTCGCCACAGGCAAGGTCATCGGCTCCCTGCACCGCCGCCACCGGGCGGCGGATTTCAAGCCTGGGCTGCACGAAGAGTCCGGCCGCACGACGCGCTACGCGTACGACGCCCGGGGCTACCGCCGGCGTCGGTGTACTGGTACTCCCGGACCGGAGTGGAGGTGGCGGAGCCCTCCCGGACGTAGCGCACCCGGCCGAGCGGATCGTATTCGGTGAAGGTGTCCTGTACGTCAAGCACCGCTACGAAGACGCGCATCGCCGTCGGGTGAGAGCGCTCGGCCCGGGCCCCGTGCGGTGGTCTCGCCCGGGCGGGGCCCTCGTCGTACAACTCTCCTTCCTCCCGGTGGGTCTTCCGGGTACACGATCAAGGAGGGACATGCGCACGCACAGGAAGCTGGCCGTGGCCACGGTCACGGCGCTCTCGCTCACCGGCGGGCTGACGGCCGTCACGGCCGGGACGGCGGCCGCGGCCACGCCGGCCGGGTACGCCGACGACTTCGACGGGGACGGCTACCGGGACTACGCGACCGGCGGGAACGGCAAGGTCACCGTCGTCTACGGCACGAGAACCGGGCCGGGCCCGAAGACGGTCCGGTTCACGCAGGACAGCCCGCACATCCCGGGCGAGGCCGGCGAGGCCGGGGGCTACGCCGACCGCTTCGGCGACCAGCTCGCCAACGCCGACCTCAACCGCGACGGGTACGCCGACCTGGTCGTCGGCGACCGCAGCGAGCAGGTCGGTACGACCGCCGGGGCCGGTGCGGTCACCGTCTTGTGGGGCTCCAGGGCGGGCCTGGGCGCCAAGGCCACCCGGCTGCCCGTCCCGGCCGGCGCCGGCCTCGGACTCGGCGCCGCCCTCGCCTCCGGCGACTTCGACGGCGACGGCAGGGCGGACCTGGCCGTCGCCGACGGCGGCAGCGTGTACATCTACCGGGGCGGGTTCTCCCCGTCCGGTACGACGGGCAGGGTCACGCGGAACACACCGCCCGGCACGCTGGAGCCGGCCGCCCTCGTCGCCGGAAAGGTCGACAAGGACCGGGCGACCGACCTGTTCGTCCTGGGGCAGGGCCAGGAGAGCGGCGGCAAGCCGACGCAGGTCTACTGGTACCTGCACGGCGGCAGTGCGGTCACCTCGGGCAGGTTCATCACGCACAACCAGTTCCTGCCCAGCTCCCACCCGGCCGGTGTCATCGCCGACTTCGACAGGAACGGCTACGGGGACCTGGCTTTCGGCGACATCCGCTACAACAAGGACTCGGGTAGCGTCGTCGTCATCCCCGGCAAGGCCGGCGGCTTCGGCTACGCGTACATGGTGACCCAGTCCAGCCCCGGTGTGGTGACCGCGGCGAGCAAGGGCGACGGCTTCGGCTACTCCCTCTCCGCCGGGGACACCAACCGCGACGGCTACCCGGACCTCGCGGTCGGCGTGCCCGGCGAGGACGTCGGCTCCGTGCGCGACGCGGGCGGGGTGCACATCCTGCGGGGCAGCAGGACGGGCCTCGTCGGCACCCCCGGCCGGGCCGGCGTGTCCCAGTGGTTCAGCCGGGCCGGGACCGGCGTGCCGGGCAACGCCACCCAGGACGAGCGGCTCGGCCTCTTCGTCCGCCTGCGTGACTTCGACCGGGACGGCGACGCGGACCTGCTGGTGTCGGGCGACCTGAACCGCAGGAGCGTGCTGCTGCGCGCGACCGCCTCGGGCATCACCACCAGCCGTGCCTCGGAGACCGGCCTGGACCCGGACTTCCCGCAGTAGTCACGCTGCCGGGTCTGTCGCAGAGCCCCACCGGGGTCCGCTCCGGTGGGGCTCCTCGCTTCCGCGGAGAAGGAATCCTAATGTGACGACATGTCAGACGAAGAGTCGTACGAACTGCTCGGTTTCGACAACGTGCTGCTCCCCGTCGGCGACCTGGGCGAGGCGGTCGCCTTCTACGAGCGGGCCGGGTTCGCCGTGGGATTCCGGTTCGACGAGGCCGGGATCGCCCTGCTGAAGGTCGGCGCGGAGACGCCGGGCATCCTGCTGCGCGCCGAGGAGGGGCTGCGGCACCGGCCGCCGCACTGGCCCTCGCCGCGGATCTGGCTGGAGGTGCCGGACGCGCGGGCGGCGGCGCGGAGGCTGGCGGCCCTGGGCATCGCACCCCTGGACGAGGTGTTCCAGGGGGCCACCGGCTGGACCGTGGAGCTCGCCGATCCGTGGGGGAACGTCCTCGGCCTCACGGACTACACCAAACGCCCGGCGCTGGCCCGCAGAAGCTGACCCCCACCCCGCCGTTGAACGTGTTCAAAAACAGGTCTACAGTCTTCCCTGTCAGCGTTTTTTGAACGCGTTCAAGAAGGGGTGGGGCATGGACCGCACCGTCATCGCCTACGTCATCTACCTGGTCGTCAGCATCTCGTTGACCGTCTGGGTGGCCCGCACGCTCAGCCGCAACGGCCGGATCTTCCTGGCCGACGTCCTGCGCGGCAACGAGAAGCTCGCGGACGCCGTCAACCACCTCCTGGTGGTCGGCTTCTACCTGGTCAACCTCGGCTTCGTCGCGCTGTACCTGGGGGACGACGAGACGATCGAGGACACCCGCGGCATCTTCGAGGCCCTGTCGACCAAGCTCGGCGTGGTGCTGCTGGTGCTCGGCGTGATGCACCTGGGCAATGTGTACGTGCTCAACCGGATCCGCCGGCGCGGGGTCATGGAGCGGGAGCAGCGGCCCCCGGTCGGCCCGCAGGAGTGGATCGCGCCGACGGCCGGGGCGTGACCGGCATGACCGCCGTGACCACCACGGACGGCCGGGGCGCCGCGGGTGCCCCGGTCCGCGCCCTCACCGTCCTGTACGACGCCGAGTGCGTCCTGTGCACCCATCTGCGCGGCTGGCTGGCCCGCCGGCCCCAGCTGGTGCCGCTGGAGCTGCTGCCGGCCGGCTCCGCCGCGGCCCGCGCCCGCTTCCCGGGGCTGGACCACGTGGCCACCCTGGAGGAGGTCACCGTCGTCGGTGACTCGGGGCAGGTCTACCGGGGCTCGCGCGCCTGGATCGTCATCCTGTGGGCGCTGCGCGAGCACCGCCCGCTCGCCCACAAGCTCGCCACCCCGGCGGGCGCCGGGCTCGCCCGGGGGGCCGTGCTCGCCGCCGCGAAGTGGCGGGAGGCACAGGGGCGGGGCCAGCGGCAGGACGGGCGGTGGGGCGGGCAGGTGTACCAGCGGGCCGACGGCTGGTCCTACCACCCCCGTACGGGCTGGAGCTACTCCCCGCCGTCCTGCGCCGGGGCCGCTCCCGCCAGTCGTTAGGCTCTTCTACCGTGCCCGCGAAGAACGACGGCCCCGACGCGGCCGGCCCCCACAGCAGCAAGTCCGAGCAGACCCGTGCGCTGATCCTGGAGACCGCGATGCGGTTGTTCCAGGAGCGCGGGTACGACAAGACGACCATGCGGGCCATCGCCAACGAGGCCGGGGTCTCGGTCGGCAACGCCTACTACTACTTCGAGGGCAAGGAACACCTCATCCAGGGGTTCTACGACCGGATCGCCGCCGAGCACCGGGCGGCGGTCCGGGAGGTGCTGGACCGGGAGACCGACCTGGAGGCGCGGCTCGCGGGCGTGCTGACCGCGTGGCTGGACATCGCCCGGCCGTACCACGAGTTCGCGGTCCAGTTCTTCAAGAACGCCGCCGACCCCGACAGCCCGCTCAGCCCCTTCTCGCCGGAGAGCGAGCACGCCCGCGAGCAGGCCATCAGCGTGCACCGGGAGGTGCTGGCCGGCTCGAAGTCCAAGGTGGCGCCCGAACTGCGGGAGGTGCTCCCGGAGTTGATGTGGCTCTCCCAGATGGGCCTGGTCCTGTACTGGATCTTCGACCGCACGGAGGGGCGGGAGCGCAGCTACCGGCTGGCACGGCGGGGGGCCCGCCTGACCGCCCGCGGCGTATCCCTGGCCCGCTTCCGGGTCCTGCGGCCCCTGGTCCTGGAGGTCCACGAGCTGTTCACGGACTTCCTGCCGGGCATGACGAAGGTGCTGCCGGATCCGGGGCGGGGGCGGGCCGAGTGATCACTTCCGGGTGAACGCGCGGGAACGGGACCTGGGGTTCCGGCTGCCTACGATGATGCTCTCGACACCAGCCCACAGGAGGCACGTGATGTCCGCAGCATCCGTCGAGCGGCCCCATGAGTACCGACCGCTGATCGCGGAAGCCAATCGGCTCATGGAGCGCAATCCGGGCAACCGCGTCGAGATCATCGGAGGCCAGATCCTCGTGTCCCCCCGTCCCGACGGCGCCCACGGCGTGACGCTGACCGAGCTGATGGTCCCTTTCCTGGCCGCCGGCCTCCACGGGGACGAGTCGGCGGTGGTCCAAGGCGTCGGCCTTTGGCTGCCCACCGGTGTCGAGGACTACGCGATCCCGGACCTTTCTCTGGTCGACGCCGACTTCGAGGACCACCACGTCGAGAACAACTGCTACGACCCCGTCGCCTTCCGTCTGGTGCTTGAGGTCACCTCCAGCAACTGGAAGACCGACCTGCGCGACAAGGTCAGGGCATACGCCGGTGCGAAGGTCCCGGTCTACGCGATCGTCGACCGCAAGCACCAGCGCCTCCACGTCCTGACCGATCCCGCAGGGGACGCGTACGACAGTCACCGCCCCTACCCGCCGGGCGAAACCGTCACCCTGCCCGCGGTCATCGGAGCCGAGGTCGCCCTCGACGTCACCCGGATCCTCAGGGCCGGTCAGCCGCATTCCGGTTGATCAGATCCAGGTCAGGCGCCACAGGCGGAACACGCCCGTGCCGTCCGTCAGGTACTGGCCGCCGCCCACGTCCTCGGTGCTGACCACGTACTCCTTGCGCTGCCACAGCGGGATCAGCGGGACGTCCTCCGCCACGTCCGCCTGGATGTCCTTGAAGTCCTTCGCGGCCCGGCTGCGGTCGGCGAACTGCTGGCTGTCCAGGACGAGATGGTCGACCAGCTTGTTGCTGTACCCGGTGCTCATGGTGGAGCCGGTGCCGACGAGCGCGGCGCCGAAGGTGTCCGGGTCGGGGTAGTCGGCCACCCAGCCGACCGCCCAGGCGTCCATCTTCCCGGCGGCCCAGCGCTGCTGGAAGTCGGTCCACTCGTAGCCCTTGACGTCCACCCTGAACAGGCCGCTCGCCTCCAGCTGCTTCTTCAGCTCCGCGGCCTCCTCCGCGCCCGCGCCCCGGCCGGCGCCGTAGCCCAGGGTGAAACGCACCGGCAGGCTCACCCCGGCCTCGGTGAGCAGCTCGCGGGCCTTGCGGGCGCTCCGGGCCGGGTAGTTGTCGAAGAACGACGTGGTGTGGCCGGTGATGCCGGTCGGGATCAGCGAGTACAGCGGGTCGACCGTGCCCTGGTAGACCGTCGCGGCCAGCTGCTCGCGGTCGACCAGCCAGGCCATCGCCCGGCGCACCCGCGGGTCGTGCAGCGGGGAGCCGGAGCGGGTGTTCAGGTACAGGTTGCGGGTCTCGGCGCTGTCGGACTCGGTGACCCGCTGATCGGGGTCGCTCGGGTTCAGCGCGGAGAGCACCCGCGGCGGCAGGGTCCGGGTGGCTACGTCGATCCGCCGGTCCTTCCAGGCCTGGTCGAGCTTGGCCGAGTCGGCGTAGTAGCGCAGCTCGATCGGGCGGCCGGTGCCGCTCAGGTACCCCTCGTAGTGCCCGTTCGGCGCGAGGACGGCCTTCTCGCCCTTGGTGTACGCCGTGAGGGTGTACGGCCCGGTGCCGTCGACGGCGGCGTCCGTGCGCAGGGCACCGGCCGGGTACTTCTCCCGGTCCACGATCGACCCGGCGCCGGTGGCGGCCTTCAGCGGGAAGGTGGCGTCGGCGGACGAGAGGTGGAAGGTGACGGTGTGCGCGTCGTCGGCGGTCACCGAGGCGAGCGTGGCGAACAGGGACGCCGGCCCGACAGCGGAGTTGATCTTCTTGACCCGGTCGAAGGAGTACTTGACGTCCTCGGCCGTCATGGTGCGCCCGCTCGGGAAGGTGATCCCGGTGCGCAGGGTGCACCGGTACGTCTTCAGGCCGCTGCCCTCGAACCCGCAGCTCCTCGCCGCGTCCGGGACCGGCTCGACGCCGCCCGGCTCGAAGGTCAGCAGCGTCTGGAACACGTTGCTGAACAGCGCCCAGGATCCGGCGTCGTAGGCGCCGGCCGGGTCGAGTGCGGTGACCGCGTCCGTCGTGCCGACGGTGATGGTCCGGTCCTTGTTCCCCTGCGACGACAGCAGTTGCCGGCCGCCGATCCCCACGACGGCGAGCACGAGCAGCGTCACGAGAATCCGCATGCGAAGAGATCGCACGGTGGTGCCCTCCCCAGCCACTTCCCCTTGAGTGACGCGGCTCACCTAATCACACGGGTTTCACCGTGGGGAAGGGCTTTCTGACGAGTGGTGGGGGAACGTTGGGTGCGGTTCCGGTCACGCGCGGGTGGCGGCCAGCTCGATCACCGTGACGTCCGACGGCGCACCCACGCGCGTGGGCGGGCCCCAGGCTCCCGCGCCCCGGCTGACGTACAGCTGGGTGTCGCCGTAGCGGTCGAGCCCGGCGACGGTCGGGTTGGCCGCGGCGGCGAGCAGGTTGCCGGGCCACAGCTGGCCGCCGTGGGTGTGCCCGGAGAGCTGGAGGTCGACGCCGTACCGGACGGCCTCGTGGATCTGCACCGGCTGGTGGGCGAGCAGCACGCACGCGCGTGCCCGGTCCCGGTCGCCGAGCGCCCTGCCGAAGTCCGGGCCCTGCCCCTCGCTCTCGCCCTGTACGTCGTTCACCCCGGCCAGGTCGAAGAAGGGCAGCTCGGTACGGGCGTTCTGCAACGGGTGCAGGCCGAGGTGCCGGACCTCCTCGACCCACTGTTCGGCGCCGGAGAAGTACTCGTGGTTGCCGGTGACGAAGTAGGCGCCGTGCCGGGCGTGGAGCTGGGCGAGGGGGGCCGCGGCGGGGCCGAGGTCCTTGACGCTGCCGTCGACCAGGTCGCCGACGACCGCGATCAGGTCGGGCCGGGTGGCGTTGACCGTGTCGACGACGCGCTGTGCGAAGCCGCGGCCGAGGACCGGGCCGAGGTGGATGTCGCTGACCACGGCGATGCGGAAGCCGTGGGCTGCGCGGGGGAGTTTGGCCAGGGGTACGGTGACGCGTTTGACGCGGGGGCCGCGGAGGACTCCGTAGGTGCCGTGGCCGACGGTTGCCACGGCGGCGCTTGCCGCTGCGCCGGCCAGGAGGCGGGATACGACCAGGCGCCGAGTGGGCTCTTGGGCGGCCGGTGCCGCGCTGGGCGTACCAGGGGGCTCCGCCCCCTGGACCCCCGGCCTGTGCCCACCCGCCACCCGACTCGGTCGGCCGAGAGGTGACCCCACGGGGCTGCGGCTCGGTCGGTCGAGAGACGAGCCCACGGGGCTATCGCTCGGGTGGTCGAGAGGTGAGCCCGAGGGGTTTGCGTCGGGGCGGCTTCGGTGGTGGAGCGCTCGGCGTAGCAGCGGGCGGATCACCTCACCCGCCAATACCCCGAGCAGCAGGTACAGCGCCAGCGCCATCCACAGGAAGCCCGGCCAGGACAAGGTGCGCTGGAGCAGGAAAGGGGCGCCCGTGCGTTCCGACACCAGGGCCGCGATCATCAGGAGCGGGCCGGTGACGAAGAGTGCGGTGCCGGCGCGGCGGGCCGGGCCCGGGCCGCGGGTGGTGTCGCGGACCAGGCGCCGCCACACGTACCAGTGCAGGCCCGCCACGGCGGCCAGGACGGCCAGGGCGACGAGCACGACGACGATGACCACCCCGACCGGTCCCCCGCTATGAGTTCCGGCGCAGTGCGCGCAGCCCGCGCAACCCGATGACCCCGATGACCGTCCCCAATACGAAGGACACGACCGCCAGCAGCAGATGCACCCAGAAGTACGCGGTCGGGTGGCCGTCGTCGAAGGCGAGTCCGCTGCTGTCCTTGATCAGGTTCTTGACGAAAGTGACCCAGATGACCCAGGACCACACCCCGAAGGCGAGCAGGAACCAGGAGACCGGGCGGCTGAGCTTCATGAGTCCAGTATCGCCGTCCGGTGTCCGGCTCCGTGTCGGGGGTGGGGCGGGAGGCGGGACTTCGCGGTCGGGTGCGGGTACGTTGC
The DNA here is from genome assembly GCF_044750305.1 of Streptomyces sp. NPDC088810. Lineage (NCBI taxonomy): Bacteria > Bacillati > Actinomycetota > Actinomycetes > Kitasatosporales > Streptomycetaceae > Streptomyces > Streptomyces sp. NPDC088810. The sequence goes on from NZ_JBIVJQ010000004.1 coordinate 307,448, forward strand.
CGACCGTGCCCGCACCGAAGACGACCGGCCGGCGATCCCTGCTGGTCACCTCCGCCACCCTGCTGTCGCTGTCCGTCACCGCGCCCGCCGCGCTCGCCGCGCCGACCCCTTCCCCGAGCCCGACGGCCACTCCCCCGGCTCGGATGTCCACGCTGGGCGGTGCCCGGCTCGGGCAGCCGGGCACCCAGGTCAACCTCGCCCCCGGCGTCCCCGTGCTGCCCAAGGACCTCACCGCCCGGTCCTGGATCGTGTCCGACGCCGAGTCGGGCGAGGTCCTCGCCGCGCACAACGCGCACTGGCGGCTGCCCCCGGCGAGCACGCTGAAGATGCTGTTCGCGGACACCGTGCTGCCCCGGTTCCCGAAGGGCACCGTGCACAAGGTCGCGCCGTCGGACCTCAAGGGCGTGGGCGTCGGTTCCAGCGTGGTCGGGATAAAGGAGGGCAGCACCTACTCCGTGCACGACCTGTGGCTCGGGGTGTTCCTGCGCTCGGGCAACGACGCCGTGCACGTGCTGTCCGCGATGAACGGCGGTGTCGGGCAGACCGTCAAGGACATGCAGGACCACGCCGAGGAACTGCAGGCCCTGGACACCCACGTGGTCTCCCCCGACGGCTACGACGCTCCGGAACAGGTGTCGTCGGCGTACGACCTGACGCTGTTCGCCCGCTCCGGGCTGCAGAAGAAGGACTTCCGCGACTACTGCTCGACGGTGAGCGCGAAGTTCGGCTCCGCCGAGATCCGCAACACCAACCGGCTGCTGAGCGGCGACAGCGACGTCCCCGTCTACCCGGGCATCGCGGGCGTGAAGAACGGCAACACCACGCACGCCGGCGCCACCTTCACCGGGGTCGCCGAACGGGGCGGCAAGGTGCTGCTGGTCACGGTGATGAACCCGGAGAAGCACGAGCACAACGAGGTCTACAAGGAGACCGCGAAGCTGTTCGACTGGGGTTTCCAGGCGGTCGGCAAGGTGGAGCCGGTGGGCGAGCTGGTGCCGCCGAAGAGCGCCGCCACCGCGCAGCCGGACCCGAGCGCGTCCGCCGGGCCGGACGCGGCGCAGGCGGCGGGCAAGGCGGCGGGACAGGGTTCCGGGACCGGCGGGGCGGGTGCGAAGCCGGCGGTGAGCGCCACCGCCGCGTCCGGCGCCGGCGGGGCCGGGATCGCCCTGGCCGTCGCGGGCGGGCTGCTGGTGCTGCTCGGGGGCGCGGCGTTCCTGGTCAACCGCCGGTGGCCGCTGCCGGACCTGATGCGCCGTCGGGCGCGGCCGTGAGTTCGGCCTCCTTGCTGCGGGTCGCCGTCCAGGAGGCGCAGAACAGGACCAGTTTGGCGGTGAAGTTGATCCACAGCAGCAGTGCCACGGGGACGCCGAACGCGCCGTACATGCTCTTCGCGGCGACGCCCTGGATGTAGCCGCTGAGCAGCAGTTTGAGCAGTTCGAAGCCGACCGCGCCGAGCAGCGCGGCGACCAGCAGGCGGCGGCGCGGCGGCTCGACCCCGGGCAGCAGGGTCAGCACGTAGAGCAGGACGAGGAAGTCGGCGAGCACGGCGACGGCGAACGCGGCGATCTGCAGCAGGACGCTGCCCCAGCCGTGCTCGTCCAGGCCGATCTGCCGGGAGACCAGGCCGACGGCGGCCGAGGCGAGGGTGGACGCGGCGAGGGTGACCAGCAGGGCGCCGCCGAAGCCGAGCAGGATGCCGGCGTCCTTGGCCTTGGTGACGACCGGGTTCTCCTCGCGGTCCGGCAGCTCCCACACCACGCGCAGGCAGTCCCGTACCTGGCCGACCCAGCCGATGCCCGTGAACAGCAGGACCGCGCCCGCGATGACACCGACCGTGCCGGCGTTCTGCACCAGGGAGGTGAGGTCCAGCTGGTCGGACAGGCCCGGGAACTGGTCGGCGATCCGGTGTTCCACGGTCTTCTGGCGGGCCGGGCTGAGCGTGGCGGCGGTGATCGCGGCGGCCACGGTCAGCAGCGGGAACAGTGCCACGAAGCTGACGAACGTCATGGCGGCGGCCAGCCGGGTCCACTTCACCCGGTCCAGCCGCTCGTAGGACCGCCACGCGTGGGTGGCGGTCAGCCGGGTGACGATCGGCCCGATGCCGGGCAGCTTCTTCAGCCAGTCCATGATCCGACTGTGCCCGGTCCACGGGAACGTCAACACCGCGTTTCTGCGCCCGAACGGGCATATGGGGGCGATACGGTCAACTGTCATGAAGGATGCCACCGAACTGCCCCGGTCCCTGCTCGTCCTCGGCGGCACGTCCGAGATCGCGCTGGCCACCGCGCGCCGGCTGATCGCCCGCCGCACCCGCACGGTGTGGCTCGCCGGCCGCCCCTCCCTCGCGCTGGAGAACGCCGCCGGGAGCCTGCGGGCGCTCGGCGCGGACGTGCACACCGTCGCCTTCGACGCGCTCGACCCCGAGTCCCACCAGACCGTCCTCGGCAAGGTCTTCGCCGAGGGGCCCGTCGACCTGGTGCTGCTCGCCTTCGGCATCCTCGGCGACCAGGCGCACGACGAACGCGACCCGGCCCGGGCCGTGCAGGTCGCCCGGACCAACTACACCGGGGCCGTCTCGGCGGGCCTGGTCGCCGGCGGCGCCCTCCAGGCCCAGGGCCACGGCTCCCTCGTCGTGCTGTCCGCCGCCGCGGCCGAACGCGCCCGCCGCGCCGACTTCATCTACGGCTCCAGCAAGGCCGGCCTCGACGCCTTCGCCCAGGGTCTCGGCGACGCCCTGCACGGCACCGGCGCGCACGTCATGGTCGTACGCCCCGGCTTCGTCCGGACGCGGCGGACGGCGGGCCGGCCGCGGACCCCGTTCGCCACCACCCCGGAGGCGGTGGCCACGGCCATCGAACTCGGCCTGCGCCGCGGCTCGGAGACGGTGTGGGTGCCGGGCGCGCTCCGGTTCGTGATGTCGGCGCTGCGCCACACCCCGCGGTCACTGTTCCGCAGACTGGGGGTCTAGTGCCCCGGAAGGGGGCGCTTCACTGGGCGACCCGCGGGGCGCACACGTCCGCGTGGCCCGGCTGGGGCGGTACGACGGATCCGCCGAAGGTGTACTCGCGCAGCTTGCGCCAGACGCCGTCGGCGCCCTGCTCGTACAGCGCGAAGCCGGTGCACGGCCATTCGGCCTCGAAGTCCGCCAGTTCCTCGAACGCGCGGTCCATCGCCGCGTCGTCGATGCCGTGCGCGACGGTGACGTGCGGGTGGTACGGGAACTGCAGTTCGCGCGCCACCGGCCCGGAGGCGTCCCGGACCCGCTGCTGCAGCCAGGTGCAGGCCTCGGCGCCCTGGACGACCCGGACGTAGACCACCGGCGACAGGGGCCGGAAGGTGCCGGTGCCGGACAGCCGCATCGGGAACGGCCGGCCGGCCGTGGCGACCCGGGCGAGGTGCGCGTCGACCGCCGGCAGGTCGGCCTGGTCGACCTCGGTCGGCGGCAACAGCGTGACGTGGGTGGGGATGCCGTGAGCCGCGGCGTCGCCGAAGCCCGCGCGCCGCTCCTGGAGCAGGCTGCCGTGAGGCTCCGGGACCGCGATCGAGACGCCGATCGTTACGGTCCCCACGTCGTCTCCTGTCGTCGTGTCTGTTTTCTGCTCAGCCGTCGGCTATGACTGTACGGCCATGAGTGTTCTGTGGGCAGGCGCAGCGGAAGTGATGTGCAGCGCTCCCCCAGGCGGGCCCGTGCGGTCGTACGCCTCAGTGCTTGGCCGGGAGGAAGCCCACGCGGTCGTACGCCTGCGCGAGGGTCTCGGCGGCGACGGCGCGCGCCTTCTCGGCGCCCTTGGCGAGGATCGAGTCGAGCGTCTCGGCGTCGTCCAGGTACTGCCGGGTGCGCTCGCGGAACGGCGTCACGAACTCGACCATGACCTCGGCGAGGTCGGTCTTGAGCGCGCCGTACATCTTGCCCTCGTAGTCCTGCTCCAGCTCGGCGACCGACCGGCCGGTGAGCGTGGAGTAGATGGTGAGGAGGTTGGAGACGCCCGGCTTGTTCTCGACGTCGTAGCGGATCACCGTGTCCGTGTCGGTGACCGCGCTCCTGACCTTCTTGGCCGTGGCCTTCGGCTCGTCGAGCAGGTTGATGAGGCCCTTCGGCGTGGACGCCGACTTGCTCATCTTGACCGTCGGGTCCTGCAGGTCGTAGATCTTCGCCGTCTCCTTGAGGATGTACGGCTTCGGGATCGTGAAGGTCTCGCCGAAGCGGCCGTTGAAGCGCTCGGCGAGGTCGCGGGTCAGCTCGATGTGCTGGCGCTGGTCCTCGCCGACCGGCACCTCGTTGGCCTGGTACAGCAGGATGTCGGCGACCTGGAGGACCGGGTACGTGAACAGGCCGACGGAGGCCCGGTCGGCGCCCTGCTTGGCGGACTTGTCCTTGAACTGGGTCATGCGGCTGGCCTCGCCGAAGCCGGTGAGGCAGTTCATGACCCAGGCCAGCTGGGCGTGCTCGGGGACGTGGCTCTGCACGAAGAGGGTGCAGCGGTCCGGGTCCAGGCCGGCGGCCAGCAGCTGCGCGGCGGCGAGCCGGGTGTTGGCCCGCAGCTCCTTCGGGTCCTGCGGGACCGTGATCGCGTGCAGGTCGACGACCATGTAGAAGGCGTCGTGGGACTCCTGCAGGGCCACCCACTGGCGGACGGCGCCGAGGTAGTTGCCGAGGTGGAACGAGCCGGCGGTGGGCTGGATGCCGGAGAGCACGCGGGGTCGGTCATTCGCCATGCTCTCTATTCTCTCAGAGAGCCCGGGGGGTTCGGTGCGTGGGGAACCGCGGACCGTGGGGTTGGCCGCGCAGTTCCCCGCGCCCCTCCGGGAGCGCTTCAGCCCAGGTCGACCTGCGGGTACAGCGGGAAGCCCGCCACCAGGTCCGTCGCTCGCCGGGAGATCTCCTCGGCGACCTTCTCGTCCAGGACGTGGGCCGCCTTGGACGGGGCGCCCGACTTGGTGGTGCCCGGCTCGGTGGTGGTGAGGACGCGGTCGATCAGGGCGGCCACCTCGTCCATCTCCGCCGTGCCGAGGCCGCGGGTGGTGAGCGCGGGGGTGCCGACACGGATGCCGGAGGTGTACCAGGCGCCGTTCGGGTCGGCCGGGATGGCGTTGCGGTTGGTGACGATGCCCGACTCCAGCAGGGCCGCCTCGGCCTGGCGGCCGGTGAGGCCGTAGGAGGTGGCGACGTCGATCAGGCTGAGGTGGTTGTCCGTGCCGCCGGTGACCAGGGTCGCGCCACGGCGGATCAGGCCCTCGGCGAGGGCGCGGGAGTTGTCGACGATGCGCTGGGCGTAGTCCTGGAAGGCGGGCTGCCGGGCCTCGGCCAGGGCGACGGCCTTGGCGGCCATGACGTGCGGGAGCGGACCGCCGAGGACCATCGGGCAGCCGCGGTCGACCTGGTCCTTGAGGGAGTCGTCGCACAGGACCATGCCGCCGCGCGGGCCGCGCAGGGACTTGTGGGTGGTCGTGGTGACGATCTGGGCGTGCGGGACCGGGTCGAAGTCGCCGGTGAGGACCTTGCCCGCGACCAGGCCGGCGAAGTGCGCCATGTCGACCATGAGGGTGGCACCGACCTCGTCGGCGATCTCGCGCATGATCCGGAAGTTCACCAGACGGGGGTACGCGGAGTAACCGGCGACGATGATCAGCGGCTTGAACTCGCGGGCCTGGGCGCGCAGGGCGTCGTAGTCGACGAGGCCGGTGGCCGGGTCGGTGCCGTAGGAGCGCTGGTCGAACATCTTGCCGGAGATGTTCGGGCGGAAGCCGTGGGTGAGGTGGCCGCCGGCGTCCAGGGACATGCCGAGCATGCGCTGGTTGCCGAAGGCCTGGCGCAGCTCGGCCCAGTCGGCGTCGCTGAGGTCGTTGATCTGACGGACGCCGGCCTTCTCCAGGAACGGCACCTCGACGCGGTCGGCGAGGACGGCCCAGAAGGCGACGAGGTTGGCGTCGATGCCGGAGTGCGGCTGGACGTAGGCGTGGCGGGCGCCGAAGAGTTCGCGGGCGTGCTCGGCGGCGAGGGCCTCGACGGTGTCGACGTTGCGGCAGCCGGCGTAGAAGCGGCGGCCGATGGTCCCTTCGGCGTACTTGTCGCTGAACCAGTTCCCCATGGCGAGCAGGGTCGCCGGGGAGGCGTAGTTCTCGGACGCGATCAGCTTGAGCATCCCGCGCTGGTCGGTGACCTCCTGGCCGATGGCGTCGGCGACGCGCGGCTCGACTGCGCGGATGACGTCGAGGGCGGCGCGGAAGGCCGTGGTCTCGGTGGAGAGGGAGGCGGAATTCTCGGGCATCAGGGACCTCCGGACGGTGTGCGTACAGCGTTCACGTTCGGCCCAGGCGCACGGCACTCTTCCCGCTCGGGCCGCTCCCTGATGGTCCGTCCCATCCCAGCGCGCCAGTCACGGCCCGTTCGTCAGACTACCGGGCGCGCCGCGCGGCGCAGGTCCCGCGTCCACCATGCGAGCGAGGATATGAAGGGGGTCGCCGTCGTTTTCCGGACGTACTCGGGAGAGGCCGTGACCGCTGCAGAAGACCTGATCGCCGCCGCCGACGCACACTGCGCGCCCACCTACCGCCCGCTGCCCGTGGTGATCGCCACCGGTGAGGGGGCGTGGCTGACGGATGTGGCGGGGCGGCGGTACCTGGATCTGCTGGCCGGTTACTCGGCGCTGAACTTCGGGCACGGCAACCGGCGGCTGGCCGAGGCTGCCCGGCGGCAGCTGGACCGGGTGACGCTGACCTCCCGTGCCTTCTACCACGACCGGTTCGCGGCGTTCTGCACCGAGCTGGCCCGGCTGTGCGGGATGGAGATGGTGCTGCCCATGAACACGGGCACGGAGGCGGTGGAGAGCGCGATCAAGACGGCCCGGAAGTGGGGGTACCGGGTGAAGGGGGTGCCCGCGGAGATGGCGAAGGTCGTCGTGGCGGGCGGCAACTTCCACGGCCGTACGACGACGGTGATCAGCTTCTCCACGGATCCGGAGGCGCGGGCGGACTACGGGCCGTACACGCCGGGGTTCGAGATCGTGCCGTACGGCGATCTGACCGCGATGCGGGCGGCGCTCACCGAGAACACCGTGGCCGTGCTGCTGGAGCCGATCCAGGGCGAGTCCGGGGTGATCGTGCCGCCGGCCGGTTATCTGGCGGGGGTGCGGGAGCTGACGCGCGAGCGGAACGTGCTGTTCGTCGCCGACGAGATCCAATCGGGTCTGGGCCGGACCGGGCGGACCTTCGCGTGCGAGCACGAGGGGGTCGTACCGGACGTGTACGTGCTGGGCAAGGCGCTGGGCGGCGGGATCCTGCCGGTGTCGGCGGTGGTGTCGAGCGCGGCGGTGCTCGGGGTGTTCCGGCCGGGTGAGCACGGGTCGACGTTCGGCGGGAATCCGCTGGCCTGCGCGGTGGCGCTGGAGGTGATCGCGATGCTGCGGACCGGGGAGTACCAGGAGCGGGCGGCCCGGCTGGGCGAGCGGCTGCACCGGGTGCTGGGCGAGCTGCGGGGCACGGGCCGGGTGACGGCGGTGCGCGGGCGCGGGCTGTGGGCCGGGGTGGACGTCTCGCCGGCGCTCGGCACCGGGCGGCAGATCTCGGAGCGGCTGCTGGCCCGTGGGGTCCTGGTCAAGGACACCCACGGGTCGACCGTCCGGATCGCGCCGCCGCTGGTGATCGGCGAGGAGGACCTGGACTGGGGGCTGGAGCAGCTGCGGGCGGTGCTGGCGGGTGCCTAGCGGGTGTCAGTGCAGCGGGATGCCGGTGCCGTGCTCGTCGGCCGGCCGGGGCCCGAGGATGCGCCGTTCGGCCTCGTCGATGGGCACGTCGTGGATGCCGGCCTCGCGGCGGCGCATCAGGCCGCGCTCGTCGAACTCCCACAGTTCGTTGCCGTAGGAGCGCCACCACTGGCCGTCGGCGTCACGGCACTCGTACTGGAAGCGGACGGCGATGCGGTTGCCGTGGAAGCTCCACAGGCTCTTGCGCAGGGCGTAGTCCCGTTCGCGCTGCCACTTCTCGGTCAGGAAGGCGACGATCTCGTCCCGGCCGGCGAGGAACCGGTCCCGGTTCCGCCAGACGGAGTCCGGGGTGTAGGCGAGGGCGACCCGGTGGGGGTCGCGGGTGTTCCAGGCGTCCTCGGCGGCCTGCACCTTCCGGCGGGCGGTCTCCAGGGTGAAGGGCGGGTACGGCGGGCGGTCTTCGGGCACGGCGGCCTCCTCCGGTCGAGAACGAGCGTTCTCCACTCGTTGCGCCTAAAGTAGAGAACGGCCGTTCTCGACGTCAAGGAGCCCGGATGCCCGCCCCGATCACCGAGGAACAGACCCGCCTGGACCGCGAGGCGCTCCTGGACGCGGCGGAGGCGCTCTTCTACGCCCACGGCATCCAGGCGGTGGGGATGGACCGGGTCCGCGAGGCGTCCGGCCTGCCGCTGAAGCGGATCTACCGGCTCTTCGCGACCAAGGAGGACCTCGTGGTCGCCATGCTCCGGCGCCGCGACCGGCGCTGGCGCGCGAGCCTGGCCGCCCACGTGGAGAGCGTCCCGGACCCCCGCGCCCGGGTGCTCGCGGTCTTCGACTGGCTCGCCGGCTGGTTCGCCGAGCCCGGCTTCCGCGGCTGCGCCTGGATCAACGCCCACGGCGAACTCGGCTCCTCCTCCGAGCCCGTCCTGGCCGAGGTCCGCGCCCACAAACAGGCCTTCCACGACCAGCTCGCCGCCTGGGTGCACGCCACCGGCACACCGCTGGCCGAGCCGGTCTTCCTGCTCGCCGAGGGAGCCGTCGTCACCGCGGGCATCACCGGCGATCCGGCCCCGGCGCGGCATGCGCGGGCCACGGTGGAGAGGCTGCTCGGGGGCTGGGGAGTCCCGTCCGGATCAGCCCGGGTCCGCCCTGATCCGGACGAAACCCGCTAGAGGATCACATGGGGCAGGAAGCGGGCGTACTCGTCGGTGATCAGGCCGGTGGACTCGCGGATGCCGAGGCCCGCAGGTTCGTCCCGGACCACCCAGGCGCCCAGCACCACGTGGTTGCCGTCGAAGGTGGGCAGGGGGGCCAACTGCTGGTAGCAGCAGGGCTCGTCGCGCAGGACGGCCGGCGTGCCCGGGGGGTGGACGGTGACGCCCTCGCCCTCCCGGCCGAGGAGGGGCTTGGCGACGTAGCCGGTGGTGTCGGGCAGGTCGCGGGGGCCGTCCAGGTAGGCGGGGAGGAGGTTCGGGTGGCCGGGGTACAGCTCCCAGAGGATCGGCAGCAGGGCCTTGTTGCTCAGCAGCATCTTCCAGGCCGGTTCGATCCACAGGGTGCTGCCGGTGCCGCCGCCGTTGTCCAGGGTCTCCAGGACGTGCCCGCCGAAGGCGTCGGTGGTGAGCCACTCCCACGGGTAGAGCTTGAAGATGCTGCGGATGAAGCGGAGCCGGTTGTCGACGAAGCGGCCGGAGAGGCTGTCCCAGCCGATCTCCTCCATGGCCAGCCAGTCGGTGGTGAGGCCGGCCTGCTCGGCGGTCTCCTTGAGGTAGGCGACCGTCATCAGGTCCTCGCCGAGTTCGTCGGCCGAGGAGTGCGCGAAGTGCAGCGGGCTGCCGGGCGGCAGCAGGGCCGACTGGGAGCGCCAGGCGTCCACCAGGCGTTCGTGCAGGGAGTTCCACTGGTCGGCGCCGGGGAAGCGGTCCTCCATCCAGAACCACTGCGGGGAGGCGGCCTCGACCAGGGAGGTCGGGGTGTCCGCGTTGTACTCCAGCAGCTTCGCCGGTCCGGTGCCGTCGTAGCGGAGGTCGAAACGGCCGTAGACGGACGGGAGTTCCGCACGGCGGTGCCAGGCCTCGGTGACCGCGGCGGCCACCCGCGGGTCGGTGATGCCGAGATCGGCGAGGCGGTCCTCGGCCACGATGTGCCCGGCCGCCGCGAGGCACATGCGGTGGAGTTCCTCGACGGTCTCCTCCAGCGCCTCGACCTCCTCCAGGGAGAAGACGTAGCAGGCGCTCTCGTCCCAGTACGGGCGCAGCGAGCCGTCTGGGTGGCGGGTGAGCGGGTAGACCAGGCCCTGGGCCTCGACGGTCTGCTGCCAGCCGGGGCGGGGGGTGAGGGTACGGCGTTCCATGCGCGTGTTCCGGTCAGCCGCCGGAGCTGCCCTTGCCGCCGCCGAAGCCCCCGCGGTGGACTCCGCCGCCCCCGCTGTGGTGGTCGTCGTCATCGTCGTACGAGCCGCTGCCGGAGCCCCCGCCGGGCTTGGTGAAGGAACCGCCGTCGACCCAGCCGCCCTTCTCCTTGCCCTCGTAGTACCAGGCGGCGTCGGCCGGCTTCTTGAGCTTCTTCTTGCCGGTCTTGCCCGTCGTCCCGCCGGGCGTGCCCGTCGTCTTGCAGTTCTTGTCGGAGACGACCTTGTACCCCTTGGCGAGGTTGTAGCTGTCGCGGTCGACGCAGCGCTTGTCCGGTTCGGACGAGCAGGCGGTGAGCGCGGCGGCCAACAGGCCCACGCCGCCCAGGACGACCGTGCCGGAACGGAGTGGCCGGTGTGTGCGCTCCATGGTGGTGTCTCCCCCGTCGGATGTCGTGTTCGGCGGCCAGCCTAGAGATCGGTGTGAGGACCCGCACGAGGGGGTCCGCCATCTCCCGTTCGCCTAGAGTCGCTTCGTGTTGTTCGGAATGGTGTGCGCCCTTGGCGCGGCGGTCTGCTTCGGAACCGCGACGGTGTTGCAGGCGGTGGCCGCGCGGGCGGCGAGCGCGGGGGAGAGCGGCGGCGGGGACGCGGCGCTGCTGCTGCGGGCGTTGCGGCAGTGGCGGTACCTCGCCGGGCTGGCGCTGGACGGGCTCGGTTTCCTGCTGCAGATCGCGGCCCTGCGGTCGGTGCCGATCTACGCGGTGGGCGCGGCCCTGGCGGCGAGCCTCGCGGTGACCGCCGTGGTGGCGGCGCGGCTGCTGGGGGTCCGGCTGAACGGCCTGGAGTGGGGCGCCGTCGGGGTGGTGTGCGCCGGGCTGGCCCTGCTGGGGCTGGCCTCGGGCACCGAGGGCGACCGGACCGGCCCGGACTGGCTGCGGTACGCGTTGGCAGCGGCCGCGGTGGCCGTGCTGCTGCTCGGCGGGATCGGGGGGCGCCTGTCCGGCCGGACCCGGGCGCTGCTGCTGGGGCTCGGCGCCGGGTGCGGGTTCGGGGTCGTGGAGGTGGCGGTACGGCTGATCGACTCGCTGCGGCCGGGCGATCTGCTGGTCAATCCGGCGGCGTACGCGCTGCTGCTCGGCGGCGGCGCCGCGTTCGTCCTGCTCACCTCGGCCCTTCAGCGGGGCTCGGTGACGACCGCGACGGCGGGCATAGTGATCGGGGAGACGATCGGTCCGGCCGCGGTGGGGGTGGTCTGGCTCGGTGACCGGACGCGGGAGGGAATGGCCGGGGTGGCGGCGCTGGGCTTCGCGGTGGCGGTGGCGGGGGCGTTGCTGCTGGCACGGTTCGGGGAGGCGCCGGCGGAGGAGGGGGCGGCCGAGCGCGCTTGAGTGCAGCGTCCAGCCCAATCAGGTTCTTTCGCGCGGTGGTGCAAAACAGTCACAGGCCTTATGCCCAGATGTGGTAAGTGCGCTAGGACTTGACCGTTTCACCACCGGAACCCCTGATCGGACGTTTAGCGCAGGGCCGCCAGGGGATGATGTCGCCGCGACCAGTAACCGATCCCCAGATCGAGACGTTTCCTGCATGGGTGAGCGACCATATTCGTGTCACGCAACGCCCTGAAAGACACGATCACCGTCTCTAGGAGCCAGAATGACGCGCTGGGGCATCGTCGGTACGGGAAAAATCGCAGTTGCGTTCGCCGAAGCGCTGCGGGTAACCGAAGGCTCGCGACTGGTGGCCGTCGGCACGCGTGACATCAGGAACGCGGCACGACTCACGCGTTCGGCGCCCGAGGTCCGGGTGCACTGCGGTTACCAGGCACTGATGCGGGATCCCGAGGTCGATGCCGTGTATGTCGCCACCCCGCACACGGAACACCGATCGGCGTCTCTCCTCGCGCTTGAGCACGGAAAGCCCGTACTGTGCGAAAAGCCGTTCGCGATCAATCATTCCGAGGCAGCGGACATGGTGAGGGCGGCACGCGAGCGAGGCGTCTTCCTGATGGAAGCCATGTGGACGAGATTCACTCCTGCGATGAGGGAAGTCATGCGCATGGTCGCCGACGGCACGATCGGCGAGCCGCGTGCCCTCGTGGCCGAACTGGGTTGGTACAGCGATCCGGATCCGACGCATCGCCTGCGGAACCTGGAGCTCGGCGGCGGCGCCCTGATGGATATCGGCATCTACCCGGTGTCCCTGGCCCACCAGCTCTTCGGGCCTCCCGTCGGCATTGCGGCGACCAGTACGCGCGCATCGACGGGCGCGGACGAACAGACCGGGGCCGTCCTCACGCACGAAGGCGGTCAGCTGACCAGCCTGATGTGCAGCATCCAGGTCGACTCTCCCGCGCATGCCGTGATCCTGGGCACCGGCGGACGCATCGAAATGGACCGCTGGTACAACCCCACCGCCTTCGACCTGCTGTTGAGCGACGGGAGCAGGGTTCACCACCCGTTCCCGCACCGCGGCAACGGAATGGAGCACGAGGCGGAGGAGGTCAGCCGATGCCTTGCGGCCGGCCGGCTGGAGAGTCCGCTCATGCCGCTGGACGAGACCTTGGCAATCATGGAAACGATGGATGCGATCCGGTCCAAGATCGACTTGCGTTTCCCGGCCGACGCGATTTTCGCCGGCTGATTTCGTCGGCCGAGGCGCTTCACAGGACCTCGTGCAAGGCCACCTCGTAATCGTAGTTGTACGGGTCGTGATCGACGAAAGACACCCGCAGCAAGGCGACCGAGTCCTCGGGATCGTCAGGCAGGTGCCGGTAGTTCATCAGGTCCGACAGGTACTGGGAGATGGCGTGCGTCCCGATGGCGTAGATTCCGGCGAACAAGTAGATGTGCTTGCTCGGATTCCAGGGGTTGCGGTACCGGGCGATGACACAGTAGTCCGACATCTCGGCATTCCCGGACGGTTGCGACGGATCGTCCGCGATGTATTCCCTGGCCGTTTTCAGGTCCTGGATGTAGCGCTTCCCGTCCGTATGGCAGAAGCGAACACAGATGTTCCCGGGCCCCAGCTCTTCGAAGACCCGACGAGTGAATTTGTTGCCGAAGGGTGAGCAGATCAGGACGACGTTGTCCCCCATGTACGTGTCCGCCTCCTCCAAGGCCACCTGATCGGCCACCCAGCGGGTCGACACCCCCATGCGCTCCAGCGCACGTTCGACTTGCTGGGCGACACGGACGTCACAGTCCGGGTAGAAGACGAACTGCTCACCGGCGTTCAGCGTCGAGCTGATGACCAGCGGAACCCGGTCTCCGTTCCGCAGCCCTTTGAAGAACCTCTCGATGTGAACCAGATCGCTCGTGGCGTTGGCAAGGTCCGACAGGAACGATTTGAGCTGCTCGCTGGGGTTCGCCCCGGGCCAGCCCGACAGGTCGATCGTCTTGATGCCCCGGCGTGCGAGATCGTCGATCTCCATCGCCGAGGCGTGCGGCACGCACAGGTAGTGCGTCTGCGCCATGTTCCCCATGTTGTACAGGACGTTGTCGTAGATGTTGTTGAAGTCGGGATCGCTGAGGCTGTACCCCACGAACAGGAACATGTGGTGGATCAGGTCGCTCTGGAGCGTGTTGATCGTCACGCTGTTCGCGTTGACGAACCTCGCGTAGTCGTCCCTCGTGATGATCAGTGTCTGCGGCTGGGAGAGCGTTCCATGGATCTTCCTGACCACGTGTCCGTGGATGTCGGAAGAAGCCCGTGCCGCCTCCTCGCTCGCGACGACGCTGAACCGCTGCCTCTGGTCCCGGAGAGCGTCCTCCAGCAGCTCGTCGTAGTTGGTGGTGTAGAAGGTGGTGCAGGGCAGTCGGGCCAGGAGGCGGTGCACCTCCGACCCCACGTTCCGCCGGTCGCCCAGCAGCTCCTGCACTGCGGAGAGCAACGACCGGCGATTGAACCGGTTCTCGTAGTACTGCGGGATCTTGTTCAGTTCGGCCGTGGGGAAGCCCCCGCCGGGGCCCGGGACGATGTCCAGTTCCGTGGCGAGCCGGGTGACGAACTGCTGCCAGGTCGGCAGGCCCGCGTCGACCGAGGCGCCGGCACCCACGAAGACTGCGCCGCGTCCGCCGCGGAACGCCGATACCAGGTCGCTGGGCAGGTGCACGGGTACCTCCGAGGTGATGTCACGCGGTCGCGTTGCAGGCGGTCACAGACTCGAGGACGTGGCCCTGGCCTGTCCGACGGCCAGTGCCATGGTGGTCAGCGAGGGATTCGCCGCACCGGATCGGGGGAAGGCGGCCGGGCCCGCCACGCGGACGGCCGGCAGGCACCGCAGGGCTCCGTAGTCATCGGCGATCGAGGACCCGAGCGGCAGCGTGCCGGACTCGTGGTCCACGCTGCCGAGGGGGTAGACGTAGGGGAAGAAGGCGATGCCGTCGGCGTCGTCCCGATGAGCGCGGGCCCGCATGCGGGCCGGGAGATACTCCGGTGAGCCCGCGGCGAAGTGCCACTCGCCGGCGAGCACCGCCTTCCCCGCCAACCGATCGGCCAGCTCCCTGAGTTGCCGCGTCTGATGCCTGATCACGCGGTGATCGCGCTCGCTGAACCGAACGTCCACGACTGCCGGGGAACCGGGGTCCTTGGGCACTCGTACCGCCGAGTCGCCGCCCACCTGCTCGCCCATGGTCCACGCGGTGAGCAGCACCCGATCGGGATCGGAGGTGTCCGTGACGTCCAGGAAGAGGTTCGATTCCGTGGGATCGGTCCTGGGGACGTAGCAGAGCGCCTCACCGGGCAGGCGCGGCAGACCCAGCACGCGGCGCGGCAGAGAGACGGTGAACCCCTGCACGATGTGGTCGTTCAGGCCTTCCAGACGGCACTCGTCCGTCCCCGCCACCCGCATCATCAAGCGTCCCGCCAGTACGGTGGTCGGCAGCGTGCCCGCCGCGAGGCACACGCGTTGCGCGACGAGGACCCGGCGGCTCCCGCCGAAGTCCAGTGTCAGGGCCACCTGACCGGAGGCCGTCGGGGTCATCTCCAGGACCTCGCACCGCGCGTGCACGGGAGGCAGTCCCGCCGGGTCTTGCCTGAGCCAGTGCTCGACCGGGGAGTACGGGACACGGATGCCGGTGACGCGGTCGAACCGGGCCGCCTGGGGCACCGTCCGTGCGAAGTAGCCCTGGGAGAGCAGCCATTTGAGCACAGCGGCCTCCAGGGGCCCCCGGGAGGAGTCCAGCGGCTCGCCGAGCCAGTCCTCCAGTCGTCGCGCCATGTCGGCGTACAACCCGCTGCCGCTGACGGAGCCCAGGGCCTCGACGACCGACGGGGGCCATGCCCCGGCGCGCAGCACGTCGTTCTCGATCGGAATGCACACACCGTGCCAGTAGAGCGAGCGGCCGCCGACCCGGCGCCGGATACCGGAGGCCCGGTGGAAGTGGGGTGGCCGGTTGCTGGACCAGGACCGGGCGAAGTACGGATCCGCAGCGGCCGTGTGCCACAGGCGCAGGCCGATGTCCCCGGGAAGGCTGTTCTTGTGACGGAGATCGCCGGCCGGTCCCGCTTCGAGAACCACACAGGAACGAACACCCGACAGAGCGAGTTCCCGCGCCACGGTCAGCCCGGCGATGCCGGATCCGACGACGGCCACCTGGCAGCTCTCCGGTAAGTGCATCATCGCATCGCCCCCCGGGTTTCACTGATCGGCTGTCACATCGCGCCAGAGTGGCTGGGCACCTCGGAAATCGAGGTACTGGACTTTCGTGGGTGTTCCGGAAGAACTGTGGTGCGGGTCCCGGCCCTCTGCCGGCAGGGAGTGTCGCTGTCTCGGTACCAATGCGCCGTCTCGGCGCATGATCGGGTATTCGACCTCCATCACCCGGCAGAGCAATGCCGACACATTCGCCTGGACGTTCCTGCCGGTCGTGGGGACGGGGCTGTGGAAGTTGCGCTCCGGGTCGGCGCGCATGACGTGCAGAATTTCAGCGAGGGCGTGGACGCTTCCCGCTGTGGCGACCGAAGTGAGTCCTGCAACGAACGTGCACCAATGAGACTTTCCCAGCGCGGCGGCGAACGGATTTCGGCAGGCAAGAATCATTCCATACGCAGGATACAGGCGGTCATCGATGTCGTATGTATCGGATTCAGCCAAGGGAAAAACGCCGGCAAGCCCGTCGAGATTCACGTGCACGTAGGTCGATCCATAGTTCGCCACACCTTTTCGTTCGCTCCGCATGCCCATCGCCAGCGGGACGCTGCTGGTGGGCGTGGCGAAAGAAGCGAACACCGTCTCGTACAGGGCGGCGTGCCAGAAATTGACGTCGGGCCCGCCGACCACGACGACGTCGTGGTCCGCGAGTTGGCGGGCGTCGACACAGTGTTCCGGCATGAGCAGCGGAACCGCATGTCCGGGTTCCGTCAGAGCTGCGGCCAACTGCGCGGCGAAGGTGAGATCGCGAACGGCACCCGAGTGGTCACCGTCCGGAGCGCCGGCCGGCAGTTCCCTGCTGAAGGTGACGTCGGGGACGGGAACACCCAGTGCGGACCGGTCCAGTTGCACGAAGGAGTAGCCCTTGCGGTTGGCACGAATCGGAACCGGTAATTCACCCGGATCGGGCAGGTCCCGCGAGCCACTCGGGACGACGATCAATGGCGCATCCGAGGGCAGCAGGGCTCGCAGGCCCCCCAGATACACCGGATCGTCCACTGCGGCCGACGCCACACGCCGTACCGGTGCTCCGGGCGTGACTTCCCGCATGGATGACCGTCGCGGAGCCAATTGGGAATCGGTGTAACTGGCGGCGAGCAGCACGTACCGCAACTGTGCGGGTGGCACGGCGAACGCGCCGAGGAAGACGAGTGCGCCCGCGATGCACAGGGCCACATACGACCACAGGGGCCACACCACGCCGGCCGCCGACAGAAATCCTGCCAGTACGGCGACGGAACTGACCGAACTGACCAGAGCGCGCGAAAGGTGAGTTCGAACATGCCTACGGACACGTTCGGTTCTTGTGGTGAGAAAGTTGCGCCCCATACCCTCCCCCGCGAAAAATCACGCTGCCCCCGAGGGCGCCAAATGAATATGCTCCTGTTTGGTCCTCCTTTACAACCCCTCTGCAGTTGGCATGTGCCGGCTTCCGCGAGCCCTAGGGCAACACCCGGCACAACGCCTCCAGCGCCCCCGCCCACGCGCTGTCCGGAGGCGTTCCGTAGCCGACGACCAGGGCGTCCAACCGCTCCGTGACGGCCTGCGGGTGGCGGTGGAAGGAGAGGCCGTGGAGGGCCAGGCCCTGCCAGGCCGCGGCCTGGACCACCGATTCCTCGGTGCCCGGGGGGAGGCACAGGACCGCGTGCAGTCCGGCGGCGATGCCGGTGACCCGGACCTCGGGGGCCCGGGCGGTCACGGCCGCGGTGAGGGCGTCGCGGCGGCGGCGGTAGCGCAGGCGGGAGGAGCGGACGTGGCGGTCGTACGCGCCGGAGGTGAGGAACTCCGCGAGGGTGAGCTGCTCCAGCGCGCCGACGGTGTCCGCACGGCCCTTGGCCGAGGTCACCTCCGCGGCCAGGGCCGGCGGCAGCACCATCCAGCCCAGCCGCAGTCCGGGCGCGAGTGACTTGCTGGCCGTACCGAGGTAGACGACCCGGTCGGGGGCGAGCCCCTGCAGGGCGCCGACGGGCTGGCGGTCGTAGCGGAACTCGCCGTCGTAGTCGTCCTCCAGGATCAGCCCGCCGGTGCGGCGCGCCCAGGCGACGACGGCGGCCCGCCGGTCTGGGTGCAGGGGCACGCCCATCGGGAACTGGTGGGCGGGGGTGAGCAGGACCGCTCCGGCCTCGCCCGGCTCGCCGGGGTCCGTGCCGAGGTCGTCGTAGGGCAGCGGGGGCGTGGCGAGGCCCGCCTTGCGCAGCAGCGCCCAGTGGACGTCGAGGCCGTACGACTCCACGGCCACCGTGTGCACTCCGCGGGCCCGCAGGACCTTGCCGAGGAGGGTCAGGGCGTGCGAGAAGCCCGCGGTGATCACGAGGGTGTCGGGGTCGGTACGCACACCGCGGGCGCGGGCGAGGTAGCCGGCGAGGGCGGTGCGCAGTTCGGGGCGGCCACGCGGGTCGCCGTAGCCGAGGGCGTGGAAGGGGGCCGTGGCCAGGGCCCGGCGGGCGGCCTTGAGCCACTCGGTGCGCGGGAAGGCGGCCAGGTCGGGGGTGCCGGGGACGAGGTCGTGGCGCGGGAGGGCGGGGGTGCGGTGGGGTGGCGCGGGGGCGGAGGGTGCCGTGGGGCCGTGGGGGACGCCGGCCGCCACCCGGGTGCCGGAGCCCTGCCGGGCGGTGAGCCAGCCCTCCGCGACCAGGTCGGCGTAGGCCTCGGCGACGGTGTTGCGGGCGATGCCGAGGTCGGCGGCGAGGGAGCGGGAGGACGGCAGCCGGGTGCCGGGGGCGAGCCGGCCGGAGCGGACCGCGTCGCGCAGGGCGTCGGTCAGGCCCCGGCGCACACCGCCCGTCCCGCTCGGTTCGAGGTGCAGGTCGACGCCCAAAGTGGCCCAGGAACTCGCCATGGAAATGGACCATACTCCTGGGCTGCCTCGCTCCTAGGGTCGAGGGCATGAGCACTGCACAGGAAACCGTCGCATACGCCGCCGAAGAGGCCCCGCGTCTGGGCTGGGCCGAGCACGCCCCCGACGTCTACAAGGCGATGATCCGCCTGGACAGCGTCGCCAAGCGGGGCCTGGACCCCAAGCTCTACGAGCTGGTGAAGATCCGTGCCTCGCAGCTCAACCACTGCGCGTTCTGCCTCGACATGCACACCAAGGACGCCCTCGCGGCCGGTGAGAGCGTCGAGCGGGTCGTGCAGCTGAGCGCATGGCAGGAGTCGCGGCACTTCTACACCGAGAAGGAGCTGGCGGCGATCGAGCTGACCGAGGCGGTCACCGTGCTGACCGACGGGTTCGTGCCGGACGAGGTGTACGCCAGGGCCGCCGAGCACTTCGAGGAGGGCGAGCTGGCCCAGCTGGTCGCCGCGATCACGGTGATCAACGCCTGGAACCGGTTCGGTGTGACCTTCCGGATGACCCCGGGGCACTACCAGCCCGGGCAGCACGGATGAGCAAGGCGAACGAGTTCCGCGCATTGCACCAGGGGCGCGCCCCAGGTGATCCTCTGGTCCTGCCGGGGCCCTGGGACGCGGCGAGCGCGCGGGTGTTCGCCGACGCCGGGTTCCCCGCGCTGGCCACGCCCAGCGCGGGGGTGGCCGCTTCGCTCGGGTACCCGGACGGGGCCACCCCGGCCGACGAGATGTTCGCGGCGGTCGCCCGGATCACCCGGGCCGTGGACGTGCCGGTGTCGGCGGACGTCGAGGCAGGGTACGGGCTCGCGCCCAAGGAGCTGGTGGAGCGGCTGCTGGAGGCGGGGGCCGTCGGGTGCAACCTCGAGGACTCCGACGGGGGTGTCCTCAAGGATCCGCACGCGCACGCGGAGTTCCTCGCCGAGGTACGGGCTGCCGCCGAAGGCCGGTTGTTCGTGAACGCCCGCGTGGACATCTTCGTGCACGGCGACGGCGATCCCGAACGGGCCATCGAGCGGGCCGCGTTGTACGTCGCGGCGGGCGCGGACTGCATCTATCCGCTCTTCGCCCCGCCCGCCGTACTGCCCCTGCTGCGGGCCGGGATCCAGGGCCCGCTGAACGCCATCGCCCTGCCGGACGCGGACGGCCCCTCGCCCGCCGCGCTCGGCGGGCTCGGGGCCACCCGGATCACCTTCGGGCCGGCCCTCCAGCTGCGGGCCGCGGCCGCGCTGCGGGAGATCGCCGACGGGATCACGCCGTAAGCAGGATCAGGACAGCCACTTCTTCCACACGTCGGGGTGGCTGTCCACCCACTTCTTCGCCGCCTCCTGCGGGTCCGTCTTCTGCTCGGCGATCATCAGGGAGACCTCGTTCTGGTCCTCCGTCGTCCACCGGAACTTCTTCAGGAAGGCCGCCGCCTTGCCGCCGGTCTTGGCGAAGTCCGCGTTCAGGTACTTCTGCAGCGGGGTGTGCGGGTAGGAGCAGGCGACCTTCGCCGGGTCCGCGTCGCAGCCCTCCTTGTACGGCGGCAGCTTCACCTCCGTCATGGGCACCTTCCTGAACAGCCACTGGGGCGAGTACCAGTAGGTCAGGAAGGGCTTCTTCTCCTTGGCGAACTGCTTCATCTGGGTGATCTGCGCCGCCTCGGAACCGGCGAAGACGACCTGGTAGTCCAGCTTCAGGTTCTTCACCAGCGCCTTGTCGTTGGTGACGTAGGACGGGGAGCCGTCCATCAGCTGGCCCTTGCCGCCGCTCTCCGCGGTGCGGAAGAGCGAGGCGTACTTGTTCAGGTTCCGCCAGTCGGTGATGTCCGGGTGCTGCTTGGCCAGGTACGTCGGCACGAACCAGCCGATGTGCCCGGTCACCCCGAGGTCGCCGCCGGGCGTGATCGTCTTCTTGTCGGTGACGTACCGCTTCTCCTGGTCCGGGTGGCCCCAGTCCTCCAGGAGGGCGTCGACGCGGCCCTGGCTGAGCGCGTCCCACGCGGGCACCTCGTCGACCTGGACGGTGTCGACGCGGTAGCCGAGCTTGTGCTCCAGGATGTACTGGGCGACGGCCACGTTGGACTGCGCGCCCACCCAGGACTGCACGGACAGGGTGACCGACTTGGCGCCGCCGGCGTTCGCGAAGGGCGAGGCCTGCTTGGTCATGTCGGCGGCGCCACAGCCGCTGGCCAGGCCCAGCACGGCGAGGGCGGCCGGGAGGGTCGTACGAAGGCGCATGTCAGGCTCCCTTCCCCGGTCGGCGCTCCGTCGGCTGGGTCACCCGGTCGAGCATCAGGCCCAGGCAGACGATGGCGGCACCGGCGACCAGGCCGGTCGCCAGGTCGCCCTGGGCGAGGCCGAAGGCGACGTCGTAGCCGAGGGCGCCGCCGCCGACCAGGCCGCCGATGATGACCACGGCCAGCACCAGGACCACGCCCTGGTTGACGGCGAGCAGCAGGGCGCGCCGGGCCAGCGGGAGCTGCACCTGCCACAGCTGCTGGCGGCCGGTCGCGCCGAGCGAGCGCGCCGACTCCAGCGCGGCCTGGTCGACCTGGCGCAGGCCCTGCGTGGTGATCCGGACGACGGCCGGGAGGGCGTAGACGACGGCCGCGGCGACGGCGGGGGCGCGGCCGACGCCGAACAGGGCGACGACCGGGATCAGGTACACGAACTGCGGCATGGTCTGGAAGACGTCCAGGACCGGGCGCAGCGCGCGTTCGACCCGGTCGCTGCGGGCCGCGGCGATGCCGGTCGCGAAGCCGAGGACGAGGGTGACGGCGACGGCGGCCAGCACCTGGGAGAGGGTGTCGAGCGACGGCTCCCACACGCCGAGCACGCCGATCGCGGCCATGGCGAGGACGGCGGTCAGCGCGGTGCGCCAGGTGCCGATCAGCCAGGCCAGCGCGGCGACGATCAGCAGCAGCGACCACCAGGGCAGCCACTGCAGGCCGTCCCGGACCGGGTCCAGGATCCAGGTGGTGAAGTGGCCCGCCCAGTCCGCGGTGCCGCCGATCACGGGGACGCCGGAGTAGAGGTGGGCGGTCATCCAGTCGACGGCGCGGTTGACCGGTTCGGCGATGTTCAGGGACCAGCCGGCGGGCCAGTCGAGGGCGCCGAGCAGGCGGGTGGCGAGGGCGACGGCCACGGTGACGGCGAGGGCGTACGGCCAGCCGACGGTCCGGGTGCGCGCCACCCCGTCCCCGGCGGCGGCGGTCACGCGGTCCAGGACCACCGCGAGCAGCACGATCGGGATCCCGGCCGCGAGGGCCGCGCCGACGTCGACCGAGGCGAGCGCCTGGTAGACGCGGTCGCCGAGGCCGCCGGCGCCGATGACGGCGGCGATCACGGCCATGGACAGCGCCATCATGATCGTCTGGTTGAGCCCGAGGAGGAGTTCCTTGCGGGCCAGCGGGATGCGCGCGGTCAGCAGCCGCTGGCGGCGGGTGGCGCCGAGCGACTCCACGGCCTCCAGGACTTCGGGGTCGGCGCCGCGCAGGCCGAGCGCGGTGAGGCGGGCCATCGGCGGGGCTGCGTACACGACGGTGGCGAGGACGGCCGCGGGGACGCCGATGCCGAAGACCAGGACGACGGGGAGGAGGTAGGCGAAGGCCGGGAGCACCTGCATGGTGTCCAGGACCGGGCGCAGGGCGCGGTCGAGGCGGTCGGAGAGGCCGGCGCCGAGTCCGAGGAGCGCGCCCACGACGACGGAGGCGAGGACCGCTACGACCATGAGCGCGAGGGTCTGCATGGTCGGGAGCCACATGCCGAGCACGCCGCAGGCCAGGAACGCGGCCGCGGTGCCGGCGGCCAGGCGGACGCCGCCGAGGCGCCAGGCGGTGAGCGCGCTCAGGGCCGTGACGCCGGCCCAGCCCGCGGCGAGGAGGGTGAGGTACACCGCGCGGACGGCCAGGATGACGGCGTTGCTGATGTAGCCGAAGAAGTACAGGAACAGGGGGTGGCTGTCCCGGTGGTCGATGACCCAGTCGCTGGCGGTGGTGAGGGGTTTGTCGAGGTGGACCGTCAGCTGGTGCGGCCAGGCGGCGCCGGGCCAGTGGGTCGCTGCCCAGGGGGCCAGGACCGCGGCGAAGAGGGCGAGCAGGAGGAGCTTGCCCGCGGCACGGCTCCTGAGGACGCGGGGTTTGCCGGTGCGCAGGACCGGGACACTGAGCGTGGCCATCAGACGGCCTCCGGGGTGTTGCTCGCCGGGTGTTGGGGCGTTTGCCCGCGCCGGCGGGGTGCCGCCGCGCCCGCCTGTGCCGCCCCGGCGGCACGACTGCCCGCGGCCACGACGGCATCGTCGCCCGTCGCCACGGCGGCCTCCGTGTCCGGGTCCACGCCCGCCACCACGCCGAGCAGCTGCTCGTGGTCGACCACGCCCAGGCAGCGGCCCTGGTCCATCACGCGGGCCGGGGCGCCCGCGCGGGCCACCGCCTCGATGGCCTCGGCCACCGTGGCCTCGGGGCGTACCGCGGGGCCGTTGGCCGTCTCGCCGGCGCAGGCCGGGCGCATGGCCGTACCCACCGTCATCACCTGCTCGCGCGGAACGTCCCGGACGAACTCGCGCACGTAGTCGTCGGCCGGGGAGCCGACGATCTCCTCGGGCGTGCCGAGCTGGACGACGCGGCCGTCGCGCATGAGGGCGATGCGGTCGCCGAGCTTGAGGGCCTCGCTGAGGTCGTGGGTGATGAAGACCATCGTGCGGCCCTCCTCGCGGTGCAGGCGGACCACCTCTTCCTGCATGTCGCGCCGGATGAGCGGGTCCAACGCGCTGAACGGCTCGTCGAAGAGCAGCACCTCGGGGTCCACGGCCAGCGCGCGGGCCAGGCCGACGCGCTGGCGCTGGCCGCCGGAGAGCTGGCCGGGGCGGCGCTTCTCCATGCCTTCCAGTCCGACCTTGGCGACGAACTCGGCGGCCCGCTCGCGGCGTTCGGACCTGCCGACGCCCTGGATCTCCAGGCCGTAGGCGACGTTGTCGAGGACCGTGCGGTGCGGGAGCAGGCCGAAGTGCTGGAAGACCATCGCGGCCCGGTGCCGGCGCAGTTCGCGCAGCCGGGCCCGGTCCATCGCGCGGACGTCCTCGCCGTCGATGGAGATCGTGCCCGCGGTCGGCTCGATCAGGCGGGTCAGGCAGCGGACGAGGGTGGACTTGCCGGAGCCGGACAGGCCCATGACGACGAAGACCTCGCCCTTGCGGACGTCGAACGAGACGTCCCGGACGGCGGCCGTGCAGCCGGTGCGGGAGCGCAGTTCGGCGGGGTCGAGCGCGGCGAGCTCGGGGTCGGCGGGAATCCGCTCCGGCTTGGGTCCGAAGACCTTCCACAGGCCGGACACCGAGAAGACGGGCTCGGTTGTGGTGGGGGGCTTGCGGGTGGGGACGGTGAGAGTCATCGGGGGTCACCTCCGATCAGGTCGACGGCCTTCTCCCCGACCATGAGCACCCCGATCATCGGGTTGACGGCGGTCATGGTGGGGAAGACGGACGCGTCGGCGATGCGAATGCCGTCGAGACCGCGGATCCTCAGCTCCGGGTCGACCACGGCGAGTTCGTCGTCGGCGGCGCCCATCTTGCAGGTGCCGGCCGGGTGGTAGACGGTGTGCGCGACCTTGCGGGCGTACTCGCTCAGCTCGGCGTCGCCGAGGACCTCCGGCCCGGGGCACACCTCGCGCTTGAGCCAGCCGGCCAGTGGTTCGGTCTTGGCGATCTCGCGGGCGATGCGGATGCCGTCGACCAGGGTCCGGGCGTCGTAGTCGTCCTCGTCGGTGAAGTACCGGAAGTCCAGCGCGGGCTTCACGGACGGGTCGGCGCTGGTCAGGTAGAGGCGGCCGCGGCTCTTCGGCTTGGGGATGTTCGGGGTCATGGAGACGCCGAACTCCGGCCGCTCGTAGCCCAGCCGCTCCGGGTTGTCGGTGAACGGGATCTGGTAGAAGTGGAACATCAGGTCCGGGCCGGGGCTGTTCGGGTCACGGCGGACGAACAGGCCCGCGTCGGAGTCCATCGCGGAGTTCTCCGGGATCGGCCCGTTGGTCTCCCAGACGATGACCGACTCGGGGTGGTCGAGCAGGTTCTCGCCGACGCCCGGCAGGTCGTGCACCACGGGGATGCCGAGCGCCTGGAGGTCCTGCGCGGGGCCGATGCCCGAGTGGAGCAGCAGCCGCGGGGAGTCGACGGCGCCCGCGCACAGCACGACCTCGTTGCGGGCGCGGATCAGCAGCTCCTCGCCGTCCTTGGTGCGCACGTGCACGCCCTCGGCGCGGGTGCCGTCCAGCTCCAGCCTGTACGCCCAGGTCTCCAGCAGGATCGTCAGGTTGGGCCGCTCGTCCATCACCGGGTGCAGGTACGCCACCGACGCAGAGGACCGCTTGTTGTTCTCGGGGTGGTAGGCGAGGTCGAAGAAACCGACGCCCTCGGTGAAGGGCTTGCGATTGAAGCCCTCGACCCGGGGTACCCCGAGTGCCGACCGGGCGGCGTCGACGAAGTCGCGGGCGATGGCGTTCCGGTCCTTCTCGTCGACGGAGACGATGTTGTTCTTCAGGCGGGCGAAGTAGGCCTCCATGGGGACGGCGCCCCAGCCCTTGGCGCCGGCCTCTTCCCACTCGTCCCAGTCGGAGGGCAGGGGCTTGAAGGAGATGAGGGTGTTGTGCGAGGAGCAGCCGCCGAGGACGCGGGCGCGGCTGTGCCGGATGTGGGAGTTGCCGCGGGGCTGCTCCACCGTGGGGTAGTCGTAGTCGAGTTCGCCGCCGAGCAGGCCCATCCAGCGGCGCAGGGTGAGGACGTCGTCGCGGCCGACGTCGCTCGGGCCGCCCTCGATGACGGCGACGGTGACGTCCGGGTTCTCGGTGAGGCGGGAGGCGATGACGGATCCCGCGGTGCCGCCGCCGATGACGACGTAGTCGTAGACATGGGGGGTGTGGGACATGGGGGTACTACTCCGGGGGGTGTTCCAGGACGGTGGGGGGCGGGGGTCGGCCGGCTCGGGGTCAGCCGGCGAACCAGCGGACGGGCTTGGGGGCGAGGTTCTGGTAGACGTGCTTGGTCTCGCGGTACTCGGCGAGTCCGGCGGGGCCCAGCTCGCGGCCCGTGCCGCTCTTGCCGAAGCCGCCCCATTCCGCCTGCGGCAGGTAGGGGTGGAAGTCGTTGATCCAGACGGTGCCGTGGCGCAGCCGGCCGGCGACGCGGCGGGCCTTGCCGGGGTCGCTGGTCCAGACGCCGCCGGCGAGGCCGTACTCGGTGTCGTTGGCGAGGAACACCGCCTCTTCCTCGGTGCGGAAGGTCTCGACGGTGAGGACCGGGCCGAAGACCTCCTCGCGGACGACCTTCATCTCGCGGTGGCAGGCGTCGAGGACGGTCGGCTCGTAGAACCAGCCGGCCTCGGGCCGCTGCGGTGACGGTTCGGGCCGCTTGCCGCCGCAGCGCAGTACGGCGCCTTCCGCGAGCGCGGAGGCGACGTACGCCTCGACCTTCGCGCGCTGCTGCTCGGAGACGAGCGGGCCGCACTCCACGCCGTCCTCGGTGCCGCGGCCGAGGCGGATCTTCGTGGCGCGGCGGGCGAGTTCGGCGACGAAGCGCTCGCGGACCGACTCCTCGACGATGAGGCGGGCGCCGGCCGAGCAGACCTGGCCGCTGTGGATGAAGGCCGCGTTCAGGGCCTGGTCGACGGCGGTGTCGAAGCCCTCCTCGGTGGCGCAGGCGTCGGCGAAGACGACATTGGGGTTCTTGCCGCCGAGTTCGAGGGCGACCTTCTTGACGGTGGGCGCGGCGGCCTGGGCGACCTTGGTGCCGCTGACCAGGCCGCCGGTGAAGGAGACCAGGTCGACGTCGGGGTGCTCGGCGAGCCGGGCGCCGACGGTGTGGCCGGGGCCGGTGACGAGGTTGGCCACGCCGGCGGGGAGACCGGCCTCGGCCAGCAGGTCGATCAGGGCGATCGTCGTCATCGGGGTGATCTCGCTGGGTTTGATCACGAAGGTGTTGCCGGCGGCGAGTGCCGGGGCGATCTTCCAGCTGGCCTGGAGGAGGGGATAGTTCCAGGGGGTGATCAGCGCGCAGACGCCGACGGGTTCGTGGACGACCACGCTGTGGATGTCGGGCGAGCCCGCGTCGACCACCCGGCCCGGGGCCTCGGCGGCGACCAGGTCGGCGAAGTAGCGGAAGGCGTCGGCGACGCAGTCGATGTCGACGCGGCCCTCCTCGACGGTCTTGCCCGCGTCCCGGCTCTCCAGCAGGCCGAGGTCCTCGCGGTCGCGCACCAGGAGGTCGGCGACGCGGCGCAGCAGGGCGGCACGCTCGGCGGCCGGGGTGTGCGGCCACGGGCCCTGGTCGAAGGCCTGCCGGGCGGCGGCGACCGCGCGCTCCGCGTCCTTCTCGTCACCCTCGGCGACCACGGCGAAGGGGCGGGCGTCCGCGGGGTCGAGGATCTCGCGGGTGGCGCCGGAGATCGCTTCCAGCCACTCGCCGCCCGCATGGATGGTTGCCCGGGCCTGTCGTTCCGTTCTGTGCGCCATGATCGATGTCGCCTTCCGTTCCTGTTCGGTGCCCCTGCGTCACACGGGTGTCTCGCGTGGGGACCGTCGCCGCCTGCCCGGGCCTCCGCGTTGCATGCGCAATCGATGGCCGAAAGTGCGCCGCGTCACTGAAAATGCGGTCGAAAACGGGCAAAACTACGCTGTAACGGGGTGCTTGAGGCGATCACGGAGGTGCGCGGTGGCCGGAAGATCCCTGATCTGTGCGGGGGCGAGCGCGCTCCTGGTCCTCTCTCCGGCCCTCGTCACGGCGGCCACGGCCGACGACGGCGGCGACGCGGACGCCCGGGAGCTCGTCCGGGAGGCGCAGCGGAACGTGCTCGACGCGACCTCGCTCCGCCTGACGCTGACGGACCGGGCCGCGGCCGGGAACAGCGAGAAGCTCACCTCGATGGACCTGACCCTGGACCGCACCGGCAACTGCGTCGGCTCCTTCCGGATGGGCCGGGGCGGCGGCAGCTTCGACATCGTCAAGCGGGGCGACGAGGTCTGGATGAAGGCGGACCGGGCCTACTGGAAGACCCAGCTGCACGGCCAGGGGGACGAGACGGCCGACCTCGTCCGGGACCGCTACGTCCACGGCACCACGAACGAGAGCACCTTCAAGGACTTCGGCCACGCCTGCGACCTGAAGGCGCTCCAGAAGGGCCTCTCCCTGGACACGTCCTCCGACGAGTCGCTGACGAAGGACGGGCGGGCCAAGGTGGACGGCCTGGACGTGATCACGCTGCGGGGCAAGGAGGACGGCGTTCCCACCACCCTCTACATCACCGCGGACAGCCCGCACCGGCTGGTCAGGTCCGTGCAGAAGGGCGGCGGAACCGACGAGACGACGGGCGTCTCGGACTACGGCGAACCGGTGCCGTCCCGCACCCCCGCACCGGGCGACTCGGTGGACCTTTCGGACCTGGAGCACGAGTCACAGCACAGCTGACGCCTCCGTCATCAGCTCCCGCACACAGCCGCGCAGCCAGGCGTGGGCCGGGTCGGCGTCGTGGCGCGGATGCCAGGCGAAGCCCAGCCGCACCGTGGGGAGCCGCAGCGGGATCTCGAAGGTGACCAGGCCCAGGGTGTCGGCGAGCGGCCGGCCCCACTGGCTGACCAGCCCGATCAGGTCGGTCTCGCGCAGCACGAACAGCGAGGCCGGATAGGTTCCGACGCTCCCCACCACCCGGCGCTCCAGGCCGAGTTCGGCGAGGGCGTCGTCGATCGGCCCGTGCTGCCTGCCGCGCCGGGACACGATGAGGTGCCCCGCCGCCCCGGCGAACCGCTCGGGCGTCAACTCGCCCTCCAGGAGCGGGTGTCCGGGCCGTACGACACCCAGCATGCGGTCCTCGTACACCGTCTCCACCCGCACCTCGGGCGCGACCGAGTCGATCACCCCGACCTCCAGGTCGGCGGTGCCCTGGCGCAGGAACGGGGCGTCCACATGGCTCTCGCCCAGGAAGCGCAGGCGGATGCCGGGGGCCTCCCGGGCGGCGCGGGCGAACAGGGCGGCGCCGTGGGTGGCGGCGATCGCGTCGTGGCCGATGACCGTGAAGGTGCGGGTGACCGTGCGCAGGTCGGTGTCCCGGTTCGGCGCGAACAGGGCGCGGGCCCGCTCCACCACCGCGCCGACCTCGGCGCGTACCGCGAGCGCGTGCGGGGTCGGCACCATCCGGCGGCCGGCCCGGACCAGCACCGGATCACCGAGCGCCTTGCGGATCCGGCCCAGGGTACGGCTCATCGCCGGCTCGGACAGATGCAGCCGGCGGGCGGCGCCCTGCACGCTCTCCTCCTCCAGCAGCACGTCCAGCGCGACCAGCAGGTTCAGGTCCAGGCCCGTGGATTGCGTCATGTGCAGGTATCCCTTGCGAAGGTTGCACTGGAAGGCAGGTCTGCGGTGAGCCTACGGTGAGGGCGCATCCCACACCACCACCAGCTCCCGGGAGGAGCCGTGCCCGCGCACGCCCTGAAACGCCCCACTCTGCTGACGCTGTGCGCCTGCGTGCTGGTCGCGCAGAGCATGGTCGCTGCCATCAACCTGCTGATCCCCCAACTGGGTTCGTCCGCCCTGCACCCCTCGCACACCGAGATCCTGTGGACGGTCGACGCCTATGTCATCGTCTTCGCGGGTCTGCTGATCCCGGCCGGCGCGCTCGGCGACCGGTACGGCCGCAAGGGCGCCCTGCTCACCGGCCTGGCCCTGTTCGCCTCGGGCGCCGCGACCAGCGCGCTCGCCCCCGAGCCCGCGCTGCTGATCGCCGGCCGGGGTCTGTCCGGGGCCGGGGCCGCGCTGATCACCCCGGCGACGATGTCGATCCTGGTGCAGCTGGCCGGGCCCGAGCGCCGGGCCCAGGCGATGGCGTCCTGGACGCTGGCCATCGGGCTGGGCGGCATGGCGGGCAACCTGGGCGGCGGCCTGGTCGGCCAGTACCTGTCCTGGCGGGCGCTGTTCGCCGCGATGGTGCCGCTGGCGGCCGTCCTCGCCGCCGCCGTGGCGGTGACCACCCCGCGCACCGCCCGCTCCGCGCACGGCAGCCCGGACCCGGCCGGCACCCTGCTGCTCACCGCGGGCCTGGCGGCCGTGCTGTTCGGCATCATCGAGGGCCCCGAGCACGGCTGGGCATCGGCGCGCATCCTGACCGCGTTCGGCGCCGGTGCGCTGCTGCTGGCGGCCTTCACCGTCCACGCCCTGCGCTCCCGCGCACCGCTGTTCGACCCGCGTGTCTTCCGCTCCGGCGGGCTGCGCGCGACGACGCTGGGCCTGGCGACCGGCTTCTTCGGGCTGTTCGCGCTGTTCTTCGTCAACTCGCAGTACCTGCAGGAGGTCAAGGGGTTCGAGCCCGCGGTGACCGGGGTCGCGATCGTGCCGCTGATCGTCGGCATGGCCCTGGTCCCGAAGTTCGCGGCCCGCTGGTCGGCGCATCCGCGCCCGGTCGTCGGCACCGGGCTCGCGTTGATCGGCCTGGGCCTGCTGGCCGCGTCCACGGCGGACGCCCACACGCCGTACGCGCTGTACGCGTGCTGGCTGCTGGTCATCTCGGCGGGCACCGGCCTCGCCATGCCGGCCCTCACGCTGGGCGTGGTGGTGTCCCTCCCGCCGCACCGGGCGGGCCTCGGCTCCGGGCTCGGCACCTCGGCCCGGGAGATCGGCGCGGCCCTCGGCGTCGCGGTCGCCGGCACGGCTCTGGCGGGCCACCCCGACTTCGCGAGCGGGATGGGCCCGGCCCTGCGCACCGTCGGCACGGTGGTCCTGCTGGCGACGCTGCCGGTCGTGACGGGCCACCGCCCCGCCGGCCGCCCGTCCCGCACGGACTCGGGCACACCTGCGGCCAAGGAGCCGGTGGCCTGAACACGACGGCGGGTGGGGGCCGGGACGCAGAATCCGTAGCGTCGACCGCAGTTGCCCGCCGAGAGGACCCGCCGTGCGCCGTATTCCGACCTGTGTGCTGACCGAGGCGGGCCCGCCGCGGGTGACCGGCGGACACGCGGTGGACCGGTACGTCCAGATCGGGTCCCTCACGAAGGCGCTGACCGGCACGGTGCTCTCCCGGATGGCGGAGGCGGGCGTGCTCGGCCTCGGCGACCCCGTCGAGCGGTGGCTCCCGGCGCCGCCCGGCACGGGCATCACCCTGCTCCACCTGGCCCGGCACACCTCGGGACTCCCCCGGCTGCCGCCGCGCCTCGGCCGCCGGGATCCGTACGCGCCCTTCGACCGGGCGGAGTTGCTGCGGCTGGTGCGCACCCTGGACACCGTCGCCGTACGCCCGCCGGGCGAGGAGGAGTACTCCAACCTCGGGTACGCCGTCCTGGGCGCGGCCCTGGCCGCGGCGGGCGGGGCCGCCTACGAGGAACTGCTGGACGCCTACGTACTCCGCCCGTTGGACCTCACCGAGGTGACCGCCCGCCCTGCTCCCGGGCAGCGGCTGACCGCGCCCGGCCTGCTGCCGGGCGCGCGGCGCAGGCCGTGGACGATGGACGGCGCGATCCTGCCGGCGGGCGGCCTGTGGGCGACCCCGCGTGCCGTCGCCGATCTCGTCGTACGGCTGCTGGTGGAACGGCGGTTGGGCGAGCCGGCCGTCGGCTGGCAGTCGGCGGGGCCGCTGTACTGGCACAACGGCGCCACCCGGGACGCGTCCGTGTTCGCCGGGGCGATGGCGGACGGGCGCTGGGTCGTGGTCCACCGGCTGAACGGGCGGGCCGAGGACACCGACCGCGCCGGGATCGAGCTGCTCCGGGGCGCATAGGGCCGGATACGACGAGGTCCCCTTCCGCAGCTGTGGAAGGGGACCTCGTGTGTGGAGCGCCGGGCAGGCCTTGCACCTGCATCTCCCCGCAGGAAGCGGGGCGTCTTTCCTTGGACCACCAACGCATCACCTGGTGCCGGTTTCCCGGCGGCCGGTGCGTGATCAACTATAGCGCACCGGCCGCCGGGTGACACCACGTCGGATCAGATGAGGCCGAGGCCGCGGACCGCGTCGCGCTCCTCCTCGAGCTCCTTGACGGAGGCGTCGATGCGGGCGCGGGAGAACTCGTTGATGTCCAGGCCCTGGACGATCTCGTACGTGCCGTCCTTGCAGGTGACCGGGAAGGAGGAGATCAGGCCCTCCGGGACGCCGTAGGAGCCGTCCGACGGGATGCCCATGGAGGTCCAGTCGCCCTCGGCGGTGCCGTTGACCCAGGTGTGCACGTGGTCGATGGCGGCGTTCGCGGCGGAGGCGGCGGAGGACGCGCCACGGGCCTCGATGATCGCGGCACCGCGCTTGGCGACGGTCGGGATGAAGTCCTCGGCCAGCCACTTCTCGTCGTTCACGACCTCGGCGGCGTTCTTGCCGGCGACGGTGGCGTGGAAGATGTCCGGGTACTGGGTCGCGGAGTGGTTGCCCCAGATCGTCAGGCGCTTGATGTCGGCGACCGTGGAACCCGTCTTCTTCGCGAGCTGGGTCAGCGCGCGGTTGTGGTCCAGGCGGGTCATCGCGGTGAAGCGCTCGGCCGGGACGTCCGGCGCGGCGGCCTGCGCGATGAGCGCGTTGGTGTTGGCCGGGTTGCCGACGACGAGGACCTTGATGTCGTCCGCGGCGTGGTCGTTGATGGCCTTGCCCTGCGGCTTGAAGATGCCGCCGTTGGCCTCCAGCAGGTCACCGCGCTCCATGCCCTTGGTGCGCGGGCGGGCGCCGACCAGGAGGGCTACGTTGGCGCCGTCGAAGGCGACGTTCGGGTCGTCGGTGATCTCGATGCCCTGGAGCAGCGGGAAGGCGCAGTCGTCCAGCTCCATGGCCGTGCCCTCGGCGGCCTTCAGGACCGGGGTGATCTCCAGGAGGCGCAGCTTGACCGGCACGTCCGCGCCGAGCAGCTGGCCGGAGGCGATGCGGAAGAGCAGGGCGTAACCGATCTGGCCGGCCGCGCCGGTGACGGTGACGTTCACGGGAGTGCGGGTCATGGCGTTCTCCGTATGACAGCTGGCGGTGGGGCGTCACTGCCCCGGGCGGATGATCGATCTCTTGGCATCAAGACAGATCCAGCGGTCAGGCTATCGCGCATCCGGCAGGTGAGTCGTCCGGGGCCGTGTGGCTCACCCCACAAGGGGATCAGCAGGGACGTATCGCCGTGCCGGCCGCGTCAGGGGCGGGTACGAAGAGGCGGCCGCCCGTCCGGGAGAGGGGGGACGGAGACGGCCGCCGATGGGGGGTACCGGCGTACCGGACTCCCGTGGGGGTACGGTTCGCGTGCCCGGAATGCGCCCTGCTATGCCGCCCCTTCGGAGTTTCGGCCCGTCATTCGGTGCAGCCCGTCTGTCCCGTGGCGAGCGTGGCGCAGGCCCTGGCCTGCGCCGGGTTCCGTACCGCGATCATCGGGGTGTATCCGATGGTGTCCCCGGCGGCCGTGATGTCGCCCGTCTGGCGGACCTTGCCCACGAAGACCCGCACCGTGTCCCCCGGTGCGCCGCTGGTGATCCGGCCCCAGGCCGTGCCGCACGCCTTGCTGTAGCGGACCTCCAGGGTGGTCGGCCCCACGGTGGCGGTCTTGGCGGTCGTCACCAGCTCACCGCTGCACCCCATGGCCTCCGCGTCCTTCCCCGTGCAGGCGGCTCCGGCGCACTGCACACCGGGGGGCGGGCTCGGCCGTGCCGGTGCCGACGGGGAGGGCGACTTGCCACCCTCGCCCTTGCGCCCGACACCGTCCCCGTGGGTGAAGAACAAGACCCCGGCGATGAGCGCCCCCACGCCGACCAGCCCCGCGAAGAACATCACGACCTGCTGCCACCGCGCGGACCAGCGCGGGCTGTCGGGGGTGCCTGGGGCGGGCGTCCGGGCGGGTGTGTCCGGGTCCGGGGTGGCGGAGGCCGGGGTCCGGACGGCGCCGGCGGGGGTGCCGGCGGGGTCGGCCGGACCGGCGGGCGGCCTGGGGCTGGCGGGCGGCCGGGGGCCGGGTCGGGCGGTCGCCTTCGACGGACCCCGGTAACCGGCCAGCCCCCAGGAGTTCTTGG
Source organism: Streptomyces sp. NPDC088810 (assembly GCF_044750305.1). NCBI lineage: Bacteria > Bacillati > Actinomycetota > Actinomycetes > Kitasatosporales > Streptomycetaceae > Streptomyces > Streptomyces sp. NPDC088810. The sequence goes on from NZ_JBIVJQ010000004.1 coordinate 340,968, forward strand.
GGGGCGCGTCGGCACCGTCGGAGCCGGCACGGGAGCCCATGCCGCTGCCGGACGCCGCAGCCGAACCGCCGGACCCCCATCCGGGCGGCACGCTGTCCTGGATGTCGGTGCCCGAGTCGGCCGGCCGGGCCGGGATCGTCGGGGAGACACCGGCGGGACCGGCGATGCCCGGCACCACGGCGGCACCACCGCCGACGGACGCACCACCGGCGGCACCCCCGACGGGCTCCGGTGTCGTCACCAGGTCTCCCAGTGCCGCGCGGGCCTCCGTGATGCGGACCGCGGTCAGCGTGTGGTCGTGGCGCAGCTCCGCTCGGGTCCAGGCGCGTTCGGCCAGTTCCCACAGGGTGGTCAGGTGACCGGGGTCGGTTCCGGTGGCCTCGGCGAGGGCGATGACCGCGCCCTTGGGCGCCAGGAGCCGGCCGCCCAGATAGCGTTCCCAGGACGTCTTGCCGTAGCCCGTGCGGTCGGCCAGCGCCGCGATGCTCAGACCGCTGTCGTCCACCAGCCGACGCAACCGGCCGGTGAATTCCTTGATCTGCGGTTCCAGATCCTCCGGCAGGGCTTTCCAGCGAGGCATCGCCTACCCCCTCTTCCCCTCTTCCCCCGTGTTCCTTGCCGCGCGTTCCGCGCTGACCAAGGATCCCAGCTCCGGGAGGTGCGACGCACGGAGCGGACGGTCAGCCGCCCGGGGTCACCAGTCCCGTCTCGTACGCCAGCACCACCGCCTGCGCCCGGCTGCCCAGGTCGAGCTTGCTCATGGTGCGGTTGAGATGGGTCTTGACGGTGGCCTCGCTGATGTAGAGGCGGTCGGCGATCTCCAGGTTGGACAGGCCGCGAGCGGTGAGCTTGAGGACCTCCACCTCACGGGAGGTGAGCACGCCGAGGTCGGGCGGCGGCGCGGTGTCGGCGGGCTCCTGCTGCCGGGCGAAGGCCTCCACCAGGCGCCGGGTGACACTGGGCGCGAACAGCGCGTCACCGCCGTCGACCGCGGTGACCGCCGCGAGCAGCCGCTCGGGCCCGGAGTCCTTCAGCAGGAACCCGGAGGCGCCGGCGCGCAGTGCCCCGTACACGTACTCGTCCAGGTCGAAGGTGGTCAGCACCAGGACCCGGGGCGGGCGGTCGGCGGCCTGGCCGAGGATCCGCTCGGTGGCCTCGATGCCGTTGACGCCGGGCATCCGGATGTCCATGAGGATGACGTCGGGGCGGGTCTCGGCGGCGAGCCGTACGGCCTCCTCGCCGTCCCCCGCCTCGCCCACCACCTCGAAGCCGGGCGCGGCGTCCAGCAGGCCGACGAGTCCGGCGCGGATGAGGAACTGGTCGTCCACGACGAGCACTCTGATCATCCCGTACGGTCGTCCCCCCCGCCGTGCGCCTGCCTTACCGCTCCGCCTCCGGCGTGCCCCCGCGGCCGCGCTCGGCGGCCGACGTCGGCAGGGTCAGCCGGACCTCGTAGCCGCCCTCGGAGCGGGGGCCGACGGTGATCGTCCCCCCGTAGAGCTTGGCCCGCTCCCGCATGCCAATCAAGCCGTGGCCACTGCCTACCGGCACTCTGGCCGGATCCGCCCCCTCACCGTCGTCGGTGACTCGGACGGTCAAATCGTGGGGGCCGTACCGGAGTTCCACGCGCGCGTGTGCGGGCCCGGCGTGCTTGAGGGCGTTGGTGAGGGCCTCCTGGACGACGCGGTAGGCGCACAGTTCGACGCCGGGCGGCAGCGGGCGGGCGGTGCCCTCGACGGCGAGGTCCACGGGCAGGCCCCCGGCCCGCACCCGGTCCACCAGTTCGCCGAGCCGGGCCAGGGTGGGCATGGGGGCCCGCTCGGGCGCCTCGGGATCCTCCTCGCGCAGCACCTGGAGCATGCGCCGCAGCTCCTCCAGGGCCTCGCCGCTGGTGTCCGCTATGGTGCCGAGCGCTCCGCGCGCCTTGCCCGGGTCGGAGTCGAAGACGAACCGGGCGAGTCCGGCCTGCACGGAGATGACCGACATGTGGTGGGCGACGACGTCGTGCAGTTCGCGGGCGATCCGGCCGCGTTCCTCGGCGACCGCGCGCCGGGCACGCTCGGCCTGTTCGGCCCGCAGCCGCCGGGTGAGTTCGGCGGTACGGCGGGCCAGGTGCCCGAACCAGACGAGCACCGAGCAGTACAGCAGGGCCTGGCCGAGCACGGACGCCATGGACGGGCTGTGGCTGACCACACCGGCGTACACCCAGACCGCTGCCATGCAGCCGGCGCAGGCCAGGGCGGTGCGCACCGGGCGGACGGAGGCCACGGTGTAGAGGGCGAGCATGGCGCCGAAGGTGCACACCACCGGCCAGTAGCCGAGGGTGACGAAGCCGACCGCGGCGGCCTCGACGACGGCGAAGACGACGAGGGGGCGGCGGCTGCGCAGGGCGACCGGGAGATGGGCGAGGGCGACGAGGACGTAGGCGCGGGCGTCGAGTTCCGGCCATCCCTGCGACCGGGACTCCTGCCCGAGCAGGACGGCCACCACGGCCATGGCCACCGCGATCAGGGTGTCCACGACCAGCGGGCGGGGGGTCCTCAGTCGCATCGCCGCAGGGTAACGCGCACGGCCGCACCCCGGAGTCAACCGGATGCGGTACCGCGGAAGTTGCAGTGCCCGGCCGGCTGCACCCGGAGGCGGTAGGGCGGTTCAACCCGGGGGCGGAGGCGGTGCGCGGCGGACGGCCGTAGCGTCGGGCAAGGGGGTACGGCGGTGGCCCGCGTCCCCGGGGGAGGCGCGGGCCACCGGCCGTTGGCGGGCCGCTACTTGGTGACCGTGAAGTGCAGGATGTCCTTCAGGAACGGCATCTTCAGCAGCGGGTCGGGCTGGATCATCAGCGCCAGCAGGGAGATGACCAGGCCCAGCACGCCGTAGGTGACGATGTCGGTGAAGCGGGAGCGGACGGCGAGCATGCCGACGCCCGGCAGCGCCCAGCGCAGGACCGCGCCGGCCAGCAGGGCGGCACCGATCAGCAGGGTGCCGATGCGGAGCATGTCGAGCGCCGTCAGCAGCAGGCCGAGGGCGACCGCCGACAGCACCACGAGCATCGGCCACTGACGGGCGGGCGCCGGGGCGTCACCGCCCGCGGCCCGGCCACCGCCCTCGGGGCGTGCGGTGTCCTTGGTGAACAGCGGGAAGCGGCGGGTGACACGGCGCGGGCGCCCCTCGGCGTCAGGGGCGCTGATCGCGTCGCGCACGGTCGGTTCCGCGGACCCGCGGGCGTCCTCAGCCGGCACTGCGCTCCGCCGCCTCGACCACGTTGACCAGCAGCTGCGCCCGGGTCATCGGGCCGACGCCGCCGGGGTTCGGGGAGATCCAGCCGGCCACCTCGGTCACGTCCGGGTGGACGTCGCCGACGATCTTGCCCTCGGCGTTGCGGGAGACACCGACGTCGAGGACGGCCGCGCCCGGCTTGACGTCCTCGGCGCGGATCAGGTGCGGGAAGCCGGCCGCGGCGATGATGATGTCGGCCCGCTTCAGGTGGGCGGAGAGGTCACGGGTGCCGGTGTGGCACTGGGTGACGGTGGCGTTCTCGCTGCGCCGGGTGAGCAGCAGCGGCATCGGGCGGCCGATGGTGACACCGCGGCCGACGACCACGACCTCGGCGCCCTTGATCTCCACGCCGTGGGCCCGCAGCAGGCTGATGATGCCGTTGGGGGTGCAGGGCAGCGGGGCCGGCTCGTTCAGCACCAGGCGGCCCAGGTTCATCGGGTGCAGGCCGTCGGCGTCCTTGGCCGGGTCCATGAGTTCCAGGATGCGGTTCTCGTCGATGCCCTTGGGCAGCGGCAGCTGGACGATGTAGCCGGTGCAGGCGGGGTCCTCGTTCAACTCGCGGACGACCGCCTCGATCTCCTCCTGGGTGGCCGTGGCCGGCAGCTCGCGCTGGATGGAGGCGATGCCCACCTGGGCGCAGTCGCGGTGCTTGCCGGCGACGTACTTCTGGCTGCCGGGGTCGTCCCCGACCAGGATCGTGCCGAGGCCGGGCGTGACGCCCCGCTCCCTCAGCGCCGCCACGCGGGCGGTCAGATCGGACTTGATCGCTGCTGCGGTGGCCTTGCCATCGAGAATCTGGGCGGTCATGCTCCCATCCTCGCGGATGACCCGGTCCCGGTTCCAATCCGGGTGTCACAGCATGATCAGCGATGTTGCACTTGCACAACACCTGCCGTATCCGGCTGGACAAGTAAGAGCCCGTTAAAGAACGATGAGCACACAGTGCCGCGGGCAGTGCCGGGGGGACGGACCGCATCTGTAGAACTCTCCTCCGAACCGTGCCGCGCGTCGTCCCCGCACTTGAGCAACGGAGGAAGACCGCCATGAGCTTTGGCGACCCCAACAACCCCTACGGGCCCCCGCAGGGCCAGCAGCCCGGCTACCCGCCGCAGCCGCCGCAGGGCCAGCCCGGCTACGGCTACCCCGCCGCCCCGCAGGGCCAGCCCGGCTACGGCTACCCGGCCGCCCCGCCGCTGGGGCAGCCCGGCTACGGCGTCCCGATGGAGATGCCCGGCCTGATGAAGACCGCCCGGGTGCTGCTGTTCGTCCTGGCCGGCTTCCAGATCCTGTTCGGGCTGATCGCCGGCGTGGCCATCGGTGCCGTCCAGGACGTGTCCAACGGCGTCGGCACCGGTGACGACACCGACGGCCTGGCCGGGCTCGGGTTCCTCATCGCGGGGCTGCTGGTGGCGCTGGGCGCGCTGTCCATCTTCCTGGGCGTGAAGTTCAAGAACGGCGGCAGCGGCATCCGCATCACCACGATCGTCTACGCCGCGCTGATGATCCTCGGTGGCATCACCAACATCGCGAGCGGCCAGAACGGTTCCGGCACCTTCGGCGGGCTGATCTCGCTGGCCATGGCCGGCATCATCCTCGCGTCGATGGTCACCAGCTCGGCCTCGGCCTGGTTCAACCGCCCGCGGTACTGATCCGCCCGGCGCCTGAACACACCGGGCCGCGTCCCGTCCGTCCGGACGGGACGCGGCCCGGTGTGTTTTCCGGACCGGACGGCCGCGCTCACTGGTCCAGGTACGCGAGGACGGCCAGGACGCGGCGGTTGTCGGTGTCGGCCGGGTGCAGGCCGAGCTTGGTGAAGATGTTGCCGATGTGCTTGGCGACGGCCTTCTCGGTCACGAACAGGGCCTGCGCGATGCCCGCGTTGGAGCGGCCCTGGCGGCGGTGAACCGCCGTACACGAAGGCGTGGTCCCGCCCGTCGGCCGACGGGCGGGACCACGCGCATGCGCCGGGGGCGCCGGAATCAGTGGAAGAAGTGGCGCGTGCCCGTGAAGTACATGGTCACGCCCGCCTTCTTGGCGGCCTCCACGACCTGCTCGTCGCGGATCGAGCCGCCCGGCTGGACGATCGCCCGGACGCCGGCGCCGATGAGGATCTCCGGGCCGTCGGGGAAGGGGAAGAAGGCGTCGGAGGCCGCGTAGGAGCCGCGGGCCCGCTCCTCGCCCGCCCGCTCGACGGCCAGCTTGCAGGAGTCGACGCGGTTGACCTGGCCCATGCCGACGCCGACCGAGGCACCGTCCTTGGCGAGCAGGATCGCGTTGGACTTCACCGCGCGGCAGGCCTTCCAGGCGAAGGCGAGCTGCTGCAGTTCGTCCTCGCTCAGCGCCTCGCCGGAGGCCAGCGTCCAGTTGGCCGGGTCGTCGCCGTCGGCCTGGAGCCGGTCGGCGACCTGGAGCAGCGCGCCGCCGTCGATCGGCTTGACCTCGACCGGGTGGGACGGGCCGTCGGGGCAGCGCAGCACGCGGATGTTCTTCTTCTTGGTGAGGGCCTCCAGCGCGCCCTCCTCGTAGTCCGGGGCCACGATGACCTCGGTGAAGATCTCCGCGACCTGCTCGGCCATCTCCTTGCTGACCGGCCGGTTCACGGCGATCACACCGCCGTACGCGGAGACCGGGTCGCAGGCGTGCGCCTTGCGGTGCGCCTCGGCGACGTCCGCGCCGATCGCGATGCCGCAGGGGTTGGCGTGCTTGATGATCGCGACACAGGGCTCGGCGTGGTCGTACGCGGCACGGCGGGCGGCGTCCGTGTCCGTGTAGTTGTTGTACGACATCTCCTTGCCGTGCAGCTGCTCGGCCGCCGCCAGCCCGCCCTCGCCGGAGGCGTAGAGGGCGGCGGGCTGGTGCGGGTTCTCGCCGTAGCGCAGGGTGTGCGCGCGCTGCAGCGAGGAGGCGATGAAGTCGGGGAACTGCGACTCGTCCGCGGGGGCGTAGGAGGAGGCGAACCAGGAGGACACGGCGATGTCGTACTCCGCCGTGTGCCGGAAGGCCTCCGCGGCCAGGCGCTTGCGGGCGGCGAGGTCGAAGCCGCCGTCCTTCACCGCGGCGAGCACGTCGGCGTACCGCTCGGGGCTGGTGACCACGGCGACGGACGGGTGGTTCTTGGCGGCGGCGCGGACCATCGAGGGGCCGCCGATGTCGATCTGCTCCACGCACTCGTCGGGCGAGGCACCGGAGGCGACCGTCTCCCGGAACGGGTACAGGTTGACGACGACCAGGTCGAACGGCTCCACGCCCAGCTCCGCGAGCTGCTCGCGGTGGCTGTCCAGGCGCAGGTCGGCGAGGATGCCCGCGTGCACCCTCGGGTGCAGGGTCTTCACCCGGCCGTCCAGGCACTCGGGGAAGCCGGTCAGCTCCTCGACCTTGGTGACGGGGACGCCGGCGGCGGCGATCCGGCCGGCCGTGGACCCGGTGGAGACCAGCTCCACCCCGGCCTCGTGCAGCCCGCGGGCCAGCTCCTCGAGACCGGTCTTGTCGTAGACGCTGACGAGCGCGCGACGGATGGCCCGCTTGTTGCTCTCGGCGGTCACTGGATAACTACCTTTCGTCCCTCAATGCGATAGCCGTTGCGGGCGAGCCGCCCCACGACCTCGACGAGCAGCCTTCGCTCGACTTCCTTGATGCGCTCGTGCAGCGCGCTCTCGTCGTCCTCGTCCCGGACCTCGACCACGCCCTGGGCGATGATCGGGCCGGTGTCGACGCCGTCGTCGACGAAGTGGACGGTGCAGCCGGTGACCTTGGCGCCGTACGCGAGCGCGTCACGGACCCCGTGGGCCCCCGGAAAACTGGGCAGCAGGGCCGGGTGGGTGTTGACGAACCGTCCGCCGAAGCGGGCCAGGAACTCCTTGCCGACGATCTTCATGAAACCGGCGGAGACGACGAGGTCGGGTTCGTACGCGGCGACGGCCCCGGCGAGCGCCGCGTCCCACTCCTCGCGGGAGCCGTGGTCCTTGACCCTGCAGACGAAGGTGGGGATCCCGGCGCGCTCGGCGCGGGCCAGCCCCTCGATGCCGGCGCGGTCGGCCCCGACGGCGACGATCCGCGCGCCGTACGACTCGGCTCCGGTGCGCTCGATCTCGTCCAGGAGCGCCTGCAGGTTGGTGCCGGATCCGGAGACCAGCACGACGAGGCGCTTGACCGCTGGGCCAGGGGTGGTGGCGGCCACGGTGGGGCCCTTTCTCGGGAAACGATGTGTCCGGCCGTCGACCGGCCGGGCGGTTTGTACAGTCGTACGAATGCTTCGCGCCCCCGTATACGGGGAAGTCTACGAAGCGGCCGACCGCCAGCAACGATACCGGCACTCGGGAAGGGGCCCCCGGGACGGGTGGCCGGCCGGACGGTAGCGTTCGCAAGGAGTCACGAAGGAGCAGCCTCGGGAACGCGGTCGTCGTGCGGTGCGTTCACGGGGTGGAAGCTCATGACGGACTGCCGTAGTCACCTAGGGGAAGACGCTCTTTTGATGCCCGATCGCAGCCTGCGACTCCTCACGTTCCCGCCGCGCCCGGCCCAGGGGGGCGAGCGTGGCGCCGCGCTGCTGCGGGAGCGCCCGACCTCGCCGCCCACCGAGACGCCGGGGAGTGGCCCCGACGGCCAGGGCGGTTCCGGGTGGGGCAGCGGCTCCGGGCACGGCGGATCGGGGCAGGGTGGTTCCGGGCACGGCGGCGGGCGGCAGGACGACAATCCGTTCGCGCCGCCGCCGGAGGGGACTCCGGACCGGCCGTGGCAGCCGCGTCGTCCCGGGGGCGCGTCCGGCCCCGGGCAGGGACCCGAACAGGGACCCGGACAGGGACAGGGATACGGGCCCGGTCAGGGTCCGGGATACGGGCCCGGTCAGGGTCCGGGTGGCGGTCAGGGACCGGGTGGTGGCTCTCCCTGGGGGAGTCAGTGGAGTGACCGGCAGCCCGGCCGCTCCCCCGGCGACTTCGGGGAGCGGCCGGGCGGTGGCCCGCAGGGGCCCGGCGGACCGGCCGGCCCCGGCATGCGCTGGGACCCGACGGACCCGGCCCAGCGCCGTGCGCGGTACGCCCTGCTCTCCGGCATGTGGGCGGTCTTCTTCGCCCTGTTCAGCTGGCCTTACGTGGCGCTGCTGCTGGGCGCGCTGGCCCTGTACTGGGGCAGCAGTGCGCTGCGCGCCAAGCCGCGCCGCCCGGCCCCGGACGCCCCGGCGGCTCCGGCGGCTCCGGCGGCCCAGGCCGGCCGGCCCCACACGACGGCGGCCGTCAGCGGCCTGGTCACGGCATCCCTGGCGCTGGTCCTGGTGGCGTCCACGTTCACCGTGCAGCTCGTCTACCGCGACTACTACACCTGCGTGAACGACGCCCTCACCCATGAGGCCAAGCAGTCCTGCGACACCCTGCTGCCCCGGGAGCTGCGCGGCGTCCTGGGCGTGGACGACAGCTGACGCCTCTCACTGGGCGGCATCCGGGCGGGGGCCGGCGTCGGGCTCAGGCTCGGGCGCAGGGTCCGGAGACGCGGCGGTGCCGGCGCCGTCCTCGGGGGTGCCCGCCGCCTCCTTCAGGGCCGCCCAGCGCGAGGCCCGGGCGACGTCGTCGTGCCAGCCCGCGGGGAACGGCTCGGTGAACGACGTCGGGAAGGGACTGGGGTACGAGGTCGGGAACGGGTCGGCGGCGGGGAGGACGCCGTACGGCTCCTCCTCGTCCGCTCCGCTCGTGTCCGCCGCCTGAGCGGGCGTGCCCCCCGTGGCCGTGCCCTTGCCCCGGCCCCGGAGCCTGGGCCTGCCCGCGGCTCCGTCGGCCTCGCCCCCGCCGTCGGCGGCGTCCGCGGGTCCGTCCGGGCTGTCGCCGCCGGCGGCCACGACCGGTACCTCGTCGGCCCTGAACGTATCCGGTGCCGTGGCGGCCACCGGGCCGGTGTCATCCGTCTCTCCCGCTTCAGCGGTCTCCCCGGTCGCGGTCGCTGCCGTCGCCGCAGCCGTTGACTGGACCGCGCCGCTCTTCGCCCCGGTCACGGCCGCCGTCTCCGTGGCCTGCGCCGGAATGCCGCCGCGGTGCCGGCGCCGGCGGCGCAGCCGCCAGGCCCGGGCGGTCAGCGCCACCGGCAGCGCGAACACCAGCGTCCAGGCCCCGGCCGCGCCCCCGGTCTGCCACCACAGCGGGCCGAGGCGGGCCAGTGCGGCCACGCCCATGGGGCCGCCCGCCAGCTCGGCGAGCAGGGCGAGGGCCGCCGCGCAGACCAGGGCCGTCAGCAGGACCACCCCGGCGGTCCGGCCGGCCGACCAGCGGGCCCGCGCCGGTGCACCGGACGCGGGCCGCCGTACGGCCGCCCGCGCCACGAACCACCCCGCCGTCATCCCGGCCACCGCCGGCACCACGCCCGCCGCCCAGTTCTGCGGCGTACCGGCGCCCGGACCGGGCACCGCGGCCAGCAGCGGGAACGGCGGCAGCAGCGGGGCCGGGTGGGAGGCGAGCGGGTGGACCAGGTGCCCGGTGCCGAGGAGGAAGCCGGGGCCGAGCGCGTAGGAGGCGGCCCACACCGCCGCGTTGGGGACCAGGGCGATACCGAGCAGCAGCACCGCGAACCGGCCCGTCCAGCCCTCCGTCAGCTGCAGGAAGGAGGTCCGCGCCGGCTCGCCGTGCCAGACCAGTGACACCCCGACCAGCAGGGCGCCGCCGCCGAAGAGCACGGCCGTCGCAGCGCCGGCGGCGCGTACGGCGGCACCCAGCCGGGCCCGCGCGTCCGTGCCGAACACCAGCCGCCGCACCGGCCCCGGCACCACCACCAGCACGCTCAGCACGGGCTCGGGCGGGCGGCCGTACGCCGACCACACCCCGGCGCCGGCCGCGCTCGCCGCGACCAGCGGCAGACACACCGTCACCCAGACCCACTGGGGGCGCAGTTCGCTACTGGAGCAGTACAGCGTCACGGCGGCGCCGACACCCAGATAGCCGAGGACCACGCCGGTCCACGCGGTGCGCGCCCCCACCGGCGGCGGACCGTCCGGTTCGGCGGAGGCGTCGGTGGCGTCCCGCGCCGCCCGGTGGACCAGCCACAGCGGCAGGGCGAGCAGCAGCAGCGGGGTGAGACCGACGGGCATGGGCGTGCCGGAGAGCGTGTCGGTGCGGACCAGTTCGACGCCGTGTGCGAGCAGCCACAGGGCGGCGGCGATGTGCAGCGCGCCGCCCGGTCCGCTGTCCGGGTAGGGCGAGCTGACCCAGAGCACCATGACGAGCACGGCGAACGAACCGAGGCCCAGTCCGGCCGCGACGGCACCTCCCAGCAGGCTCGCGGCGAGGCCGGGCGAGCGGTCGCGCATGCGGGAGAGCAGGAGCGACAGCGGCGAGCGGCGAGCGGTCATCTGGATCACGCACGCCATGCTCCCAACGACACGCGCTTTCCCGTCGTAACAGGCGAACTTCCGAAGTGTCGCTCAATATACGTTTATGTTCTTTTTCCCACGGAAGGGTGCATGGTGAAGACACAGAGCCCCGAGCCGACGGCCCCTCAGGAACGGTCCCAGCAGGCGAGTCTGACGGCCGCGAAGACGAGCCCGCTGACGCCCGCTCAGGCCTTCGACGCGCTGTACGCCTTCTGCGCACCCGCCCTCGTACGCCAGACCTATCTGCTCACCGGGCGCCGGGAGCTGGCCCGCGAGTCCGTGGAGCGGGCCTTCCAGTCGGCCTGGCAGCGCTGGCCGGAGGTGGCCCGGGACCGGGACCCGGCCGGCTGGGTGCGGGCGGTGGCGTACGACTGCGCGCTCTCCCCCTGGCACCGCTTCCGCCCCCGCTACCGGTCCCCGGAACCCCCGCCCGCCGACCCGGCCGACCGGGAGCTGCTGCACACGCTGCTCGAACTGCCGGCGTCGTACCGGCGCACGCTCGTCCTGTACGACGGTGTGGGCCTCGACCTGCCGGAGACGGCGGCGGAGACCGAGTCGAGCACACCGGCAGCCGCGAACCGGCTGACCCATGCGCGGGAGGCGGTGGCCGCGCGGCTGCCGGAGCTGGCCGACCCCGCCGAGCTGCACCGCCGGCTGCTCGAACTGGCCTCGACGGAGCACCTGCGGGCGGCCCGGCCGACGGTGGTGCGCACCGGGGGCGAACGCCGGAACGTCTTCTGGACCCGGGCGGCCATCGCCTTCACGGTCACGATCATCGGCGCGACGACGCTCACGCTGCGGACGGCACCGACGCGCTACGAGGCCCCGGTGGCTCCGGCCCAGGCGGTGCAGGGGGTCCCGCCCCCTGCCGCCGCGGGCCCGCTCTCCCGCAAGGAGCAGGCCCTGAAAGCCAAGCTGCGCCGGGAGACGACCGGCCCGGAGCGGGTGTTGCCGGAACCGCGGTGAGGATACGGGTGCCCCCGCCGTAGGGATGCCGGGTGCCGGGCCGGCGTGGCCGGCCGGCGGGCGGGAACGGCGGTAGGCCCGCCCCCGGTGCGGGGAACGGGCCTACCGACAGGTGCTGCGAAGGTCAGGCGCTCAGGATCTCGCGAGCGAGCTTGGCCGTCTCGGTCGGGGTCTTGCCGACCTTGACGCCCGCGGCCTCGAGGGCCTCCTTCTTGGCCTGGGCGGTGCCGGAGGAACCGGAGACGATGGCGCCGGCGTGGCCCATGGTCTTGCCCTCGGGGGCGGTGAAGCCCGCGACGTAGCCGACGACCGGCTTGGTCACGTTCTCCTTGATGAACGCGGCCGCACGCTCCTCGGCGTCGCCGCCGATCTCACCGATCATCACGATCAGGTCGGTGTCGGGGTCGTCCTGGAACGCGGCCAGGGCGTCGATGTGCGTGGTGCCGATGATCGGGTCGCCACCGATGCCGACGGCGGTGGAGAAGCCGATGTCCCGCAGCTCGTACATCATCTGGTACGTCAGCGTGCCGGACTTCGACACCAGGCCGATGCGGCCCGGCTTGGTGATGTCGCCCGGGATGATGCCGACGTTCGACTGGCCCGGGGTGATGATGCCGGGGCAGTTCGGGCCGATGATCCGGGTCTTGTTGCCCTTCTTGCCGGCGTACGACCAGAAGGACGCCGTGTCGTGCACCGCGATGCCCTCGGTGATCACGACGGCCAGCGGGATCTCGGCGTCGATGGCCTCGACGACCGCGTCCTTGGTGAACTTCTCCGGCACGAAGATGACGGAGACGTTGGCGCCGGTCTTCTCGATGGCCTCCTTGACGGTGCCGAAGACGGGTACCTCGGTGCCGTCGAAGTCCACGGTCTGACCCGCCTTGCGCGGGTTCACGCCGCCCACGACGTTCGTGCCGTCACCGAGCATGAGCTTGGTGTGCTTCATGCCGGTGGCGCCGGTCATGCCCTGGACGATGACCTTGCTGTCCTTGTTGAGCCAGATAGCCATGGTGGTTTGAGTCCTCGTCCTCGTGCTTACTTGGCGGCGGCCAGCTCGGCGGCCTTGTCGGCCGCGCCGTCCATGGTGTCGACGCGCTGCACCAGCGGGTGGTCGGCGTCCGTGAGGATCTTCCGGCCCAGCTCGGCGTTGTTGCCGTCGAGGCGGACGACGAGCGGCTTCTCGACCTTCTCGCCGCGGTCCTCCAGGAGCTTCAGGGCCTGCACGATGCCGTTGGCGACCTCGTCGCAGGCGGTGATGCCACCGAAGACGTTCACGAAGACGGACTTGACGTCCGGGTCGCCCAGGATGATCTCCAGGCCGTTCGCCATCACCTGGGCGGAGGCGCCGCCACCGATGTCCAGGAAGTTGGCGGGCTTGACGCCGCCGTGCTTCTCACCGGCGTACGCGACGACGTCCAGGGTGCTCATGACGAGACCGGCGCCGTTTCCGATGATGCCGACCTCGCCCTCGAGCTTGACGTAGTTGAGGCCCTTCTCCTTGGCGGCCGCCTCGAGCGGGTTGGCGGCGGCCTTGTCGTGGAGCTCCTCGTACTCGGGGTGACGGAACTCGGCGTTGTCGTCCAGCGACACCTTGCCGTCGAGGGCGATGACCTCACCGGAGGCGACCTTCGCGAGCGGGTTGACCTCGACCAGGAGGGCGTCCGACTTGATGAAGGTGTCCCACAGCTTGATCAGGACGTTGACGACCTTGTCCGCGACCTCGGCCGGGAACTTGGCGGCCTCCACGATCTCGCGGGCCTTGGCCTCGTCCACACCGTCGATCGGGTCGATCGCGGTCTTTGCAACGGCCTCCGGACGGGTGGCCGCCACCTCCTCGATCTCCATACCGCCCTCGACGGAAGCGATGGAGAGGAAGGTGCGGTTCGCACGGTCGAGGAGGAAGGAGACGTAGTACTCCTCGAGGATCTCCGGAGCCGTCTCGGCGATCATGACCTTGTGGACCGTGTGGCCCTTGATGTCCATGCCGAGGATGTCCGTCGCGCGGGCGACGGCCTCGTCCGGAGTGGCGGCCAGCTTGACGCCACCGGCCTTGCCGCGACCACCGACCTTCACCTGCGCCTTGACGACGGACTTGCCGCCCAGACGCTCGGTGATCTCGCGCGCCGCCTCAGGCGTGTCGATGACTTCACCGGCCAGCACCGGTACATCGTGCTTGGCGAAGAGGTCCCTCGCCTGGTACTCGAACAGGTCCACGCGCTTCCGTCCCTATCAGTGATCTCGCGGTTCGTTGGATGCGTGGGCGTGCCGCGAAGGGCAACGTGACGTCCGCTGTCACTAGGGAAGCGCACACGGTGTCCGAGCGCGCGGCATGTCCGTCTCGCAGGTTATCGCTGCTTGCGGGGGCCCCCTAAATCGCGGGTCACACCTGAGCGGTGATACCTGTCACATGATGCCGGGTTCCCTGGCACAGGGTGCCGCCACATCGCTCCGGTACGGGCGATGTGCGAGGCCTCACCGGGCTGGGGTTGACCCGGTGAGACCCCCCTGGCGGCCCCGGGCGACCGGGGCCGGGGTGTTTGATCCCCACCCCAATGGGGACCACCCGCCCCGTCCGCGAGGCACCGCCCGGACGAGCCGACGGCTTTCGGCCACCCGGGCCGGCCACCCCACGGAGCTGCTCCGGGCACTCGGCCCGGCTGCCCACCGGGTGCCCGCCCGCGACCGGTTCCACTCACGCGGTGTCCGGTATGGGCAGGGGCCGCTTCTCCAGGGCGGCGGCCATCACCTCGGGGAACAGGTCGGGGGTGCAGGCGAAGGCCGGTGCGCCGAGCGCGGCGAGCGCCGCCGCGTGGTCGCGGTCGTACGCGGGCGCTCCCTCGTCCGACAGCGCGAGCAGCGCCACGAACTGCACCCCGGACGCCTTCATCGCCGCGACCCGCTTGAGCATCTCGTTGCGGATACCGCCCTCGTAGAGGTCGCTGATCAGCACGACGACGGTCTCGGCCGGCCGGGTGAGCTGCGCCTGGCAGTAGGCGAGCGCCCGGTTGATGTCCGTACCGCCGCCGAGCTGGGTGCCGAAGAGCACGTCGACGGGGTCGTCCAGCTGGTCGGTGAGGTCGACGACCGCCGTGTCGAAGACGACCAGCCGGGTGCTGATCGACCGCATGGAGGCGAGGACCGCGCCGAACACGGACGCGTACACCACCGACGACGCCATCGACCCGGACTGGTCGATGCAGAGCACGACCTCCTTCTTCACCGACCGCGCGGCCCGGCCGTAGCCGATGAGCCGTTCCGGTACGACCGTGCGGTACTCCGGCAGGTAGTGCTTGAGGTTGGCCGCGATCGTGCGGTTCCAGTCGATGTCGTGGTGGCGCGGACGGCTGACGCGGGCGCTGCGGTCCAGGGCGCCGGTGAGGGTGGCCCGGGTGCGGGTGGCGAGCCGCTTCTCCAGGTCCTCCACCACCTTGCGCACCACCACGCGGGCCGTCTCCCGGGTCGTCTCCGGCATCGCCTTGTGCAGCGAGAGCAGCGTGCCGACCAGGTGCACGTCGGCCTCCACCGCCTCCAGCATCTCCGGCTCCAGCAGCAGGGAGGCGAGGCCGAGCCGGTCGATCGCGTCACGCTGCATGACCTGGACGACGGAGGACGGGAAGTAGCGGCGGATGTCCCCGAGCCAGCGCGCCACGGAGGGCGCGGAGGCACCGAGCCCCGCCGACCGGTCCCGGCCCGACTGCGGTTTGTCGCTCCTGCCGTAGAGCGCGGCCAGCGTGCCGTCCATCGCCGCGTCCCGGCCGGACAGCGCGCACCCGGTGCCGTCGGCCTGGTCCCCGCCGAGCACCAGCCGCCAGCGCCGCAGCCGCTCCCGCGCGGGGTCCACCCGCTCGGCCGCCGTCACGGCCGCCGTGTCCGTCGTGTCCGTCGCGTCCGTCATGTGCCCACCCCCGTGAGGCAGTCGTCGTGCGGAGAAGCGGGTGCCGTCTCGTGTGTCGCTTCGCGCGTCGCGGCGGGTGTCGTGCCGTACGCCGTGCGCTGTCGCGCACCGGGTGGCGGGGTGTGCGCCGGGCCGGGCGTCCTGTCGTGGTGCGCGTCCAGGCCGAGCAGCAGCCGCAGCACCGGGAGCACGGCGTCGGCGCGGCCGGTGTCCGGTTCGGTGGCGAAGCCGGGGATCGCGGCTCCCTGGGCGGCGGCCTCGCCGGTCCGGTCTCCGGGGCCGCGCCGGACCAGTTCGCCGAGGCTTCTGCGCACTCCCGGCTCGTACGCCGCGAAGGTGCGCCGCAGCAGCGGCAGTACGTCCGTGAAGGCGTCCGCCGGCACCCCGGTCAGCCAGGTGTCCAGCAGGGCGAGCAGCCGCTCGTCGTGCACGAGCAGCAGCCCGCCCCCGCCACCGGCGAAGCCCTCGACCCACGCGGCGGCAGCTGCCGGAGGCGTGCCCGGCGACAGCGCGAGCCCCATCAGCCGGGCCGCCTCCTCGGCCGACAGCGCCCCGTCGTCCAGCAACAGCCGCACGGCCCGCCCCCGGATGACACCGGGCGCGGTGTCCCGCAGGGACAACACCCGCAACACGTCCCGCCAACGCCCACGGAGCCCGCCCCCACGCTCCTGTTCATGGGGCTTCCCGTGCTCCCCACGGCCCGAGTCCTGACCGCTGCCGCCGCCCTCGGCGGAAGGACGGACGTCACCCCCGTCACCCCCGGTACGCCGCGCGAGCCCGCCGCTCCCGGCCCCCGGTTCACCCGCCGACGCGCGGTCACCCTCGCCGGCGGCTGCCGCGGAGGCCCCCGCGGTGTCCCCGTCGTTCCCCGCCGGCACCCCGGCCAGGCTCTCCGTCAGCAGGCCCACCGCCGTGTGCACCGCGTCCACGTGGCCGCGCATCTCCTCCGCCGCGTCGGTGTCGAGTGCGGCGCAGGCCGGGGGCAGGCCGACGAAGATGCGCTCGGCGAGGCCCGCCGCGACCTCGGCCAGCGCACCGGTGTCGGTGCCGCGCACGTCGCCGTAGCGCAGGGAGCGGACGAGGGCGGGCAGGGCCTGGGCGAGGTGGCCGACGTCGGTGTCCAGGGCCGCCCGGTCGGCGAGGACCCGCATGACCACGGGCAGCGCGTCCGGCAGCCCGGCCAGCAGGCACTGCTCGGCCAGCGCGGTGACCTCGGCGAGGGCCCGCGCCGCCACCGCGTCGGCCTCCGCCTTGGCCCGGGCCGCCGCCTGTACGGTCGTCCCCCACACGCCCGCCTCGGCGACCCGCACGGACAGCTCGGGCTCCCAGCGCAGCCGCCAGGTCTCCCGGAAGGTGCCCGTGCTCCCCCGGGACCGGCCCGGCTCGCCCCAGCCGACGCCGAGCAGCCGCAGCCGGTGCAGCAGCCTGCTGCGGCCGGCGTCGGTCTCCCCGCGCAGGTCCAGTTCCAGCTCGCGCTCCGGCGCCTCCGGCTTGAGCCGCAGCGAGCGCTGCTGCCGGGCCAGGTCCCGCTGCAACGGCACCGCGGGCGCCGCCTCCGGGACCTCGCCGAGGACGTCACCGACCACCAGCCGGTCGTGCACCAGCGCCAGCGGCACGTCCGAGCCCTCGCACAGCACCGCGCGCACCGCGTCGGTGGTCTCGCCCAGGCCGGGCAGCGGGCGGCCGCGCAGCGCCGCCAGGGTCTCCGCGAGCCGTACGGCCTCGATGACGTGCGCGGAGGACACGATCCGGTCCTCCTCGCGCAGCAGCCCGGCCACCCTGGTCAGCCACCGCTCGACCGGCCGGTCCGGGGCGCGGAACAGGTGCCCGTACCAGCCCGGGGAGTCGATGCCCGCGCCGTACCCGCCGGCCCGCGCCAGCCTGCGGTGCGTCCACGGCACCCAGGTCAGGTCGGTCTTGACCTTGGGCAGGCCCCTGAGCAGCGCACGGTCCGCGGTGACGGTGGTCTTCGCGTGCAGCGCGGGCACGTGCCAGGCCCCGCACACCACGGCCACGGCGTCCCCGAACTCCTTGCGCGCGTCGCGCAGCCGGAGCCGCATGTGCGCCTCGCGGACGAGGTCCCGGGAGTGGCCGCCGACGCCGTATCGCTCGCGCAGCGCGCCCATCGCCTCCGCCACCGCCGCGAACGGCGCGAAGGGGTCGCGGGCGCCCGGCCCCCGGTGCTCGACGACGTCCTCCCACCAGCGCTCGGGGTCGTCGTACCCGGCCGTCTCGGCGAGCACGGCGAGGGGGTCGACGCGGACCTCGGCACCGTGACCGGGCGCGGAGTCGTGACCGGAGTCGGGGTCGGTACCGGACTGCGGGTCGGCACCGGACTCGCGCGTTCCCTGCTCCCACGCGAGCGTGTGCGTGGCCGGCAGGTCGATGAAGCGGGCCGGGACGCCCTGCTCCACGGCCCAGCGGATGGCCACCCACTCGGGACTGAACTCGGCGAACGGCCAGAAGGCCGAGCGGCCGGGCTCGTCCACGGCGTGGGCGAGCAGCGCGACCGGTGGCCGCAGGCCCGGGTCGGCGGCGAGCGGGATCAGCGCGTCGGCCTCGGGCGGGCCCTCGATCAGGACGGCGGCCGGGCGCGCTGCGTCCAGCGCGGCCCGCACCGCGCGCGCGGAACCGGGTCCGTGGTGCCGTACGCCGAGCAGCAGCGGCCCGGCGGCGTACGCCGTGCTCCCGCCGGTGCCGGTCATGCGCTCACCTCGCGGCAGGCGCGGTAGAAGTCGGTCCAGCCCTCGCGCTCGCGGACGACCGTCTCCAGGTACTCCTGCCAGACGACCCGGTCGGCCGCCGGGTCGCGGACGACGGCACCGAGGATGCCCGCGGCGACGTCTCCCGGGCGCAGCACACCGTCGCCGAAGTGGGTGGCGAGCGCGAGGCCGTTGGTGACGACGGAGATCGCCTCCGCCGTGGACAGCGTGCCGCTGGGCGACTTCACCTTCGTACGCCCGTCGGCGGTGATGCCGTCGCGCAGCTCGCGGAAGACGGTGACCACCCGGCGGATCTCCTCGATGCCGTCGGGCGTGGCCGGCAGATCGAGGGAGCGGCCCAGCTGCTCGACCCGGCGGGTGACGATGTCGACCTCGGCGTCGGCGCTCTCCGGCAGCGGCAGCACCACCGTGTTGAAGCGGCGGCGCAGCGCGCTGGACAGCTCGTTGACCCCGCGGTCGCGGTCGTTGGCGGTGGCGATGAGGTTGAAGCCGCGGACCGCCTGGACCTCCGCGCCCAGCTCGGGGATGGGCAGGGTCTTCTCGGACAGGATCGTGATCAGCGTGTCCTGCACGTCCGCCGGGATACGGGTCAGCTCCTCCACGCGGGCCGTCATGCCCTCGGCCATGGCACGCATGACGGGGCTGGGCACGAGGGCGTCGCGGCTCGGGCCGTGGGCGAGCAGCTGCGCGTAGTTCCAGCCGTACCGGATCGCCTCCTCCGGGGTGCCGGCCGTGCCCTGCACCAGCAGCGTCGAGTCTCCGCTGACCGCGGCGGCCAGGTGCTCCGACACCCAGGTCTTGGCGGTGCCGGGCACGCCGAGCAGCAGCAGGGCGCGGTCGGTGGCCAGCGTGGTGACGGCGACCTCGACGATGCGGCGCGGGCCCACGTACTTGGGTGTGATCACCGTGCCGTCCGGCAGGGTGCCGCCGAGCAGGTACGTCGCCACCGCCCACGGCGACAGCTTCCAGCGGGCCGGGCGCGGGCGGTCGTCCTGCGCGGCGAGCGCGGCGAGTTCGGCCGCGAAGGCGTGCTCGGCGTGCGGTCGCAACGCCTGTGCGGTCTGGTCGCGGTCGGGTGCGGCGGTCGTCGGTTCCACGGACACAGTCATGGCTGAGGCCCCCTCCAGCTCGGCCGGTTCGGATCTGGCATCCACCGTGCACCACGCCACTGACAATCACTCTGACCTGCACAAACGCTCTCGCCGGGCCGATTGTCAGTGGCGGGACCTACCGTCGGTGGCATGAGTGAGCAGGGGGTGCGCTGGACCGCGGAGCAGGTGCTGGCACTGGCGCCTGACGCCGCGTCACGCAAGGCGGGGAGCAAACTCGGCGCGGCCGGGCCGTGGTCCGAGACCGGGAGCGGAGAGGGGACGGTGTGGGGGCTGTGCAAGGGCAGCGGCAGCAGGCCGTACCAGACGGTGGTGGACCTGGCCGACGCGGCCGGGCCGGCGTACAAGTGCAGTTGCCCGAGCCGTAAGTTCCCGTGCAAGCACGCGCTCGGCCTGCTCCTGCTGTGGGCGGGTGACGACGGCGCGGTGCCGGCCGCCGCGCAGCCGCCGGACTGGGCCGGGCAGTGGCTCGCGTCCCGGCGCAGCCGCGCCGGGACGAAGGGGACGCGGGGCGAGGGGGGTCCGGCCGCGGGTCCCGCGGATCCGGAGGCGGCCCGGCGGCGGTCCGAGCGCCGGGCCGAGCGGGTCACGGCGGGCGCGACCGAGCTGGAGCAGCGCCTGGCGGACCTGCTGCGCGGCGGCCTGGCCGCGGCCGAACAGGCGGGGTACGGCCTGTGGGACGAGACGGCGGCCCGCATGGTCGACGCCCAGGCGCCGGGGCTGGCCGCGCGCGTGCGGGAACTGGGGGCGATCCCGGCGTCCGGTGCGGGCTGGCCGGCGCGGCTGCTGGAGGAGTGCGCGCTGCTACACCTGCTCGACCAGGGCTGGCTGCGCCGCGACCGGCTGCCGGAGGCCCTCGCGGCCACGGTCCGCTCCCGGCTCGGCCTGCCCGCCACGCCGGACGGCCCGCCGGTGCGCGACCGCTGGCTGGTCCTCGCCCAGTACGACACGGCGGACGCGAAACTGACGACGCGCCGGATATGGCTGCACGGCGCCGGGACCGGCGGGACCCGGCTGCTGCTGTCCTACGGCGCGGCGGGCCGGGCGCCGGAGCTGTCCCTGCCGGTCGGCCTGGCCCTGGAGGCGGAGCTGACGGCGTATCCGGGCTCCGGTCAGGCCCGGGCCGCCCTGGGCGAGCGGTTCGCCCCGCCGGCCCCGGCCGCGTTCCGCCCGCCGGGCGTGACCACCGTCGAGGCGGCGGCCCGCTACGGCGCGGCCCTGCGCGACGACCCCTGGCTGGACTCGGTCCCGGTCACCCTGGGCCGGGTGATACCGGTCCCGGACGGCGACCGGTGGCAGCTGGCCGACGCCGACACGGACACGGCCCTGCCGCTGAGCCGGGCCGCCCGCTCCCGGCCCGGCCTGTGGCGGCTGGTCGCACTGTCCGGCGGCGCCCCCGTCACGGTCTTCGGCGAGTGCGGCCACCGCGGGTTCACCCCGCTCACGGCCTGGCCGGAGGAGGCGGGCGAGGCGGTGCCGCTGTGCTGACCGGCCGTACGGACACACACGCTCAGGCAGGCGAAGGGAAGGGGACGGTGATGAACGGGACACCGACCGGCGGGGACACCACGCCGCCGGAAAGCTCGCCGGAAAGTTCCTGGGAAGAGCTGGTGGCCACCGCGCTCCTCGGCACCGACCGGCGCGCCCCGGCGCTCGCCGCGCCCGGCCGGCCGGCCCCGGTGGCGCTGCTCGACGCGGCCGCCGTGGCCACCGTACGGCGGCGGGCCGGGCTACGGCCCGCGCGGGCGGCGCAACGGCCCGAGTGCGCGCCCGCCGATCCACGCCCGGCGCTGCCCGCACCGGCGGCGCGCCGGCTCACCACCCTGCTGGCCGACCGGTCCGGCGGCGGGTCCGGCGGCCGGCGGGGCAGCGCCCCGGATCTCATGGAGCTGCTCCCGCAGTGGCTCGCGGCGGCCAACGCCCACGGGTACGCGGCACCCCCGCAGGCGCTTCCCGCGCTGCTGGACGCGGCCCGGGGCCGTACGGATCTGCGCCCGGCGGCACTGGCGTTCGCGGGCCCGCGCGCGCTGTGGCTGGCCCGGCTGAACCCGGACTGGCGGTTCGCCCTGCGCGCCACCCCCGGCGGCGGCACCACACTGCCCGACCCCGAGGACGCCGAGGCGGTGCACCGGCTGTGGCAGGAGGGGCTGTTCGCCGAACGGGCGGCCCTGCTGGGTGCGCTGCGCGCCCGTACGCCCGCGCTGGGGCGCGAGCTGCTGGCGTCGACCTGGGCGACGGAGCGGGCGGAGGACCGGCTGATGTTCCTCGACTCGCTGCGCACGGGCCTGTCGGAGGCGGACGAGCCGTTCCTGGAGCAGGCGTTGGGCGACCGCAGCCGCAATGTCCGGGCGACGGCAGCGGAACTGCTGTCGGCGCTGCCGGGTTCGGCGCTCGCCGCGCGGATGGCCGTACGGGCCACGGCGTGTGTGGCCCTGGACCGTACGGGGAACGCGCCGGCGATCGTGGTGGAGGCGCCGCACGAATGCGATGCCGGCATGGAGCGGGACGGCGTGGTGGCCACACCCCCCGCGGGCCGGGGGGAACGGTCGTGGTGGCTGGCGCAGTTGGTGGAGTCCGCCCCGCTCGGCACCTGGCCGCGGCGGCTCGGCGGGCGGACGGCCGAGGAGGTCGTGGCGCTGCCGGTGGCGGACGGCTGGCAGGGCGAACTGCACGCGGCCTGGTGCCGGGCGGCGGTACGGCAGCGGGACGCCGCGTGGTCGCGGGCGCTGCTCGGCTCGCCGTCGGCGCCGGAGGCGGGCGGCCCGGGCGCGGTCTCCCTGGCGGAGCGCGCGAAGCTGCTGGCCGCGCTGGAACCGGCCGAACGGGCCGCGTGGGTCGCGGGGTTCATCGCCACGCACGGCCTGTCGGAGGCCTTCCAGCTGCTCGGGGTGTGCGCGGTCCCCTGGGCCCCCGCGCTCGGCCGGGCCGTCGTGGACGCCCTCGACATCGCCCGGGACGCGGGCAGTTACCCGTGGAGCTTCAGCGGGGTGATGGGGCTGGCCGAGCGCTGCCTGGACCCGGCGGAGGCCGTACGGCTGGAGGCGCTGCTGGCGATACCCGACGAGCGGGAGGACGCCGCTCCGGGGGCCGGCGGGTACTGGGCGGAGGCGTTCCAGCGGCTGGTCACGACGCTGCGGCTGCGGGCGGCGATGACACGGGAACTCGCCCCGCCCGCGCCACCCGCCGAGCCGCCGGACGCAGCCGCCCAGCCTCCGGACGGGCCACCGCGTCCATGAGAACCGCTGCTCAGCCTCCGGACGCGGCGGGCTGGCGGACGTTCGCCCGGACCCACTCCACGATCGACGCGGTCGTCGCACCCGGGGTGAAGATCTCCGCGACGCCCTTCTCCTTCAGCGGCGGGATGTCCTCTTCCGGGATGATGCCGCCGCCGAAGACGAGGATGTCCTCGGCCTCCCGCTCCTTGAGCAGGTCGATGACCGCGGCGAACAGCGTGTTGTGGGCGCCGGACAGGATGGACAGGCCGATCGCGTCGGCGTCCTCCTGGATGGCGGTGTCCACGACCTGTTCCGGCGTCTGGTGGAGCCCGGTGTAGATGACCTCCATACCGGCGTCGCGCAGGGCACGCGCGATGACCTTGGCCCCACGATCGTGGCCGTCGAGCCCCGGCTTGGCGACCACCACGCGGATCGGACCGGCTGCCACACCCATCACTGCCTCCATCAAGCGAGCCCGGAAGCGATCGGCTTCCGTCCGTACCGACAAGTACCGCACTTTTGGCGCGTTCCGCCACCGTCGCGAAGTGAACGAACGTTATCTCCAGCATCCCGCAACCGGCAGTTTTACGGGACGCGGCGAGGGGGAAATCACATGGTGGGACATGAGGGCACACGGGGGACCTAGCCGTCCTCCGGCGTGCCGACAGGAGGTCGGCCATGAAGGTCACCGGGGTACTGCCGCTCTTTCTCCCGCTCTGCCGCCGCCTGTGGCCCGGCAGACTGGCCGGACTGTCCATGACGCTGCTGCGGGCGACCGCCCTGGACGCCGCCATCCTGGCGGGTCACCTCCTGCTGTATCCGACCGGCCTGATCCAGGAACGCCGCTCCGGCGCCCTGCCCGACGGGGACGGCACGGCCAGGCTGCCGGTCCGCCCCGCCCCGCCGGTCGTCCTGCTGCACGGCTTCATCGACAACCGATCGGTGTTCGTCCTGCTCCGCCGCACCCTGGCCCAGCACGGCAGGCAGCGGGTGGAGTCGCTCAACTACTCTCCGCTGACCTGCGACATCCGCACGGCCGCCGAGCTGCTCGGCCGGCACATCGAGGAGATCTGCGAGCGCACCGGCAGCGCCCGGATCGACATCGTGGGGCACAGCCTGGGCGGCCTTATCGCGCGCTATTACGTCCAGTGCCTGGGCGGTGACCTGCGGGTCCGCACACTGGTCACGCTCGGCACCCCGCATTCGGGGACGCGGGTGGCGCCGCTGGCGGACGCGCACCCGATCGTGCGGCAGATGCGGCCCGGATCGGCGGTGATCGAGGAGCTGGCCCGGCCCGCGCCCGGCTGCCGGACCCGCTTCGTGAGCTTCTGGAGCGACCTGGACTCCCTGATGGACCCGCTGGAGACGGCCTGCCTGGAGCACCCCGACCTCGACGCGCAGAACGTCCGGGTGACCGGTATCGGCCATCTCGCGCTGCCCGTGCACCCCGCCGTGGCCGCCGGCATACGCGAGGCGCTCGAGGTGCCGCACCCCGGGAACCGGGCCACGGGCGGCCTGACGGTGGCCTGAGAAGCCGCGACCGGTGGCCTGAGAAGCACCGACGGTGGCCCGAGAGGGGCCGACAGCGACCTGAGGAGGGGGCGCACAGGCACAGTACGGACGGCGCACAGCCGTCACATCGCCACTCGACATCGAACATTTTTCGAACGCCAGGCCAAGGTAGCGTCCGGGCTCCCCGAAACACGGCCGAATGCCCGTTTCCGGCCCACGCGAAACAGGCCGAAGATTGTCGCGCCCAGGTACCGACGGGTACAGTCGCCGCACTGCTCTGGCAGCCCCTGTTGTCGAGGCGAAAGAGAAGTTGGTGAACGACCGTCACCCGTCGGGGATCATGACCACCCCGGCCCCGGCTTCCGACGCCTCCACCCAGCACTACGCGCAGTACGGAGCACAGGAAGCTCCCTACGACGACCTCACCACGTACGGCGGCTATGACGCCACCGGTTTTGCCGGTGGTTCCGGAAGCACCACGACCTTCCACGCCGACCCGCTCTTCGGCAGCCTCCCGGGCAGCGAGCAGACCACCGGCGCGTACGACAGCACGCAGTGGCAGACCGGCACCGCCCCGGCCCCGGCCTACGACCCGTACGCGGCCCAGCAGCACCACACCGGCTACGACTCCGGTGTCTACGACAGCACCGCCTGGAACGTCCCCGCCCAGCCCGCCGAGAACGACACCAGCGGCCAGTGGGACGCCAACGCCTGGCTGCATCCCGACCAGTCCGGCGGCGCCGACGCCACCCAGCAGTGGGAGTGGGGCACCCAGACCTTCGACACGGGCGCGTACGACGCCACGCAGTGGAACTCCGCCGGGCAGACCGTGCCGGCGCAGTCCGAGCAGGCTGGCGAACCGTTCGATCAGCAGGCCACCGCGACGTTCGAGGCGGTCGGCGACCCGCAGACCGCGTTCGAGCAGGCCGGTGACCCGCAGGCGACCGCGGCCTTCGAGCAGGTGTCGTACGAGGGCGCCGAATTCGGCGAACACGCCTCCGACGCGGGCGAGCCGGACTCCACCGGTGAACTTCCCGCCGTCACCGGCCTGCTGGACGACCAGGAGGAGATCAGCCCGGCGCCGGCGACCCGCGCGGGCTCGCGCAGCGGGGGGCGCTCGCGGCGTCGTACGCCCGCCAAGCGCTCCGCGCTGCTGACCGTCGCCGTACCGTCGGCCTGTGTGATGGGAGTCGCCGGGATCGCCGCCGCCTCGGTCGGCGCGCTCACCACCGACGACGCCAAGGACACCTCCGCCAGCGCGGCGGACGCGCAGCCGGTCAAACCGTCGGTCGCCAACAGCAAGCTGGACAGCCAGCTCACGACGCTGTCGGCCGGCGCCACCGACTTCGCCGACCGCGCGAGCCGCACCCAGGAGCGGATCGACCTCAAGGCGCAGCAGGAGCTGGAGAAGAAGAAGGCAGCCGCGGAGGCCGCGCTCAAGGAGCGGCTGCGTCCCAAGTTCGCGCTGCCGGTCGCGCAGCACGGGCTGAGCGCCTACTTCGGCCAGGCGGGCATCAACTGGATGTCGGTGCACACCGGCATCGACTTCCCGGTCTCCTACGGCACCACGGTCATGGCCGCCACCGACGGCACCGTCACCACGAAGTGGAACAGCGCCTACGGCAACATGCTGATCCTGACGGCTATGGACGGCACGGAGACCTGGTACTGCCACCTCTCCAGCTACCGCGTCGCCTCCGGTACGACCGTCAAGGCCGGCCAGCCGATCGCCTATTCCGGCAACTCCGGCAACTCCACCGGCCCGCACCTGCACTTCGAGGTCCGGCCGGCGGGCGGGGCGGCCATAGACCCGCTGCCCTGGCTCCGCAGCCACGGGCTGGACCCGAGCTAGGCATCCGGAAGGGGCCCCTCACCGGACGGCGAGGGGCCCCTTCGCCTACAGCTTCTCCACCGGTGCGTACCGCAGCAGGAGCCGCTTCGGCTTGGTGTCGCCGAAGTCGATCGTCGCCTCCGCGTTCGCGCCCGTGCCCTTCACCGCGACGACCGTGCCGAGCCCGAACTGGTCATGCGTGACCCGGTCCCCGACGGTCAGGGCGACCACCGGCTTCTCCGCCGTGCGCCGCGTGGCGAACCCGGACGCGCCCGACGCCGAGGAGCGCGAACGGCTCGAGGACAGCGAGGCCGCGATCCCGGACGCCGGCCCGGAGGACACCGGCGCCGCCGCCCCCGTCCGCTTCCACTCCACATGGGTGGCCGGGATCTCCTCCAGGAAGCGGGAGGGCGGGTTGTACGACGGCTGGCCCCAGGCGCTGCGCATCGCCGACCGCGTGAGGTACAGCCGCTCCCGCGCGCGCGTGATGCCGACGTACGCCAGGCGCCGCTCCTCCTCCAGCTCCTTGGTCTGGCCGAGGGCGCGCATGTGCGGGAAGACACCGTCCTCCATGCCGGTCAGGAACACGACCGGGAACTCCAGGCCCTTGGCGGTGTGCAGGGTCATCAGCGTGATGACACCGTCGCCGTCCTCCTCGTCGGGGATCTGGTCGGAGTCGGCGACCAGGGCGACCTGCTCCAGGAAGTCGGCGAGCGTGCTCTGCTCGCCCTCGCCGCGCTCCTGCTCGAACTCCAGGGCGACGGCCGCGAGTTCCTGGAGGTTCTCGATCCGGGTCTCGTCCTGCGGGTCGGTGGAGGCCTGCAACTCGGCCAGGTACCCGGTGCGTTCGAGGACCGCTTCCAGGACGGTGGCCGGGCCCGCGCCGGACTCCACGATGGTGCGCAGGTCCTCCATCAGCGTGTTGAACCGCTTGACCGCGTTGGTGGAGCGCGCGGCCATGCCGTACGCCTCGTCCACGCGCTTCAGGGCCTGCGGGAAGCTGATCTTCTCGCGCTGGGCGAGGGCGTCGACCATCGCCTCCGCGCGCTCGCCGATGCCCCGCTTGGGCACGTTGAGGATGCGGCGCAGCGGCACCGAGTCCTCGGGGTTGGCGAGGACGCGCAAGTAGGCCAGGACGTCCCGGACCTCCTTGCGCTCGTAGAAGCGGACCCCGCCGACGACCTTGTAGGGCAGGCCGACGCGGATGAAGACCTCTTCGAAGACACGGGACTGGGCGTTGGTGCGGTAGAAGACGGCGACGTCACCGGCCTTGGCCTCGCCCGCGTCGACCAGCCGGTCTATCTCGTCGGCGACGAACTGGGCCTCGTCGTGCTCGGTGTCGGCGACGTACCCGGTGATCCGGGCGCCCTGGCCGGCGTTGGTCCACAGGTTCTTCGGGCGGCGGGACTCGTTGCGCTCGATGACCGCGTTGGCCGCGCTCAGGATGGTCTGCGTGGAGCGGTAGTTCTGCTCCAGCAGGATCGTGGTCGCGTCCGGGTAGTCCTCCTCGAACTGGAGGATGTTGCGGATCGTCGCGCCCCGGAAGGCGTAGATCGACTGGTCGGCGTCACCCACGACGCAGAGTTCGGCGGGCGGGATGTCGTACTCGCTCGGCGGGGTGTCGGTGTCCTCGGCGGCGCGCTCCCCCGTGCCGACGAGTTCCCGTACGAGCGCGTACTGGGCGTGGTTGGTGTCCTGGTACTCGTCCACCAGGACGTGCCGGAAGCGGCGGCGGTAGTGCTCCGCGACGTCCGGGAAGGCGCGCAGCAGGTTGACCGTCGTCATGATCAGGTCGTCGAAGTCCAGCGCGTTCGCCTCGCGCAGCCGCGACTGGTAGAGCGCGTAGGCCTGGGCGAGGGTCTTCTCGAAGCCGTCGGTGGCCTGGGCGGCGAAGTCCTCCTCGTCGATCAGCTCGTTCTTCAGGTTGCTGATCTTGGCGCTGAAGGACTTCGGCGGGAAGCGCTTGGGGTCGAGGTCCAGGTCACGGCAGACCAGGGCCATCAGGCGCTTGCTGTCGGCGGCGTCGTAGATCGAGAAGGAGGAGGTGAAGCCCAGCTTCTTGCTCTCGCGGCGCAGGATGCGCACGCACGCGCTGTGGAAGGTCATCACCCACATCGCGTTCGCGCGCGGGCCGACGAGCTGCTCGACGCGCTCCTTCATCTCGCCCGCGGCCTTGTTGGTGAAGGTGATCGCGAGGATCTGGCCCGGGTGGACACCCCGCTCGCCCAGCAGGTACGCGATGCGGTGGGTCAGCACGCGGGTCTTGCCGGAGCCGGCGCCGGCGACGATGAGCAGCGGGGAGCCGGCGTGCACGACCGCGGCGCGCTGGTTCTCGTTCAGCCCCTCCAGGAGCGCCGCCGAGTCGAGCGCGGGGCGCGGGGCGCCGTCGCGGTAGTAGGCGTCCCGGTCCGGCGGCACGTCGAACTTCCCGCCGAACAGATCGTCCGGAAGCGGCTCCGGAGCGTGATCGTCCTCGGGCGGCGGCAGGGGCTCCTCCTGATGCCCGCGAGGGGCCTGGAGGTCCGCCAGGAAGCTGTCGTCAAAGAGGCTGCTCATCGCTCTCCGAGTCTAGGGCGCCCCACCGACAACCGGTCACCGTCCCCGGGACATGGGGGTCCCGAAGGCGAGTTGATCTTCGTGTCGAAAGTGCGTTTCCGCCGCTCACGCACCGGAAGCACCCGGTCACGCGGGTGTGAAAGTGCCCCTAGGTCACGGAAATGTATCGGACATACCGCACACCAACCTTCACAGAAGACACACGAGTTGGCTAGGTTGCCGTCAGGCCGTACGACCCCCCTCCGGCGAACGTCGCCGGGCCGCACGGCCTCCGCCGAGTCCGGCGCGCCCCGCACGGTGCCCGGAGCCGGGGACCCACCGATCCTGGGGTGAATCGGCCGACTCCCGCCCGGGACGACGCCGTAGGGCGACCCTTCCGAGCACCCGCCCGAACCCTCCCCCAGAGCCTTCGAGGCCTGGGGTCCCCACCGCTGACCCGGTAGGCGGCAGTACGGAAGGAGTCGCCTCCCTTGGCGTCGCACCGCAAGCCGCGCCCCGGCGGGACCCCGGGAGCGGGCATCGGCACCCCCGCCCTCGCCACCGCCGCGCTCACCTCCGTGGCCGTGCTCGCCCAGACCGCCGAGGCCGCGCCTACGCCTGCCGCCGGTCACGCCGCGCCGAGCCCGGAAGAGGTCGAGCGGAAGATCGACGACCTGTACCGCCGCGCGGAATCGGCCGCCGAGGCAGCCGCCGCGGGCAAGGAACGGGCCGGACGCACCGACCGGGGGAGCGGACGGGGCGAGCGGGGGGCCGAGCGCTGGGCCGGAGGGCCGGAGCAGGGGTCCGGGCGGGGTGGGGGCCGGGGCGACCGGGACGAGGGGGCCGAAACGTCGGAGCGCCGCGCGGACAGCCTCCAGCGGCTGCGGGACGAGGTCGCCCGCCGCGCCCAGCACCGCGCCCTTCCCAACCTGCGCGGCATGATCCCGGCCCAGCGCGGCGGGCAGGCCCGGCGCGGCGCCGGTCGCGCCGGGGATACGGCCGTCACGCCGGCCGTCGGGGGTACGGGCCTCTCCCCCTCCGTCAGGGCCACAGTCATCGCACCCCCCGTAGGGGAGACGGCCGTCACCGGGCCCGCTCCGGACACCGGACGCGCGCGGCACGCTCGTGACACGCGAGTCGCCCCGCCTGTCCGGGAAGGGGGAATCGCGCATCCCCTCCGGGACATGGGGGCCGGCCTGCCCGTGCCGGACACCGGCATCGCGTCCCCTCTTCGGGAGACGGGAATCACGTCGCCTGTTGGGGATGCGGAGATCGCGCCTGTGCGGGACACCGGAATCGCGCCCCCCGCACGCGACACGGCCGTCGGCGCAGCCGCCGTCCAGGAGGGCGGTGTCAGCGCAGCCGCCCAGGAAGCAGCAGCCACCGCGGCCGCCGTAACCACAGCCCCCCGGGTCGCCCCCGTCGCCGCCCCCGCCACCAGCCAGCCGGACGCCGTGGCGAGCGGTCCCAAGGCCGCCAAGGCCGCCGTGCAGAAGAAGCTCGCCCACGCGCGCGTGCTGCTGGTGCAGCAGGCGGTGCAGGCCGCCGCCGCACCGTCCGGCACGTACGCCACCAAGGCCAGGAAGGCCATCGCCTTCGCCCGCGCGCAGGTCGGCAAGCCGTGCGTGTGGGGCGCCGCCGGTCCCGGCTCCTACGACTGCTCGGGCCTCACCCAGGCCGCCTGGAAGTCCGCCGGCGTCACCCTGCCGCGCACCGCGCGCGAGCAGGCCGCAGCGGGCACCCCGGTACCGCCGGCCGACACCCGCCCCGGCGACCTCGTCTTCTTCCACGACGACGTCAGCCACGTCGGGCTCTGCACGGGCGACGGCATGATGATCCACGCCCCCAGGCCGGGCGCGTACGTCCGTGAGGAGCCGGTCTCCGGCATCGGCGAGTCGGCCGTCCACAGCGTGGTGCGGCCGGGCTGACCCCGGGGCGCGCCGGGGGTCAGGTCCAGAGGACGGCGATGAAGATGTTGGCCGTGGTGAGCAGGCCGACCAGACTGAAGAGGCCCTTGTCGATCCGTTCCTCGTCGCGCTTCACGTAGACCAGGCCGAGGATCACGATCAGCAGGGCCAGCTTCACGCCGATCTTGACGGTGTTGACGTGGTGGTCGTCGGCCTGGTTGAGGCCGACCAGGGCGACGCCGGTGACCAGCATGGTCAGCGCGCCGTGCAGCATCCCGGGGACGAACCGGGCCGTGCCCTGGCCCATCGCCTTCATCTGGGTGAGGAAACCGCCGAGCAGCGCGGCGATACCGACGATGTGCAGGCCGACGAAGAGATGGATGAGTACGTCCATGGGGCCGGAGCCTAGCCAGGGGCCTCCGGCCGTCCCGCCACCGGGCCCCCTGAAGGGCCCCCTTCCCGGGCCGCAGGGAGACCCCCGGGCAGGCCTGCAGACGTGCCCGCAACCGTCTCCCGGGGATCACCCCAGTCACCCCTCGAAGATCTGCATATATGCGAGCCATAGCACCCCACGCCCCTCGCCAGTCCCACTTTTCGCCCTTCGGTCACCACGCTCCGTCAAGGCGACGACTCCAGCGCTCCGCTGTTGTCACATACGGTCACAACCCGGTCCGTCCGAACCAGTTCCGTACAGCGCGTTACCTTCTCGTCACCGTCCGGCCTAGCGTCCTCCCCCAGGTGACCGGCTCCCCACCGCCGCCCGGGCCAGGGGCGGCAGTCGGGCACCACCGCCGAAAGGCCCGGCGGCGGCCCGTTCCCCTTGTGCGGGCCGCCGCGGGGCGTACTTGACGCTCGGTCGTACGAGTCACACGGAAGGACGTGACGGTCCAGGTGGCAGCGCACCGCAAACCCTCGCAACGCCCGTTCAGCGGCCATACAGCCCGGACGGCCGTCACGCTCGCCCTGGCGGGCGCGGCCACCGCGACGGGTTTCGACGGGACGGGACACGCCGAGCCGCAGCTGACGCCGGAGCAGGTGAAGGCCAAGGTGGACACCCTGTACCGGGAGGCCGAGGCCGCCACCGAGAAGTACAACGGGGCGAAGGAGAAGGCGGACGCGTCCCAGCGGCGGCTGACCTCGATCCAGGAGGAGGCCGCCCGCAAGCAGACGAAGCTGAACTCGGCCCGGGAGGCACTGGGTTCCATCGCGGCGGCGCAGTACCGGGACGGCGGCATCGACCCCGCCTGGCAACTGGCCCTCTCCAGCGACCCCGACCGGTACCTGGACGGCGCCGCGCTCGCCGAGCGGGCCGGTGACCGGCAGGCCGCCGCAGTCTCACAGGTGCGCGGACAGCTACGGGAGATCGAGCGGCTGCGCGGTGCCGCCCGCATCGAGCTGACCTCGCTGCGGTCCCGGCAGGCCGAACTGAACCGGCAGAAGAAGACCGTCACCGGCAAGCTGGCCGAGGCCCGGCGGCTGCTGGCGCAGCTGACTCCACGGCAGCGGACCGAGGTCACCCGTGCCGGCGGTACGAGCGCGCCGCGCGTCTCCCGGTCGGCCGCCGACCCGCGGGAGCCGCTGGAGCAGGCCGGGGCCGCCCCGGCCCCCACCAGCCGCGCGACAGCGGCCGTCGCCTACGCCTACGGCAAGCTCGGCAGCCCCTATGTGTGGGGGGCGACCGGCCCGAACGCCTTCGACTGCTCGGGCCTGGTCCAGGCCGCCTACCGCTCCGCCGGCCTCTCCCTGCCGCGCACCAGCTACGCCCAGATCAACGCCGGCCGGAGAGTCTCCCGCTCCGAACTCCAGCCGGGGGACCTGGTGTTCTTCTACTCCGGGATCAGTCACGTCGGTATCTACGTGGGCAACGGCCGGATGATCCACGCCCCGAACCCGTCGGCACCGGTCCGCGTGGCCCCGATCGACGAGATGCCCTTCGCCGGGGCGACCAGGGTGACCTGAGGGGCGGGTCGGCGCCAGGACGAGCCCGTAGGGGTCAGACCAGCCGGCGTGCGGTCGCCCAGCGGGTCAGCTCGTGCCGGTTGGACAGCTGGAGCTTGCGCAGGACCGCCGAGACATGGGACTCGACCGTCTTCACCGAGATGAACAGCTGCTTGGCGATCTCCTTGTAGGCGTAGCCCCGGGCGATCAGGCGCAGCACCTCGCGTTCCCGTTGGGTGAGGCGGTCCAGGTCCTCGTCCACCGGCGGGGCGTCGGTGGAGGCGAAGGCGTCCAGCACGAACCCGGCGAGCCGCGGGGAGAAGACGGCGTCGCCCTCCTGGACGCGGAAGATGGAGTCGACGAGGTCGGCGCCGGTGATGGTCTTGGTGACATAGCCCCGGGCACCGCCGCGGATCACCCCGATCACGTCCTCCGCCGCGTCCGACACGGACAGCGCGAGGAACCGCACGGGCCGGTCGGCGTCCGCCGTCAACGCCGCGCACCGGCGCAGCACCTCGACCCCGCCGCCGCCCGGCAGGTGGACGTCGAGGAGGACGACCTCGGGCCGGGTGGCGGTGATGACCGTGACCGCCTGGTCGACGTCCGCGGCCTCGCCGACCACCTCCACGCCGGTCTCGGCGGTCCGGCCGATCTCGGCCTGGACGCCGGCGCGGAACATCCGGTGGTCGTCCACGAGGACCACCCGTACGTACCGCCCGCCCGCACCACCGGGCCCTGCGGACTCGGCCGACTCCGCCGCCCCCGCCGTGCCGTTCGCCTCGGTCGAGTCGCTCATGACGTCTTCTCCGCCCTCTCCATCTCCAGCTCGACCTCGGTGCCGCCGCCGGGCACCGCCCGCAGCCGGGCCGTGCCGCCGTTGCGTTCCATGCGGCCGATGATCGATTCTCTGACACCCATGCGGTCGGTGGGTATCGCGTCGAGGTCGAAGCCGGGGCCGCGGTCCCGAACGGACACGAAGACCGTCTTCCCCTCGACTTCGGCGTAGACCTGTACGGCACCGCCCTCGCCACCGTACTTGGCGGCGTTCACCATCGCCTCGCGCGCGGCCTGCATCTGCGCACCGGTCCTCTCGTCCAGCGGGCAGTCGCCGACGATCACGACCTCGATGGGGACGCCGTGCTTGTCCTCCACCTCGGCGGCGTTGCGGCGCACCGCCTCCGCGACCGTGTCCGGCTCGTCGGCCTCGTCCTTGCCGGTGCCCTCCGGCTTGTACAGCCAGGCGCGCAGTTCGCGCTCCTGGGCGCGGGCGAGGCGGCGCACCTCGCTCGCCTGGTCGGCGTTGCGCTGGATCAGGGTGAGGGTGTGCAGCACGGAGTCGTGGACGTGGGCGGCGACCTCTGCGCGTTCCTGGGCGCGGATGCGCATCAGCCGCTCCTCGGACAGGTCCTGGGTCATGCGGACCAGGTAGGGGCCGGCGAGCAGGGTGATGCCGACGAGGACGGCGAGCGCGGCCTGCAGCACCGCGCCCAGGTGGGCGGCCGAGCCCTGCAGGACGAAGACGACGGTGACACCGGCCGTGACGAGCAGGACGCCGCCGGCGGTGCGCAGCAGGGTGAGGGTGCGGCGCCGGCGGCCGGCCTCGACCCAGCGGGCCCGGCGGGCGTTGTCCGCCTGGCGCCAGACGAGGGCGACGCCGGCCGCGACGAGGACGGCGGGCACCAGATACGCCTTGGCCGCACTGTCCAGGTCGACGCTGCCCACGAAGACCACGGACACGATGACCATGAGGAGCAGCGCGACGATCTGGCCCCGGTCCGGTTTGCGGGCGACGAGTCGGCGGCGGCCGTCGGGCCAGCTCTCCGTGCCCACCAGCGACGGCTTCTGGTCGCCGACGCCGCCGACGCCGAGCGGGACGAAGAACCAGAACGCGGCGTACAGCAGCGCTCCGAGGCCGTCGGCCATGAACAGGCCGACGAAGACGAGCCGCACCCAGACGACGGGCAGCCCGAGGTGCCCGGCGAGGCCCCGCGCCACTCCGCCGAGCCAGCGTCCGTCGCTGCTGCGGTAGAGCTTGCGCGGCGGCCGCGGGTCGTCGAGTGGCAGGCTTGCGGCTTCCGGCATGCCAACGATGGTCACACGGCCGGGCGGACGGGGCATCAGGGTCGGCCCCCGAGACGCCCCTGATCTTCCGTCGGGGGCCGGTCCGGGTGAGGGGAGCGGTGCCCGGTGCGGGCAGGTCGAACGCTTCCCCGCCTCCTCTCAGGGCCGATTTCAGGGTTCGCCCAGGGTCGTCCCGACTGCCGTCACGGCTGCCGGGCCGTCACCATGGAACGCATGACGGATCACGAGCACGCCGCGACGGGTCCGGGACCCGGCCCCGGCCCGCGCCCGGCCCCGGGCACCGGGCCGACGGGTGCCGCGCCCGCCGCGTCGGAAGAGACAGGAGCGGCCGGCGCCGGTACCCACTCCCCCGCGGACGATGAGCCCGCGCAGCAGGAGGGCGTCGGCACCCCCGACCGGCTCCGGCGCGACCGACGGCACAAGATGATCGCGGGCGTGTGCGCGGGACTGGGCCGGCAGACCGACATGGACCCGGTGATCTTCCGGATCACGCTGGCCGTGCTGTCGGCGACCGGCGGCCTGGGCCTCATCTTCTACGGCTTCGTCTGGCTCCTGGTGCCGTACGAGGACGAGGAGGAGAACGAGCTGCGCAAGCTCTTCACCGCCCGGGTCGACGGCCAGGCGCTGGCCGCCGTGCTGTTCACGCTGGTCGGCTGCGGGATCTTCCTGACCCTGCTGAAGAACGGCGCGGTGCTGGCGTTCGCCACGGTGCTCTCGCTGCTGCTCGCGGGCGCGGGGTACTGGTCGCCGCGCCGTGGCGCCCCCGGCCCCGACCCGCTGGCCGCACAGGCCGCCGCCGACGCCCCGCCGGAGGCCCAGGCGCCGCCGGTCGTCACCACCTACCCGTCGTGGTGGCGGGACCCGATCGTCAAGGACGGCTCCCATGTGGGCGGGACCGGCTACTTGTGGGGGCCGGACGACGCCCGGGAGCGGGACCTCGTCTCGGTCATGGACGTCGGCATGGCCGCCCCCTGGACGCACCCCGGGGCGATACGGCCGCCGCACGCCGCGCCTCCGAGACCGCGCGGCCCGCGCTGGATCGGTGGCTGGGTGTTCCTGCTGGCCCTGCTGGCGGGCGGTCTGGGCACCGGGCTCGGCTGGCACACGCATCCGCTGGGCACCAGCCTGCAAGCCGGCCTGGCGGGCGCGCTGGCGGTGTTCGGTCTGGGCATCGCGGTCAGCGCGGTCCTGGGCCGGACCGGGGCCGGGACGGTGTTCCTGGCGCTGGTCACGGCGGCGCTGCTCGCCGGGGCGGCGGCCCTGCCCCGGGACATCACCACCGACTGGCGGAAGACGTCCTGGAAGCCGGCCGCGGCGGCCCAGGTCCGGTCGGGATACGACCTCGGCACCGGGCGGGGCACCCTGGACCTGACCCGGGTGCACCCGGGCAAGGGGCAGACGGTCTTGACGGACGCCCGGGTGGGGGCGGGAGAACTGAAGGTGGTCGTGCCGGCGGACGCGACCGTGCGGATCAGCATCGACGTGGGGGTGGGCGACATCCGGTTGCCCGGGGACAGCGCGAGGGACGTGGACGTGCGGCCGGGCAGGCACAAGGAGTTGTCGCTGGCGCCGGCCGAGGGGGCCGGGACGGCCGGCACGCTGGATCTGACGCTCGGCGTCGGAGTGGGACAGGTGGAGGTCAGCCGTGCTGCGTCATGAGTTCCAGCCCGGGAAGCTGGTCGCCGGGTTCTTCCTCACCGCCACCGCTGCGGTGTACGCGGGGGACGCGGGCGGTCTGTGGGAGGCCCCGTGGTTCGCGGTCGTGCCGCTGGTCGTGGGCGGGCTCTGTCTGGCCGGCGTGACGGCCGCGCTGACCCGGGGGATACGCAGACGGGGTGGGGCGGAGGGCGGTCAGAGGTAGCCGCGGGCCCGTCGGCGCCGTGCCCGCCAGGCCGCGTCCGCCGAGAGGTAGGGGGCGCCGGCGAGTACGAGGGGGAGCCAGGCCATCAGGTACGCGAGGTCGTTGCCGTAGTAGTAGGGGGTGCTCGCCCAGCTCACCGTCAGCCAGAGGCTGAGCGAGATCAGCGCGCCGCCGAGTGCGGCCAGCCGGCCGAGCAGTCCGAGGAGGGTGCCGATGCCGACGGCCAGCTCGCCGAGGGCGACGGCGTAGCCGAAGCCGACCGGGCTCTTCAGGGCCAGGTCGACCAGGGCCGGGATCGCGGAGGAGTCGCGGGCCGCGCGCATGGTCTCGCCGATCGAGCCGGTGCCGGAGGACCGCATGAACGCGCTGTCGGTCAGCTTGTCCAGGCCGGCGTAGAGGAAGGTGACGCCCAGGAAGACGCGCAGGGGCAGCAGGGCGTAGTGGGCGGCGGTGTCGCGCCAGGTGCGGGGGCCGTGCAGCCCGGTGGTGTGTGTCTCGGTCCGCATGCCGTGAGTCATCGCCGCAGCCGCCTCTCGCCCGCCGTGCCATCCCTCGATTGACCATACGTATGACGAAGGGAGCCGGTTCAATCCTCTCGCGGATGATTTTCCGGATTTCGGGCGCCCGCGCGAGCCTGCCCGGCGCTCACTCGGTCACCTGGAGCGGGTAGCGGTTGGTTGCCACACCGGCCGCGGTCACCACCTGGACGTCCACGGCGCCGGGCTCCACGTCCGCGGGTACGGGCACGGTCAGGGCGTGGTCCGTGGGGTTGCGGAAGCCGCCGGCGACGGGGACCAGCGGGACGTGGACGTCGACCGCGCCGATGCGGACGACCATGCGGGAGAGCCGGTCGGCGGTCTGGGCGCCGGGTGGGACGAAGCCGCTGCCGCGGATCTCGAGGTCGTCGCCGGTGCGGATCGGGCCGTCGAGGTCGCCGGGTTCGCGGGCGCGGACCACCGAGAGGATCACCGGCCGGCCGCCCTCGGCGTACTTGCCCGCCAGGTAGGTCGCGGCCGAGATCAGCACGACCACGGCCAGGCCCCAGGGCAGGTCGGGCAGTTGGTCGGGGCGGCGGGCCAGCCGTACGGCGGCGAACAGCAGGGCGACGGCGCTGACGGCGACGTACTGGATGTCGGCGAAGGCGCCCTTGCCGGAGTCGTCGGTGAGCAGGTCGGCGGCGCGCGGGCGGTGGGCCGGCACCTTCTGCAGCCGCTGGGCGAGGACGCGCAGGCCCACCACCCGGCGGACCAGGACGGCGATGCCGCACACGACGGCGAGGACGGTCACCACGCCCGCGCCGCGCGCCAGATCGAGACCGGAGATCAGCGCGTCGCGTTCGGCGTGGTCGGAGGCGGCGGCCAGGCGGGCGGCCAGCAGCAGGACGGCGTAACCGACGAACAGCACCCAGCAGGCGGCGACAGTACGGGAGGTGGACATGCGGTTGTCCTCGCCGATCACCGGGGCCAGCGCTCCGCCGCGCGCCCGGTGCAGGAAGCAGGCGGCGGTCAGCGCACCGGCGACGGCCAGTGCGGCGAGCAGGGCCGCAGTGCGGGCGCCGGTCCAGCCCGCGCCGATCGCGGTGAGCGCCTCGGCGAGCAGCAGCGCGATGACCGCGCCCCACACCGCACACACCGTCCGCAGCCACAGCCGGGCGAGCCGGGCCGCGCCCTCGGCCCTGCCCTGTTCGGCGACGGCCTCGGCCCGCTGGGTCAGTTCCTCGGAGACCCATTGGCGGGACGCCGAGGCCGAGTGCGCCACGGCCGCCGGCAGTCCCCGGCCGGCGGCGAACTCGTCGCGCCGGCGCAGGAACGCGGCGACGGCCCGCCGGTGTCCCTCCCGGGCGCCGTGCGGGCAGTCCCCGCAGGTGCAGCCGCCCCCGTGGACGCCCTCGGCATCCGTGTCCCCTCTCGCCTCCTGCACCGCCACGCCCGACGCCCGCCTTCCCCACGACCTGCCGATCCGGCCGCCCGCCCCGGCGGGGCGCGGAACGGCCGGGCAACTCCCCGGTGTCGACAGCGAATTGTGCCCTACGTCAGGCCCTTCGGGGCGGCCGGGCCGGGTCGCCACGGGTGAAGCCGGGACCGCCGTGTTGACCCGGCTGCGAGAATCGCCGTATGGCCGAGATCATCCAGCGGGACGGGACCTGGGCCTTCGACGGCAGCACGATCCGGATCACCCCGGGGCCGCACCGCTCGGTGCCGCTGTTCCGGCAGACGTACGGGGAGATCGCCGTACCGCTGGAGGCGGTCTCGGGAGTGGTCTACGAGCCGGACCGCAGGCGCGGCCGGCTGCGGATCCGGCTGCGCGAGGGCGCGGACCCCCTGCTGCAGGCCACCGGCGGCCGGCTGCCGGACGCGGCCGACCCGTACCGGCTGACGGTGGACGCGGACCGTTCGGGGGTCGCGCAGTACGTCGCCGAGGAGATCCGGCACGCGCTGCTGCTGGAGCAGGTCCCCACCGGGCCGACGGACGGCTATCTGCTGCCGGGGCCGCCGGTGCCGGTCTCGGTGCGGTCCTCCGACGGCGCGGTGTCCTTCGACGGCGGCCAGGTGCGCATCGACTGGGCCGACACCTCCGACCGGGTCAAGCGCGCGACCGGCCCGCGGATCATCGCGCTCGGGGACCTGGTGCAGGTGGAGTGGCTGCCCAACTCCGGGTCCGAGGACGGCTTCCTGCGGTTCGTGACCCGGGAGACGGTGTTCTCCAAGCTGCCGCCCGAGCGGGACCCGTACGCCCTGGACCTGTGGGGCAGTGTGCGCCGGGATCTGCTGACGGCGCTGGTCGCGACGGCGGTCACCGCCCGGCTGCCGCACCCCTCCGCCCGCGCCGGCGGCACGCCCGGGGGGCCGCCCCGGTCACCGTCCGCCGGCGTGCCGGCGCGGGACGGCCGTCACGACGTGCTGCTGCGCCGGCTGCGGGAGCTGGGTGAACTGCACCGGGACGGGGTGCTCACGGACGAGGAGTTCGCGCGGACCAAGGCGGTCATCCTCGGGGGCTTCGGATGCGGCGGCCTCAGCTGAGCAGGTCGGGCTCGCCGCGGCTGATGTCCTGCCACAGCGGCTGGTAGTTGATCCAGGCCACCAGGTCGCCGCCGAGCTGCTCGCGGGTGGCGACAGCGAGCTTGTGGTCGATGAGCACCGGCCGGCCCGCCGCCTTCGCCAGCAGCTGCACCTGGCAGGACCGCTCCAGGGACAGGAACCACCAGGCCGCCGCGTCCACCGAGTCGCCGACGGTGAGCAGGCCGTGGTTGCGCAGGACGAGCGCCTTGCGGGAGCCCAGCGCGGCGGCGATGCGGCGGCCTTCGTCGGCGTCCACGGTGACGCCGGTGTAGGCGTCGTAGAGGGCGAGGTCCTCGTAGAAGGCGCAGCTCTCCTGGGTGATGGGGTCGATGAGGTCGCCGAGGGCGGCGAGGGCGCGGCCGTGCACGGAGTGGCAGTGGGCGACGGCGACGACGTCGGGCCGGGCGGCGTGCACCTGGGCGTGCACGGTGAACGCGGCCTGGTTGACGTGGTAGCGGCCCTCGACGACCTGGCCGTCCTGGTTGGCGAGGACGAGATCGCTGACGGTGACGTGCTTGAACGGCATCCCGAACGGGTTGACCCAGAAGCAGTCGGTGAACTCCGGGTCCCGGGCGGTGATGTGTCCGGACACCCCGTCCTCGAGCCCGGCCCGGCCGAAGATCCGCAGGGCGCCCGCGAGCCGCTCCTTGCGGTGCCGTCGTTCGTCCTCGGCGGACTCGTGCATCGGCGGCATGGCGAACCGCAGCCGGTCGGTGGGCAGCGGCAGGGGCGGGGTGGGCCCGTGCATAGATCCTCCCGTACGGGAATTGCGGTACGGGCCGGAAGGTACCCTCGGCCGGCGCAAAAGGGCAGAGCTGTGCTGTAAAGATGCCGTGCGCCACACATACCAGACAGAGGATGTCGGGATTTCGGGAGAGGCTGCCCGTATGAACTGGGGAGACTTCCGCACCGCCGTGCCCGATCTGGCGCACACCGCCGAGGAGCGCTTCGGCGCGTACCGGCACCACGTCCTCGCGACCCTCCGCAAGGACGGCTCGCCCCGCACCTCCGGGATCGAGGTCCGCTTCCTGGGCGGGGAGCTGTGGCTCGGCATGATGCCGGGCTCCCTCAAGGCCCTCGACCTGCGCCGCGACCCGCGTTTCACCCTCCAGGCCAACCCCGGCGAGGGGACGGGCATGGGGGGCGGCGACGTCCGGATCGGCGGCCGGGCGTACGAGGTCGAGGACGGCGAGGCGAGGGCCGCGTACGTGAAAGAGGTGGAACCGCCGCAGCCGTTCCACCTCTTCCGCACCGAGCTGACGGAGGTCGTACGGACCTGCGTCGAGGACGACACGTATCTGGTCACCCAGGTCTGGAAGCCCGGTGAGCCCCTGCGCACGCTCAAGCGCGCCTAGGGCCTACTCCCACTCGATCGTCCCCGGCGGCTTGGAGGTCACGTCCAGGACGACCCGGTTGACGTCCCGGACCTCGTTGGTGATCCGGGTGGAAATGCGGCCGAGGACGTCGTACGGCAGCCGGGACCAGTCGGCGGTCATGGCGTCCTCGGAGGACACCGGGCGCAGGACGATCGGGTGGCCGTAGGTGCGGCCGTCGCCCTGGACGCCCACGCTGCGGACGTCGGCGAGCAGGACCACCGGGCACTGCCAGATGTCGCGGTCCAGGCCGGCCGCCGTCAGCTCCTCGCGGGCGATGGCGTCGGCCTCGCGGAGCAGGTCGAGCCGCTCCTTCGTCACCTCGCCGACGATCCGGATGCCCAGGCCGGGGCCGGGGAAGGGCTGGCGCTGGACGATCTCCTCCGGCAGGCCCAGCTCCTGGCCGACCATGCGGACCTCGTCCTTGAACAGCTTGCGCAGCGGCTCGATCAGCTTGAACTCGAGGTCCTCGGGCAGGCCGCCGACGTTGTGGTGCGACTTGATGTTGGCGGTGCCGGTGCCGCCGCCGGACTCGACCACGTCCGGGTACAGGGTGCCCTGGACCAGGAACTCCACGGCCGGGCCCTCGTCGGCGATGATCTCGGCCTGCGCCTGCTCGAAGACGCGGATGAACTCCCGGCCGATGATCTTCCGCTTCTCCTCGGGGTCGGAGACCCCGGCGAGTGCCTTGAGGAAGCGCTCCTCGGCGTCGACGACCTTCAGCTGGACGCCGGTGGCCGCGACGAAGTCCTTCTCGACCTGCTCGGTCTCGCCCTTGCGCATCAGGCCGTGGTCGACGTAGACGCAGGTCAGCTGGGAGCCGATGGCCTTCTGGACCAGGGCGGCGGCCACGGCGGAGTCGACACCGCCGGACAGGCCGCAGATCGCGCGCTTGTCACCGACCAGCTCGCGGATGGCCGCGACCTGCTCCTCGATCACGTTGCCGGTGGTCCAGTTCGGCTTCAGGCCGGCACCGCGGTACAGGAAGTGCTCCAGCACCTGCTGGCCGTGCGTGGAGTGCATGACCTCGGGGTGGTACTGGACGCCGTAGAGCTTCTTGTCGTCGTTCTCGAAGGCGGCGACCGGGACGACGTCCGTGGACGCGGTCACCGCGAAGCCCTCCGGGGCGGCGGAGCAGGCGTCGCCGTGCGACATCCACACGTGCTGCTCGGCCGGGGTGCCCTCGAAGAGGGTGGAGGAGTTCTTGGAGACGTGCAGGTCGGTACGGCCGTACTCGCGGGCGCCGGTGTTGTCGACGGTGCCGCCGAGGGACTGGGCCATGAGCTGGAAGCCGTAGCACATGCCGAAAACGGGGACGCCGGCCTCGAAGAGCTCGCGGTCGAGGGTGGGGGCCCCCTCCTCGTACACGGAGGAGGGGCCGCCGGAGAGGATGATCGCCGCGGGGTTCTTGGCGAGCATCTCGGCGACCGGCATGGTGCTGGGCACGATCTCGCTGTAGACCCGCGCCTCGCGGACGCGACGGGCGATGAGCTGGGCGTACTGCGCGCCGAAGTCGACGACCAGGACGGTGTCGGGGGTGGCGGCAGACTGGGTCGCTGATGACACGGGGTGCCTTCTGGTGGTCGGGCGGGGGTCTGTACTTCCGATTCTAACGGGGTGGCCGCGGGACCTCCGAGACGAGCCGCCATGGCATACTGGCCCGCATGCGCAAGCACTCGACCTTCGTCTTTACCTATGGCATCCGGCCCGCCGGCTGCCATGGTCGTGCTGCTTGAGCGAACCGCCAAGCGACTTCCCAGGCGCCCCGGGCCGACAAGGCCCGGGGCGCCTGTCGTTTTCCGGGTCCTGTCGTTCCAGGGCAGCCGCCTTCCCGACAAGGAGCCCCACGTGACCACCACCAGCCCGGAAGCGGCCGCCGGACCCGAAACGGTCATCGCCGACGCCCGTGAGCGCATCGACGCGCTCGACGACCGGATCATCGGCCTCATCCAGGAGCGGATGGCCGTCTCCGCCGTCGTCCAGCAGACCCGGATCGCCTCCGGCGGCCGACGGGTGCACCTCTCCCGCGAGATGGAGATCCTCGCCCGCTACCGGGACGCCCTCGGCAAGCCCGGCACCAACCTCGCCATGACCCTGCTGGAGCTGAGCCGGGGTCGTATCTGAATTCGACCCGGCTCTCACCCGTACGGCGCGTGACCGGTCCGTGCACCGCCTCGT
The DNA here is from genome assembly GCF_044750305.1 of Streptomyces sp. NPDC088810. Classification (NCBI taxonomy): domain Bacteria; kingdom Bacillati; phylum Actinomycetota; class Actinomycetes; order Kitasatosporales; family Streptomycetaceae; genus Streptomyces; species Streptomyces sp. NPDC088810. Next base: position 383,776 of record NZ_JBIVJQ010000004.1, read on the forward strand.
TGAGCGGGGTGTCCGTGCCAGCCAGGGGCGGGCCCGAAAGAACCACGCGTGGCTCGCTGGGGCGATGAGGCGTACGGGTCGTGCCGTACGCCGTGGGACCTCGCCCCAGGAAGTGACCGGACGGCAGGGGACAGCAGCCCGGTCACCCAAGAGAACGGCCGGCTCCGGGGACGCCCGGGGCCGGCCGGCGGAAAAACTGAAGACAGGCCACAGGGCACACGAACACGCGGCGCAACCCCCCGGCGCCGCTCCCGGGCACCGGCGCTGCCCTGACGCCGGTGCTGACCGAGCGAAGGGCCCCGCGGCCTCACCGTCCCGCGGGGCCCTTCGTCATGCCCGCGGCCAGGATCCCACCGCGGATGTGACCCGCCTCACAGAAAAATCGAGGGCCTCCGAAGCAACCCTTCTCCCTTTTCGCTGATCAAACCTGCCGGATCAAGAAACGGTGAGAGGGACCTGCCTTCGGAGGGGGATGCAGGTCCCTCTGTACCGCCGGGGCGCTGTCACTGATGTGCCACCCGTGCCGCCGTGGTCACTTCTTCGGGGGTACCGCCGGTATTCCCAGGAACGGCAGTCGCAGCGCGCCGAACGCGTCCGCCGGGACCACCGGGGCCTTCGGCTCCACCGGCTTCAGCCGCTCGTACGCCGCACCCGGCGCCGGCCGCGGATCCTCCTCCCCCTTGTTCGGCCAGAACGACATCGCCCGCTCGGCCTGCGCGGTGATCGTCAGCGAGGGGTTCACGCCCAGGTTCGCCGAGACCGCGGCGCCGTCCACGACGGAGATGCCGGGGTGGCCGTGGAGCCGGTGGTACGGGTCGATCACGCCGGTCTCCGGGGAGTCGCCGATGGGGCAGCCGCCGAGGAAGTGCGCGGTGAGCGGGGTGCCCATCAGCTCGCCGACGTTGCTGCCGGCGAAGCCGTTGATCTCGGCGGCGAGCGCGGAGGCGGCCTCGGTCGCGGCCCGGATCTGCTTGGGGTTGGGCGCGCCGTGCCCCTGCCGCGCGGTGAGCAGGCCCTTGCCGACCCCGTCCGGCTTCAGGTACGTGGTCAGCGAGTTGTCCAGGGACTGCATGACCAGGCCGATGATGGTCCGCTCCGACCAGCGCCGGTTGGACAGCGAGCGGGCGACCAGCAGCGGGTGGCGGGCCGCGTTCGCCAGCCAGGCGAGGACGCGCGAGGAGCCCTCGGCGTACGGCACCTGGAGGATCGACAGGCTGCCCATCGAGTTGGAGCCCTTGCCGTAGCGGACCGGCTCGATGTGCGTGTTCTCGTCGGGGTGGATCGAGGAGGTGATGGCGACGCCCTGCGTGAAGTCGGCCTTCGGTGCGCCGGTCGCCCTGCGGTAGCGGCGGTCGTCGGTCTGCGCGCCGACCAGCGCCTCGGAGTTGGTGCGCGTGAGGTCGCCGAGCCGGGCGGACAGGTACGGCAGCTGGCCGCCCGTCTTCATGCGGTGCAGCAGGGTCTGGGTGCCGTAGGTGCCGGCCGCGAGGACCACCCTGCGGGCGGTGAAGATCCGGCCCTCGCCCTTCTTCTTCCGGTCGGTCGGCAGGGTCGCCACCGCGTAGCCGCCCCGGGAGTCGTCGGTGACGGACACGACCGTGGTCAGGGGGTGGACGACCGCGCCGGCCTTCTCGGCGAGGTAGAGGTAGTTCTCGTTGAGGGTGTTCTTCGCGCCGTGCCGGCAGCCGGTCATGCACTCGCCGCACTCGGTGCAGGCGGTGCGGTCGGGGCCGGCGCCGCCGAAGTACGGGTCGTTCGCCTTCTCCCCGGGCCGGGCCTTCGTCCGGCCGTCGGCGTCCTTGCCGTCGCCGAAGAACACGCCCACCGGGGCGAGGTGGAAGGTGTCGCCGACGCCCATCCGCTGGGCGGCCGCCTTCAGGTGCACGTCGGAGGGGGTCATGGTGGGGTTGAGCCGGACGCCGAGCATGCGCTGGGCCTGGTCGTAGTACGGCTTCAACTCCTCCTGCCAGTCGGTGATGTGCCGCCACTGGGGGTCGTCGAAGAAGGCCTTCGGCGGCACGTAGAGGGTGTTGGCGTAGTTGAGGGAGCCGCCGCCGACGCCGGCGCCCGCGAGGACCATGACGTTGCCCAGCAGGTGGATGCGCTGGATGCCGTACATGCCGAGTTTCGGGGCCCAGAGGTAGTTCTTCAGGTCCCAGGAGTTCTTGGGCAGCGTGGCGCGGGTGAAGCGGCGTCCGGCTTCCAGGACGCCGACCGTGTATCCCTTCTCGGTGAGCCGAAGGGCGGACACCGAGCCGCCGAACCCCGATCCGACGACGATGACGTCGTAGTCGTACCCGTCCTCGTCCCGGGTCTGGACAGACTTCTCCTGCGACACGTGCTCTCCTCGTTGAGAACGGGGTTCTTCCTGGGGTGCTTCTAGCGGAACCGGAAGGCCTTCATCAGCTTCAGACTCGTGCTCATGAAGCGGGCGTAGGACTCGTCGTCCATCCCCAGCGAGGGCGCCATCGGCAGCAGCCGCTGCTGGGCCACCGTCTGGGCCTCCGTGTACTTGAGGATGCCCTCGGAACCGTGGCGGCGGCCGAGGCCGGAGTCCTTCATGCCGCCCATCGGGGACTGGACGCTGCCGTAGGCGGGGGCGTAGCCCTCGTTGACGTTGACCGTGCCGGTGCGCAGGCGGGCGGCGACGTCCCGGCCGCGGCGGGCGTTCGCCGTCCACACGGAGGCGTTCAGGCCGTAGGGCGTGGCGTTGGCGCGTTCGACGGCCTCGTCGTCGCTCTTGAAGCGGTAGATCGAGACGACCGGGCCGAAGGTCTCCTCCTCGCAGACGGCCATGGAGGGCTCGACGCCGTCGAGGATGGTGGGCTCGAAGAAGTAGGGGCCGATGTCGGGGCGGGCCACGCCGCCCGCGATCACCTTCGCGCCCTTGACGACGGCTTCCCGCACATGCCGTTCGACGGTCTCCAGCTGGCGTTCGCCGACCAGCGAGCCCATGTCGGCGCCGTACGCCAGGGAGTTGCCGAGCCGCATGGCCCGGGTGCGGGCGGCGAACCGCTCCAGGAAGGCGTCGGCGACCGACTCGTGGACGTAGAGCCGCTCGATGGAGATGCACAGCTGGCCGGCGGAGGAGAAGCAGGCCCGTACGGCACCGGCGGCGGCCTTCTCGATGTCGGCGTCCTCCAGCACCAGCATGGCGTTCTTGCCGCCGAGTTCGAGGGAGACGCCGACCAGGCGGGAGGCGGCGCCGACGGCGACCTCCCGGCCGGTGCGGGTGGAGCCGGTGAAGGAGACGTAGTCGGCGTGCTTGACCAGCTCCGGGCCGACGACCGGGCCCTCGCCGAGCACGACCTGGAAGACGCCCTCGGGCAGCCCGGCCTCGATCAGCAGGTCACGGGCCCACAGCGCGGTGAGGCAGGTCTCGGTGTCCGGCTTCATCACGACGGCGTTGCCGGCGGCGAAGGCGGGCAGGGCGTCGCCGACGGACAGCTCCAGTGGGTAGTTCCAGGGGGCTATCTGGCCCACGACCCCGCGCGGGTGGCGCAGTTCGGTGACCTTCGTCAGGGTCGGCATGGCGCCCGCGTGCCGCTTGGGCTTGAGATACGCGGCGGCCCGGCGGCCGTAGTGGCGGGCCGCGACGGCGACGGCCTGCACCTCCTCGTGCGCGTGCAGGCGGGCCTTGCCGGTCTCCAGCTGGACCAGGTCGAGGACTTCGGCCTGCCGCTCCAGCAGCAGGTCGTGGAAGCGGAGCAGCACGGCGGCCCGCTGCCGGACCGGGACCTTCGCCCATACCGCCTGGGCGGCGCGGGCCGCCTCGAAGGCCGTGCCGACGTCCTCCGGGGTGGACTCGGGCAGGTCGGCCAGCTTCTCGCCGGTGAACGGGGTGTGGTTGGCGGTGCGGCCGGAGCCGACGACGCCCTTGGTGAGCTGGGCCACCAACTCCGGCGTGACCACGTCGGCGGCGGTGCGCACGCCTTCGGGGGCGGGCGCGAGCGGGTTGGTACCGGCGATGTCCGGGGCCTGCGTGTCCGTCATGACGCGCAGGGTATGCCGCGGCGGAGGCTTTGTGTACCCGTCGGTAACGGGGATTCACCGACCGCTCGCACACTGCCAGCGATCACTGGCAGAAAACGCGCTGATCAGGGCGTTGAGGGGGACGAAGCGGGAACGATCAGTCGACTTCGGTTTTTCTCGCGAGGAGGAGGCCGAGCGCGGCCAGGGGGGTGCGGCGGGGCGCGCTCGCGGGCGGCTCGGGGTCGGGGGCGGCGGACTCGGGGCCGGCGGGCGCGGGAACGGGTTCGCGCGCCGGTTCCGGCACGGCGGTGAGGCCCAGGTAGTCGCGGAGTACGGCCTCGACCTCCGCCGCGTCCGGCCGTGCCGCCGGCTCGTCGGCCCCCAGCCGGTCCAGCAGCGGACCCAGCGGGCCGGGGTCCGCGTCCCCCACGGCGGCACGCAGCAGCGCGCCCAGGGACCACAGGTCGCTCGCCGGGCCGGCCCCGGGCCCCGCCGCCCGCTCGGGGGCGACGAAACCGGCGGGCGCGTCCGGCGCGTGCCCGCCGCCGACACCGAAGTCGGTGACGACGACCCGCCCGGTGCCGGACTCCAGCAGGACGTTGGCCGGTTTGACGTCCCGGTGCACGATGCCGACGGCGTGGGCGGCGCGCAGCGCGCCGAGCACCGCGAGCCCGATGCGCGCGGCCTCGACGGGCGGGAGCGGCCCGCGCCGCAGCACCTCGCGCAGCGACTCGCCGGGCACCAGCTCCATGACGATCCAGGGGATTCCGGCCTCGGTGACCACGTCGTACACCGTCACGGCCGAGGGGTGCCGTACCCGGGTGGCGGCCCGGGCCTCGTGGTGCAGCCGGTGCGCGATGCGCCCGCTGTCCTCGTCGGCGGCGGGATCGCCCGGCAGCAGCGGCTCCTTGACGGCGACCTCCCCCTCCCCCTGCTCGTCCCGGGCACGCCACACGATCCCGGCCGGCCCGGCCCCGAGGCGCCCGGCCAGCCGGTAACGGCCGCCGATCAGACGTGCGTCGGGCGGGTGTTCGCCGTCTTCAGTCATGCCACATGAGTACCGTGCGCAGCGGGCCGTTGTCGAAGCGGGGGGTCGACGGGGCGCGTTCGCAGGCGGCGGACCGGTCACGCACCCGTGACCGAGAACGTGTCGACCGCCACGTCGAAGTACTCCCGCGCCTCCTGCACCTTCCCGACCGGCGCCGACACCCACACGTCGTACAGCAGCCCGTTCTGCTCCCAGCACAGGTCGTAGGTGTGCCGGGGGCCCTCGGCCGCGCTGAAGCCGTCCCAGGTGAACTCCCAGAACGCGGCCGGGCGTCCGTCGTGCGTGGTCCGGGTGACCCGGCCGTCGTGGTAACCGGGGTTGGTGGACGGGCCGGCGGCGGCCGAGCGGTTCATCACGCTCTCGGGGCCGCCCGGCTGGGGCGCGCCGACCCTGACGCCCAGGCGGAAGGTCTCGCCCGGCGAGAGATAGAAGACGCGCTGCCCCTGCGGGCTGCGGGTGAAGTCCTCCGGTACGGCGAGGGAGAAGCCGGCCGGGTCCCGGGCCGTGCGGTACCCGGAGGGCGCGGTGTGCGAGCCGCCGGCGCTGCGGGTGGACGTCGGTGCGGGCCGGGTCCCGGTCGGCGTGGGCGAGCCGGCCGTGCCTCCCGTACCGGTCCCGGTCGCCGGGGTCGTCGCCGTACCGCCCGGGGTGCCGCCGCCCCCGTCACCGCCCCGGTGCAGCAGCAGCGCGGCGGCCGACACGCCGGCCCCGGCCAGCGCGGCGACGAGCAGCGCCGCGACCAGGACCGCGCGCCGGGACGAGCGGGTCTGGGCCGCGTCCGCGGACGTCCGGGCCGGGGCGGGCGGCGGCGGCGTGCCGTACGGCAGGTCCAGCTGGGTCGGCGAGTAGGGCGCCGGGGGCTTCGGTGTGCGGCCGGCGCCGATCCGGTGGATGAGCCCGCCGCCGTGCGCCCCCGCGGTGCCCTGGCCCGGCGCGTCCGGCGTCCGGCCGGTCTCCAGGTACGTCCGCAGCATCCGCTCGGCGTCCGCCGCACCCAGCCGCCGGTCCGGGTCGCGCTCCAACAGGCCCCGTACGACGGGCAGCAGCGGCTCGGCCTGGGCCGGCGGGCGGATCTCGTCGGTGACGACGGCGTGCAGGATGCCGCCGAGCGAGTCGCGCCGGAACGGCGACTCGCCGCTGAGCGCCGTGCACAGCAGCGCGCCCAGCGACCACAGGTCGGACTCCGGCCCGGTGCGCAGCCCGGACATCCGCTCCGGCGCGGTGTACTCGGGCGAACCGACGAACGAGCCGGTCTCGGTGAGCGTGGTGGCGCCTTCGACCTGTGCGATCCCGAAGTCGGTGAGGACGACCCGGTCGGTGCCGGACTCGATCAGGACGTTCGCGGGCTTGATGTCCCGGTGCAGCACCCCCGCCTCGTGCGCGGTGCGCACCGCGCTCAGCAGGGCGACACCGATCCGCGCGGCCTCGACGGCGTCCACCGGGCCCTGCCGGGTGATCCGTTCGGCGAGCGAGCCGCCATCGATCAACTCCATGACGAGGTACGGCCGTTCGTCCTGCTCGACCACGTCGTGCACGACGATGATGTGCGGGTGCCGCAACTGGCAGACCGCACGGGCCTCGCGGAACGTACGGTCACGGCGGCGGCGCGCGTCGTCGTCCGGGAGCGAGTCGTCCGGGAGGAGTTCCTTGACCGCCACCTGGCGGCCCAGCACCTGGTCGCTCGCCCGCCACACGACGCCCATGCCGCCGCGCCCGATGCGTTCCTCCAGGCGGTAACGGCCCGCGATCAGCCGGAAGTCGGCTCCCTCGGTCCCCATGCGCCCCATCATGCCGCACGGGGTGCCCGCCCTCCGGGGCACCGCCCGGCCAAGACACACCGCGCAGCCAGCCATTTTCGGCCGACTCGGGCGCGCCGGTCCGGCCGGCTCAGCCCTCGTCCGGCTCCTGCCAGCCACGCAGCACCCAGGTGAACTGCTCACTGGCCGTCGCCCAGTCACCGGCCGGCGAGGACAGGTAGATCGCGTACTCGGTGCCCTGGCGCGAGAAGTACGTCTCCTCCACCGCGCGGCGCGGACCGGGCACGAACGGCGGGTCCTTCTTCAGCGCGGTCCAGGTGTACTCCCACCGCGCGCCCTTGCGGTCGCGGTAGAGGTTCTCCTGCATCGTGACACGCCGGTAGTCGACCAGCCGGTGGAGCTGCTGCTCCAGGTCCCTCTGGTGCGAGAGGGCGTCGGCGAAGTCCGGTGAGCGGTCGACGGCGATGCGGACGAAGTGGAGGCCCTTGTCGGGCGAGTAGTCGATCTGCTTGAGGTCGCCGTCGGCGCTGTACACCGTGCGCTTCCAGCCCTTGGGCAGGGACAGGCTGAAGCCCAGCGGGTCGTGGTACGTCGTCCAGCCGGCCGGGATCGCGCCATCGCCCCCGGGCGTGTCGCTGTCGGCGGGCGCCGGGGCCGGGCTCGTACCGCCGCTGGACCCGGTGTCCGCGCCGCCCCACTGCCGGATCGCCACCGCCCCCACGCCGCCGAGCACCGCCGCGACGGCGACGACCAGCACGAGGGTGCGCAGCCGGCGGCGGGGCCGGGTCCGCGCCGCCCCGCCGGCCGCGAACGCGCCGCCCGCCGGCGCCACCGCCGTCGGCCCGGTCACGGAACGGCCGTCACCGGCACCGGCCGCCACGCCGTAGCCGGGACCGGCCGAGCCGTGGCCGGGGGCCGAAGTCCCGGAGCCGGAGCCGTACCCGGGGCCGTACGCGCCGCCCGACGCGCCCGGGCCGTGGTCGGCGCGCGGGGTTTCGCCGGGGGCGGACGTGTCCGGGCCCCGGCCGGGGGGTGTGTGGATGCCTGAACCCTGGGTCGGGACGAATGCCTGTGCCGCGCGCGGGCGGCGGCCCTCCGCCGCCTCGGCGAGCATCTGCTCGGCCTCCTCCGCGCCCGGCCGCCGGTCCGGTTCCTTGCGCAGGAGCGCCGCGATGACCGGGGCGAGCGGACCGGCGTGGCGCGGCTCGCCCGCCTCCTCCTCGACGACCGCCTGCATGGTGCTCAGCGGCGAGGTGCGCCGGAACGGCGAGCGCCCTTCGACCGCCGTGTACAGCGTGGCGCCGAGCGCCCACAGGTCGGAGGCCGGGCCGGGGTCGTGGCCGCGCACCCGCTCGGGTGCCAGGTAGTCGACCGAGCCGACGACCTCCCCGGTACGCGTGATGGTGGTGTCGCCCTCGATCTGGGCGATGCCGAAGTCGGTGAGCAGGACCCGGCCGTCCTCGCCGAGCAGCACGTTGCCCGGCTTGACGTCCCGGTGCAGCACCCCGGCGGAGTGCGCGGCGCGCAGCGCCCGCAGCACCCACAGCCCGATCCGCGCGGCCTCCGTCGGCTCCACGCGCCCCCGCTCCTTGACCGCGTCGGCCAGCGAGGCGCCCTCGACCAGCTCCATCACGATCCACGGGCGGCCGTCGTGTTCCAGCACGTCGTGCACGGTGACGACGGCGGAGTGGTTGATGCGCGCGGCGGCCCGCGCCTCGGCCCGGGTGCGGGCGAGCAGGATGGCCTGGTCGCTGTCGGAGACGTAGAGCGCGGCGGTCAACTCCTTGATGGCGACCTTCCGGTGCAACACCTCGTCGTGGGCGCGCCACACCCGGCCCATGCCGCCGCTGCCGATGGAGTCGGCGAGCCGGTAGCGGCCCGCTATGAGCAGGCCCTGCATCTGATTCACGTTGCCCCGCAATGCTCTTGACAGGGTCAGACTAAGGACCGGCCTGCCCACAGGGAACCAGCGGGGTGCCAAGGAGACCGCACTGTGACGATGGTCATTTCCGCGCGAGAAAGGGAACCGGAAGGACTCCGTCCCGCCCCGGATACACGCTGCTCAACCGGTGTAGCGATACGTCGCGGTAGCTTGCTCGTACAACCGTGTCACCTCGTCGCGCTCGGCCTCCGGACCGCGCACCTGGACGATGTGGTACCGGCCGTTCAGCAGCAGCGCCATGTTCCGCACGAACAGGTCCCGGCCCTGCCCGTCGGTCCAGGTGAACTGCCCCTCCGCCATGGTGCGTCCGCCCACCTCGATGGTCCGCAGGCCGGAGGCCGTGGCCCAGCTGGAGTCGCGGTACGGCTGGAGTTCGCGCTCCTTGTCCCGCTGGTAGACCATCGGATCGCTGCCGTACGCGGACGTGCCGTCGCGGCCCGGTACGACGATCAGCTCGAAGTTCCCGTGCGCGTACACCACCTGGCCGCTGCCGTTCTTCGGGATGCGGTTCCAGCCCTCGGCGACGGCGACCTGGAAGCCGTCCGGGTCCTTCTGCAGCGTGAACCCGTCGGGGACGGAGGGGTCCCCGCCGGTCTGCGTCTCGGTCGCGGGCGCGGAGGCGGTGGCGTCGCCGCCCGGCGCGCTCGGTCCGCCGGACGGCTGCCCGGTGTGCGAGGGCGCGGGACTCGCCTGTCCGGCGCTGCCGGTACGGTCGCCGCCCGCCGCGCCGCTCTCGCCCTGCTTCGGCATGAACAGCATCGCGTACGCGATCGCGCCGGCCAGCAGGAGCAGGATCAGCAGGAGCAGGGTCCGGCCCAGGCTGCGCGGCGAACGGGCACCCTCCCGGGCCCGCTTGTGCCGGCCGTGCGGATGGGCCGCGGGCAGCCCGGCGCGCCGCCTGCGCACCAGCTCACCGCGGCGCCGCACGATCGGCAGCCGGCTCGGGTCGGCGGGCGGCACCGGCACGACATGGGTGCCGGCGTCCGGCTCGGGCGCGGACCGCACCAGCGACCGCAGCCAGCCGCTCAGCTCCTCCACGTCCGGCCGCTCGGTGGGGTCCTGGCGCAGCAGCGACTCCACGACCGGCCGCAGCGGACCGCACTCCTCGGCGAAGGCGGGCGGCTCGGCGCACACCAGCTGCACCAGCTCGGCCGTCGACTCCTCCGGGTACGGCGCATGCCCCTGCACGGCCCGGAACAGCAGGGCGCCCAGCGCCCACAGGTCGGTGGCCGGGCCGATCGGCGCCGCGAGCTGCCAGTTCTCGTGCACGGGCCCGGCCTGCTCGGGCGCCCAGCGCTCGGTCACCGGCCCCACCACGGTCATCCGCACCTGCCGCGCCCGCTCGGCGGCCAGCGCGGTCCCGGGCCCCCGGCGTACGGCACCCGGCTCGTCCCACCGGCCGGCCGCCTGTGCGGGCACGGCGGGGCCGGCGCCCTGGCGTCCGGTCCCGGACGCCGGCTCGGCACCCGGGGCGTACCCCTGGCCCGGCACGGAGGCGTGCCCGGGCCGGGGATCCGCCGCCGGCAGCCCCGGCCGGCGCGCACCGCCGCCCAGGGCCGGGGGCGTACCGCCGGCTCCGGTGCGCGGCGCGGCGCCGTGCCACGGGGCGCCGCGCACCCCGTAGGGGTCGGCTATCCGCCCGGGCGGCGCCGCACTTCCCGCGTCCGAGGAGTACGGGTACGACGACGGCGCCCCCTCGTCCTCGGCGGCCGGACGGGCACCCGGGAGGGCGGCGTGCTCGCTCTGCTGGGCCTCGTGCACCCGGGCGGCGGCGCGGGCGCCCGCGCGGTACGCGGCGATGGCCCCGGCCCGGGCGGCCCGGATGTCGGCGCCGCTCTCCAGGGCCGGCTGCCCCGCCGGACCGGACAGCCCGTCCGCCTCCGGTGCCGGGAGTCCGCCGGCCGCCCGCGCCTGGATCGCGGCCCGCCGCGCGGCCTCGGGATCGAGCTCCGCGGCCGGGTCGCCGGACACTCCGGTGACTGCTGTGCCGGGACCGAGGCCGACGGGGCCGTCGGCGGAGTCCGGTTCACCGCCCTCGTCCAGGTCCTCGGGCGCCGGCACCGGGTCGTACCCGCACAGCGCCTCCTCCGCCGCGCCGGCCGCCAGACCGGTGAGCATCACACGGCCGTCGTCGCAGACCAGGACGGTGCGGGCGGTGATGTTGCGGTGCACCCAGCCGTGGGCGTGCAACACCCGGAGCGCCATGAGCACGTCGGAGGCGACCTCGGCCGCCCGGTACGGCGACAGCGGCTGCTGGGCGAGCAGTGCGGCCAGCGGTCGCGCGGCCACCAGCTCGCTGACGATCCACAGCGACCCGCCCTCGGCGAACACGTCGAAGACCTGGTCCAGACGCGGATGGTCGGGGATGCCGGCCGCGGCCTGCGCGGCCTCGACGGCGCGCCGCACCGCCGGATCGGTCGGCTGCCGGGTGGCGGCCCTGGCCTCGGGCGCCCGGCGGCCGCGCTGCCGGGCGGTGAACCCCTCGGGCAGCCCCTCCGCGTCGAGCACCTCGGCCTCGACGACCTCCGGCAACGGCACCTGCCGGACGAGGACTTCCTGACCGCTGTAGGTGTCGAAGGCGCGGGTCTCGGTGAGTTCGTACTCGTCCGACGGCGGCAGTGGCAGGCGGTAGCGGTCGGCGAGCACCCGACCCGCGTAGTCGTCCACTGAGCCTCCCCCGGCCGCCCGGTTGGTCATGTCCGATCGCCTCACGGTCCGTTTCGCACACGCATGCGGCTGCGTACGGTCCGCGACCCTTCACGATACGTGCCGGAGGCAACCCGCATTGAGTGGATGACGGATTCTCACGCACCAAACCGGCGCACCGCGCCTACGACTTCGGTGCGAAGGACTTCGTCAACGTCTTCCAGGTGTCCTTGCGCAGATCGCCGTGCCAGTCGGCGTCCTTCGCGGTGTACATCAGCGCGTAACCGAGGTGGTCGTTCACCACGAAACCCCGGTCGATCGTGCGGTACCCGGTGCCGCCCTCGGTGTAGGTGAACTCCCAGTCGGCGGTGTTCCAGCCGCGGTAGTCCACCTTCTCGATCCGGATCCGGTGGTACTGGGAGCGCACCATGTAGCGCTCCTGGTTCTTCCAGTCCGCCACCGGGTCGCCCTTGGGCGTGCCGGTCCAGGCGACGAGCAGCTTCTGCCCGTCGGGCCCGGTGTAGCGGTCGCCGGCGCGCCCGGTGGTCCGGAACTTCCACCCCTTGGGCAGCCCGATCGAGTAGCCCTGGCCGCCCTTGCGGGTCGAGACCACCGGGGCGCTCCCGCCGTCCTTCGACCCGGAGTTGCCGGACGCGTCGGAGTCGGAGCCTTCGGCGGACCGGCTCGCCTCGGCCTCCGCCGTGCCGTCCGGCCCGGAATCGTTGCCCCCGGCCGCGGAACTCGCCCCGTCCGTCCGCTTCCCGGTGTCCGTGCCGCTCCCGGTGCCCTTGTCCCGCTTGGCGGACGCACTGGCGCTGGTCACGGCCTTGGCCCCGCTCTTGTCGCCCTTGCTGTCGTCGCCGCTCAGGGCGATGGCCAGCACGGTCCCGAGCACCGCGAGCACGACGATCACGGCGATGACGATCAGCGTGCGCCGGGGCACCACGTCGGTCAGCGGCGCCCTCGGCACCGGCCGCGGCGGCAGGTCCAGGTCCGGCGGCGGCACCACGGGCCAGCCGGAACCGGTCTTCTTCGCGCTGGAGTCCGGCACACCGGCGGCACCGGACCCGGCCCCCGGCCCACCGGGAGTACCGGGCGCACCCGGCCGCGCCCCACCGGAGACCGCGCCCCCGGCGCCCGGCGTGCCGCCCGCACCCGGCGCGGCCGGCTCGCTGCCGCTCTTCGCCCGCGCCGACGCCGCGCCGGTGGCCACCCCGGCCGCCTTGCGCACCGACCGCAGCGCGCCGCGCAGCTTCTCCCCGGGCTCCTCGCCCCGCCTGCCCTCGGGCCCGCCGGGCTGCGCCGGCAGCGGTACCACCCGCGTGGCGTCCATCGGCTCCGGCTCGGGCGCGCGTATCACCGCGTTGAGCATGGCCCGGGCCCCGGCGTCGTCGAGCCGCTTGGCCGGATCCTTCGTCAGCAGGCCGTAGATGACGTCCCGGAGCGGTCCCGCGTTCTTCGGCTCCTCCAGCGGCTCGGTCATCACCGCGGTGAGCGTGGCGATCGCCGAGCCCTTGTCGTAGGGCGGCGAACCCTCGACCGCCGCGTACAGCAGGCCGCCGAGCGACCAGAGGTCGGCCGCCGGGCCCGGCTTGTGGCCGCGGGCCCGTTCCGGCGAGATGTAGGAGGGGGCGCCGACGAGCATGCCGGTGGAGGTGATGGACGGGTCACCCTCGACCTGCGCGATACCGAAGTCGGTGAGCACGACCCGGCCGTCCTCGGCGATCAGCACGTTGGACGGCTTCACGTCCCGGTGCAGGATGCCCTCCCGGTGCGCGGAGCGCAGCACGTCGAGGATGGCGAGCCCCACCTCGGCGGCGCGCTTCGGCTCCAGCAGGCCGTCCTCGCGGATGACCTCGGCCAGGGACTTGCCCTCGACCAGTTCCATGACGATCCACGGCCGGTCGTCCTCGTCGACCACGTCGAAGACCGTCACCGCACTGTTGTTGCGGATCCGGGCGATCGCCTTGGCCTCGCGCAGGGTGCGCGTGATCAGGCGCCGCTTCTCCTCCTCGTCGATGTTCGACGGGAACCGCAACTCCTTGACGGCGACCGTCCGGCCCAGGGTCTCGTCCTCGGCACGCCAGACCGTGCCCATGCCGCCCCGGCCCAGCACGTCTCCCAGCCGGTACCGCCCGGCGAGGAGACGCCGCTCGCTCTTGTCCTGACGAGTCTCCTGACGAGATGTACCCGCCCGCTCCGCCTCCGACATGCGTCCCCTCATACAACCCGCCCTGACAGAGCCTCCATTGTCTCTCACCCGACAAGTGCCCGACGCCCAGGGTGCCACTGGCCCCGGTCCGCCCTCCGCGGCCCCCGAGCCCCTCTGAAGCAGCCGTTCCGCTTACCGGGATGATGGGTCGTAAGAAGGGAGGAACCGGGATGCCGACGCTTCGGACAGTCCTGTCCATACCGGTGTGTCTGGCGCTGCTGCTCGCGCCGGCCGCCTCCCAGGACGCCGCCCCGGCCGCCGCCACGGACTCGGTCCTGCCGTTCTTCGTCCACGACGGCGCAGCACCCGCCGCGGCCCTGCTGGTCCGGGACGCCGGCACGGACGGGGTGCGCCTGCGCTACGCGGCCGCAGGCCAGGGCATCGCCCGCGCCGACCGTTTCCGGGCCGGCAGCATCACCAAGACCTTCGTCGCGACGGTCGTGCTCCAGCTGGCCGCGGAGCACCGGCTCTCCCTGTCCGACACCGTGGAGCAGCACCTGCCGGGACTGCTGCGCGGGCGCGGCACCGACGGCCGGCGCCTCACCCTGCGGGCCCTGCTCACCCACACCAGCGGGCTGGCCGACTTCACCGAAGCCACCGGTGGCACCGTGCCCCTGACTCCGCTTCAGGCGGTGCGCATCGCCCTCTCCCTCCCTCCGGGCCGCCCGGGCCGCTACTTCTACTCCAGCGCCAACTACGTTCTGCTCGGCCTGGTCGTCCGCCAGGTCACCGGTCACTCCTACGCCGCCGAGGCCGAGCGCCGCGTCATCGCTCCGCTGGGTCTGACGGGTACCTCCTTTCCCGGGTCCCGCAGGTCGCTGCCCTCGCCGCACGGCCGCGCCTACGCCGCCGACGGCTCCGACGTCACCGAGCTCGACCCGCGCGTGGCCGGCGCGGCGGGTGAGCTGGTGACCACGCTGGCCGACGTCGACCGCTTCTACGCGGCCCTGCTCGGCGGCTGGCTGCTGCCCTCGCGCTGGCTGCGCGAGATGTTCGACACCCGTGCCGCACACGGCTCGTACGGCATGGGGCTGATTCCGGTGAAGCTGCCGTGCGGCACCACCGTGTGGGGGCACAACGGCCGGATATCCGGGAGCTACGTGCGCAGCGCAGCCACCGCCGACGGCCGCCGTGTCCTCACCTTCCGGGTGAACACGGACGCGATCACAGACCCCCGCCTCGAACCGGCCCTGCTCGCCGCCGAGTTCTGCCCTCGCACCCGGTAGAACGGCTGGGATCCGGGCGGAGATCCCGCTCCGCGTCACTCGTCCGGGTGAAGCTCGGGGCGAGTCCGGCTCCGCGCACTCACGGCCGACGGACATGGATGGGGTACGGCCGGTCCGGCACCGGGCGGTCACCATGGTCTCGGCTCGTCGCGGTCACGCCGGGAGAGCGGGACGGGGCCCGGCGGAGCCGGGTCGGCGGGGGCTGGTTTTACAGCGGGACGATGTCCGGTGCTCCCAGCCTCGCCGCGTCCGCCGTCTGGTCGTCCGGCTGGAGCTGGGACTCGCGCTCGGCCTCCACCCGCTTCTCGTAGTGCTCGACCTCGCGCTCGATCTGGCCCTTGTCCCAGCCCAGGACCGGTGCCATCAGCTCGGCCGCCTCGCGGGCGCTGCGGGTGCCGCGGTCGAAGGTTTCGATGGAGATGCGGGTGCGGCGGGTGAGGACGTCGTCCAGGTGCCGGGCGCCCTCGTGCGAGGCGGCGTACACCACCTCGGCGCGCAGGTAGTCGTCGGCGGCATGCAGCGGCTCGCCGAGCGCGGGGTCGGCGGCGATCAGGTCCAGGACCTCCTCGGCCAGGGAGCCGTACCGGTTCAGCAGGTGTTCCACGCGGACCACGTGCAGCCCGGTGCGGGCGGCGATGCGCGCTCGCGCGTTCCACAGCGCCTGGTAGCCCTCCGCGCCGAGCAGCGGGGTCTCCTCGGTCACGCAGTCGGCGACGCGCATGTCGAGGCCGTGCACCGCCTCGTCCACGGCGTCCTTGGCCATCACCCGGTAGGTCGTGTACTTGCCGCCCGCCACGACCACCAGCCCCGGCGCCGGATGGGCCACCGTGTGCTCGCGCGACAGCTTGCTGGTGGCGTCGGACTCGCCGGCCAGCAGCGGGCGCAGCCCGGCGTACACGCCCTGGACGTCGTCGCGGGCGAGCGGCACGGCGAGCACCGAGTTGACGTGTTCCAGCAGATAGTCGATGTCGGCGCTGGACGCGGCCGGGTGGGCCTTGTCCAGGTCCCATTCGGTGTCGGTGGTGCCGACGATCCAGTGCCGGCCCCAGGGGATGACGAACAGCACGGACTTCTCGGTGCGCAGGATCAGGCCGGTGGTGGAGTGGATGCGGTCCTTGGGCACGACCAGGTGGATGCCCTTGGAGGCGCGGACGTGGAACTGCCCGCGCTCGCCCACCATGGCCTGCGTGTCGTCGGTCCACACGCCGGTGGCGTTGACGACCTGCTGGGCGCGGATCTCGTACTCCCCGCCGCCCTCCACGTCCTGCACCCGGGCGCCGACGACCCGCTCGCCCTCGCGCAGGAACCCGGTCACACGCGCGCGGTTGGCCACCTTCGCGCCGTAGGACGCCGCCGTGCGCACCAGGGTGGCCACGAAGCGGGCGTCGTCCATCTGGGCGTCGTAGTACTGCAGGGCGCCGACCAGGGCGTCCTTCTTCAGGCAGGGGGCCACGCGCAGGGCGTGACGGCGGGTCAGGTGGCGGTGTATGGGAAGGCCCCTGCCGTGGCCGCGGGCCATCGACATCGCGTCGTACAGCGCGACGCCCGAGCCGGCGTACAGCCGCTCCCAGCCCTTGTGCTGGAGCGGGTAGAGGAACGGGACCGGTTTGACCAGGTGCGGGGCGAGGCGCTCCAGCAGCAGGCCGCGCTCCTTGAGGGCCTCGCGGACCAGGGCGAAGTCGAGCATCTCCAGATAGCGCAGCCCGCCGTGGATCAGCTTGCTGGACCGGCTGGAGGTGCCGGACGCCCAGTCGCGGGCCTCGACCAGGCCGGTGGACAGGCCGCGGGTGACGGCGTCCAGCGCGGTGCCGGCTCCCACCACCCCGGCGCCGACCACCAGCACGTCCAGCTCGCGCTCCGCCATCGCCGCCAGTGCCTCGGCGCGCTGCGCCGGCCCCAGAGTCGCTGTCCTCACCGCTGCCTCCCGCTGTCGCACACTCGCTCGCGTCGGCCGCACCCGGAGGCGAAGCCCGGTTCATCCCCTCCTCATGCCCAAATTCTGACTTGGTTGCCCGGCGTCAGCCACCACGGGCTCCCAACCTGTGGACAACTCGCGCACAACCCTCGGAAGACACACAAACACAATCACACATAACGGTCATATGTGTACCTAGTCTGGCAGTGCACTCGCTCATCCTGTCCACAGCGGTTGCGCACCTGTCCCGCTTCGGCTACTGGGAAGGACGGCTCACGCCATGCCCGCAGACCTCGCCGTCATCGGACTCGGTCCCTACGGCTTGCCGCTCGCCCAGGCCGCCGTCGCCGCCGGTGTCTCCACCGTCGGCTATGCCACCGGCCCCGAGGTCGGCTCACTCAGTCCGGCGGAGCTGCGCCGGATGCACTCCGCCGGATTCCGGCCCCTGAGCGACCCGGCCCAGCTCGGCCGGGTGCGCACCGCGGTGATCTGCGCGCCCACCCCGCGCGGTGCCGACGGCGCACTCGACCTCGGCCAGGTCGAGGCGGCGGCCCGCACCCTGGCCGCACGGCTGCGCCCGCACACCACGGTCATCCTGGAGTCGCCGGTGCTCCCCGGCACGACGGAGGAGTTCCTGCGCCCGCTGCTGGAGGAGGGCTCGGGTCTGCGCGCCGGCCGCGATTTCCACCTCGCCTACTCCCCCAGCCGGGTGGACCCCGGCAACCGGGACCACACGCCCGCCGGCACCCCCAAGGTGATCGGCGGCCTCACCCCCGCCTGCACGGAGTCGGCCGCCACGTTCTACGGCCGGCTCACCGACAAGGTCGTCCGCGCGCGTGGGCTGCGCGAGGCGGAGACCGTGCAGCTGCTGGAGACCAACTACCGGCACGTCAACATCGCGCTCGTCAACGAGATGGCCGTCCTCTGCCACGAGCTGGGCGTGGACCTGTGGGACGTCATCCGCTGCGCGGAGACCAAGCCCTTCGGCTTCCAGGCGTTCCGTCCCGGACCCGGCGTCGGCGGACACGGCGCCGCTCAGGACCTGACCGGGCACGCGACCCGCACCCTGCGCATGGTCGAGCTGGCCCAGCAGGTCAACAACCGGATGCCCCGGTACGTCGTCCAGCGCGCGGCCACGCTCCTGAACGAACACGGCAAGTCCGCGCGCGGGGCCCGCGTGCTGCTGCTCGGCGTCACCTACAAGCCCGACCTCGCCGATCTGCAGGGCACACCGGCCCAGGAGATCACCGTACGGCTGATGGGGCTGGGCGCGGCCGTGAGCTACCACGACCCGTACGTGCCCGCGTGGAGCGTCCTGGACCGCCCGGTCCCGCGCGCGGACTCCCTGTACGAGGCCGCAGCCGACGCCGACCTCACGATCCTGCTCCAGCAGCACCGCACGTACGACCTGCAGGGCCTCTCCGTGAAGGCCCAGCTCCTGCTGGACACCCGGGGGGCCACGCCCACGGGGGCGGCGCATCGGTTGTGAAGGGGGCGGGCTCGCAGCCGAAGCCGGCATGCGCAAGGGCCGGTCATCCGCTCGGGATGACCGGCCCTTCCGGCGTCGTGGCGACCGCCCCGGCGACTACCGGCTGTGCTGGCTGTCCGCGACCGTCACCTCGACGCGCTGGAACTCCTTCAGCTCGCTGTAGCCGGTGGTGGCCATGGCGCGGCGCAGGGCGCCGAAGAAGTTCATCGAGCCGTCCGGGGTGTGCGACGGGCCGGTGAGGATCTCCTCGATCGTGCCGACCGTGCCGAGGTCGACCTTCTTGCCGCGCGGCAGCTCCTCGTTCACCGCCTCCATGCCCCAGTGGTGGCCCTTGCCGGGCGCGTCCGTGCCCCGGGCCAGCGGGGAGCCCATCATGACCGCGTCGGCGCCGCAGGCGATCGCCTTGGGCAGGTCGCCGGACCAGCCGACGCCGCCGTCTGCGATCACGTGCACGTACCGGCCGCCGGACTCGTCCATGTAGTCCCGGCGGGCAGCGGCCACGTCGGCGACGGCCGTGGCCATCGGGACCTGGATGCCGAGGACGTTGCGCGTGGTGTGCGCGGCGCCGCCGCCGAAGCCGACCAGGACGCCGGCCGCGCCGGTGCGCATCAGGTGCAGCGCGGCGGTGTAGGTGGCGCAGCCGCCGACGATCACCGGGACGTCCAGCTCGTAGATGAACTGCTTCAGGTTCAGCGGCTCGTGCGAGGACGACACGTGCTCCGCCGAGACCGTCGTACCGCGGATGACGAAGATGTCCACGCCCGCGTCGACGACCGCCTTGGAGAACTGGGCGGTGCGCTGCGGGGAGAGCGCCGCGGCGGTGACCACGCCGGAGTCGCGGACCTCCTTGATGCGGGCGCCGATCAGCTCCTCCTTGATCGGTGCCGCGTAGATCTCCTGGAGGCGGCGGGTCGCCTGCTCGGCGGGCAGCTCGGCGATCTCGTCCAGCAGCGGCTGCGGGTCCTCGTGCCGCGTCCACAGGCCCTCGAGGTTGAGCACGCCCAGGCCGCCCAGCTCGCCGATGCGGATGGCGGTGGCCGGGGAGACCACGGAGTCCATGGGAGCGGCCAGGAAGGGCAGCTCGAAGCGGTAGGCGTCGATCTGCCAGGCGATCGAGACCTCCTTCGGGTCCCGCGTACGGCGGCTGGGGACGACGGCGATGTCGTCGAAGGCGTACGCCCGGCGGCCGCGCTTGCCGCGCCCGATCTCGATCTCAGTCACGTTGGTGGCCTTTCCCTATGCGTTGCAGCGCCTTCCAGTATCGCCGACGGGTACGACAAGGGCGGCCCCGGATCGTCCGGGGCCGCCCTTTCACCGGTGGCACGCGCGCGCGTGAAGGCCCGCGCGTGCCACCTGGGAGCTACCGCTTGCTGCTGTAGTTCGGCGCCTCGACCGTCATCTGGATGTCGTGCGGGTGGCTCTCCTTCAGACCCGCCGAGGTGATCCGCACGAACCGGCCGCCCGCCTGCAGCTCGGGGACCGTCCTGCCGCCGACGTAGAACATCGACTGGCGCAGGCCGCCGACCAGCTGGTGGACGACGGAGGACAGCGGGCCGCGGTAGGGCACCTGGCCCTCGATGCCCTCGGGGATCAGCTGCTCGTCGGAGGCGACACCCTCCTGGAAGTAGCGGTCCTTGGAGAACGACCTGCGGTCGCCGCGGGACTGCATGGCACCGAGCGAGCCCATGCCGCGGTACGACTTGAACTGCTTGCCGTTGATGAACAGCAGCTCGCCCGGGGACTCCTCGCAGCCCGCGAGCAGGGAGCCGAGCATCACCGTGTCGGCGCCCGCGACGAGGGCCTTGGCGATGTCGCCGGAGTACTGCAGGCCGCCGTCGCCGATGACCGGGACACCGGCGTCCTTGGCGGCGAGCGCGGCCTCGTAGATCGCGGTGACCTGGGGGACGCCGACGCCGGCGACCACACGGGTCGTACAGATGGAGCCCGGCCCGACACCGACCTTGATGCCGTCGGCGCCCGCGTCGACCAGCGCCTGCGCGCCGTCGCGGGTGGCGACGTTGCCGCCGATGACGTCGACGCCGGAGGAGTTCGACTTGATCTTGGCGATCATGTCGCCGACCAGACGGGAGTGGCCGTGCGCGGTGTCCACGACGATGAAGTCGACGCCCGCCTCGATCAGGGCCTGGGCGCGCTCGAAGGCGTCACCGGCGACACCGACCGCGGCGCCGACCAGCAGGCGGCCCTCGGCGTCCTTGGCGGCGTTCGGGTACTTCTCCGCCTTGACGAAATCCTTGACCGTGATCAGGCCCTTGAGGACGCCCTCGTCGTCGACCAGCGGCAGCTTCTCGATCTTGTGCTTGCGCAGCAGCTCCATGGCCTCCGGGCCGGAGATGCCGACCTTGCCGGTGACCAGCGGCATCGGGGTCATGACCTCGTGCACGCGGCGGCTGCGGTCGCTCTCGAAGGCCATGTCCCGGTTGGTGACGATGCCGAGCAGCTTCTTGTCGCTGCCGGTCACCGGGACGCCGCTGATGCGGAACTTGGCGCACAGCGCGTCGGCCTCGGCGAGCGTGGCCTCCGGGTGGATGGTGATCGGGTCGGTGACCATGCCGGACTCGGAGCGCTTCACCAGGTCGACCTGGTTGGCCTGGTCCTCGATGGAGAGGTTGCGGTGCAGGACGCCGACGCCGCCCTGGCGGGCCATCGCGATCGCCATGCGGGACTCGGTCACCTTGTCCATGGCGGCGGACAGCAGCGGGATGTTGACCCGCACGTTCTTCGAGACGTACGAGGCGGTGTCGATCTCGTCGGGTGCCATGTCCGACGGGCCCGGCAGCAGCAGCACGTCGTCGTAGGTCAGCCCGAGTGTCGCGAATTTACCGGGCACTCCGTCGACGTTGGCAGTCATGACACCTTCCCCAAATGGCCTTGATCGGTGCGGATGTCCATGCTAACGGGAAGCGTCGCTAGCAAATTCCACGGTACGGGGTCGCTCGGGGCTTCGTATGTTCGTACGGAACCGGCGGCGGACCTGTTCAGCGAAGGAGCCACGAGGGCTCTCCGCAGGGGGGATTACTGTTCGGCGAGCGCCCTGAGGCGGCTCAGAGCCCGGTGCTGGGCCACCCGGACCGCGCCGGGTGACATTCCCAACATCTGCCCGGTCTCCTCCGCGGTCAAGCCCACGGCGATGCGCAGCAGGAGCAGCTCCCGCTGGTTCTCCGGGAGGTTGGCCAGCAGTTTCTTGGCCCACTCCGCGTCGCTGCTGAGCAGGGCGCGCTCCTCGGGGCCGAGGGAGTCGTCGGGCCGCTCGGGCATCTCGTCGGACGGCACCGCGGTCGACCCCGGGTGGCGCATCGCCGCGCGCTGGAGGTCGGCGACCTTGTGGGAGGCGATGGCGAAGACGAACGCCTCGAAGGGGCGGCCGGTGTCGCGGTAGCGGGGCAGGGCGAGGAGGACCGCCACGCAGACCTCCTGGGCGAGGTCCTCCACGAAGTGGCGCGCGTCGCCGGGGAGCCTGGACAGCCGGGTGCGGCAGTAGCGCAACGCCAGCGGGTGGACATGGGCGAGCAGATCGTGCGTGGCCTGCTCGTCCCCGTCGACGGCACGATGCACGAGCGCACCGATCGCCCCATGGGCCGTGCCCGCCTCGTCGTCGCGCATCGGTCCATGGTGCCCTGAGGCCGTCCGGTCCGTCGCATCGTGCTCGTGGTTGTGCACCGAAGCGTTATGAGCAGGTGCGCCGGCACTCATTCCCTGCGCCCTCCCCTTCCGCTCGACCGACTCGTCCCCGAGAGACTCCACATCTCAAGGATGCGGCATCCGCGCCGAAACGAGCAGCGCGCGTCCGGCGGGCCGCCTTGCACAGGCCCCTCCGGGGGGTTCGGCGGTGTAGTGCGCCGGCGCGCTCGCGGACCGTGTCGGGTCGCCTTGTGCGCCGGTGGGCATCGCCGTGTGGGGCGTACCACCGGAGCGCCGGTGTCGGGGGCGCTCGCAGGCCGGCGTGTACGGCGATGTCGTACGTCCATGCCGACCGGGTGTCGGGGCAGGGACCTGCTGGTTCTCGTCGCCCGCGGCACGCCGAGGCCGACCCCCGGGCGCTCGGAGCGGCACGCCTCGCACGCCCCTATCAAGGCGCGACCCGGTCGGGGCGCGACCACGGCACCCCTGTCGGCCACCGCACGCCACCGCCCCCCCGGGGCGCCCGCCCGGGTGCCGCCGATGCCGTCATGGAGCACACGGGCATCGAGACGAAGCACACAGCGGACCGGGGAGCGCAAGAGCGCCGGTAGGGAGCGGACGAGCACACCGGTCCGGAGGACGTGCGGCCCCTCCCGGCCGCCCCGGGCATCCCCGGCGGCGCCACACGGGAGCGCCGGACCGCCGGTCCACCGATCCGCCAGACCGGCCCGGTCAAGCCGGGCCGTCAGCGAGTCAGCCGAGAGCGAGCCAGGCGCCGGCAAGCCACCCGCCCGCGAACCGACCGCCGGCAAGCCACCCGCCCGCGAACCGACCACAGCCGCCAGCGAGCCGGCCACCGACAAGCCACCCGTCGGCATACCGACCGCCGGCAAGCCACCCGCCGGCGAACCGGCCGTCAGCCAGACACCCCTCGGGGAACCACCCGTCGACAAGCCACCCGCCGGCATACCGACCACCGGCAAGCCACCCGCCCGCGAACCAGTCACCGCCAAGCCACCCGCCAGCGAACCGCCTGTCCCCCAGGCATCCGCCGGCGAACCACCCGTCGGCAAGTCCCGCGCCGGCGCTGCCCGCCCGACACCCGTCGGCGAGCCAGCCGCCCGCCCGACACCCGCCGGCGGACCAGCCACCGGCCGGACACCCGCCGAGCAGACGCCCGCCGGCGAACCGACCCCCCGCCCGCGCGGATGCCGCGCGCAGGAGCCGGACCGGAGGGTGACCGGCGCCGGGCGGCCCGCAGGGCCTCGCATCGGTTACCGGACCAGTCCCCAGCGGAAGCCGAGGGCCACCGCGTGGGCCCGGTCCGAGGCGCCGAGCTTCTTGAACAGGCGCCGGGCGTGCGTCTTGACCGTGTCCTCGGAGAGGAACAGCTCACGGCCGATCTCGGCGTTCGAGCGGCCGTGGCTCATGCCCTCCAGGACCTGGATCTCGCGCGCGGTGAGCGTGGGCGCGGCGCCCATCTCGGCCGAGCGCAGGCGGCGCGGGGCGAGCCGCCAGGTCGGGTCGGCGAGGGCCTGCGTCACCGTGGCGCGCAGCTCCGCGCGCGAGGCGTCCTTGTGCAGGTAGCCACGCGCCCCGGCGGCGACCGCGAGGGCCACGCCGTCCAGGTCCTCTGCGACGGTGAGCATGATGATGCGCGCGCCGGGGTCGGCCGACAGCAGCCGGCGCACGGTCTCGACGCCGCCCAGACCGGGCATGCGCACGTCCATCAGGATGAGGTCGGAACGGTCGGCGCCCCAGCGGCGGAGGACTTCCTCGCCGTTGGCCGCCGTC
Organism: Streptomyces sp. NPDC088810; assembly: GCF_044750305.1. Classification (NCBI taxonomy): domain Bacteria; kingdom Bacillati; phylum Actinomycetota; class Actinomycetes; order Kitasatosporales; family Streptomycetaceae; genus Streptomyces; species Streptomyces sp. NPDC088810. The sequence continues at coordinate 407,416 of NZ_JBIVJQ010000004.1, forward strand.
GTCACGCGCTCGACACCGGGCACGGTCGCGACCGCGCGGCGCAGTGCTTCTCGGGCAAGCGGGGAGTCGTCGCAGACGAGGACGGATGTCATGACCGCCCTCCGCAGCTGATGCGCGTCACCTTGAGCCTCCAGGCTGGTACGGAATCGTCACCTGTGCGGTCGACCGTCTCGGACGCCTGCCCGAGCCCTTGTGTTTTCAACCGCCTCCGCACTCTCAACGACGGTCACTCGAAAGAGTTACGGGGCTGCGTGCCGTCTTCGGCACTGTACGTGAGGGGGTCGACACGATGCAGACATGCCCAACGGACCCACAAGTTTTCATCACAACCTATGCCCCATTTGGCCCTTTTTCTTCCCGTTTTGCAGTGTCCGGGGCTAGATTCGCAATGAGTCATATTTTCATCTCCTTAGACCGGAGATGTACGGTCGTTGGCACCGTATCCGCCCAGAACGGCGACAAGGGGTCACGTAATGGCAGATTTCTCCCGCCTTCCCGGACCGAACGCGGACCTGTGGGACTGGCAGCTGCTGGCTGCCTGCCGCGGCGTGGACAGCTCGCTCTTCTTCCACCCGGAGGGCGAGCGCGGGGCGGCTCGGAGCGCTCGCGAGAACTCGGCCAAAGAGGTCTGCATGAGGTGCCCGGTCCGTGCGGAGTGCGCGGCGCACGCACTGGCGGTGCGCGAGCCGTACGGAGTCTGGGGCGGACTGACCGAGGACGAGCGTGAGGAGTTGATGGGGCGGGCGCGCAACCGCCTGGTGGCGGCGTCGACCACCAGCGGGGACACCGCCTCGGATCACTGAAGGAACGTTTCTTCATCCATTCGGAACCATGACCGGGCACGCGCGCGCGTGCCCGTGACTCGCTCCGCGTGACCTCTGGCCCGCAGTGACCCCTATCCGCGCCCGGCCGGACGGGCGGCACGGGCCAGTTGCTCCAGCGTCGCCGACACGGCCGGCACCTGTGCCAGGTCGGGCAGGGTGAGGGCGACGATCTCCCGCCGTACCGCCGGTTCCAGCCGTACCGTGCGCACGCCCCGGGGCCGCACCGACTCCACGGCCAGCTGGGGCAGTACGGCGACGCCGAGGCCCGCGCCGACCAGGCCGACCACGGCCGGGTAGTCGTCGGTGGCGAAGTCGATGCGCGGGCTGAAACCGGCCCCCTCGCACACCTCGATCAGCTGGCCGCGGCAGCGCGGGCAGCCCGCGATCCAGGGCTCCTGGGCCAGCTCCCCGATCGCGACGGCCTCCGCGCGCGCGAGCCGGTGCCGTTCGGGCACCAGGGCGACCAGGCGGTCGGTCAGCAGGGGGCGTACGACGAGGTCGTCCCAGTCCTCGGCGACCGCGGCGCCCTCGTAACGGAAGGCCAGGGCCAGGTCGCAGTCGCCTTCGCGGAGCAGTTCGACGGACCGCGGGGGCTCGGCCTCCTCCAGAGAGACCCGGGTGCCGGGGTGGGCGGCGCGCAGGGCGGCCAGGGCGGTGGGGACCAGGGTGGAGCTGCCGCTGGGGAAGGACACCAGCCGGACCCGGCCCGCGCGCAGCCCGGCGATGGCGGCGACCTCCTCCTCGGCGGCGGTGAGCCCCGCGAGGATGCCCGAGGCGTGCCGGACGAGGGCCTCGCCGGCCTGGGTGAGGCGCATCTCGCGCCCGGTGCGGACCAGCAGCGGGGTGCCGACCGAGGCCTCCAGGGCCTTCATCTGCTGGCTGACGGCCGGCTGGGTGCAGCCCAGCTGGCGCCCCGCGGCGGAGAAGGAGCCGGTGGTGGCGACGGCGCGCAGGACGCGGAGATGACGGGCCTCGATCACCTCTTGAGCATAAGGCAGCCTTGGGTGCGGCGCCCGATAATGCGTCGACACTTTGGGCCCGATCACTTACCGTGCGGGCATGAAGCTTCTTTCCGTCAATCTGGGCAGCCCCCGGCAGGTCTCCTACACCAGCCAGCCGCAGGGTCTGACCGGCATCGACAAGCACCCGGCCGACGGGCCCGTGCGAGTGGCGGCGCCGGGGCCCAAGGGGATCGGCGCGAGCGGGCTGGCCGGGGACGCGGTGTGCCACACGCGCCACCACGGCGGGAACGACCAGGCGGTGTACGCGTACGCCCGCGAGGACCTCGACGTGTGGGAGCGCGAACTCGGCCGGTCGTTGGCCAATGGTTGCTTCGGCGAGAACCTGACGACGGACGGTCTCGACGTCTCCGGGGCGCTGATCGGCGAACGCTGGCGGATCGGTGCCGAGGTGGTGCTGGAGGTGACCGCGGGCCGCATCCCGTGCCACACGTTCCAGGGCCATCTGGGCGAACGCGGCTGGGTCAGGAGGTTCACACGGAAGGGCGCAACGGGTGCCTACCTCCGGGTGATCCAGGCGGGCGAGATCCGGGCCGGAGACCCGGTCGAGATCGTGCACCGGCCGGACCACGGGGTGACGGCGACGATGCAGTTCCGCGCGGTCACCACCGAGCGCGAGCTGCTGCCCCGGCTGCTCGCGGCGGGCGAGGCGCTGCACACCGAGACGCTGGCGCAGGCCCGGGCGTACGTGGCGGAGCACGGGGCCTGAACTGCCGTCAGGAGGTCGGCCGGCATGGGCGAGGCGGGCAACGGAGGCCGCCGCTCCCGGTCACTACCCTTGGGCCATGACAACGTCTCTGATTACGGGATCGACCGCGGGGATCGGTGCCGCGTTCGCGCGCCGGCTGGCGGCGGACGGGCACGACCTCGTCCTGGTGGCCCGGGACACCAAGCGGCTGCGCGAGCAGGCGACGGAACTGCACGACCGGCACGGCATCGAGGTGGAGGTGCTGACCGCCGACCTGTCCGAGGACAAGGGGATCGAGGCGGTCGCCGACCGGCTCGGCGACCGGAAGAACCCGGTCGACCTGCTGATCAACAATGCCGGCTTCGGCAACAAGGGCCGCTACCTGGACGTGGCGATGGCGGACGAGCTGCGGATGCTCAAGGTGCACTGCGAGGCGGTGCTCCGGCTGACGTCGGCGGCGGCCGAGGCGATGCGCGAACGCGGCCGGGGCGGGGTGGTGAACGTCGCCTCGGTGGCCGCGTTCGTCCCGCGCGGCACGTACGGCGCGTCCAAGGCCTGGGTCGTGCAGTTCACCCAGGGCGCGGCGAAGGACCTGGCCGGCAGCGGGGTCCGGCTGATGGCGCTGTGCCCGGGATTCGTGCGCACCGAGTTCCACCAGCGGGCCGGGATGGGCACGGACAACATCCCGGGCTGGATGTGGCTGGACGCCGACAAGCTGGTCGCGGCGGCCCTGGCCGATCTCGCGCGCGGCAGGACGCTGTCCATCCCGGATCCCCGGTACAAGGCGCTGATGGGGCTGGTGAAGGTGACCCCGCGCGGGCTGCTGGGCGGGATCAGTTCCCGGACGGGGCGCAAGTACGGGCCGCAGTAGCGGCGGTGGCGCTGCCGTCCCGGTGGGAAAATGGGCGGGACGGTACCGGACCAGGGGGGCCGGAGGCGGCGCCATGACCTTCGTACAGCTCATCGAGTGCAGGACGAGCCGGCTGGACGAGATGAACCGGCTCATCGACGACTGGGTCGAGCAGACCAAGGGGAAGCGGACGGCGACGCACGCGGTGGTCGGCACGGACCGCTCCGACGCGTCGCACATCGTGGAAGTGGTGGAGTTCCCGTCCTACGAGGACGCGATGCGGAACTCGAACCTCCCGGAGACCGACCGGATCTTCCGGGAGATGGTCGCGCTGTGCGACGAGATGCCGACGTTCGTCGATCTGGACGTCGTACGGGACGAGTACCTGATGGTGCACACCGTGCGGCGGTTCTTCGAGGCGCTCGCGACCGCGGGCGAGCTGCCGCCGCTCAACGACCTGCTGGACGAGGACGTCCACGGCCACGACCCGGTGAACCCGCAGGACACCATCGGGCTGGACAACGCCCGCGCCGAGTTCCGGATGTGGCGCGGCGCCTTCGACTTCGCGTTCACGGTCGAGGACGTGATCGCCCAGGGTGAGCGGGCCTGCGCGCGGTGGACGTGGAACGCGACGCACAAGGGCGACTTCCTGGGGGTCGGGCCCACCGGCAGGCAGGTCACCATGACGGGGATGACGCTGTTCCGGTTCGCCGACAACGGCAAGATCGCCGAGATCTGGTGGCAGCACGACCAGCTGGGGCTGATGCAGCAGCTCGGCGCGCTGGACGCGTTGGAGCAGTAGACAGGGCGAAGGCCCGGCTCCCCGTCCGGGGTGCCGGGCCTTCGTTTTCAGGCGCGGGTCGCTCAGTGGGCGTGACCGTGGCTGTGGCCGTGGCCCGCGGCCTCCGGCTCCTCTTCCTTCTTCTCGACGACCAGGGTCTCGGTCGTGAGCAGCAGGGAGGCGATGGAGGCGGCGTTCTCCAGGGCGGAGCGGGTGACCTTGACCGGGTCGATGACGCCGGCCTTGACCAGGTCTCCGTACTCGCCGGTGGCGGCGTTGTAGCCCTGCCCCTTGTCCAGGTCCTTGACCTTGGACACGATGACGTAGCCCTCCTGGCCGGCGTTCTCGCCGATCCAGCGCAGCGGCTCGACCACGGCGTTGCGGACGACCGCGACACCGGTGGCCTCGTCGCCGGTCTTGTCGAGGTTGCCCTCGAGGACCTTGGAGGAGTGGACCAGGGCGGAGCCACCACCGGAGACGATGCCCTCCTCGACCGCGGCGCGGGTCGCGGAGATGGCGTCCTCCAGACGGTGCTTCTTCTCCTTCAGCTCCACCTCGGTGGCGGCGCCGACCTTGATCACGCACACGCCGCCGGCCAGCTTCGCGAGGCGCTCCTGGAGCTTCTCGCGGTCCCAGTCGGAGTCGGTGTTCTCGATCTCGGCCTTGATCTGGGCGACGCGGCCCTGCACGTCCTCGGACTTGCCGGCGCCGTCGACGATCGTGGTGTCGTCCTTGGTGACGGTGACGCGGCGGGCGGAGCCGAGCACGTCGATGCCGACCTGGTCGAGCTTGAGGCCGACCTCCTCGGAGATGACGGTGGCGCCGGTGAGGACGGCCATGTCCTGCAGCATCGCCTTGCGGCGGTCGCCGAAGCCGGGGGCCTTCACCGCGACGGCGTTGAAGGTGCCGCGGATCTTGTTGACGACCAGGGTCGACAGGGCCTCGCCCTCGAGGTCCTCGGCGATGATCAGCAGCGGCTTGGAGGAGCCGGCCTGGATGACCTTCTCCAGCAGCGGCAGCAGCTCCGTGATGGCGGAGATCTTGCCCTGGTGGATGAGGATGTACGGGTCCTCCAGGACGGCCTCCATGCGCTCCTGGTCCGTCACGAAGTACGGCGACAGGTAGCCCTTGTCGAAGGCCATGCCCTCGGTGAAGTCCAGCTCCAGACCGAAGGTGTTGGACTCCTCGACGGTGATGACACCGTCCTTGCCGACCTTGTCCATCGCCTCGGCGATCAGCTCGCCGACCTGCTGGTCCTGGGCGGACAGCGCGGCGACGGCGGCGATGTCGGACTTCTCGTCGATCGGGCGGGCCGAGGCCAGCAGGTCGTCGGAGATGGCCTTGACCGCGGCGTCGATGCCCTTCTTCAGGGCGGCCGGGGAGGCACCGGCGGCGACGTTCTTCAGACCCTCGCGGACCAGCGCCTGGGCGAGGACGGTGGCGGTGGTGGTGCCGTCACCAGCGATGTCGTTGGTCTTGGTCGCCACCTCCTTCACCAGCTGCGCGCCGAGGTTCTCGTACGGGTCCTCGATCTCCACCTCACGGGCGATCGTGACACCGTCGTTGGTGATGGTGGGGGCGCCGAACTTCTTGTCGATGACGACGTTGCGGCCCTTGGGGCCGATCGTCACCTTGACGGTGTCGGCAAGCTTGTTGACGCCGCGCTCAAGGGCGCGACGGGCGTCCTCGTCGAACTTCAGGATCTTCGCCATGGCAGCGGGAGCCCTCTCGGAAATCTGTGGGTGAAAAACGCCGCGCCCCGGGCGCCCGGCTTCTTATCGATCGCGGGGGCCAGGGGCGCAGCTTCAAGCAGAGAGTCGCTTGAGGTGATTACTTCTCGATGATCGCGAGGACGTCGCGAGCCGAGAGGACGAGGTACTCGTCGCCGTTGTACTTCACCTCGGTGCCGCCGTACTTGCTGTAGAGGACGACGTCGCCGACCTTGACGTCGAGCGGCAGACGCTCGCCGTTCTCGAACCGGCCCGGGCCCACGGCGAGGACGGCGCCCTCCTGGGGCTTCTCCTTCGCGGTGTCCGGGATGACCAGGCCAGAGGCCGTGGTCTGCTCGGCGTCCAGCGGCTGGACCACGATGCGGTCCTCGAGCGGCTTGATGGCAACCTTGGAGCTGGCGGTCGTCACGATCCGACCTCCCCCTTCGGAGATCTCACGGGGTTAACTGTCTGAGGTGGCGACCAGGTCGATCCGTCGTCGCGGGTGCCGGACCTGCCCGTCGCGTTTATCTGGCACTCTCCAGGGGGGAGTGCCAGACCTGAGACTATGACCGGGATTAGCACTCGGTCAAGCGGAGTGCCAATTGCGGTGCGGCGCGTCGGCCGCGAACGGGCGCGCGAGTGCTCCGGGCGCCCCCCGTGCCGGACCGGCCTTCAGAGGTAGTCCTCCAGGCGCCCCACCGTGAGGCCCCTCTCCTGGGCCTCCCTCAGCACCCGGACCGTGCGTTCCCGCAGGGAGGGACCCGTGGACTCGTCCGGGCCGACCAGGACGATGTCGCCGGGGCGCAGGTGGTGGGGGCCGTGGGTGTAGGTGAGGCCGGCGGGTGTGAGGGCGGCGCGCCACAGGACGAGGGCGGAGATGCCGCAGCCGGCCGCCGCGCGCCGGGTGGTGCGGTCGTAGGAGCCGTAGGGCGGGCGGAAGAGGCGCGGGGTGACGCCGAGGCGGGTGCGGAGGCGGTTCTGCTGGCCGCAGATCTCGGCGCGCTGGCCGGCGTACGGCAGTCCGGCCGGCGCCCGGTGGTCGACGGTGTGGTTCTGGATGCCGGCGCCGAGCGCGTGCAGGCGGGCGAAGTGGCCGTAGCCGGGGGCGGCGACGCTGTCGGTGAGGAACAGGGTGACCGGGAGCCGCAGGTCGCGGACCATGTCGACGAAGCGGGGGTCGCGTTCGGCGCCGTCGTCGTAGGTGAGGAAGACGACCGGGTCGCGGGTGCGGACGTGGTCGACCACCGGGGACAGGGCGGCGGCCCCCGGGTGCTCGGCGAGCGGGCGGGCCGGGTGCACCGGGGCGCGGGCGAGCGGCCGGGTCAGGCCCCAGTACCGGTAGCCGGGACCGGGCGCGGTGGCGTGCGGGTGCACCCCTTCGGCGGCCTTCTTGCCCAGGCGTTCGATGGGGTCGACGGACTGGGCGCAGCCCGCGAGGAGCAGGGCCGGGGCGAGGACCGCGGCCGGGCCCCGCAGGCGCCTCACAGGTAGTCCTCCAGGCGGGCCACGGCGTAGCCCTCGCGCGTGACCTTGTTCAGGAAGCGGCGCATGTCGTCCACCATCGTGCCGTCCCAGTCGTCCCGGCCGCGGAAGTGGGTGAGGACGATGTCGCCGGGGTGCAGGCTGCGGTCCCAGTCGCGGTACTCCCAGTGGTCGACGAAGACCTCCTCGTCCCAGATGGGCGCGTACTTGATCCCGCAGGACTTGGCGGCGCGCAGGGTGTCGCCGTTGTAGTTGCCGTACGGCGGCCGGAACACGGTGGGCGCCTTGCCGAACTGCCTCTTCATGACGGCCTGCATGCCGCAGATCTCGTCCTTCTGCTCCTCGTAGGTCAGGCCGGGCAGGTAGGGGTGGGTGAGGGTGTGGTTGTTGAGGGTCACGCCCTGGGCCTGCATCCGGCGGAAGTAGCCGTAGTCGTCCTTGACGAGGTAGTTGCTGAGGAAGGCCGAGTACGGCACCTTCAGCTCGCTCATCATGCGCAGGAAGGCCGGGTCCTTCTCGGCGCCGTCGTCGATGGTGAGGAAGACGACCCGCTGCTTGGTGGGGATCGTGGTGAAGACCGGCGGGAGGTCGTCCTCCTCCTGGCCGTCCACCTCGAAGCCGTCCCGTGGGGTGATCTCCGGCTTCTTCGCCGGCGGTGCGGGGGGCGTGAGCGGGGCGTGGTCCAGGCCCCAGCGCCGGGCGGCGGCGGCCAGCCGGGCGTGTTCGGCGGCCGCCCGGGCCCGGGGGTCCACGGCGCGGGCGGGCCCGCCGTGGCCGGTGGCGGGTTCGGGGCCGCCGGCGCAGCCGGAGAGGAGGGCGGCGGCGGCCAGGGTGAGGGCCGCGGAGCCCACGGCCGTCTTCCGGGAGGTGCTCACGGCGAGCCGCGCCCGCTTTTTGTCATTTTGTACTACTGCTCGCATGGTGCCGGATCCTCCCAGGCCCCGGCCCGCGATCCCGGTCGACACCGCCGCGTCGGGCGCACCATCCACCGACTGGCCCACAATGACCCGGTGAACGACCTCGCTCTGCTCCTCAGCCCCGAAGGCCGCGCCCTCCTCGACGAGGTGCGGGACACCGAGCCCGCGCAGGAACTGGCCGTGGCCACCCGGCTGCGCCGCGACCACCCGGCCGAGCTGGTCTCGGCCGCGCTCGGCCAGGCCCGGCTGCGGCAGCGGGCGGTGGCGAAGTTCGGGGCCGAGGACGCCGGGCGGATGTTCTTCACGCCGAACGGGGTCGAGCAGTCGACTCGGGCGAGCGTGGCGGCGTACCGGGCCGGCCGGCTGCGGGAGCTGGGCGTGACCTCCGTCGCCGACCTGTGCTGCGGGATCGGCGGGGACGCGATCGCGCTAGCGCGGGCCGGGATCCGGGTGCTGGCCGTGGACCGGGACCCGGTCACGGCGGCGGTCGCCCGGGCGAACGCCGAGGCGCTGGGGCTGGCCGGGCTGATCGAGGTACGGGAAGCCGACGTCACGGAGGTGGACACCGCCGGGTACGACGCGGTGTTCGTGGACCCGGCGCGCCGGGGCGGGCGCGGCCGGGTGTTCGACCCGGAGGCGTACTCACCGCCGCTGTCCTGGGCGGTCGGGGCGGCGCTCGCGGCACCCCGGGCCGCGCTGAAGATCGCGCCGGGCATTCCGCACGAGGTGGTCCCGGCGGCGGCCGAGGCCGAGTGGATCTCCGACGGCGGGGACGTGAAGGAGGCGGTGCTGTGGTTCGGGACCGGCGCGCCGGGCGCCGTGCGGGCCACGCTGCTGCCCGGCCCGCGCAGCCTGCTCGGCCGCGGGCTGCCCGATCCCGCGGTGCGGCCGGTGGGGCGCTACCTGTACGAGCCGGACGGTGCCGTGATCCGCGCCCACCTGGTCGCCGAGGTGGCCGAGGAGGTCGGCGGCGGGCTGCTGGACCCGACCATCGCCTACGTCACGGCCGACGAGCCGCGGCCCACGCCGTACGCCACCGGCTACGAGATCACCGACCGGCTCCCGTTCAACGTCAAGAAGCTGAAGGCCCTGCTGCGGGAGCGCGAGGTCGGCACGCTGACCGTGAAGAAGCGCGGCTCGGCGGTGGAGCCGGAGGAGCTGCGCCGCAAGGTACGGCCGCAGGGGCCGAACGCGGCCACCGTGTTCCTCACCCGGGTCGCCGGGGCGCCGACGATGCTGATCGGCCGTCCGCTGCGCTGACGCGGGCGCACTCCCCCGCCCTGCGCAGCAGCAGCTGCCGTTCCCGCTCGTTGTGGGTCAGGCCGGCCGCGCGGAGGAACTCCTCACGGGCCTCGGCGGTGCGGCCGAGGCGGGACAGCAGGTCGCCGCGGACGCTGGGCAGCAGGTGGTAGCCGCGCAACGCGGGGGCGGCGGCCAGGGCGTCCACCAGTTCCAGGCCCGCCGCGGGGCCGTCGGCCATCGACACGGCGACCGCGCGGTTCAGCTCGACCACCGGGGACGGCGCGCGGACGGCCAGCAGCCGGTACAGGGTGGCGATGGCGCGCCAGTCGGTCTCCTCGTACGTGTACGCGTGCGCGTGGCAGGCGGCGATGGCGGCCTGGAGGGTGTACGGCCCCGGCGGGCCGCTCGCGGTGGCCTCGGCGCGGTCGAGGGCACGGACCCCGCGCGCGATGAGCATGCGGTTCCAGCGGCGGCGGTTCTGGTCCTTCAGCAGCACCGGCGTGCCGTCGGGGCCGGTGCGGGCGGCGGCGCGGGAGGCCTGGAACTCCAGCAGCGCGGTCAGGCCGTGCACCTCGGGCTCCTCGGGCATCAGCGCCGACAGCACCCGGGCCAGCCGCAGCGCGTCCTCGCACAGGCCGGGGCGCAGCCAGTCGTCGCCGGCGGTGGCCGCGTACCCCTCGTTGAAGATCAGGTAGATGACGTCCAGGACGGAGCCGAGGCGGGCCTCGCGCTCCGGCCCGTACGGCACCTCGAAGGCGACGTTCTTGGCGGCCAGGGTGCGCTTGGCGCGGACGATCCTCTGGGCGACCGTCGGCTCCGGCACCAGGTAGGCACGGGCGATCTCGGCCGTGGTCAGGCCGCCGAGCAGGCGCAGGGTGAGTGCGGTGCGGGCCTGCGGCGACAGCACCGGGTGGCAGGCGGTGAAGACCAGCCGGAGCAGGTCGTCGTCGATGTCGTCCGGGTCGGCGGGTTCGTCGTACGACGGCGGGGCCGTCTCCAGGTCCCGGCCGATCTCGGCGAGTTTGCGGGCGTAGGTCTCGCGGCGCCGGATCAGGTCGACGGCCCGGTGCCGGGCCGTGGCCATCAGCCAGGCGCCGGGGTTGTCCGGCACCCCCTCCCGGGGCCACCGCTCCAGGGCGGCGACCAGGGCGTCCTGCGCCAGCTCCTCGGCGATGCCGACGTCCCGGACGATCCGGGCGACGCCGGCGATCACGCGGGGCGACTCCAGGCGGAAGACGGTCTCGATCGCGCGTGCCGCGGTGGGCTGTGATTCCACAGCCCACCATGCAACACCCTGGGCGACGGTCGGCCAAACGGGCTCAGCCCTCGGCGAGCTCCCGCAGCTCGCAGGCGAGCTGCCACTCCGGGCCGTGGATCTTCAGGAAGCGCTGGGTCCACTCCAGCGCCTCGGCCCGGTCCTTGCACTGCATGAGCGCGTAGCCGCCGACGACCTCCTTGGACTCGGTGAACGGCCCGTCGGTGACGGAGACCTGCGCGCCGTCCCAGTCCAGCCGGACGGCCTCGGCGGACGGGGTGAGCCCGGCGGTGTCGAGCAGCACACCGGCCTTGGTCATCTCCTCGATCAGCTCGCCCATCCGCTGCATCAGCTCCTCGCCGGGGCCCCCGGCGGGGCCGGCGGACTCGTCGATGCGCACGAGCGACAGGTAGCGGGGCATGGTGACTCCTTCGGTCGGGGCGGCGGGTCCGTTCCCCGCCGCTCACCCCTTGCGTCGAACGGGTAGGACCCGGATCGACACGCTCAGGGAAAAATCTCCGGGATTTTTTCCGACCCGCCGTCACCTCAGGCCGAAGCCGAACGACGCCTTCTTGTACGGCGCCCCGAGCGCCTTCCCGCCGAAGACCGCGGCCGCGTCCGTGACCAGGCCGGACGGGCGTCCGCGCAGCACCCACACCGCCCCGTTGCTGCCGTCTTCGCCGGGGGCGGCGGCGACCAGGTCGGCGTGGCCGTTGTGGTTGACGTCGAGCAACCGGACCACGTACCCGAAGGCGTCGGACGGCTCGGCGGTGCCGGGCACGCCCTTGGTGTCCTGGCCGAACGCCTGGGCGCCGGCGCCGGTGAGCCCGGAGCGGCTGCCGCGCAGCACGTCGACCACGCCCTCGTCGTTCTCGCCGGGCGCGCCGACCGCCAGGTCGTCGATGCCGTCGCCGGTGATGTCGCCGACGGCGACCGTCTGGCCGAACATGTCGGTCGTCTCCCGGCTGCCGGGGACGCCGGGCGTGTCCTGTGTGATGCGCTTCCAGGTGTCCTGGCCGCGCAGGCCGGCGGCGCCGCCGTACATCACCCAGACCGAGTTGTCGTTCTGGAACCCGGTGACGACGTCGTCGTAGCCGTCGCCGTCGAGGTCGCCGATGGCCGCCGCGCCGTCGCCGCTGCGGTAGGGGTAGGTGACGCGGGAAAGGCCGCCGGGGCCGCTCAGGTACAGCTCACTGCAGTTGTTGCCGTCGCCGCAGTAGCCGGTCAGCACCAGGTCGGCGCGGCCGTCGCCGTTGATGTCGCCGGTGTCGCCGTCGTGGACGTCGACGTACTGGAGGTGGTCGGGGTCGAGCGGGGTGCGGCCGACCGGGGTGCCGTTGCGCTTGAGCGGGCCCTTCCAGATCGCGGCGGTGCTGCCGGCCGGGTCGTCGCCCATGCCGTGGCCGCCGTGGATCACGGCGAGGTCGAGCCGTCCGTCGCCGTCGAAGTCCCCGGTCTGGTGGTTGTTGCCGCCGATCTCCGTGCCCCCGGACAGTCCGCGCGGCCCGCCCCAGACGACGACCCCGCCGGCCACGAGGTCGGCGTACCCGTCACCGTCCAGGTCGCCCTTGGCGATCTGCAGCCCGAAGTGCATTCCCTGGACGGGGTCGCCGGGGATGCCGGGGGTGGCCCGGCTGATGACCGTGCGGTGGCCGGCGGACAGGCCGTGCGGGCCGCCGTAGAGCACGGCGACGTAACCGGCCCGGGCCTGGCCGCCGACGGTGGCGTTCGGCGCGCCGACGGCCAGGTCGGCGTAGCCGTCGCCGTTGAAGTCGTCACGGACCTGGGTGGCGCTCCTGGCCGGGGCGGCGGACACGGCCGGGCCGGCGAGGCCGAGGGCGGTCAGGCCCAGGGTCAGCGGCAGTGCCCAACGGGCGTGCGAACGCGAGCGGAACAACGGAAAACCCCCTGGTGTACAGCTGTTCGGTCATCGCAGCAGACCCGTGGGTCATCCGGAAGGTTGTACGACTCAGCGCAGGGACGCCCAGAGCCGGCCCGCCTGCGGCTCGTCGGCGACGACCCGGTTGGGGTCGGAGGGTGCCGTGACGACCGGCATGGTCACCGTCCGCACCCGGTCGGCGGTCAGGCCCCGCAGGCTCCGGCCGAGGCTCGTCAGCTCGTTCAGGGAGTCCAGGCCGGTGTCGGTGGTGAGGCCGGCGGTGACGGCGTCGGCGACCTGGTACAGCTTGGCCGGGTCGGTGAGCAGGCCGGCGCCGGAGAGCCGCTCCAGCAGGTCCTTGACCAGCATCTGCTGCAGCCCTATGCGGCCCAGGTCGCTGCCGTCGCCTATGCCGTGCCGGGTGCGGGCGAGGGCCAGGGCCTGCTTGCCGTCGAGGTGGTGGGTGCCGGCCTCGAGGTGCAGGTGGCTCTGGTCGTCGTCGATGTCCTCGGTGGTGGTGACGTCGACCCCGCCGAGCGCGTCGACCAGCTTCGCGAAGCCGGAGAAGTCGATCTCCAGGTAGTGGTCCATGCGGACGCCGGTGAGCGACTCGGCCGTCTTCACCGCGCACACCGGACCGCCCACCGCGTAGGCGCTGTTGAACATGGCGCCGGACGCCGGTGCCGTGCTGCCGCCGGAGGGCAGCGGGCAGGACGGGCGGGTGACGAGGGTGTCGCGGGGGATGCTGACGACGGTGGCGTGCGTGCGGCCCGTGTCGAGGTGTACGACCATCGCGGTGTCGGACCGGGCGCCGTCGCTGTCCCCGCCGCCCAGCTCCTGGTTGGCCTTGCCGCTGCGCGAGTCCGAGCCGAGGACCAGGATGTTCAGGGAGCCGGCGGGCAGCGGGGAGGCGCTGGTGGAGGGGGTGGCCACGGCCCTGGCCGGACGGTCGTCGCCGAGTGCGCTGTTGATGTCGACGCTTCGGATGTTGCGGTTGAGATGCCAGTAGGCCCAGCCGGCCGCCGCAGCGCCCAGCACCAGGGTGCCCGCCAGGGTGAGGCCGGCGACCCGCAGGGCTGTCGGTCGCCGGCCCACTCGTCTGCCCGTGTCGTCCTGCTCCTCGTGTCGCGTCACGGCAGGAACGTAAGTCCGAATTATGAGGGGAGCGTTAGCGGAAGCCGTCCGAGTCGTTTTTCTTCGGAACTTCTCATCTCACGGCTCATCCCAGCGTGACGGCGGGTACCGGATTGCTGCCGCTCCAGGACCCGTTGAAGCCGAACGTCACCGAACCGCCGTCCGGCACCGAGCCGTTGTACGAGGCGTTGGTGCAGGAGACGGCGGCGCCGGACTGGGTGCAGGTGGCGTTCCAGGCCTGGGTGATCTGCTGGCCCGCGCCGTAGCTCCAGTCCGCCCTCCACGAGGAGAGCGAGGCACCGGAGCAGGAGATCTTCACCTGTCCGGTGAAGCCGGTGTTCCACTGGCTGGTGACGGTGTAGGCGGCGGTGCAGCCGCCGCTGCCCGGCGGCGGGGTGGTGGGGGACCCGCCCAGTGCCTCGGCGATGCCGTGGTACGCCGGTTTCGGCTGGTAGTTCTCGTCGTACGGTGTCGCGGCCCCGTAGCCCGGGAAGGTGCCCGGCACCCAGGAGTCGGAGTCGGTGAAGCCCCACACGGTGATGTTGACGCATCGGGTCACGGCCGCGCAGGCGGCCACCACGGACTTGAAGTCGGCCGCCTGCTGGGCGAGTTCGGCGCTGTCGGCCGGCAGCTGCATCCGGACGTCCAGCTCGGTGATCGCCACGTCCACGCCGAGGTCGGCGAAGCGCTGGATGTTCTGCTGGAGCGTCGAGGGCACCTGGCCGAGGATGAGATGGGCCTGGAGGCCGACGCCGTCGATCGGGACGCCCTGCTGCTTCAGGGACCTGACGAGGTTGTACAGGGCGGTGGACTTCGCGTTGACACCCTCCACGTTGTAGTCGTTGATGTACAGCTTGGCGTCCGGGTCGGCCGCGTGCGCCCAGGTCAGCGCGTTGGCGATGTAACCGGAGCCGAGGCCGTCGTACCAGAGGGTGGAGCGGTAGGTGCCGTCCTCGTTGAAGGGTTCGTTGACGACGTCCCAGGCGGCGATCTTCCCCTTGTAGCGGCCGACCTCGGTGTCGATGTGGTTCTGCAGCAGGCCGCTCAGCTGGGCGGGGGTCCGGCTGCCGTTCGTCAGCCAGCTCGGGTTCTGGCTGTGCCAGACCAGGGTGTGGCCGCGTACCTGCTGGTGGTGGGCCTGGGCGAAGGCCACGATCTGGTCGGCCTCGGTCCAGTTGAAGCTGCCCTGGGCCGGCTCGACGCTCTCCCACTTCATGGCGTTGCCGGGGGTGACGGCGCTGAACTGGGTGCCGGTGATGTCGCCGTAGCTGCCGGTGAGCCTGGAGCCGGTGACGGCGGTGCCGACGACCTTGCCCTTCGCCGCCCCGAGGTCGCGCAGCGGGGTGTCGGCGGCGTGGGCCGTACCGGCGGAGAGGGCGACGGCGGCGACGAGCGCGGCCACCACGGCGCCTGAGGAGGATCTCATGACAGGGGCCTCCGAAAGTTTCGGTTGGGAAACCGATTGACTTCGGAGCAGTGTGGGGTGACCCCCCGCCCCCGTCAATACACGAACCGCTCAAGCCGCCGCAGGCGCGTCCGTGCTGGACCGCACCACCAGACTCGTCGCCAGCTCCACCCGGGTCGCCGCCCGCTCCTCCTGCGCCCGCCCCAGCTCCAGCACCAGCCGGGCCGCGGCCTCGGCCATCTCGGTGAGCGGCTGCCGCACGGTCGTCAGCGGCGGGCCCACCCAGCGGGCCACCGGCAGGTCGTCGAAGCCGACCACGCTCAGGTCCTCCGGGATGCGCAGGCCCAGTTCGCGGGCGGCCTCGTACAGGCCGAGCGCCTGCAGGTCGTTGCCCGCGAAGACGGCGGTGGGCCGGTCCGGGCGGCGCAGCAGCTCCAGCCCCAGGCGGTAGCCGGCGTCGTGGTGGAAGTCGCCGGCCACGACGAGCGAGGGGTCGACCGGCAGTCCGGCCGTCTCCAGGGCGGCCCGGTAGCCGTCGACGCGGGCCCGGCTGCACATCATCCGGGACGGGCCGCTGATGGCGCCGATCCGGGTGTGTCCGAGTTCCACCAGGTGGCGGGTGGCGGCGAGCCCGCCCTGCCAGTTGGTGGCGCCGATGGACGGCACGTCCGGGCCCGGGTCGCCGGCCGGGTCCATCACCACGAACGGGATGGACCGGCTGGTCAGCAGCGCCCGCTGGGACTCGTCCAGCCCGGACAGCACCAGCACGACGCCGTGCGGGCGGCGGGCGGCGACCTGGTCGGCCCAGGTCCGGCCGGGGGTGAGCCGGCCGGCCGACTCCGACAGGACCACGCTCAGCCCGGCGTCCCGGGCGACGTTCTCCACGCCCCGGATGACCTCCAGCGCCCAGGCGCTCTCCAGCTCGTGGAAGACCAGGTCGATCAGGGGCGAGCGGGAGGCCTCGGCGCGCCGGCGCCGGTAGCCGTAGGCGCGCAGCAGCTCCTCGACGCGGGTGCGGGTCGCGGGAGCGACGTCGGCGCGGCCGTTGAGGACCTTCGAAACAGTCGGAGCGGAGACCCCGGCCTCCCGGGCGATCTCGGCGAGGGTCGCCGTCTGCGGTTCTGCGGGCTTCGAAGGCTTCATGCCCGCGATCGTATCCCCGCCGCACCTCTTGACGAAGGGCTTGGCTCGCCATAGGTTCCCGGAACATTCGATGTATTACTCGAAACATTCGTACCGCAACACGCGTAACCGAGCTTGCGAAGCAGAGTCGAGACGGGAGTTCCATGACCACCGCTCCTTGGCGCGACCCCGCCCTGCCCGTCGACACCCGGGTGGCCGACCTGCTGTCCCGGATGACCCTGGAGGAGAAGGCCGCCCAGCTGTACGGCGTGTGGGTGGGCGCCGCCACGGACGGCGACGGAGTCGCCCCGCTGCAGCGCGAGATGACCGCCGAGTACGACTGGGACGAGCTGATCACCCGCGGCCTCGGCCAGCTCACCCGCTCCTTCGGCACCGCCCCCGTCGACCCGGACGTGGGAGCGCGGGCGCTGGCCCGGGCGCAGCGCCGGATCGCCGCCGCGAACCGTTTCGGCATCCCGGCGGTCGCGCACGAGGAGTGCCTGGCCGGTTTCACCGCCTGGCGGGCCACCGCCTACCCGGTCCCGCTCGCCTGGGGCGCCTCCTTCGACCCGGAGCTGGTCGAGCAGGTGGGCCGGCGCATCGGCCGGGACCTGCGCGCGGCCGGGGTGCACCAGGGCCTGGCCCCCGTCCTGGACGTGGTCCGCGACCCGCGCTGGGGACGGGTCGAGGAGACGATCGGCGAGGACCCGTACCTGGTCGGCACCATCGGCACGGCCTACGTGCGGGGCCTGGAGTCGGCCGGTGTGGTCGCCACGCTCAAGCACTTCGCCGGGTACGCGTCCTCGGCGGGCGCCCGGAACCTGGCCCCGGTGCGGGCGGGGGTACGGGAGTTCGCGGACGTCACCCTGCCGCCGTTCGAGATGGCGCTGCGCGAGGGCGGCGCCCGCTCGGTGATGGCGGCCTACACGGAGACCGACGGCGTGCCGGCCTCCGCCGACCCGGGGCTGCTGACCGGGCTGCTGCGCGAGGAGTGGGGGTTCACCGGCACGGTGGTCGCCGACTACTTCGGCATCGCCTTCCTGCAGAGCCTGCACCGGGTCGCGGCGGACGAGGCGGAGGCGGCCCACCGGGCGCTGGCCGCCGGCATCGACGTGGAGCTGCCGACCGTCAAGTGCTACGGCAAGCCCCTGGTGGCGGCCGTACGGGAGGGCCGCGTCCCTCAGGCGCTGGTGGACCGCGCCGCCCGCCGCGTCCTGCTCCAGAAGTGCGAGCTGGGCCTGCTGGACGAGGACTGGCGGCCGGAGCCGGAGGGCCCGCTCGACCTTGACTCGGCGGCGAACCGGGCCCTGGCCGGGCGCCTGGCACAGGAGTCGGTGGTGCTGCTGGACAACCCCGACGGGCTGCTCCCGCTGGCCCCGGACACCCGGATCGCGGTCGTCGGCCCGCGCGCGGCCGACGCCCTCGCCATGCTCGGCTGCTACTCCTTCCCCTCCCATGTCCTCACCCACCACCCGGACACACCGCTCGGCATCGAGATCCCCACCGTGCTGGACGCCCTGCGCTCCGAACTCCCGGACGCCAAGGTCACGTTCGCGGAGGGCTGCGGGGTCGCGGACCCGGACACCGCCGGCTTCGCGGAGGCGGTGGCCCGGGCGGCCGAGGCGGACGTGTGCGTGGCGGTGCTCGGCGACCGCGCGGGCCTGTTCGGGCGCGGCACCTCGGGCGAGGGCTGCGACGCGACGGACCTGCGGCTGCCGGGCGTCCAGGCCGAGTTGCTGGACGCGCTGGTGGCCACGGGCGTCCCGGTGGTCCTGGTCCTGCTCACCGGCCGCCCCTACGCCCTGGGCCGCTGGCACGGCCGGCTGGGTGCGGTGGTGCAGGCCTTCTTCCCCGGCGAGGAGGGCGGCCCGGCGGTCGCCGGGGTGCTGTCCGGCCGGGTGAACCCCTCCGGCCGGCTCCCGGTGAGCGTCCCGCGGCTGCCCGGCGGCCAGCCCTGGACCTACCTCCAGCCGCCGCTGGGCCTGGCCGGCGAGGTCAGCAGCCTGGACCCGACCCCGCTGTACCCGTTCGGGCACGGCCGCTCGTACACCGAGTTCGCCTGGGAGGACTTCGCGGGCTCCGCGGCCGACATCGGCACGGACGGCTCGTACGACCTCTCCCTCACCGTCCGCAACACCGGCGACCGGGCGGGTACCGAGGTCGTCCAGCTCTATCTGCACGACCCGGTGGCCTCGGTGACCCGCCCGGACGTGCGCCTGATCGGCTACCAGCGCCTGGACCTGGCCCCCGGCGCCGCCCGCCGCCTCACCTTCCGCTTCCACGCCGACCTGTCGTCCTTCACGGACCGCACGGGAGCCCGGGTGGTGGAGCCCGGCGAGCTGGAACTGCGCCTCGGCGCGTCGAGCACGGAGGTACGGCACCGGGCGCGGCTGCGGCTGACCGGGCCGACGCGGGTGGTCGGGGCCGAACGGCGGCTGCGCTGCGAGGTGGTGGCGTAGAACGCCGACACCCCGCCGCCGGGAACCCGGGGGCGGGGTGTCGAGTGGAGCGCCGGGCAGGCCTTGCACCTGCATCTCCCCGCAGGAAGCGGGGCGTCTTTCCTTGGACCACCAACGCACTGCGTCCGGGTCGGTTCCCGTTTACCGGGTTCCGGCCGTTCGCTGTGTGATGATCATAGCCCAGGTGGGGGGTGCTCGCGCAACCTCAGTGGTCCGCCAGCGCCTCGAACCGCCACCGGTGCACGGCCCGGGTCACCAACTCGGGCCCGGGTTCGGGCAGTTCGGGCAGCAAGGCGTCGTACGGGGCGTCCCACCACGTGATGACCAGTACCCGGTCCTGCGGCGCGCGGAAGGTCTCGCGGCGCAACGGCTCGCCGGTGAGCGGCTGTTCCCGCACCCAGGCGAGCAGGTCCGCCCCCCGCCCCTCGGCGGCCCGGGCCTCCCACATCAGCGCGACCGTCACGAGTACAGGTTCTCCTTGCTGACCTCGTGCACATGGTCGTGGTCGGTGCCCGGGACGTGCGGGTCGGTGACCGGCAGGGAGGAGTCGGCCGACAGGTCCCAGCCGGACGCGGCCCGGCCCCGGGCGACCATCTCGGCGCCGAGCGCGGCCACCATCGCGCCGTTGTCCGTGCACAGCTTGGGGCGCGGCACGCGCAGCCGGATGCCGGCCGCCTCGCAGCGTTCCTGGGCGAGCGCGCGCAGCCGGGAGTTGGCCGCCACACCGCCGCCGATCATCAGGTGGTCCACGCCCTCGTCCTTGCAGGCGCGGACGGCCTTGCGCGTCAGCACGTCGACCACGGCCTCCTGGAAGGAGGCGGCCACATCGCGCACCGGGACCTCCTCGCCGGCCGCCCGCCTGGCCTCGATCCAGCGGGCCACCGCGGTCTTCAGGCCCGAGAAGGAGAAGTCGTACGCCGGGTCGCGCGGGCCGGTCAGGCCGCGCGGGAACGCGATCGCCTCCGGGTCGCCCTCCTTGGCGTACCGGTCGATGACCGGGCCGCCGGGGAAGCCCAGGTTCAGCACCCGGGCGATCTTGTCGAAGGCCTCGCCGGCCGCGTCGTCGATGGTCGAGCCCATCGGGCGGACGTCGGAGGTGATGTCCGACGACAGCAGCAGCGAGGAGTGGCCGCCGCTCA
Source organism: Streptomyces sp. NPDC088810 (assembly GCF_044750305.1). Classification (NCBI taxonomy): domain Bacteria; kingdom Bacillati; phylum Actinomycetota; class Actinomycetes; order Kitasatosporales; family Streptomycetaceae; genus Streptomyces; species Streptomyces sp. NPDC088810. The sequence goes on from NZ_JBIVJQ010000004.1 coordinate 427,324, forward strand.
CCAGCAGGGCCATGGTCGGCTCCGGCAGCGGGCCGTGCTCCAGCTGGTCCACGCAGATGTGGGAGGCGAGGTGGTTGACGCCGTACAGGGGCTTGCCGAGGGCGTAGGCGTACGCCTTGGCCGCCGAGACGCCGACGAGCAGGGCGCCGGCGAGGCCGGGACCGGCGGTGACCGCGATGCCGTCCAGGTCCCTGGCGCTGATCCCCGCCTCTTTCAGCGCGCGGTCGATCGTCGGGACCATCGCCTCCAGGTGCGCCCGGGAGGCCACCTCCGGTACGACACCGCCGAAGCGGGCGTGCTCGTCGACGCTGGAGGCGACGGCGTCCGCCAGCAGGGTGGTGCCGCGGACGATCCCGACGCCGGTCTCGTCGCAGGAGGTCTCGATGCCGAGGACGAGAGGTTCGTCAGTCATTGATATCGGTTCCTTGTACTGAGGCGGAGCCCGCGGCGGAGCCGCTGCCGGGTTCCGTGGTCAGGCGCATCACCAGGGCGTCCACGTTGCCCGGCTGGTAGTAGCCGCGCCGGAAGCCGATGGGGACGAAGCCGAAGCGCTCGTAGAGCTTCTGGGCGGGGAGGTTGTCGACCCGGCACTCGAGCATCACCTCGTGGCACTCGAACGCGGTCGCCGCCCGCAGCAGCTCGGTCAGCAGCCGCGCGCCGAGGCCGGTGCCCTGGTGGTCGCGGGCGACGGCGATGGTCTGGACGTCGGCCGGCTCACCGGCGGCGGCCAGGCCCGCGTACCCGACGATCCGGCCGTCGGCGGACTCGGCGACGAGGTAGCAGCGGGTGGCGCCGGTGCCCCGGGCGTGGGCCAGCTCGGACCAGAACATGCCCCGGGACCAGGCGTCCTCGGGGAACAGGTCCCGTTCCAGCTCCAGGACCGGGTCGATGTCCCACCAGCGCATCTCGCGCAGTCGGGGGGGTGCCGGCTGTGTCACTTGGGGGTGACCACCTTGTAGTTCTTGGGGACCTGGGCGTCCGGCCGGCGCAGGTACTGCGGCCGGGGCGCCGGGAGCTCCTCGCCCGCGGCCAGCTTCTGCGCGGCGAGCGAGGCGAGGGCGGCGGCGGACACGTGCTCGGGCTCGTGGGCGCTCGGGAACGTGTCCGGGTAGAGCAGCGCGCCCGCGCCGACCGCGGGCAGGCCCGCGACCTGCTCGGCGATGTCCGCCGGACGGTCGACGGCCGGGCCGGTCAGCCGGGTCCGGGAGTCGGCGTACGTGGCCCAGTAGACCTCCTTGCGGCGGGCGTCGGTCGCCACCACGAAGGGGCCCTTCTCGATGTCGGCGGCGTAGGCGAGGCCGTCCAGCGTGCACAGGCCGTACACCGGGACGCCGAGCGCGAGGCCGAAGGTGTCGGCGGTCATCAGGCCGACACGCAGGCCGGTGTAGGGGCCGGGGCCGGTGCCGACGACGATGCCGGTGACGGCGTCGAGTTTCAGCCCGGCCTCGGCGAGGACGCGGTCGACGGCCGGCAGCAGCAGCTCTCCGTGCCGGCGCGCGTCCACCTGGCTCGACGAGGCGATGACGCCGGTGCCGTCGTGCAGCGCGACGGTGACAGCGGGTGTTGCGGTATCCAGAGCGAGCAAGAGCACGCGAACAGCCTACGGCGCCCGCGGCTCGCGCATCGCCGTCCCGGACGGACGGTCACCGGCTGCTACGGTCAGTACGAAGTACGACATATGGCGCGAGTCAGACGAGGCAGAGGTGGGCGCAGGTGGCAGGGACCAGCTCGGCGATCGTGGCCGCCCTCACCGCGGCGGCTCTGGGAACCGTCGGCTTCCTCGCCTACCGGGCCCAGGCGACCGTCCCGGCGCACCCCGGCGCGGGGCCGACGGCGCACGCGACGATCGCCTCCAAGGCACCCCGGGACCGGCACCACCCGACCGCCCTGCCGAGCGGCTCCGGAACGGGTGAGCGGGTCGTGTACTCGGTGGACGACGACCGGGTCTGGCTGGTGGCCCCCGAGAACCGGGTGCAGCGCACCTTCCCGGTGCGCCCGGGCAGCGTCGACCCGCCGGCCGGCACGTACTGGGTCACCTCCCGCTCCAACGCGGCCACCGGCACCGACGGCGTGCCCATCGAGCACGTGGTGCGGTTCACCAGCGTGGACGGGGTGGCCATCGGGTTCAGCGCGGCGGTGGACGACGGCTCGGGCATGACGGCCGACGCGAGCGTGAAGACGGGCGGCATCCGGGAGAGCCGGCCGGACGGGGACGCGATGTGGAGGTTCGCGACGATCGGGGTGCGGGTCGTCGTGATCCGCTAGTCGTCGGGCGGCTGCTGCGCCGTCGTGGCCGGTCGCGCAGGGAAGACCACGGGGTGGCTCAGCCGGACAGCGTCTCCAGGCCGGCCTCGGACCAGCGTTCCCCCAGCCCGGTGACGGTCACGTGCCGTACCTCGTCCGTGGTGTCGCCGACCGCGCGGTGGATGACGACCTGGAGCCGGTCCTCGGTCAGCTCCTCGACCTTGCCCTCGCCCCACTCCACGACGATCACCGAGTCGGGCAGCGAGACGTCGAGGTCCAGGTCCTCCATCTCGTCCAGGCCGCCGGAGAGCCGGTAGGCGTCGACGTGCACCAGGGGCGGGCCGTCGCCGAGGGACGGGTGGACCCGGGCGATCACGAAGGTCGGCGAGGTGACCGCGCCGCGTACGCCGAGGCCCTCGCCGAGCCCGCGGGTCAGCGTGGTCTTGCCCGCGCCCAGCTCCCCGGAGAGCATGACCAGGTCGCCCGCGCGCAGCAGTTTGGCCAGGCGGCGGCCCAGCTCCCGCATCTGTTCCGGGGAGGTGACGGTCAGCTGGGTCTCAGCGGGGTTGTGCGGTGCTGCTGGTGCTTCCATAGCCACTTACCGTAGCTCCTGCCGGCACCGCACCCGCGCGGGTGAGCAGGTCGGCGAGGCGGTCGGTGACCGCTTCCGGGTGCTCCAGCATCACCAGGTGCCCGGCGTCCGGCACGAGGACCAGCTCGGCGTCGGGCAGCAGGTCGGCGATGGCCTCGCTGTGCTCGCTGGGCGTGACCAGATCCTGCACGCCGGCCAGCACGAGCACCGGCATGTCCCGGAAGCAGGCGAGCGCCTCGGTCTTGTCGTGGTCGGTGAAGGCCGGGTAGAACTCGGCGACCACGTCGATCGGGGTGGACTCGATCATCCGCTCGGCGAACCGCTCGACGGCCGGGTCCACGTCCCGCCCGCCGAACGAGTACCGCTTGATGATCCCGGCGAACAGGTCGGCGGTGGCCCGGCGCCCCTTCTCCACCAGCTCAGCCTGCTGTCCGAGGGCCTTCAGCACCCCGGGGAGGATCCGGCGCACCGCGTTGACGCCGGCCACCGGGAGCCCGAAGTTGACCTCGCCGAGCCGCCCGGACGACGTGCCCACGAGGGCGGTGGCGACGACCCGGTCCCGGATCAGCTCCGGGAACTCGGAGGCGAGGGCCATCACGGTCATGCCGCCCATGGAGTGGCCGACCAGGACGAGCGGCCCCTCCGGTGCGGCGGCGTCGAGGACGGCTTTGAGATCGCGGCCGAGCTGGTCGATGGTGACGGGCTCCCGGTCCCGGGTCTGGGCCACGCCCCGCCCGGACCGGCCGTGGCTGCGCTGGTCCCAGTGCACGGTCCGCACCACCCCGCGCAGGGCCGCCCGCTGGAAGTGCCAGGAGTCCTGGCTGAGGCAGTAGCCGTGGCAGAAGACGACGGTGACCGGGGCGGGCGCCTTGCGGCCGAAAAGCCTGCGCCGGCGCGGGGAGACGTTCGGTCCGGGGTCGGGCTCGACCTCGTCGACCTCGTAGTACAGCTCGGTGCCGTCGTCGGCGTACGCCTTGCCGGGAGTGCCGCGCAGGGTGCCGTAGGGGCCCGCCGAGTCCAGCGCCAGCCGTGCCTTCCTGCGCATCCCGCGGCCCACCGTCATCCGCTCGATGGCGACACCGGCCGCCGCGCCCGCGGCGAGCACGCCTATCGCGGCACCGGCGATGCCGGTCGCCCTGCGCCAGCTCCCGGCCGCCCCCGCGGCGGAGGCGGCGGCCGCCGAGGCGACGACGTCCGCCACGGCCTCCGCGCTGCTCTCGCTCACGTACCGCTCCTCTTCGCCGTACTGCAGTTCGCCTGGACGGGTGTCGCTGCGGAACGGCTACCCGACTTCTTTCCCGTTCACATGGACGCGTTCACATGGACACGCCACCACAAGGCGCTCACCCGGACGCGTTCACACGGACCCGTTCACGGATCCGTTCACACCGAACCGTTCACACCGACCTGTTCACATAGACGCGGGGAACGCGCGATCCGATGCGTGTGACGATCTCGTACGCGATCGTGCCGCAGGCCTGGGCCCAGTCCTCGGCGGTGGGCTCGCCCCGGTCACCGGGTCCGAACAGCACCGCCTCGCTGCCCGCCGGGGGCTCGTCGCCGCCCAGGTCCACCACGAACTGGTCCATGGCGACCCGCCCGGCGATCGTCCGCCACTTGCCGTCGACCAGCACCGGGCCGGTGCCCGAGGCGTGCCGCGGGACACCGTCCGCGTAACCGACCGGCACCAGGCCGAGGGTGGTCTCGCCGGGGGTGACGTAGTGGTGGCCGTAGCTGACGCCGTGGCCGCCCGGGGTGCGCTTGACGAGGGCCAGCGAGGCGCTGAGCGTCATCACCGGGCGCAGCCCGAAGTCCGCGGGGGTGCCCAGCTCCGGGCTGGGCGAGACGCCGTACACGGCGATGCCCGTGCGGACCAGGTCGAAGTGGGACTCGGGCAGGGTGAGGGTGGCCGGCGAGTTGGCGATGTGCCGCACCTCGGGCCGTACGCCCCGCTCCTCGGCGTACGCCGTCATCTCCCGGAACCGGGCGAGCTGGGCGGCGATGGACGGGTGGCCCGGCTCGTCGGCGCACGCGAAGTGCGACCACAGGCCGGTGATCCGGACCAGGCCCTCCGCCTCCGCGCGCAGGGCCGCGGCGACCAGCTCCGACCAGTCCTCCCCCGGCTGGCAGCCGTTGCGTCCGAGTCCGGTGTCGGCCTTGAGCTGCACCCGCGCGGGGCGCCCCGCCGCGCGGGCGGCCTCGACGACCTCCCGCAGGGCCCACATGCCGCTCAGCGAGACGTCGATGTCGGCCTCGATCGCCTGCCGCCAGGGGCCGCCCGGCACCCACAGCCAGCACAGGATGCGACCGGGCAGCCCGGCCGCACGCAGCGCGAGGGCCTCCTCGGCCGTGGCCGTGCCGAGCCAGGTCGCGCCCGCGGCGAGGGCCTCGCGGGCGCATGGCAGCGCGCCGTGGCCGTACGCGTCGGACTTGACGACGGCCATCACGGCGGCGCCCTGCGCCCGGGCGCGCAGGGCCCGCACATTGGCGCGCAGGGCGCCCAGATCGATCTCGGCCCGGGCGCGCAGGGCGGCGGTCGGCTCAGCTGCTGTCTCACTCATCGCGCCCCCAGTGTCTCAGAGGCCGCCGACAGCCCCCGGGCACCGCCCCATCAAGCCCGCCGGCCGCTTCGCCGGCCGGGTGGGTCAGGGCCGTACGGTGCGCCACGCGGCCGGGATGTGTGACGCGACGTCATGGGCACCCGCCGGTGCGCCGGCGGCGGCGAGGCGGCCTGCCAGCCCGTGCAGGTACGCGGCCACACTCCCCGCATCCAGCGCGCTCAGCCCCGCCGCCAGCAGGGACCCGGCGAGCCCCGACAGCACGTCCCCGCTCCCGGCCGTGGCCGCTTCGCCGGGCGGTGGGATCAGGGCCGTACGGTGCGCCACGCGGCCGGGATGTGTGACGCGACGTCATGGGCACCCGCCGGTGCGCCGGCGGCGGCGAGGCGGCCTGCCAGCCCGTGCAGGTACGCGGCCACACTCCCCGCATCCAGCGCGCTCAGCCCCGCCGCCAGCAGGGACCCGGCGAGCCCCGACAGCACGTCCCCGCTCCCGGCGGTGGCCAGCCACGGCGTTCCCGTGGCGTTGACCCGCACCGCCCCGCCCCCCGCCTCGGCGACCAGCGTCGTCGACCCCTTCAGCAGCACCGTCGCCCGGTACACCGCCGCCAGCTCCCGTACCGCCGCCAGCCGGGCGCCCTCGACCTCCTCGCGCCGCACCCCGAGCAGCGCGGCGGCCTCCCCGGCGTGCGGAGTCATGAGCGTCGGCGCCGTACGCCGCCGTACCGCGTCCCGCTCGGCCAGCCGCAGCCCGTCCGCGTCCAGCAGCACCGGCACGTCCGCCTCCAGCACCTCGGCCACGCTCCCCGCGTCGTCCCCGGCACCCGGCCCGGCCACCCAGGCCTGCACCCGCCCGGCCTTGGCGGGCCCGGCGTCGGACACGAGGATCTCCGGGAAGCGCGCGATGACCGCCGCCCCGGCCGGCCCGACGTACCGTACGGCCCCGGCCCCGCCCCGCAGCGCCCCGGACACCGCCAGCACGGCCGCCCCCGGATACCGCGCCGAACCCGCGGCGATCCCGACGACCCCCCGCCGGTACTTGTCGCTCTCCGCCGCCGGCGCCGGCAGCAGCCGCGCCACGTCGGCGTGTTGCAGCGCCTCCAGCTCGGCGTCGGCGGGCGGCGGTTCCAGCCCGATGTCGACGAGCCGCACCACCCCGGCGTACTCCCGCGCGGGATCCACCAGCAGTCCGGGCTTGTACGTGCCGAAGGTGACGGTCAGGTCGGCCCGGAGCGCGGCTCCCCGCACTTCCCCGGTGTCCGCGTCCACGCCACTGGGCAGGTCCACGGCCACCACCGCGGCCCCGGACCGTGCCACCACCCCGGCGAGCCGCTCCGCGTCCGGCCGCAGCCCGCCCTTGCCGCCGATCCCGACGATCCCGTCCACGACCAGGTCGGCGCGCAGGACCAGTTCGTCCGAGGAGTCCGCGGTGGCGACCGTGCCGCCCGCCCGCCGCAAGGCCGCAAGCCCTCCGCCGTGGGCCCGTTCGGGCGTCAGCAGCACGGCCGTCACGCCGGCGCCGCGCCGGGCCAGCCGGGCCCCCGCGTACAGGGCGTCCCCGCCGTTGTCCCCGCTGCCGACAAGCAGCACCACCCGGCTGCCGTACACCCGCCCGAGCAGTTCGGCGCAGGCGGCGGCCAGCCCGGCGGCGGCCCGCTGCATCAGCGCACCCTCCGGCAGCCGTGCCATCAACGCCCGCTCGGCCGCCCTTACCGTCTCCACGCTGTACGCAGTACGCATGGCACCGAGTCTGCCCCGGAACCCCCACCGCCCACACCCGGGCCCCGGCCCGGTCAGCCCTCGGCGATCACCACGGCCGAGGCCACGCCCGCATCGTGACTGAGCGACACATGCCAGGCCCGCACGCCCAGCTCGGCCGCCCGCGCGGCCACCGTGCCCTTCACCCTGAGCCGCGGCTGTCCGCTGTCCTCCACGTACACCTCGGCATCGGTCCACTGCAGCCCGGGCGGTGCGCCCAGCGCCTTGGCCAGCGCCTCCTTGGCGGCGAACCGGACCGCGAGCGAGGCGATCCCGCGCCGCTCCCCGCTGGGCAGCAGCAGTTCGCGCGTCAGGAACAACCGGTCGGCCAGTCCCGGCGTCCGCTCCAGGGACGCCCGGAACCGGTCGATCTCGGCGACGTCGATGCCCACCCCGATGATGCTCATGGCGAGCACCCTACGACTCCGGCGGAACGGGATCCGGCGACACCACGTCGGCGGACCGCGCTCTAGGCTTCCGGCATGCTCTCGTCGCACGCCTATCTCTCCGGCCTCTTCTCCCTGGACGGCCGCACCGCCGTGGTGACCGGCGGAAGTTCGGGTATCGGACGGGCCATCGCGGCGGCGCTGGCGCGGGCCGGGGCGAGCGTGGTGGTCGTGGCCCGCCGGCCGGAGGAACTGGCCGCCACGGTGGACGAGTTGACGGCCGACGGCTGCCGCGCGGCCTGGGTCGCCGGGGATCTGGCGTCGCGGGAGGGCGTGCGCGCGGCGGCCGAGGAGGCCGCGGCCGTCTTCGGCGAGCCCGACATCCTCGTCAACTCGGCCGGGATCAACCGCCGGCCGCCGATGGGCGAGTTGAGCGAGGACGTGTGGGACGCCACGATGGCGGTGAACCTGGAGGCGCCCTTCCTGCTGGGGCAGCGGTTCGGGCCGGGCATGGCCGAGCGGGGCTTCGGGCGGATCATCCACATCACCTCCCAGCAGGCCCACCGCGCCTTCGTGCACAGCGGCGCCTACGGCGTCTCCAAGGGCGCGCTGGAGTCCCTGGCCCGCTCCCAGGCCGAGGCCTGGTCGCCGTACGGGGTCACCTGCAACACCCTGGTGCCGGGCTTCGTGATGACCCCGCTCAACCGGCGGCTGTCGTCCGATCCGGAGCGGGTGGCGGCCCTGGCCGCGCGCACGATGATCGGCCGCAACGGACTCGCCGAGGACTTCGCGGGCGCGGCGGTGTTCCTGGCGAGCGGTGCCTCCGCCTACGTCACGGGCCAGTCGATCCACGTGGACGGCGGTTTCTCCGTGCACTGACACGGCAAGGCCTACAAGGCTCGAACGGAGTTCGCCCCCCTGCTCACTCCACCGTGACCGACTTGGCCAGGTTCCTCGGCTGGTCCACCTCGTTGCCGCGCGCCGTCGCCAGCTCGCACGCGAAGACCTGGAGCGGGACCGTCGCCACCAGCGGCTGGAGCAGCGTCGGGGTGGCCGGGATCCGGATCAGGTGGTCGGCGTACGGGACCACCGTCTCGTCGCCCTCCTCCGCGATCACGATGGTGCGCGCGCCCCGCGCCCGGATCTCCTGGATGTTGGAGACGATCTTGTCGTGGATCACCGACCGCCCGCGCGGGGACGGTACGACGACGACCACCGGCACGTCCTCCTCGATCAGCGCGATCGGGCCGTGCTTCAGCTCGCCCGCGGCGAAGCCCTCGGCGTGCATGTACGCCAGTTCCTTCAGCTTGAGCGCGCCTTCCAGGGCCACCGGGTAGCCCACGTGCCGGCCGAGGAAGAGCACGGTGTTCTTCGAGGCCAGGGTGCGCGCCAGCGCCCGTACCGGCTCCATGGTCTCCAGGACCCGCTCGACCTCCTCCGAGATCCGGGACAGGTCCTTGATCACGGCCTGGATCTCGTCGCCCCACTTGGTGCCGCGCACCTGGCCCAGGTAGAGGGCGACCAGGTAGCAGGCGACCAGCTGGGTGAGGAACGCCTTGGTCGAGGCGACCGCGACCTCGGGGCCCGCGTGCGTGTACAGCACCGCGTCGGACTCGCGGGGGATCGTCGAGCCGTTGGTGTTGCAGATCGCCAGCACCTTGGAGCCCTGCTCGCGGGCGTGCCGGAGCGCCATCAGGGTGTCCATGGTCTCGCCGGACTGGGAGATGGCGATCACCAGCGACCGCCCGTCCAGGATGGGGTCCCGGTAGCGGAACTCGCTGGCCAGCTCGACCTCGCAGGGGATCCGCGTCCAGTGCTCGATGGCGTACTTGGCGATCAGGCCGGCGTGGAAGGCCGTACCGCAGGCGACGATGACGACCTTGTCGATCTCGCGCAGTTCGGAGGGGCTGATCCGCACCTCGTCCAGGGTGAGCGAGCCGGACGGGTCGATGCGGCCGAGCAGCGTGTCGGCGACCGCCTTCGGCTGTTCGGCGATCTCCTTGAGCATGAAGTAGTCGTAGCCGCCCTTCTCGGCGGCGGAGGCGTCCCAGTCCACGTGATAGGAGCGGACCTCGGCCGGGCGGCCGTCGAAGCCCGTCACGGTGACGCCGTCCCGGCGCAGCTCCACCACCTGGTCCTGGCCCAGCTCGATCGCCGACCGCGTGTGCTCGATGAACGCGGCGACGTCGGAGGCCAGGAAGGCCTCGCCCTCTCCGACGCCCGCCACCAGCGGCGAGTTGCGGCGGGCGCCGACCACCACGTCCGGCTCGTCGGCGTGCACCGCGACCAGCGTGAACGCGCCCTCCAGCCGTCGGCACACCAGTCGCATCGCCTCGGCGAGGTCGGCGCAGGAGGAGAACTCCTCGGCGAGCAGATGGGCGACGACCTCGGTGTCCGTCTCGGAGTTCAGCTCATGGCCGCGCTCGGCCAGTTCCGCGCGCAGGAGCGCGAAGTTCTCGATGATGCCGTTGTGCACCACGGCGACCCGGCCCGCGTTGTCCAGGTGCGGGTGCGCGTTGCCGTCCGTGGGACCGCCGTGGGTGGCCCAGCGCGTGTGGCCGATGCCGGTCGAGCCGGTCGGCAGCGGCCGGTCGACCAGCTCCTTCTCCAGGTTGACCAGCTTCCCGGCCTTCTTGGCGGCGGCCAGCCCGCCGTCCGCCAGCACGGCGACACCTGCCGAGTCGTACCCCCGGTACTCCAGCCGCTTCAGCCCGGCCGTCACGACATCGAGTGCCGACTGTGACCCTACGTATCCCACGATTCCGCACATGAGCGGCAGCCTACGGTCCGACGACGATCAAAAAAGGCCTCCGGCTGCCCGAATTCGGAAATTCCCACCACCGTACGAAAGCCCTGGCGGCACCGCGGACGCCGGCGGGCCCGTGCTGCGCGCGTGACGGACCCCACCCGCCGTCCCGTTCGTACTCCGTTAACAATGGACTGTGATCTCACCGGTCTCCTCGATGCCCCGGAGCGCCCACCGGCACAGGCCGGAGGCGACTCCCTACGTCGATCTCACCCGCGCCGAGTGGAGCGCGCTGCGCGACAAGACACCACTGCCGCTCACCGCCGAGGAGGTGGAGAAGCTCCGCGGTCTCGGCGATGTCATCGACCTCGACGAGGTGCGGGACATCTACCTCCCGCTCTCCCGGCTCCTCAACCTCTACGTCGGCGCCACGGACGGCCTCAGGGGCGCGCTGAACACCTTCCTGGGCGAACAGGGCTCCCAGTCGGGCACCCCGTTCGTCATAGGGGTGGCCGGCTCCGTGGCCGTGGGCAAGTCCACGGTGGCCCGGCTGCTCCAGGCCCTGCTCTCCCGCTGGCCCGAACACCCGCGCGTGGAACTGGTCACGACGGACGGCTTCCTGCTGCCCACCCGGGAGCTGGAGGCCCGCGGCCTGATGTCGCGGAAGGGGTTCCCCGAGTCCTACGACCGCCGGGCCCTCACCCGTTTCGTCGCCGACATCAAGGCCGGCAAGGGCGAGGTGTCCGCGCCGGTCTACTCCCACCTCATCTACGACATCGTGCCGGACGAGAAGCTCACCGTCCGCCGCCCGGACATCCTGATCGTGGAGGGCCTGAACGTCCTCCAGCCCGCCCTGCCCGGCAAGGACGGCCGCACCCGGGTCGGTCTCGCCGACTACTTCGACTTCAGCGTGTACGTCGACGCGAGCACCGAGGACATCGAGCGCTGGTACCTCAGCCGCTTCGGAAAGCTGCGCCACACCGCCTTCCAGAACCCGAACTCGTACTTCCGCAAGTACACCCAGGTCTCCGAGGAGGAGGCCCTCGACTACGCCCGCACACTGTGGCGGACCATCAACAAGCCCAACCTGGTGGAGAACATCGCCCCGACCCGCGGCCGGGCCACCCTCATCCTGCGCAAGGGCCCGGACCACAAGGTGCAGCGCCTGCGGCTGCGCAAGCTGTAGCCGCCCCTGTTAGATGGGCGCCATGCTGCATCTGCGCCTGATCACCCCGGCGGAGCGGACCGACGAGGTGGTCCGTCTGATCGAGAAGACGGTCGGTACCACCCACCTCGTCGTCCTGCCGGGCGCCGCCCGCAACCCCGCCGGCGACCTCGTCCTGTGCGACGTGGCCCGCGAGGCGGGCGACGAACTCATCGCCGGGCTACGGCGGCTCGGCCTGGACGACACCGGTTCGATCGCCGTCGAGACCATCGACCTCTCGCTGTCCCGGCGCGCCGACAAGGCCGAGGCGGAGGCGCCGGGCGAGGGCGCGGACGCGGTGCTGTGGGAGGGGCTGAGAGACGCCACCCACGAGGAGTCGACGCTGTCGTTCACCTACGTGGCCTTCATCACCCTGGCCACGATGATCGCGGCCTGCGGTGTGGTGCTGGACAACGCGATCCTGATCGTGGGCGCGATGGCCGTGGGACCGGAGTTCGGGCCGCTCGCCGGCATCTGCACGGCCGTGGTCCAGCGCCACCCGCGGCTGGCGTGGCGCTCGCTGATCGCGCTGCTGGTGGGGTTCGCGGTGGCGATGGCCCTGACCTCCGCGTTCAGCCTGCTGATGGATGGGGTGGACCTGTTCAGCAAGGCGCAGTTGGAGGCCGACCGGCCGAACACCGGGTTCATCTACGCCCCGGACTGGTTCTCGTTCGTCGTGGCCGTGCTCGCCGGGATCGCCGGCACGCTGTCCCTGACCTCGTCCAAGTCGGGCGCGCTGGTGGGCGTGGCCATCTCCGTGACCACGGTCCCGGCCGCGGCCAACGCGGCAGTGGCGCTGGCCTACGGCGACACGTCCCAGACGAGCGGCTCGACGGTCCAGCTCCTGCTGAACCTGCTGGGCATCGTCCTGGCGGGAACGCTCACCCTGCTGACACAGAAGTACTTCTGGGCCAGGCAGAGGGAACGTCTCGGCTGAGGGCGCAGAGGGGAACTATCCCAGCGCGGACTTCACGGCGTCGGCCAGCCGCCCGGCGACCGCCCGCGCCTGATCGATGTCCGCGGCCTCGACCATCACCCGCACCAGCGGCTCGGTCCCGGAGGGCCGCAGCAGCACCCGCCCCGTAGCCCCCAGCTCCTGCTCCGCCTCGGCCACGGCGGCAGCGACATCCGCGGACGTCCTCACCCGGGACTTGTCCACGTCGGGAACGTTGATGAGGACCTGCGGCAGCCGCTCCATGACGGAGGCCAGCTCCCGCAGCGTACGGCCGGTCTCGGCGACCCGCGCCGCCAGCAGCAGGCCGGTCAGCGTGCCGTCCCCGGTGGTCGCGTGGTCGAGGATGATGACGTGCCCGGACTGCTCGCCGCCGAGGGCGTAGCCGTGCTCCTTCATCTCCTCCAGGACGTACCGGTCGCCGACGGCGGTCTGCACGAGCCGGATGCCCTCGCGCTCCATCGCCAGCTTGAAGCCGAGGTTGGACATCACGGTCGCGACGACGGTGCCGGAGCGCAGTGCGGAACGCTCCTGCATCGCCAGCGCGAGCACGGCGAGGATCTGGTCGCCGTCGACCTCCTCGCCGGTGTGGTCCACGGCCAGGCAGCGGTCGGCGTCACCGTCGTGCGCGATGCCGAGGTCCGCGCCGTGCTCCAGGACCGCGGCCTTGAGCTGGTCCAGGTGGGTCGAGCCGCAGCCGTCGTTGATGTTGAGGCCGTCCGGCTCGGCGCCGATCGTGACGACCTGGGCGCCGGCCCGGGCGAACGCCTCCGGCGAGACCCCCGAGGCCGCGCCGTGCGCTTCGTCCAGGACGATCTTCAGTCCGTCGAGCCGGTTGGGCAGGACCGACAGGAGGTGGGCGATGTACTGCTCGAAGCCCTCGTCGTACGACCGTACGCGGCCGACCCCGGCGCCCGTCGGCCGCTGCCAGGGCTCGCCGTGCCGGTGCGAGTCGTAGACCGCCTCGATCCGGTCCTCCAGCTCGTCGGCGAGTTTGTGGCCGCCGCGGGCGAAGAACTTGATGCCGTTGTCCGGCATGGCGTTGTGGCTGGCGGAGAGCATCACACCGAGGTCGGCGCCGAGCGCGCCGGTCAGGTGCGCCACCGCGGGCGTCGGCAGCACGCCGACGCGCAGCACGTCCACGCCCGCGCTCGCCAGGCCCGCGACCACGGCCGCCTCCAGGAACTCCCCGGACGCGCGCGGGTCCCGTCCGACCACCGCCGTCGGCTTGTGGCCCTCGAAGGTGCCCGCCTCGGCCAGCACGTGCGCCGCGGCGACGGAGAGGGCGAGCGCCATCTCGGCCGTCAGATCCGCGTTGGCGACACCGCGCACGCCGTCCGTGCCGAAGAGTCGTCCCACTTGTCCTCCCGAGGAAACATGACGAGGAAGCATGCGATCACACAAGCCTTTGAGCGTCTTGTGTCGTTATACGCCCTTGGCTCGGATAAGCGAACGCCCCGGGGGCACACGTGGCGTGCCGCCGGGGCGTTCGGAGTACGAGCAGGCAGCTCTTGATTAGCGCTTGCTGTACTGCGGAGCCTTGCGGGCCTTCTTCAGACCGGCCTTCTTACGCTCGACCGCGCGGTCGTCGCGGCGCAGGAAGCCGGCCTTCTTCAGCGGGCCGCGGTTGTTGTCGACGTCGGCCTCGTTCAGCGCACGGGCGACACCGAGACGGAGCGCACCGGCCTGACCGGAGACACCGCCACCGGCGATGCGGGCGATGACGTCGTAACGGCCCTCGAGCTCGAGCACCTTGAAGGGCTCGTTCACTTCCTGCTGGTGCACCTTGTTCGGGAAGTAGTCCTCGAGGGTGCGACCGTTGATCTTCCACTTGCCGGTGCCCGGGACGATCCGGACGCGGGCGATGGCGTTCTTGCGGCGGCCCAGGCCGGCGGCCGGCTGGGGCTCGCCGAAGCGGGAGGCCAGGGACTCCGAGGTGTACTCGCCCTCGACGGGGACCTCGGACTCGGTGGTGTAGCTGTCGATGTCAAGCTCTTCGAGCGGCTGCTCGGCAGTGGTCTCGGCCACGATGCTCCTCAGATTCTCTTCAGTCTTAGGGGGTGGCCGGACTTACTGCGCGACCTGGGTGATCTCGAACGGCACCGGCTGCTGGGCAGCGTGCGGGTGCTGGTCGCCCGAGTAGACCTTCAGCTTGGTGAGCATCTGACGGCCCAGGGTGTTCTTGGGGAGCATGCCCTTGACGGCCTTCTCGATGGCCTTCTCGGGGTTCTTCGCCAGCAGCTCGTCGTAGCGGACGGAGCGCAGACCACCCGGGTAGCCGGAGTGGCGGTACGCCATCTTCTGGGTCCGCTTGTTGCCGGACAGGTGCACCTTGTCGGCGTTGATGATGATGACGAAGTCACCAGCGTCGACGTGCGGCGCGTAGATCGGCTTGTGCTTGCCCCGGAGGAGGGTCGCAGCAGTGGTGGCGAGACGACCCAGGACAACGTCCTGAGCGTCGATGACGTGCCACTGGCGCGTCACATCGCCGGGCTTGGGGCTGTACGTACGCACGGTTCGTAGCCTTCGCTTCGAGTGAATGGTCCTAAACAAGGTCACCGAAACGATCACGACAGCCTTGACCCACGGCGGCGACGCAAACCGCGTGCGTGGGGTCGCTGGTCATCGGCCCGGTGGACCGGTGTAAGGGCCCGTCCCGTGAGAATGAGCAAGCCAATACACAACGAAGAAGTAGGTTACCGGGCGGCCCCCGGACGGGTCAAAACGAGGCAGGCCGGTAGACGGACCCCGCACCCCCCGCCCCCCGTCTAAGATGCGCCCCATGAGTTACGGGCAGGGGGGACCCCAGTCTCAGTGGGATCCCTGGAAACCGCAATCCCAGCAGCCGTGGACCAGCGCAGACGACGGGACACCGGACTGGGCCGCGCTCGCCGAGGCCTCGGAGACGCGGAACAAGCGCCGCAAGCTGCTGTTCATAGCCGGCGGCGGGCTCGCCACGGTCGCGATAGGCACCGCGGTCGCCATGGCCGTGGTCTCGGCGAACGGCGGTGATCCGCAGGCCGGGCCCAGCAACCTGCCCGCCAGCGCCTCCATCCCCGGTTCCGCCGGCGCCACGCCGTCCTTCGCGCCCACCAGCGCCCCGCCGCCGCTGGACCCCGAGGACTTCATCTCCAGCGCCAAGAAGGACACCGCCCCGCTCGGCCCGGACACGCTGTTCCCGGGCAAGCAGCTCACCATGAGCGGCACGGTGTACAAGAAGGGCCCGACGGCCGACACCCGGAGCTGTGCCACCGCCGCCGGCGGCACCCTGCCCAAGATCCTCACCGCCAACGGCTGCACCCGCCTGATGCGCACCACCTACAGCAACGGCGGCATCGCGGTCACCGTCGGCGTCGCCGTGTTCGACACCGCGGCCCAGGCCACGAAGGCCAAGACGCAGACCGACGACCGGAGCATCGTGCGCTCGCTGTTCGGCAAGGGCGTCAAGCCGTTCTGCGACGGCGCGTTCTGCCGCTCCACCCGCAACGCCTACGGCCGCTACGCCTACTTCACGATCTCCGGCTTCACCAGCGGCAAGAACGTCACCACCAAGGACACCAAGGTCTTCCGCACCGGCAACGACCTGGCCCAGTTCACCGCGAACCAGATCCACCGCCGCGGCCAGGTCCAGGCCTCGGCCGCCGCGAACCGGTAACCCGGGCTAGCGCCGCTTCAGCCGCAGCCGCAGCCGCAGCGGGATCACCGCCGACTCCAGCTGGGTGCGCAGGGTCATCTTGGACACACCCTCCGTGCGCTCGGTGAAGCGGATCGGGATCTCCACGGCCCGGTGCCCGGCCCGTACCGCCTTGTACTTCAGCTCCACCTGGAAGCTGTAGCCCGCGCTGTCCAGGGACGACAGGTCCACGTCCCGCAGGGTCGGCGCCGACCACAGGTTGAAGCCTGCGGTGATGTCCCGGATCTCGGTGCCGAGGACGGCGCGCGCGTACCGGTTGGCGAAGCGGGACAGCAGCACCCGGTGCGCGCCCCACCGCTCGTCCAGCGAGCCGCCCTCGACGTACCGGCTGCCGACGACCAGCCCGGCGCCGGAGTCCAGGGCCGCCCGGAGCATGCGGGGCACGGCCTCCACCGGGTGGCTGCCGTCGGCGTCCATCTGGACGACGTACGCGGCGCCCTCCTCCAGCGCGGCGGACATGCCGGCCGTGTACGCCCGGCCCAGCCCGTCCTTCTCGGTGCGGTGCAGCACGCTCATCCGGCGCCGCCCGGCCCGGTTGTACTTCTCGGCCAGCTCCTCGGCGATCCGCCCGGTGCCGTCCGGGCTGGAGTCGTCGACGATCTTCAGGTGGAGCCCGTCCAACGGCAGGGCGAGCACCGCCTCGGCCATGCCCGGCAGGTTCGCCGCCTCGTTGTAGGTCGGCATCACCACGGTGACCGGTATCACGTCGTGCGTCATCCTCACTGTTCCTTCCCCGCGGACGCCGGAGTGCCCGGCACGTGCTTCAGGAGGTCTTGACCCAGATGCGGTAGTGACCGGTGCCGCTGGAGTTGCGGAAGGGCAGGTCGGCGAGGAGCCGGTAGTGCGCGTTGCCCTTCAGGGCGTCCGCGACGACGGTGTCCACCCGGGGGTTGGTGAGGCCGTCCAGGACGACCAGGTCGTACTCGCCGTCACGCAGCGCCGCCCGGTAGCCGGCGTCGCCGGAGTGCTGCCGGCCCTTCTTGTCCGTGTACTCCATGGCGAAGGCGCCCTGCCACTGCCGCTGGCTGGTCTTCCCGCGCAGGTAGTAGACGGGCACCTCGGGCGTCGAGGCCATGTAGTGGCCCGTGCGGTCCACGTGGGAGTCGATGACCCGGATCATCTTCGCGGAGTCGGGCCAGACGCCGAACCGCCAGTCCGCCTGGGAGATGCCGAGGCAGAGCGTCGCCGTCCACAGCATGATGCCGAGCTGGGGGTAGCGGAAGTGGGCGCCGATCAGCCGGGTGACGCCCACGCCGGCCATCGGCGCGGCGAAGAGCAGTCCGAAGCCGACGTGCTTGAACAGCGACACCACCGTGCCCAGGTGCACCTGGTACGCGGGCGCGAGCAGCGCGGTGCCGCACAGCACCAGCCCGAGCAGCGCCCGCCGGCGCCAGCCGGGGCTGCCGAGCCGCTGGGCGAGCGGCGACTCGTTCATCCGGCTGCGCCGCACGTAGGAGAGCGCACCGCCGACGGCCGTGAGGAACATCAGCCCGCTCCACTCGGCCGACCGCTGGAGCAGGAAGGCGGCGCTGTCGGAGCCGTGGTCGCGGTCGGTGGTGGTCTGCCGCACACCGGCCAGCAGGTCGGTGCTGTACATGCCGGCCGCCAGCAGGGCGCCGATGCCGAGCGCGAGCAGCAGCATCCGCAGGAAGGCCTTGCCGCCCTTGTGCGGCCAGCCGGTGAGCAGCGCGAGCACGACGATGGTCGGCAGGTACAGCGCGGACGCGTACTTCACCCCGACGGCGAGCACGGCGACGGGCGCGGCGAGCAGCACGGCGGCCACGGGCGCCCGGTCGGTGCGTACGACGATCCAGGTGGCCAGGGCCAGCAGGAACACGGCGGCGGCGTCGTAGGTGGCGAAGTACCCCATGACGACGGTCGACTGCACCACGGCGAAGAGCGCCGCGCCGCCCAGCGCTGCCCGCTCGTTGAACAGCCGCCGGGTGAAGGAGTACAGCAGCGCGGTGGTGCCCAGCATGAAGGCCAGGCTGAGGGTGCGTGCTCCCGCGAGCCCGAAGCGGTCGTCGACGACGGCGGCGAGCACCGGGTACAGCTGCGGCGAGCCGGAGAAGTACGCCGCGTAGTTCACCGGCAGCGGGGTGCCGTTCAGCAGGTGCTGCAGCTCGGCGTGCCCGGCCGACAGGTACAGGGCCTCGTCCTGGAACGCCGTGTTGGACAGGCGCAGCGAGAGCACCGCCTGGACGGCCAGTACGAACAGCAGGACGGCCCGGCTGACCCAGGCGCGCCGCCGGCTCGCGGCCATGTCCCAGCCGACCTCGGGGGTCTCCGGAACGTGATAGCCGGGCTCCGCCGCCTCGGCCGTCTCGGCCGTCTCCGGCACGGTGTGCAGGGCGAAGGCCGGCTGGTCGGCCGGCTGCTGGTACGGATAGGTCCGGGGGTCGTAGTCGTACCCCTCGGGTGTCTCGTACCCCTGGGGGACGTCGTAGCCCTGGGGGACGTCGTAGCCCTGCGGGACGTCGTAGCCCTGCGGGACGTCGTAGCCCTGCGGCTGGCGCGGGATGTAGCCGTCGGAGTTGAACCAGCCGCCCTGCGGCTCGTCGTCGGCGTACGGGTCGTACGGCTCGGGGGTGTAGTACTGGGGGTGTGAGGTCATGACGGCTTCCGTACGTCGAAGCCGAACCGGTCGTCGGCGGCCAGGCGCTCGAACTCCTTCAGCGCCAACGGGCTGGCCTCCAGCCGCCAGTCGGCGCGCTTCTTGTGGTTGAACCAGACGAAGCCGAGCATGTCGTCGTCGGCCGCGACGCCCGCGAACAGGTTGCGGATGTCGGCGCGGCGCCGCTCGCCGGGCATGGCGGCGGTCTCCAGCAGCAGGAACGGCTTCTTGGTGAAGGTGCGGATCCGGTCGCGGGTGGGCCCGAAGACGCTGTCGAAGGCGTTGTCGGAGCCGGTGGTGAAGTAGCCGATCAGACCGACCCAGTCGACGTAGGCGTCGCCCGGGTAGTACGGCTCCAGCTTCACGTTCCGCACCGGGTTGACGATGTTGGGCGCCCAGGCCCAGATGACGTTGGTGGCGCCGGCGTCCACGAAGGTCTGGTGGATGTGCCGCCAGGCGGCCACGTACTGGGCCGGGGTCACGTCGTCCGTGCCCCACTTCTCCCAGTGGCCGTTGAACTCGTCCGCGAAGTCGATCACCACGGGCAGGTTCAGCCGGCGGACGGCGGTCGCGTACTCCTTGATGTACCGGTCGGACCTGCCCGCCGCGATGTCGGTGAGCGGGGTGTCGAAGGGCTCCCAGGACATCAGCGTCAGCGCGCCCGCGGCCCAGGCGTTGCGCACGCCGGTGGCGTCGAAGCCGTCGCCCCAGCCGGCGTAGTACTCGATCAGGTTCGGCTGCCTGCCGGTCATCCTCGTGTACGCGTCGACGCTCCGCATGGAGGTCGGGGCGCCCGGCACGGCCACGCCGTAGTACTTCTTCGCGGGCTTCAGCAGGGGCGTGACGTCGTAGGGGATGTCCCGGTCGGCGCTCGCGGAGGAGTGCGGGGCCGCCGTGCCGGTGCCGGACTCCGGCGAGCCGCCGCCGTCGTCGCCGAGGAGCGAGCAGCCGGTGAGTGCGAGGAGGCCGACGAGGGCGCCGGCCAGGGTCGCACGGACCCTGGAGAAAGGTTTCGTCGATCGCATCAGGCGGCCTCCGCCCCCGCGCGCGGCTGGACCAGGACGCGGCCGACGACCAGCGCGTAGAACAGCCCGGAGGACAGGATCAGGGCGAAGTCCGGGGCGTTCATGGTGAACGTCCGGTAGACCGCCGCGGTGACCCAGACCAGCGCCGTGCCGCCGCTCCACGCCCCCATGCCGATCCAGAAGCGCCGCGTCTTGTTCTTCTTGGCACCGGAGGAGCCGGTCGGCTGCCAGCCCATGCGGTTCTTGCGCAGGATGTCCCAGATGGCGAAGACGTGCGCCCAGCCGTACATCATGCGGGCCGCCCAGGCCTCCAGGCGGTACGGCGCCCGGTGCCACATCGGGAAGACGATCGTGGTGTAGAGGATGCTGGGCAGCACCAGGAGCAGATGCTCGGCCTTGAGCTTCTCCGGCATCATCAGCAGCAGCAGGATCGGGATGACCGGGGCCGCGAAGGTGAACAGCGCGGTGTGGATGTAGTAGAAGAACCCGGACATGTAGCACAGCCGGCTGGAGAGCCGGATCTTCGCCTGCCAGAACTTGCGGCTGCCCAGCAGGCTCATCGAGCCCGAGCACCAGCGGTACTGCTGGTTGAAGAAGGCGCCGGCGCTGTCCGGGCACACCCCCGTGGAGACGGCGACCGGCACGTAGCGCAGGTCCCAGCCGAGCCCGCGCAGGTCGAAGCCGGTGTGCACGTCCTCGGAGTGCTCGATCAGGGTGGTGCCGCCGTTGGTCTCCAGGGCCGCCCGCCGGTAGATCGCGCAGGAGCCGACGCAGATGGCGCCGTCGCTGCCCTGCCGGGACACCTGCACGGAGCGGTAGAACAGCTCCTGCACCGCGCCCGCGCCGCGCTCGATCCAGTTCTGCGAGTCGAGCACCCGGAAGTACTGCGGGGACTGGACGATGCCGATCCGCGGATCGTCGTCCATGTACGGCAGCAGTTCCTCCAGCAGGTCCGCGCGCGGAGTGAAGTCGGCGTCGAGGATGAGGATGTACTGGCCGTCGGACTGCCCGAAGCCGAAGTGCAGATTGCCGGCCTTCTTGAACCAGCCCCGGTTCTCCCGGGTGCCGTAGCGGAAGCCGAAGTCCCGGGCCATCGCCGCCAGCTCCGGGCTCGCGCCGTCGTCCAGCACGAACGGCACGCAGACCCCGGGGTACCGGTCGGCCATCGCCCGCACGTGCCGCCAGGTGTTGTGCAGCACCGCGATGGGCTCACCGCACACCGGCAGGAACACGTCGACGGTCGGGTAGACCTCGGGCCGCCAGTTCTGCACCAGCCGCCGGTGGTGGGCGATGTCGAAGTCCCGGGTGAAGCCGTTCACCCGCAGCGACACCAGGTAGTAGACGACCGTGAAGACCAGCAGCGGGGTGTAGATCCACAGCACCGGCGTGGACTGCGCCAGCTTGAACTGGCTCGTCACCAGACAGCAGAAGCTGACCAGCGAGCTGATCGTCAGGATCCACAGGTTCCGGTGCGCGTAGGAGTACTTCTCCTTGTCCGTCGGCGGGAGCGGCAGCAGCCCCAGCGCCGGGCGCCCCCCGTGCCCCGCCCGTCGCCGCCCACTGCTCCGGCGCGCCGCGCGACGCCCCCCGGTCCGCACGGGACCCACTGAAGTCATGCCGTTGTCCAACCCCGGGCCCGTACCGACCCGTCGACCCCCCAGCCAACCCGGCCACCCCCTGTCGAACGTGTGGCCGGAAGGCGCAACACTAATCGAGGGGTATGAAACGCGTAAGAGTCGACCAGGCCGGTTACGCCGGGTAAGTCCAGACATGGGGCATAAGTGCAGCGAAATGCAACGTAACTAACAGGTTTCGCAACCGGACGCACCGGGCAACGACCGCTTGTTCCGGGCCTCCTTGTTCCGCGCCGCCAGCAGCTCGTCGGCCGGATAGCCGACCTCCTCCAGGGTCAGCCCGTGCGGCCGTACGACATGCACGGCGGAGTCCCGCACCCCCGCGGCCAGCACCTTCCCGGGCCACTCCGGTCCCCGGTGCCCGTCCCCCACGAACAGCAGCGCCCCGATCAGCGAGCGCACCATGTTGTGGCAGAACGCGTCCGCCCGCACGGTCGCGGTGATGATGCCGTCGTCGCCCCGGACCAGGCTCAGCTCCTGGAGCGTGCGGATCGTGGTGGCGCCCTCGCGCTTCTTGCAGTAGGCGGCGAAGTCGTGCTCGCCGAGCAGCGCCCGGGCCGCCTCGTTCATGGCGTCCACGTCGAGCGGCCAGTCGTGCCAGAGGACGTGACCCCGCAGCAAGGGGTCCACTCCCCCGGGATTGTCGGTGACCCGGTAGGCGTACCGCCGCCAGACCGCCGAGAACCGCGCATTGAAGCCGCTCGGCGCCTCCCGCAGCGCCCAGACCCGCACGTCCCTCGGCAGCCGGCCGGCGAGCCGCTTGAGCAGCTTCTCGTGGTGCTCGCGCCAGACGCCCTCGGGCAGATCCACATGGGCCACCTGCCCGCGCGCGTGCACCCCGGCGTCGGTCCGCCCGGCGACCGTCAGCTCGTAGGTCTCCCGCGACCGGGTCACCGTCCGCAGGGCGTCCTCGATCTCCCCCTGCACGGTCCGCCTGCCGCCGGCCTGCTTGGCCCAGCCGTGGAAGCCGGTGCCGTCGTAGGACAGGTCGAGACGGAGACGGACGTGCCCGGGCTGTACTTCATCACTCACCCGCACATCCTCTCAGGTACGAAAAAGCGGGCCCGCTCCTGTGAAAGGAACGGGCCCGCAACACCCCGGAGGGCAGAACGCTTACGCGTCCTTCGACTCCTCGGCGCCGGCCTCGGCGGCCTCGGTCTGCTCGACCTTGGTCTCCTCGGCCTCCTTGACCGCACGCTTGGTGGCGGCCTCGGCCTCACCGGTCGCCTGCTGAGCAACCGTCAGCGCCTCGACCAACTCGATGACGGCCATGGGCGCGTTGTCGCCACGGCGGTTACCGATCTTGGTGATGCGGGTGTAACCACCCGGACGGTTCTCGTACCGCGGGCCGATCTCGGTGAAGAGCGTGTGGACGACGCTCTTGTCCGTGATGACCTGGAGCACCTGACGGCGGTTGTGAAGGTCGCCCTTCTTCGCCTTGGTGATCAGACGCTCGGCGTACGGCCGCAGACGGCGGGCCTTCGCCTCGGTGGTGGTGATACGGCCGTGCTCGAAGAGGCTCTTCGCCAGGTTGGCGAGGAGGAGCTTCTCGTGCGCGGCGCTGCCGCCCAGACGGGCACCCTTGGTGGGCTTCGGCATGTTCTTTCTCCTGTGTGTCTGCCCCGGCCGTGTCAGGTACCGGGGTCAGGAACCCGATGAGCGGATGCTCACCGGCAAACGACCGATCAGTACTGCTCGGTCTCCACGAAACCCGCGTCCGCGTCGTCGTCCGCACCAAAGGCGTCCGCGGCCGCGGTCGGGTCGAATCCGGGCGGGCTGTCCTTCAGGGCCAGGCCCATGCCGGCCAGCTTCGCCTTGACCTCGTCGATGGACTTCGCACCGAAGTTGCGAATGTCGAGGAGGTCGGCCTCGGAACGCGCGACCAGCTCACCCACGGAGTGGATGCCCTCACGCTTGAGGCAGTTGTACGACCGAACGGTGAGCTCCAGCTCCTCGATCGGAAGCGCCAGGTCGGCGGCAAGGGCGGCGTCCGTCGGGGACGGGCCCATGTCGATGCCCTCGGCGTCGATGTTCAGCTCGCGGGCGAGACCGAACAGCTCGACCAGCGTCTTGCCCGCGGAGGCCATGGCGTCACGCGGACGCATCGCCTGCTTGGTCTCGACGTCGACGATCAGCTTGTCGAAGTCGGTGCGCTGCTCGACACGCGTGGCCTCGACCTTGTACGTGACCTTCAGAACCGGCGAGTAGATCGAGTCGACCGGGATACGGCCGATCTCCTGGCCCACCTGCTTGTTCTGCACGGCGGAGACGTAGCCGCGACCGCGCTCGACGGTCAGCTCCATCTCCAGCTTGCCCTTGCCGTTGAGCGTGGCGAGGACGAGGTCGGGGTTGTGCACCTCGACACCGGCCGGGGGCGCGATGTCGGCGGCGGTGACCAGACCCGGGCCCTGCTTGCGCAGGTACATCACGACCGGCTCGTCGTGCTCCGAGGAGACGACCAGCTGCTTGATGTTGAGGATCAGGTCGGTGACGTCCTCCTTGACGCCCGGCACGGTGGTGAACTCGTGCAGCACGCCGTCGATCCGGATGCTGGTGACAGCAGCGCCGGGGATCGAGGAGAGGAGGGTACGGCGGAGCGAGTTGCCGAGGGTGTAGCCGAAGCCCGGCTCCAGCGGCTCGATCACGAACCGGGAGCGGAACTCGTCGACGACCTCTTCGGTCAACGAGGGACGCTGAGCGATCAGCATGTGTGGATCAGATCCTTCTTTCGTGGACGCCCGCTATTTGACGTCCGACGGAAACCGCACCTGTGAGAAGTGCGGGTACTGCAAGGGTACGGGCGATACGGCCCTTTGTACGGGGCCGTACCGCCCGGAAAACCCTGAAGCAGCCGGTGCGTCAGACGCGGCGGCGCTTCGGCGGGCGGCAGCCGTTGTGCGGGGTCGGGGTGACGTCCTGGATGGAGCCGACCTCGAGGCCCGTGGCCTGCAGGGAGCGGATCGCGGTCTCACGACCGGAACCCGGGCCCTTCACGAACACGTCGACCTTGCGCATGCCGTGCTCCTGGGCGCGGCGGGCAGCCGACTCGGCGGCCATCTGCGCGGCGAACGGCGTGGACTTCCGGGAGCCCTTGAAGCCGACGTGGCCGGCGGAGGCCCAGGAGATCACGTTGCCGGACGGGTCCGTGATGGAGACGATCGTGTTGTTGAACGTGCTCTTGATGTGCGCGTGGCCGTGAGCGACGTTCTTCTTTTCCTTGCGGCGCACCTTCTTGGCAGCGCCCTGACGTCCCTTGGGGGGCATCTACTAACTCCTACGGGAGGTGGTCGGTCCTACAGCGAAGACCGTGGACAGGTGTCCGCTGCGGACTACTTCTTGCCCGGCTTCTTCTTGCCGGCGATGGCGCGACGCGGCCCCTTGCGGGTGCGAGCGTTGGTGCTGGTGCGCTGACCGCGGACGGGCAGACCGCGACGGTGACGGAGACCCTGGTAGGTACCGATCTCGACCTTGCGGCGGATGTCGGCCTGGATCTCGCGACGGAGGTCACCCTCGGTCTTGATGTTGTTGTCGACGTACTCGCGGATCGCGACCAGCTGCTCTTCGCTCAGGTCACGAACACGAGTGTTCGGGTCGACGCCGGTCGCAGCCAGCGTCTCCTTCGAGAGGGTCCGGCCGATGCCGAACACGTAGGTGAGGGCGATCTCCACGCGCTTGTCGCGCGGGATGTCGACACCGGAAACGCGTGCCATTCAATGGCTCCTGGTGAATCTTCGGAGGTCTTCCACAGAACCGGCTCCCGGCCGCCGTACCAGGTACGAACCGGGTCCCCGGCCTCCGAACCGGGGGTGTCGAGCTGGATGGCTCGGGTTCTGCGTATGAACATATTCAGCTCGCGTCGCGCGAAACTCTGCGATAGAGGTGCAGAGGGTGATGGTCGTGCGTCAGCCCTGGCGCTGCTTGTGGCGCGGGTTCTCGCAGATGACCATGACCCGGCCGTGACGGCGGATCACCCTGCACTTGTCGCAGATCTTCTTGACGCTCGGCTTGACCTTCATGGGGTGAGGTTCTCCGGGTCAGTGCCATCGCACCGGGCGGGCCCGGGGCGCGGGCAAGATCTACTTGTACCGGTAGACGATCCGGCCACGGGTCAGGTCGTACGGAGACAGCTCCACCACGACCCGGTCGTCAGGGAGGATGCGGATGTAGTGCATACGCATCTTGCCGCTGATGTGTGCCAGGACCTGGTGGCCGTTCTGGAGCTCGACCTTGAACATGGCGTTCGGCAGAGACTCGACGACAGTGCCCTCGATCTCGATGGCACCTTGCTTCTTGGCCACGCTTCGCCCTTCGAATCGACTACCTTGATCGACTCTCCGGCGATCCCTGGGATTCCCTTGCGGGAGCATGCGGACATGCGGGTGCACGAGAGCCGACGAGTCAGTCTACGTCGGCGCACCCCGAAAGGCGAATCGAGGAAGTCTGCCCTACGGGGGAGATCGTTAAGCGAGCGGGACCCCATCCCTGACACGCCTGCGGTCACCGGGGCCACTGCCGTCGGGCGAGTGGGTCCGGCACCGATGTGATCCCGTCCGCGGTCAGGCGAGCGGGTCCGGTGCCGCCGTGATGCCGTACTCGGCGAGCTTGGCCTTGCCGCCGTCCGGGGCCGTCAGGACCAGGGGGCCCTGGTCGGTGAGGGCGACGGAGTGCTCCCAGTGGGAGGACCAGGTGCCGTCCGTCGTGATGACCGTCCAGTCGTCCGACAGGACCTCGGTGCGCGGGGTGCCGAGCGAGACCATCGGCTCGATCGCGAGGCAGAAGCCGGGCACCAGCTTGGGGCCCTTGCCGCGGCGGCGGTCGACGTAGTTCAGCAGGTGCGGGTCCATGTGCATCTCGGTGCCGATGCCGTGGCCGCCGTAGTCCTCGATGATCCCGTACCGGCCGCCGCCCGGCTTGGGCTGGCGGCGGATGTACGTCTCGATCGCCCGGGAGACGTCGACCAGGCGATTGCCCTGCTTCATGGCCGCGATGCCGGCCCACATCGACTCCTCCGTCACCCGGGAGAGCTCGATCAGCTCCGGGGAGTGGCCGGAGCCGACGAAGGCGGTGTAGGCCGCGTCGCCGTGCCAGCCGTCGACGATCGCGCCGCAGTCGATGGAGATGATGTCGCCGTCCTTGAGGACGACGTCGTCGGAGGGGATGCCGTGGACGACCACGTCGTTCACGGAGGTGCAGATGGTGGCGGGGAAGCCGCCGTAGCCCAGGAAGTTCGACTTCGCGCCGTGCTCGGCGAGGACCTTGCGGGCCACCTCGTCCAGGTCCTTGGTGGTGGCACCCGGCACCGCGGCCTCCCGCGTGGCCGCGTGGATGGCCGCTACGACCAGGCCCGCCGCCCGCATCTTCGCGATCTGCTCGGGGGTCTTGATCTGCACCATGGGGGCCTGCGCTCTCCGTCACTCACGTCGACTGGGGTACCTGTACAACAGTACGGCCGCGGCGCCCGGGCAGGCACCGCGGCCGGAAGGACCGCGAACTACTTGTTCTCGGCCTTCTCGCGCTTGAGGGCCTCAAGCGCCCGCTGCGTGATCTCGTCCACCGGGCCCAGGGAGGAGATCGTCACGACCAGGCCCTGCGCCTTGTAGTAGTCGATGATCGGCTCGGTCTGCGTGTGGTAGACCTCCAGCCGCTTGCGCACCGTCTCCTCGGAGTCGTCGTCGCGCTGGTACAGCTCGCCGCCGCAGACGTCGCAGACGCCCTCCTGCTTCGGCTTGCTGTACGTCACGTGGAAGACGTGGGAGGAGTCGTTCCGGCAGATGCGCCGGCCGGCGATGCGCTTGACGACCTCGTCCTCGGGGACCTCCAGGTCCAGGACGGCGTCCAGCGTGATGTTCTCGGTCTGCAGCAGCTCGTCCAGCGCCTCGGCCTGCGAGACGTTCCGCGGGAAGCCGTCCAGCAGGAAGCCGTTCTCCGCGTCCGGCTGCTCCATGCGGTCCTTGGCCATCGCGATGGTCACCTCGTCGGGGACGAGGTTGCCGGCGTCCATGTAGGACTTCGCGAGCCTGCCCAGCTCGGTCTGCTGGCTGATGTTGGCCCGGAACAGGTCGCCCGTGGAGATGTGCGGGATGACCAGCTTCTCTGCGAGCCGGACGGCTTGCGTTCCCTTACCGGCACCCGGCGGCCCGACGAGGACGATACGCATCAGCGGAGGAACCCTTCGTAATTGCGCTGCTGGAGCTGGCTCTCGATCTGCTTCACCGTCTCGAGGCCGACACCCACGATGATGAGGATGCTGGTCCCGCCGAACGGGAAGTTCTGGCTTGCCCCAAAGCCCACCAACGCCATTGTCGGTACGAGAGCGATCAGACCCAGATACAGCGAACCCGGCCAGGTGATCCGGTTGAGCACGTAGCTCAGGTACTCAGCGGTCGGTCGGCCAGCCCGGATGCCCGGGATGAAGCCACCATACTTCTTCATGTTGTCGGCGACTTCCTCGGGGTTGAAGGAGATCGCCACGTAGAAGAACGCGAAGAAAACGATGAGCAAGAAGTACGTAGTGATGTAAATCGGGTGGTCGCCCTTGGTGAGGTTCGCCTCGATCCAGGTCTTCCACTCCGACTTGCCCCCCGCGAACTGCGCCACCAGCGCCGGAATGTAGAGCAGCGAGGAGGCGAAGATGACGGGAATCACACCGGCCTGGTTCACCTTGAGCGGGATGTACGTGGACGTACCGCCGTAGGACCGGCGCCCGATCATGCGCTTCGCGTACTGCACCGGGATGCGGCGCTGGGCCTGCTCGACGAAGACGACGAGCGCGACCATGACCAGGCCCACCGCGATGACGGTGCCGAACTCGATCCAGCCGCCGGCCAGCGTGCCCTGCTTCTTGATGGCCCACAGCGCGGACGGGAAGGTCGCGGCGATCGAGATGAACATCAGGATCGACATGCCGTTGCCGATGCCGCGGTCGGTGACCAGCTCGCCGAGCCACATCACGACGGCGGTACCCGCGGTCATGCAGATGACCATGGTGATGGTGGTGAAGATCGCCTGGTCGGGAACGATCTGGTTCGCCACCGAGCAGGTGCCGAAGAGTGCACCGCTGCGGGCGGTGGCCACCAGGCCGGTGCCCTGAAGGATGGCCAGCGCCACGGTCAGGTAGCGCGTGTACTGGGTGATCTTGGCGGTGCCGGCCTGTCCCTCCTTCTTGAGGGCTTCCAGGCGCGGGATCACGACCGTCAGCAACTGCAGGATGATGCTGGCCGTGATGTACGGCATGATCCCGAGCGCGAAGATCGTGATCTGCAGCAGCGCTCCACCACTGAACATGTTGACCAGCCCGAAGAGGCCCTGGTTACCGGAGGCCTCCCGGACACACTGCTGCACGTTCTTGTAGTTGACGCCCGGGATCGGGATGTGGGTACCGACCCGGTAGACCACGATGATGCCCAGCGTGAACAGCAGCTTCTTGCGCAGGTCGGGCGTCCTGAACGCCCGGGCGAACGCGGTGAGCACGGTGCCTCCTGCGACCCCCGCGTATGCGCGTGAGGTGACGACTATGTGGGGTTGATGACCTGTGGAACGAGGTTACGGCATGCCAAGACAGCGCTGGATGCCAGTCGCCACAGCCTACCTATATCAGGGCGCCGTCGAAACGCCGACGGATGGCCCGGCAGCGACACGCATCTCCTCCGGCGACCCGTCATCGCCGCTGCGGCGACGAGCCTGCCGCCGACTGCGACGTCGGCGGTAGCGCCATGGACCCCGCCGCGAGCCGGATCGCCGGTTCTGGAATCTCCTACTCCGGTCACCGGATCGCGCTTTGCATCCTCGTGCGCCTGTCATCTCTTCAGATGATTCGATAATCAACCGTCTTGCACCCCTCAGCCGTAGTGTGAAGTGCACTACCGGGGCACGTACCACGGTTCGCCAGTCGGCAGCAATTCCATTTCGGATTGCCGCCGCCTTTCGGCCACCCCCTGTCACTCCTCAACGCCATAAAGGCGTTGACAGGTTCAAGGCAAGGGTCATACGATCACCGGCGACCACGACACAAAAAGGGGGAATAAATGGCGAAGGTACGTCTGGTTGCTACTGCTGCAGCCACCGCCGTTACCGGGATCGCGATGGCCATGACGTTTACGTCACCTGCCATTGCCCGTACGGGGGACGGAAAGTGCGAGAAGACCGAACTCTGCGTGTACGACTCCTACGGTGAAAAGACCGACGAGGGCTACTACGACCTCAGGGGTGGACACAAGAACTTCCACGGAATGTACTGGTTCCGTGGCGATCACGGCTACATCGGCGATGACATCAGCTCTGTCAAGGCGGGGTCGAACCCTGACTGCGAGGGCTGGACCATCTGGAAGAACGTGAACTACACGGGTTACAGCTTCCACATCGCCAAGGGTGTGAAGTTCGACTTCACGGGTGGCTACGCCTGGATGTACAACGAGGCGTCGTCCCTCTCCAAGTGGCGCTGTTGATTTCGGCTGGTGCTGAGAACCAAATGCCATGAACGAGTGCCGGTCCTTCGGGGCCGGCACTCAGCCGTCTCAGGGGGCAGCTGAAGCCGGAATGAAGAATTTCACTCAGTACAGCATGAGCACTCTTGCGCTCGCTGCAGCGCTGGTCGCCTGCTCGACAGCAGGGAACGGTACGGAGAAGCACAGTCGGCCCGAGCCCGCGAGCATCGACGGGAAGACGGGACACATCAACCGGCCGCTGGACAGATACTTCCTGTCGCCACGTGACGTTCTCCAAATCAGGAGAGCAGAAGTATCTCTGACCAATCGATGTCTGCGCGATCTTGGTTATGCAAGTCGCCCACTTCCGATGCCTCGGATGGAGCACGAGGAGTCGAATCGTTCGGAGTTCCTGGTGTTCCCTCTGTCACAGGTCAGAAAAGAAGGCTACAAAGTCACCCGCAAGGCGCCCCCGTCAGCAACCGACTGGAGTCGTCGCGCTACGCGTACACAGCGTGGAATACTGGACGGAAGCCTGGGACACTACAAAGGTAAGGCCGTCCCCAAAGGCGGCTGCTCGGCATTCGCGGCCCAGACTCTCATGAAGGGAACGAAGCCCCACCGCATTCGGATCGAGGGCATGTCGATCACCCATGATGCGAGTGCAACACCAGATGGGATCATCGACACCGTGTTGAGCGTCATGCGGTACTCCACCGCCGTGAAATCCGACAGCGATGAAAGAGTCAAGGGCGTCAAGGGGAAGTGGTCTTCCTGCATGCGGAAAGCAGGGTTTCAGTACGCATCTCCGCAGGCGGCGGCCAATGACAGTCGGTGGTCCAAAGGAAACGTGCCGACGAGGCTGGAGACATCTGTCGCGGTAGCGGACATGCAATGCAAGAAGAAAGTTCGCTACCTGGACACCCTGGTGGACGTTCAATCCGAGTACGAGCGGAACGCGATAGCAGAGCAGTCGGCGACTCTCGCTTCGCTTCAGTCAGACGCGAAGGTATGGCTGTCCAACGCCAAGGATGAAGTGAATAAACAGCCAGCGACAAAGCGCGACTGAGGTCGGCCGGTACACGCTGCACACATGAACAAGTAGAGCCGCCCCCGCGGTAACGCGGGAGCGGCTCTACTCAGGAACTAGCTCAGACGAGCTCGGTGACCGTACCGCCGGCGGCGGTGATCTTCTCCTTGGCGGAGCCGGAGACGGCGTCGACCGTCACCTGCAGCGCCACGGAGATCTCGCCCTGGCCGAGGACCTTGACGAGGCTGTTCTTGCGAACGGCACCCTTGGCCACCAGACCCTCGACGGTGACCTCGCCACCCTCGGGGTAGAGCGCGGCCAGCTTGTCGAGGTTGACGACCTGGTACTCGGTCTTGAACGGGTTCTTGAAGCCCTTCAGCTTCGGGAGGCGCATGTGCAGCGGCATCTGGCCACCCTCGAAGCGCTCCGGAACCTGGTAGCGGGCCTTGGTGCCCTTGGTACCACGACCGGCCGTCTTACCCTTCGACGCCTCACCACGACCGACACGGGTCTTGGCGGTCTTGGCGCCCGGGGCGGGACGGAGGTTGTGGATCTTGAGCGGGTTCTGCTCCGCCATGATCAGTCGACCTCCTCGACCGTCACGAGGTGGCGGACGGTGTGCACCATGCCGCGGAACTCGGGGCGGTCCTCCTTGACGACCTGCGTGTTGATGCCCTTGAGACCAAGGGAGCGCAGGGTGTCGCGGTGGTTCTGCTTGCTGCCGATGTAGGACTTGACCTGCGTGATCTTGAGCTGCGCCATGATTACGCACCCACCCCGGCACGCGCACGCAGCAGGGCCGCGGGAGCGACGTCCTCGAGCGGCAGACCACGGCGGGCCGCGATCTCCTCGGGACGCTGCAGACCCTTCAGGGCCTCCACGGTCGCGTGCACGATGTTGATGGCGTTGTCGGAGCCGAGCGACTTCGACAGCACGTCGTGGATACCGGCGCACTCGAGCACGGCACGCACCGGACCACCGGCGATAACACCGGTACCCGGGGACGCGGGCTTGAGCAGCACGACGCCGGCAGCCTTCTCACCCTGGATGGGGTGGGGGATGGTGCCCTGGATCCGGGGGACCTTGAAGAAGTGCTTCTTGGCCTCCTCAACGCCCTTGGCGATGGCGGCCGGCACCTCCTTGGCCTTGCCGTATCCGACACCCACGGTGCCGTCACCGTCGCCCACCACGACCAGCGCGGTGAAGCTGAAGCGACGACCACCCTTCACAACCTTGGCGACGCGGTTGATCGCGACGACGCGCTCGACGTACGCGGTCTTCTCGGCGGCAGCAGCGCCGCCGTCACGGCCCTTCCGGTCCCGCCGCTCGCCGCCACCGGCACCGCTTCCGCGGCGCTGGGGTCCAGCCATTGGATTACCTCTCTCTTTCCGCTAGCTACAAGCGGCTCAGAACTTGAGCCCGGCTTCGCGGGCGGCGTCCGCCAGGGCGGCGATGCGCCCGGCGTACTGGTTGCCACCACGGTCGAACACGACGGCCTCGACACCGGCGGCCTTGGCACGCTCGGCGACCAGGGCGCCGACCTGCTTGGCCTGCGCGGACTTGTCGCCCTCGCCACCGCGGATCGACGCGTCCAGGGTGGACGCCGACGCCAGGGTGTGGCCCTTCAGGTCGTCGATCACCTGCGCCACGATGTGGCGGTTGGAGCGGGTCACGACCAGACGGGGACGCTCCGCCGTACCGGAAAGGTTCTTGCGGATCCGGATGTGACGGCGCTTGATCGCGGCGCGCTTGTAGGCGTCGCCCTTGAGGATCTTCTGCCCGTATGCCATGGCTTACTTACCCGCCTTTCCGACCTTGCGGCGGATGACTTCGCCCTCGTACTTGACGCCCTTGGCCTTGTACGGGTCGGGCTTGCGCAGCTTGCGGATGTTGGCCGCAACCTCGCCGACCTTCTGCTTGTCGATGCCCTCGACCGAGAAACGGGTCGGGGTCTCCACCTTGAAGGTGATCCCCTCGGGGGCCTCGACGACGATCGGGTGGCTGTAACCGAGAGCGAACTCCAGGTTCGAACCCTTGGCGGTCACTCGGTAACCGACACCGCTGATCTCGAGCTTCTTCACGTAACCCTGGGTCACGCCGGTGATCATGTTCGCCACCAGCGTGCGGGAGAGGCCGTGCAGGGCCTTGCTCTGACGCTCGTCGTTCGGGCGCAGCACCTGGAGGGTGCCGTCCTCGCCCTTAGCGATGTCGATCGGCGCGGCAACGGTGTGGGTCAGCGAGCCCTTGGGGCCCTTGACCGAAACCGTACGGCCGTCGATGGTGACGTCCACGCCGGCGGGAACCGCGATGGGGAGCTTGCCGATGCGCGACATAGCTGTTTCCTCCGTTCCCTTCTGCTACCAGACGTAGGCGAGGACTTCCCCACCCACGCCCTTCTTGCCGGCCTGCTTGTCGGTGAGGAGCCCGTGCGACGTGGAGATGATCGCCACGCCCAGGCCGCCGAGCACCTTCGGCAGGTTGGTGGACTTCGCGTACACCCGGAGACCGGGCTTGGAGATCCGCTTGATGCCCGCGATGGAGCGCTCACGGTTGGGGCCGAACTTCAGCTCCAGGACGAGGTTCTTGCCGACCTCGGCGTCCTCGACCTTCCAGCCCGTGATGAAGCCCTCCTGCTGGAGGATCTCCGCGATGTGAGACTTGATCTTGGAGTGCGGCATCGACACCGAGTCGTGGTACGCCGAGTTCGCGTTCCGCAGACGCGTCAGCATGTCTGCGATCGGATCAGTCATGGTCATGAATTGGCCTGTGGCCTTTCTCGCCGGGGTTTCCTATATGCGCCATCCCTCTCCCCGTACATGGACGGGACGGGTGCGGCGCGGGGACCTACGGCGTAGTAAGCAATTACTAGCGGACGCTGTCCGCGGGCGTTCAGGGCGGCAGAGGCCCAACCCTCCTAGCCTAAGCCATGAGGGCGGGAGCCCCTGCCGTCCCGGTTGCTTACCGAGAGGTCCAGGAATCCCTAAAAGTGGGGATTACCAGGAGCTCTTGGTCACGCCCGGCAGCTCGCCACGGTGAGCCATCTCACGAAGGCACACGCGGCAGAGGCCGAACTTGCGGTAAACGGAGTGCGGACGACCGCAGCGCTGGCAGCGGGTGTAGCCACGCACACCGAACTTGGGCTTGCGAGCAGCCTTCGCGATGAGAGCCTTCTTCGCCATCTCGCTCACGCCTCCTTGAACGGGAAGCCGAGGTGACGGAGAAGGGCACGGCCCTCTTCGTCGTTGGTCGCCGTGGTCACCACGGTGATGTCCATACCCCGGACGCGGTCGATCTTGTCCTGGTCGATCTCGTGGAACATGACCTGCTCCGTGAGACCGAAGGTGTAGTTGCCACGGCCGTCGAACTGCTTGGGGGACAGGCCGCGGAAGTCGCGGATGCGCGGGAGCGCGAGCGACAGGGTGCGGTCCAGGAACTCCCACATGCGGTCGCCACGGAGCGTGACGTGGGCACCGATCGGCTGGCCCTCACGCAGCTTGAACTGCGCGATGGACTTGCGGGCCTTGGTGACGGCCGGCTTCTGACCGGTGATGGTGGTCAGGTCGCGGATCGCGCCCTCGATCAGCTTCGAGTCACGGGCGGCGTCGCCGACACCCATGTTGACCACGATCTTGACGAGGCCGGGAACCTGCATGACGTTCTCGTACTTGAACTCGTCACGCAGCTTGCCCGCGATCTCCTCGCGGTACTTCTGCTTCAGACGCGGAGTGGTGGTGGTAGCCATCAGATGTCCTCACCCGTCCGCTTGGCAACGCGGATCTTGTTGCCCTCTTCGTCGAAGCGGTAGCCGACACGCGTGACGACCTTCTGACCGTCCTTCTCCACGACCAGCTGAACGTTGGACACGTGGATGGGGGCCTCGGTCGTCACGATGCCGCCGGCCTGGGAACCGCTGGCGGTCGGACCGGCCTTGGTGTGCTTCTTGACCCGGTTGACACCCTCGACCAGGACACGGTCCTCGCGGGGGTAGGCCGCGATGACCTTGCCCTGCTTGCCCTTGTCCTTGCCGGTGATGACCTGGACCAGGTCGCCCTTCTTGATCTTCATGCTTACAGCACCTCCGGCGCGAGCGAGATGATCTTCATGAACTTCTTCTCGCGCAGCTCACGGCCGACCGGGCCGAAGATGCGGGTGCCGCGAGGGTCGCCGTCGTTCTTCAGAATGACGGCGGCGTTCTCGTCGAAGCGGATGTACGAGCCGTCCGGACGGCGGCGCTCCTTGACGGTGCGAACGATGACCGCCTTGACGACGTCACCCTTCTTCACGTTGCCACCGGGGATCGCGTCCTTGACGGTGGCGACGATGACGTCACCGATGCCCGCGTAGCGGCGACCGGAGCCACCGAGCACACGGATGCAAAGGATCTCCTTCGCACCAGTGTTGTCGGCGACACGCAGTCGCGACTCCTGCTGGATCACGTCTATCTCCTGATCGTCTGCCGGTTCCCCGGGGGCCGCCTCTCAGCGGCCCCCGGAGCCTGGCGGAACTGACCTGCGGGGTTTGCCCCGCAGGAATTACTTGGCCTTCTCGAGGATCTCGACGACGCGCCAGCGCTTCGTCGCGGACAGCGGCCGGGTCTCCATGAGGAGGACGCGGTCGCCGACGCCCGCAGCGTTCTGCTCGTCGTGGGCCTTGAGCTTGTTCGTACGGCGGATGACCTTGCCGTACAGCGCGTGCTTCACACGGTCCTCGACGGCGACGACGACGGTCTTGTCCATCTTGTCGCTGACGACCAGACCCTCACGGGTCTTGCGGAAGCCTCGGGCTTCGGTGTTCTCAGTCACGTTGCTCTCGCTCATCAGGCGCTCTCCACCGTCTCGATGCCCAGCTCGCGCTCACGCATCAGGGTGTAGATCCGCGCGATGTCCTTGCGGACGGCCTTCAGCCGACCGTGGTTCTCGAGCTGACCCGTCGCCGCCTGGAAGCGGAGGTTGAACAGCTCTTCCTTGGCCTCGCGGAGCTTCGCCAGAAGCTCCTCGTTGCCCAGCTCGCGCAGCTCGGACGCCTTGGTACCGGCCGACATCACGCTTCACCTGCCTCGCGCTTGACGATCCGGCACTTCATCGGCAGCTTGTGGGCCGCACGCGTGAGCGCCTCACGGGCGATCTTCTCGTTGGGGTACGACAGCTCGAACATCACACGTCCGGGCTTGACGTTGGCGATCCACCACTCCGGAGAACCCTTACCGGAACCCATGCGGGTCTCGGCCGGCTTCTTGGTGAGGGGACGGTCCGGGTAGATGTTGATCCAGACCTTGCCGCCACGCTTGATGTGGCGGGTCATCGCGATACGAGCCGCCTCGATCTGGCGGTTCGTCACGTAGGCCGGGGTCAGCGCCTGGATGCCGTACTCGCCGAACGCAACCTGCGTTCCACCCTTGGACATACCGTTGCGCTTCGGGTGGTGCTGCTTGCGGTGCTTGACCCTACGGGGGATCAGCATGACGGTCAGGCCTCCGTTCCGGTGCTCTCAGCCGGAGCGGCGGCGGGAGCCTCGGCCTTGGGGGCCTCGGCACCGGCAGCCTGCTGCGGCTTGCGACCGCGCCGCTCGCCACCGCGGCCACCACGGGCCGGGCGGTCGGCGCCACCGCGGGCCGGGCGGTTACCCGCACGGGCGGCAGCGTTCTCGGCGCGGACCTCGGCGATGTTCTTGACGTCGCCCTTGTAGATCCAGACCTTCACACCGATGCGGCCGAAGGTCGTCTTGGCCTCGAAGAAGCCGTAGTCCACGTTCGCACGGAGCGTGTGCAGGGGCACACGGCCCTCGCGGTAGAACTCCGAGCGGGACATCTCGGCGCCGCCGAGGCGGCCACCGCACTGGATCTTGATGCCCTTGGCGCCGGCCTTCATGGCGGACTGCATGCTCTTGCGCATGGCCCGACGGAAGGAGACGCGGGAGGAGAGCTGCTCGGCGACGGCCTGGGCCACGAGCTGAGCGTCGGTCTCGGGGTTCTTGACCTCGAGGATGTTCAGCTGGACCTGCTTGCCCGTGAGCTTCTCGAGGTCACCGCGGATGCGGTCGGCCTCGGCGCCACGGCGGCCGATGACGATGCCCGGACGAGCGGTGTGGATGTCCACACGCACGCGGTCACGGGTGCGCTCGATCTCGACCTTGGAGATGCCGGCGCGCTCCATGCCGGACGTCATCATCCGACGGATGGCGACGTCTTCCTTGACGTAGTCCTTGTACAGCTTGTCGGCGTACCAACGCGACTTGAAGTCGGTCGTGACACCGAGCCGGAACCCGTGCGGGTTTACCTTCTGGCCCATTACCGGGTTCCTTCCTTGCTGCTGACGACCACGGTGATGTGGCTGGTCCGCTTGCGGATCCGGTAGGCACGGCCCTGGGCACGCGGACGGAACCGCTTCAGGGTCGGGCCCTCGTCGACGTAGGCCTCGGAAACGAAGAGGCTGTCGACATCGGTGTGGTCGTAGTTGTGCGCGGCGTTGGCAATGGCGCTGTCCAGCACCTTGCCCACCGGCACCGAGGCGGCCTGCGGAGCGAATCGCAGGACGGCCTGGGCCTCCGTGGCGTCCATGCCACGGATGAGGTCCACCACGCGGCGGGCCTTCATGGGCGTGACGCGGATGTACCGCGCCTGGGCCCTGGCTTCCATGGTTGTCCCTTCAGTTACTTACGTGTCTGAATGCGATCCGCTACTAGCGGCGCTTCGACTTCCGGTCTTCCTTGACGTGGCCCCGGAAGGTGCGCGTCGGCGAGAACTCGCCGAGCTTGTGGCCGACCATCGACTCGGTGACGAACACCGGGATGTGGGTCTTGCCGTTGTGCACCGCGATCGTGTGACCGAGCATGGCCGGGACGATCATCGAGCGACGGGACCAGGTCTTGATGACGTTCTTAGAGCCCGCTTCGTTCTGGGCGTCCACCTTCTTGATCAGGTGGTCGTCGACGAAGGGTCCCTTCTTCAAGCTACGAGGCATCTCAACCCGTCCTTAGCGCTTCTTGTTCGTCTTGCGGCGGCGGACGATGTACTTGTTCGACGCCTTCTTGGGCGAACGAGTACGGCCTTCCTTCTTGCCCCACGGGGACACAGGGTGGCGACCACCGGAGGTCCGGCCCTCACCACCACCGTGCGGGTGGTCAACCGGGTTCATGACCACACCACGGACGGTCGGGCGAACGCCCAGCCACCGCTTGCGGCCCGCCTTGCCCCAGTTGATGTTGCTCTGCTCGGCGTTGCCGACCTCGCCGACGGTGGCGCGGCAGCGCACGTCGACCAGGCGGATCTCACCGGACGGCATGCGCAGGTGGGCGTAGGCGCCCTCCTTCGCGAGCAGCTGCACGGAGGCGCCGGCGGAGCGGGCGAACTTGGCACCGCCACCGGGACGGAGCTCGATCGCGTGGATCGTGGTACCGACCGGGATGTTGCGGAGGGCCAGGTTGTTGCCCGGCTTGATGTCGGCCCCGGGACCGTTCTCCACGGTGTCGCCCTGCTGCAGGTTGCGCGGGGCGAGGATGTAGCGCTTCTCGCCGTCGGCGTAGTGCAGCAGCGCGATGCGCGCGGTGCGGTTGGGGTCGTACTCGATGTGCGCGACCTTCGCCGGCACGCCGTCCTTGTCGTGACGACGGAAGTCGATCACTCGGTAGGCGCGCTTGTGTCCGCCACCCTGGTGGCGAACGGTCACACGACCGGCGTTGTTACGGCCGCCCTTGCTGTGCAGGGGACGGACCAGCGACTTCTCCGGCGTGGACCGCGTGACCTCGACGAAGTCGGCAACGCTGGCGCCACGACGGCCCGGCGTAGTCGGCTTGTACTTGCGGATTCCCATTTCTCAGTCCTCGTCCGATATCGGACGATCCGACCCGCTTACGCGGTCGGACCGCCGAAGATGTCGATACGGTCGCCCTCGGCGAGGGTCACGATCGCGCGCTTGCTGCCGGCACGCTGACCGAAGCCGGTCTTCGTGCGCTTGCGCTTGCCCTGGCGGTTGATCGTGTTGACCCCGGTGACCTTGACGTCGAAGACCGCCTGGACGGCCTGCTTGATCTGGGTCTTGTTGGCGTTCGGGTCGACGATGAACGTGTACTTGTTCTCGTCGAGGAGCGCGTAGCTCTTCTCGGAGACGACCGGCTTCAGCAGGACGTCACGGGGGTCCGTGTACGACTTGCTGAGCGGGGTCTCGACGGTGTTCTTGCCCTCGGTGGCGTGGCGACGCGCCTTGGCGACGCGCGCGGCCTTGGCGGCCTTGGCGGCCTTCGAGGCGATAGCGGGGTGACGGATGGCCATCAGACCTCGCTCCCTTCGGTGTCGTTGGCCTTCGGGCCGGCGACGAAGGACTCGAAAGCGGCCTGGGTGAAGACCACGTCGTCCGAGACGAGAACGTCGTACGTGTTCAGCTGGCCCGGCTCCAGGATGTGGACCTGGGGCAGGTTGCGGGCGGACAGCCACGCGGCCTCGTCGGAGCGCTCGGCGACCAGGAGCAGGTTCTTGCGCTCCGAGATCTTGCCGAACAGGCTCTTGGCGGCCTTCGTGGAGATGTCACCCTCGACCACGCCGGAGACGACGTGGATGCGGTTGTGACGCGCCCGGTCGGTGAGGGCACCGCGCAGGGCGGCGGCCTTCATCTTCTTCGGGGTCCGCTGCGAGTAGTCACGCGGCACGGGACCGTGCACGACGCCACCACCGGCGAACTGCGGCGCGCGGGTCGAACCCTGGCGGGCGCGACCGGTGCCCTTCTGGCGGTACGGCTTCTTGCCACCACCACGGACTTCACCGCGGGTCTTGGTCTTGTGCGTGCCCTGACGGGCAGCGGCCAGCTGCGCGACGACGACCTGGTGGATCAGCGGAACGCTGACCTTGGCGTCGAAGATCTCCGCGGGGAGCTCGACGGAACCGGCCTTCTCGCCAGCCGGCGAAAGGATGTCAACAGTGCTCATCGGTTACCTCAGGCCCCCTTGGCCGCGGTGCGGACCAGGACGAGGCCGCCGTTCGGACCGGGAACCGCGCCCTTGATGAGCAGCAGACCCTTCTCCGCGTCAACGGCGTGGACGGTCAGGTTCTGGGTGGTGACCCGCTCGTTGCCCATGCGACCCGCCATGCGGAGGCCCTTGAACACACGGCCCGGGGTGGCACAGCCACCGATGGAACCGGGGGAGCGGTGCTTGCGCTGGGTGCCGTGTCCGGCGCCGAGGCCACGGAAGTTGTGGCGCTTCATGACACCGGCGAAGCCCTTGCCCTTGCTCTTGCCGGTGACGTCGACCTTGACGCCGGCCTCGAACACCTCGGCGGTGATCTCCTGGCCGAGGGTGTACTCGCTGGCGTCAGCGGTACGGATCTCGACGAGGTGGCGGCGCGGGGTGACGTCGGCCTTGGCGAAGTGGCCCTTGAGGGGCTTGTTCACCTTGCGCGGGTCGATCTCGCCGAAGGCGATCTGGACCGACTCGTAGCCGTCGACGTCGTTCGTACGGACCTGGGTCACGACGTTGGGGCCGGCCTTGACGACGGTGACCGGAACAACACGGTTGTTCTCGTCCCACACCTGCGTCATGCCGAGCTTCTCGCCCAGGATGCCCTTGATCTGCTTAGCCATTCTCAGCCCACCAGCCTCAGAGCTTGATCTCGATGTCGACACCGGCCGGGAGGTCGAGTCGCATCAGAGAGTCAACGGTCTTGGGGGTCGGGTCGAGGATGTCGATCAGGCGCTTGTGCGTGCGCATCTCGAAGTGCTCGCGCGAGTCCTTGTACTTGTGCGGCGACTTGATGACGCAGTACACGTTCTTCTCAGTGGGCAGCGGCACCGGGCCCGCGACCGACGCACCAGTGCGAGTCACCGTCTCGACGATCTTCTTCGCCGAGGAGTCGATGACCTCGTGGTCGTAGGCCTTGAGCCGGATGCGGATCTTCTGTCCCGCCATGGCTACTCAGTAGTCCTGTCTCTTCTTACGCTCTGGAACCCGGCGGATTCCGTCTGCTGCCTTCGTTTCTCCGACCCACGCGGTCGGGCGTGTCGCGTTCCCGCTGACACAGATGTCCCTTGTTCGAACATCCCTGCGGGAATGCACACGGCCCTTCCGGAACCGCAAGCCGGGGGCGGA
Source organism: Streptomyces sp. NPDC088810 (assembly GCF_044750305.1). Lineage (NCBI taxonomy): Bacteria > Bacillati > Actinomycetota > Actinomycetes > Kitasatosporales > Streptomycetaceae > Streptomyces > Streptomyces sp. NPDC088810. Next base: position 468,257 of record NZ_JBIVJQ010000004.1, read on the forward strand.
AGGCCCACCGGGTGCCTGGCCGGTGCCGCGCCCACGCTTCCCGGAAGATTCCCGTACGTCCGCCCCAGCGCTGCCTTACGGCAGTTAGGGCGACGAGTACTGTGGGACTCGCTTCCGGTCCTCCCGGCGGGAGGCGCGCAGCATCAACACTCGACCGAGCAACTCCGACAGTCTGCCATATGGGGCAGGCGCTCCGCCAATCGAGCCGAAGAGATTACCCCGAAGGTGACGTAGGTCAAACGGGGGTCTGCGCTCACGGCCAGTCCATGATCTTGACCTGGCCGCACCCGCGCTGCTCCGCCTCGTGCTCGGCGAAGGCCTTCAGACCGTCTCGTGGCTGGACCGGGGACAGGGCGCGGTAGCCACCACGGATTCGTGATCGAGTCCGCCGAACCCGGTCGACTCGAAGTCCTTGGCGGCGACGCCGTAGTACGCGTACAGCCCGTAGCCGGGCCTCTTCGCGCCGGTCACCAGGTAGCAGTTGGTCTGCGGGGGGTCCGGGTCCGCCGCATACTCCATGATCCCGGACGTGCCGCTCCCCGCCGGCGACGTGTCACGCAGCGCGATCGCAGGCCCCCTGCGCCCGCGCGAGCCGCTTCGCCGTGCCGGGCCTGCCGAGGCGGGCCGTGGACACCCGGGTGAGCGGCTCGCCGGCCTTCACCTGGCAGCCGTACTTCCCGGCCGCCTTCCGGGCGGTCTCGGTGGTCACCCGGCCGAGCCCGGTGACCGCGGTCCCGCCGGAGGCACCGTAGAGATCACCGTAGGCGACGAGCGCCTTGTCCTTCTGGTGCGCGCAGTCGAGCACGACCATGATCTGCCAGGTTCCGTCGTACCGGACGACGCCGGACCACCCGTTCCCGAGCGGTGCCGCCTGCGCCCGCACCCCGTGGTAGTCCGAGTCGTACCAGACCAGGCTGCCCGAGGGGGCGTCCTCGGTGCTCCAGCGCAGGGTGATCCGCACGGCGCGCCCACTCCCGGGGGACGTCATGACGGTGCACCCGGCCAGGGCTCCGGCGTCGCCCTTCTCGGCCTTCAGGTCCGAGGAGCCCAGCGCCGCGGCCAGCCCGTCCTGGGCCAGGGTGCCGTCGCAGGCCCTGCCCAGCGAGCGGCCGTCACGCCAGACGTTCGGAGGCCGGACACGGGCTAGGCGTTCCGGGAGGCGTACGTGACGAAGGCGGACCAGGTGGCGGGGGCGACGGCGAGCCGGGGACCCTCGGTGTTCTTGGAGTCGCGGATGTGGATGGTGGTGGGGGTGGGGGCGACTTCGAGGCAGTCGCCGGGTTCGCTGCTGTCGCTGTAGCTGCTCTTGAACCAGTGGAGTTCTGCGGTGCTCATAGTCTCCCCAGCGCTCGCTCGATGAAGGCTCGCGACTCCCCCGGAGTGAGAGCCTGCGCCCGGATCATGCCATAGCGGAGTTCAAGGATCCGGAGCTCCTTTGGGTTCGAGACCGGGCGGCCCTTGAACACGCCACTGGAACGTCCGATCGCCGTGCCGTCGGCGAACTTCAGCACCTGGATCAGGCCCGACGCTCCGGCGTTCTCCTCCCGGTCGGTCGGCATGACCTGGAGCACGACGTTCCTCAACTGCGCCACCCGCAAGAGGTGTTCGAGCTGTCGGCGCAGCACCATCTTCCCACCGTAGGGACGTTCGAGCGTCACCTGTTCCTGGACGAAGCTGAGCGTCGGTGCGGGCTCCCGCTCGAAGACAGCCTTTCGAGCCATGCGTGCCGCAGTTTCCCGTTCCACGACGTCTTCACTGAGCGCGGGCTGCCTCATCTCGAACAGCGCTCGCGCGTACTCCGGCGTCTGAAGCAGGCCGTGGATGTTGTGGGTGCCGTACAGCAGCATCTCCACCGCCCGCCCCTCCATCTCCGCCAGCTCCCGCACCTTCTTCGGATAGCGGGCCTTCTTCATGTCCTCCGTGAAGGCCCTCAGATGACCCTGCGCCTTCAGGAACGTGTCCGCCCTGTCCAGCAGCTCCGGCCGGGGAATCCGTGCCCCGCGCTCGATCTTGCGGATCATGTCCTCGCCGTACCCCATGGCCTCGCCCAGCTCCGGCACCGAGACCCCGGCCGCCTCCCGGCAGACCTTGAGCAGGCGCCCCACCGCCTGCACCACCGGCTCGATCTCGTCGCCGGGCTCGACATCCCAGCCGGCCTCGTCCACTCCCTCGCCCATGGCTCCTCCTCCGGCGCGCACTCGTACCCGTACAACGCCCGAGACAGCCGAGACAGCCGAGACAAAGCCGGGACAGTCACCGTACGTACAGGCGCAGTCACTCCCTTCACGGAAGCAGAATCCGCCACGCTCAGTGACATGAATCAAGAAATGGCTGCCCCTGAAATCCAACTCGGCGGCACCATCCCCCACTTCAGCGTCCGCCTGTCCCCCACGCCACGCGGCGCCCGTCTCGCCCGGCTGCTCACCGAGCAGCAACTCCGCACGTGGGAGTTGCCATTGGAGACGCCCACGCAGATCGTCGCCGAACTCGCCGCCAACGCCGCCACCCACGGCCGCGTACCCGGCCGCGACTTCCAGCTGCTGCTCTACGTCGTCGGCGGCACGCTCCGCATCGAGGTCACCGACACGCGCGGTGACCGGCTCCCCCGGCTCAGTCCCCCGGACGACGAGGGCGAATCAGGCCGCGGCCTGGTGCTCGTAGCGGCTCTCGCCGACCGCTGGGGCGTCACCGAGGGGCGGCACCCGCGCAAGACCGTCTGGGCGGAGATCGCCCTCCCCGCACCGGAACCCGACGCCCCCTGCTCCGGTGCCACGGGCGGCCTTTCCCCAAGGAACAGCCGGGTGAAAGAACCCCACCAAGCCCCACCCCTCCCGCCCACGGCGCCGACTCACCCGCGAGGGTGAATGCGCCCAACTCGGCTGGATTTCGGACGGCTTGCCTGCCTTACGCTCGGCGCAACACCGCCGCAGACATGCGACGGCCCTCGCCGGGAGTAGCGATCCCATGCGAGGGCCTGACCACCGAGGAAGGCTTCATCTTCCTGATGGACGTTGAAAACCCTAGCGCGCACCCGTACGCCCAGTCCCGTGTTACCGCCGACAACCACCCGAACCGGGCCCGTCACAGCGGCGGGCTCATCCACGACCACACCCGCCACACCACCCGGTTCACGGTGATCGGCAACCACCTCGCCCAGCACCCGGACCTCTCCCTGCTCGCGATCGGCCTGGCCTGCCACATCCAGTCGCTGCCGCCCGGCGCCCGCGTCGACATCAAGACCCTCGCCGCCCGCTTCCCCGAGGGCGCGACCCGTATCGCCGCCGCCCTGCGCGAGCTGGAGGCCCACGGCTACCTGCGCCGCGAGCGCACCCGCGTCCCCGGCGGCCGGATCGTCACCCGCACGATCTCCTGCAACCAGCCGGGTAGGCGGCGTGAGGCGTCCGAGGCCCCGCGCACCCGCCGCGCGGCCACAGCAGGACAGCAGAAACCCGCCCGTCGCGCCGCCCTCCCCGCCGTACCCAAGCCCGCGTACCCCTCCCCCGGCCTTCTGCGCGCGGCCACCGACGTACTCGCCGGCCTGCGCCGCACGGACCCTCGCCTGCTCCTGTCCGCCACCGACGCCGAGCACCTCGCGCCCGGTGTCGCGGCCTGGCTGGAGCGGGACCTCACCCCCACCGCCGTACGCCACGCCCTGACCACGGGCCTGCCGGAGGAACCCCTGATCCGCCCGGCCGCGGTCCTGGCCCACCGCCTGACGGCCGGGCTCCCGCCCCTGCCCCCGTACCGCGCACCCGAGCCGCCCCCGGCCGTCCGGGTTCCCTTCCAGACCTGCGACGGCTGCGAGCGCGCCTTCCGCGGGCCGCGCCCCGGCCACTGCCGCGACTGCCGAACCGCCCTCCAGGAGGCCGCCTAGCATGAAAGCGACGATCCTTGCCCCTGGGCACAGACGAGGAGCGAGCGCCATGACCATCGCACCGGGCAACGCGCGGCAGGGCGCTTCCCACCGCTACCGGGCCATGCGGGATTTCGTTCAGTCCGCGGACGACACCCTGCCCGGCAAGTTCGAGATCACCCAGGAAGGGATCGTCCACGACATGATGTCGCCCGTCGGTCCGCATGAGTTGACCACTGTGCACCTGCGGAGGCGCCTGGAAAGGGTGATGCCGGAGGAGATCGTGGCGCACACGGGCGAGCCGGATGTCGAGGACGAGGCCCAGGGCCTCATGCGCCGACCCGACATCATGGTGATCACCATGGAGGACATGGACGTCCCGGGCTCCTTCGATCCCCGCACTCTCATCGCCGCCATCGAGATCGTCTCCCGCTCCAACCCGGACAACGACTGGGTGGGCAAGGTCCGCGACTACCCCCTGATGGGTGTCCCGGTCTACGCGGTCTTCGACCCCCGCACCGGCACCGGCGCCGTCTTCACGGACATCCACCCCACCCCGGACGGCCCCCGCTACGCCACCCGCAAGGACTTCGTCTACGGCGAGGACGTGACGATCGCCGACTGGACGATCTCGACGGAGGGGCTGCCGCTCTACGGGTGACCCACGCGGCGGCTCTCCAGCGGGCCCAGGTACAGCTGCGGCAGGCCCCCCGTGTCGATCAGCAGGCGTTGCAGGACCACCGTCGGGTCCACCATCCAGAACTTCAGCCGGTGGACGCCCGGCTCCGTCACGGTGTGCGTGGTCGCCGTCGCGTTGACGTTGTCCGAGGTGTGACGGGCCCAGACCGTGTTCAGGGCGCCGTCGTCCGCGCCCGCGGTGATGTCCACCGTGCGGATCGGGCCGTCGTCCAGCGAGATGCCGTAGCGCAGGCCCGGGACGCCGGGGAGGGCCGGGTTGCGGGGGGACAGGTGGGCCCACACGGTCACCTCGGTGGCAGCGGACAGCAGCGTCACCTCGTATTCCAGGCGGGGTGAGTCGCCACCCGGGGTCCGGCTGGGGGCCGTCACCGGCCAGGGGGTCAGGCCCGCCCCGGTCCGGCCGATGCCGTCGATGCGGCGCCACCGGCCGACGGCGCGGTGGTAGTGCCCGGCGTCGATGGCCACGTAGCCGCCGGCCTCCACGAAGCCCCGCACCGGCCCGCCCGAGGGGCGTGCCGCCACGCAGCGGACCGGGACCGACGCGCCCGCGCCGTGCACCGTCAGGGTCGCCTCCGCGCGTCCGGCCGGAGCCCGGGACCAGTCCACCTCCACCTCCAGGCGGACCTGCTGGTCCACCCGGCCCCGGGGACGGTCCACCCGCAGCCACGGCGCCGAGAGCGACACCTCGTAGGGGAAGGGCGTACGGCCCCGGTTGAAGATCTCCACGTACTGCCGGGGGCGGGTCTGGTACGGGCTGAACGGCGGCAGGGACGCGGCTGAGGAGGAGCCCCCCGGCCACCACTCCCCCGCGTCCTCCGCCCCGTCCACGGACACGCCCAGCTCCGCACCGGAGGGCACCTCGATGCGCCGCACCGCCGGGAACAGCACGTCCGGCAGGGCCACGTTGTCCTTCTCGGGCTGCTGCCAGCCCGCGTTAGGCCCGTAGCGGTCGACGTCCCCGTAATCGATGTGCGGCTGGGTCTGGAAGCCCTGCCATTTGCCGCCCGCCACGCGGGAGCCGAAGCGGTCGGCCAGGGCGAAGTCCCGGCCGAGGGCCGCTTCCGCCTGTGCCGCGCGGTCGTTCGTCGCGGCCCGGCCCTGCGCCGCGTACAGCAGGTTCGTGAACTCCGCCGCCCGCAGCGCGTAAAGGTTCGCGGTCGCCGTGACCGCGTAGCCGGCCAGTTCGAACCACGCGTCCTTCAGGTGCGGCGGGAGTCTGCGTTCGACGCGTTCCGCGCGGCGGCCCAGCTCCCGCCACTCCTCGGTGACCCGTTCCAGTTCCCGGTGCGCGAAGTAGTACGGGGTCTGCTGGTCGTCGTAGACCACGCGGTCGCCGGAGAGGGTGATCCGGCGGTTCAGCAGCTCCGGTTTGCGGCGGGCCTGGAGCCGGCCGTAGGCGGCCAGCAGCGAGGCGATCTCCTCGGCCTGCGCGGCGCCGAAGTTCTGCCGGGCGTAGCGCTCCTCCCAGGCGCCGAGGCGTTCGAGGGGCCAGGCGTCGGGGTTCCAGGCGTAGCCGAGGAAGAACTCGGTGGGCAGTTCGTTGCCCTTCAGGTCGCCGACGTTGGCCACCCACAGGCCGTGGTTGCCGTAGGCGTGCGCCTGGTGGAGCTGGTCCCAGACGTTCCTGAGGTTGGCGGTGTCCACCCACTTGTAGTTGCGGCCGGCGCCGACGTAGTCGAAGTGGTAGTAGAGGCCGTAGCCGCCGGGGCGCGGGCCGTCCGGGTGTCTGCGGATGTTGCCCCAGTTGTCGTCCGTGAGGACCACGGTGACGTCGTCCGGTGCGCGCAGCCCGCGGTCCCAGTAGCGCTGCACCTCCTTGTAGAGGGTCCAGACCTGGGGGGTCTCGGCAGCCGGCCTGCCGGTCACCTCCGCGATGATGCGGCGCTGGTCGGCGATGATCTGCTGCATCAGTTCGATGCCGTCGCCGTCGGGGAGGCTGGTGTCGCCGTTGCCGCGCATGCCGAGGGTCACCACGCCCTCGAAGCCCTGGTCGACCATGCGCTGGATACCGGCGCGCCAGTACGCGCGGATCGCCTCCGCGTTGCGGCGGTACGACCATTCGCCCGTTCCCCCGTAGGGGTCGGTCCCGGAGCCGGCGTGCCGGTTCCACTCCTCGATACCCCGCATCATCGGCGCCTCGTGAGACGTGCCCATGACGACGCCGTACTGGGCGGCGCGCCGGTGGTTCTCCGGGTCGTCCTCCGCGAACGCCCGGCCCCACACCGCCGGCCAGAGGTAGTTGCCCTTCAGGCGCAGCAGGACCTCGAAGACCTTGGCGTAGAAGTCCGCCGTGAAGCCGCCGGGGTGGCCCGGGGCCTTCCCAGGGCCGAAGTAGGCCGGCGCCCAGGTGCCGAGCGCGGGATTCTCGTCGTTGACGAAAATGCCCCGGTACTTCACCGCCGGGCTCCCCTGGGTGAAGCGGCCGGGCCGCACCCACACCTGCTCGCGCCGCGCCGGCGGCACGTCGTCCCACCAGTGCCAGGGCGAGACCCCGATGCCGTACGAGACGTCGTACGCCCCGAAGATCGTGCCCCGCGGGTCGCTGCCCGCGATGACGAACGCCCGCTCCACACCGGGCATCGGCCGGTCCACGACCGTCTGCAGCGAGGCCTCCCACCTGCCCCGCACGCCGGTCACGTCCAGCTTCCCGGACCGGATCAGCCCGTCGATCAGCGGGCTGCGCCCGATGGTGCCGAGAAGCACCGGAAAGCGGCCGACCGTGCTGCCCGGACGGACGCCCGTCACCCGTTCGAGGTCGTCCCGGAGATCCCCGGCGACCCGTACGACTCCGGGATGATCCTCCGGGCTCACCACCACGGGCGCGCCCACCAGGGAGAACGCCCCACCCGAGAAGGAGATGTACGCCCCCGGGTCCGTCACCGCCGGGCCGCCCTCTGCGCCGGCCCACGCGACCCCCGAGGCCAGCACCGGCACAGCGGCGAGCCCCGCGCCCAGCACAGCCCTGCGCGCCACAGACATACGTCCCCTCCCACTCCCGGGGTCACTTCCCTCCGCCCCCCGAGCCATTTGCTCAGCGGCATGACAAATAGTGGAGGGAGGCCGCGGCGAGGGGAACGGGTCGTAGGCGCCGAATAGTTTCGAAGGGCCGCGAGTGCTCAGGGGCCGTCCGGCACCAGGTTGTCCGCGCTCAGGACGTTGCCGTCCGGCGGGAGCCCGAGTGACGTGCGCAGGACTCCGACGCCCGGGTCACGGACGGACACCGTCAGGGTGTAGGACGGCTGGCCGGTGATGGTGCGCGAGGAGTCGGTGGGCGGCGCGAGGTGCCCGCCCACGGCCGCCGCGTCGTATCCGGGGCACATCGCCTCAGGCGGCAGGGACAGCTCGGCGCCGCCGCCGTCGGTGAGGTCGATGCGTGTCTTGCCGGCGTCGCCGGGCTGTACGGGCGCGTCCCAGGTGACGGGCACCCCGTGGGCGCCGCCGACCAGTCCGTCCGGGCCCTCGATCTCGACCGCCGCACCCTCGCCGCCCAGGGTCCGCGACAGCTGCAGCGAACCCTTCGGGCCCGGAGCGAAGAGCAGGCCGACGGTGAGGCGGCCAGGGGCGCGGCGGGATAACTTCACGTACCCGTAGGACCGGAGGACGAGCTGCGGGCCGGGCGGCGGATCCGCGGACTTCGGGGCCGGTGCGGAGGCGGCCGCCGGCAGCGGGAAGTGGTGGTGGCCCCTGGCCCCGCAGTGGTCGCCGTCGGAGACACCGCCGCCCGGCAGGGCGACGGCCCGGGCCGGGCCCGGCTCGTCCGCCCCGCCCCACGAGAGCAGGCCCTGCTCCCAGGCGCCGTAGACGACCACGGCCGCCGCGGCCAGCCAGGGCACGACCGCCTGCAGCCCCGCGCGTACCGAGAAGCGGGCGGGACGCCGGAGCCCGCGGCGCAGTCCGGCCAGGAGCCGGCGGAACCGCGTCCTGGCGCGGGCGGACGGCTCCCTGGGGGCGCCGGCACCGCCGCCCTCGACGGCGTCGCGCAGGAACGCCGCCCACTGCTCGTCGGACAGGGGAAGGCGGTCGGGCCCTTCGGCGGGCGGCACGGTACTCACGCGGAGAACCGTATGCGCTCCCGGCCGACAGGCCTCGGGAAAGCAGAAGAGGCCCGTACGACCGAAGTCGTACGGGCCTCCCCTAGGTCAGCCAGTGACCCTCAAGCAAGCGGAACTTACTTGACGATCTTGGTGACCTGGCCGGCGCCCACGGTGCGGCCACCCTCACGGATGGCGAACTTCAGGCCCTCTTCCATGGCGACGGGCTGGATGAGCTCCACCTTCATCTCGGTGTTGTCACCCGGCATGACCATCTCGGTGCCCTCGGGGAGGGTCACCACGCCGGTCACGTCCGTCGTACGGAAGTAGAACTGCGGACGGTAGTTGTTGAAGAACGGCGTGTGGCGGCCACCCTCGTCCTTGGACAGGATGTAGGCCTGCGCCTCGAACTCGGTGTGCGGGGTGACCGAGCCCGGCTTGATGATGACCTGGCCGCGCTCGACGTCCTCGCGCTTGATGCCACGGAGGAGCAGACCGACGTTCTCACCGGCCTGGCCCTCGTCGAGCAGCTTGCGGAACATCTCGATGCCGGTGACCGTGGTGGTGGTCTTCTCGGTCTTGATGCCGATGATGTCGACGGTCTCGTTGACCTTGAGGACACCACGCTCGATACGGCCGGTGACGACCGTACCGCGACCGGTGATGGTGAAGACGTCCTCGATCGGCATGAGGAACGGCTTGTCGACGTCGCGCTCCGGCTGCGGGATCGACTCGTCGACGGCCTTCATCAGGTTGAGGACGGAGTCCACCCACTCCTGCTCGCCCTCGAGGGCCTTGAGCGCGGAGACCTTGACGACCGGAACGTCGTCGCCGGGGAACTCGTACTCGGAGAGGAGCTCACGGACCTCGAGCTCGACGAGCTCCAGGATCTCCTCGTCGTCCACCATGTCGGCCTTGTTCAGGGCGACGACGATGTACGGAACGCCGACCTGGCGGGCCAGGAGCACGTGCTCCTTGGTCTGCGGCATCGGGCCGTCGGTGGCGGCGACCACCAGGATCGCGCCGTCCATCTGCGCGGCACCGGTGATCATGTTCTTGATGTAGTCCGCGTGACCCGGGCAGTCGACGTGGGCGTAGTGACGCGCCTCGGTCTGGTACTCGACGTGCGCGATGGAGATGGTGATACCGCGCTGACGCTCCTCGGGCGCCTTGTCGATGTTGTCGAACGGGGTGGCCTCGTTCAGGTCCGGGTACGCGTCGTGCAGCACCTTGGTAATGGCGGCCGTGAGGGTCGTCTTACCGTGGTCGATGTGACCGATGGTGCCGATGTTGACGTGCGGCTTAGTCCGCTCGAACTTCGCCTTCGCCACTGGGGTCCTCCTGGGAGTGGTTCTGGTACGCCTTACTTCATCGGCGCCAGGTGATCTTTGCTGTAAAGGCCCGGAACCCGGGGCAGACGCTCACGATTGCGGACGTTTGCCCCTTGAGGCTCCGGAGTCAAGCCTACGGCGTGTGAACGCGGTGCGTTACTCGCCCTTGGCCTTCGCGATGATCTCCTCGGCGACGTTCCGCGGAACCTCGGCGTAGGAGTCGAACTGCATCGAGTAGCTTGCGCGACCCGACGTCTTGCTGCGGAGGTCGCCGACGTAGCCGAACATCTCCGACAGGGGCACGAGGCCCTTCACGACACGGGCACCGGCCCGCTCCTCCATGGCCTGGATCTGGCCACGGCGGGAGTTGATGTCGCCGATGACCTCACCCATGTAGTCCTCGGGCGTGGTGACCTCGACGGCCATCATCGGCTCGAGCAGCACGGGGCTGGCCTTGCGCGCGGCCTCCTTGAAGGCCTGCGAACCGGCGATCTTGAAGGCGAGCTCGGAGGAGTCGACCTCGTGGTAGGCGCCGTCGTGGAGGATGACACGGACACCGGTCATCTCGTAGCCGGCGAGGATGCCGAACTGCATGGCCTCCTGCGCACCGGCGTCCACCGAAGGGATGTACTCCTTCGGGATACGGCCACCGGTCACCTTGTTCACGAACTCGTACGAGACGTCGCCGCCCTCGAGGGGCTCGATGCCGATCTGCACCTTCGCGAACTGACCGGTACCACCGGTCTGCTTCTTGTGGGTGTAGTCGACGCGCTCGACGGCCTTGCGGATCGTCTCGCGGTAGGCCACCTGCGGCTTGCCGACGTTGGCCTCGACCTTGAACTCGCGCTTCATGCGGTCGACGAGGACCTCGAGGTGAAGCTCGCCCATACCGCCGATGACGGTCTGGCCGGTCTCCTCGTTGGTGTGCACCTGGAAGGAGGGGTCCTCCTCCGCGAGACGCTGGATGGCGACACCCAGCTTCTCCTGGTCACCCTTGGACTTGGGCTCGATCGCGACCTCGATGACCGGCGCCGGGAAGTCCATGGACTCCAGGATCACCGGGTTCTTCTCGTCGCAGAGCGTCTCACCGGTGGTGGTCTGCTTCAGGCCCATGACGGCGACGATGTCGCCGGCGCCCACCGAGTCGATCTCCTCACGCTTGTTGGCGTGCATGCGGTAGATCTTGCCGATGCGCTCCTTCTTGCCCTTGACGGAGTTCAGCACCGAGGTGCCGGACTCCAGGCGGCCCGAGTAGACCCGGACGAAGGTGAGCTTGCCCAGGTGCGGGTCGCTCATGATCTTGAACGCCAGCGCCGACAGCGGCTCGTCCTCGGACGGCTTGCGCTTGACGACCGTCTCGGCGTCCTTGACGTCGTGGCCCTCGATGGCCTCGATGTCGACCGGGGACGGCAGGTAGCGCACGACCGCGTCGAGCAGGGGCTGGACGCCCTTGTTCTTGAACGCGGTGCCGCAGAACACCGGGGTCACGGTGGTGCCGGTGCCCTTGCCGGACGCGATGGTGATACGACGGATCGCGGCGTACAGCTGCTCCTCGGAAGGCTCCTCGCCCTCGAGGTACAGCTCCATGATCTCTTCGTCGTTCTCGGCCACGGCCTCGATCAGCTTGCCGCGGTACTCCTCGGCAGCCTCGGTGTGCGTGGCCGGGATGTCGACGACGTCGTACATCTCGCCCTTGGTGGCCTCGGCGGACCAGACGAGCGCCTTCATGCGGACCAGGTCCACGACGCCCTGGAAGTCGGCCTCGGCACCGATCGGGAGCTGCATGACGATCGGCTGCGCGCCCAGGCGGTCCGAGATCATGTCCACGCAGCGGTGGAACTCGGCGCCCGTGCGGTCGAGCTTGTTGACGAAGCAGATACGCGGAACGCCGTAGCGGTCCGCCTGACGCCACACCGTCTCGGACTGCGGCTCGACACCGGCGACGCCGTCGAACACCGTCACGGCACCGTCGAGCACGCGCAGGGAGCGCTCCACCTCGACGGTGAAGTCGACGTGACCCGGGGTGTCGATGATGTTGATCGTGTGGTCGACGTCTTCCAGCGACCAGTGACAGGTGGTGGCAGCAGAGGTGATCGTGATGCCACGCTCCTGCTCCTGCTCCATCCAGTCCATGGTGGCAGCGCCGTCGTGGACCTCACCGATCTTGTAAGACACACCGGTGTAGAACAGGATCCGCTCGGTGGTGGTCGTCTTGCCCGCGTCGATGTGGGCCATGATGCCGATGTTGCGCACCTTGGCCAGGTCAAGTGAAGTGGTAGCCATAAGGCTTCAGTCTTCTCTCGGTCTCGATGTGGGTAGCGACTACCAGCGGTAGTGCGCGAAGGCCTTGTTGGACTCGGCCATCTTGTGGGTGTCCTCGCGCTTCTTCACGGCCGCACCGAGGCCGTTGGAGGCGTCGAGAAGCTCGTTGAGGAGACGCTCGGTCATGGTCTTCTCGCGACGGGCGCGGGAGTAACCGACCAGCCAGCGCAGCGCCAGGGTGTTGGCGCGGCCGGGCTTGACCTCGACCGGCACCTGGTAGGTGGCGCCACCGACACGGCGGGACTTGACCTCGAGGGTCGGCTTGATGTTCTCGAGAGCGCGCTTCAGCGTGATGACCGGGTCGTTGCCGGTCTTCTCGCGCAGGCCCTCCATGGCGCCGTAGACGATGCGCTCGGCGGTGGAGCGCTTGCCGTTCAGCAGCACCTTGTTGATCAGGGAGGTCACCAGAGGAGAGCCGTAGACCGGGTCGATGATGACCGGGCGCTTCGGGGCGGGGCCCTTACGAGGCATTCTTACTTCTCCTTCTTGGCGCCGTAACGGCTGCGAGCCTGCTTGCGGTTCTTGACACCCTGGGTGTCGAGCGAGCCGCGGATGATCTTGTAGCGAACACCCGGCAGGTCCTTCACACGGCCGCCGCGCACGAGCACGATGGAGTGCTCCTGCAGGTTGTGTCCCTCACCCGGAATGTAAGCAGTGACCTCGATGCCGCTGGTCAGACGCACACGCGCGACCTTGCGGAGGGCCGAGTTCGGCTTCTTCGGGGTGGTCGTGAACACACGCGTGCAGACGCCACGACGCTGAGGGGAACCCTCGAGTGCGGGCGTCTTGTTCTTCTCGACCTTGTCCTGCCGGCCCTTACGGACCAGCTGCTGGATCGTAGGCACTACTTCTCCGGTTTCTGTGTGCCGATCGGGTACAGCTAACCTGGAACGTCGCCGACCCACGCGGTCGGGTGTGTCGAATCCGCCAGACTCCCGCCGCAAGGCGAAAAGGGCGCGAATTACGGTGGCCGCTCGCGGCTCGCCATGCGGTTAACAGGCACGCACAGGAGCCAGGGCACACCCCAGGCACAAGGTCTGAGCGTACCTACCTCATTGGCTGCGGTCAAAACAAATGGGGTGCACCTGATCACACCCGGCGCGCCGACGCGGTAAGGGCCGGGGCGCAGCACGGCCGCCAGGGCCCGTCAGGCTCCCGCCCGCGCCCGCGGGGGGCCGGCGTCGGTCTCCGCCGCCCGGGTCACCGCCACAGCCGTCCTGCGGCGGCGTGGACCCCCTCACGGGCGTCGGCACACCGGACAACGCCGAAGGGCGGCCACCCCGTGGGGTGGCCGCCCTTCAGTGGACGTGCGCCTTACTGGTTGTACGGACCGTAGTCGTAGTCCTCCAGCGGAACGGCCTGGCCGGAGCCCGTGCCGAACGGCGAGTAGTCGATGTCGTCGTAGCCGACGGCCGAGTACATCGCGGCCTTGGCCTCCTCGGTCGGCTCGACCCGGATGTTGCGGTAGCGGGACAGACCCGTACCGGCCGGGATGAGCTTACCGATGATGACGTTCTCCTTGAGGCCGATGAGGCTGTCGGACTTGGCGTTGATCGCCGCGTCCGTCAGGACTCGGGTCGTCTCCTGGAAGGAGGCGGCCGACAGCCAGGATTCCGTCGCCAGCGAGGCCTTGGTGATACCCATCAGCTGCGGACGACCGGAGGCCGGGTGACCGCCCTCCTGGACCACACGACGGTTCTCCTGCTCGAAGCGGGAGCGCTCGACCAGCTCGCCGGGCAGCAGCTCGGCGTCGCCGGACTCGATGATCGTCACGCGGCGCAGCATCTGCCGGATGATGATCTCGATGTGCTTGTCGTGGATCGACACACCCTGCGAGTTGTAGACCTTCTGGACCTCGCCGACCAGGTGGACCTGGACGGCACGCTGGCCCAGGATGCGCAGCACGTCGTGCGGGTTGGTGGCACCCACGGTGAGCTGCTGGCCCACCTCGACGTGGTCGCCCTCGCGGACCAGGACCTTGGCACGCTTCGAGATCGGGTACGCCGTCTCGTCGCTGCCGTCGTCCGGGGTGACGACGATCTTCTTGGTCTTCTCGGTCTCCTCGATCCGCACGCGGCCGGAGGCCTCGGAGATCGGGGCGACACCCTTCGGGGTACGGGCCTCGAAGAGCTCGACGACACGGGGCAGACCCTGGGTGATGTCGTCACCGGCCACACCACCGGTGTGGAAGGTACGCATCGTCAGCTGGGTACCGGGCTCACCGATGGACTGGGCGGCGATGATGCCGACCGCCTCACCAATGTCCACCAGCTTGCCGGTGGCCAGCGAACGGCCGTAGCACATCGCGCAGGTACCGACGGCGGACTCGCAGGTCAGGACCGAGCGGGTCTTGACCTCCTCGACGCCACGGCCCACGAGCTCCTCGATGAGGACGTCGCCCAGGTCGGTGCCGGCCGGGGCCAGCACCTGGCCGTCGACCACGATGTCTTCGGCGAGGCAGCGCGCGTACACGGACGTCTCGACGTTGTCCGTCTTGCGCAGCACCCCGTCGGCACCGCGGTCGGCGATCCGCAGCTTGAGGCCGCGCTCGGTACCGCAGTCCTCCTCGCGGATGATGACGTCCTGCGAGACGTCCACCAGACGACGGGTCAGGTAACCCGAGTCGGCGGTACGCAGGGCGGTGTCCGCCAGACCCTTACGGGCACCGTGCGTGGAGATGAAGTACTCCAGCACCGACAGACCCTCACGGAACGAGGCCTTGATCGGACGCGGGATGGTCTCGTTCTTCGCGTTCGACACCAGACCACGCATACCGGCGATCTGCCGCATCTGCATCATGTTTCCTCGGGCACCCGAGTCAACCATCATGAAGATGGGGTTGGTCTTGGGGAAGTTCTCGTTCATCGCCTCGGCGACCTCGTTGGTCGCCTTGGTCCAGATCGCGATGAGCTCCTGAGTGCGCTCTTCCTTGGTGATCAGACCGCGCTCGTACTGCTTCTGGACCTTCTCGTCCTGCGCCTCGTAACCGCGGACGATCTCCTTCTTCGCCTCGGGAACGACGACGTCGGAGATGGCCACGGTGACACCGGAACGGGTCGCCCAGTAGAAGCCGGCCGCCTTCAGGTTGTCGAGCGTCGCCGCCACGATGACCTTGGGGTAGCGCTCGGCCAGGTCGTTGACGATCTCGGAGAGCTGCTTCTTGCCCACCGAGTAGTCGACGAACGGGTAGTCCTCGGGCAGCAGCTCGTTGAAGAGCGCGCGGCCCAGGGTGGTGCGCAGGCGGAACGAGTCACCCTGCTGCCACTCCGGCTCGCCCTCCTCGCGCGTCGGCGGCGTCCAGCCGCGCGGCGGGATGGTGCCCACCGGGAAGCGGATGTCGATCGGCGACTGGAGCGCGAGCTCGCCGGCGTCGAACGCCATGATCGCCTCGGCCGTGGAGCCGAACGCGCGGCCCTCGCCCTTGGTGTCACGCAGCTCGCCGTCGGTGGTGAGGAAGAACAGACCGAGGACCATGTCCTGGGTCGGCATCGTCACCGGACGGCCGTCGGCCGGCTTGAGGATGTTGTTCGAGGACAGCATCAGGATGCGGGCCTCGGCCTGCGCCTCCGCGGACAGCGGCAGGTGCACGGCCATCTGGTCACCGTCGAAGTCCGCGTTGAACGCGGTGCAGACGAGCGGGTGGATCTGGATGGCCTTGCCCTCGACCAGCTGCGGCTCGAAGGCCTGGATGCCGAGGCGGTGCAGGGTGGGCGCACGGTTCAGCAGCACCGGGTGCTCGGCGATGACCTCTTCGAGGACGTCGTACACGACGGTGCGGCCGCGCTCCACCATGCGCTTGGCGCTCTTGATGTTCTGCGCGTGGTTCAGGTCGACCAGACGCTTCATCACGAACGGCTTGAACAGCTCCAGCGCCATGGCCTTGGGCAGACCGCACTGGTGCAGCTTCAGCTGCGGGCCGACGACGATGACGGAACGCGCCGAGTAGTCGACTCGCTTACCGAGCAGGTTCTGCCGGAAGCGACCCTGCTTGCCCTTCAGCATGTCCGACAGCGACTTCAGCGGACGGTTGCCGGGGCCCGTGACCGGGCGGCCACGACGGCCGTTGTCGAAGAGCGCGTCGACGGCCTCCTGGAGCATGCGCTTCTCGTTGTTCACGATGATCTCGGGCGCACCGAGGTCGAGAAGGCGCTTCAGGCGGTTGTTGCGGTTGATGACACGGCGGTACAGGTCGTTCAGGTCGGAGGTCGCGAAGCGGCCACCGTCCAGCTGCACCATCGGACGCAGGTCCGGCGGGATGACCGGGACGCAGTCCAGGACCATGCCCTTGGGGCTGTTGGAGGTCTGCAGGAACGCGGAGACGACCTTCAGCCGCTTGAGGGCACGGGTCTTCTTCTGGCCCTTGCCGGTGCGGATGATCTCGCGGAGACGCTCGGCCTCCTCCTCGAGGTCGAAGGACTCCAGGCGCTTCTGCAGCGCCGCGGCACCCATCGAGCCGTCGAAGTACGTGCCAAAACGGTCACGCAGCTCGCGGTAGAGCAGCTCGTCGCCCTCCAGGTCCTGGACCTTGAGGTTCTTGAACCGGTTCCACACCTCGTCGAGGCGGTCGATCTCGCGCTGCGCGCGGTCGCGCAGCTGCTTCATCTCGCGCTCGGCACCCTCGCGCACCTTGCGGCGCACGTCGGCCTTGGCGCCCTCGGCCTCCAGCTCGGCCAGGTCGGCCTCGAGCTTCTTGGCGCGGGCCTCCAGGTCGGCGTCCCGGCGGTTCTCGATCTGCTGGCGCTCGACGGAGACGTGCGCCTCCAGGGAGGGCAGGTCGCGGGTACGGCGCTCCTCGTCGACGTACGTGATCATGTACGCCGCGAAGTAGATGACCTTCTCGAGGTCCTTGGGCGCCAGGTCCAGCAGGTAGCCGAGGCGCGAAGGAACACCCTTGAAGTACCAGATGTGCGTGACGGGCGCCGCCAGCTCGATGTGGCCCATCCGCTCACGGCGCACCTTGGCGCGCGTGACCTCGACACCGCAGCGCTCGCAGATGATGCCCTTGAAGCGGACGCGCTTGTACTTGCCGCAGTAGCACTCCCAGTCCCGGGTCGGACCGAAGATCTTCTCGCAGAAGAGTCCGTCCTTTTCGGGCTTCAGGGTGCGGTAGTTGATGGTCTCGGGCTTCTTGACCTCGCCGTGGCTCCACTGACGGATGTCGTCAGCGGTGGCCAGGCCGATCCGGAGCTCGTCGAAGAAGTTGACGTCGAGCACTATGCGTCAATCCCTCTCAGGGTCGAAAGTCTGTGGTCTGATACGGGGGCCTGGGGGTCGGCGGGGCCCTGTGGGTGAGGGCCCCGCCGGACTCCCGTCAGACCTCTTCGACGCTGCTCGGCTCGCGCCGGGACAGGTCGATACCGAGCTCCTCCGCAGCGCGGAAGACGTCCTCGTCGGTGTCGCGCATCTCGATGGACATGCCGTCCGAGGACAGCACCTCCACGTTGAGGCACAGGGACTGCATTTCCTTGATGAGCACCTTGAAGGACTCGGGAATGCCGGGCTCAGGGATGTTCTCGCCCTTGACGATGGCCTCGTAGACCTTCACGCGGCCGGTGACGTCGTCGGACTTGATGGTCAGCAGTTCCTGGAGGGCGTACGCGGCGCCGTAGGCCTCGAGGGCCCACACCTCCATCTCACCGAACCGCTGGCCACCGAACTGGGCCTTACCACCCAGCGGCTGCTGGGTGATCATCGAGTACGGACCGGTCGAACGGGCGTGCAGCTTGTCGTCGACCAGGTGGTGCAGCTTGAGGATGTACATGTAGCCGACCGAGATCGGGTCCGGGAACGGCTCACCGCTACGGCCGTCGAACAGCCGCGCCTTGCCGGTCGGGAGCACCATGCGCTCGCCGTCCCGGTTCGGGATGGTGTGCTGCAGCAGACCCGCCAGCTCGTCCTCACGCGCACCGTCGAACACCGGGGTGGCGACGTTGGTGCCGGGGGCGACCTGGTCGGCGCCGATGGCCTGCAGGCGCTGGGCCCACTCGTCGGCGAGACCGGAGACGTCCCAGCCGCGGCTGGCGAGCCAGCCGAGGTGAATCTCCAGAACCTGTCCCGGGTTCATTCGGGACGGCACACCCAGCGGGTTGAGGATGATGTCGACCGGAGTTCCGTCCTCGAGGAACGGCATGTCCTCGATGGGCAGGATCTTCGAGATGACACCCTTGTTGCCGTGGCGGCCGGCGAGCTTGTCACCGTCGGTGATCTTGCGCTTCTGCGCGACGTAGACGCGGACCAGCTGGTTCACGCCCGGCGGCAGCTCGTCGCCCTCCTCACGGTCGAAGACGCGCACGCCGATGACCTTGCCGGTCTCGCCGTGCGGCACCTTCAGCGAGGTGTCACGGACCTCACGGGCCTTCTCACCGAAGATCGCGCGCAGCAGGCGCTCCTCGGGGGTCAGCTCGGTCTCACCCTTCGGGGTGACCTTGCCGACGAGGATGTCACCGGCGATGACCTCGGCACCGATACGGATGATGCCGCGCTCGTCCAGGTCCGCGAGGACCTCCTCGGAGACGTTCGGGATGTCCCGGGTGATCTCCTCGGGGCCGAGCTTGGTGTCACGGGCGTCGACCTCGTGCTCCTCGATGTGGATCGAGGAGAGGACGTCGTCCTGCACGAGGCGCTGCGACAGGATGATCGCGTCCTCGTAGTTGTGACCCTCCCACGGCATGAACGCCACGAGCAGGTTCTTGCCGAGGGCCATCTCGCCGTTCTGGGTGGCCGGGCCGTCGGCGAGGACCTGGCCCTCGATGACGCGGTCGCCCTCGTTGACGATGACCTTCTGGTTGACCGAGGTGCCCTGGTTGGAGCGGGCGAACTTGGCCAGGCGGTACGTGATGTACGTGCCGTCGTCGTTGGCGGTGGTGATGTAGTCCGCGGAGACCTCCTGGACCACACCGGCCTTCTCGGCCTTGACGACGTCGCCGGCGTCGACGGCGGAGCGGTACTCCATGCCGGTACCGACGAGCGGGGCCTCCGACTTAATCAGCGGAACGGCCTGGCGCATCATGTTCGCGCCCATGAGGGCACGGTTGGCGTCGTCGTGCTCGAGGAAGGGGATCATGGCGGTCGCGACCGACACCATCTGGCGCGGCGAGACGTCCATGTAGTCCACGTCCTCGGGGCCGACGTAGTCGACCTCGCCGCCACGACGGCGGACGAGCACGCGGCTCTCCTCGAAACGGAGGTCGTTCGTCAGCGGCGCGTTGGCCTGCGCGATGACGAAGCGGTCCTCCTCGTCGGCGGTCAGGTAGTCCACCTCGTCGGTGACCTGGCCGTCGATGACCTTGCGGTACGGGGTCTCGACGAAGCCGAACGCGTTGACCCGGCCGTAGGAGGCGAGCGAGCCGATCAGACCGATGTTCGGGCCTTCCGGCGTCTCGATCGGGCACATACGGCCGTAGTGCGACGGGTGCACGTCACGGACCTCGAAGCCGGCCCGCTCACGGGAGAGACCACCCGGGCCAAGAGCCGACAGACGGCGCTTGTGGGTGAGACCCGACAGCGGGTTGTTCTGGTCCATGAACTGGGACAGCTGGCTGGTGCCGAAGAACTCCTTGATGGAGGCGACGACCGGCCGGATGTTGATAAGGGTCTGCGGCGTGATCGCCTCGACGTCCTGGGTCGTCATGCGCTCGCGGACGACACGCTCCATACGCGCCAGACCCGTACGGACCTGGTTCTGGATGAGCTCGCCGACGCTGCGCAGACGACGGTTGCCGAAGTGGTCGATGTCGTCGGTCTCGACGACGACCGTCTCGCCGTTGTCGCCGGTCGTCTCGGTCTCGCCGGCGTGCAGCTTCACCAGGTACTTGATCGTCGAGATGATGTCCTCGACGGTCAGGATGCCCGCGTCCAGCGGGGTGTCCGTACCCAGCTTCTTGTTGACCTTGTAACGGCCGACCTTGGCGAGGTCGTAGCGCTTGGGGTTGAAGTAGAGGTTCTCCAGCAGCGTCTGCGCGGCCTCACGCGTGGGGGGCTCGCCCGGGCGCAGCTTGCGGTAGATGTCGAGCAGCGCGTCGTCCTGGCCCTGGGTGTGGTCCTTCTCCAGGGTGGCGCGCATCGACTCGTAGTCGCCGAACTCCTCGAGGATCTGCTCGGTCGTCCAGCCGAGCGCCTTCAGCAGCACGGTGACCGACTGCTTGCGCTTGCGGTCGATGCGGACACCGACCATGTCGCGCTTGTCGATCTCCATCTCCAGCCAGGCACCCCGGGACGGGATGATCTTGGCGGAGAAGATGTCCTTGTCGGACGTCTTGTCGATGGTGGAGTCGAAGTAGACACCGGGGGAACGGACCAGCTGCGACACCACGACACGCTCGGTGCCGTTGATGACGAAAGTGCCCTTGTTCGTCATGAGCGGGAAGTCGCCCATGAAGACGGTCTGGGACTTGATCTCACCGGTCTCGTTGTTGGTGAACTCGGCGGTGACGAAGAGCGGGGCGGCGTACGTGAAGTCGCGCTCCTTGCACTCGTCGATCGAGTTCTTCGGCGGCTCGAAGCGGTGGTCCCGGAACGTCAGCGACATCGACCCGGAGAAGTCCTCGATCGGAGAGATCTCCTCGAAGATCTCCTCCAGACCGGACTTGGTGGGGACGTCCTGACCGTTCTCCAGAGCCTCCTCGACCCGAGTCTGCCAGGCGGTGTTGCCGAGCAGCCAGTCAAAGCTCTCGGTCTGCAGCGCGAGCAGGTTCGGAACCTCGAGGGGCTCCTTGATCTTTGCAAAGGAGATGCGCAGCGGGGCGGTGCTGGCGCCGTTGTTCGTATTCGCGGTCGAGGCAGTGCGCGAGGCGGCCAAGAGGGGGTCCTTCCGAGGGCTCGGACTCACTACGCGCGTACCGGTCCCTCTCCCGTACACAGCGACGGAAACCCCAGGTCAGGGGGGCTCGGTCGACTGTGCTCGAGTGAGGGCAGACCCCTGGTGACGGGCAGGGGACAGCTAACAGGCAGCGCAAAGGGTCAGTGTAGCCACTTGGCACACTGATGTCCAGTGCGGGTTTTCGAAGACCCTCGTTGTGCTCAACACCCTTGTCAACGCCCTCGGCATTCCGCCCTCAACGCACGTTGATACTGCCCTCTTCGTCGTCGATCCATGCCTCGGATTCGGATCCTTGTGACGACGCGTCCTGAGAATTGCGCGCTGCGTGCGGTTCGTCAAGGGCTCCTTGCCGGAACCGGGACTACGGGAGACACGACGAAGATCACCTTACCCCTCACGAACACAGGTGCAAGGCAGGCCAGGCCGGGCCCCGGGGAACGCCGAAGGGCGACCACCCGGATGGATGATCGCCCTTCGGTGCGTTCGCGTTACAGCCCTAGCGGGCCGTTTCTGCGGTCGCGAAGGTCTTACTTGACCTCGACGGACGCGCCGGCGCCCTTGAGGGCCTCGGCGGCCTTGTCGGCCTGCTCCTTGTTGACCTTCTCGAGGACCGGCTTCGGGGTGCCGTCGACGAGGTCCTTGGCCTCCTTCAGACCCAGCGAGGTCAGCTCACGCACGACCTTGATGACCTGGATCTTCTTCTCGCCGGCGCCGGTGAGGATGACGTCGAACTCGTCCTTCTCCTCCTCGGCCTCGGCGGCGGCGCCACCAGCGGCACCACCGGCGACGACGACCGGCGCGGCGGCGGCGGCGGTGACGTCGAACTTCTCCTCGAAGGCCTTCACGAACTCGGAGAGCTCGATGAGGGTCATCTCCTCGAACTGGGCGAGCAGGTCTTCCTGGCTGAGCTTCGCCATGATGGCGGTCCTTCCACTCAAATCGGCAGGTGCCGGATGTACTGGGTAAGGCGGGCGTACGTCGGCCCGCTGCGACCCGCGCCGTTGGTGCGGGTCAGAAAGCGAGCCGAATTACTCGGCACCGCCCTGCTCGGCCTGCTTGGCGCGCAGCGCGTCCACGGTGCGGACGAGCTTCGACGGCAGAGCCTGGAAGACGGAGGCAGCCTGGGACTGCTTCGCCTTGAAGGCACCGGCCAGCTTGCTGAGCAGAACCTCGCGGGACTCGAGGTCCGCAAGCTTCTTGATCTCGTCGGCGGAGAGGGCCTTGCCCTCCAGGACACCGCCCTTGATGACGAGATTGGGGTTGTCCTTGGCGAAGTCACGCAGACCCTTCGCCGACTCCACCGGGTCACCGGTGACGAAGGCGACGGCCGTCGGGCCAGCGAAGAGCTGGTCCTCCAGCGTGATCCCGGCCTCCTTGGCCGCAATCTTGGTCAGCGTGTTCTTCACCACGGCGTACTGGGCGTTCTCACCGAGCGACCGGCGCAGCGTCTTGAGCTGCGCCACGGTGAGACCGCGGTACTCGGTCAGCACGGCGGCGTTGGAGCTGCGGAACTTGTCCGTCAGCTCCGCAACCGCGGCAGCCTTGTCGGGCCTCGCCATAGAGCCTCGGCCTCCTTCCGGGTGATTCGGACCGCGCGGACCCGAAGGAGGACTGGG
This sequence comes from Streptomyces sp. NPDC088810, assembly GCF_044750305.1. Taxonomy (NCBI): domain Bacteria; kingdom Bacillati; phylum Actinomycetota; class Actinomycetes; order Kitasatosporales; family Streptomycetaceae; genus Streptomyces; species Streptomyces sp. NPDC088810. The sequence goes on from NZ_JBIVJQ010000004.1 coordinate 490,927, forward strand.
TAAAACGAAACGCCCCGGCGCAGGCGCACGGGGCGGACTCGACCGGCCGCACACGCGCTGGGCGCGCGCACTCCGGGAGTCTTCCACTGTCACCTGCGCGGGTCGCCCACTTTTCAGCGGATCCTTCGGCCACCGCACCCTCATGCGAGCGCACGGCAACGACCAGCGGTCTTTGGCTTCTGCAAGAGAGTACGGGACCCGGGCCCGGTCGAGCAAATCGGCCGTTTGGGACCGATCCTCCCGGGGCAGGGCCGGCTTTCTGCCCGGGCAAGGCAGGCCTCTGGCCGGGGCAGGCCGGGCAATGGCGGCCAGGACCCCCCGAGGGGCGCTGAGCGCGCCTCAGGGGGTCCTGCAGGGCCGTCGGGCCTGGGGAAGGCCGGGAAGGCCCTCGGGTCAGGAGGTGGCGCCGGTGCCGCCCGTCAGGCCGCCGGACTTCATCATGTCCGCGAAGTCCTTGGTGTCGCCGGCCGGGGGCGCCTCGGCGGCGACCTTCACGCCGTAGTCGCTGTAGAGCGTGGTGCTGGTCATGGCGCCGTTGGTCGTGTCGGCCTTCTCGGTCTTCTTGACCAGCAGGTCCTGGTCGTTGATCCAGACGTCGACGGTCTCGGTGGTGACGCCGGCCTGGGTGAGCTGCTTCTTCAGGGCGGACATCTGCTCGGCGGTGAGGTCGCTGGACTTCTCGGCGAGGTCGGCGACGTCGACCTTGCCCGAGTAGTGCGTGGTGTGGGCGCCGGAGACCGTCTCCTCGCCGACCTTCTTGACGTCACCGGAGGCCAGCAGCAGCTTCACGGACTGGTTCGGCGTGGAGTTCTGGAGCTGGTCCTTCATGAAGGACCCGGAGGCGCCGCCGAGCTTGGCGAGGTCGTCGTAGGAGTACTTGATCCAGTGCTTGCCGCCGCCCGCCTGCTGGGCGTAGGCGTCGCTCATGTGCGCGTAGTAGGCGTCCGGCAGATACCGGGCCTCCATCGACGCGGTGCCGGCCTTCTTCATCATCTCGGCCATCTGGCCGCCGGTGTACGTGATGGTGAGGTTGCCCTGCAGGCCGTCGCCCCAGGTGAGGGCGCCGTTGGCGGTCATCGACATGAGGTCGCCGACGGAGGTGGTGGAGCGCACCTTGGCCGAGTCGGCCTTGTCGGTGGACTTCTCGGCGGAGCGCAGGGCCGCGATGGGGCTGACGTGCGTCACCGTCTTGCCGGCCGCCTTGCCACCGTCCTTGCCGGAGTCGGAGGAGCCACAGGCGGCAACCCCGGTCAGCGCGGCAACCACCGCTATGGAAAGGGCCGCCCTGCGCGCGGTAGTGCTGTTCATCTACTCCCACCCCTATTGCGTGTCCCGTGCCTGCACCGTAATCCAGGCCACTGACAGTCGTACGAAAGGTCGCACAAAGAAAGGACGGGCCCGGAACCTCCAGGGTTCCAGGGCCCGCCCTTTTTACGCGTCCGTGACGCGGCTACCGGCTCCGAGCCTCAGGCTCAGACGGCGGCCGGGTCCTCCTCGACGAGGAGGTTGCGGGTGCGGTTCGGGTCGACCGGGATGCCGGGGCCCATGGTGGTGCTGACCGCGGCCTTCTTGATGTAACGACCCTTGGCGGCGGACGGCTTCAGACGGAGGATCTCCTCCAGCGCGGCGCCGTAGTTCTCCACCAGCTTGGCGTCGTCGAAGGACGCCTTGCCGATGATGAAGTGCAGGTTCGAGTGCTTGTCGACGCGGAACTCGATCTTGCCGCCCTTGATGTCGGTGACGGCCTTGGCCACGTCGGGGGTGACGGTGCCGGTCTTCGGGTTCGGCATCAGACCACGCGGGCCGAGGACGCGGCCGAGGCGGCCGACCTTGCCCATGAGGTCCGGGGTGGCGACGACGGCGTCGAAGTCCAGACGGCCCTTCGCCACCTCGTCGATGAGCTCGTCGGCGCCGACGATGTCGGCGCCCGCGGCACGCGCGGCCTCGGCACGGTCGCCGGTCGCGAAGACCAGGACCCGGGCGGTCTTACCGGTGCCGTGCGGAAGGTTCACGGTGCCACGGACCATCTGGTCGGCCTTGCGCGGGTCGACACCCAGACGGAAGGCGACCTCGACGGTGGCGTCGAACTTGGTCGTGGAGGTCTCCTTGGCGAGACGGACGGCCTCGAGCGGGGCGTACAGCTTCTCCCGGTCGACCTTGGCGTCCGCAGCGCGGAGAGCCTTGCTGCGCTTGCTCACAACTGCTCCTGTGTGTTCTGAAAGGAGTCGTGGTCACTGGGCCGAGCAGGCCCTGCCACGCGCGGCTGCGTATCCCTGGCAGCCGCATGACTTACGAAAGGTGGGGTTCAGCCCTCGACCGTGACGCCCATGGAACGCGCGGTACCGGCGATGATCTTCGCGGCGGCGTCCAGGTCGTTCGCGTTCAGGTCGGGCATCTTGGTCTGGGCGATCTCGCGGACCTGCGCCTCGGTGATCTTGGCGACCTTGGTCTTGTGCGGCTCGCCGGAGCCCTTCTCGATGCCCGCGGCCTTGAGGATCATCTTCGCGGCCGGCGGCGTCTTGGTGATGAAGGTGAAGGAACGGTCCTCGTAGACCGTGATCTCCACCGGGATGACCCAACCGCGCTGCGACTCGGTCGCGGCGTTGTAGGCCTTGCAGAACTCCATGATGTTGACGCCGTGCTGACCCAGCGCCGGGCCGACCGGCGGAGCCGGGTTGGCGGCGCCGGCCTGGATCTGGAGCTTGATGAGCCCCGTGACCTTCTTCTTCTTGGGAGGCATGCTCTCTCCGGGTCCTTACTGAGAGGTTGACTGCCATCCGTGCACGGGACCTGCACCCATGGGGGCAAGATCACACAGATGGCATACCGCACCACGATAGCCGCTTCCCCACCAGACAAGAAATCGCCCTGGTCAGGCGGGTTGCGCGGGACCTCGAGACCGTCGCTCGCGCAGGTACGCGACTGCGCCCGGCAGGGTGAGCACGGTCGCCGCGCCCGGTACGGCGAGCAGCGCGGCCACGGTCCCGCGTCCGGTGTCCTCGGCGAGCGCGACCCGCCGCGGGTCTCCGGGCGCGTGCCGTACCTCCACTGTGTCACCTTCGGCATGCCCACGCGCGCGCGTGCCGAGCGGGAGGGCGGCCGTGACCTCCTCGCCCGCCAGCGGGAAGGTGACGCTGCACCGGCCCAGGACGCACGCACCGCCGTGGAAGGTGGCCGTGGCCGGCTCCGCGTCGCGCAGTTCGCTCCGCAGCCAGGCCGCCGGCAGGCACACGGCGTACGCCGCCACCAGCAGCGCCGCCGCGGCGCAGAGGACGGCGGGGCGTACACGGCGAGAGCGCCCCGGCCCGGTGCTCACCGGTGGGGCGCTCTCGGGCGACGTGATCAGTTCTTCTGGATCTGGTCGAAGGACAGCTCGACCGGGGTCTCGCGGCCGAAGATCTCGACCAGGCCCTTGACCTTCTTGGAGTCGGGGTTGATCTCGTTGATGGTCGCCTGGAGCGTGGCGAACGGGCCGTCGGTGACGGTGACCGAGTCGCCGACCTCGAAGTCCAGGACCTGGACCTCGACCTTGCGCTGCGGGGCGGGCTTGCCCTCGGCCTCGGCGGCCTCGCGGGCGGCCTTCTCCTCGGCCTCCGGGGCGAGCATCTTGACGATCTCGTCCAGGGTCAGCGGGTACGGGTCGTAGGCGTTGCCGACGAAGCCGGTGACGCCGGGGGTGTTGCGAACGACGCCCCAGGACTCGTTGGTCAGGTCCATGCGGACCAGGACGTAACCCGGCAGCTTGTTCTGCTTGATCGTCTTGCGGTCGCCGTTCTTGATCTGGACGACCTCTTCCTGCGGCACCTCGGCCTGGAAGATGTAGTCCTCGACGTTCAGCGAGACGGCGCGCTGCTCCAGGTTGGTCTTCACGCGGTTCTCGTAACCCGCGTACGTGTGGATGACGTACCACTCGCCGGGCAGGGTGCGCAGTTCCTCGCGGAGGGCCTCGACCGGGTCCACCGGGGCGGCCGGCTCCTCCTCGGCGGCCTCCTCGCCGGCCTCGGCGACGGCGGCCTCCTCGTCGGCCTCTTCGTCCTCGGCCTCGGCGTGCAGGGCGGCCTCCTCGGCCGGCTCACCCGCCTCGGCCTCGGCAGCCTCGAACTCGTCCTGCTCGTCCGCGCCCTCGACGATGTCGAGCTCGTCATCCACCGTCTCGGCAGCCAGCCCGCGGGGCTCAATGGCGTCGTCGTTCAGGTTCGGGTCAGACACGATGGCTGCTTCTTCCTGGATACATAGGGGTGGAACATGCGAAAACGGGCGCCGGTGCCACGGCGCCCTTCGCTCTTGGCTCAGCCGAAGACGTACTTGGCCGCGTGGTTGAGCCCATAGTCAATCACGGTCACCAGGGCGATCATGATGACGACGAAGAAGATCACCACGGTGGTGTACGAGGTCAGCTGGTTGCGCGTCGGCCAGACGACCTTGCGGAGTTCCGCGATGATCTGGCGGTAGAAGGTGGCCAGGCGCTTGAGCGGGCCCTTCTTGGCGCGCTTGCCGCCCTTGCGGGCCTTCTTCTTGGACTCGGGCACCTCGTCCTGGGCATCAGGCGTGTCGATGGAGCCCACGGCGTCCGTCATTGTCCTCACCTGGTCCCGGGTCGTGGCCGTGCCGCGCCCGGTTTCTGAGCCGCACGGCGGTGCATTGCTGTACGTACATGCGCACACATCCTGGCGGTGTGTGTAGCAGGGCCGGAGGGACTTGAACCCCCAACCGCCGGTTTTGGAGACCGGTGCTCTACCAATTGAGCTACGACCCTTTGTGTGTCCCCCAACGTACCGCATCCGACCGGGTGCTCGTTGTGCACCGGCCCGGCTGCTGAAGGCCAACGAGGTGAGAGTGTACGTGGTCCACGGCCCGGCGTCGAACAGAAAGCGCCCGTCCGGGGCCGCGTGGCTGAAGATCGTCCTGGCCGGAGGCCGGATTCGGACCCGTGTTCACGACTCGACCCTTCCTGTTCAGTCTGTGAAACCCGTGTGCCGCGCGCATTTCCGGTCTGGAACGATGGGCCGCATGAGCGCTGCAATCCCTCCCACCGAGCGCCGGGTCTCCGCCCGAGTCGGCGCGATCTCCGAGTCCGCCACCCTCGCCGTGGACGCCAAGGCCAAGGCCCTGAAGGCCGCCGGGCGTCCGGTGATCGGCTTCGGCGCCGGTGAGCCCGACTTCCCGACCCCGGACTACATCGTCGAGGCGGCCGTCGAGGCCTGCAAGAACCCCAAGTACCACCGCTACACCCCGGCCGGCGGCCTGCCCGAGCTGAAGGCCGCGATCGCCGCGAAGACGCTGCGCGACTCGGGCTGGGAGCCGGACGTCTCCCAGATCCTCGTCACCAACGGCGGCAAGCAGGCCATCTACGAGGCGTTCGCCGCGATCCTCGACCCGGGCGACGAGGTCATCGTCCCGGCGCCGTACTGGACGACGTACCCGGAGTCGATCCGCCTGGCCGGCGGTGTCCCGGTCGAGGTCGTCGCCGACGAGACGACCGGCTACCGGGTCTCGGTGGAGCAGCTGGAGGCGGCGCGCACGGAGAAGACGAAGGTCGTCCTCTTCGTCTCCCCGTCCAACCCGACCGGCGCGGTGTACTCCGAGGCCGAGACCGAGGCGATCGGCCGCTGGGCCGCCGAGCACGGCCTGTGGGTGCTCACCGACGAGATCTACGAGCACCTCGTCTACGGCGACGCCGTCTCGGTGTCCCTGCCGGCGCTCCTGCCCGAGCTGCGCGACAAGTGCATCGTGGTCAACGGTGTGGCGAAGACGTACGCCATGACCGGCTGGCGCGTGGGCTGGGTCATCGGCCCGAAGGACGTCGTCAAGGCCGCGACCAACCTCCAGTCGCACGCCACTTCGAACGTCTCCAACGTCGCCCAGGTGGCCGCCCTGGCCGCCGTCTCCGGCGATCTGGAGGCCGTGGCGACGATGCGCGAGGCCTTCGACCGGCGCCGCAAGACCATCGTGCGGATGCTCAACGAGATCGACGGCGTGGTCTGCCCGGAGCCCGAGGGCGCCTTCTACGCCTACCCCTCGGTCAAGGCGCTGCTCGGCAAGGAGATCCGCGGCAAGCGCCCGCAGGACACCGTCGAGCTGGCCGCGCTGATCCTGGAGGAGGCCGAGGTCGCGGTCGTCCCGGGCGAGGCCTTCGGCACGCCGGGTTACCTGCGGCTGTCGTACGCGCTCGGTGACGAGGACCTCGTCGAGGGCGTGAGCCGGATGCAGAAGCTGCTGGCGGAGGCGCGGGACTAGTTCCCGGCGCCCAGGCGCGCGTGCGGGCCGTTTCCCTCCGGGGAGGCGGCCCGCTTCTGTGTGCGAGCAAGACCACGTCAGGGGAAACGGCTACCGGGACAGCGGTGACGTACGGCAGGATCTGGGAATGGAGCGTGTACGTGATCTCTCTGAGCTGCCGAAAGCCCATCTGCACCTGCACTTCACCGGCTCGATGCGGCCGGCGACGGTCCTGGAACTGGCCGACAAGCACGGCGTCCGTCTGCCCGACGCGCTGACGGAGGCGCTGACCAGCGGTGAACCACCGAAGCTGCGGGCCACGGACGAGCGGGGCTGGTTCCGTTTCCAGCGGCTGTACGACGCGGCGCGCTCCTGCCTGCGCGAACCCGAGGACATCCGGCGCCTGGTCCGGGAGGCCGCCGAGGAGGACCTGAAGGACGGCTCGGGCTGGCTGGAGATCCAGGTCGACCCGACGTCGTACGCGCCCCGGCTGGGCGGTCTGATCCCGGCCCTGGAGATCATCCTGGACGCGGTGGAGACGACCTCCCGGGAGACCGGTCTCGGCATGCGGGTGCTGGTCGCCGCGAACCGGATGAAGCACCCGCTGGACGCGCGCACGCTGGCCCGGCTGGCGGTGCGGTACGCGGACCGGGGCGTGGTCGGTTTCGGGCTCTCCAACGACGAGCGGCGGGGCATGGCGCGGGACTTCGACCGGGCCTTCCACATCGCGCGGGAGGGCGGTCTGCTGTCGGTGCCGCACGGCGGTGAGCTGACCGGCCCGGCGTCGGTCCGGGACTGCCTGGACGACCTGCACGCGGCGCGGATCGGGCACGGGGTGCGCGCGGCCGAGGACCCGCGGCTGCTGAAGCGGCTCGCCGACCGGGGTGTGACCTGCGAGGTGTGCCCGGCCTCGAACGTGGCGCTCGGCGTGTACGAGAAGCCGGAGGACGTCCCGCTGCGCACGCTCTTCGAGGCGGGCGTCCCGATGGCCCTCGGCGCCGACGACCCGCTGCTGTTCGGCTCCCGGCTGGCCGCCCAGTACGAGATCGCCCGCACCGCGCACGGCTTCACGGACGCCGAGCTGGCGGAGCTGGCCCGTCAGTCGGTGCGCGGTTCGGCCGCCCCGGAGGAGGTCAAGGCACGCCTGCTGGCGGGCGTGGACGACTGGCTGGCACGCCCGGCGGTCTGAAGTGGGCGTACGGCGGATAGGGCTTGAAGCCGATCATGACCTCGACGGGGTGCCCGCCGCCGGGCGGATCGACCAGGGGCAGGAACGATCCCAGGTACGCCATGCGTCCATCGCCGACACCCTTCTGATACGGCCCCCGGCTCGCCGCGTACGCGAAACCGGTGGCCGCCTCGGCGAACACGCCCCGGCTGCCGAAGAGGAAAAACGTACGCGCGTGCGTGGCGTGCCGCAGCTCGTCCCGGCAGCCGGCCCGGTCCCGGCGTTCGCGCCGCGCGGCGGCGTCCCGCCCGGTGCGTGCCTCGTCGGTGCGGACCGTCAGCGGGGTGCCCTGTCGTAGCCTGCGGCGCAGGTCGGGCCACTGGCTGGGGCGCAGGCCGAGGCCGTGGTGGGCGAGGACCAGGTCGACCGGCTCGCCGACGCCCTCGTCGGGCGGGACGCCGTCGCGCAGCGGCACATGGACGATCGTGTGCCGGGAGCAGGCGGCGAAGGAGAACAGTCCGGCGAGCCGGCTGAGCCCGTCGTGGTCGCCGACCAGCAGGCCGATGGGGTCGGGGGCGCGCAGTGAGGTGTGGCGCAGGGGGTGCCGGGGCTGGACGATCCGGTGGGTGTACGGCCCGGAGCGGGGCCGGAACTCGCGCAGCCTCAGCCGCATGTGCGGTGCCTCATGGCAGCAGGGTCGCGGCCCTCAGGGTCGGTCCGCAACGGAGATTCCGCCCAGCAGGGTCCTGACGAGCCGGGTGGCGAACGCGTCCACGGGCGGGCGTTCGCCGGTCTCGGTGGCGTCGTAGGCGAAGGCGCGCTGTGCGCAGGCCCCCAGGAGGAGGGAGGCGGCGGCGTAGGTGTCGGCGTCGGCGCGGACCCGGCCGGCGGCCTGTTCGGCGCGGAGGTAGGCGTCCAGGCCCTGGATGGGCAGGTGCGGGCCGGAGCCGAGGGTGCGCAGGGCGTCGTCGTGGCGGCGTTTGAGCTGGGTCTCGGCGTACAGGGAGGCGGCGATCGGGAAGCTCTGCTCGTAGAAGAGCGCGGCCTGGCGGGCGATCTCGGTGAGGTTCTCCTCCAGCGTGCCCCGGCCGGGCCCGGCGGCGAGGCTGTCGAGCAGCGGCGTGAGCCGGGGCAGGCGTTCGGTGAGGACCCGCACGAACAGCTCTTCCTTGCTGTCGAAGTTCTTGTAGAGGGCCGCTTCGGAGCAGCCGGCCGCGCGGGCGATCTCCTTGGTGGTGGCGCGGGCGAGTCCGACGGTCAGCATCAGCTCGTGGGCGGCGTCGAGGATGCGGACCCGCGCGGGCTTCGTCTCCATGGGGCTCCGATCCGGCCTTGACGGGTGGGTAAGTGCTTACCCACTCTAGACGGGTACGGGGTGAGTAAGTACTCACCCACCACTGCGGCCAGAGAGTCGGTAGTCACCATGAAGCTCACTGTTTTCGGCGCCACCGGAGGGATCGGCCGGGAGCTCGTCCGCCAGGCCCTGGACGCCGGTCACGAGGTCACGGCGGTCGTCCGCGACCCGGCCGGGCTCGCTGTCACCGGTGACCGCTTGGAGGTCGTCCGCAGTGCCCTGACCGGCCCGGAAGAGCTGCGCGGCGCGGTCCGGGGCCGGGACGCCGTCCTGTCCGGCCTGGGCGCGCGCAGCCGCAAGGACGCGGGGGTGGCGACCCGGCTGACCCGGACGGTCCTGGGCGCCATGGAGGCGGAGGGCGTCCGCCGGCTGCTGGTGGTCAGCGCCGGCCCGGTCGGCCCGGCCCCGGTGGGCGACGGTCCCCTGGACCGCGGAGTGCGGGGCCTGGTGTCGGCGATCCTGAAGGACGTCTACGCCGACCTGCGCGCGATGGAGGCCGAGCTGGCCGGCAGCGCGACGGACTGGACGTCCGTACGGCCGCCGCGTCTGCAGGACAAGCCGCTCACCGGCCGCTACCGCACCGTCGTCGGCGGCTTCCCGCCCAAGGGCCGCTTCATCGCGCGCGCGGACGTGGCGCACGCGATGCTGTCGATGATCGATGCCGGGGAGACCCTGAAGCAGGGCGTGGGGGTCGCCTACTGAGCCGGCGGGCCGGCCCTTCCGCCGGCCCGGCCCGCGCTACGGCCGGAGGCTCACGCCCACCGTCACCGGCTCGTTGACCAGCGTGATCCCGAACGCCTCGCGGACACCGGCGACCACCTCGCGGGCCAGCGCCAGCAGGTCCTCCGTGGTGGCGCCGCCCCGGTTGGTGAGGGCGAGGGTGTGCTTGGTGGAGATGCGGGCAGGGCCGCTGCCGTACCCCTTGGTGAAGCCCGCCTTGTCGATCAGCCAGGCCGCGGAGGTCTTCGTACGGCCCTCCCCCGCCGGGTAGGCGGGCGGCTCGACGCCGTCGCCCAGCCGCTCGCGCACCCGCGCGTGGAACGCGGCGAACTGCTCGTCGGTGAGGATCGGGTTGGTGAAGAAGGATCCGGCCGACCAGGTGTCGTGGTCCTCGGCGTCCAGCACCATGCCCTTGCCGGCGCGCAGCTTCAGCACGGTCTCGCGCGCGTCGGCCAGCGGCACCCGGTCGCCGGGCTCCACACCCAGCGCGCGGGCCGCCTCGGCGTACCTGACCGGCGCGGACAGCCCGCCCGCGTCCTCCAGCTCGAAGCGGACGCGGAGCACGACATAGCGCTCGGGGTCGCCCTTGAAGCGGCTGTGCCGGTACGAGAAGGCGCACTCCTCGTTCGTCAGCGTGACGGTCTCGCCGGCCCGCCGGTCGTACGCGATCACCTCCGTGATCGTCGAGGAGACCTCCTGGCCGTAGGCGCCGACGTTCTGGATCGGCGTGGCGCCCGCGGATCCGGGGATGCCGGCCAGGCACTCGATCCCGGCGAGCCCGGCCTCCACGGTGCGGGCGACGGCGTCGGTCCACACCTCGCCGGCCGCCAGCTCCAGGATCCTGCCGCGCAGTTCGACCCCGCGCGTGGCGATGCGCAGGGCGGTGCCGTCGAAGCCCTTGTCGCCGATGACCAGGTTCGATCCCCCGCCGATGACCAGCAGCGGCGTACCGCTGTCGTCGGCCTCACGGACGGCGGAGATCACCTCGGCGTCGGTCGTGGCGGTCACCAGCCGGGTCGCGGGACCGCCCAGCCGGAAGGTGGTCAGCGGGGCAAGGGGGGCGTCGTGGAGTACCTGCACGCGCCCAAGACTACGAGACACCTCCGACAGCCCCGCGCCCGCACGAGCGTGGCCGCACACCCCGGGCGCGGGCACATGAGCCGCGCAGACGCGCAAAAAGCGCGCACGCGCGCGTGGACCGACGTAGGCACTGTCGGTCCACGCGCGCGTGCGCGGTGCTGCCGGCCGGCTGTCGTGTCAGCCGAGGCCGGGTCAGCGGGAGGCGGTTTCGAGGACTGGTGCGGGTGCCTCTCCGGCCGCCGTGGCGGGGTGTCCGGTGCCCCGGCGGGCGGGGATCACCAGGGCCGCGACCGCCGCGAGGGCGACCACCGCCGAGCCGGTGACCAGGGCCGGCCGCAGGCCGTCCACGAAGCTCTGTGCGGACTCGTAGCCGCCCTGCGCCGAGAAGATCGACGACATGACCGCGATGCCGAGCGCGCCGCCCACCTCGCGCAGCGCGTTGTTGGCGCCGGAGGCGATGCCCTGCTCCTGCGGGCCGACGCTGGACATGACCAGGTTGGCGGCCGGGGCGAAGTACAGGGCCATGCCGACCCCGCTGATGATCAGTGCGGGCAGCTGGACCGCGTAAGAGGCGTCCGCGGTGGCCACCCAGGCCATGTAGCCGAGACCGGCGGCCTGCAGGAACAGGCCCGCGGCGACGACCGGCCGGCCGCCGATCCGGTCGGAGAGGATCCCCGCGACGGGGGCGACGAGCATCGGCATGCCGGTCCACGGCAGCATCCGCAGCCCCGCCTCGGTGGGCGAGTAGCCGAGGACGCCCTGCATGTACTGGCTGAGCAGGAAGATCGAGCCGAACATGCCGACGAACATCAGCAGGCTGGCCGCGTTGATGCCGGAGAAGGCCCGGGAGCGGAACAGCCGCATCGGCAGCATCGGGGCGGCCGCGCGGGAGCTGTAGCCGACGAAGCCCACCAGCAGCGCTCCGCCCGCGCTCAGCGCGGTCAGCACCACGGGGTCGGTCCAGCCGTCGGCAGGGCCGCGGACCAAGCCGTACACGACGCCGAAGAGTCCGCCGCTGGCCAGCAGCGTGCCGGGTATGTCGAGCCGGGCGCCGGTGCCGTACGACTCGGCGAGACGCAGCCGGGCGAGCGGCAGCGCGGCCAGGCCGAGCGGGACGTTCAGCCAGAAGATCCAGTGCCAGGAGACGTGCTCGGTGAGGCTGCCGCCGATGAGCGGCCCGGAGGCGACGGCGAGCCCGTTGACGGCGCCCCAGATGCCGTACACCGTGCCACGCCTGGCGGCGGGTACGGCCGCGGTCAGCAGGGTCAGGGTGAGCGGCATCATCACAGCCGCGCCGACGCCCTGGACGGCTCGGGCGGCGATCAGGGAGCCGATGCCGGGCGCCACGGCCGCGGCGGCGGAGGCGCCGGTGAACACGGCGAGTCCGGCGATGAAGAGCCGGCGGCGGCCGAAGCGGTCGCCGAGCGCGGCGCCGAACATCAGCAGGACGGCGAAGGTGAGCGTGTAGGCGCTCACGGTCCACTCAAGGTCGTCCAGCGCGCCGCCGAGGTCCTCGCGGATGGAGGGCAGGGCGGTGGTGACGACGAGGTTGTCCAAGGCCGCCATGAACCCGGCGACGCTGGTGATGACGAGGGCCCACACCGCCCGCGCGCGGGATGTGGTGGTACCGGTTGTTGCTGTCTCCTGTGACATCGCTCCCCCAGTGGTGATGGTTAGTTAGTTATCGATGACTAACTTTCGTGGCCATGAAAAGGCGTCGCCCTTCCCTGCCGCTCACGCTTCCAGGCGCCCCTTGAGCCGGGCCGACGGGTACAGCCCCTCCCACACCCGGTGCTCAGGCGGAAAACCCATGGCCACCAGGCAGTTGATGAGCATCCCGTACGCCATGAAGACGGTGGTGTCGTTGACGTCCGCGCCGAGCGGCAGATGCACGGTGTCCCACAACCGCATCCAGCCGGCCCGGACCTTCTCGCCGAACTCGCGGTCACCCTCCTCCTCGGCCGCCGCCACGGCGACGTACATCTGCATCTGCATCAGCAGCCGCTCGGGCTGCTCCGCGATGACCTTGGTGTACGCGTTCGCCATGGCGTGCAGGGCCTCTTCGCCCCGCAGCCCCTTCGAGGCCTCCTCGAAGGTCCGGATGGTGTCCTCCACGCAGCGTTCGGCCACCGCGAGGAAGATCGCCTTCTTGCCCGGGAAGAGCCGGAACAGGTACGGCTGCGAGACACCGACCCGCTTGGCGATCGCCTCCGTGGAGGTGCCGTGGTACCCGCCGCGCGCGAACTCGGCGGTCGCGGCACGAATGACGCTCTCGCGCCGCTCCTCTGCGCTCATCCTGGGCATGCGGCTAAGTTAGTGCTCAATCACTAACTTGGTCAAGAGTGCCGGTCGGCGTGGTACGCGTAAGGGGCGCCCCGCCAGGGAGGACGCCCCTTACTGTCGCATCACGGCCGTCAGGCGAGTCGTACGACCGCCCGGGACATGCCCAGCACCTTCTGGCCGCCGCTCATGGCCGTCAGGTCCACCCGCACGGTGTTGTCGTCCAGCTTGGCCGCGACCTTGCCGCTGACCTCGATCAGGGCGCCCTGGTCGTCGTTCGGGACCACGACGGGCTTGGTGAAGCGGACGCCGTACTCCACGACCGCACCCGGGTCCCCGGTCCAGTCGGTGACCACGCGGATCGCCTCGGCCATGGTGAACATGCCGTGCGCGATGACGTCCGGCAGGCCCACCTCCTTGGCGAACTTCTCGTTCCAGTGGATGGGGTTGAAGTCCCCGGAGGCGCCCGCGTAGCGCACCAGCGTGGCACGGGTCACGGGGAAGGTCTGGGCCGGCAGCTCGGTGCCGACCTCGACGTCGTCGTACGCGATCTTCGCCGTCATCGGGTCCTCACGCCTCCTCGGCCGCGCGGGCCACGAGCTTGGTCCAGGCGGTCACGACGTGCTCGCCGGCCTCGTCGTGCACCTCACCTCGGATGTCCAGGATGTCGTTGCCCGCGAGGGACTTGATGCCCTCGATCGTGGAGGTGACCGTGAGCCGGTCGCCGGCGCGCACCGGGCGGGCGTAGGCGAACTTCTGGTCGCCGTGCACCACGCGGCTGTAGTCCAGCCCGAGCTGCGGGTCCTGGACCACCTGTCCGGCGGCCCGGAAGGTGATGGAGAACACGAAGGTCGGCGGGGCGATCACATCGGGGTGGCCGAACGCCTTGGCGGCCTCGGGGTCCGTGTACACCGGGTTGGTCTCGCCCACCGCCTCGGCGAACTCGCGGATCTTTTCCCGGCCCACCTCGTAGGGCGCGGTGGGCGGGTAGGTCCGTCCCACGAAGGACTGGTCGAGCGCCATGGCCCGGCACCTCCTGATCTCTGCTCTGATGGCCCCAAATTAGCGGGAAACCGGTCACGGTATGCGCACGGGCCCGGAGGGACGCCGTGGACGCCGGACCGCGGAAAACGCCGTGAGGCCGCCCCCTCGGAAGGGGACGGCCTCACGGACGAGCCTGTTTTATCGCGTTTCGCGGTGCGCAGTGTGCGCGTTGCAACGCGGGCAGTGCTTCTTCATCTCAAGACGATCCGGGTTGTTACGCCGGTTCTTCTTGGTGATGTAGTTCCGCTCCTTGCACTCCACGCAGGCCAGCGTGATCTTCGGGCGGACGTCGGTGGCAGCCACGTGAGTGCTCCTAAGACGAACGGATGGACTAATTCAACGCAAGAAAGAGTAGCCGATCGAAGGACCGACCCCGCAATCGGCTACTGTCAGTAGCGGTGACCGGACTTGAACCGGTGACACAGCGATTATGAGCCGCTTGCTCTACCGACTGAGCTACACCGCTTTGATGAGATCAGCTCCCGTCTCGCGACGGGAACCTCTCACACCAGAGCCCCAAAACGGAATCGAACCGTTGACCTTCTCCTTACCATGGAGACGCTCTGCCGACTGAGCTATTGGGGCGAGCGATGAAGACATTACACGGTCTGCCGCCGTTCACCCAAATCCGTATCCCGCCGCCCACCGCACCCCTCGTCCCAGGCCTCCCGGCGGCCCACGGAGCCCCCTGCGGCGCCGCCCGCCGTCGGCTGCACGCGCGCGTACGCGTGCGCGCCGCCGGGCACGGTGTCCGTCACACGCGCGGGCGACGTACGCCCCGCCCGGGCCGGACCACGCCGGTACGACTATTGCGCTCCTGCGCGCTGTGCGCGGCTCGCCACCCTAGGCTCGACTCACTCTGCGTGATCATGGGCCGGCCACGGGCCGGATCCCTCACGCCAGCCCGCCCGAGCCCCCGGCCCCACCCTGGAGCGCGATGCCCGACAGCCAGCCGCAGCCGCACCCGCCGTCGAACTCGTCAGGGTCCTCGGGATCGTCCGACCCGGCCGCCCTCCTGCTCTGCGGGGCGCGGCTCACCGACGGCCGGACCGTGGACGTACGGCTGGGCGGGGGGCGCATCGAAGCCGTCGGTACGACCGGCAGCCTCGCCCCGGGCCCGGCCCGCAAGGGCGTCACGCGCGTGGACCTGAGCGGCTACCTGCTGCTGCCGGCCCCGGCTGAACCGCACGCCCACGGCGACACCGCGCTGTCCGCGGAGCGCCCCGGCCCGGCGTCGTACGCCCCCGAGGACGTGCAGCGCCGGGCGACGGAGGCGGCCCTGCTGCAGCTCGGGCACGGGGCGACGGCGCTCCGCGCGCACGTGCGCGTAGGGGACGTCCAGGGCCTGGGCGCGCTGGGCGCGGTACTCCAGGCGCGGCGGTCGCTGCGGGGGCTGGCGGAGCTGACGACCGTGGCGATGCCCCGGCTGCTGACCGGGGTGGCCGGCGCCGACGGGCTGGTGATGCTGCGGGACGCGGTCAAGATGGGCGCCTCCGTGGTGGGCGGCTGCCCCGACCTGGATCCGGATCCGACCGGCTACGTGGAGGCGGTCCTGGAGGTGGCCTCCGAGCACGGCTGCCCGGTGGACCTGCACACGGACGCCGCCGATCCGGCCCGGCTGTCCCGGCTCGCGGCCATGGCGGGGGGCCTGCGCCCGGGCGTGACGATCGGACCGTGCGCCGGTCTCGCGCGCCTGCCCGCCGACGCCGCCGCCCGCGTCGCCGACCAGCTCGCGGCGGCAGGCGTGACGGTGGTGTGCCTGCCCCAGGGCGGCTGCGGCGGCGCCGACCGGCGGGGCGCGGCACCGGTACGGCTGCTGCGCGCGGCCGGGGTGCGGGTGGCGGCCGGCAGCGGCGCCCTGCGCGACGTCTCGAACCCCGTGGGCCGCGGCGACCCCCTGGAGGCCGCGTACCTGCTCGCCTCCGCCCACGGGCTGCGCCCGGAGGACGCCTACGACGCCGTGTGCGCCTCGGCACGCGCGGTGCTGGGGCTGCCGGAGGTCCGCGTGGAGGCGGGCTTCCCGGCCGAGCTGCTGGCCGTACGCGGCGACCATCTGGCCGGCGCGCTCTCCCTGGCCTACAGCCGGATCGTGGTGCACCGGGGGCGGGTGGTGGCCCGTACGAGCGCGGTACGCGAGTACTGCAACTCGGCGGCGGCAGCGGAGCTCGGGCTGCCGCGGCAGGGGCGGGGGGAGCTGTCGTGAGCGCTTGGCGGGGCGCGCGGCTGGAGTGTGCGTGGGCGCGTTCGCTGGACGCGGGCGAGAGCCGGGGGCGTAACGGGCAGGCGCGTCTACAGGGGCGCGGACCTGGCACGCCAGGCCCCGGCCCCGCCGGTTAACTCGTGCGGCGGATGCGGCCCTTCGGGCGTACGGTCGGAATCATGCGCATTGTCATCGCTGGTGGTCATGGTCAGATCGCGCTGCGGCTGGAGCGTCTGCTCTCCGCGCGCGGGGACGAGGTGGCGGGCATCATCCGCAACCCCGAACAGGGCGACGATCTTCGGGCGGCGGGTGCCGAACCGGTCCTGCTCGATCTGGAGTCCGCCTCGGTGGAGGAGGTCGCGGCGCATCTGCAGGGCGCGGACGCGGCGGTCTTCGCGGCCGGCGCGGGTCCGGGCAGCGGCGCGGCCCGCAAGGACACGGTGGACCGGGGCGCGGCGGTGCTGTTCGCGGACGCCGCCGTACGCGCGCGCGTGCGCCGTTTCCTGGTGGTGTCCTCGATGGGCGCGGATCCCGCGCACCAGGGGGACGACGTGTTCGACGTGTACCAGCGCGCCAAGGGCGAGGCCGACGCGTACGTCACCCGGCAGGACGCCCTGGACTGGACGATCCTGCGCCCGGGCTCGCTGACGGACGACGCGGGTACCGGTCTGGTCCGGCTGGAGGCGCACACCGGGCGCGGCGCGGTCCCGCGGGACGACGTGGCGGCCGTCCTCGCGGAGCTGGTGGACACGCCGGCGACGGCCGGTCTCACGCTGGAGCTGATCAGCGGTTCGACGCCGGTGTCGGTCGCGGTGAAGTCGGTGGCCGGGAACTGAGCCCGGGCACCGGTCGTCGACCCGTCGAACGCCAGCCGCACGCCTGCCCGGACCGACCCGCTGACGAGCCGTCGGACGGCCCGCGCCGCGCCCGGTCCGCCGCGCTGCCGGCCCGTCAGGAGTCAGCCGCTCCGCCGGCCCGTCAGGAGTCAGAAGAGCGGCAGCTGCCCGGGAAAGTCCGGCACGGCGTAGCCGTCCAACGACGGCTGCACCGCTCCGAGTTGCGCCGGCTGCCGCGACCCGGCGCAGGAGACGAGTTCGCCGCTCTCCCGGGCGCCGGGCGGGTCGTGCCGTGCGAAGCGGCCCGCGACGACGGCGATCTCGCGGCGGCACACGGGACAGGTTCTGCGTCGGGAGGACATGCCGTCAGTGTGCCCGGGGCGGGCGGTGTGTGCGCCTGCGCCCGGGCGGGAGCGGTGGCCGGTCAGGTCCGGGTCTCCGCCTCCCACCGGTCGGGGCCCACTCCGCGCCAGTCGATCAGCGGCGAGTCGGCGACCTCCTCGGGTTCGATCTCCAGCCCCGCCCGGCGGAGGAACTCCACCAGGTCCCGCACGTTGTGCGCGAGGCCGAGGATCTCGCCGTCCACCCGCACCCGGCGACCGCCGGTCGGGGACGGCAGGTGCACGACGATGGGACGTTTCCCGGCCATGGCTCCAGCATCTTCCGGACCGGCCGGGCCCGCACCCGGGCCGGTCATTCGAGAATCCCCAGCGCGGTGTCCGGCCGGCACAGCGGGCACGCGGGGACACCTCCGTCGGTGAGGGCCCGTACCGCCTGCTCCCGGCCGACGCCCTTCGTCCGGCCGTCGGCGCCCGTGCAGCCGCCGACGTGGACGTAGACCGCGCTCCGGCCGTTCAGGCCACGCTCGATCGCCCATTCCGGAGCAGCCTGCCGGGCGGCGAGACGGCGCTGCCGCTCGGCCTCCCGGCGTTCCTCGTCGGCGATCCACCGGTCCATCAACGCAAGCTGCCGGGCAGCCTGGTGTTCGACGACGCGGCGGGCGAACCGCAGCATGTCGAGACGCGTCAGCGGACGGTCCTCGTTCACACGTTCGATTCTAGTGACCTCGCGGAGAAGCGCGAGCACCCGCACCCGGCCTGCAACGACGAAGGCCCCGTGATCTGCTCTCGCAGATCACGGGGCCTCGCTCCCGTGTGGCGGCGCCAGGATTCGAACCTGGGAAGGCTGAGCCGGCAGATTTACAGTCTGCTCCCTTTGGCCGCTCGGGCACACCGCCGGGTAATGCTGCCGTTTCGAACCCGCTTTCGGCGGTGTTCCCCGGCAACGACGTAAACAATACCCGATGCACAGGGGTGCTTCGCCACCCCATTGATCTCCACCCGCGGGGCACGGGATGGCTAGGCTGGTGCGGATGCGGCCCGGTGCTCCACCGGGCCCGGCGGTCGCCGCCGCGCACCAGATACGCACCCCGATACAAGGAGCCACAGGACATGGCCGACTCCAGTTTCGACATCGTCTCGAAGGTCGAGCGGCAGGAGGTCGACAACGCCCTCAACCAGGCCGCCAAGGAGATCTCGCAGCGCTACGACTTCAAGGGCGTGGGGGCCTCGATCTCGTGGTCCGGTGAAAAGATCCTCATGGAGGCGAACTCCGAGGACCGGGTGAAGGCCATCCTCGACGTCTTCCAGTCGAAGCTCATCAAGCGCGGCATCTCGCTGAAGGCGCTGGAGGCGGGCGAGCCGCAGCTCTCCGGCAAGGAGTACAAGATCTTCGCGTCGATCCAGGAGGGCATCTCCCAGGAGAACGCGAAGAAGGTGGCGAAGATCATCCGCGACGAGGGCCCCAAGGGCGTGAAGGCCCAGGTCCAGGGTGACGAACTGCGCGTCAGCTCCAAGAGCCGCGACGACCTGCAGACCGTCATCGCCCTCCTCAAGGGCAAGGACTTCGACTTCGCGCTGCAGTTCGTGAACTACCGGTAAGACCGGGCAAGACGGGGAGAAAACGAGGGTGGGCACCCGGCGGTGCCCACCCTTTCCGTCTGCCGCGGCTTACGCGCGCGCTCAGTCGCGTGAGTTGCCGAACAGGATCCGGTAGACGACCAGCAGCACCAGGGAGCCGCCGACGGCCGCGGCCCAGGTGGCACCGTCGTAGAAGTGCTTGCTGATCGGGTGGTCCAGCCAGCGGGCCGAGATCCAGCCCCCGATGAAGGCGCCTGCGATGCCGATGAGGGTGGTCCCGATGAAGCCGCCGGGGTCGCGTCCCGGCAGCAGGACCTTGGCGATGGCCCCGGCCAGCAGTCCCAGAATGATCCAACTGATGATGCCCATGCCGTGAACCTGCCCTTCCGCGCTGTGTCCGCACTGTAGGGCCCCTGGGATTTGGGTGGGACCCGCTGTCCGTCGCGCGCGTTCTCGTGCCGTGTCGGTTAAGAGGACGTCACAGGTCCGCCCGCCGGTTGCCGGGATCACTAGGGTGCGGCGCATGACACGGACCGATGCCGCTCTGCGCCGCACTCTGGGCGTGCGGGACGCCGTGGTCGTCGGCCTGGGCTCGATGGTCGGCGCCGGCGTCTTCTCCGCTCCGGGACCGGCCGCGCGCGCGGCCGGGTCCGGGCTGCTGCCCGGGCTCGCGCTCGCCGCCCTGGTGGCCTACTGCAACGCCATGTCCTCGGCCCGGCTCGCCGCCCGCTATCCGGCCTCCGGCGGGACGTACGTGTACGGCAGAGAGCGGCTCGGCGCCTTCTGGGGCTATCTCGCCGGCTGGGCCTTCGTTGTCGGCAAGACGGCCTCCTGCGCGGCCATGGCGCTCACCGTGGGCGCGTACGTGTGGCCGGGGCAGGCGCATGCGGTGGCGGTCGCGGCCGTGGTGGCCCTGACCGCCGTGAACTACGGCGGGATCCACAAGTCGGCCTGGCTGACGCGGGCGATCGTGGCCGTCGTCCTGGCCGTTCTCGCGGCCGTGGTCGTGGTGTGCCTGACCTCCGGACGAGCCGACGCCGGGCGGCTGGACATCGGCCTGTCCGCGGGGGCCGGCGGGGTGCTCCAGGCGGCCGGGCTGCTGTTCTTCGCGTTCGCCGGGTACGCGCGGATCGCCACCCTCGGCGAGGAGGTGCGCGATCCGGCGCGCACGATCCCGCGGGCGGTCCCGCTGGCCCTGGGGATCGTTCTGGTGGTGTACGCGTGCGTGGCCGTCGCGGTGCTCGCGGTCCTCGGCGCTGACCGGCTCGGGCATGCGGCGGCGCCGCTGGCCGACGCCGTGCGGGCGGCCGGGACGCCGGGGCTCGCGCCCGTGGTGCGGGCCGGGGCCGCGGTGGCCGCCCTGGGCTCGCTGCTCGCGCTGATCCTCGGGGTGTCCCGGACGACGCTCGCCATGGCCCGGGACGGGCACCTGCCGGGCGCCCTCGCGGCCGTGCACCCACGGTTCCGGGTGCCGCACCGGGCGGAGCTGGCCGTGGGCGCGGTGGTCGCCGTGCTGGCCGCGACGGGCGACGTGCGCGGCGCGATCGGCTTCTCGTCCTTCGGCGTGCTCGCCTACTACGCCGTCGCCAACGCCTCGGCCTGGACGCTCGATCCGGCCCCGCGCGCCCGCGTGGTGCCCGCGGTGGGCCTGCTGGGCTGCGCCACACTGGCGTTCGCGTTGCCCGCGGCCGCGGTGGCCGTCGGCGCGGGCGTGCTCGCGGCGGGCGTGGCGGCCTACGGGGTACGACGGTGGTGGGTGGGCCGGCGCGGGGCGTGACGCCGGACCGACGGACCCGGCACGCGCGCGTGCACACGCACGTGCGGCGGCTCGACTACGGCGTCCCGGTCAGCGGGTCGCGAACGGCTGGTCGGTGCGGACGATTTCGCGGCCCAGCGGCAGCAGGGCGACCGGGATCAGCTTGAAGTTGGCGATACCGAACGGGATGCCGATGACCGTGATGCACAGGGCGATGCCCGTGGCGATGTGGGTGAGCGCCAGCCACCAGCCGGCCAGGAGCAGCCACAGGATGTTGCCCACGCAGGACGGCGCGCCCGCGTCGCGCCGCTCGACCGTGGTGTACCCGAACGGCCAGAGGGCGTAGATGCCGATGCGGAAGGCGGCGATGCCGAAGGGGATGCCGATGACGGTGATGCACAGCAGGACGCCGGCGGCCAGGTAGCCCAGGAACAGCCAGAAGCCGCTCAGGACGAGCCAGATGACGTTCAGAATGGTCTTCACAGGCGTCCTGCCATCCTCTCCAGGCGGGCGATGCGCTCCACCATCGGCGGGTGGGTGGAGAACATCTTGGACAGTCCCTGCCCCGCGCGGAAGGGGTTGGCGATCATCATGTGGCTCGCCGTCTCGAGCCGGGGCTCGGGCGGCAGCGGCAGCTGCTGGGTGCCCGTCTCCAGCTTGCGCAGGGCACTGGCCAGGGCGAGCGGGTCACCGGTGAGCTGGGCGCCGGAGGCGTCCGCCTCGTACTCCCTGGAGCGGCTGATGGCCAGCTGGATCAGGCTGGCGGCGAGCGGGCCGAGGATCATGATCAGCAGCATGCCGAACAGGCCGGGGCCGTCGTCGTCGTCCGAGCGGCCGACCGGGATCAGCCAGGCGAAGTTCACCAGGAACATGATCACCGAGGCGAGTGCGCCGGCGACCGAGGAGATGAGGATGTCCCGGTTGTAGACGTGGCTCAGTTCGTGGCCGATCACACCGCGCAGCTCCCGCTCGTCCAGCAGGCGCAGGATGCCCTCCGTGCAGCACACGGCCGCGTTGCGCGGGTTGCGGCCGGTGGCGAAGGCGTTGGGGGCCTCCGTCGGTGAGATGTACAGCCGGGGCATGGGCTGGCGGGCCTGCGTGGACAGCTCCCGCACCATCCGGTACAGCGCCGGGGCCTCGAACTCGCTGACCGGGCGGGCGCGCATCGCGCGGAGCGCCAGCTTGTCGCTGTTCCAGTACGCGTACGCGTTGGTGCCCAGGGCGACCAGGACCGCGACGACCAGTCCGGTGCGGCCGAAGAAGCTGCCGATGACGATGATGAGTGCGGACAGTCCCCCGAGGAGTACGGCGGTCCTGAGCCCGTTGTGCCGGCGGTGCACGGTGCGCCCTCCAAGTCGTGCATCTGGGGAACACTCTGATCCAGTGGACCCTCCCGCTGATGACAACGCCGGGCGGCGGCCACGAGTTCCCCGACGGGTACGGCCGCGCGCGTGGGCTGCCCGGGTGACGTGCGGGTTCGGCCACGCGCGTGTGCCGGCACGGGTGCCCCACGCGCGCGTGACGACTCCTCAGAAGAGTCCGCCGGCCGCGAAGCGGAGGACCAGCTGGGGTGCCCCGGACAGGGCGACGCCGAGGACACCGGTCAGGGCGAGCGCGGCCGTGAGGGGGGCCGGGACGCGGTGCCGGGCGGGCTCGCCCTCGGGGGCGCGGAACAGCAGGGCCGTCCACTGCAGGTAGTAGAAGAGGGCGATCACGACGTTGACGGCCATGACGACGGCGAGCCAGCCGAGGCCGGCGTCGACGGCCGCCGAGAACACGGTGACCTTGGCGAACAGGCCGATGACGCCCGGCGGCAGCCCGGCCAGGCACAGCAGGAAGAAGGCCAGCAGCAGCGCGCTGAGCGGGTTGGTGGCGTACAGGCCCCGGTAGTCGCTGATCCGGTTCAGGGCGCGGCCGCGGCCCACCAGGGCGGCCACCGCGAAGGCGCCGAGGTTCACGGCGGCGTACATCAGGGCGTACGCGACCGTGGAGCCGATCGCCTTCTGGGCGTCCTTGGTGTATCCGGCGGCGGCGATCGGCACCAGCAGGTAGCCGGCCTGGCCGACGGAGGACCAGGCGAGCAGCCGTACGGCGCTGTACGCGCGGGTGGCCTGCTGGCGCAGGGCGGCGACGTTGCCGACGGTCATGGTGAGGGCGGCCAGGGCGGCGAGCGCGGGGCCCCACACGTCGGCGTAGGAGGGGAACGCGACGACGGTGACGAGGATCAGGCCGGAGAAGCCGACCGCCTTGCCGACGACGGACAGGTAGGCGGCGACGGGCAGGGGCGCGCCCACGTAGGTGTCGGGCACCCAGAAGTGGAAGGGCACGGCTGCCGTCTTGAAGGCGAAGCCGACCAGGGTGAGGACGACGCCGGTCTGGGCGAGGGTGTGCAGCTGCCCGTCGACGTGCGGCAGGCGCTGGGCGACCTGGGTGAGGTAGAGGGTGCCGGTGGAGGCGTAGACGAAGCTGATGCCCATGAGGCTGACCGCGGTGGCGGTGACCGAGGACAGGAAGAACTTCAGGGCGGCCTCGGAGGACCGCTTGTCGCCGTGCCGGATGCCGACGAGAGCGAAGGCGGGCAGGGAGGCGACCTCCAGGGCGACGATCAGGGTGGCGAGGTCACGGGAGGCGGGCAGCAGGGCGGCCCCGGCGGCGGAGGACAGCAGCAGGAACCAGAACTCGCCGGCCGGGACGCGGCGCCGGTCGTCGTCCAGGTGGGTGACGGAGAGCAGGGCCGCGAGCAGGGCGCCGCCGAGGACCAGGAACTGGATGACGAGGGTGAAGTGGTCGGCGGTGTAGCTGCACGCGCGCGCGTGGCCGTCGGTGCAGAAGGTGCTGCGGTCACCGTCCAGGAGGGGCAGCAGCAGCGCGGTCGCCGCGGCCAGTCCGGCCACCGAGACCCAGCCGAGCACGGCCTTGCGGGGCTCCTGCACGAACAGGTCGGCGACGAGGACGGCGAGCGCCACGACGGCCGCGAGGGTGGGCGGGGCGATCGCGAGCCAGTCGACGGACTGGACCAGCGACTCGGCAAGCGGCTGGGCGCTCATCGGGTGCCTCCTGCGAGGAGCTGCTGCACGGCCGGGTCGGTCAGGCCGAGCAGGGCCCTCGGCCACAGTCCGGCCAGGACGGTGAGGGTGACGAGCGGGGCCCAGGCGGCGAACTCGTACCCGTGCACGTCGGCGAGTTTCGGTACCTCCTGCTCCGCGCCGCCCATGCAGACGCGGCGGACCACGATCAGCATGTACGCGGCGGTCAGCAGGGTGCCGAACGCGCCGATCGCCATGAAGGTGAGGAAGGCGGGCCGGCTGAGGTCGGCGCCGGGCCGGAACGCGCCGAAGAGCGCGAGCATCTCGCCCCAGAACCCGGCGAGTCCGGGCAGGCCGAGGGAGGCGACGGCGCCGAAGGCGAGCAGCCCGCCGAGGCGCGGGGCCCTGCCGTACAGCGCGGCGCCGGTCTGGGATCGGTTTGGCGCGGCGGAGCCGCTCGTTGAGGGGTGGTGGTCGGGCGACGGGAGGGCGAGGGTGTCGAGGTCGGTGCTGCCGGTGCGGTCCTTCAGCGCGCCGACCAGGAAGAACAGCAGGCCGGTGATGAGGCCGTGGGCGATGTTGGCGAACAGGGCGCCGTTGACGCCGGTCGGGGTCATGGTGGCGATGCCGAGCAGCACGAAGCCCATGTGGCCGACGGAGGAGTAGGCGATCAGGCGTTTGAGGTCGCCCTTCGCGCCCTGCCTGGCGAGGGCCAGGCAGGCCAGGGACCCGTAGATGATCCCGACGACGGCGAACGCGGCGAGGTACGGCGCGAAGGTGTGGAAGCCGTGCGGCGCGATCGGCAGCAGGATCCGGACGAAGCCGTACGTTCCCATCTTCAGCAGGACACCGGCCAGCAGGACCGAGCCGACGGTCGGGGCGGCGGTGTGGGCGTCGGGCAGCCAGCTGTGCAGCGGCCACATCGGCGTCTTCACCGCGAGCCCGATCCCGATCGCCAGAACGGCGATGACCTGCACGGATGTGGTCAGCGACCGGCCGTTGTCAGTGGCGAGTGCCACCATGTCGAATGTGCCCGCCTTGATTCCGGTCAGGAGCAGGCCGAGCAGCATGACCACGGAGCCGAGCAGCGTGAACAGGATGAACTTCCACGCGGCCCGGGTCCGGCCCTCGCCGCCCCAGCGGGCGATGAGGAAGTACATCGGGATGAGCACCATCTCGAACGCGAGGAAGAACAGCAGCAGGTCGAGGACGGCGAAGGTCGCGAGGGTGCCGGACTCCAGCAGGAGCAGCAGGGCGACGAACGCCTTCGGGGACGGGCCCGACGGCGGCTTGGCGTAGGAGTAGAGCGCGCAGAGGAAGGTCAGCAGCGCGGTCAGGACCAGAAGGGGGAGGGAGATGCCGTCGGTGCCGAGGTGGATCCGCACGTCGAGTGCGGGGATCCAGCTGATGTCGGTCGTGGCCTGCATCTTCGACGGATGGTCGTGGTCGAAGCCGAGCGCGAGGACGATCGCGGCGATGAGGACGGCGCCGGTGACGGTCACACCGTGCCGGAGCACGGCCTGCCCGGGTGACTTCCCCTTCAGTCCGGGCGGGGCGGGCAGGAGAGCGGCGGCGGCACCGAGGAGCGGGCCGACGACGACGAATGCCAGAAGGAACTGCATCACGGACTCGTTGATATCGATCACGCCTGCTCACGCTCCCGTGGCGACGAGGAGGACGGCGACCGCCAGGACGACGGTGCCGGCGAGCAGCGCGCTCACATAGGTCTGCACGTTGCCGGTCTGGGCGCGCCGTACGGCGGCCCCGAGCAGCCGGGGCAGGGCGGCGGCGCCGTGGACGTAGGTGTCGACGACCTCGCGGTCGAGGAACCGGACGAGACTCGCGCCGGCCTGGACCGGGCGGACGAACAGCGCCGCGTACACGGCGTCCAGGCGGAAGCCGGCGGCCGCGGGCCGGTGCAGCGGGCCGAGCAGCAGCCGCCCGGGGTCGGCCGGGTCGGAGGCGGAGGCGATGTCGCCGTAGGCCGGTTCGTGGGTGGCGATGGCCTCGGCCTCGACCAGGCCGGCGTCCTCCTCGGGGTGGGCGGCGACGGCACCGAGCGGGACGCGGGCGGCGAGCGCGGCGGTGCGCTGCCAGGCGCCGTAGGTGAGCAGCCCGCCGACCAGGGCGAGGCCCGTGCCGAGGATCGAGGTGAGCAGGGTCGGGGTGAGGTCGCGGCCGTCGAACCAGTCGGGCAGCGAGCGGTAGGCGAGCCCGCCGAAGGCGAGGGAGGGGACCGCCAGGACCCAGAGCACCACGGTCATGGTCAGCGGCTGGCGGCCGTGGTCGGGGGCCTCGGCGCCCCGGCCGCGGAAGGCCAGCAGCCACAGCCGGGCGGCGTACGCGGCGGTGAGCAGGGCGGTGACCAGACCGGCGACGAGGACGATCCAGCCGGCGGCGCCGGGGGCGTGCCCGGTGTGGCCGGAGGTCACGTGCTCGGCGGCGCCGAGGACGGACTCCTTGGAGAAGAAGCCGCTGAAGGGCGGGATCGCGGCGAGCGCGAGCAGCGCCACGGTCATCGTCCAGTAGGCGTCCGGGACGCGGTC
This sequence comes from Streptomyces sp. NPDC088810, assembly GCF_044750305.1. NCBI lineage: Bacteria > Bacillati > Actinomycetota > Actinomycetes > Kitasatosporales > Streptomycetaceae > Streptomyces > Streptomyces sp. NPDC088810. The sequence goes on from NZ_JBIVJQ010000004.1 coordinate 517,072, forward strand.
GCGCAGGCCGTGCATGCGGGACATGGCGGCCAGCGAGTTGGTGCCGGCGGCGTGGATGATCGCGCCGGCCGCGAGGAACAGCAGCGCCTTGAAGGCGCCGTGCGACAGGAGGTGGAAGACGGCGGCAGCGCGGTCGCCGACGGCGAGGGCGCCGGTCATGTAGCCGAGCTGGCCGATCGTCGAGTAGGCGAGGACGCGCTTGATGTCGTCCTGGGCGAGCGCGGCCAGACCCGAGCCGGTCATGGTCACGGCGGCCATGACGGCGAGGACCACCATCGCGGCCTGGGAGGCCTCGAAGAGCGGGAGGAGACGGGCGGTGAAGTAGACACCGGCGGCGACCATCGTCGCGGCGTGGATCAGCGCCGAGACGGGCGTCGGGCCCGCCATCGCGTCCGGGAGCCAGGTGTGCAGCGGGAACTGCGCCGACTTGCCCGCGACGCCCGCGAGCAGCAGCAGGGCGATCACGGTGGGGTGGCCGATGCCACCGCTCGCGACGGCGGCCAGGACGCGGGTGATGCGGAACGACCCGGCGTCGGCGGCCAGCGCGAACAGGCCGATGAGGAACGGCACGTCACCGAGCTTGGTGACCAGGAAGGCCTTCAGGGAGGCGGCGCGGGCCTCGGGGGTCTCCCAGTAGTGGCCGACCAGGAAGTAGGAGCAGATGCCCATGACTTCCCAGCCGACCAGCAGCACGATCAGGTCGCCGGAGTAGACGACCAGGAGCATCGCGGAGGTGAACAGGGAGACGAGGGCGGCGTACGAGGGGTAGCGGGGATCGTCCCGCAGGTAGCCGGTGGAGTAGATCTGCACGCAGGCCGCGACGAACGCCACCAGGACGGCGACGAGCGCGGCGAAGCCGTCGATGTGCAGGGCCAGCTCGATCGGCACCGACCCGGTGGGCGTCAGCTCGGTGTGGGCGTCGACGGCCGTGCCGCCGCCCTGCCGTACGGCGACCAGCGCGGCCAGCACCAGCGAGGCCAGCGGCGGCAGCACGGCGAGCGGGCGGACGAACCCGGGGGCGGTGCGGCCGAGCAGCAGTCCGGCCGCGGCGCCGAAAAACGGCAGGAGGGGGACGAGGACGGCGAGGGTGGTCGTGGTCACGCGGTGGCCTCAGCCTTCTCGGCCGCGGGGGTGTCGGGGCCTTCGGTCTCGGGGCCCTCGGCGGTGTCGCGGAGCTTGTCGATGTCGGAGGTGCCGCGGTTGCGGTAGACGGCGAGCACGATCGCGAGGCCGATGCCGATCTCGGCGGCGGCGATGGCGATGGTGAACAGGGTCAGGGCCTGGCCGGAGTGCAGGGTCTCCTTCGCGGTACGGCTGAGCCAGACGTCGAAGGCGACCAGGTTGAGGTTGACGGCGTTGAGCATCAGCTCGACCGACATCAGGACCAGGATGGCGTTGCGGCGGGCGAGGACGCCGTACAGGCCGGTGCAGAACAGGAGGGCGGAGAGTACGGCGGGGTAGGCGAGGTGCATCAGCGGGCGCCTTCCTTCCCGGGAACCGCGGGGGCGGCGTCGGCCTTGGCCTTGCGGGACAGGACGATCGCGCCGACCAGGGCGGCGAGGAGCAGCACGGACAGCGCCTCGAAGGGCAGCACCCAGTGCCGGAACAGGCTGGTGCCGGTGACCTCGGTGGTGCCGGCGGCCGGGCCGTCCAGGTCGATCCAGGTGGTCCGGAAGGCGTCGACGACCACCCACACCAGGGCGACCGCGGCGGCGACGGCCACGGCCAGGGCGGCCCGGCGGTTGCCGGAGTCGGCGTCCGGGGAGCGGCCGATGGGGGCCCGGGTGAGCATCAGACCGAACAGCAGGAGGACGACGACGGAACCGACGTAGATCAGGACCTGCACCCAGGCGATGAACTCGGCCGTGAGCAGCAGGTACTCCACGGCGAGGCCGCCGAGCGCGACCACCAGCCACAGGGCGGCGTGCACCAGCTGCCGGGTGGTGACGGTGACGAGGGCGGCGCCGAGGGTGACCAGGCCGACGAGCAGGAAGGCGATCTCGACGCCGGTCGGGGAGAGGAAGCCGTGCGGGTCGGCGGCGGCCACGGTGGCCGTTGCTGCGGTGAGGGTCACGACGCACCCTCCTGCGGATCGGCCGGCTCGGCCTCGGCCGCGGCCAGCTTCTCGGCGGTCTTGCGGGCGGCGGCGATCTCCTTGGGCTCCTCCGCGCCGGGGTCCAGGGCGGGCGGTGCCGGCACGGTCCACATCCACTCGCGGAGCTTGTCCCGCTCGTGGGTGAGGTCGCGGATGTCGGTCTCGGCGTACTCGAATTCCGGGGACCAGAACAGGGCGTCGAAAGGACAGACCTCGATGCAGATACCGCAGTACATGCACAGCGAGAAGTCGATCGCGAACCGGTCGAGGACGTTGCGGCTGCGCTCGCGGCCGCCGGGGGCGGCGGGCGGGACCGTTTCCTTGTGGGAGTCGATGTAGATGCACCAGTCGGGGCACTCACGGGCGCACAGCATGCAGACCGTGCAGTTCTCCTCGAACAGGCCGATCACGCCGCGGGTGCGGGGCGGCAGTTCGGGCAGGACGTCGGGGTACTGCTCGGTGACGTGCTTCCTCGTCATCGTGCGCAGGGTGACGGCCAGGCCCTTGGCGAGGCCACTGCCAGGGAAGGGGGCCATGGTTAGCTGATCACCACCTTGACGATGCCGGTGAGGGCGATCTGGGCGAGGGAGAGGGGGACGAGGAGGGTCCAGGACAGCTTCTGGAGCTGGTCCTCGCGCAGCCGCGGGTAGGTCACGCGGAGCCAGATGACCAGGAACGCGAGGAGCGCGGTCTTCAGCAGGGTCCAGACCCAGCCGAGGCCGTCGGCGCCCCACGGGCCGTGCCAGCCGCCCAGGAACAGGACGGTGGTCAGGCCGCACAGGACGACGATGCCGGCGTACTCCGCCAGCAGGAAGAGGGCGAAGCGCAGGCCGGTGTACTCGGTGTACGCGCCGAAGATGATCTCCGAGTCGGCGACCGGCATGTCGAACGGCGGCCGTTGCAGCTCGGCTAGTCCGGCGACGAAGAAGACGACCGCGCCGACGATCTGCCAGGGCAGCCACCACCAGTGGAAGGCGTGCACGATGCCGGGCAGGGAGACCGTGCCGGCCGCCATCGCGACCGAGGCCGCCGCCAGCAGCATCGGCAGTTCGTAGGCGAGCAGCTGGGCGGCCGTGCGCAGGCCGCCGAGCAGGGAGAACTTGTTGGCGCTGGCCCAGCCGGCCATCAGCGAGCCGAGCACGCCGACGCCCATCACCGCGAGCACGAAGAACACGCCGGCGTCCAGCACCTGGCCGACGGCGCCCTCGCTCGGGCCGATGGGGACGGCGAGCAGGACGAGGAGGTAGGGCAGCAGGGCCACGGCGGGGGCGAGCTGGAAGACGCGGCGGTCGGCGCCCGCCGGGACCACGTCCTCCTTCTGCGCGAACTTCACACCGTCCGCGATGAGCTGGGCCCAGCCGTGGAAGCCACCGGCGTACATCGGGCCGAGGCGGCCCTGCATGTGGGCCATCACCTTGTGCTCGGTCTGGCCCACGATCAGCGGGAAGGTGAGGAAGACGACGAAGACGACCAGGAGTCGCAGGGCGACGTCCAGCGCGCCGTTCACTGCGGGCCTCCTGCGGGGTCGTCGGCGGTGCCCGGGTCTTCGGGGGTGCCGGGGGGCGGCTCGGTGGCGGGTGTCTGTTCCGGTTCCGGCGCCGGCTCCTCGTCCGGCTGCGGCTCCGGCTCCGGCTCGGTGAACGCCGGGCGGGCGTGGTGCCACGGGGCGTCGGAGCTGCGCGGGGCGGGGCTCCGCCGGGCAGGGCGGCCGGCGCCGTCCGCCCCCGCCGACCCCGCAGGCTCCGTCAGCTCCGTCGCCTCCGTCGGGGTCGGTTCCGGCGCCGCCTGCGTCCGCTGGGTGGCCGAGCCCTCCGAGGCGCTGCGGGCGCGGCGCGGCCGGGCGGGTGAGGGCGCCGGACCGGGCTCGTGCGCCACCGAGGCCTCGGCGGCCGGCCCTTCCGTCGGACCCTCCGCTGCCGCCCGGGTGGCCTCACCCTCGGCCGCGGCCTGCTTGCGGACCGCCGCGTCCTCGTCTCGGGCGGCCGCCTGGCTCACCGAACCCTCGCTCGCACTCCGCGCCCGACGCGGCCGACCGGGAGCACCGGCACCGGCACCAGCACCAGCACCAGCACCAGCAGCCTCCCCCGCCTGCGGGGCAGCCTGGCTGGCCGAGCCCTCCGAGGCCGTGCGGGTGCGTCGTACCGGGCGGTCGCCCGCCGTGCGGCCCGCTGCCCTGGCCGGGCGGGCCGGGGCAGGGGGGAGCTGGCCCTTCAGGGGGCCCCACTCGTTGGGGTCCGGTACGCCCGGGGGGAGCATCTGGCGGCGCTTCGGGCCGCCGTGCGCCGCACCCGCCGCAGGCTCCCCGGGTTCCTTGGCGCCCGGCCAGGCCTTGGCGACGCGGGCGGCGAGGACGAAGTCCTTGCGCAGCGGGTGGCCCTCGAAGTTCTCGGGGAGCAGGAGGTGCTCCAGGCCCGGGTGGCCCTCGAAATCGACGCCGAACATCTCGTGGGTCTCGCGCTCGTGCCAGGCGGCGCCCGCGTAGACGCCGACGGCGGAGGGCAGGGAGGGGGCGTCGTGCGGGACCGTCGTACGCACGAGGAGGCGGCGGACCGGGTTCAGGGCGACGACGTGCGCGGCGACCCGGAAGCCGGTGCCCGGTTCGTCGACCGCGCTCAGCCAGTCGAAGTAGGTGCAGGACAGGGTCGTACGGGCCGTCTCCAGGGCGGTGAGCCAGGCGGACGGCGGTACGTCCACGGTCAGCACCTCGTACGACTCCTCGGCCACCGCCTGCGGACCGAAGAGCTCCTCGGCGGGGGCGGGCAGCCAGCCGGCGGCCGTGCTCATCGCGTGCCTCCCTCACCGGCCGGGGCCGGCGGCTGCACCAGTCCGCTCTGCAGCGCGGCGGCGGACGGCCGGGCGGACCCGTTGTCGTACCGCTCCCCCAGCGACTCGCGGGCGATCTTCTCCTGGAGCTTGAGGATGCCCTGGAGCAGCGCCTCGGGGCGGGGCGGGCAGCCGGGGACGTAGACGTCCACCGGGATGATCTGGTCGACGCCCTTGGTGACGGAGTAGGAGTCCCAGTAGGGGCCGCCGCAGTTGGAGCAGGCGCCGAAGGAGATGACGTACTTCGGCTCGGGCATCTGCTCGTACAGGCGCTTGACGGCCGGGGCCATCTTGTCCGTGACCGTGCCCGAGACCACCATCAGGTCGGCCTGGCGGGGGCCCGGTGCGAACGGGATCACGCCGAGCCGGATGAAGTCGTGGCGGGCCATCGACGCGGCGATGAACTCGATCGCGCAGCAGGCGAGGCCGAAGTTGAACACCCAGAGCGAGTAGCGGCGGCCCCAGTTGAGGACCACCTTCATCGGCTCGGGTGCCAGCCGGGCGAGGGCGCCCAGCCTCTTCGGCTCCGGCAGCAGGACGGGCTCGGACACCGGCTCGGGCATCGACTCGGGCACTGAGGGGTTCACGTCCATGCCAGGACGCCCTTCTTGTATGCGTACAGCAGGCCTACGGCGAGGAAGCCGAGGAAGATGAACATCTCCACGAGCGTCGTCGCGCCGTAGCCGGGGGCGGCGAAGACCGTCGCCCAGGGGAACAGGAAGATCGAGTCGACCGCGAAGATCACGTACAGGAAGGCGTAGACGTAGTAGCGGACCTGGGTGTGGGCCCAGCCCTCGCCGACGGGGTCGACACCGCACTCGTAGGTCAGCAGTTTCTCCGGCGTCGGCACGACCGGGCGCAGCAGCCGGCCCGCGCCGAAGGCGACCGCGACGAACAGCACGCCGATGAGGGCGAGCAGCCCGACCACCGAGTAGGACCGGAAGTAGCCGGCCGCAACGACGTTCGCCGCGGCGAACGACGAGTCCCCCAACGTCTCCCGCACGGTCCGTCCCTCGCTCCCTGACCTCGTGACCTCAGTGAATAAGTGAACTCTGTGTCGCAACGCGATTCGAGGATCTGTACGCACCGGAGTCTAGGCCCTCATAAAGAGCGGGTAAGCAGCCCGTCACGCCGTGAGACAGCCGGACCCGCTCGGGGTGGGGTTTTCCCCCGGCAGCGGAGGCAGGCGTACCGCATGGCGTCAGGGGCGCCGCGCACGGCACGCTGATCAGCATGACCGCTCCCCGCCCCGCCGCCGGCCGGCCCGACGGCACCGACGCACGCGACGGATCCGACGGCCCGCACCGGCTGCCTCCGCCCCGGCCCGCCTACGAAGCGCACACCTGGAAGGAGATCGCGCATCTCCTGCTGAACCTGCCGGCGGCGGTGTTCGGGTTCACGTACGCGCTGACCGTGCTGGTGACCGGCGGCGCCCTCACCCTCACCGCGATCGGGCTCCCGCTGCTCGCCCTCAGCCTGCTGGGCGCCCGGCAGCTGGGCAAGCTGGAGCGGGCCCGGGCCCGGAAGCTGCTCGGGGTGCGGGTGGCGGAGCCGTCGCCGCTGCCGATCGCCAAGGGCGGGGGCGCGATGCAGCGGCTGTGGATGGCGCTGAAGGACCCGGTGGGCTGGCGGACCCTGCTGTACGACGCGATCCGGCTGCCCTGGGGCATCCTCACCTTCTGCACCGTGCTGGTCTCGCTGTTCGTGCTGTGGCCGGTGCTGCCGTACCTCGCGCGGGCCTTGGCGAACCTGGACCGGGCGATGGTGCGCGGGCTGCTGTCGCCCTCGGACGAGCTGGAACGCCGTATCGCCGAGCTGGAGTCCGACCGCGGGATCGTGGTCGACACGGCGGCGGCCGACCTGCGCCGGATCGAACGCGACCTGCACGACGGCGCGCAGGCGCGGCTGGTCAACCTGGCCATGGGGCTCGGCCTGGCCAAGGAGAAGCTGCTGGAGGACCCGGACACGGCGGCGGCGATGGTCGAGGAGGCGCACGGCGAGGTGAAGCTGGCCCTCCAGGAGCTGCGCGACCTCGCCCGGGGCATCCACCCGGCCGTGCTGACCGACCGCGGCCTGGACGCGGCTCTGTCGGCCGTCGCCTCCCGCTGCACGGTGCCGGTGAAGGTGACCGTGGACCTGCCGGCCCGGCCCGCCGAGGCCATCGAGGGCATCGCCTACTTCACCGTCTCCGAACTGCTGCAGAACGTCAGCAAGCACAGCGGGGCCCGGACCGCCGCGGTCGACGTGTGGCGGACCGCGGACCGGCTGATCCTCCAGGTCCGGGACGACGGCCGCGGCGGCGCCCGGCTGGACGGGGGCAGCGGCATGCGGGGCCTGGCGGAGCGGCTGGGCGCGGTGGACGGCCTGTTCGTGGTCGACTCCCCGGCCGGCGGCCCGACGGTGGTCACGGCGGAACTGCCGTGGCGGGACCGTACGGCCTGACCCCCGCCAGGACGCGCCGGCCCACCCGGGACGGCGGGGGTGGGGAAAACCCCCCGCTCGAGACGCCGACGGACTCCATGTCGCGCGGACGCGCGGCGGACGACCCTGGAGGTACGGCTGAACCGCCGCCAGGACGACGAGAACGGGACGACACCGATGGCCACGGAGTACGGACAGGGGTACGGACAGGGGTACGCCCACCGGAGCGAGCCGCCCCACCGGCTGCCCGCCGCGCTGCGGGCGCCCGTCGAGGGGCGCAGCCTGCGCGAGTTCGCGTACGTGCTGCTGGGCCTGCCGATCGCGATCGTGCTGTTCACGTGGACCGTGACGATGGTCGCGCTCGGCGCGGGCCTGCTGGTGACCTTCCTCGGCATCCCGGTGCTGGCGGCGGCGCTGGCCGGCTGCCGGGGCTTCGGCGTGCTGGAGCGGGCTCGTGCGCGCGGGCTGCTCGGCCTGGAGGTGGCCGACCCGGAGCCGCTGCGGCCGCGCGCGCCGGGCCCGGCGGCCTGGACGGTCGCGCTGCTCAAGAGCGGCGCCTCCTGGCGGCACGCGCTCTACGCGCTGGTGCAGTTCCCGTGGGCGGTGTTCTCCTTCTCGGTCGCGCTGGCCTTCTGGACCTCCGGCTGGACGCTGCTGACCTATCCGCTGTGGTTCTGGGTGTTCCCGGCGTACGCCGGCGAGGGCGGTCTGCAGCTGTACGGCGACGCCCATCACAGCGTCTATCTCGACAACCCCTTCGAGATCACCGTGACCGCGCTGATCGGGCTGGTGTTCACGCTGGTCACGCCGTGGCTCGTCCGGGCCCTGACCACCGTGGACGGGCTGCTGGTGCGCGGGCTGCTCGGCCCGTCGCCGCTGTCGGCGCGGGTGGTGGAGCTGGAGTCGGACCGCGGGGCCGTGGTCGACACGGCCGCCGCGGATCTGCGGCGCATCGAGCGGGACCTGCACGACGGGGCGCAGGCCCGGCTGGTCGGCCTGGCGATGGACCTGGGGCTGGCCAAGGAGAAGCTGCGGGAGGACCCGGACGCGGCGGCGCGGATGGTGGAGGAGGCGCACGGCGAGGTGAAGACGGCCCTGCAGGAGCTGCGCGACCTCGCCCGGGGCATCCACCCGGCCGTGCTGACCGACCGCGGCCTGGACGCGGCCCTGTCGGCCGTCGCCTCCCGCTGCCCGGTCCCGGTGCGGGTGGAGGTCGACCTGCCGGCCCGGCCGGCGCCGGCCATCGAGGGCATCGCCTACTTCACCGTCTCCGAACTGCTGCAGAACGTCGGCAAGCACAGCCGCGCCCGGTCCGCCGCGGTCGACGTCTGGCGCTCGGCCGACCGGCTGATGCTCCAGGTGACCGACGACGGTGTGGGCGGCGCGGACGTCTCCCAGGGCTCCGGGCTGGCCGGGCTGACCGCGCGCCTGGACGCGGTGGACGGCGTCCTGCTGGTGGACTCCCCGGTGGGCGGCCCCACCCGGGTGATCGCGGAACTGCCCTGGCGCGGCTGAGGGCACCCGCGCTCTGCCCCGGTACGGCGGCGGCCCGGCACGAATCCTGGAATGCTGGTCCTCCGCGGGACGGCACGGACGGATGCCGTCGCGGAGACCGGGGCGCAGGGCAGTGGGGGGCCGGAAGATCGTGGAGGACAGGGTGCGGGTGGTCATCGCCGAGGATTCCGTGCTGCTCAGGGAGGGCCTGACCCGGCTGCTGACCGACCGGGGGCACGAGGTCGTGGCCGGCGTCGGCGACGCGGACGCGCTGGTGAAGACCATTTCGGAGCTGGCCGAGCAGGGCGAGCTGCCCGACGTGGTGGTGGCGGACGTACGGATGCCGCCGACCCACACCGACGAGGGGGTCCGGGCGGCCGTCCTGCTGCGCCGGCTGCACCCGGGGCTCGGGGTGCTGGTGCTGTCGCAGTACGTGGAGGAGCGTTACGCCACCGAACTGCTGGCCGGATCCAGCCGGGGCGTCGGCTATCTGCTCAAGGACCGGGTCGCGGACGTACGGGAGTTCGTGGACGCGGTGGTGCGGGTCGCCGAGGGCGGTACGGCGCTGGACCCGGAGGTGGTCGCGCAACTGCTCGGCCGCAGCCGCAAGCAGGACGTGCTGACGGGGCTGACGCCCCGGGAGCGCGAGGTGCTCGGGCTGATGGCGGAGGGGCGGACCAACTCGGCGATCGCGCGGCAGCTGGTGGTCAGCGACGGTGCCGTGGAGAAGCACGTCAGCAACATCTTCCTGAAGCTGGGCCTGGCCCCGAGCGACGGGGACCACCGGCGGGTTCTGGCCGTTCTCACCTACCTGAACTCCTGAGGCGGGGGTCCGTCCGGGAGCGCGGAGGGATCCGCAGGAGTGGCTCCCGGATGGCGGCCGGAGAAGGGAACCTGCAAACGCGCGGGGAGCGCCTTGACCGGCGCCTCGGCGATGCGGGACATCATGTGAACGCAGCGCGACAGGCCGTCTCGAATTCGTCCAATCCATGGATGACCTCGGGAAGGCGACCCTAACCGACGTAGGGTTGATCCTGGGATGGTCCGTGGGACGACCAGGCCCCGGACAGCCGCCTCGAAGGAGGTCCAGTTCAGTGACCAGCCAGGTCAGCAGCCCAGCGGAGCAGACCGACGGAACCGTCGTGGGAGAGCAGCGCAAACCGGGCGGCGCGAAGGACGTGCGGCGCCTGGACCGGGTGATCATCCGGTTCGCGGGGGACTCGGGTGACGGCATGCAGCTCACCGGGGACCGGTTCACCTCGGAGACCGCTTCGTTCGGCAACGACCTCTCCACCCTGCCGAACTTCCCCGCCGAGATCCGCGCCCCCGCCGGCACCCTGCCGGGTGTCTCGTCCTTCCAGCTCCACTTCGCCGACCACGACATCCTCACCCCGGGTGACGCGCCGAACGTCCTGGTCGCGATGAACCCGGCCGCCCTGAAGGCCAACATCGGCGACCTCCCGCGCGGCGCCGAGATCATCGTGAACACCGACGAGTTCACCAAGCGCGCCCTGCAGAAGGTCGGCTACGCCAGCGACCCGCTCCAGGACGGCTCGCTCGACGGCTACAGCCTCCACCCGGTGCCGCTGACCACGCTGACCGTGGAGGCGCTGAAGGAGTTCGACCTCTCCCGCAAGGAGGCCGAGCGCAGCAAGAACATGTTCGCGCTGGGCCTGCTGAGCTGGATGTACCACCGGCCCACCGAGGGCACCGAGAAGTTTTTGAAGTCGAAGTTCGCCAAGAAGCCGGAGATCGCCGAGGCCAACGTCGCCGCGTTCCGCGCGGGCTGGAACTTCGGCGAGACGACGGAGGACTTCGCGGTCTCCTACGAGGTCGCGCCGGCCGCCAAGGCCTTCCCCGTCGGCACCTACCGGAACATCTCCGGCAACCTCGCCCTGGCCTACGGCCTGATCACGGCGTCCCGGCAGGCGGATCTGCCGCTGTTCCTGGGGTCGTACCCGATCACGCCGGCCTCGGACATCCTGCACGAGCTGAGCCGGCACAAGAACTTCGGCGTGCGCACTTTCCAGGCCGAGGACGAGATCGCGGGCATCGGCGCGGCCTTGGGCGCGGCGTTCGGCGGTTCGCTGGCGGTGACGACGACCTCCGGGCCGGGCGTGGCGCTGAAGTCGGAGACGATCGGTCTCGCGGTGTCGCTGGAGCTGCCCCTGCTGGTGGTGGACATCCAGCGCGGCGGCCCGTCGACGGGTCTGCCGACCAAGACCGAGCAGGCCGACCTGTTGCAGGCGATGTACGGCCGCAACGGCGAGGCACCGGTGCCGGTGGTCGCGCCGAAGACCCCGGCCGACTGCTTCGACGCGGCTCTGGAGGCGGCCCGGATCGCGCTGACGTACCGTACGCCGGTGATGCTGCTGTCGGACGGCTATCTGGCCAACGGCTCCGAGCCGTGGCGGATCCCCGACCTGGACGAGCTGCCCGACCTGCGGGTGCAGTTCGCCTCCGGCCCGAACCACACGCTGGAGGACGGCACCGAGGTCTTCTGGCCGTACAAGCGGGACCCGCAGACGCTGGCCCGGCCGTGGGCGGTCCCGGGCACCCCGGGCCTGGAGCACCGCATCGGCGGCATCGAGAAGCAGGACGGCACGGGCAACATCTCCTACGACCCGGCCAACCACGACTTCATGGTCCGCACCCGGCAGGCCAAGGTCGACGGCATCGACGTCCCCGACGTGGAGGTCGACGACCCGCACGGCGCGAAGACGCTGGTCCTCGGCTGGGGTTCGACCTACGGCCCGATCACGGCGGCGGTACGGCGGCTGCGCGCGGCCGGCGAGTCGATCGCCCAGGCCCACCTGCGCCACCTCAACCCCTTCCCGCGCAACCTCGGCACGGTCCTGAAGGGCTACGAGAAGGTGGTGATCCCCGAGATGAACCTCGGGCAGCTCGCCACCCTCATCCGAGCGAAGTACCTGGTCGACGCCCACTCCTACAACCAGGTCAACGGCATGCCGTTCAAGGCGGAACAGCTCGCCGCGGCGCTGAAGGAGGCCATCGATGACTGACGCCACCAACGGGCTGCTGCAGCTGGTCCCCAAGGCCGAGGCCAAGCAGTCGATGAAGGACTTCAAGTCGGACCAGGAGGTGCGCTGGTGCCCGGGCTGCGGTGACTACGCGATCCTCGCGGCCGTGCAGGGCTTCATGCCGGACCTGGGCCTCGCGCGGGAGAACATCGTCTTCGTCTCCGGCATCGGCTGTTCCTCCCGCTTCCCGTACTACATGAACACCTACGGGATGCACTCCATCCACGGCCGCGCCCCCGCCATCGCGACGGGTCTGGCCTCCTCCCGCCGGGACCTGAGCGTGTGGGTCGTCACCGGTGACGGCGACGCGCTGTCCATCGGCGGTAACCACCTGATCCACGCCCTGCGCCGCAACGTCAACCTGAAGATCCTGCTGTTCAACAACCGGATCTACGGTCTGACCAAGGGCCAGTACTCCCCCACCTCCGAGGTCGGCAAGATCACCAAGTCGACGCCGATGGGCTCGCTGGACGCGCCGTTCAACCCGGTGTCGCTGGCGATCGGCGCGGAGGCGTCCTTCGTGGCGCGCACGATCGACTCCGACCGCAAGCACCTGACCGAGGTGCTGCGCGCCGCCGCCGACCACCCGGGCACGGCGCTGATCGAGATCTACCAGAACTGCAACATCTTCAACGACGGCGCGTTCGACGCCCTGAAGGACAAGCAGCGGTCCGAGGAGGCGCTGATCCGGCTGGAGCACGGGCAGCCGATCCGCTTCGGGGCGGACGGGGCGAGAGGCGTCGTCCGCGACCGGCAGACCGGCGACCTGAAGGTGGTGACCGTGACCCCGGAGAACGAGGCGGACGTCCTGGTGCACGACGCCCACTCCGCGTCCCCGACCACGGCCTTCGCCCTGTCCCGGCTGGCCGACCCGGACACCCTGCACCACACCCCGATCGGGGTGTTCCGTTCGGTCGAGCGGCCGGTGTACGACGCCCAGATGGCCGAGCAGCTCGACACCGCGATCGAGCAGAAGGGCAAGGGCGACCTGGCCGCGCTGCTGGCGGGCGGGGACACCTGGACGGTCGTCGGCTAGCCCGTCCGGCCGCCTGTGATCACGAGGCCCGGGACCGCGCGTCCCGGGCCTCGTCGTATGCCCGGCGGGCACCGAGTACGTCGTCCATGCGCTGCTCGGTCCACCGCGCCAGCGCCCGCACCTGCTCCGCCGCCTCACGGCCCAGCTCGGTCAGGGAGTAGTCGACGCGCGGCGGGATGACGGGCTTGGCGTCCCGGTGGACGAGACCGTCGCGCTCCAGCGTCTGGAGGGTCTGCGTGAGCATCTTCTCGCTGACGCGGCCGATGGCCCGGCGCAGTTCGCTGAAGCGATACGGGCGGTCGAGAAGCTGGATCAGCACCAGCACGCCCCAGCGGCTGGTGACGTGCTCCAGGACCAGGCGGTGGGGGCACATGGCCTCGGCGTCGCCCTTCCATTCACTTACCGACATGCACGTACCTTACTTCAAAGTGGGTACTTACCAGCAGTTAGCGCTCCCCATAGGGTTAGTGGCAGACACGCCCGAGAAGGAGATCGCATCATGAGCATCGTCGTCACCGGAGCCACCGGACACCTCGGCCGCCACGTGGTGGAGCAGCTGCTGGAGAAGGTCCCGGCCGAGCAGATCACCGCCGTCGTGCGCGACGAGGCGAAGGCCGCCGATCTCGCCGCCCGCGGGGTGAGGCTGGCCGTCGCCGACTACAACGCGCCCGAGACCTTCGACGGCGTGTTCGCCGCCGGCGACAAGGTGCTGCTGATCTCCGGCAACGAGTTCGACAAGGGCCGGGTGGGCCAGCACACCGTCGTCATCGAGGCGGCCAAGGCGGCCGGCGTGGCGCTGCTCGCCTACACCAGCGCCCCGGGCAGCCTGACGGCCGCGCTGGCGGACGACCACCGGGCGACCGAGAAGATGCTGCTCGCCTCCGGCCTGCCCTACAGCCTGCTGCGCAACGGCTGGTACCACGAGAACTACACGGAGAACCTGGCGCCGGTGCTGCAGCACAACGCGGTCGTCCAGGCCGCCGGCGACGGCCGGGTCTCCTCGGCCTCCCGCGCCGACTACGCCGCCGCCGCGGTCGCGGTGCTGACCGGCGAGGGCCACGAGAACACCACGTACGAGCTGGGCGGCGACGAAGCGTGGAGCTTCGCCGAGTACGCGGCCGAGCTGAGCCGGCAGACCGGCAGGGAGATCGCCTACAACGCGGTCTCGGTGGAGGCCCTCACCGGCATCCTGACCGGCGCCGGGCTGCCCGCGCCGCTGGCCGGGATCCTGGCCGGCGTGGACGCCTCGATCGCGCGGGGCGAGCTGGTCGTCTCCTCCGGCGACCTGTCCCGGCTGACCGGCCGCCCGACCACGCCGCTGGCGCAGGCCGTCACGGCCGCACTGAAGGGCTGACGCCCGCTCGCGCCCCCGGCTGTCATGACCGTATGGCGATACGGGCATGACGGCCGGCGGCCGGCGGCGCTACCTTCGTTCTCGTGCGTCCAGGGAGGACGCGCGCGCGAAGGAGGGTCCGTGGCCGGGACGTCCGATGGTGAGCACCGCATAGGCCTGCTGAACGGCTTCGCCGCCTACGGGATGTGGGGGCTGGTCCCCCTGTTCTGGCCGCTGCTCAAGCCCGCCGGCGCCCTGGAGATCCTGGCCCACCGCATGATGTGGTCCCTGGTGTTCGTCGCCGTCGCGCTGCTCTTCGTACGGCGCTGGGCCTGGGCCGGAGAGCTGCTGCGCCGGCCCCGGCGGCTCGGCCTCGTCACCGTGGCGGCCGCCGTCATCACCATGAACTGGGGCGTCTACATCTGGGCGGTGAACGCCGGGCACGTCGTCGAGGCCTCGCTCGGCTACTTCATCAACCCGCTGGTCACCATCGCGATGGGCGTGCTGCTCCTGAAGGAGCGGCTGCGGCCCGTGCAGTGGGCGGCGGTCGGGGTCGGCCTCGCCGCCGTCCTGGTGCTGACCGTCGGCTACGGCCACCCGCCGTGGATCTCCCTCTGCCTCGCCTTCTCCTTCGCCGTCTACGGGCTGGTCAAGAAGAAGATCGGCCTCGGCGGCGTCGAGTCGCTGGCCGCCGAGACCGCGATCCAGTTCCTGCCGGCGCTCGCCTATCTGCTGTGGCTGACCGCGCACGGCGAGGCCAGCTTCGTGAACGACGGCACCGGACACGCCGCCCTGCTCGCCTCCACCGGCATCGTCACCGCCCTGCCCCTGGTCTGCTTCGGCGCCGCGGCGATCCGCGTGCCGCTGTCCACGCTGGGCCTGCTGCAGTACCTGGCCCCGCTCTTCCAGTTCGTGCTCGGCGTCTTCTACTTCCACGAGGCCATGCCGCCCGAGCGGTGGGCCGGGTTCGCGCTGGTCTGGCTGGCGCTGATCCTGCTCACGTGCGACGCACTGCGCGCCGCACGACGACCGGCACCGCTCGCGGTACCGGCGGCCCGGGCTGTCGAGACACCCGCGTCGACGCGGGCGGACGTCTGACGGGGCGGAGCGGCCGGAATGGGCCCTTCCGCCGGGGATCCGGCTATAAGTGGGACGCATGACCACACAGGCACCCGCCCCGCTGCACTGGAAGCTCGTCATCGACGCCGCCGACCCGCACGCACAGGCCGACTTCTGGGCCGCGGCGCTGCACTACACGGCCGAGGACAACAGCGCCCTCGTCGAACGGCTGCTGTCCGTCGGCGCGCTGTCCGGGGAGGCCACCGTCGAGTACCACGGGCGGGCCGCCTTCCGTGACCTGATCGCCGTACGGCACCCCGACGACCCGTACGACCCCGAGACCGGCACCGGACTCGGACGGCGGCTGCTGTTCCAGCGGGTGCCGGAGCCGAAGACCGGGAAGAACCGGCTCCACCTCGACCTCCATGCCGGCCCGGAGCGGCGCGCGGACGAGGTGACGCGCCTTCAGGCGCTGGGCGCGCGGGTGCTGCGCGAAGTGAAGGAGCCCGCGGGTCAGTGGGTGCTGATGGCCGACCCGGAGGACAACGAGTTCTGCGTGCAGTAGGCCCGCCTCCCGCGCGCGGGGACGGTCACGCCTGCGCCGCCGCCTTGGCCGCGCGGTCGGTCAGGCGGACCATGCGGGCACGGGCGGACTCCAGCGGGCGCGGGTCGTCCGCGGCGGGGCCCGGCTCGGCGCTCAGGTCCGTCCACAGGTCGATCAGGTCGCGGCCGAGCCGCAGGCCCTCCTCGGGGTCGCGCACCGCACGCCACGCGGTGGCCGCGCTCTGCACGTTGCCGTAGGCGGCCTCCCCGTCCCTGGCCTGGCGGCGCAGCCGGGCGAGGTCCAGGGACAGCCGGAAGGCGCGGACCGGCTCACCGGCCAGGTAGGCGATGTAGGCGGACAGTTCCCGCAGGTGGAGCACCTCCGCGTGGCCCGGGCCGAACACGGCGGACGCCTCGGCGAGGGTCCGGTCGGCCAGTTCCGCCGCCGCGTCGATACGGCCCGCCCGCACGGCCTCGTTGATACGGCCCATCGGCTCGCTCAGCAGCTCCGCACCCTCGGCGGTCTCGGTCAGCGGCCCGTCCCCGAGCACCTCCTCGGCGACCGCGTCGAACCCGCGGGCGGGGGTGGGGCTGGCGGTGGTGACGGGGGCGGCCAGGTCCGCCGGTACGGCGGTGAGCGGCGCCGGCGGTACGGCCGTGGCCGGGGCGGGAGCCGGGGTGGCGGGAGCCTGCTCGGCGGGGGCCTGCGTGCTCGTGGCGGGCTCGGTCATCACGGGCGCCGGTCCGAACTGCCCGGTCGGGGCCTGCACGGTGCCCGGCGGGACGGCCCCCGGCCGCTGGTCCGGCGCGGCCAGCCGCACCGGCTCCCCCGTCATCCGGCTGGAGCCGTCCGCCGCGACCTCCAGGGGGACGACCCAGCCCGCGCGGTCGTCGTGGATGGTCGCTCGTATGGGCGTACCGAGACTGATGGCCAGGCGCTGGAGGTGGTTCAGCACGGCCTGCTGGATCTCCTCGCCCTGCGCCGCCACGACCGGCGTCCCGCCCACCGACGCGGAGCCCGCGCCGAACACCCGGACGGGCACCGCCGTCGGGTGCTCCACGGGCTGCGGTGCCCGCTTCTTCTCGAAGCTGAGTCCAGCCATCGGTGTCCCTCACTCCCCCGGCGTCGCGATCCGGTCGTACGCGTCCTGCCCACCAGTGTGTCGCCTCGCCCACGGCTTCCGCGTCACCGCGACGTCACAGCCTCGCACCAGCCGTACCCTGAACCCCCTGGCGCAATTTGCTTGCGCATGCATAAAATGCATGCGCCTTTAGTGGTCGACAACACGCACCTGGGGGACCCATGAACCGCCGCTTCCTCTTCGTCCTGGGCAGCGCCCGCCCGGACGGCAACACCGAGCTGCTGGCCCGCGCGGCCGCCGAGCAGCTGCCCGCGGAGGCCGAGCAGCAGTGGATCCGCCTCGCCGACCACCCACTGCCCGATTTCGTGGACCTGCGCCACGACAGGCAGCACGTACGGCCGCCGTCGGACACGACCACCGGCCTGCTGCTGGACGCCACGCTCGCGGCGACGGACATCGTGATCGCCTCGCCGCTGTACTGGTACTCGGTGTCCAGCCTCACCAAGCGCTACCTGGACTACTGGTCGGCCTGGCTGCGCACCCCGGGCATCGACTTCAAGGCGACGATGGCCGGCCGCACCCTGTGGGGCGTCGCCGCGCTGGCGGACCACGAGCCGTCCGTCGCCGATCCGTACGCGGGCACCCTCAACAACTCGGCCGCCTACCTGAAGATGCGCTTCGGCGGGGTCCTGCTGGGCAACGGCAGCGGGCCCGGCGACGTACGCGAGGACACCGAGGCGCTGACCCGCGCGAAGACGTTCTTCGCCCGGGAGGCGCCACTCGCGCGCTTCCCGCACCAGACCGCGTAGGCAGGTCTAGGCGCTGATGTCCTTCGCCGTGAACCGCGCCCAGGCCGCCGAGCCGAACACGGCCGCGTACAGCGCCTGGAGGCCGAGGTTCTTCACCAGGTCGTCCCAGTAGACGGGGTCGCGCATCAGGTCGGCGAAGGACAGCCAGTAGTGCGGGAACAGGTAGGGCTGCACCGCGTGCAACTGGGGTATCTGGTCGACGATCTGCACCGTGATGAGCAGCCCGACCGTGGTCGCCATCGCCGCGATGCCGCTGTTGGTGAGGGTCGACACGAACAGGCCGAGGGCCGCCACACCGACCAGTGAGGCCGCGACGACCAGGGCGATCAGCAGGGCGCGGCCGAGTCCCTCGGCGAAACCGATCCGGGTGCCGGAGATCGTCGTCAGCTCCCCCATGGGGAAGAGGAGGGCGCCGACGAGCAGCGCCGAGACCGTGACGACCAGGGTGGCCAGCAGACAGAAGGCCAGCACGGTCGCGTACTTGGTGAGCAGCAGCCGGGTGCGGCCTGCCGGAGCGACCAGCAGATAGCGCAGGGTGCCCGCGCCCGCCTCCCCGGCGATCGCGTCTCCCGCGACGACCCCGACCGCCATCGGCAGGAAGAACGGCAGGGTCGCGGCGAGCGCGGTGAACACCAGGAACAGCCCGTTGTTGGTGATCTGCGTGATGAACGCCGGCCCCTCGCCGTTCCCGCCGCCGACCGTCCCGCCGCCCCGCGTCTCGATTCGCACCGCGACCCCGACGAGCACCGGCACCGCGGCGAGCACCCCGAGCAGGGCGAGCGTGCGCCAGCGGCGGACGGTGGTGACCAGCTCGCTGCGCAGCAGTCCGAGGCTCCACAGGGGGTTCGGCCGGCGCACGGCACCCGGCTGGAGCACGTCAGCCCGCGACATCGAAGCCCTCCCCCGTCAGTGCTACGAACGCGTCTTCCAGCGAGGCCCGTTCGAGTGTCAGGCCGCGGACGCGTACGCCCGCGGCGACCAGGGCCGCGGTCAACTCGGCGAGGTCCCGCTCGGGTGGTTCGCCGGTGACACGGTCGCCGCCGGCGGTCACGTCCCCGACTCCCAGTTCCTTCAGCACGCGGGCCGCTTCGGCCCCGTCCGGGGTGGTGACCACCAGCCGGCCGCGCGCCCCGGCCGCAAGCTCGGCCACCGCGCCCTGGACGACGAGCCGGCCCTGTGCCATGACCGCCGCATGGGTGCAGACCTGCTCGATCTCGTCCAGGAGGTGGGAGGAGAGGAAGACGGTCGTACCGTCCGCGGCCAGCTCCCTGATCAGGGTGCGGATCTCCCGCATGCCCTGCGGGTCGAGGCCGTTGGTGGGCTCGTCCAGGACGAGCAGTCTGCGCGGCTGGAGCAGCGCGGCGGCCAGCCCCAGACGCTGCTTCATGCCGAGCGAGTACGCCCTCGCCTTCTTGCCCGCGGCGGCCGCGAGGCCGACCCGGTCCAGTGCCGTGGCGACCCGGGCCGGCCGGGTGCGCGGGTCGGCGGTCGGGTCGGCGGCGTCGTAGCGCAGCAGGTTGTCCCGGCCGGAGAGGAAGCCGTACAGGGCGGGGCCCTCGATGAGCGCGCCGACCTGTGGAAGGACCGTACGGGCCGCCCGGGGCATGGGCCGGCCGAGCACCCGGGCCGTGCCCGCGGTCGGCTCGATCAGGCCCATCAGCATGCGGATCGTGGTGGTCTTGCCCGAGCCGTTCGGGCCGAGGAAGCCGAAGACGCTGCCCGCCGGGACGGTCAGGTCGAGACCGTCCACGGCGAGCTGTCCGCCGCGGTAGCGCTTGGTGAGTCCGCGCGTGTCGATCACGGGCACTTCGTCCATCGGCTCCCCCTCGATTCGAGCTCCCGTGAAGGGTCAACGTACGGTCACGCTGCGTAGTGCCCGGAAGCGGTCACTTCTCCGCGTCGGCCGCCTTCACCAGGGCATCCTTGGTCACCGCACCGGCGTACACCTTGCCGTCGTCGGTGATCAGCGCGTTGACCAGGCGGGTGGAGAAGACCGTTCCCTTGCCGAACTTCCCGGAGACCTTCTCGCCGAGCGAGCCGAGGAAGCCGCCGAGGTCGCCGCCGCGGGAGCCGGTGGGCAGGCCGCCCTCGGCGCCGGTGTCGAAGGTGGCGACAGACGTCCAGCCCTTGCCGAGGACCTTCGGCCCGTCCTTGCCCTCCAGGCCCCCGGCGAGGCCCTCGCCGTGCTTCGGGGCGTGCTCGGGGGCCTTCGCCCCGTCCTTCTCCTCGGTGACCTTCGCGCCCTTGGGCGGGGTGAAGTCGAAGGTGGAGGCGGCCGGCTTGGCGAAGGAGACCTGGGTGAAGCCGGCGTCGAGCACGGCGGCGCCGCCGCTCTTCGGGGTCAGCGTGAACTTCAGCGGCAGGCCCGTCTTCGCGTCGACGGCGATGCTGATCGCGCCGACCGTGGTGCCGGACTGCCTGGGCTGGATGAGCAGCTTGTAGGCGTCGCGCCCGGCCACCTGCGCGGTGCCGTCGACGGTGACGGACGTGGTGTCGTCCACCGACTTCAAGGCCTCGTCGGCGAAGTCCTTGGGGGTGGCCGGCGGCTCGGCCCGGCGGTCCTTGCCGGAGCCGGCCGCGGTGGAGTGGTGGACCTGGTTGCTCTTGCTGTCGTAGCCCCAGACGTCCTTGCCGTCGTGGATCAGGCTGTATTCGGCGCCGCTCTCCAGGAGGGACAGTTTCTGCCGGTCGGGGCCGTCGGCGGCGACGCGCAGGGTGTGCGTGCCGGAGACCAGCTCGGTCAGCTTGGCCTGCGGGTCGGCGGCGGAGTCGTCACCGGAGCCGCCCCGGCCCGCGCCGGAGAGCAGGCTGTCCTCGAAGCCGCCGAGGTCGGGCAGGCCGAGGTCGGTGCTGACCTTCACGGTGCCGGACAACTGCTGCACGTCCGACTTGGCGATCTTGTTGATGAGCTGCTGTGCGCTGATCTTCGGCAGGTCGGGGTCGCCGGAGTCGGCGAGCGCCGGGACCAGCCCGATCGTGGCCGCCGCCACCCCCACCACCGCGACCGGGACGGCGTACCGGGCGGCCTTGCGGCGGCCGGAACGCGGGTTCTCGTCCCGCGCGGCGCCCACTGCGTCGTCGGATTCGTACGGTGCCATGTGTGCCTTACCTCCGTCGTCGGCGGCGGCTGTCCTCACGCTGGTCCGCTGGTCCACCTGAGCCGCCATTCTCACCCGAATCGGTGAGGAGTGGTGATTTCCGTGGTTACCATCTGACCAAATCGGCCGTGAGGAAGCGTCAGACCTCGGAGCCAACTCCGTGTACGCCTGCGGTATGACACGCGACGGCGGTGTCTCCACCCGACCCCTAGGGGTCGCGCAGGGCGCCGTCGGCCGTACGGGTTCCGGCCGGGTCAGCCGGCGCGGTGCACGACCGCGTCGCACAGCTCCATCAGCGCCGCCTTGGCGTCGCACTCGCGCAGCGGGGCCAGCGCGGCCCGCGCCTCCTCCGCGTACCGCACGGTGTCCCGGCGGGCCTGCTCCAGTGCGGGGTGCGCGCGCAGTGCGGCCAGCGCCTCGGCGTGCCGGGCGTCGTCGCTGAGGTCGGAGTCGAGCAGCTCGCACAGCGCGATGTCCTCGGGCCGGCCCAGCCGGGCGGCGCGCTCGCGCAGCCGGAGCACCGGCAGGGTGGCGATGCCCTCGCGCAGGTCGGTGCCCGGGGTCTTGCCGGACTCGTGGGAGTCGGAGGCGATGTCCAGGACGTCGTCCGCGAGCTGGAAGGCGACCCCGAGCCGTTCGCCGTACTGGGTGAGCACGTCGACGACCGTCTCGTCCGCGCCGGACATCATCGCGCCGAACCGGCACGACACGGCCACCAGGGAGCCCGTCTTGCCGCCGAGCACGTCCAGGTAGTGCTCGACCGGGTCGCGCCCGTCCGAGGGACCCGCGGTCTCCAGGATCTGACCGGTGACCAGCCGCTCGAACGCCAGGGCCTGCACCCGGACCGCCTCGGGGCCGAGGTCGGCGAGGATCTGGGAGGCACGGGCGAACAGGAAGTCGCCGGTGAGGACCGCGACGGAGTTGCCCCAGCGGGTGTTGGCGCTGTCCACACCCCGCCGTACGGCCGCCTCGTCCATGACGTCGTCGTGGTACAGCGTGGCCAGGTGGGTCAGCTCCACGACCACGGCCGACGGCACGATGCCGGGCGCGTACGGGTCGCCGAACTGGGCCGCGAGCATCACGAGGAGTGGCCGGAAACGCTTCCCTCCGGCGCGGACGAGGTGCTGCGCGGCCTCCGTGATGAACGGGACCTCGCTCTTGGTGGCCTCGAGCAAGCCTTCCTCGACAGCCGCCAATCCGGCCTGGACATCGGCTTCCAGAGCCTGGTCCCGCACGCTCAGCCCGAACGGCCCGACGACGGTCACGAGGGGTCTCCTGTCTGCTGGTGTCTGCTGGCGATTACACGGTTTGTCGATAGGTCGCTGCCATCACTCAAGTCAGCGTATCCGGTCCCTGTTCGATCACCGATAGCGCCCACCGGTCCACCCTGGGCGGTATCGGATCATGACAGACATAGCGGCGATCACATGATAAGAACGGACATTCATTGACTTAATAGCAATCCGGGCACTCTGCCGCGACCTCTCCATCCCTTTTTCGCCACCCCCTACCGCGTCGGCCACTACGACAACGACGCGCACCGCACCCCGGGTTCCACCACCACCCCGACTTCCCGCCTTAATCCCCCTAATCCCCCATGTCTGATTTGAAGCAGTTTGCTATTTCGTGAATTGGCTCACGCTCCCCGTCTGCCCGACCCACCCTCAGAAACCCTGCAAGCCCTTGCCCTGTCGGCGAGTTGAGGGTTGGCAACCGCAAAGGATCAAGCACCCCATACGGCGTCGATCAAGGTCAAAACGCACGTTGTGTGAATCCAGTACTTGTTCCCGACATGTGCTCTCGCATACGTTCCGGGCCGTCGGGCGGACGCCTAATCCTGCCGCCGCCCGCATAACCCATCGACGAACTCATTCGTACGGCAGGAGCGGGGGACCCAGGTAAGCCGCCAGGCCGGACGGCACACGCCGCACCGGCACGGCTCGGGGTGAAGCCGTGCCTCTTCCAGGGCACGGCCGGGCACCTCCCCGCCCGAACCCGACAGCTCACCTCGCAGGCGACGGAGAGGAACACCCCCATGCTCGCTGCCGCTCAGCCCCGCCACACCCGCCTCGTCCGCGCCCTCGCCGCCGTCGGCACCGGCGTCGCCGTCCTCGCCCTGCCGCTCATCGGCGCGACCAGCGCCTCCGCGGCCACCAGCACCACCACGACGGCCTCCACCACCACCGCCGGATACCCGAACAACCTGGACGGCTGGATCCGCGAGTCGCTCGCGATCATGGCCGAGAAGCACATTCCGGGCACCTACAACGGCATCTACCGCAACATCATCCGCGAGTCCTCGGGCAACCCGAACGCCATCAACCTCTGGGACTCCAACGCCGCCAAGGGCATCCCGTCCAAGGGCCTGCTCCAGGTGATCGACCCGACGTTCAACGCGTACCACGTCGCCGGAACGTCGTTCAACATCTACGACCCGGTCGCGAACATCACCGCCGCCTGCAACTACGCGGCCGCCCGGTACGGGTCGATCGACAACGTGTTCGGCGCGTACTGACCGGCTCCGGGCCACGTCCGGCGCTACTGATATCCCGGTCAGTCGGTCGGGAAGAGTCTTTCGAGGACGACGGCGACGCCGTCGTCCTCGTTCGACAAGGTGATCTCGTCGGCCACCGCCTTCAGTTCGGGGTGCGCGTCGGCCATGGCGACACCGCGCGCGGCCCAGTCGAACATCGGGATGTCGTTGGGCATGTCGCCGAAGGCGAGGGCCCGGTCGGCGCAGATGCCCAGCCTCTCGGCTGCCAGCGCCAGCCCGGTCGCCTTCGTCACCCCGCTCGGCTGGAGCTCCACGGTGCCCGGCCCGGACATGGTGACCGTCGCCAGCGAGCCCACCGCCGCGCGCGCCACCGCCGCCAACTCGTCGTCGGAGAGCGTGGCGTGCCGCAGCAGCACCTTGCTGATGGGCTCCGTCCACAGGTCGTCGCGCCGGCCGACGCGCACCGCGGGCAGCGTCGGGTGGGGCATCCGGTAGCCGGGCTCGATGAGCGTGAGTCCGTCGACGCCGTCCTGGTCGACCGCCGCGTAGACCTGCCCCACCTCCGCCTCGATCTTGCCGAGCGCGGTCTCGGCCAGCTCCCGGTCCAGCCGGACCGACCACAGCAGACGGTCGGTGCCGGCGTCGTAGACCTGTGCCCCCTGCCCGCACACCGCGAGGCCCGCGCAGCCGAGGTCCGCGAGCAGCGGCCGTACCCGCGGGGCCGGGCGGCCCGTCACCACCAGGTGCCGGGCACCGGCCTTCGCCACCCGCGCGAGCGCGGCGAGCGACCGGTCGGAGACGGTGTCGTCGCCGCGCAGCAGCGTCCCGTCCAGGTCGGTGGCGATCAGTGCATATGCCGGGGTGGGTGCCATGATCAGAGAATACGGACACCGCGCCCCGCCGACTCACCCCTCGATCCGCGCACTTACGTGCTGCTGCGCCCCAAGTCGCGCGCGCCGACGCCCTGATGGTGGTCCCGTCGCGGCTCCCCGGCTCAACCGTGGGCCGCGGCCAGGTGCTTCGCCAGGCGCGGGGAGGCGAACTCCGTACCGCACACGAAGCGCATCACCGGGCCGTACGACGCCGCCGCCGGCAGACCGGTGAAGTACAGGCCGGGCACGGAGGAGACGTAGCCGGGGCCGAGCCTCGGGGTGCCGCGGCTCACCGCGAGCCCGGTGCGCAGCTCGTGGCCGAGGAAGTCCATCGCCGCGATGTCGACGCGGTAGCCGGTGGCGGCGATGACGTGGTCGGCAGTGAGCTGCTCGGTGCGGCCGCCATGGGTGCGGACGGTGAGCACGGGACTGCCGTCCTGCGCCTCGGCGCCCACCACCCACGCGACCTCCCGCACCTGCACGGCGCTCTCGAAGCGTTCGCGCAGCCACCAGGCGCCGAGCGGGCCGAGGACCCGGCGGACCAGGTGGTGCCGCGTGGCCTCGGGCAGGAACCGGTAGGGGTGCGGGTAGTAGGTGAGCGCCCACAGCGACCAGGCCCGGCCGAACGGGGACTCGGGGCGGAACCTCGGCTGCGCCCAGGGCGGGGCGCCGAAGGCGACCCGGCCGCGTCCGCGCGCGACCACGCGCACCCGTGCACCCGCCTCCGCCGCGAGGGCCGCCGTCTCCAGCGCGGACTGGCCGGCGCCGATCACGATCAGCTCCTTGCCGGCGAACCGGCCGAGGTCGTGGTGCTGGGCGCTGTGCGAGACCGGGCCGGTGGGGGCGGGGCCGTCGGCTGCCGCCCCCGCCAGCTCGGCCGGCAGGTGGGCGAGCCCGGACAGGCCGGTGGCCACGACGACCGCGCGCGCGGTGAACAGTTCTCCGGAGTCCAGTTTGAGTTCGAAGCCGCCCCCGCTGCCGCGGTCGACGGAGACGACCCGCACCTGCTCCAGGTCGGGGACCAGCTTGCGCTGGAACCACTCCCCGTAGGCGATGAAGGTCTCCACCGGGATGATGTCCTCGTCGGTCACCAGGGGGCGGATGCCGGCCGCTTCGCAGTAGTCGGCGAGGGTGTGGCCGGGCTGGGGGCAGTCGAGGTTCGAGGCGGCGGGCGTCGACTTCAGGAGCATGCCCTCGGGCATGTGGTCGCGCCAGCTCACCATGGGGTCGCCGAAGACCCGCACAGGGATGCCGCGCGCCCGCAGGTGGGCGGCGGTGGACAGGCCGAACGGCCCGGCCCCGATGACTGCAACCGGTCGGATCACGAAGTCCCTCCCCAGGACGCGGTGCGCCACGCTGTCGTGGCCTTGCCTACTTCGTGGATGTGCTGCCGCGGCGGCTGGTCCGCCACAGCTGATACAGGTGCTTCGCGCCCGGGCGCACGAACCGGGCGAGCATCGTGAGGAACGGCAGCGGGTCGTCACCCGCGAACCAGGCCAGCTCCGTCCCGCTCGCCCGGGCCGGCGCATGCGGTGTCGTGTAGCCGCTGCGTCGGTAGGCGAGGAGGGCGGGCAGGTCGATGTTCTCCACGATGTAGCGATGGCCTGCGCGCTGTTCCCCCTCCGGTACAGGGCGGCCGGTCAGGTGCAGGTGCAGCGCACGGACGACGTCCACGCCCGACTCGCTCTCGAAGAGGCGGAACTGGGCTCCCACGCGCGGGTTGAAGTCGAGGAGCTTGTACCGTCCGTCGCGCCGGTCGAAGCGCAGGTCGAGGTCGATGATGCCGCTGAAGCCGATCTGCTTGATGAAACGGGCGGCGAGGTCGGCGAGTTCCGGGTTGTCGACGACGTACGCGTTCGCCGTCATGCCGGCATGTGGCGGCCAGGAGCGGACCTTGACGCCGGTGAACAGCGCGAGCGGGCTGGAGTCCTGGTCGAAGCAGGCGTGCACGATCCAGTCCTCGGCCTCCTCGCGCGGCAGGTACTCCTGGAGGATCACGCCGGGCTCCTCGCCCCAGTCCCGGGCCAGGCTGAGCAGTCCCGCGCGCGTGCCGATCCGGGTGGTGCCGTGCACGGCGGGCCGGCGGCGCCGGACGAACGCCTCGCGGTTCTTGGCCACCAGCGGGAAGCGGGCCGTGTCGGCGAAGGCCACGATCTCGTCGTACGACCGCGGGAACGCGGCCGTGGGGCTCGCGACACCGTGCTCCGCGCACAGTTCGTGCAGCCCCTGCTTGCTGGCCAGGCGGCGGGGCAGTGCGGGGTCCACGCGCGGGAAGAGGAAGGGCCCGGCCAGGTCGCCCTGGTGCTCGGCGATCAGGACGGCGGCCTCCTCGTCCGTCGGTATCAGGACGGCCGGGCGGCCGATCCGGCGTCCGATGCGCAGCAGGCCCTCGACCAGCCGGCCCGGGTCCTCCGCACCGGTCGTCGGCCACACGAACGCCTTCGTCAGGTAGCGCGAGGAGGCCGCCGGTGTGTACGGGTCCTCGGTGATGGCGTACATGGGCACGCCGAGGCGGCCCAGGCTGCGGATCGCGCCGACTCCGCCGTGGTGCAGCGGGTAGTCGCCGAACTTGACGATCAGTCCCGGCACGTCGCGGTCGGCCTGCACGGGCACGCTGACGGCACTTGCGGCCACGGGTCCCCCCACGTGTCCCCCCAACGGAACGGACCCACCCCGTCCGTGTCCCAAAGGACGCTAAGCCGGAATTGCCCGCTCCAGCAAGGCTTATCCGGACATTAAGAACTCTTTAGACACTGTGCGAGCAACCTTTCGAGCACCGAGTGAGGCACTGCCCAAGACACGCGGGTGGGCCGTAACGTGTGGCCCGACCACATGGAACGCAGTGCCATGCATGGCCCGGATGAGAGCGAGGCAGCACCCCATGCCCCCCTTCGACGTCCCCGAGGGCGACCCCTTCGGTCCGCACAACCTCCCCTATGGCGTGTTCTCGCCCTCCGGCAGCACGGAGCGGAGGATCGGCGTCCGGCTCGGGAACCACGTCCTGGACGCGGGCGCCGCGGCCGCCGCGCTCGGCTCGCCCCACCAGGCGCTGCTCGCCCGGCCCACCCTCAACCCGCTGCTGGCCGCCGGCCGCGCCACCTGGTCCGACGTGCGGCGTGCCGTCATCTCCTGGGTCACGGACCCGGCACACCGCGAGGCCGTCGAGCCGCTGTTCCACCCCCTGTCCGAGGTGACCCTGCGCCTGCCCTTCGAGGTCGCGGACTACGTCGACTTCTACGCCTCGGAGAATCACGCCCGCAACGTCGGCCAGATCTTCCGCCCGGACGCCGAGGACTCCCTCACCCCCAACTGGAAGCACCTGCCGATCGGTTACCACGGCCGCTCCGGCACGGTGGTCGTCTCCGGCACGGACGTCGTACGGCCGTCCGGGCAGCGCAAGGGCCCGGGCGATCCCGCACCCGTCTTCGGTCCGTCGGTCCGGCTCGACATCGAGGCCGAGGTCGGCTTCGTCGTGGGCGTGCCGTCACGGCTGGGCAGCCCCGTGGCGCTCGGCGACTTCCGGGAGCACGTCTTCGGACTGTGCCTGCTGAACGACTGGTCCGCGCGGGACATCCAGGCCTGGGAGTACGTCCCGCTCGGCCCGTTCCTCGGCAAGTCCTTCGCGACCTCGGTGTCGGCGTGGATCACCCCGCTGGAAGCGCTGGAGCACGCGCGCGTGGCACCCCCCGAGCGCACCCACCCGCTGCTGCCCTACCTGGACGACTCGGCACCCGGCGCCGAGCCCGACGGCTATGACCTGCGCATCTCCGTCGCGATCAACGGCCATGTGGTCTCCGAGCCGCCGTTCTCCACCATGTACTGGACCGCCGCCCAGCAGCTCGCCCACATGACGGTGAACGGCGCCTCGCTGCGCACGGGCGACCTGTACGGCTCGGGCACGGTCAGCGGTCCGGCCGAAGACCAGCGCGGCTCGCTGCTGGAGCTGACCTGGAACGGCCGCGAGCCCCTCGAACTCCCCGACGGCAAGCGGACGTTCCTGGAGGACGGGGACGTGGTGACGCTGTCGGCGTGGGCGCCCGGCGCGGACGGGCGCCGGGTGGGGCTGGGCGAGGTGAGCGGGCGGGTCGTGGCGGGGTGACCCGCGGTCCGGCGGTGACGGCACCACCGGACGACTTGTAGCAAGCAGTTGACACAAGCCTGCCGCAGCGGCCATCTTGTACTCACCACTTGATACAAGTGGTGAGTACAAGAGCGTGCTTTCACGGGGGCTTGTCATGAGTGAGACCGAACTGAGCACCACCGTTCCGGCGTCCCGCGCACCGGTCGACCGGTACGCCCGCTGGACCGGGCTGCTCGTCGGCGCGCTGGCCGCACGCTGGCTGACACCGCTGGAGGGCGGCGACGGAATCCTGTACGCCATCCCCGCCTTCGGCCTGTGCACGGTGGCCGGCGTCCTGGCGGGCGACGCCCTGACCCCACAGGCCCGCGGCGCCGTCCGCACCGCGGGCCTCGCCCCGCGCCGCGTCCGCGACTACGTCCCGCCCCGGCTGACCGCGCTGCTCCTCGCCCTGGCGGGCGCGCTGGTGCTGCTGCTCGCCGTCGCGGGCGCGGTCGCCTCGCCGGACGACCTGGGGCGCGCGGGCCGGTCCCTGACCGTGCACTGCGCGCAGGCGGCCCACGCGGGCGGCCCGCGGCTGCTGTCCCAGTCCGCCGGCCCCTGGCCGGGCCTGCACTACGGCCTGCCGATGCTGGGCTCCCTCGCGGTCGCCACGGCCGCCTGCGGCTGGTCCCTGCGGCGGATCGCCACCCGCCCCGGCGACGAACAGTCCCGCCGCGACCGCAGCCTGGCCGTGGTCGCCGCCTGGGGGCTGATCGTGTCCGCCTCCCTGCTGGGCGCCGCCTCCACGGCGTCCGGCGCGCTGATGAGCGTCACCTGCGACGGGACGGCGGGGACCTTGGCCAACGGGGTGCTGTGGCCGCTGGCGGTGGTGGCCCTGGTGACCGTGCCGTGGACGCTGGTCACCGTGTGCTCGCCGCGGGCCTCCTCGGCCCCGCGCGCCGCAGGCACGGGCCACGCCGGGCGGACGCGCCGGCCGGCCCAGGGGGAGGACCGGTGAGCGGCGCCGCCGTACGGGTCGACACCACCAGCCCGGTACCGCCCTACGAACAGATCCGCGCCCAGCTCGCCGCCCTCATCGGCACCGGCCGGCTGCGGGAGGGCGAACGCCTGCCGACGGTACGGCAGCTGGCCGCCGACCTCGGCCTGGCGGCGGGCACGGTCGCCCGCGCCTACCGCGAACTGGAGGCGGCCTCCCTGATCCGCACCCGGCGCGGCGCGGGCACGCGCGTGGCGGCCCCGCCGACCGGCACGCACCGCCCCGACCCCGCCGAACTCGCGGCGCTGGCCAGGACCTTCGTCGCCCAGGCACGGGCCCTGGGAGCGACCGAGGAGGAGGCGCTCGGGGCGGTGCGCGGGGCCCTGCGGGAGTGACCCCGGGGCCAGGGCCCCTGGGCGTCGGGCGCTGGGGCCGGTACGCGCGCGGGGTACTGCGGGAATCGGCCACACGCGCGTGCCGGTGCGGGCCGGCACCGTCGGGCACTCGGTCTGCGCCGGTTCGCCCACCCGCGCGTGCCGCGGTGCGGCGGGATCGTCGCCGACACCTGACTCGGGGCGCCGGTCTTCGTCATACTGACGGGGACACGCACCACGCGCGAGCCGCCGCCGCGTGACGCGTGCCCGGCACCACCGACACCGCACACCTCTCCGACCAGGAACCGGAGCCCCGGCATGACCGTCTGCCTGCTCCTGCTGAGCGTCGTCGCGCTGACGGCCGCCGTACCGGCGCCGCGCGCGCTGACCCGTGCCGCCTGGCCCGAGCGGGACCCCGTGGTGGCGCTGTGGGTGTGGCAGTGCCTGGTCGCCACCGTCCTGCTGTGCTGCCTGACCGCACTCGTATTGGGCGCGGCGGCCGTCTTCCACACCGTCCGCGACCGCGTGTTCGCACCCGCGCCGCCCGCCGTCACCGCCGCCTACGACCTGTCCACCGCGCCGGTATGGGCCGTGGTGCTCACCCTGCTGCTGGCCTGCGGGGCCGCCTGGACGACGGCGATGCTGGCCCGGGAACTCGTCGAGGCCCGCCGCAGCCGCGGCCAGGCCCGGGCGCACCTGCGCGAACGCGCCCCTGAGCTGCCGCCCGGGCTGCCCGCGGCACGCGGGCCGATGCTGGTACTGGAGGACGAGTACCCGGACGCCTGGTGGATGCCGGGACACCCCCCGCAACTGGTCGTCACCACAGGGGCGCTGCACCGCCTGACCGACCTCCAGCTGGACGCCGTCCTCACCCACGAGCGCGGACACGCCCGCGCCCACCACGACTGGCTGCTGCACCTGTCCACCGCGCTCGCCACGGGCTTCCCGCACGTGCCGCTCTTCGCCCACTTCTGCGACCAGACGCACCGCCTGGTCGAGCTGGCCGCCGACGACACGGCGTCCCGGCGCTGCGGGCACCTCACCACGGCCCTCGCCCTGATCGAGCTGAACCAGCACCGGGGCGTCCTCTCCTGCGACTCCAGCCGCCGCCTCCTGGGGGAGCGGGTCGACCGCCTGCTGGAGCCGCCGCCGCGGCTGCTGCGCCGACACCGGGCCCTGACGACGACGGTGGCCGCGCTGGTGCCGCTGCTACCCCTGCTGATCACCTTCGCTCCGGGGCTGACGGCACTGTCCTGACCGTCCCCGCGGGGTGGCAGATCTTGCCCTGTGGAACGGAAAGGCCCAGCTCAGCGGCTCGCTCCCGAGGGCCGCAGCTGGCGCAACACTCCAGCAACACGCCATTTCCTATCGCCTAGGTATGGTTCCAGCCATGCCACCCACCGACCGCCCCCGAGACCATGCCGGGCAGGGCGCCGCGAGCACCGTCGCCGCCCACCGCGCACGGCGCCGGCTGCGTGCGGACCGGGCCCGGCAGCTCGCCGACCTGCTGCGCCGCCAGATCCTCACAAGCGCATTCCAGGACGGCACCCTCCCACACGAGTCCACCCTCGCCACCGACTACCGCGCCTCCCGCAACACCGTCCGCCAAGCCCTGGACCTGCTCCGGGCCGAAGGCCTGGTGGACCGGCTGCCCGGAGTCGGGACCGTCGTCGTCGCCCGGAAATACCCGCACGGGCTCGACCGTCTGATGGGCCTCGCGGAAACCCTCCGCGAACACGGCCGCGTCACCAACGAGGTCCGCACCATGGGCCCCGCCCCCGCACCCGTCCCCGTGGCCGAACGTCTCCGCGTCCCGGCCGGCGCCGACGTCCTCTACATCGAACGCCTGCGCCGCCTGAACGGCCTCCCGCTCTCCCTCGACCTCACCTACATCCCGCTCGACATCGGCACCGCCCTGCTCGGCGCCGACCTGGAGAACACCGATGTCTTCCGCCTCCTGGAAGCCATCACCGGCCAGCGTCTCGGCCACGCCGAGATCACCCTGGAGGCGGTGAACGCGGACGCCCACTCCGCAGCCGTGCTCCAGGCCCCGCGCGGCGCCGCCGTACTGATGCTGGAGCGCCTCACCCACCTCGCCGACGGCCGACCCGTCGACCTGGAGTTCATCCGCTTCCGCGGCGACCGCATCACGATGAGCGGCCTGCTGCACCGGTCGTAACCGCCCCGCCTGCACATTTCCTGGAGACAGCCATGCCCTTGGCGCCCCAGCGGGCCGACGTGCCCGTGACCATCGACGAGTCGAAGTGCATCGACGGCTGCACCCTCTGCGTGGACATGTGCCCGCTGGACTCCCTCGCCATCGACGAGAGCAGCGGCAAGGCGTACATGCACGTCGACGAGTGCTGGTACTGCGGCCCCTGCGCGGCCCGCTGCCCCACCGGAGCCGTCACGGTCAACATGCCCTACCTGCTGCGGTGAGAGGTACACCCATCATGAAACGCACGACAGTCGCCCTGTCCGCCGCCGCACTCCTGCTGCCCCTGTCCGCCTGCGGCGGCAGCGCCGAGGCGGGCAGCGGCTCCACGGTCACCGTCACCGTCGGCTACCAGTCCAAGACCATCAACACCGTCACGGCCGGGACCCTGCTGCGCTCCCTCGGATACTTCGAGAAGCAGCTCAACTCCCTGCACGACGGCCACACCTACAAGGTCGACTGGCAGGACTACGCCACCGGCGCCCCGATCACCGCACAGATGACCGCCGGGAAGATCGACATCGGCTCGATGGGCGACTTTCCGCTGCTGCTCAACGCGGCCCGCGGCAAGCAGCTCGGCCGGCCGACCCACCTGGTCTCCGCCACCGGCTACAACCTGCGCGGCGGTCTCAACACCATCGTCACCGCGCCGGACTCCACGCTCACCTCCCTGAAGGACCTGAAGGGCAAGAAGGTCTCCACGAGCGTCGGCTCGGCCGCCGACGGCACCCTCGTACGGGCCCTGCAGCGAGCCGGTATCGACCCGGACAAGGGGATCTCCAAGCTCAACCAGCAGCCCGCCGTGGGCGCTTCGGCGCTGTCGGCCGGCAGCGTGGACGCGCTGTCCCAGTTCGTCGCCTGGCCGGGCCTGCTCGCCTTCCAGGGCAAGGCCAAGGCCCTGTACGACGGCGCCCAGCTGAATCTGCCCACGTTCCACGGCGTCACCGCCCGCGAGGACTTCGCCCGCCGGCACCCGGCCGTCCTGGAAGCGTTCCTCAAGGCGCAGGCCCAGGCGACGGACTACCTCAACGGCCACCCCGTCACCGCGGCAGAGAAGGTCGCCGAGGCCACCGGTCTGCCTGCCGAGGTCGTCTACCTGTACAACGGCGCTCACGGCATCGCCACGTTCAACCCGGCGCTCACCCCACAGCTCGTCTCCGCCCTGAAACAGGACGTGTCCGTGCTGAAGTCCGCCAAGCTGACCGGCGACATCGACGTGGACTCCTTCGTCGACGACCAGTACGTGAAGAAGGCCCTCGGCACGTCGTACACCAAGCGGCTCACCGCGTCGCCCCCGCCGGCCGCGAGCGAGGTGTGGCCCAAGGGCAGCGAGAAGACCCTCTCCTACAAGTCCCCGAAGCAACTGCTGGCCTACCTGGCCGCGCACCAGAACGGCATCCGCGCCGCCTACGTGCCCGATGCCACCACCGGCACTCTCTGGTTCGCCGACAAGGCCGTCTGGGTGGCCGACGGCGACCGGCTGCTGCCCTTCGTCACCCCGGCCACCGCGCAGGACTACCTCACCGCGCACGACGGCGCGCGCACGCTGTCGTACCGCGAAGCTCTGGAGCGGGCCTCATGACCCGGCGGCCCCTGGCCCGGTATGCGCTGCGCGCGGTGTCCCTGGCCGTCGCACTCGGCATATGGCAGCTGCTGACCAGCCTGAACGTCGACCTGTGGCTGCGATTCTCGCAGTTCCCGACGGTCACCGACGTAGCCCGCGCCTTCGCCGACCGGCTTTCCGGCGACGACTACTGGACCGACCTCACCGACAGCCTCACCCGCATCCTGACCGGCTTCGCGCTGGCGGCCGTCCTCGGCGTGGCCACCGGCGTGCTCGTGGCCCGCTCCCGCCTGGCCGAGGACCTGCTCGGCCCGGTGCTGGAGGTCGTCCGGCCGATCCCGGCGATCGCCCTCGTCCCGGTCGCGATCCTGCTGTTCCCCTCGAACGAGCAGGGCATCGTCTTCATCACCTGCACCGCCGCCTTCTTCCCCGTACTGGTCTCCACCCGGCACGCGGTCCGCGCGCTGACCCCGGTCTGGGAGGAGGCGGTGCGCACCATGGGCGCCGGCCGGCTCCGGATCCTCGGCTCGGTCGTGCTGCCGGGAGCCCTGCCCGGCATCTTCGGCGGGCTGTCGGTGGGCATCGGCGTGTCGTGGATCTGCGTGATCTCCGCCGAGATGATCTCCGGCCAGTACGGGGTCGGCTACCGCACCTGGCAGGACTACACGGTGGTGAACTACCCCGGCGTCTTCGTCGGCATGGTCACGATCGGCGTGCTCGGCTGGATCACCTCCACGGCCGTGGAACTCCTCGGCCGCCGGCTGACCCGCTGGCTGCCCCGCACCTCGTACGTCCCCGGCGGGCGTCCCCGCGCGGCCCGGCCGCTCGCCGCCCCAGCCCGCCCCGACGGCGAGCCCGAGCAGCAGGCCAAGTCCGAGCAGCAGGGCGAGAACGACACCGAGGAGGCCCGTGATGAGCACCTCGTCTGAGACCGTCACCGCTCCCGCCGCACCGGCACCGGAAGGCGTACGCGGGACCCGGCTCGCCTTCCGCTCCGCCGTCCTCGGCCGCCCGGACGCGCCGGTCCTGTCAGGCGTCGACCTGGAGGTCGCCCCCGGCGAGATCCTCACCGTCGTCGGCCCCTCCGGCTGCGGCAAGTCCACGCTGCTGCGGACGCTCGCCGGGCTGCTGGCACCGCTGGGCGGCACGGCCGAGGCGGACGGCAGCCCGCTGACCGGGCCGTCGGCCGACCGCGCGCTGGTCTTCCAGGAGGACGCGCTGCTGCCCTGGCGCAGCTTGCGCGGAAACGTCGAACTCCCGCTGGCCATCAGGGGCGTCCCGCGCGCGGAGCGGCGCTCCCGGGCCGAGTCGTGGCTCGCGCGGGTCGGACTGAGCGAGCAGGCCGGGCAGTTGCCGCACCGGGTGTCCGGCGGGCAGCGCCAGCGCGCCCAGTTGGCCCGGGCCTTGGCGGACAGTCCGCGCGCGGTCCTCATGGACGAGCCCTTCGGCGCCCTCGACGCGCAGACCCGGTCCGGCATGCAGGACCTGCTGGTAGAGGTATTGCGGGGCACGGGCGCGACCGTCGTGTTCGTCACGCACGACGTGGACGAGGCCCTCTTCCTCGGTGACCGTGTGGCCCTGCTCGGTTCGGGGCGGGTGTCCGCCGTACGCGAGGTGCCGCGCCCCCGTGACCGTGCGGCCTTCGACGATCCGGCCCGCGTGGCACTGCGCCGCGCCGTCCTCAGCTCGCTCGGCTCCTGAAAGGCATCCCGGTGACCACCCCCGCGACCAGCCCCCTGCAGATTCCCGCCGTCACCGATGCCGAGGAGCTGACCTGCGACGTCCTCGTCGTCGGCGGCGGCACCGCCGGCACCATGGCCGCCCTGACCGCCGCCGAGCGCGGCGCGAACGTCCTGCTGCTGGAGAAGGCCCACGTCCGGCACTCCGGCGCGCTCGCCATGGGCATGGACGGCGTCAACAACGCGGTCATCCCCGGCCGGGCCGAACCCGACGACTACGTCGCCGAGATCACCCGCGCCAACGACGGCATCGTCGACCAGTCCACCGTCCGCCAGACCGCCACGCGCGGCTTCGCGATGGTGCAGCGGCTGGAGTCGTACGGGGTCAAGTTCGAGAAGGACGAGCACGGCGAGTACGCGGTCCGCCAGGTCCATCGCTCCGGCTCGTACGTACTGCCGATGCCAGAGGGCAAGGACGTCAAAAAGGTCCTGTACCGGCAGTTGCGGCGGCGCGAGATGCGGGAGCGGATCCGGATCGAGAACCGGGTGATGCCGGTCCGGGTCCTCACCGCCGGCGGGCGGGCCGTGGGTGCGGTCGGGTTCCACACCCGTACCGGCGCGTTCGTCACCATCCGCGCGGGCGCGGTGATCCTCGCGACCGGTGCCTGCGGCCGGCTCGGCCTGCCCGCCTCCGGTTACCTCTACGGCACCTACGAGAACCCCACCAACGCCGGTGACGGGTACGCCATGGCCTACCACGCGGGCGCCGAGCTGACCGGTATCGAGTGCTTCCAGATCAATCCGTTGATCAAGGACTACAACGGCCCGGCCTGCGCCTACGTCGCCAACCCGTTCGGCGGCTACCAGGTCAACCGGCACGGCGAGCGCTTCGTCGACTCCGACTACTGGTCGGGGCAGATGATGGCCGAGTTCGCCGCCGAGGTCGCCGGCGACCGGGGTCCGGTCTACCTCAAGCTCAGCCATCTGCCCGAGGAGTCGATCTCCGCCCTGGAGTCCATCCTGCACTCCACCGAGCGGCCCACCCGCGGCACCTTCCACGCCGGTCGCGGGCACGACTACCGCACCCACGACGTCGAGATGCACATCTCCGAGATCGGCCTGTGCGGAGGCCACTCCGCCTCGGGTGTCCGCGTCGACGACCACGCGCGTACGACCGTCCCCCGCCTGTACGCCGCCGGCGACCTCGCCTGTGTCCCGCACAACTACATGATCGGCGCGTTCGTCTTCGGCGACCTCGCGGGTGCGGACGCCGCCCGGTACAGGGCGTACGACGGTGAGCTTCCCGCGGACCAGGTGCGCGAGGCCCACGAGTTGATCTACCGCCCGCTGCGCAACCCGGACGGCCCGCCGCAGCCCCAGGTCGAGTACAAGCTGCGCCGCTTCGTGAACGACTACGTGGCACCGCCGAAGTCCGGCGCACGGCTCTCCCTCGCGCTGGAGGCGTTCGAGCGGATGCGCGCCGACATCGCCTCGATGGGTGCCCGCACCCCGCATGAGCTGATGCGCTGTGCCGAGGTCACCTTCATACGCGACTGCGCGGAGATGGCCGCCCGGGCTTCCCTGGCCCGTACCGAGTCCCGCTGGGGCCTCTACCATGATCGTCTCGACCATCCCGGGCGCGACGACGTCTCCTGGTTCCACCATCTCGATCTGCACAAGTCCCCCTCTGGTGCGATGGAGTTCACGGCCCGTCCCGTGGCTCCCTATCTGGTGCCGGTGGAGGAGTTCACACCTGTCGGCGGTCCGTCCCGGCATCTGGGCGAGGTCCGCCCCGAGCATGTGGCCACGGCCGGGCCCCGCGAGGTGGCACCGGTGGCCGTGCGGCCCGCGTCCGCGCGTGCCGCCGATGCCGGTCCCGTGGACCGGGCGAACGCGCGGGACGCCGCCTCTCCCCGGCTGCTGGAGCTGCTGGGCCTGGCCGAGGAGGAGCCCGAACTCGTGGCGGTCGAGCCGTACTTGACCGACGCGGATCCCGCTGTGCGCCGTACGGCCGTCGCGGTGCTCACGGAGACCGTGCCGCCGGGGACCGGTCAGGCCCTCGCCGGTGCGCTCGCCGACCCCGCTGCCGAGGTCCGCGCAGCCGCCGCGGCCTCACTGCGGGAACTCGTCGAGACACTGCCGCCCGAACCTGCCTTGGGCGCCGCCCTCACCGATGCGCTCGTCCAGGCCGACCCCGTGGTCCGGGCCGCTGCCCTCGATGTGCTGCGGGCCCTGCGGCTGGGCGAGGCCAAGGTGTTCGCTGCGGCGCTGGACGATCCCGACATCGCCGTCCGGACAGAGGCCGTGCGGGCGCTCGTCTCGGTGGACGCGGTCCGGCCCCTGGCGGGCGCGGCGGACGATCCCTCCCGGGAGGTCCGGGTCACCGTGGCGAAGGCCCTGGCCACCGTCGGCTCGGCTGGCCTCGCCCCGGCCGACCGGAACCTGCTCACCGCCGCCCTGGACCGGCTCACCGAGGACGGCGACCCGCTGGTGCGCGGCGCCGCGCTCGGCGCGCTGGCCGCCACCGGCTGCCCGCCGCCGCTGGCCGCACGCGCCGTGGCCGCCCTGTCGGACCCGGCCTGGCAGGTACGGTCCGGCGCCGTGACCGCGCTGTCGGCCGCGCCCGCCGACCCGGCCGTCCCCGCCCTCGCCAAGGCGCTCGCCGACCCGAACGCCGACGTCCGTAAGGCGGCGGTCCTGGCCCTGAGCCGGCACCGAACCTCGGCAGAGGCCCGCGCGGCCCTCGCCACGGCCACGGCCGACTCGGACGCGGACGTCCGGGCCTACGCGGCGCGGGGGCTGTGAGGCCCGCACCGCGCGGGGCCGCAGCAGGCTATATCCAGTCGTCCGGCTCCGGCTCGTCCGCCGGCTCGGGCCAGTCGTCGTCCGGCCTGTCGTCGGCGGCCGGGGCTTCGCCGGCGGCCTTGGCCGACCCGTTCAGGGAGCCCAGCACCTCGAGCACCCCTTCGCCGTACGTGGCCAGCTTCTTCTCGCCGACGCCGCCCACCGTGCCCAGTTCCCGCACCGAACCGGGCCACCGGGTCACGATCTCCCGGAGGGTGGCGTCGTGGAAGATGACGTACGCCGGGACGCCCTGCTCCCGAGCCTGCTCGGCGCGCCAGGCCCGCAGGGCCTCGAAGGCGGGGAGCAGCGCGTCGGGCAGCTCGGCCGCGGCGGCCTTGGCCTTGCGGTCGCCCCCGGAGGCGCCCGCGGACCGGGACCGGGAGGCGGCCGGCTTCTTCGGCTCCTTGCGCAGCGGCACCTCACGCTCCCGCCGCAGCACCGAGCCGCTCGCCTCGGTGAGGACCAGCGTGCCGTACTCCCCTTCGACCGCGAGGAGCCCCTGGGCCAGCAGCTGCCGGACGACACCGCGCCACTCGCCTTCGGTGAGGTCCTGGCCGATACCGAAGACGGACAGCTGGTCGTGGTCGAACTGGATCACCTTGCCGGTGCGCTTGCCGAGCAGGATGTCGACGATCTGCATCGCGCCGAACTTCTGCCCACGCTCCCGCTGCAGCCGTACCACCGTGGACAGCACCTTCTGCGCGGCGATCGTGCCGTCCCAGGTCTCGGGCGGGGTGAGGCACGTGTCGCAGTTGCCGCAGCCGGCGGCGTCGGGGTCCTGGCCGAAGTAGGCGAGCAGCTGGCCGCGGCGGCACTGGGCGGTCTCGCACAGCGCGAGCATGGCGTCGAGGTGGGCCGCGGCCCGCCGGCGGAACGCCTCGTCGCCCTCGCCGGACTGGATCAGCTTGCGCTGCTGTATGACGTCATTCAGGCCGTACGTCATCCAGGCCGTGGACGGCAGGCCGTCGCGGCCCGCCCGGCCGGTCTCCTGGTAGTAGCCCTCGATCGACTTGGGGAGGTCCAGGTGGGCGACGAAGCGTACGTCCGGCTTGTCGATGCCCATGCCGAACGCGATGGTCGCCACCACGACCAGGCCGTCCTCGCGCAGGAACCGGGACTGGTGCGCCGCGCGCGTGGCCGCGTCCAGGCCCGCGTGGTAGGGCACCGCCTGGATGCCGTTGGCGGTCAGGAACTCCGCCGTACGGTCCACCGAGTTCCGCGAGAGGCAGTACACGATGCCGGCGTCGCCCGGGTGCTCCTCCCGGAGGAAGGCGAGCAGCTGCTTCCTGGGGTCGGCCTTGGGCACGATCCGGTACTGGATGTTGGGGCGGTCGAAGCTGGCGACGAAGTGCCGTGCCGTCGGCAGGTTCAGCCGCTGGGTGATCTCCTGGTGGGTGGCGCGGGTGGCCGTGGCGGTCAGGGCGATCCGCGGGACGTCCGGCCAGCGCTCGCCGAGCAGGGACAGGGAGAGGTAGTCGGGGCGGAAGTCGTGGCCCCACTGGGACACGCAGTGCGCCTCGTCGATCGCGAAGACGGAGATCTTCCCGCGGGAGAGCAGGTCCAGCGTGGCGTCCAGGCGCAGCCGCTCCGGCGCGAGATACAGCAGGTCCAGCTCACCGGCCAGGAACTCGGCCTCGACCACGCGCCGCTCGTCGAAGTCCTGCGTGGAGTTCATGAAGCCGGCACGGACCCCGAGGGCCCGCAGGGCGTCCACCTGGTCCTGCATGAGGGCGATCAGAGGAGAGACCACCACACCGGTGCCGGGCCTGACCAGGGCCGGGATCTGGTAGCAGAGCGACTTTCCGCCGCCGGTCGGCATGAGGACGACGGCGTCGCCGCCCGCCACCACATGCTCGATGACCGCCTGCTGCTCACCTCGGAAGGCGTCGTATCCGAAGACCCGGTGCAGTGTGGCGAGCGCCTCGCTGTCGGCCGCGCCCGGCCCCTCGGTCACCTGTGTCATCTCGCTGATACCGCCCGTCACGCCCATCGTCCTGTCCCCCGCCGGTCCCCCGTGTGTCGTCTCTCGACC
Organism: Streptomyces sp. NPDC088810; assembly: GCF_044750305.1. Lineage (NCBI taxonomy): Bacteria > Bacillati > Actinomycetota > Actinomycetes > Kitasatosporales > Streptomycetaceae > Streptomyces > Streptomyces sp. NPDC088810. The sequence goes on from NZ_JBIVJQ010000004.1 coordinate 557,037, forward strand.
GCTGCCTCCACGATAGGGGTCCGGACCGACAGCGCCGGAGTTATCCACAGGTCGCCCGGAGAACCGCACGTCAAGGACACGACTGTCGTTCATACGTTCGTGGGAGACCCGCCCGTTTCCGGCCGATTGTCTGAATGCACCGGCGAGACTCCGTCCCGTGGGAGCACTGAGGAGCGTCGCACCGAAGGCGTCCGCGCCCAGCTGGCCGACCCCGCCGGAAGGCGGCTGGACCGCCCGACGACCTGGACCGCCTCCCGAATCTTCCTCCCCACACGGCATTGATCGACGGAAGCCTCGTCTTCGTGAGTCCGCAGACGCTTTTTCACGCCCGTGCTGTCGACTTCTTCAATTGGCAGCTCCGGTCGCTGGCTCCTGAGTAGTTCGAGGTCATCCGCAAGCTCACGATCGACGTCGACCGCCAGAACCGGCCCGAGCCGGACGTGGTGGTGGTGCGGGCCGACGTGGTGGAGGACCCGTACCAGACCCGCTTCCCGGCGGAGTCCGTCGTCCTGGCCATCGAGGTGGTCTCCGAGGACTCCGCCTCCCGCGACCGCGAGACCACGCCGCTGAAGAAAGGGCCGGGCCGCGGTGCACTCTTCGAGCTGGAGCCGACGACCGGCACCTACACGAGCACCGGCATCTTCCGTGAGCGCATGAAGCTGGACGTGCCCTTCCCCGTGGACCTCACCCAGATCAAGACGCGCCGCGACAGGAGTCGGTAGCCCCGGAAACGGACCGCTGCCCGGCACCCGTGTGAACGCGGGTGCCGGGCAGCGGTATGTGAGGGTGAAGGTCAGCGCACGAACACTCCCGCCTGGTTCGCCAGGTCCAGGAAGTACTGCGGTGCCACACCGAGGACCAGCGTCACCGCCACACCCAGGCCGATCGCGACCATGGTCAGCGGTGACGGGACGGCGACGGTCGGGCCTTCCGGCCTCGGCTCGCTGAAGAACATCAGCACGATCACCCGGATGTAGAAGAACGCGGCGATGGCCGAGGAGATCACACCGATCACGACCAGCGGTGCCGCGCCACCGTCCGCCGCCGCCTTGAACACGGCGAACTTTCCGGCGAAACCGGAGGTCAGCGGGATGCCGGCGAAGGCCAGCAGGAACACCGCGAACACGGCCGCCACCAGCGGCGATCGGCGGCCCAGGCCCGCCCACTTTGACAGGTGGGTGGCCTCGCCGCCCGCGTCACGGACCAGCGTGACCACGGCGAAGGCGCCGATCGTGACGAAGGAGTAGCCCGCCAGGTAGAAGAGGACGGACGACACGCCGTCCTTCGACGTGGCGATGACACCCGCGAGGATGAATCCTGCGTGCGCGATGGACGAGTACGCCAGCAGCCGCTTGATGTCGGTCTGGGTGATGGCGACGATCGCACCGCCCAGCATGGTGATGATCGCCACGGCCCACATGACCGGCCGCCAGTCCCAGCGCAGCCCGGGCAGGACGACGTAGAGCAGGCGCAGCAGCGCACCGAACGCGGCCACCTTGGTCGCCGCCGCCATGAAGCCGGTCACCGGGGTGGGCGCGCCCTGGTAGACGTCGGGCGTCCACATGTGGAACGGCACCGCGCCGACCTTGAACAGCAGGCCCATCACGAGCATGGCGCCGCCGATCAGCAGCAGCGCGTCGTTGCCCATGGTGTTGGCGAGTGCCGGGTCGACGTCGGTGGCCGTGCCGTCGACGACCTGGGCGATGCGGGCGTACGACATCGAGCCCGCGTAGCCGTACAGCAGCGCGATGCCGAACAGGGTGAACGCGGAGGCGAACGCCCCGAGCAGGAAGTACTTGACCGCGGCCTCCTGTGACATCAGGCGCTTGCGGCGGGCCAGCGCGCACAGCAGGTACAGCGGGAGGGAGAAGACCTCCAGGGCCACGAACAGGGTCAGCAGGTCGTTCGCCGCGGGGAAGATCAGCATGCCGCCGATGGCGAAGAGGAGCAGCGGGAAGACCTCGGTGGTGGTGAAGCCGGCCTTCACGGCCGCCTTTTCGCTGTCGCTGCCGGGTACGGAGGCGGCCTGCGCGGCGAAGGAGTCGACCCGGTTGCCGTGCGCCACCGGGTCCAGGCGCCGCTCGGCGAAGGTGAACAGGCCCACCAGGCCGGCCAGCACGATGGTGCCCTGCAGGAAGAGGGCGGGGCCGTCGACCGCGATCGCGCCCATGGCCGCGATGTGTGCCTTGGTGGTGCCGTACCCGTCGGCCGCCAGCGCGACGACCGCGGCGAACGCGGCGCACAGGGCTACGACGGACATGAACACCTGCGCGTAGTAGCGGGACCTGCGCGGCACGAAGGCCTCGATGAGCACCCCGACCAGCGCCGCACCGATGACGATCAGGGTGGGCGACAATTGCGCGTATTCGATCTTCGGCGCGTCGATCTTCGAGATCGGATCGGCCGCGGTTGTCCACAGGCTGTGGACGGCTGGTGCGCTCACTTTGCCGCCTCCACTGCGGGCTTGGGGTCCTTCTTGTGTACGTCGGACATGGTCTGCTTGACCGCCGGGTTGACGATGTCCGTGACCGGCTTCGGGTAGACGCCCAGGAAGATCAGCAGCACGATCAGCGGGGCGACGACGACCAGCTCGCGCGCGCGGAGGTCGGGCATCGCCGAGACCTCCGGTTTCACCGGGCCGGTCATCGTCCGCTGGTACAGCACGAGGGTGTACAGCGCGGCGAGGACGATGCCGAGGGTGGCGATGATCCCGATCACCGGGTAGCGCGCGAACGTGCCGACCAGGACCAGGAACTCACTGACGAACGGCGCCAGTCCGGGAAGCGACAGGGTGGCCAGGCCGCCGATCAGGAAGGTGCCGGCGAGCACCGGGGCGACCTTCTGCACGCCTCCGTAGTCGGCGATGAGCCGCGAGCCGCGCCGGGAGATGAGGAAGCCGGCGACCAGCATCAGCGCGGCGGTGGAGATGCCGTGGTTGACCATGTAGAGCGTGGCGCCGGACTGGCCCTGGCTGGTCATCGCGAAGACGCCCATGATGATGAAGCCGAAGTGCGAGATCGATGCGTACGCCACCAGGCGTTTGATGTCCCGCTGGCCGACGGCGAGCAGCGCGCCGTAGACGATGCTGATGAGCGCCAGGACGAGAATGACGGGCGTCGCCCACTTGCTGGCCTCCGGGAACAGCTGGAGGCAGAAGCGGAGCATCGCGAAGGTGCCGACCTTGTCGACGACCGCGGTGATGAGCACGGCGACCGGGGCGGTGGCCTCCTGCATGGCGTTGGGCAGCCAGGTGTGCAGCGGCCACAGCGGCGCCTTGACCGCGAAGGCGAAGAAGAAGCCGAGGAACAGCCAGCGTTCGGTGCTGGTCGCCATGTGCAGCGAGCCGCTGGCGCGGGCCTCGGCGATCTCGGTGAGCGAGAAGTTCCCGGCGACCACGTAGAGGCCGATCACCGCGGCCAGCATGATGAGGCCGCCGACCAGGTTGTAGAGCAGGAACTTCACCGCGGCGTACGACCGCTGGGTGGCGGCCGTCTCCTCGCCGTGCTCGTGCGCGTGGTCCCCGAAGCCGCCGATGAGGAAGTACATCGGGATGAGCATGGCTTCGAAGAAGATGTAGAAGAGGAAGACGTCGGTGGCCTCGAACGAGATGACCACCATCGCCTCGACCGCCAGGATCAGCGCGAAGAAGCCCTGGGTGGGCCGCCAGCGGCGGCTGCCGGTCTCCAGCGGGTCGGCGTCGTGCCAGCCCGCGAGGATGATGAACGGGATGAGTACGGCGGTCAGCGCGATCAGTGCGACCGCGATGCCGTCGACGCCCAGCTCGTACCTGACCCCGAAGTCCTTGATCCAGGCGTGGGACTCGGTGAGCTGGTAGCGGGCGCCGCCCGGATCGAAGCGGACCAGGACGGTGATCGCCAGGGCGAGCGTGGCGAGCGAGACGACCAGGGCCAGCCATTTCGCGGCGGTGCGCCGGGCGGCCGGTACGGCGGCCGTGGCGACGGCCCCGAGGGCCGGGAGCGCCGCCGTCGCTGTCAGCAGAGGAAAGGACATCGGTATCAGACCGCCCTCATCAGCAGGGTCGCGGCGACCAGGAGTGCCGCGCCGCCGAACATCGAGACCGCGTAGGAGCGGGCGAAGCCGTTCTGGAGCCGGCGCAGCCGTCCGGACAGGCCGCCGAAGCCGGCTGCCGTGCCGTTGACGACGCCGTCGACCAGGGTGTGGTCGACGTACACCAGGGAGCGCGTCAGGTGCTCGCCGCCGCGCACCAGGACCACGTGGTTGAAGTCGTCCTGGAGCAGGTCGCGGCGGGCCGCGCGGGTGAGCAGCGAGCCGCGCGGGGCGACCGCCGGGACGGGCTTGCGGCCGTACTGGGCCCAGGCGATGGCGACGCCGATGACCAGGCACACCATGGTGGCGCCGGTGACCGTGGCCGCGCTGAGCGGGGAGTCGCCCTCGCTGTGGCCCGTGACGGGCTCCAGCCAGTGCAGGAAGCGGTCGCCGATGCTGAAGAAGCCACCGCCGAAGACCGAGCCGACGGCCAGCACGATCATCGGGATCGTCATGACCTTCGGGGACTCGTGCGGGTGCGGCTCGGCGTGCTCGCCGCGGGTTTCGGCGGCGGGCTCCACGCTGGGCTCGGCCGGGGACGGGGTCGGGGCGTTGCGCCACCGTTCTTCTCCGAAGAACGTCATCAGCATCACGCGCGTCATGTAGAAGGCGGTGATGGCCGCGCCGAGCAGGGCCGCGCCGCCGAGGATCCAGCCCTCGGTGCCGCCCTTGGCGAAGGCCGCCTCGATGATCTTGTCCTTGGAGAAGAAGCCGGACAGGCCCGGGAAGCCGATGATGGCGAGGTAGCCGAGGCCGAAGGTGATGAAGGTGACCGGCATGTACGTACGCAGGCCGCCGTAGCGGCGCATGTCGACCTCGTCGTTCATGCCGTGCATCACGGAACCGGCGCCGAGGAACAGGCCGGCCTTGAAGAAGCCGTGCGTCACCAGGTGCATGATCGCGAAGACGTAGCCGATGGGGCCGAGTCCGGCGGCGAGGACCATGTAGCCGATCTGCGACATGGTGGAGCCGGCCAGCGCCTTCTTGATGTCGTCCTTGGCGCAACCGACGATCGCACCGAACAGGAGCGTCACCGCGCCGACGACGGTGACGGCCAGCTGGGCGTCGGGGGCGGCGTTGAAGATGGCGCCGGAGCGGACGATCAGGTACACACCCGCGGTCACCATCGTCGCCGCGTGGATGAGGGCGGAGACCGGGGTCGGGCCCTCCATGGCGTCCCCGAGCCAGGACTGCAGCGGCACCTGGGCGGACTTGCCGCAGGCGGCGAGCAGCAGCATCAGGCCGATCGCGGTGAGCTTGCCCTCGGAGGTGTCACCGGTGTGACCGAGGACCGGGCCGAAGGCGAAGCTGCCGAAGGTGGTGAACATCAGCATGATCGCGATCGACAGGCCCATGTCGCCGACCCGGTTGACCAGGAAGGCCTTCTTCGCGGCCGTGGCGGCGCTGGGCTTGTGCTGCCAGAAGCCGATCAGCAGGTACGAGGCGAGGCCGACGCCCTCCCAGCCGACGTACAGCAGCAGGTAGTTGTCGGCGAGGACGAGCAGCAGCATCGCCGCGAGGAACAGGTTCAGGTAGCCGAAGAAGCGGCGGCGCCGCTCGTCGTGCTCCATGTACCCGACCGAGTACAGGTGGATCAGCGAGCCGACGCCCGTGATGAGCAGTACGAACGTCATGGACAGCTGGTCGAGGCGGAAGGTGACGTCCGCCTGGAAGCCGGCCACCGGGACCCAGCTGAACAGGTGCTGCGTCAGGGTGCGGTGCTCCGCGCCCTTGCCGAGGAGGTCGGCGAAGAGGATGAGACCGAACACGAAGGAAGCGGCCGACAGGAGCGTGCCGATCCAGTGGCCGACGCGGTCCAGGCGCCGGCCGCCGGTCAGCAGGACGGCCGCTCCGAGCAGGGGCGCCGCGATGAGCAGCGCGATCAGGTTCTCCACGATTCTTCCGACCCCTTACAGCTTCATCAGGCTGGCGTCGTCGACCGAGGCCGAGTGGCGGGTACGGAACAGCGACACGATGATCGCGAGGCCCACCACGACCTCCGCTGCGGCGACGACCATCGTGAAGAAGGCGATGATCTGGCCGTCGAGGTTGCCGTGCATCCGGGAGAAGGTGACGAACGCGAGGTTGCAGGCGTTCAGCATCAGCTCGATGCACATGAAGACCACGATGGCGTTGCGCCGGATCAGTACGCCGGTCGCGCCGATCGTGAACAACAGGGCGGCGAGGTAGAGGTAGTTGACCGGGTTCACTTCGACGCCTCCTCGGGCCGCTTGAACGTCTCCGGCTCGATCGCCCTGCGCTCCAGGCGCTCCTCCGCGCGCTGCTCCAGCGCCCGCAGGTCGTTGAGCGCCTCCGCGGACACGTCACGGATCTGGCCGCGTTCGCGCAGCGTCTTGCTGACGGTCAGCTCGGACGGGGTGCCGTCGGGCAGCAGGCCCGCGATGTCCACGGCGTTGTGCCGGGCGTAGACACCGGGGGCGGGCAGCGGCGGGATGTGCGCGCCCTCACGGATGCGCTGTTCGGACAGCTCGCGCTGGGTCCGGGCGCGCTCGGTGCGCTCCCGGTGGGTGAGCACCATGGCTCCGACGGCGGCCGTGATGAGCAGCGCGCCGGTGATTTCGAAGGCGAAGACGTACTTGGTGAAGATGAGGGTGGCGAGGCCCCCCACGTTGCCGTTCGCGTTCGCCTGGCCGGTGCCGTTGAACTCCTTCAGTGAGGCGTTGCCGATACCGGCGAACAGCAGGAGACCGAAGCCGACGCCGCACAGAAGGGCCAGCCAGCGCTGGCCCTTGATGGTCTCCTTCAGGGAGTCCGCGGCGGTGACGCCGACGAGCATCACCACGAACAGGAACAGCATCATGATCGCGCCGGTGTAGACGACGATCTGCACGATCCCGAGGAAGTAGGCGCCGTTGGCGAGGTAGAACACCGCCAGGACGATCATGGTGCCGGCGAGGCAGAGCGCGCTGTGCACGGCCTTCTTCATGAAGACGGTGCACAGGGCGCCGAGCACCGCGATCGTGCCGAGGACCCAGAACTGGAAGGCCTCACCGGTGGAGGTGGTGTAGGCGGCGAGGAGGTGCGCGCTCATCGGCCGATCACCTTCTCCGAGGCCGGCTCGTCCTCGCCGAAGGTGGACGCGGCCTCCTGCGGGACCTCTCCCTTGGAGACGGCGACCTGGCGGACGGTGCCGGGCGCGGCCTGCGTGACCAGGCCGCGGTAGTAGTCCTGTTCGTCCGTCCCCGGGAAGATCGCGTGCGGCGTGTCGACCATGCCTTCTTCGAGGCCGGCGAGCAGCTGTTCCTTGGTGTAGATGAGGTTGGCGCGACTGGAGTCGGCCAGCTCGAACTCGTTGGTCATCGTCAACGCGCGCGTGGGGCACGCTTCGATGCACAGGCCGCACAGGATGCAGCGGGCGTAGTTGATCTGGTAGACGCGGCCGTACCGCTCGCCCGGCGAGTAGCGTTCCTCGTCGGTGTTGTCGGCGCCCTCCACGTAGATGGCATCGGCGGGGCAGGCCCAGGCGCACAGCTCGCAGCCGACGCACTTCTCCAGGCCGTCCGGATGGCGGTTGAGCTGGTGCCGTCCGTGGAACCGCGGAGCCGTGGTCTTCTTCTGCTCCGGGTACTGCTCGGTCAGCCGCTTCTTGAACATGGCCTTGAAGGTCACGCCGAAGCCGGCCACGGGGTTCTGGAAGCCGGGCTTGGTCTGCCCGGTCTCCTGAGGCTCCTCAGCCATCGGACGCCTCCTTTCCATCCGAAGATCCGTCACTGACAGTGTCCGGTCCACCACTGACAATCAGCTCCCGCTCGCGGCGCGAGCGGCGCCTGGGCACCGGTGGCAGCTGCTGTCCCGGCAGCGGCGGTACGGGGAAGCCGCCCGCCATCGGGTCGAAGGCCGGCTCTTGGGCGGCGGGCTGCTCGGCCGTCCTCCCCTTCTCGCGGAACATGTCGGCGACGAAGGAGATCAACAGCAGGGCGAGGACACCGCCGCCGACGTAGAGCGCGATGTCGGCGAAGTCGTAGTTCTCGTTGCGCAGGGCGCGGACGGTCGCCACCAGCATCAGCCAGGTCACCGAGACCGGGATGAGGACCTTCCAGCCGAGCTTCATCAGCTGGTCGTAGCGGACCCGCGGGAGCGTGCCGCGCAGCCAGATGAAGAAGAACAGCAGCAGCTGCACCTTGATGACGAACCAGAGCAGCGGCCACCAGCCGTGGTTCGCGCCCTCCCAGAAGCTGCTGACCGGCCAGGGGGCGCGCCAGCCGCCGAGGAACAGGGTGGTCGAGACGGCCGAGACGGTCACCATGTTCACGTACTCCGCGAGCATGAACATCGCGAACTTGATCGAGGAGTACTCGGTGTTGAAGCCGCCGACCAGGTCGCCCTCGGACTCCGGCATGTCGAAGGGGGCGCGGTTGGTCTCGCCGACCATCGTGACGATGTACAGGATGAAGGAGACCGGCAGCAGCAGGATGTACCAGCGGTCGTGCTGCTGCTCGACGATCGTGGACGTCGACATCGATCCCGAGTAGAGGAACACGGAGGCGAACGCGGCGCCCATGGCGATCTCGTACGAGATCATCTGCGCGCAGGAGCGCAGGCCGCCGAGGAGCGGATAGGTGGATCCGGAGCTCCAGCCCGCGAGCACGATGCCGTAGATGCCGACCGAGGCCACCGCGAGGATGTAGAGCATCGCGATCGGCAGGTCGGTGAGCTGCATCGTGGTGCGGTGGCCGAAGATCGAGATCTCGTTGCCGGCCGGCCCGAAGGGGATCACCGCGATCGCCATGAAGGCCGGGATGGCCGCGACGATCGGCGCGAGGACGTACACCACCTTGTCCGCACGCTTGACGATGACGTCTTCCTTGAGCATCAGCTTGATGCCGTCGGCGAGCGACTGGAGCATGCCCCAGGGGCCGTGCCGGTTGGGACCGATGCGCAGCTGCATCCAGGCGACGACCTTGCGCTCCCAGACGATGGAGAACAGCACGGTCACCATCAGGAAGGCGAAGCAGAACACCGCCTTGACGACGACCAGCCACCAGGGGTCGCGGCCGAACATCGAGAGGTCTTCAGCGGCGAGGTACGGGCTCATGCCTCCACCTCCTTGGGGGCCTCTCCGGCGGCAGCCGCCGGGCCGATACGGACGAGGGAGCCGGGCCGCGCCCCGGTGTCGGAGGCGACACCTGAGCCGACGGAGTTCAGCGGGAGCCAGACCACCCGGTCGGGCATGTCGGTGATCTGGAGGGGCAGTTCGACCGTGCCTGCGGGGCCGGTGACGGCCAGCGGTGCGCCGTCCGCGAGGCCCGTCTCGGCGGCGGTCGCGGCGGACACGCGCGCGCGTGCGGCGTGCCGGGTACCGGCGAGCGCCTCGTCGCCCTCCTGGAGGACGCCCTGGTCGAGCAGCAGCCGGTGTCCGGCGAGTACGGCCTCGCCGATGGCCGGACGGGGCAGGACGCCCGCGGACTCCGTGGGTTCGCCGGCGCGGGGGCCGTCCCAGGGGCCGAGCCGGTCGATCTCCGCGCGCGTGGTGCGCAGATCCGGCAGGCCCAGGTGGACGTCCATGGCGTCGGCGAGCATCTGCAGCACGCGCGTGTCGGTCGGCGCCAGCCGGCGGGTCATCTGGTCGGGCTTGAGCGCGGCCTCGAAGAAGCGCACGCGGCCTTCCCAGTTGAGGAAGGTGCCCGCCTTCTCGGCGACCGCGGCGACGGGCAGGACGACGTCGGCGTGCTCGGTGACCTCGCTGGGCCGCAGCTCCAGCGAGACCACGAAGCCGACGCTGTGCAGCGCCTCACGCGCGCGTGCCGGGTCGGGCAGGTCGGCGACCTCCACCCCGGCGACCACCAGCGCGGACAGCTCGCCGCTGGCGGCGGCCTCGATGATCTGGCGGGTGTCGCGTCCGTAGCGCAGCGGGAGTTCGGCGATCCCCCAGACGGCGGCGACCTCCTCCCGCGCGCGCGGGTCGGTCGCCGGGCGGCCGCCCGGCAGCAGCGAGGGCAGCGCGCCCGCCTCCACCGCGCCGCGCTCGCCGGCCCGGCGCGGGATCCACACCAGCTCGGCGCCGGTCGCGGTGGCGGCGCGCAGGGCGGCGGTGAGGCCGCCCGCGACCCCGGCCAGCCGCTCTCCTACGACGATGACGGCGCCCCCGGCGCGCAGGGCCTCTGCGGCACGTGTGCCGGGCTCCTCCAGGCCGACGCCGCTCGCGAGGGCGTCCAGCCACTCCGTCTCGGTGCCCGGTGCGGCCGGCAGCAGCGTGCCGCCGGCCTTCTCCAGGCCCCGGGTGGCGTGCGTGGCCAGGGCGAACACCTGCTGCTTGCGCTTGCGCCAGGCCTTGCGCAGTCGCAGGAAGACGCCGGGTGCCTCCTCCTCCGACTCGAAGCCGACCAGCAGCACGGCGGGCGCCTTCTCCAGGGAGGTGTACGTGACGCCCGTACCGTCGAGGTCACGGCCGCGGCCGGCGACGTATGCGGCCAGGAAGTCGGCTTCCTCGCCGCTGTGCACGCGCGCGCGGAAGTCGATGTCGTTGGTGTCGAGCGCCACGCGCGCGAACTTGCTGTACGCGTAGGCGTCCTCGACGGTCAGCCGGCCCCCGGTGAGGACGCCGGCCCGGGAGCGGGCGGCGGTCAGACCGCGCGCCGCCGCCTCCAGCGCCTCGGGCCAGGAGGCGGGCTCCAGAACACCGTCGGCGCCCCGGACGAGCGGGGTGTCGAGGCGGTCCTTCTGCTGCGCGTACCGGAACGCGAAGCGTCCCTTGTCGCAGATCCACTCCTCGTTGACCTCGGGGTCGTTGGCGGCGAGCCGCCGCATGACCTTGCCGCGCCGGTGGTCGGTGCGGGTGGCGCAGCCGCCGGCACAGTGCTCGCAGACCGACGGCGAGGAAACGAGGTCGAAGGGGCGCGAGCGGAATCGGTAGGCGGCCGAGGTGAGCGCGCCGACCGGGCAGATCTGGATGGTGTTGCCCGAGAAGTACGACTCGAACGGGTCGCCCTCGCCGGTGCCGACCTGCTGGAGCGCGCCCCGCTCGACCAGTTCGATCATGGGGTCGCCCGCGATCTGGTTGGAGAAACGGGTGCAGCGGGCGCACAGCACGCACCGCTCGCGGTCGAGCAGCACCTGGGTGGAGATCGGTACGGGCTTCTCGTAGGTCCGCTTCTTGCCGTCGAAGCGGGACTCGGCGTTGCCGTGCGACATCGCCTGGTTCTGCAGCGGGCACTCGCCGCCCTTGTCGCAGACCGGGCAGTCGAGCGGGTGGTTGATGAGCAGCAGCTCCATCACGCCGTGCTGGGCCTTCTCGGCGACCGGCGAGGTCAGGTGGGTCTTCACCACCATCCCGTCGGTGCAGGTGATGGTGCAGGACGCCATCGGCTTGCGCTGGCCCTCGACCTCGACGATGCACTGGCGGCAGGCACCGGCCGGGTCCAGGAGGGGGTGGTCGCAGAAGCGCGGGATCTCGATGCCGAGCTGCTCGGCGGCCCGGATGACCAGGGTGCCCTTGGGCACGCTGATCTCGATGCCGTCGATCGTCAGCGTGACGAGGTCCTCCGGCGGGACCGCCGCCTCTCCGCCACCCGCGGGAGCGTTGGTGGTCACGGTCATGCGTTCACCTCCGGGCGGTCCGCCCAGGCCGTCGACTTGGCCGGGTCGAAGGGGCAGCCCCGGCCGGTGATGTGCTGCTCGTACTCCTCACGGAAGTACTTCAGCGAGGAGAAGATGGGTGATGCGGCACCGTCACCGAGGGCGCAGAAGGACTTGCCGTTGATGTTGTCGGCGATGTCGGCGAGCTTGTCGAGGTCGGACATGACGCCCTTGCCGGCCTCGATGTCCCGCAGCAACTGCACCAGCCAGTACGTTCCTTCGCGGCAGGGCGTGCACTTGCCGCAGGACTCGTGGGCGTAGAACTCGGTCCAGCGGGTCACGGCCCGCACCACGCAGGTCGTCTCGTCGAAGCACTGCAGCGCCTTGGTGCCGAGCATGGAGCCGGCGGCGCCGACGCCCTCGTAGTCGAGGGGGACGTCGAGGTGCTCGTCGGTGAACATCGGCGTCGAGGAGCCGCCCGGTGTCCAGAACTTCAGGCGGTGGCCCGGCCGCATGCCGCCGCTCATGTCGAGGAGCTGGCGCAGGGTGATGCCGAGCGGGGCCTCGTACTGGCCGGGGCTCGCGACGTGGCCGCTGAGCGAGTAGAGCGTGAAGCCCGGGGACTTCTCGCTGCCCATCGACCTGAACCATTCTTTCCCGTTTTTCAGGATGGCGGGAACTGAAGCGATCGACTCGACGTTGTTCACCACAGTCGGACAGGCGTAGAGGCCTTCCACCGCAGGGAAGGGGGGACGGAGCCGCGGTTGACCACGGCGGCCTTCGAGCGAGTCGAGCAGTGCGGTCTCCTCGCCGCAGATGTACGCGCCCGCACCCGCGTGCACGGTGAGCTGGAGGTCGAGTCCGCTGCCCAGGATGTTCTCGCCGAGGTAGCCCGCCGCGTAGGCCTCGCGCACGGCCTCGTGCAGCCGCCGCAGAACAGGGACGACTTCACCACGCAGATAGATGAAGGCATGCGACGACCTGATGGCATAGCACGCGATCACAATGCCCTCGATGAGGCTGTGCGGGTTCGCGAAGAGGAGCGGGATGTCCTTGCAGGTGCCCGGCTCCGACTCGTCGGCGTTGACAACTAGATAGTGCGGTTTCCCATCACCCTGAGGAATGAACTGCCACTTCATTCCGGTCGGGAATCCCGCGCCGCCGCGGCCTCTCAGCCCGGAGTCCTTGACGTACGCGATCAGGTCGTCCGGCGACATGGCGAGGGCCTTGCCGAGCCCCTCGTACCCCTCGTGCCTCCGGTAGACGTCCAGGGACCAGGACCGGTCCTCGTCCCAGAAGGCCGACAGCACGGGTGCGAGCAGCTTCTCGGGGCTCATGTCCTTCAGCTCGGATGCCACGGTCATCACTCCCCCTCCTCGGCGGTAGGCCCTGCCGGGTGGGCCGGGTCGGAGGCCGATGTCTCCTGCGGCGCGTCATGGGAACTGAGGTGCTGGGCCGGCGACGGCTCGTGCACCCGGTCCTGCGGTTCCCCGTGCGGACCTCCGCGCGGATGGACCACGCGTGCGGATGCGGCCTCTCCCCTTGCCAGGCGAAGGCCCACCAGCGACGCGGGTCCCGCACTGCCGCCCTCCTCGACGGCCCCGGGCCGCTCGTCGGGGAAGCCGGCCAGAATCCGCGCGGTCTCCTTGAAGGTGCACAGCCGCGCCCCGCGCGTGGGCTGTACGGGGCGCCCCGCGCGCAGGTCGTCGACCAGGCGCTTGGCGCTCGCCGGGGTCTGGTTGTCGAAGAACTCCCAGTTGACCATCACCACCGGCGCGAAGTCGCAGGCCGCGTTGCACTCGATGTGCTCCAGGGTGACCTTGCCGTCGTCGGTGGTCTCGCCGTTGCCGAGGCCCAGGTGTTCCTGGAGGGTCTCGAAGATCGCGTCGCCGCCCATCACCGCGCACAGCGTGTTGGTGCACACGCCGACCTGGTAGTCACCGGAGGGCCGGCGCCGGTACATGGTGTAGAAGGTGGCGACGGCGGTGACCTCGGCTGTGGTCAGGCCCAGCATGTCCGCACAGAACCGCATTCCGGTGCGCGTGACATGGCCCTCCTCCGACTGCACGAGGTGGAGCAGCGGCAGCAGGGCGGACCGCGAGTCCGGGTAGCGCGCGATGACCTCGCGCGCGTCCGCCTCCAGCCGGGCCCTGACGTCGTCCGGGTAGGCGGGCGCGGGCAGTTCGGGCATGCCCAGGCTGACGCCCCGCTCCGAAGAAGAGGTGGTCACCGGTCGACGCCTCCCATCACGGGGTCGATGGACGCGACGGCGACGATGACGTCGGCGACCTGGCCGCCCTCGCACATCGCCGCCATGGCCTGCAGGTTGGTGAAGGACGGGTCACGGAAGTGGACCCGGTAGGGGCGGGTGCCGCCGTCGGAGACGGCATGCACCCCGAGTTCGCCCTTGGGCGACTCGACGGCCGCGTACGCCTGTCCCGGCGGGACGCGGAAGCCCTCGGTGACCAGCTTGAAGTGGTGGATCAGGGCTTCCATGGAGGTGCCCATGATCTTCTTGATGTGGTCGAGGGAGTTGCCGAGTCCGTCCGGGCCCAGGGCGAGCTGGGCCGGCCAGGCGATCTTCTTGTCGGCGACCATGACCGGGCCGGGCTGGAGCCGGTCCAGGCACTGCTCGACGATCCTGAGCGACTGGCGCATCTCCTCCAGGCGGATGAGGAAGCGGCCGTAGGCGTCGCAGGAGTCGGCGGTCGGGACGTCGAAGTCGTACGTCTCGTAGTCGCAGTACGGCTGCGCCTTGCGCAGGTCGTGCGGGAGGCCGGTGGCGCGCAGGATCGGGCCGGTCGCGCCGAGGGCCATGCAGCCGGCCAGGTCGAGGTAGCCGATGTTCTGCATGCGGGCCTTGAAGATGGGGTTCCCGGTGGCGAGCTTGTCGTACTCCGGGAGGTTCTTGTGCATCTTCTTCACGAACTCGCGGATCTGGTCCACCGCGCCGGGCGGCAGGTCCTGGGCGAGTCCGCCGGGCCGGATGTACGCGTGGTTCATGCGCAGGCCCGTGATGAGCTCGTAGAGGTCGAGAATCATTTCACGATCACGGAATCCGTAGATCATGATCGTGGTGGCGCCCAGCTCCATGCCGCCGGTGGCGATGCACACCAGGTGCGAGGAGAGTCGGTTCAGCTCCATCAGGAGCACCCGGATGATCTTGGCACGCTCGGTGATCTGGTCCTCGATGCCGAGCAGTTTCTCGACGGCGAGGCAGTAGGCGGTCTCGTTGAAGAAGGACGTCAGGTAGTCCATGCGCGTGACGAAGGTGGTGCCCTGCGTCCACGTGCGGTACTCGAGGTTCTTCTCGATGCCGGTGTGGAGGTAGCCGATGCCGCAGCGGGCCTCGGTGACCGTCTCGCCCTCGATCTCCAGGATCAGGCGGAGCACTCCGTGGGTGGACGGGTGCTGGGGACCCATGTTGACGACGATGCGTTCGTCGTCGGCGCGCGCCGCGGACTGGACGACCTCGTCCCAGTCGCCACCGGTGACCGTATATACGGTGCCCTCGGTGGTCTCGCGCGCGGACGCGGCCGACGCGGCGGATGCTGACTGCGTGCTCACGAGTACGACCTCCGCTGGTCCGGAGCCGGGATCTGGGCGCCCTTGTACTCGACGGGGATGCCGCCGAGGGGGTAGTCCTTGCGCTGCGGGTGGCCCTGCCAGTCGTCGGGCATCATGATCCGTGTCAGGGCCGGGTGACCGTCGAAGACGATCCCGAAGAAGTCGTAGGTCTCGCGCTCGTGCCAGTCGTTGGTCGGGTAGACGGAGACCAGCGACGGGATGTGCGGGTCGCTGTCGGGGGCGCTGACCTCGAGTCGGAGCAACCGGTTGTGGGTGATCGAGCGCAGGTGGTAGACGGCGTGCAGCTCGCGGCCCTTGTCGTTCGGGTAGTGGACACCGCTGACGCCGGTGCACAGCTCGAAGCGCAGGGCCGGGTCGTCGCGCAGGGTGCGGGCGACGCGGACCAGGTGCTCGCGTTCGATGTGGAAGGTCAGCTCACCGCGGTCGACGACCGTCCTCTCGATGGCGTTGCCGGGCAGGAGGCCCTGCTCCTCCAGGGCGCCCTCCAGCTCGTCGGCGACCTCGTCGAACCAGCCGCCGTAGGGCCGGGCCGTCGGCCCCGGGAGCCGGACCGAGCGGACCAGGCCGCCGTAGCCGGAGGTGTCGCCGCCGTTGTTGGCGCCGAACATGCCGCGCTGGACGCGGATCTCCTCGCCGCCCTGGCCGCGGTGGCCGGGGAGGTTGGAGGCGGAGAGGTCCTTCTCGGGGTTCGCCCCGTTCGCGGACCCGTTCGCCCCGTTGACTCCGTGGGTGCCGTTCGCGTCGCTCACCGCAGCAGCCCCTTCATCTCGATCGTGGGCAGGGCCTTGAGCGCCGCCTCCTCCGCCTCGCGGGCCGCTTCCTCGGCGTTCACGCCGAGCTTGGCGGACTGGATCTTCTGGTGGAGCTTGAGGATCGCGTCCATCAGCATCTCGGGGCGGGGCGGGCAGCCGGGCAGGTAGATGTCGACCGGGACGATGTGGTCGACGCCCTGGACGATCGCGTAGTTGTTGAACATGCCGCCGGAGGAGGCGCACACCCCCATGGAGATCACCCACTTGGGGTTGGGCATCTGGTCATAGACCTGCCTCAGGACGGGCGCCATCTTCTGGCTGACCCGGCCGGCGACGATCATCAGGTCGGCCTGGCGCGGCGAGCCGCGGAAGACCTCCATACCGAAGCGGGCGAGGTCGTAGCGGCCGGCACCGGTGGTCATCATCTCGATGGCGCAGCAGGCCAGGCCGAAGGTGGCCGGGAAGACGGACGCCTTGCGCACCCAGCCCGCGGCCTGCTCGACGGTGGTCAGCAGGAAGCCGCTCGGCAGCTTTTCTTCGAGTCCCATGTCGTTAAAGGCCCCTCAGTCCCATTCCAGGCCGCCGCGCCGCCATACGTACGCGTACGCGACGAAGACGGTGAGCACGAAGAGCAGCATCTCCACGAGCCCGAAGATCCCCAGGGCGTCGAAGGTGACGGCCCAGGGGTAGAGGAAGACGATCTCGATGTCGAAGACGATGAAGAGCATCGCCGTCAGGTAGTACTTGATGGGGAAGCGCCCGCCGCCGGCCGGCGTGGGGGTCGGCTCGATGCCGCACTCGTAGGCCTCGAGCTTGGCGCGGTTGTACCGCTTCGGACCGATCAGCGTGGCCATGACCACGGAGAAGATCGCAAAGCCTGCCCCGAGGGCTCCCAGTACGAGGATGGGCGCATACGCGTTCACCGCTCCTCGCTCCTCTCAGTCGGCGCTGACTGCTGGCGGTTGCACTGGGCTCACGTCCGCCTCACCGGTCCCACGAGCCCCGCTCGTCCCGGGCGAAGATCGAGAACATGTGAAGCAGGTCACAAGCCCAACTGCCTCGCATCTTATGCCCGCCGCTCTGTGATCTGCGACACGGGGTATTACACAAGCTTTGTGATCTCCACCACCTGACGAAGGATCATGAAGTCGGATGATGAGTGATCTTCATACGCGAAGCGTTCAGTTGATCACCAGAAGTGACAATTTCGCCTGTCACCGCAGGCCGGAGGGTGCCTCTCAATATCAAGAGAGTTCCACTGCATGCAAATTGGCATGGGACGCGAAGGGCTGCTAGAGGGCCGCATTCACACATCAGGGGGAGGCGCGGGGCGGCATGTGGACGCGGGTCGGGGTGCGTGCACGCGTTCACGAGTGCGGCGCGCGCGGGACGCCATGGTTCGGGTGGCCGTTCCGTGACCTCCGCCACATTCATGAGAGGCCTCTGAGAACCGGGCTTGGCCAACCACCCCAACCGGTGGTAAGCGAGGGGCAATTCGGACTTAATGATCAAAGACCGTGATCAAGGGCTTGATCACGGGCGTCCGCAATGTCCGTTACGGCGTCAATAAAGAGCGACACGCCCGGGATTTAGGGGCTCGATTGAGTAACTGTGGCGCAGCACACGTTTCTTGAAGATATGAAGGAGCCCCTGGTACCGGTTGTTCCCATGTCCCACACCGCTCACATACGCAGCCACCGGAAGCCCCGCCGCAGCGCGTCGACCCTCGCGATGCGGGCCGGAGTTGCCGGTGGCGTTCTCGGCACCCTGGCAGTCGCCGGGGCGTCCGGCTCGGCGAACGCGGCCGAGCCGGTGACGCAGACCCTTGAACTGCCCACCCTGACGGCCGACCTGGCCGCTCAGGCGGCCCAGTCCGCGGACGCCACCGAACAGGCCGCCGCGAACTACCAGCTGCAGGCCGAGCGTGACGCGGCTGCCGCCAAGGCCGCCAAGGAGGCCAAGGCGGACCTCGCCGAGGCCAAGCAGAAGGCGGCCGAGGCCAAGAAGAAGGCCCAGGAGGACGCCCGCAAGGAGGCCGCCGCCCGCGCCTCCCGCAACGCGGACCGGACCACCCTCTCCACCACGGCGAGCACCGGCTCCACCTCGACCTCGACCTCGACCTCCACCAGCACCTCCACGGCCACCGGTTCCGCCGCGGCCGTCATCAGCTTCGTCAAGGCGCAGGTCGGCAAGGCGTACGTCTCCGGCGCCACCGGCCCGTCCGCCTACGACTGCTCCGGCCTGGTGCAGACGGCCTTCAAGCAGGTCGGCATCAGCCTGCCGCGCGTCTCCCAGGACCAGTCGACCGCCGGCACCCAGGTCTCGCTCAGCAACCTGCAGCCGGGCGACATCCTGTACTGGGGCAGCGCGGGCAGCGCGTACCACGTCGCGGTGTACGTCGGCGACGGGATGTTCGTGGGCGCCCAGAACCCCTCCAGCGGCGTCGTGGAGCGTCCGCTGTCCTACGACCCGCCCACCGGCGCCGTGCGGGTGCTCTGACCGCACTCCGCACCTCTCACGCACGCAAGGGCCGCAGCCGCTCGGGGGCTGCGGTCCTTGCGTCGTCCCTGGCATGCTCTGCCCGGGCCGCCGTCCGGCGGCCCGACGCCGAGTGGAGGAGTCCACGCGATGCCACGCGTGTTCGTTCAGGGAGTTCCCGCCGACTACTACCCGCGTCACGCCCCCGAGGCCGGGCGGGGCGCGGTACGCCGTATCACCGAGGTCGGTGAGCAGGTGCTGCACAAGCCGTGCCGGGACGTCACGGAGTTCGGGCCCGACCTCGCCGCGCTCATCGACGACATGTTCCGCACCATGTATGTCGCCGAAGGCGCGGGACTGGCGGCGAATCAGGTCGGGGTCGATCTGCGGGTGTTCGTGTACGACTGCCCCGACGACGACGGTGTCCGACATGTCGGACACGTCGTCAACCCGGTGCTCGACACGCCCACGAACGGGCGACGGCTGCTGGACGAGGGCGAGGGCTGCCTGTCGGTGCCCGGCGCCGTGATGGCCGTACCGCGGCCGGACCGGACCGTCGTACGAGGGCAGGACAAGGAAGGCCGTCCGGTCGTCGTGGAGGGCACGGGGTACTTCGCGCGGTGCCTGGTCCACGAGACCGACCACACCAACGGGTACGTCTATCTCGACCGGCTCTCGAAACGGGACAAGAAGGACGCACTGCGGCAGATGGCGGACCGGCGGGACGAGGTGTACGCCCGCCGGGCCGCCAACGCCGCGGCTCTCAGCGCCTAGTCACGCCTTCGGGGCGACCTTGCTCAGACCGTTGATGATGCGGTCCATCGCGTCGCCGCCCGTGGGGTCGGTGAGGTTTGCGAGGAGCTTGAGGGTGAACTTCATCAGCACCGGGTGGGTCAGGCCGCGCTGGGCGGCGATCTGCATGACCTTCGGGTTGCCGATGAGCTTCACGAAGGCGCGGCCGAGGGTGTAGTAGCCCCCGTAGGTGTCCTTGAGGACGCGCGGGTAGCGCTGGAGGGCGATCTCCCGCTGGGCGGGCGTCGCGCGCGCGTGGGCCTGCACGATGACGTCGGCGGCGATCTGACCGGACTCCATGGCGTAGGCGATGCCCTCGCCGTTGAAGGGGTTCACCAGGCCGCCGGCGTCGCCGACGAGCAGCAGCCCGCGCGTGTAGTGCGGCTGGCGGTTGAAGGCCATGGGGAGGGCGGCGCCGCGGATCGGGCCGGTCATGTTCTCGGGGGTGTAGCCCCAGTCCTCCGGCATGGAGGCGCACCACGCCTTGAGGATCTCGCGCCAGTCCAGCTCCTTGAAGGAGGCGGAGGTGTTGAGCACGCCGAGACCCACGTTCGAGGTGCCGTCGCCCATGCCGAAGATCCAGCCGTAGCCGGGCAGCAGCCGGTCCTGGGGGCCGCGCCGGTCCCACAGCTCCAGCCAGGACTCCAGGTAGTCGTCGTCGTGGCGGGGGCTCTCGAAATACGTCCGGACCGCGACGCCCATCGGGCGGTCCTCGCGGCGGTGCAGGCCCATGGCGAGGGACAGCCGGGTGGAGTTGCCGTCGGCGGCCACCACCAGGGGCGCGTGGAAGGTCACCTCGCGCTTCTCCTCGCCGAGCTTGGCGGTGACGCCGGTGATGCGGCCGGTGCGGTCGTCGACGAGCGGGCCGCTCACATTGCAGCGCTCGTAGAGCCGTGCGCCCGCCTTCTGGGCGTTGCGGGCGAGCTGCTCGTCGAAGTCGTCGCGCTTGCGGACGAGTCCGTAGTTCGGGTAGGCGGCGAGGTCCGGCCAGTCCAGCTGGAGGCGGGAGCCGCCGCCGATGATGCGCAGGCCCTTGTTGCGCAGCCAGCCGGCCTCCTCGGAGATGTCGATCCCCATGGCGACGAGCTGCTTCACCGCGCGCGGGGTGAGGCCGTCGCCGCAGACCTTCTCGCGCGGGAATTCGGTCTTCTCCAGGAGCAGCACGTCGAGACCGGCCTTGGCGAGGTGGTACGCGGTCGTGGAGCCGGCCGGCCCCGCTCCCACGACGATCACATCGGCGGTGTTCTCGGAGAGGGGCTCGGTCACGACGGTCACGGCGGGATCTCCCCAAGTTCGAAATCAGTGTGCCGACCGGCACTGGACATGGGCAGTCTATTCAGCAGAATTGATCACCCGGCTGAAGGGCTGCCCTGTGAACCGACCTCTCCCCGCGGTACGGCTGCGCGTTCCCACGCACGAGGACGCGGTCGCCTGGCACCGGGTCTTCGCCGACCCGGAGGTCATGGAGTTCCACGGCGGCAGGCCGGCGGAGCTGTCGGCGTACGAGGAGCTCACCGCGCGCCAGCGGCGGCACGACGCGGAGCACGGTTTCTGCCTGTGGACCCTACTGGACGAGTCCGGGGAGGTCCTCGGGTTCACCGGCGCGCAGCCGTGGCCGAGGGACTGGGGCCCGGTCGGCGAGACCGAGATCGGCTGGCGGCTCGGGCGGGCGCACTGGGGCAAGGGGTACGCCACCGCGGCAGCACGGGAGACGCTCAGGCGGGTGCGGGCGGCCGGGGTGCCCGGTGTGGTCGCGATGGTCCGGCCGGGCAACGAGCGGTCCCTTGCGGTGGCCCGGCGGCTCGGCATGGAGCAGGCGGAGACCTACACCCACCCCACGTTCGACGAGCCGGCGCTCTGCTTCCGGCTCCGCCTCACCGGTGATCACGGAGAGTAGTCGTCTGTTACAGAAAGACACCGGCGCCTTTCGGGTCGTCCGCGCGGGAGTTACCCTGCCAGTACCGCTGGGGGTGACATCTGTGCGCATAACACCCAAAACACCCGAAGTGCGCGTCCCGCGTCTGGTCGGTCTGATGGCCGTGGACGCGCGCGAAACGGCCCGGGCGCGGGGGCTGTCCCTCAACGCGCCGGACCGCCCGGACTTCCACCGCACCGTCGTGGACTACGTCGTACGCCAGTATCCGCAGCCCGGCGCCGAGGTGCCGGCGGACTCGATGGTGTACGTGTGGTTCGACTTCGGTGAGGGCGAGGGCGGCGGAGGCGTGCGTGAGCCGCGCGTTCCGCGGCCCCCGACGGGCGGACTGCAACGGGAGCTGGAGCAGCCCGGCGACCCTTGCGCGGTGGCCGGATTCAGCTCTCCTTGAAGCCCCGGTGCAGCGCGACCACACCGCCGGTGAGGTTGCGCCACGCCACCTTCGACCAGCCCGCCTTGCGCAGCCGTTCGGCGAGTGCGGGCTGGTCGGGCCAGGCCCGGATGGACTCGGCGAGGTAGACGTACGCGTCCGGGTTCGAGGACACCGCACGCGCGACCGACGGCAGCGCCCGCATCAGGTACTCGGTGTAGACGGTGCGGAAGGGCGCCCAGGTCGGGTGGGAGAACTCGCAGATCACCACGCGCCCGCCGGGCCGGGTGACCCGGTACATCTCCCGCAGGGCCGCGTCCGTGTCCTGCACGTTGCGCAGCCCGAAGGAGATCGTCACCGCGTCGAAGGTGTCGTCCTTGAAGGGCAGCTTCGTCGCGTCGCCCGCGGTGAACGGCAGCCAGGTGTGCTTCTTCTTGCCGACCTGGAGCATCCCGAGGGAGAAGTCGCAGGGGACGACGTACGCGCCCGTCCGCGCGAAGGGCAGCGAGGAGGTGGCCGTGCCGGCGGCCAGGTCCAGGACCTTCTGCGCGGGGCGCGCGTCGACCGCCTTCGCCACCTCCTTGCGCCAGCGCCGGTCCTGGCCGAGCGACAGCACGTCGTTCGTCAGGTCGTACCGTTCCGCCACGTCGTCGAACATCGAGGCGACTTCGTGCGGCTGCTTGTTCAGGGAAGCGCGGGTCACCCGCCCATTCTTGCAGCCCGCCCTCCCGGCAGGAGCGTCGGCTTCTTGCGTGCCGCGACGTCCTCCACCCAGCCGCACAGCAGCACGAAGCCGGCGATCGGGATCCAGCCGATGCCGAACACGAACACTGGCTGTCCAGCGGCAGGTACCTCTCGAAGGCGGGCACGTTCCAGAACCGGTCGATCAGCGGGACGGCCAGGATCAGCGCGAGCTCGTGCCAGGGGCAGATCGTGACCGCGCGCGCTGAACACGGTGACCGTCCGGTCCAGGCGGCGACCGGGTGAGCCACGCGAAGTCGATCCGGAAGTACGCCTTCGCCCACATCGGCAGCGTCACGAACCCGGCCGACCAAGGGGCCTGCGCGAGCGGGTTCTCGTCCAGGTCGTACGTCCCGAAGTCCGCCTGGTGCGCGAAGTACAGGTGGCCTGCCGCCGGTCGGCCGGCTGGGAGAACCCGCGGGGCTCACGGTCCGGTGTGAGAGATTCCCCTGCATGAGGAGACCACTGGGGCCGATCGCCGCGTTCGCCTGTGCCGTCGCACTCGCGGTGACCGGCTGCTCCAAGGGGGCCGGGAGCACGGCGGCCGAGAGCACGCCCGACTCCGCCGTCCACTCCCCCGGCTACGCGCCCTACGTCAGCGCCACCGAGGCCGCAGCCACCGACTCCGCCGGTTCGCCGGGCACGTACAACCTGGCCTTCGTGATCTCCGGCGGCAGTGGCTGCACCCCGAAGTGGAACGGCACCGAGGCCGTCACCGACTCCGCCGTGACGTCCCGGATATCGGCGTTGAAGAAGAACGGCGCCACCGTCCGCGTCTCCTTCGGCGGGGCTTCCGGAAAGGAGTTGGCCGCCACATGTGACAACGCCGAGGAACTCGCCGACGCCTATGCCGAGGCGCTGGACGCGGCCGGTTCCACCGCGGCCGATTTCGACATCGAGGGCGACGAACTGACCGACTCCGCGTCCGTCGCGCTGCGTTCGCGGGCGATAGCCCGGCTGCAGAAGGAACGGCCGGACCTGGACGTCTCCTTCACCCTTCCGGTGATGCCGTCGGGACTCGACGCGGACGGCCTCGCGCTGCTGGAGTCGGCGAACACCTATGACGTCCAGGTGTCCACGGTCAATCTCATGACCATGAATTACGGCGAGTCGTACGGCGGTGACATGGGTGACTACGCGCTGACGTCCGCGAAGGCCGCGCACGCGCAACTGAAGACGGTGTTCGGGCTCTCCGACGCCGGGGCGTGGCGGGGGATGGCGCTCACGTCGATGATCGGGGTCAACGACGTGGCCGGTGAGACGTTCACGCTCGCCGACGCCGGTCAGGTGCGGGCGTTCGCGGAGCAGAAGGGGATCGCGTGGGTGTCCATGTGGTCCGCGTTCCGGGACCGCCAGTGCGGGGGCGCATCAGCTGCGGAGGACGCGTTGACCGTGTGCAGCGGGGTGAAGCAGGAGAAGGGGGCGTTCGGAGAAGCGTTCGCCGGGTGACGTACGGGTGGGGCGCTCCTCAGCGCCGCCGGAACACCAGCCTCCCCGCCACCACCGTGGCCACGCACGTCCCCGCCCCCCGCTCGGTCAGCTCCGCCTCGTCGCGGACGTCGAAGACGGCGAAGCGGGCCGGGGAGCCCGGGGCCAGGGCGGGCGGAGTCGTGGGCGGGGCGGAGGCGAGCGGGTCCAGGGAAGGGACGCCGGTGGAATGCGGCCGGCGGGGCAGGAGTTCAAGGCCGGTGCGCTGTACGGCGTCCCGTACCGCGCGGTGGCGCAGCGGTGCGCAGGCCGCCGCGACCGTGCCGTGGGCGAACATGCGCTGCACCCCGCGCCGGGCGCTCGCGCCCCAGCGGGCGTCGTCGAGGGCGAGGGCCGTCAGCGCGTCCCCGGTCAGCGGCTCGGTGCCGAGGGCGTCGGCCTCCCGTGGGTCGGGGTGGTACGTCTCCTCCAGCAGTTCGGTGCCGTGGAGGTTGACGAAACCGGGCGTGAGGATGCCGGGCCAGCTGCGCACGCGCGCGTGCGGGTGCGCGGCGGCCAGCTCCTCCAGGGGCCCGACGGCCTCGATCCACTCGCCCTTGACGAGGACGGCGTGGCCCCGGGAGTCCGCGTGGATCGTCAGCACAAGGCGCCTAGTTCGACGCGAGCAGCTTCAGCTCGGGGTGGGCGGTGCCGCCCTCGATGGCCGTGGAGGAGATGTGCGAGACCACGCGGTCGTCGACGGGGTCGTTCGCCGGGTCCTCGTGCACGACCAGGTGCTCGTACGTCGTGGACCGCTGGGCCGGGACCCGGCCGGCCTTGCGGATCAGGTCGATGATCTCCAGGCGGTTGGAGCGGTGCTTGGCGCCGGCCGAGGAGACCACGTTCTCCTCCAGCATGATCGAGCCGAGGTCGTCGGCGCCGTAGTGCAGGGACAGCTGGCCGACCTCCTTGCCGGTGGTGAGCCAGGAGCCCTGGATGTGCTGGACGTTGTCCAGGAAGAGGCGGGCGATCGCGATCATCCGCAAGTACTCGAAGATGGTCGCCTGGGTGCGGCCCTTGAGGTGGTTGTTCTCGGGCTGGTAGGTGTACGGGATGAAGGCGCGGAAGCCGCCCGTACGGTCCTGGACGTCCCGGATCATCCGCAGGTGCTCGATCCGCTCGGCGTTGGTCTCGCCGGTGCCCATCAGCATGGTGGAGGTGGACTCGACGCCCAGCCGGTGCGCGGTCTCCATGATCTCCAGCCAGCGCTCGCCGCTCTCCTTGAGGGGCGCGATGGCCTTGCGGGGGCGCTCGGGGAGCAGCTCCGCGCCGGCGCCGGCGAAGGAGTCCAGGCCGGCCTCGTGGATACGGGTGATGGCCTCCTCGACCGACACCCCGCTGATCCGGGCCATGTGCTCGACCTCGGACGCGCCCAGGGAGTGGATGACCAGCTGCGGGAAGGCTTCCTTGATGGCGCGGAAGTGCTTCTCGTAGTACTCGACGCCGTAGTCCGGGTGGTGACCGCCCTGGAACATGATCTGGGTGCCGCCCAGTTCGACGGTCTCCGCGCAGCGGCGCAGGATGTCGTCCAGGTCGCGGGTCCAGCCCTTCTCCGTGTCCTTGGGGGCCGCGTAGAAGGCGCAGAACTTGCACGCCGTGACGCACACGTTCGTGTAGTTGATGTTCCGCTCGATGATGTACGTGGCGATGTGCTCGGTGCCGGCGTACTTGCGGCGGCGTACGGTGTCGGCGGCGGCGCCCAGGGCGTGCAGGGGGGCGTCACGGTAGAGGACGAGCGCCTCTTCCGGGGTGATCCGCCCACCGGCAGCGGCACGGTCGAGGACAGACGTGAGGTCGGCCTTCTCGGTCACCAGGGCGTCCCTTTCTTCAAGGGGGTGTGGACGGACCGAACCAGCCTACGCCAGCCGTTTCGACCCAAAGACGTCAGGCCGCGTACGCGCCGATCAGGAGCCCGGTGAGCGCGCCGGCCAGGAGGAACGGGCCGAACGGTACGGCCGTCTTGCGGCCCGCGCGCCGGGCCAGGACGAGCAGACCGCCGTAGAGCGCACCGAGCAGGAACCCGGCGAAGGTGCCGAGCAGCACGGTGGGCCAGCCGTACCAGCCGAGTACGGCACCCGTGCCCACCGCGAGCTTCACGTCGCCGAAGCCCATGCCGCCCGGGTTGACGCGGTACAGCACGTAGTAGCCGGCGCCGAGCGCGAGGGCGCCGTAGAGGGCGGTGCGCCAGTGGCCGGCGTGCTCGGGGAGCAGGGCGGCGAGGCCGAGCAGGGCGAGGGCGGTGGCGGCGAGCGGGAGGGTCAGCGGGTCGGGCAGCCGCTGCACCCGGAAGTCGACGGCGGCGAGCAGCACGCCGACGGGCGCGAGCAGCAGCCAGACCGCCAGCTCGGGCCGGGTGCCGGTGGCGGCGGCGAGGGCGGCGCAGACGAGGGCGCCGACCGTGGCGAGGAGGAGCGCGGAGGGAGCGTACGGCTGGTACGACGTGACAGGCGTGCGCGCCGGAGCACCCGCACGCGCGCACTCCCCGCACCGGACCCCGCCCAGCCACCCCCGGACCGGATGGCGGCCGTCCGGGCAGCGGTCGCGCCACGGCTCGCCGGACGGGACGGCGAAGCGGTAGGCGGCGCGGGGCAGCAGCGTGCCCGTCAGCGCGCCCCACACCGCGGCGACGAGTACCAGCACCCCCGTGGTCACCCCGCCCACGCTTTCCCCCCTCGGCCGGCCTGTCCCGGGTTCCTACCCCGTTCAGGGCTGGAGCAGTTCCACCTTCACGTCGGCCGGGAAGCCGGTGGTCGGCCCGACCCGGCGGGCGAACTCGGCGACGGCCTCCAGCTGCGGGGCGCCGAAGCTGAAGTCGAGGGTGGTGAAGTACTGCTCCAGGGTGGCCTCGTCGAACGCCTCCCAGCGGGCGGCCTGTTCGGCGACCTTGTGGACCTCTTCCAGGGAGAGGTTGCGGGACTCCAGGAAGGCCTCGTGCACCTTGCGGGTGATGAAGGGCTCGCGTTCGAGGTAGTCGCGGCGGGCCGCCCACACCGCGAAGACGAACGGCAGGCCGGTCCACTCCTTCCACAGCGCGCCGAGGTCGTGCACCTGGAGGCCGTAGCGGGGGCCGTCGAGCAGGTTGGCGCGCAGGGCCGCGTCGCCGATGAGGACGGCGGCCTCGGCCTCCTGCATCATCAGGCTGAGGTCGGGCGGGCAGGTGTAGTAGTCGGGCTGGACGCCGTAGCGGTCGGCGAGCAGGAGCTGGGCGAGCCGGACCGAGGTGCGTGAGGTCGAGCCGAGGGCGACCCGGGAGCCGTCCAGCCGGTCCAGCGGGAGCTGCGAGACGATCACGCAGGACATCACCGGGCCGTCGCAGCCGACGGCGATGTCGGGGAAGGCGACGAGATCGTCCGCGTTGCGCAGGAACTCGACCAGGGTGACGGGCGCGATGTCGAGGTCGCCGAGCACGAGCCGTTCGCTGAGCTTGTCCGGGGTGTCCTTGGTCAGCTCGAAGTCGAGGAGCGTGCCGGTTCTCGCGAGCCCCCAGTACAGGGGCAGGCAGTTCAGGAACTGGATGTGGCCGACACGCGGCCGGGTGCGAGAATTGTCCACATCGCGAGACTAGACCCCGGGCGCTACGGTGCCCGTACCGGCCCCACTTCCAAACGGGCTAGCGGACGTTCAAACCTCCGGGTGAAGTGATCTTGACCTCTATTGCTTTCGGCTGTCCGGATGCTAGGCTTGCCGCAAGTTGCAGTTTGGTTTCCCTTGCAGTACAGAGCCTGCGGAGCATGTAACCGCGGGCTCTCGTCGTTTTCAGACGAATGCAGTCGTGCAGCACCGTTTCGCACTTGCAGGTTCTGGAGGCAGGGCAACCCTTTTGAGCCCAAGGAGGGCTTATGGCTACCGGAACCGTCAAGTGGTTCAACGCCGAAAAGGGCTTTGGCTTCATCGCCCAGGAGGGCGGCGGCCCCGACGTCTTCGTTCACTACTCCGCGATCAACGCCTCCGGCTTCCGCTCCCTCGAGGAGAACCAGCAGGTGAGCTTCGACGTGACGCAGGGTCCGAAGGGCCCGCAGGCGGAGAACGTCACTCCCGTCTGATCACTGCCTGATCGCAGAACCTGAGTGCAGTACCCAAGGAGCCCCGCGCCATCCGGCGACGGGGCTCCTGCCTTTCCCCGTTCATTTCGTATTCACGGACGCTCACACGTGCTGCATGATCAGCACGAACCTGGTCCCGGCCGCGAGCGCCTCGTACGCGTGAGGCACGTCTCCCCGGTACGACATGTAGTCCCCGGGGCCGAGTTCCACGGCCCCGCCGCGCGGCCCGGCTTTCACCGTCCCCTCGCTGACCACGATGTGCTCGACGGTCCCCGGAATGTGGGGCTCCGAGTCGCGTACGGTCCCTGGCTCCAGCCACACGTAATAAATGTCCCTGCGCGCCCCCGGCGGGCTCGCCGACAGCAGGGCGGCCACATAGCTCGACCGCTCTGAGCCGACCGTGGGCCCCTCGCCGGCCCGGATCACCTGGACGCTGGGCGCCGGTGACTCCACCAGCGCGCTGAACGGCACGCCGAGCGCGACCGCGAGCGCCCAGATGGTCTCCATGCTCGGGTTGCCGCTCGCCGCCTCCAGCTGGGACAGCGTGGACTTGGCGATCCCGGCGCGCTTGGCCAGCTCGGACAGGGACAGGCCGGCACGGCCGCGCTCGCGCTTGAGGGACGCGGCGATCCACTCCATGGGCAGCCGGACGGGCACCTCGGACATGGGCGTTCGCTCCATCGGTATGATCGTTCGCCTTGACGGACAGGGCGCTAACTGTCCATGGTAGAAAACATGCGTTCGGTACAGCGAACAGCCGGGAAGGTCGCCCACGGCTCACTCGTCCGCGACAGCTCGCTCGTCTGGCTGGCCAGCGGTGTCGTCGGCGTCTCCTTCGGCGCGGTCTCCGTCGCCGGCGGGCTGCCGGTGTGGGTTCCGGTGCTGATGTCCCTGGTGGTGTACGCGGGGTCGGCCCAGTTCAGCGCGGTGGGCGTGCTGCTCGCCGGGGGCGGCCCGGTGGCCGCCGTGGCGACCGGGCTGCTGCTCAACACCCGGACGGCGGCCTTCAGCCTGGCCGTGGCCGAGATCCTCGGCACCGGCCGCGCGTCCCGCTTCCTCGGCGCCCACCTGGTCACCGACGAGACGGTGGCCTTCGCCCTCGCCCAGCCGGACCCGGTACGGCAGCGGCGGGCGTTCTGGATATCCGGGCTCGGCCTGTTCGCCGTGTGGAACCTCGGCGTCCTGGCCGGCGCGATGGCGGGCAGCGCACTGGGCGACACCGCACGCTACGGTCTGGACGCCGCCTTCCCCGCCGTGCTGGCCGCCCTGGTCCTGCCCACGCTCCGCGCGGATTCGACGGTACGGCGGTGTGCCCTGCCCGGCGCCGCCCTGGCCCTGGCGGTCACGCCCGCCGTCCCGGCCGGGGTCCCGGTCCTGCTCGCCCTCGCCGGGCTCCTCCTCCACCGCAGCCCGACCACGGACGGAGCCACCGCATGAACACCACGCTCGCCGTGATCCTCGTCCTGGCCGTCGGCACGTACGCCTTCCGGCTGGTGGGCCCGGTCCTGCACGGCCGGGTCACGGTCCCGCCGCGCGTCCAGGAACTGGCCGGCGCGGGCGCGGTGGTCCTCCTGGTCGCGCTGCTGGCCACCGGCGCTCTCACCGAGTCCGGCGGCTTCGCCGGCTGGGCCCGCCCCGCCGGGGTGCTGGTGGGCGCCGCCCTGGCCTGGCGCCGGGCCCCGTTCGCCGTGGTGGTGCTGGCCGCGGCGGCGACGACGGCGCTGCTGCGGCTGGCGGGGGTGGGTTAGGCGGCGTTCCGCCAGACGGTCAGGTCGGCGGTCAGGAAGGCGATGTCCGGCATCGCGGTGGACTTCGTCTGGATCACGTACAGCCCGATGTTCCCCTCGGTGTCCTTCATGCAGAACTCGGTCCCGGGCGCCGCCGCGGCCAGCGTCCAGCTGTGCCTGTCGGCACTCCTGAGCATGAGACGGCACTCGTCCAGGGTGGTGCCGTGGGCGCCGAACATCTGCATGAACACCACGCTGTCGCTCTTCAGTTCGCAGCCGGCCGCCCGGCAGTCGAAGCGGATGTCCCCCTTGCGGTCCTTCCGCTCGGGGTTCTTGTCCCCGAGGCTCAGCGAAGTCTTCGCGTCCAGCCACACCTGCGCGAACCCCTCCGGCCGCGGTTCCCGGGGCGAGGCCGAGGCCGAGGGCGCACTGTCACCCGCCCCCGGGTCCGACGCCCGGGAGGAGCCCGGCGCGGAGCCCGACGAGGACGCCGACGCCCGTGCGGACGCCGCCTCGTCGACCGGCGAGGAACCGGTCGCCACGGTCCGCCCGCTCGACCGGTCCCGCGCGTCCATCACCGTCCACGCCAGCAGCGCCACCAGCAAGGCACCGCCCAGCACGCCGACCACCGAGATCAGCGCGGCGCGCCGCCGGCGGGCCGTGCGCTCCTGCGGCGTCAGCTGCGGCCACCCCGTCAGCGGCTGCGGGTACGTGACGAGCGGCTGCGGGTGCACCCGGGTGGGCTCGGGCACCGGCGCCGGGACCGCGACCTCCGGCCCGGTGATCTCCCGCCACACCGCCGGTCCCCCGCCCGCGTCGGCATCCGCCCCCAGCCGCTGCCGGCACCACTCCACCACCTCCGCCGGAGTGGCCCGCTCCGCCGGGTCGGCGGCCAGACACCGGGCCAGCAGCGGACGCAGCGGCTCGGGCAACAGGTCCAGGTCGGGATCGGAGTGCACGATCCGGTACAGCACGTTCAGGGCCGGGCCGTCGCCGTACAGCGGCCTGCCGAGCGCGGCGAACGCGGCCGTCTGCCCGAGCGCGAAGACGTCCGTCGCCGCCGTCACCTCGTCCCCGGCGGCCTGCTCGGGCGCCATGAACGACGGCGTGCCGATCGTGCCCCCGGTGGCCGTGTACGACGTTCCGTCGGCGGCCAGCGCGATACCGAAGTCGATCACCCGGGGCCCGTCGGCGGCCAGCAGCACGTTCGACGGCTTCAGGTCCCGGTGCACGATCCCCTCGGCGTGGATCGCCTGCAACGCCTCGGCCACCCCCGCCATCAGCCACAGCACCGCCGCCACCGGCAGCGGCCCCCGCCGGGCCACCGCCTCCGTCAGCGACGGCCCCGGCACGTACAGCGTGGCCAGCCAGGGTGGTGTGCCGTCCGCGTCCGCATCGATCAGCTCGGCGGTGTACGCCCCCCGGACCCGCCGGGCCGCCGTGATCTCCCGCCGGAACCGCCGCCGGAAGTCCGGATCGTCCGCCAGCTCCGGTCGTACGACCTTGAGCGCGACCGGCCGGCCGCCCTGGGTGTGCGACAGGTAGACCCGGCCCATACCGCCGGCGCCCAGCCGGGCGGCGAGCCGGTAACCCGCCACCACCGGAGGGTCGTCCGCCTGGAGTGGCTGGAACACACCCGTCACCTGGTCCATCGGCCGATACCCCCCGCTGCGATGCTTTGGCCAAGGGCAGCAGCCTAAAGGGCGGTGTCGGTCCCGCCCGCTACGGTCCCTCCCCATGACCGACACCCGCGCCTTCTACGACACCATCGCCGAGGACTACGCCGACCACTTCCGCGACCCCCTGGCCGAACGGCCCCTGGAGCGGGCCCTGCTCAGCGCGTACGCCGAACAGGTCGGTCCCGACGGCCCGGTGGCCGACCTCGGCTGCGGCCCCGGCGACGTCACCGCCCACCTGGCCGGCCTGGGCCTGTCCGTCTTCGGCCTGGACCTCTCGGACGCCATGATCGCCATCGCCCGCCGCACGCATCCCGCGCTGCGGTTCGAGCAGGGCTCGATGCGGAATCTCTCCTTGGCCGACGGTTCGCTGGCCGGGGTGGTCTCCTGGTACTCCAGCATCCACACACCTGTGGACGAACTCCCCGAGCTGTTCGCCGAGTTCCACCGCGTACTGGCCCCCGCGGGCCGGCTCCTGCTCGCCTTCCAGGTCGGTGACGTACCGCTCCGCCTCGAACGCCCCTTCGGCCACGACGTGACCCTGGACTACCACCGGCGCCACCCCGAGCAGATGGCCGAGCTGCTCTGCGGCGCCGGCTTCACCCTCCGCTCCACCACCGTGCGCGAGCCCGAGGTGACGCGGGGCGAATCACCCGTCCCGCAGGCGTTCCTTCTCGCCCAGAAGGAAGGCTGACCAGGCGGACGGGGTGACGGTGAGGTGGGCGGCGAGGGGTTGCTTCGAGTCGCGGATGTGGATGGCGGTGGGGTGGGTGGCGACTTCGACGCACTCGCCGCCTTCGCCACCGCTGTGGCTGGATTTGCGCCAGCTGTAGGCGAGTTCGAAGCACTCGCCGCCCCCGTCGCTGCTGTAGCTGCTCTTGAACCAGCTGAGTTCGACACTGCTCATAGCCGTCCCCGCAGTTACTCAATCAGGTCCAGCGACTCGCTGGGACGCAGGGCCTGCGCTCTCAGGAGCCCATAACGTTCGGCCAAGACGCCCACTTCTTCCGCGTCGCTGATGAGCCGTGGATACGTGTGGATCTCCACGTACGCTACCTGTTCCCCTTTGCGGACCGTCAGTAGGTTGAACGGCCCGCCCATGCTGGGCTGTTCCGCGCGGTCCATCGGCATGATCTGAAGCTCGACGGTCCGCAGGCTGCCGATCCTCAGCAGGTTCTGGAGTTGCTGCGCGTGCACCTCCGGGCCACCCAACGGGCGCAGCAGCACGCTCTCGTCGAGTACGAAGCTGAAGGCGGCGGATGGCCAGACGTCGAACTTCTGCTGTCGGGCCATCCGGTCCGCCACCCGTTTCGCCATCGCCTCCTCGCTCAGCAAGGGCCGCCACTGCGCGAACACGGCCTCGGCGTACGCCTCCGTCTGGAGCAGACCCGGCACCAACAGGTTGCTGTAGACGTGCAGGGCGGAGGCCTGCTCCTCCAGCGCCGCATAACCCCGGTACCACTCGGGATGCCGCGTCCGCGCCTTGGTCATCGCCTCCTCCACCTCGGGGATGACCGCGATGAACATGCCGTTGGACCCGAGGATCTCGTCGGCCCGCCGCAGGAACTCCGGCCTCGGCGTGCGTACCCCTCGCTCCATGGCGGAGATCTGATCGGGGCCGTACCCCACCAACTGACCGAACTCCCGCTTGTTCAGCTGGGCCCGCTCCCTCGTGGTCTCCCCTGGTCAGCGTAGGGAGAACTGACCACGCTCGGTGATGTGAACGTATCGACGCCCCGAAGCGCCCGTCTGGCCCGTCGGCTCACCGGTGCCGCGCTCGCCACCTGGGGATACCCGCATGACGGTGGCGGTTGGAGGACGAGAACGGCCGGGGTCTCGTCGTCGTACAGGTGCTCGCGAAGCTGTGGGGGGTGTCCGAGCGGGACGTCGGCAAGACGGTCTGGGTGGAGTTGGCGCTCAGCGCAGGGCGGCGACCGTGTCCGCGAAGGCCCGGGC
Organism: Streptomyces sp. NPDC088810; assembly: GCF_044750305.1. NCBI lineage: Bacteria > Bacillati > Actinomycetota > Actinomycetes > Kitasatosporales > Streptomycetaceae > Streptomyces > Streptomyces sp. NPDC088810. The sequence goes on from NZ_JBIVJQ010000004.1 coordinate 590,164, forward strand.
CGGCGGGCTGAGCGCGTCCCAGCGGCGGACGGCCCAGCCGACGGGGAGGGGACGGAGACCGGGCAGGGGGACCATGCGCAGTGGGCCGTCGCCGGGGACCGGCAGGCCCGGTACGGCGGGTACGACCGCCCTGCCGATCCCCAGCTCGGCGAGCAGCAGGGCCGTGTCCCAGTCGGCCACGTTCGGCTCGTAGGCGAACCGCACGCCCCGCTCGGCGCACGCCGCCTCCAAGTGGGCGGCGGATGTGGAGTTCGGGGGGAGCCGGATGACCCGGGCGTCCGACAGCTCCGCAGGGTCCAGGTGCGGGCGGCCGGCCAACGGGTCGTCCGCCCGGACCGCGAGGAGCCACGGCAGCTCCACGACCGTCCGCTGCTCGATGCCCCGGACCGGCGGGCCGATGGTGATCCAGGCGAGGTCCAGCGTGCCGTCGGCGAGGGCGTCGAAGCTGCCCCGGCCCGAACTGACCGTGCGGAACTCCAGGTTGACCTTGGGGTGCCGACGACGGAACGCGACGACCGCGTCGGACATGAAGTGCCGGACGGTCGTCGCGCCGGTGGCCACGCGGACGTACCCGCTGTGGCCGTCGACCAGGTCGCGGAGCTGTCGTACGGCGACGTCCAGGGCGTTGACGCCCTCGGCTGCGGCGGTCTCCAGTATCCGTCCGGCCTGGGTGGGGACGACCCCGCGCGGCTGGCGTTCCAGCAGGGCCACCCCGGTCTCCCGCTCCAGCCGCTTGACGTGCTGGCTGACCGCGGACTGGGTGCGGCCGAGGTCACGGGCGACCGAGCTGAGGCTGCCAGCACGGCACACGGCGATGAACACGCGGAGGTCTTCCAGGGTCACAACATCCAAGCTATCACTGGGGTTTGACGAGGAAACCCAAGGATTGACTGGGCTCAGCACAGCGCGCGAGGATCGTGAGCGGGCCGCGACCGACCCAGGCGGCAACCCGCTCCCCGCCCCACCGAGTCCGGACGAGGTGGGACCAGCGAGGAGCGGGTGCCGACCCTAACGCCCTACGGTGATGGCCCACCGGACGCCGGAGGGTGCGGTCACCCTTACCGTTCCCTGTGCGCGGGTGTGCTTCAGGTTCAGCTGGTTGTAGGTGCTGCTGACCTCACCGGCGACGCACTTCAGCGGGAAACGAAGTCCAGCCGGTTCGACCCGGACGGTCAGCTCACCCTCGCCTTGGCAGTTCACCATGACGGAGAGAGGCCCGGCTTTGAGCCCGCCCTTGATGTCCATCTCCCTGTTGCCGGTGACGTTCGCCGCCTTCACGACGACATTCCCGTCCGGCAGGGTGGGTGCCTTGGTGACGGACTCACCGGCGACGTGCTCGGCGCGACCGGGTGTTGGCGACTGCGTCGAAGAGGATGCCGAGGAGGGGGACGACGCGTGCCGGGCGTCCGGCGTAGCGCCGTCGCTGGCGGTGCAGCCGACAGTGAGTGCGGCTACAGCGGCCAGCACCGCTGCGGGCATCAGCTTTCCCACAGGTACCAACCTACAGCCAGTAGCTCTTGCCCGTGTGCTTGATCCGCCATACGCCATATGTCGCGTGGGTGGACTTGTGGGACGGGGTGTCCACCGAGATGGAATTCCCCAGCTTGGCCGTGAGCTTGGCGGACACCGTCACCTCGTACTTGGCCTTGACTCTGGCGAGCAGCGTGCCCACCGACGTCTCCAGCTTGCCGGTGACGGCTACACCTACCTCGCCGGTGACCTAGGACGTGAAGGTCGACTTGGCGGTCCTGGACGTGTCGTTGTAATTCGAGTTGGTGGGGCCGACGGCCCGGTGATACTTACGGCCCTGCTTGGTAGGAATGTAAACGCCGTGAGCGGGACTGCAGTCCACGCCTGCCGGCACATCCCCAGGAAGCGGCGGCTTGGCCTCGGACGCAGGTTCTTCCGGCTGCTTGTCCACCGCATCTGCAGGGACTTCGGTGACATCTTCCTCAGGCTGTTCCGGCGGAGAGGTGTTGACGACGGGGTCATCGGTTTGTGCAGCCGAAGAAACGGGCGGCGGTGCCTCTTCGGCCAACGCGGGGCCGGCCAAGGCGGTACACAGCAGGCGTGCAGGGGCATGCCGGAGGCGAAGGCTCCGTCGGTCTTCTGAGGAAGAACTGAGGACGAGGGTTCAGCGCTCGTACAGCGCCTCCACGTGGGCAGCGAAGTCCCTGAGGATGCTGTCCCGGCGGAGTTTCATCGACGGAGTGAGGTGACCGGCTGCTTCTGTGAAGTCCACGGGGAGGACGGTGAAGCGGCGGATGGACTCGGGGCGGGAGACCATGCGGTTCGCCTCGTCGATCGCTCGCTGGAGGACGGCCGTCAGTTCCTCGTCGCCGGACAGGAGTTCCGGCGGTACCGGGTGCTTGCCGATCATCTGGCGCCAGTGCGTGATGCCGTCGGGGTCGAGGGTGATGAGGGCGGCCACGAACGGGCGGGCGTCGCCGACGAGCATCACCTGGGAGATCAGCGGGTGCTGGCGCAGCCAGTTCTCCAGCGGGGCCGGGGCCACCGACTTGCCGCCCGCCGTGATCAGCAGTTCCTTCTTGCGGCCGGTGATGGTCAGGTAGCCCTCGTCGTCCAGTTCGCCGATGTCGCCGGTGGGCAGCCAGCCGTCCCGGGTGGCCGGCACCACCCCGCCCGCCTGCGGGTCCCAGTAGCCGCGCAGCACATGGTCGCCGGCGAGCAGGATCTCGCCGTCCGCCGCGATCCGCACCCGCGTGCCCGGCAGCGGCCAGCCGACCGTGCCGAGGCGGGGCTTCAGGGGCGGGGTGACCGTCGAGGCGCCGGTCGTCTCGGTGAGGCCGTAGCCCTCGAAGACCTGGATGCCGGCGCCGGCGTAGAACGCGGCGAGGCGCCGGCCGAGCGGGGAGCCGCCGCAGATGGCGTACCGGACGCGGCCGCCCATGGCGGTGCGGATGCGGCGGTAGACGAGGGGGTCGTAGAAGGTGCGCTGCGTCTTCAGGGCGCGGCCCGGACCGCTGCCGGTGCCGGTCTGGTGGGCCTCCAGCGCCTCACCGTAGCGCCGGGCCACGGCCGCCGCGCGGTCGAAGACCGACGCCCGGCCGCCCGCCTCCGCCTTGGCGCGCGCGGAGTTGTAGATCTTCTCCAGCATGTAGGGGATGGTCAGCAGGCAGGTCGGCCTGAAGGCGGCCAGGTCGGGGAGGAGGTCGTCCGGGGCCAGGCTGGGCGCGTGGCCGAGGCGGACGCGGGCGCGGACGCAGGCGATGGCCACCATCCGGCCGAAGACGTGGGACATGGGGAGGAAGAGCAGGACCGACGGGTCTTCGTCCTTCGCCTTGAAGACGGGGTAGAGGAGTTCGATCGCGTTGTCGACCTCGGCGAAGAAGTTGCCGTGCGAGAGGGCGCAGCCCTTGGGGCGGCCGGTGGTGCCCGAGGTGTAGATCAGCGTGGCGAGCGTGTCGGGGCCGAGCATGCCCCGGCGTACGCCCACCTCCCCCTCCGGCACCGGCGCGCCCGTCTCGGCGAGCCGGGTCACGTGGTCCTTCTCCATCACCCACACATGGCGCAGGTCGGGCAGGTGTGCCAGCTCCGGGCCGATGGCGGCGGCCTGGGCGGCGGTCTCCGTGACCAGGGCGACCGCGCCGGAGTCGTGCAGGATCCAGCGGGTCTGGAAGACGGAGGAGGTCGGGTAGACCGGGACCGTGACCAGGCCGGCGGCCCAGGCCGCGAAGTCGAGCAGGGTCCAGTCGTAGGTCGTACGGGCCATGACGGCGATCCGGTCGCCGGGCATCAGGCCCTCGGCGATCAGGCCCATGGCCACCGCCTGTACTTCGGCCGCGAACCGAGCCGCCGTCACGTCCGTCCAGCCGCCGTCGGCCCGCTTGCGGCTGAGGACGACCTGGTCGGGTGCCGCCTCCGCGTTCTCGTACGGCAGGTCGGCGAGGGAGCCGTGGGTGACCGGCGGCGCGAACGGCGGGACCGACGCCTCCCGTACCGCGCCGTCCAGCCGGCGTATCCCGGGCTCGACGAGGACCGGGCGGCCGTCGTAGTCGGTGGCGGAGACGTGGGTGCCGGAGGAGGCGGGCGGGGTCGGGTACGGCGTGGACACGGGCGGCTCCTCTGGCGTGCGTGCACCTGCGGCCGGCCCCGGCGCGGACAGGGGTTACCGCTGGTTAGGCAGGTGATCGTACGGCTCCACTGTGAGGGGGTTGTGCGGGTTCGGGAATGGTCCGGAGTCGGGGATGTGCAGCCTCGCGGGTCATGTGACGGGTGTTCAACTCTGCCCGGGGCGCCGCCTCGGCACCCATGGCCCACCTCCGCTTACCTCCGGTAACCTTACTCCCCGGTAAGCAAGAGACCCTGCTGGAGGCGTGATGACCGCCGTCACCCTGACCGCGTCCCCCGCGTTGGCCCCGCTGCTGGCCCGGGGCGCCCTGCGCTCGCCCTTCAAGCGCCCCGCACCCGACGCGGCCTTCCCGCGCACCCGGCTCGTACTGCCCGGCGTGCGCGTGGACCTGGCGAAACTGGCCGCGTACGAGCGGGTCTGCGGCTTCCCGACCGGCGAACCCGACCTGCCGCTCACCTACCCGCACGTCCTCGGCTTTCCGCTGGCCATGCGGCTGATGAGCGGACGGGACTTCCCGCTGCCGCTGCTGGGCCTGGTCCACACGTCGATCGAGATCGTGCGGAGCGCGGCACTGGCGGCCGACGGGGAGTACGAGCTGTCCGTCCGGGTGGACGGACTGACTCCGCATCGGCGCGGGACGGAGGCCGCCGTGGTGACGGAGCTCCGCTCGGGCGGGAGGGCGGTGTGGGAGTCCCGGAGCACGTACCTGGCCCGGCACCGCACCGGACCGGGCGCGTCACCCGCGCCACGGGCGGACGCCGGCGCGTGGCTGCCCGTGGTCGCCGAGTGGAGCCTCGCCGGGGATGTGGGACGGCGGTACGGCGCCGCGTCCGGTGACCGCAACCCGATCCACCTGTACCCGCTCGCCGCCCGCCTCTTCGGCTTCCCGCGGGCCATCGCGCACGGGATGTGGACCCTGGCCCGCTGCCTGGCCGCCCACGGCACGGGGAGCCGTGCCGTGGTGCGGGCCGGGTTCCGGGCGCCGGTGCTGCTGCCGGGGACGGTGACGTACGGAGCCGACGGCAACGGTCGCTTCGAGCTGCGGGGCGGTGGCGGGCGACTACACCTGTGGGGAGCGGTGAGCTAGGGCATGTCGTTGGGGGTGATCACCGTCCGAGGGCGCGGGTGCCGGGTGGGTTGCTCGCGCAGTTGCCCGCACCCCTAGGCCGGCTCAGCCGACGGTGTCCATACACGGCCCTGCATCAGATTGCCCAAGCCCGCCCACGCGAAGTTCATCAGCGTGGCCGCCGCCTGGCGGGCCGTGACCCCCGGCGTGGCGTTGGCCCACGCGGCGAGGGACTCGGCGGCGCCCACCAGCGCCTCGGCCAGCCCGGCGACCTCGTGTTCCGGCAGGTCGGGGTCCCGGTGGGCCTCGCGGGCCGCCACCGCGACCAGCCGGGTCACGAACGCGACGATCTCCGTCCGCATCGCGGCAACCTCGGCCGCGAAGGGCTCCCCGTGCGTACGGGCCTGGAGGTGCAGCACCGACCAGCCGTCGGGATGCTCGCCGGTGTGCGCGAAGAACGCCTGCAAGCCGTCCCAGAGTTGCCGGTCGGCGGGCAGCCCCGGCCGGACCCCCGCACGGACGGCCTCCGTGAGCGCGGCGGCCTCGCGGCGGATGCAGGCGGTGAAGAGGTCTTCCTTGGAGTTCAGGTACAGATAGACCAACGGCTTGGACACGCCCGCGAGTTCGGCGATCTCGTCCATCGAGGCGGCCATGTACCCGCGTTGCCCGAAGATCCGTACGGCGGCGTCGAGCATCTGCTGCTCGCGCACCGCCCTCGGCATCCGTTTGGTCTTGACGGCACCCATGAGGGCAAGACTAGTTGGGCCGGGGCCCGCACTAGTGGGGCGCGGCGGCCCCGCCCTGCGCCCGCGAGGCGTCGTCGGCCCCGTCCTCCTGGCTGCGGTTGGCGTCCAGGTTGGCCTTCATGCGGTCGACCTTGCCCACGATCTGCACGGACGCCCGGTCCCGCTCCTTGCGCAGCGCCACCCAGCTGATCGGCGCCGAGAGGACCAGGGCGAGCAGCAGGACCCACAGTCCGTTGGAGTCGCCGAAGCCGCGCGGGAAGATGCCCGAGTAGACGGCACCCCAGACGACCACGAGGCAGCCCGCGAAGATACCGAGGCGCATCAGCGTGTAGCGGAGCATCTCAATCCACTCGTCCGATTCCAAAAGGGGTCGTCGTCCAGTGAAGCACGGACCGCAGGCGATCACGCAGGGGGGTCGGCTCAGCCGAGCGGCAGCAGCATGAACACTTCGTCGCGGTCGTCGCCGGGCGCGGCCCGGATGGCGTCCGGGACGCGGCCGACCTCCTTGTAGCCGCAGGAGGCGTAGAACCGCTCCAGCCCGTGCCCGCCCCGGCAGGTCAGCCGGATCGCCTGGACACCCTCGATCCCGCGGGCCGCGTCCGCGGCGGCGGCCAGCAGGTCACGGCCGTAGCCCCGGCCCTGGTGGCGGGGGTGGACCATCACCGTGTACAGCCACACCCAGTGCGTCATCAGCCGGTGCGTGTTGTGGGTGAGGAAGGCGGTCGCCGCGACCTCGCCGGCCTCGTCCTGGCCGACCAGCAGCCGGGTGCGTCCCTCGACCATCTGCACGAAGTGGCGCACCAGCTCCGGCCGTATCTCCTCACGGGTCACCGGCGGGACGAAGCCGACGGCGCCGCCCGCGTTGGAGACGTCCGTCCACAGGTCGAGGATGCCGTCGCGGAGGGTGGGGGTGATGGCTGGGTCCAGGGTGAAGGTAAGAGGCACGGGGGCAGTTTACTTATTACCCGAGGGCTCGTGCAGCCACCTTCAGGTCCGCCACCAGGCCCTGGTAGGCCGCCTTGCGGTCCTCGTCGTCCTGCGCGCGCAGCACCGAGGACGGGTGCACGGTCGGCACCAGCCGCTCCGGCCGGCCGTGGATCTCCCGTTCGAGCACGGTCCCGCGTACCTCGCCCACCCGGAACGACGACCCCAGCAGGGCCTTGCCGGCCGTCGCGCCCAGGATCACGATCAGCTCCGGCTCCACCAGCGCAAGTTCCGCCGCCAGCCAGGGGCCGCAGGCCGTCATCTCCCGCAGGCTGGGCGCCCTGTGGATGCGGCGCTTGCGGGGTTCGGCCTGGGTGAACTTGAAGTGCTTCACCGCATTGGTCACGTAGGCCTCGGCGGGGTCGATGCCGGCGTCCTCCAGCGCCCGGTCGAGGAGCTTGCCCGCGGGGCCGACGAACGGCCTGCCCTGCCGGTCCTCCTGATCGCCGGGCTGCTCCCCCACGAGCATCACGCGGGCGTCGGTGCGTCCGGTGCCGAAGACTGTCTGGGTGGCTGCGCGGTGGAGGGGGCAGCCGTGGCAGCCGGCGGCGGCTTGGCGGAGAACGCCCAGGTCAGCGCCCTCCGGAACGAAGGGAGCAGCGTTGTACTGGTCTTCGGGTGCCTTCGTGGGCATGCGCCCCGGGTACCCACCCGGGGGCGCGGGGAACTGCGCGACCAGCCCCCACGCTCCCGCACCCGCACGACTGCCTGCCGCGCCTCACACCCGCATCGGCTGGGGGGACTCGCGGCGCAGGGGGTCGGGGGCGTCGTACTCGCGGATGATCTCGTACCGGGTGTTGCGTTCCACCGGGCGGAAGCCCGCGTCGCGGATCAGTTCCAGGAGATCCTCGCGGGTCAGCTTGTTCGGCGTGCCGAAGTTGTCCGCGTCGTGGGTGATCTTGTACTCGACGACCGAGCCGTCCATGTCGTCGGCGCCGTGCTGCAGGGCGAGCTGGGCCGTCTGGACGCCGTGCATGACCCAGAAGACCTTGACATGCGGGACGTTGTCGAAGAGGAGCCGGGAGACGGCGAAGGTCTTCAGGGCCTCCGCGCCGGTGGCCATCTGCGTCCGCGCCTGGAGGCGGTTGCGGATCTTGCCGTCCTTCATGTCCACGAAGTCGTGCTGGTAGCGCAGCGGGATGAAGACCTGGAAGCCGCCGGTCTCGTCCTGCAGTTCACGCAGCCGCAGGACGTGGTCGACGCGGTGGCGGGGCTCCTCGATGTGGCCGTACAGCATGGTGCACGGGGTCTTCAGACCCTTCTCGTGCGCCAGGCGGTGGATGCGGGACCAGTCCTCCCAGTGGGTCTTGTGGTCCACGATGTGCTGCCGGACCTCCCAGTCGAAGATCTCCGCGCCACCGCCGGTGAGGGACTCCAGGCCCGCGTCGATCAGCTCGTCCAGGATCTCCGAGGCCGACAGACCGGAGATCGTCTCGAAGTGGTGGATCTCCGTCGCCGTGAAGGCCTTCAGCGAGACGTTCGGCAGGGCCGCCTTCAGCTCCCGCAGCGACCGGGGGTAGTACCGCCACGGCAGGTTCGGGTGCAGGCCGTTGACGATGTGCAGCTCGGTGAGGTTCTCCGACTCCATCGCCTTGGCGAGCTTGACGGCCTCCTCGATGCGCATCGTGTACGCGTCCTTCTCGCCCGGCTTGCGCTGGAACGAGCAGTAGGCGCAGGAGGCCGTGCACACGTTGGTCATGTTCAGGTGGCGGTTGACGTTGAAGTGGACGACGTCACCGTTCTTGCGGGTCCGCACCTCGTGCGCCAGTCCGCCGAGCCACGCCAGGTCGTCCGACTCGTACAGCGCGATGCCGTCCTCACGGGTCAGCCGCTCACCGGAGCGGACCTTCTCCTCCAGCTCGCGCTTGAGTCCGACGTCCATGCCCACACCTTTCTACGACAGCACGGCCCACGGTATCCCTAGACCTCTTCGGGCAGTTCCCCGACCCGGTTCTCCCACTTCGTGGACAGCACGATCGTGGTACGGGTGCGGGAGACGCCCTTGGTTCCGCTGAGCCGGCGGATGATCTTCTCCAGGCCGTCCACGTCCGTCGCCCGCACCTTGAGCATGAAGGAGTCGTCGCCGGCGATGAACCAGCAGTCCTCGATCTCCGGCAGGTCCCGCAGCCGCTGGGCGACGTCCTCGTGGTCGGCGGCGTCGGAGAGCGAGATGCCGATCAGCGCGGTGACGCCGAGGCCGAGGGAGGCCGCGTCCACCGTCGCGCGGTAACCGGTGATGACACCGGCCGCCTCCAGCCGGTTGATGCGGTCGGTGACGCTGGGGCCCGACAGGCCGACGAGGCGCCCCAGCTCCGCGTAGGAGGCCCGGCCGTTCTCCCTCAGGGCCTGGATGAGCTGCCTGTCCACCGCGTCCATGCGATCGAAGCCTTCCGGTGAAAGTTCCTGAAGTGATGAGAGGTACTGCTGCTTGCCTTACTCGCCCGCTGTGCCGCCGCCGAGTTCGCCCTTCCACCGCCGGTACAGGCCGTGCTCGACGCCGGCCGCGTCCAGCACCCGGCCGGCGACGAAGTCCACCAGGTCCTGGATGTGGGTGGCGCCCGCGTAGAAGGCGGGCGAGGCCGGGACGACCGTGGCGCCGGCGTCGTCCAGGGCGACGAGGTGGCGCAGCGTCTGCCCGTTCAGGGGGGTCTCCCGTACGGCCACGACCAGCGCCCGGCGCTCCTTCAGTGTGACGCTCGCCGCACGCTGGAGCAGATCCTTGGACAGGCCGAGCGCCACACCGGCCACGCAGGCGGTGGAGGCGGGCACGATGAGCATGCCCTTCACCGGGTACGACCCCGAGGAGGGGCCGGCGGCGAGGTCGCCCGCGCTCCAGTACCGCACCCCGCTGACGTCCGCGTCGAAGGTGCCCGGCTTGCCGTCGGCGCCCCTGGCGAGCCATTCCCGCAGGTCGTCCTGCCAGTGGGCGTCCCGGAACGAGATCCCCGTCTCGTCCAGCAGCGTCAGCCGCGAGGCCCGGCTGACCACCAGGTCCACCGCTTCCCCTGCCTCCAGCAGCGCCCGCAGCACCGCAGCGGCGTACGGCGTCCCGGAGGCTCCGGACACCCCCACGATCCAAGGCACGCGCTGCGTTTCTCCTGCGTTCACATCTTGAGCGTACCGGTGGGTCGGGCAGGGCTCAGGCCGGGTGGGGCGCCTCGGGATCCACGGGCAAGGGTGTCCCGGCCGAGGCAGCCGTCCGGGCCGGGATTCCAGAGCGTGACGAGGTGCCCGACCGTACTCAGACGGTCAGACCCCGAACGAGGAGATCGAGGAGCGCGCACACGAACAGGGCAATGCCGATGAAGCCGTTGACCGAGAAGAAGGCCCGGTTCAGGCGGGAGAGGTCGTGGGGGCGGACGATGCGGTGTTCGTAGACGAAGGCGCCGGCGACGATCAGCAGGCCCAGCCAGAAGAACGCGCCGGCGTGGGTGGCCAGGCCGTACCAGACGAACAGGGCCGTCGTGAGGGCGTGGCAGGCCCGCGCGCCCCAGATCGCGGCCGGGATACCGAAGCGGGCCGGGACCGACATGACGCCGATCTCGCGGTCGGTCTCGACGTCCTGGCAGGCGTAGATCAGGTCGAAGCCGCCGATCCAGATGCCGACGGCCAGGCCCAGGATCACCGCCGTCCAGGACCACTCGCCGCTGATCGCCAGCCAGCCGCCGATCGGGCCCATGGACTGGGCGAGGCCGAGGATGGCCTGCGGAAAGTTGGTGAACCGTTTCCCGTAGGGGTAGACCACCATCGGGATCACCGCGACCGGGGCCAGGGCCAGGCAGAGCGGGTTGAGCAGGGCCGCCGCGCCCAGGAAGACCACCAGGGCGATCAGGGCGCCCGTCCAGGCGTGCTTGACCGACATCGCGCCGGTCACCAGCTCGCGGTGGGCCGTGCGCGGGTTCCTGGCGTCGATCTCGCGGTCGATGATCCGGTTGACGGCCATGGCGAAGGTGCGCAGGCCGACCATGCAGACCGTGACCAGCAGCAGGCGGGCCCAGTGGATGTTCCTGTCCCACTCGTACATCGCCGTCAGGGAGGCGATGTAGGCGAAGGGCAGCGCGAAGACCGAGTGCTCGATCATCACCAGGCGCAGGAAGGCCTTGGTGCGTCCCGGCTGGGGGATGGCGGCGGATGCCGACGTCACAGTCCGTACTCCTTCCAGCGGCGGTCCACCAAGGCCGCCGTATCCGGGTCCGGCAGGACCATGTCCGGCCAGCCCCCGTCCCGGGTGTAGCCCTCCTCCGGCCACTTCCTCGTCGCGTCGATGCCCGCCTTGCCGCCCCAGAACTGCTGGTAGGAGGCGTGGTCCAGGTGGTCGACGGGGCCTTCCACGACCGTCAGGTCGCGGCCGTAGTCGGTGTTGCCGAGGGCCCGCCAGGCCACCTCGTGCAGGTCGTGGACGTCGCAGTCGGAGTCCACGACCACGATCAGCTTGGTCAGGGACATCATGTGTGCCCCCCAGATGGCGTGCATCACCTTCTGCGCGTGCTTCGGGTACTTCTTGTCGATCGAGACGATCGCGCAGTTGTGGAAGCCGCCGGCCTCGGGCAGGTGGTAGTCCACGATGTCCGGGACGATGATCTTGAGCAGGGGCAGGAAGAAGCGTTCCGTGGCCCGGCCGAGGGGGCCGTCCTCCGTGGGGGGCCTGCCCACGACGATCGACTGGAGCAGGGGGCGCCTGCGCATCGTCACGCAGTCGATCGTCAGCGCCGGGAAGGGCTCCTGCGGGGTGTAGAAGCCGGTGTGGTCGCCGAAGGGGCCCTCGGGCAGCATCTCGCCCGGCTCCAGCCAGCCCTCCAGGACCACCTCCGCGTTGGCCGGCACCTGGAGCGGGACCGTCTTGCAGTCGACCATCTCGATGCGCTTGCCGGCGAGGAACCCGGCGAAGAGGTACTCGTCGATGTCACCGGGGAGGGGGGCGGTGGAGGCGTACGTCACGGCGGGCGGGCACCCGAACGCGATCGCGACCGGCAGGCGTTCGCCCCGGCGCGCGGCCACCTGGTAGTGGTTCCGGCTGTCCTTGTGGATCTGCCAGTGCATGCCGATCGTGCGCTTGTCGTGGCGCTGCAGCCGGTACAGGCCCAGGTTCCGGATGCCGGTCTCGGGGTCCTTGGTGTGGGTCAGGCCCAGGTTGAAGAAGGAGCCGCCGTCCTTCGGCCAGGTGAACAGCGCCGGGAGCCGGTCGAGGTCGACGTCGTCGCCGCGCAGGACGACCTCCTGCACCGGCGCCTCCTTGACCTTCCGCGGCGGGACGTGGGCCATCGCGCCCAGCTTGCCGAAGGCCTCGCGCACACCGACGAAGCCGTGCGGCAGCTCGGGCCGCAGCAGGCCGCCGATCTTCTCGGAGATCTCGCCGTACGACTTCAGGCCCAGCGCCTTCAGCAGGCGGCGGTCGGTGCCGTACACGTTCATGGCGAGGGGCATGTCCGAGCCGCGCACGTTCTCGAAGAGCAGCGCCGGGCCGCCGGACTTCTGCACCCGGTCGACGATCTCCCCGACTTCCAGGTACGGGTCCACCTCGGCCTTGATGCGCATGAGGTCTCCCTCGCGCTCCAGCGCCCGCAGCAGGGAGCGAAGATCGTCGTAAGCCATGTGTCCCAGTATCTGCCACCCGCTACTCTGGCCCGGTCACCAGGGTCGAATCACGGCGTGGGGAGTACGCGCGGCCATGCTCAGGTATCTGCCGTTCCTGCTGGTCATGGCGCTGTTGATCTACTCCGTCGCCTGGCTGTTCACCGGCCGGACCCGGCGCGGCCCGGCGGGCGGCTCCACCCCGGCCGAGTGGCACCGCAACGCCGCGGCGAACTGGGTCGCCCCGGACGACAACCCGGAGTTCCTGAAGTCCCTGGACGAGAGGACCCGGGGCGGGGACGACGACCCCCGGCAGGACTAGGCCCGGCCGGCCGGTCGCGCGGGCGAGGTGAACGTCCGTCAGATGTCCCGGGGCTGGCGTCCATAACGACTTGCCACTGCCGACTCCGGGTGGGGTTAATGGTCGGCATCGAGACACGAGGGATCTTCTGACCTCTGGGGGACCACATGGAGACCGGCCAGCCGCCCGAGCGCCCGGCCCACGCACCGCCTTCCGCACCGGCCGCCCCGCCGGCCGGACCGCCCTCCGGTCCGCCGCCGGGGCCGGCGGCCACCGTGCACTCCGGGCCTCCGATGCCGGACGTGCCGCCGCCGGCCCGGACGGCTCCGCCGACCCCCGTGGAACTGCGGGTCAGCGAGCGGATCCTGTGGATCGGCTCGGCCGTCTACCCGCTGCAGAACATCGCCCGCGTCTACACCTTCACCATGCGGCCGAGGCGCAAGGAGGCGGTGCTGCGGTTCCTGCGGTACGCCGCCGGGACCCTGGTCGTCGGGTTCATCGCCATGCTGCCGGGGCTGCCCTCGCTGACGTTCCAGGGCGCCGACTCCGGCGGGGCCAGTTACGTGGCCTGGGTCTGGTTCCTGGCCCTCGCCGCCGCCGTCTACTTCTTCATCGACATGATGTCCGTGCTGACGGCCCAGCCCCACTACGTCCTCGCCGTCGAGACGTCCGGCGCCTCCACCGGACTGGTCACCAGCCGGGACGCGCGCTACCTGGACCAGCTCGTGGGCCAGATCTCGTACGCCATCGACCACCCCGACACCGAGTTCCGGGTGACGGTGGAGCGCCTGACCGTCTCGCCGAACCACTACTACTTCGGTGACAACGTCAACATGTACGGCGGCAACGGAAACGTGGGGATCACGCGATGAGCGGCAACAACTACTACTACGGCGACAACGTCAACATGTACGGCGGCCAGGGCAACCAGGGCATCGTCAAGAACCAGGCGGCAGCCGTCGGACAGGACCCGGCGCTGGTCGCGGCCCTCGCCGAACTGCACCGGATGATCGCCGAGTTGCGCGCCCAGGTGCCGGCCGCCAGCGCCCAGTTGCTCGACGAGTCCCTGCCCGCCCTCAGCACCGACGCCGCCGTCCCCGCGCAGGAGCGGCACCGCGCGCTGATGGCGATCGCCGGGATCGCCGCCACCGTCGGCGCGGTCGGCCAGCCGGTGGCCCAGGCGGTCCAGGCGGTCATCGGCCTGCTGGGCGGCTAGAAAGGCCCGCCCGAGGGTGGAAGCATGAGAGCAGGAACCCCGGCTCGACGGAACGAGGCCAGTGGTGAGTGACGCGCGTATCCCCACCGTCGATCTTCGGGTCTGGACCGAAGGGGACGCGGTGCCGCGGGCCAGGCTCGCCCGTACCGTCGACCAGGCGCTGCAGAGCGCCGGGTTCCTGCTGGTCACCGGGCACGGCGTGGCACCGGAGCTGCGGGCCGGGATCCGGTCGGCCGCGCGGGAGTTCTTCCTGCTGCCCGCCGAGGTCAAGCAGCGGTACGCGGCGAAGGTCGGCGGACGCGGCTGGCTCGGCCCGGGCACCGAGGCCAACGGGTACGCGGAGGGCACCGAGACCCCGCCGGACCTGAAGGAGTCGCTCACCTTCGCGACCGCCGAGCCGTTCGAGGACCCGGTCGTCGACGCCGAGTGGTACGCGCCCAACGTGTGGCCCGCCGAGGTCCCCGCGCTGCGCGGGCTGTGCGAGGAGTACCTGGGCCGGATGGCCGCGCTGGAGAAGGAGCTGCTGGCCCTGCTGGCCTGCGCGCTCGGCCTCGGCGCCGACTTCTTCGCCCGGCACATGGACCATCCGACGTACGGCTTCAACATCAACTGGTACCCGGGGACGGACGTCGTCGGCGCGCCGCAGCCGGGGCAGTTCCGGATCGGTCCGCACACCGACTTCGGGACCGTCACCATCCTCGACCGGCAGGCGGGCCGGGGCGGACTCCAGGTGTACACCGACGCGGACGGCTGGCAGGACGCGCCGTACGACCCGGCCGCGTTCACCGTCAACATCGGTGATCTGCTGGCCCGTTGGACCGGGGACCGGTGGCGGTCGGGCCGGCACCGGGTGCTGCCGCCGCCCCTCGACGCGCCCGCCGAGGAGCTGATGTCGCTCGTCTACTTCGGCGAGTGCACCCCGGGCACGCTGGTGGAGTCCCTGCCGGCGCCGGTGGGCCGGGTGGCGTACCCGCCCGTCGACTCGCACGAGTACCTCCGCGCCAAGCTCGACTCGATCACCGTCGGCTGACCTCATCCCCGTGCTGCCCTCACCGGTGACCGAGGGTTAATCACTTCCGCGTTCGGCCTGCCATCCGTTCCGTTGAAATGGAGCGGGCGGGCATGTCCCGGCCGCGTCTGACGGCATTGCCTTGCAGGGGGCCCGAACACCGGGCCCCTTCGGCGATGGGAGACGCGTGCGAATCACTGACATCCAGCGCTGCGAGGTCCGGCCGGGACGGCTCGTCGAGTGGACGCTGAGCCCGGCGACCGTCGCGGCGGCGACGGCGCTCCCGGAGGACTCCCGGCCGCCCGCCTACATCCAGGAGTCGCACATCAGGACGGCCAGGTGCGTCCGCGAGGGCGGGCTGTTCGTGCCGACCTGGCTCGGCACCGCCTTCGACCTGCCCGGCCCGCTCGACCTCGACGTGCTGGAGCGGGCCCTGCACACCTGGACCCTGCGGCACGAGACGCTGCGCAGCGGCTTCCGCTGGGCCGGTGACGAACTGCGCCGGTTCACGCTCGACGCGGCCGAGGTGTCCCTGCACCGGGAGGACGCGGGCGACTTCCCCGACGCGGACGACCTGGTCCGGCACCTCCAGCACCGCTTCGACACGGTCGCGGACGCGCTGCGCTGGCCCAACCTCATCTACACGGCGGTGGACCGCGACGACGGCGCGAGCGTGTACATGGCGTTCGACCACAGCAACGTCGACGCCTACTCCGTGCAGCGGATCGCCGCCGAGATCCACGAGTTGTACGCGGCGGGCCTGGCCGGCACCGAGCCGGACGACCGTGGGCCGGTCGCCAGTTACGTCGACTTCTGCGGGATCGAGCGGGCCGGCGCGGACGGTCTCGACAGCCGGCACGCGATCGTGGAGCGCTGGCGGGAGTTCATCCACCGCTGCGACGGCACACTGCCAGCCTTCCCGGTCGACCTCGGCCTCACGCCCGGCGGACCGCTGCCCAGGCAGCAGATGCTGTGCGAGCCGCTGGCGGACGCGGACGCGGCGGCGGCGTTCGAGGCGTACTGCCGGCCCTACGGCGGCAGCCTGGTCGGGCTGCTGGCCGCGACCGGGCTCATCGTGCACGAACTCGGCGGGCAGCCGGTGTACCGGACGGTGGTGCCGTTCCACACCCGGGTGAAGTCCCGGTGGACCGACTCGGTGGGCTGGTACGTGGGCGGCGCCCCGATCGAGGTGCCGGTGTGCCGTACCCGCGGCTTCCCGGAGGCCCTGCGGGCGGTGCGCGCCGAGCTCCAGGCGAACCGGTCGCTGGCCCGGATGCCGCTGGCCCGGGTGCTGCGCCTGCTCGGCTCCGACTTCCGGCCGACCTCCCCGGACCTGCACTCGATCGTGTCGTACGTCGACGCCCGCGGCATCCCGGGCGCCGAGCGGTGGACCGAGCTGAAGGCGTACGGGCTGATGCGGGTGTCGTACGGCGACCAGGTGTGCGTGTGGGTGAACCGGCTGCCCGAGGGGCTGTGGCTGGCGAGCCGGTACCCGGACACGGACGTCGCGGTGAAGACCATGCGGCTGTACGTGGAGCGGCTGCGGGACCGGATCGCCTCGGTGGCCGACGGCAGCCTCTCCGCGGTCTCCTAGGCGTTCCCGCCGAGTGTCCCGATCAGGCGTTCGAGCCGATCGCGCCAGCGCTGCTCGGACTCCTCCTCGCCCTGGAACTCGTGCGTGAAGCGGAGCACGCTGGCGTTGTCCCCTTCGCGCTCCAGATGGAACCGGAGCCGGCCCGCGCCCTCCAGCGTGTACTCCGCGACCCGGTCCACGTCCCACGCGGTCACCTGCCCGCTGCCCAGGTCGCGCAGGGTGACCGCGCCGCCGAGCCGGTGTTCGAGCACCTCGGCGGCGGTGAACCAGGACGCCAGCCCCTCGGCCGTGGCCACCGCGGCCCAGACGTCCTCCATCGGCCGCGGGAGCTCCACCACGAAGTGCAGGATGTGCTCGTTCCCGTGCGTCTGGCTGGTGCCCTGTGCGATGGAACCGCTCATGACACCAGCCTGCCCCCGGCTCGGAGCACCCGCACGCGGTCACGGCCGCTCCCCCGCGGCCGGGCCGCGGGGGTCACACGCCCGCGTAGGAGTGCTTGCCGCTCACGAAGATGTTGACGCCGTAGTAGTTGAACAGCCAGCAGCCGAAGGCGATCATCGCCAGGTAGGCGGCCTTGCGGCCCTTCCAGCCCGCGGTGGCCCGGGCGTGCAGGTAGCAGGCGTAGGCGATCCAGGTGATGAAGGACCAGGTCTCCTTCGGGTCCCAGTTCCAGTACCGGCCCCAGGCGTCGCCCGCCCAGATCGCGCCCGCGATGATCGTGAACGTCCACAGCGGGAAGACCGCCGCGTTGACGCGGTAGGCGAACTTGTCCAGGGACGCCGAGGCGGGCAGCCGCTCCAGCACGGAGGACGCGAACCTGCCGGGCTTGCCGCCGGCCTCCAGCTTGTTCTCGTACGAGTCCTTGAACAGGTACAGGATCGTGGCGACCGCGCCGACGTAGAACACCGCGCCGCAGAAGATCGCGGTGGAGACGTGGATGTACAGCCAGTACGAGTGCAGGGCCGGCACCAGCTGGTCGCTGGCCGTGTAGAGGACGGTGACCGCGAGGCCCAGGTCCAGCAGGACGGTCGTGACGAGGAACAGGCCGAGCCAGCGCACGTTCTTCTTCAGGGCCAGCAGCGCGAGGTACACGCCGACGGCGACCGTGGAGAAGGTGATGTTGAACTCGTACATGTTGCCCCACGGCGCCCGCTCCACGGAGGCCGCGCGGGTGACGACACCGCCCAGCTCCACGAGGAACGCGAGCACGGTGAGGGAGATCGCGATCCGGCCGTACAGGTCGCCCTGCTCGTCGCCGCCGTGCGCGCCCGGCCCGTCGGGCACGTCCCGCGCGCCGGACGCCGAGCGGACGACGACCTTGGGCCGCTCCAGCACGGCGGTGCCGCCGGCCTGCCGCACGGTGACGGCGGGGGCACCCGCCGTGCGCTCGCGGTCGGCGGTGAGCGCGGCGGCCGTACGGGCCACCTTGCTGCGGCTGCCGAACAGCCACTCGGCGATGTAGGCGAAGAAGGCCAGGGTGTAGACGGCCATCGACGAGTAGATCAGCGTGTTGCTGATGCTCGCGAGGTGTTCGTTGGTTGCGGCGGCGAGAGTCACTTCTCAGCCCCTTCGGCAGGTACGACTGGGGATTCGGAGGCGTCGTCGTCGGGGTCGGGGGCCCCCGGCGCCTGGTCGTAGAGGATTCCGGCGAGGTCGCCCAGTTCCTCGGGCACCTTGGCGGACTCGCTGCGGCCGAGCCCGGCCATCTCGACCACCGTGACGCCGTCGGCACCGCGCACCGCCCGCACCCAGACGCGGCGGCGCTGGATGAACAGGGACGCGGCCAGGCCGAAGATCGCGGCGAGGGCACCGCCGAGCGCCCAGCCACTGCCCGGCTCCTGGACGATCTCGAAGCCGGCCCACTCCTTGACGTCCTTCTCGAAGGTGATGGACCCGGCGCCGTTCGGCAGCGTGAGCGTGTCGCCCGGCTTCAGCAGCTTCTTCAGCAGCTGGCCCTTGCCGTCCTTGAACGCCTTCATGTGCGACTTGTCGAGCTGGTACACGCTCTGCGGGATGCCCGAGTTCACACCGAGGTCGCCGTGGTAGGCGTTCACCGCGAGCAGCGGGTTCAGCAGCGCCGGGAACTGCGAGAGCATCGTGCCGCTCCGCGCGTCGAACGTCGGCACGAAGAACGCCTGGAAGCCGAGCTGCTCCTTCTTGCCCTTCGCGTCGCGGTAGCCGTCCATCACCTTCACCACGCCGTTGGAGGTGACGTTGCCGTCGAGCGGCAGCAGCGGTACGGCGTCCTGGTAGACGACCCTGCCCTTGCCGTCGCGGACGGTGACGACGGGCGCGTAACCGTGGCTGACCAGGTACACCTTGGCGTCGTCGATCTTCAGCGGCTCGTTGACCTTGACGGTGGTCGTCCTGCCCTTGCCGTACGCGCCCTCGCTGTAGCGGATCCGCGCCTCGAAGGTGCGCGGGGTGCCCTTGTTGGGGCCGGTGAGCTCGTAGGTTCCCTTGAAGTCCTTCAGGTCGAAGCTGAACGGCACCAGGTCGTCGTTCTGGAACAGGCTGCCGGACTTGAAGTCGTCGTACATCGGCAGCGCGTTGGAGAAGCCGTCGCCCTCCACCATCAGCTTGGTGCCGTCGGACTTGTACAGCTGGCCCGTGGCGAAGGCGACGAGCAGCACGATCAGTGCGATGTGGAAGACCAGGTTGCCCAGCTCGCGCAGGTAACCCTTCTCGGCGGCCACGGCGTCACCGGCGAGGTGCGCGCGGAAGCGGCGCTTCTTCAGCAGGGCGAGCGCGGCCTCGCGGACCTGCTCCGGGTCGGCCTGCGTCCGCCACGTCGTGTACGCGGGCAGCCGGGTCAGCCGCTTGGGCGCGCCCGGCGGACGGCCGCGCAGCTGGCCGACGAACTGCCAGGTGCGGGGGACGATGCAGCCGATCAGGGAGACGAACAGCAGGATGTAGATCGCGGAGAACCACACCGAGCTGTAGACGTGGAACAGGCCGAGCTTGTCGTAGACCGGCGCCAGCGTCTTGTGCGCGGCGCGGAAGTCCTCGGCCTTGCCCGCGTCCGCGCCGGTCTGCGGGATCAGCGAGCCGGGGATGGCGGCCAGCGAGAGCAGCAGGAGCAGCAGCAGTGCGACCCGCATGGAGGTCAGCTGCCGCCAGAACCAGCGCACCCAGCCGATGACGCCGAGGGACGGCGGGGTGGAGATCTCCTCCTGCGGGGCGGTGGACAGCTGGGAGCCGGCGGCCCCGAGGTCCTCCTGGTCCTGGCTCTTGTCGGTTTCGGTTGTGCTCATCGATCAGATCCCCACAGTGAAGCCATCGGACCAGCCCTGCATCTCCTGCACGAGGTGGTCCCAGGCCCCGGTCAGCAGCAGCGCACCGGTCACGATCATCATCGTGCCGCCGATGCGCATCACCCAGACATAGTGGCGCTTGACCCACCCGAAGGTACCGAGCGCCTTGCGGAAGGCTACGGCCGTGACCACGAACGGCACACCGAGGCCCAGGCAGTACGCGACGGTCAGTATCGCGCCCCGGCCGGCGCTCGCCTCATGGGAGGAGAGGGCGACGACGGAGGCGAGCGTGGGGCCGATGCAGGGCGTCCAGCCGATCCCGAACAGGGCGCCCAGAACGGGCGCACCGACCAGGCCGGTGGCGGGGCGCCGGTGAAAGCGGAACTCGCGCTGGGTCAGCCAGGGCATCAGGCCCATGAAGAAGACGCCCAGCAGGATCATGAGCACGCCGAGCACCTTGGACAGGGTGCCCTTGTACTCCTGCAGGGTCGAGCCGAAGAAGCCGAACAGGGCCCCGCCGGAGACGAAGACGACGGTGAAGCCGAGGACGAACAGGGCGGCGCCCGCGGCCATCCGCCCCCGCCGGGCCTCGGCCAGGTCGGTGCCGGCGACCCCGGTGACGTACGAGAGGTAACCGGGGACCAGAGGAAGGACGCAGGGGGAGAAGAAGGAGACGAGGCCACCGAGGAGGGCGATCGGCAGGGCGACCAGCAGGGCTCCGTTGAGCACGGTCTGGTTCTTGCCCGTCTCCGCCGCGAGCGTGAGGAGCGCGCTCACGTCACTTCTCCGCGAGGACCGGCTTGAGCATCTTCAGCAGGGCGGTGTCGTCGAGCGCCTCCAGGGCCCGCGCGGCGACCTTGCCGTGCCGGTCGATGACGAGCGTGGAGGGGATGAGCTGGGGGTTGAGCGTGCCCTTCTCGAACCGGAGCATCAGCTTGCCCGTCGGGTCGTACAGGCTCGGGTACGCGACCCCGTGCTCCTTCTCGAAGTTCACGGCCGGGGTGGTGCTGGTGTCCCGGGTGTTGATGCCGACGAACTGCACGCCCTTGCCCTGGTACTCCTTGGAGACCTTGGCGAAGTACTGGGCCTCCTCGCGGCACGGTCCGCACCACGAGCCCCAGACGTTGAGGACGACGACCTTGCCCTTGTAGTCGGCGACGTCGAGGGTCTTGCCGTCGATGGTCTCGCCGGACAGGTCGGGGACCGTGGCGCGCTTGCCGGCGGGCACGGTGTCGATGCCGTTCTTGCCGGTGACGAAGTTGGTGTCGCCACCGCCTCCGGAGATGCCGCCCTTTCCGCACGCGGACAGGGTCAGGGCCGCGACGGCGGCCACAGCGGTGAGCAGGACGGCGCGGCTGCGGGTACTCATGTGAAAAGTTTCGCATGCCTGTTCCGGGGATTTCGCCCGCCCCCCTGCCGGGCGGAAAACCGCATTTCAGGGCGTATTTACACAGGACATTCCGGACACTCGGCCGGGATCATGCCGCATTGGAGGAGGCGGACTTGGCGTCCCGCAGGAACTCCTTCCAGCCGCCCGTCGGCCGCTGCCCGACGCCCAGCGTGCGCAGCTTGGCGAGCACCTCGGGCTTCTGCACGTCCATCCAGTCCACGAACTGCCGGAAGGAGACCAGTCGCACGTCGGCGCCCTTCTCCTTCTCGCGCGCGATGTGCTTGAAGGCCTCCTCGACGGAGTCCATGTAGATGCCGCCGTTCCACTGCTCGAAGTGGTTGCCGACGAAGAACGGCGCCCGGTTTGTCTCGTATGCCCGCTGGAATCCCTGGATGTACGCCTGCGCGGACTGCTTGCGCCAGCCCGGGTAGTTGTAGGCGGGCGCCTTGGTGGAGTTCACGGACTGGTTGGCGAGCATGTTGTAGTCCATGGACAGGACCTCGAAGGAACGTCCGGGGAAAGGTATCTGCTGCAACGGCAGGTCCCAGATCCCCAGCTTCTTCTCCGGCCACATCTGACGACCGCCCGGCGAGGAGGCGTCGTAGCGCCAGCCCAGCTCGCGCGCGGTGGGCAGCAGGTTGTTCTGGCCGAGCAGACAGGGCGTACGGCCGCCGACCAGCTCCTTGTCGTAGTCGAACGGCAGCGAGGGCAGGTTCGTCCAGCCGGTGTTGGTCCGCCACTCCTTCACGAACGCCTTGGCCTGCCGGATCTCGCTCGCCCACTGCTGCGGGGTCCAGTTGCCGACCGTGCCGGTACCGGCGCAGAAGTGCCCGTTGAAGTGGGTGCCGATCTCGTGGCCCTCCAGCCAGGCCCGGCGCACGTTCGTCAGCGTGGCCTTGATGTGCTCGTCGGTGAGGTAGCCGATGTCGGAGGCGCCGCGCGGGTTGTTCGGGGGCTCGTACAGCCGCTTCTTCGACTCGGGCAGCAGATACAGGCCCGAGAGGAAGAAGGTCATGGACGCGCCGTGCTCCTTGGCCAGGTCCAGGAAGCGCGGGAAGAGGCCGTTGCCGACCTCGCCGGCGCCGTCCCAGGAGAAGATCACGAACTGCGGCGGGGTCTGCCCCGGCTCCAGCGGCTCGGGCTTGGCCGGCTGGTGCGGCTGCCTGCCGGTGAAGGAGGTGGAGCCGTCGCCGATGGGCCGCGCCGGACGCCCACCGTTCCCCTTCCCGCCCCCGTGCCCGGGCCGGCCCTGGCCGGAACCGTTCGGCCGCCCGCCGCCGTCCGAGGACGTGAGGCTTCCGCAGCCGGCGAGCGAGGCGGCCGCCGCGCCGGCGCCGAGGCCGAGTGCTCCCCGCCGGGAGAGGGTCCGGGAGAAGGTGCGCATGGAAAACCCCGATTCGTCGCGCCTGCTGGTGTCACCCAGTCAGAGGGCGCGACGATCGGGGAGGTTCCGATCATTCTTATGTTTTTCGCAACGCTTCCGGCAAAGGCACCCTAAGTCACACCAAACGGACTGTCAGTGCACCGGAGTTCGGCCGGTCAGGCGCCGAAGGCCTTCCCCTGCGCGGTGCCCCTGCCCTTCTGCGGCTTGGCGCCGGCCCGCAGATGGACCGGGACCAGATCGATGGCGGGCTCGCTGTAGCCCACGGACACGATCTTGTCACCCAGGTATGTGAAAGTCGTCAGGGAGGCGAGGGTGCACTGCCGCTTGCGCGGGTCGTGCCACAGCCGCCGCCGCTCGACGTACGACCGCACGATCCAGATCGGCAGCTGATGACTGACCAGCACCGCCTCGTGCCCGCGCGCCTGGTCCTTGGCCGCGTTCAGCGCGCCCATCATCCGCACGACCTGGTCCACGTACGGCTCGCCCCACGACGGCCGGAACGGGTTGACGAGGTGCTTCCAGTTGTCCGGCTTGCGCAGCGCGCCGTCGCCGACGCCGAACGTCTTGCCCTGGAACACGTTGTCGGCCTCGATCAGCCGCGCGTCGGTGTCCAGATCCAGCCCGTGCGCCTTGGCGATCGGGGTGGCCGTCTCCTGCGCCCGCTCCAGCGGGGAGGAGCAGACGTAGGTGACGTCCCGTGGGGCGAGGTGCTCGGCGACCCGCTCGGCCATCTTCCGGCCCAGCTCGGACAGGTGGTAGCCGGGCAGCCGCCCGTACAGGATCCCGTCCGGGTTCTCGACCTCGCCGTGCCGCATGAGGTGGACGACGGTGATGTCCTTGTTCTCGGGGGAGGTGCTCATTCTGCCGTGGCCTCCGCAGCCGCCCGGGCCGCCGCCGGAAGGGCGTCGGCGATCTTCTGCACGGCCCGCTCGTCATGGGCCGTGGACACGAACCAGGACTCGAAGGACGACGGCGGCAGGTACACGCCGTTCGCCAGCAGCGAGTGGAAGAACGCGGTGAAGCGGTACGACTCCTGCCGCTTGGCGTCCTCGTAGGTGCGCACCTGCCGGTCCGTGAAGAACACGGAGAACATGTTCGACGCGGTCTGCACCCGGTGCGCGACACCCTCCTTCGACAGCGCCTCGCCGACGAGGGTGCGGATCTGCTCGGACACGGCGTCGATCCTGTCGTAGGCCGCGTCGTCGAGCAGCCGCAGCTGGGCGAGACCGGCGGCGGTGGCGACGGGGTTACCGGAGAGGGTGCCGGCCTGGTACACGGGTCCGGCGGGGGCGAGGTGCGCCATGACGTCGGCACGGCCGCCGAAGGCCGCGGCCGGGAACCCGCCGCCCATGACCTTCCCGAAGGTCATGAGATCCGGCTTCACGCCCTCCACGCCGTACCACCCGGCGCGGCTGGTGCGGAACCCGGTCATCACCTCGTCGGAGATGAACAGGGCGCCGTTCTTCTGGCAGGCGTCCTTCAGGCCCTGGTTGAACCCGGGGTCCGGCGGCACGACACCCATGTTCCCCGGCGACGCCTCGGTGATCACACAGGCGATCTCGCCGGGGTGCCGGTGGAAGGCCTCCTGCACGGCCTCCAGGTCGTTGTACGGCAGCACGATCGTGTCGCCGGCCTGGGCCCCGGTGACACCGGGGGTGTCCGGCAGCGCGAACGTGGCGACACCGCTGCCGGCCGCGGCGAGCAGCGAGTCCACGTGCCCGTGGTAGCAGCCGGCGAACTTGATCACCTTGGACCGCCGGGTGAACCCGCGGGCGAGCCGGATCGCGGACATGGTCGCCTCGGTGCCGCTGCTGACGAGCCGCACCTGCTCGACCGGCTCGACCCGGGCGACGATCTCCTCGGCGAGCGCGACCTCGCCCTCGCCGGGCGTGCCGAAGGACGTACCGCGGGCGACGGCCTCCTGGACGGCGGCGATGACCTCGGGGTGGGAGTGCCCGAGGATCATGGGCCCCCAGGAGCAGACCAGGTCGACGTACTCGCGGCCATCGGCGTCGGTGAGGTAGGCCCCCTTGCCCGACACCATGAACCGGGGGGTGCCGCCGACGGCGCGGAAGGCGCGCACCGGGGAGTTCACTCCGCCCGGGGTGACGACGGAGGCGCGGTCGAAGAGCGCCTGTGAGACGGGCGCGTCGTAGGGATAGGGCGTTTCGCTCATGGCACTCATGACGTGCGGCTTCTCCGGCTTCTCGGACTCCGGTTGCGGGGTGACCTCCTCAGGGTAGGCCGCGGGCCGGACGGACCGCGGTCGGCCTCGTGATCAGAGCGGCGCCATCCCTCATCTGAGAGACTGACACCTGATACACACAGCTCATACGCACGTAAGGATCAGAGGCCGGGAATTTCCCGCGCGGACTGTTGTTCCACCGTACGTTTCGGCGGGCGGCCGTGGGGGAGGTCACTGACACGATGATCGGGTTGCGCGGCGGGGGCCACGCGTCCTAGAAAAGCAGTCGGGTGGAGATATGCATCGCGGTGGCGGACTGGGCGAGGGGACTGATGACCTGGGTCCTCGACGTGCCCGGCGGGGAAGGCACCGGCGCGACGCGGAGGAAACGACCGAGGCACGTCAGACCGACGCACGTCAGACACAGGGTGTACCGAGTGAGCCCGAGCGGTACGACCGGCAGATCGACGGCCGGCTCGACCACCGGGCCGACCGCCTCCGGGCGGGGAGCAGGAATGGTGGTCGGGTGGGGGTGACGTACAAATACTTCGGCGCGCCGGACGGCGCGACCGCGGCCCGCGTCCCCATCTCGATGCGCCCCGAGGAACTCGGCGGCGACGAGCTGGGCATGAACGGCATGTTCACCAAGATCAAGCCGGAGACGATGGCCGCGATGGTCCTCACGGGCATCGAGGGCGTCCCCCTGCACAAGGTCCCGCCCCTGGAACTGGTCGTCCTGCACCCCGACTACGCCGTCGTCAAACTGCCCATGACGGTCGTCGACCCCCTCCGCGGCATCGGCGAGGAAGCGGTCGGCGCGGCGGCCTTCATCTGGTCGACGGTCCCGGACCGGGGCGGCCCGCGGGACGCGTTCAACGTGTACCAGTTGCTGCACGAGTGGCAGGACTTCTCGCACCGGCTGCACGAGGCGGGGCATCAGCCGTATTGCTTGGTCTGGCCCTGAGCTGGGGTTTCCTGGGGCAGGCGAGGAGTTCAGCAGCCGCCGGAGGTGGCGGTCGGGGCACCGACGCCGATCCGGAGGGTGACCGGGGCGCCGCAGCAGCCACCGCCTTCGGCGACCTGTGCGGCGCCGGGGTCGTCGTAGAGGCCGGCGCCGCCGCACACGCCGGTCTCCGGGAGGGTCAGCTCGACGCGCTCGGCGGCTTCGCGGTCGCCGGCGATCGCGGCGGCGATGGAGCGGACCTGCTCGTAGCCGGTCAGCGCGAGGAACGTGGGCGCTCGGCCGTAGGACTTCATGCCGACCAGGTAGATGTCCCGCTCCGGGTGGGCCAGCTCGTTGACGCCGTGCGGATAGACGGTGCCGCAGGAGTGGACGTTCGGGTCGATCAGCGGGGCCAGCGCGGTCGGGGCCTGCAGGCGTTCGTCGAGGCCGAGGCGGACCTCGGAGAGGAACGACAGGTCGGGGCGGAAGCCCGTCAGCACGATGACCTCGTCGACCGGGTCCAGGCGGCGGCCGTCCTCGGCGACCAGGACAAGCCGGTCACCGTCCCGTTCCACACCCTGTGTGCGGAAGCCGGTCACCGCGCTCGCGTGGCCGGCCTCCACGGCGGCCTTGGCGCGCAGGCCCAGGGCGCCTCGGGCGGGGAGCTGGTCGGCCTCGCCGCCGCCGAAGGTGTTCGCGCCGATACCGCGCCGCAGGACCCATGCCGCGTGTGTGCCGAACTCCTCCTCGGCCAGGTCGGCGAGGTGGGCCAGTGCGGTGAAGGCGGAGGCGCCGGAGCCGATGACCGCGGTGCGCTTGCCCGCGTACCGGGTGCGGACTCCCGGGTCCCGCAGGTCGGGGACGCGGTAGGAGATGCGGTTGGCCGCCGCCCTTTCGCCGAGGGCGGGGAGGCCGTCGGCGCCCATCGGACTGGGGACGGACCAGGTGCCGGAGGCGTCGATGACGACTCCCGCGCTGATCCGCTCTTCACAGCCGTCGGCCAGCTCAATGTGCACGGTGAAGGGCTGCTCGTCCCGGTCGGCGTCGACGATGCGGTCGCGGCCGGCGCGGGCGACGCCCGTCACGGTCGCGCCGTAGCGGATCTTGTCGCCGAGGACGTCGGCGAGCGGCTGTAGGTACTGCTCGGCCCAGTCACCGCCGGTGGGGTACGTCGCGCCGTCGGGGCGGATCCAGCCGGCGGCGGCGAGGAGCTTTTCGGCCGCCGGGTCGGTGACCTCCGCCCACGGGGAGAACAGTCGCACGTGCGCCCAGTCGCGCACGGCGGTGCCGGCGGAGGGGCCGGCCTCCAGGACCAGCGGTTCGAGGCCGCGCTCGACGAGGTGGGCGGCGGCAGCGAGGCCGACGGGGCCTGCGCCGATGACGACGACGGGCAGCTGGCCAGTGGCGGGCGCGTTCACGGTGTCCCCTTTGCTTCGACATTCGTCGATGGCTTGTGCGGCCAGCATGGCACTTGCTTCGACAAGCGTCAACATAGACATCGATCGAAACAAGCTTCCTGGTTCGACATGTGTCAACATAGATGCATGTCGAACACCAAGGTGCTGCCGCTGGTCGAGCCCGACTCCGACGCCGCGGCGCCGTGCTGCCCGCCGCTCACCGAGCGCCCTTTCACCGCGGACGAGGCCGAGACGGCCGCACGGATGTTCAAGGCGCTGGGCGACCCGGTTCGGCTGCGGCTCTTCTCCGCCGTGGCCTCGCACGAGGGCGGCGAGGCATGCGTGTGCGACATCTCCGACGTCGGCGTCTCCCAGCCGACCGTCTCCCACCACCTGAAGAAGCTCAAGGAGGCCGGCCTGCTGACCTCCGAGCGGCGCGGCACCTGGGTGTACTACCGGGTCGAGCCATCGGTGCTGGCAGCGATGGGCAAACTGCTGGCCATCACGCCGGCAGCGGCCTGACCTCGACCGTCATCCCCGGCAGAACGCGGCCGTCGAGGTCGTCGTGCAGGAAGGGGCGCCACCAGGTGCCCGACTGGTCCCCTGACGAAGGAAGAACCGATGCCCTCCAGCCCGCTCGCCTCCGTGCTGTTCGTCTGCATCCACAACGCCGGGCGTTCGCAGATGGCCGCCGGCTTCCTCTCCCACCTCGCGGGCGACCGGATCGAGGTCCGCTCCGCCGGCTCCGTGCCCGCAGCGCAGGTCAACCCGGCCGCGGTCGAAGCGATGAGGGAGGTCGGCATCGACATCGCCGACCAGCAGCCCAAGGTCCTCACGACCGAGACCGTCCAGGCGTCCGACTACGTCATCACCATGGGCTGCGGCGACGCCTGCCCGGTCTTTCCCGGCAAGAAGTACCTCGACTGGGCCCTGGAGGACCCGGCGGGCAAGGGCGTCGAGGCCGTTCGCCCGATCCGCGACGAGATCAGGAAGCGGATCGAGGCGCTGATCTGCGAGATCGACGCCCAGCAGGAGGCGTGAGGTCTGCGGCGACGGCGGTCCACGCCCGGCCGCGGTCGTCTGATCCGAACCGCTACCGGCGTCGCTGTGGTCACAGCCCCTTTGGCGGCACAAGGGGTTCCAGCAGTTCCAGGGCCTCCTCCCAGCGGAAGCGGTCCGTGTCCCCGTACGCCCCGGAGTCGTGGGGTTCGCGGGAGCCGATCAGGACGCCCATCGACCGCAGGCGGTCCAGGCTCTGCCGGTAGGCGGGGTGGGCGGCCTGGGCGGTGTTCAGGTATGGCAGGGCGACGGTCGGGATGAGCAGGCCGTACGCCTCGCACAGGATGGCCAGGGCGAGGGTGTCGGAGATTCCGGCGGCCCACTTGTTGAGGGTGTTGAAGGTGGCCGGGGCGACCGCGATGGCGTCCGGGGGCGGCAGCGGGCGCGGGTCTCCGGGTCTGCGCCAGGCGGAGCGGACCGGGTAGCCGGTCTGCGCCTCGACCGCCTGCGCGTCGATGAAGCCGAGGCCCTGGGGGGTGGCGACGACACCGACGTCCCAGTCCGCCTCCTGGGCGGCGGTGATCAGCTTGCCGACGTCGGGGGCGATGCCGCTCGCGCAGACGACGACGTACAGGAAGCGCTTCTTGTCCGGGGCGGTCGGTTCGGTCACGCGGGCACTCCCGGTCGGCGGCTGATGCGGCGAGGTTCCGGCAGGTTACGCCGGCGGGGCCGGGAAGGGGGAGCCGCCGGGGCGTGCCCACATCCGCAGACGCCGCAGGTGCCCTCGGACAGCACGCCCGCTCCCGCCCGGCCACCGGCCCGCCCCGGGCTGACGCCGGCGGCTCCCGCGGCTCAGGCCCCGGCGGCGTGGGCGACCGTGATGTGGTGGTCCCGGCCGGGGGTCTCCAGCTCGTCCACGGCC
This sequence comes from Streptomyces sp. NPDC088810, assembly GCF_044750305.1. Lineage (NCBI taxonomy): Bacteria > Bacillati > Actinomycetota > Actinomycetes > Kitasatosporales > Streptomycetaceae > Streptomyces > Streptomyces sp. NPDC088810. Next base: position 619,218 of record NZ_JBIVJQ010000004.1, read on the forward strand.
GCTACGGCCAGGTCCTCCGCGCTGATCCAGGACCGGCCGTCGGGCGTGGTCAGGAGGGTGGTCGTACCGCGGCGGTAGCGGGCGGTGCGGGGGCCGGGTTCCAGGAGGGCCGGGGGGCTGAGGTAGACCCAGTCGGTGTGGGGGTGGGTCCGGCAGGTGCGGAGCTGGGCCACTCCGGCCGCCGCGACCGGCTGCCACTGTGCCGGGACGTAGTCAGGGTTGTCGGCCACGAGGACGTCGGGGGCGCCGGGGCTGCGCAGGGCGCCGGCGCCGCCGATCACCAGGACGCGGGTGCCCAGCCGTGCGGCCGCGTCCAGAACCGTTCGGGTCGTACCGAGCAGGAAGTCCTCGTCGACGGGATGGGTGCGTACGGTCAGTACGGCGGCGTCCGCGCCCGAACCCGCCAGCGCCTCGTGGACGGCGTCCGGATCGTTCGCGTCGACCGGGACGGGCGTCACGTTCGGATGTTCGCTCGTCGGCTTGCGGGACAGGGCCAGGACCCGGTGTCCGCGGGCGGCGGCCTCGGCGGTCACCCGGCTGCCGACCATGCCGGTGGCGCCGAGGACGGCGATGGTCAGGCGTGGGCTCATCGGTGTCGTTCCCCTTGTCGTCACGGGCTTCTGCTTCGGTGGGTTCAGTTGTGCGGCGAGCATCGCCGTGAGGGCCAGGGCGAAGCCGGCCGTCTGGAGCGGGCTCAGGGACTCGCCCCGGAGCGTGCCGATGACCGTGGCGACCAGCGGCGAGAGCAGGACGAGCGGGGCGGAGGCGCCGACCGGGAGACGGGCTATGCCACGGAACCAGAGCGTGTACGCGATCAGACCGCCCATGCTGCCGAGCCACAGGTAGCCGACGGCCGCGCCGGCGCCGATCCGCGGCGGCAGCCCCTCGACCGTCAGCGTCAGCGGGAGCAGGAGCAGGCCGCCGGCCGTGAGTTGCCAGGCGGCCAGGGTGAGGGGGCTGGCGCCCGGGGGACGGCCCCAGCGCTTGGTGAGGACGACCCCGGCGGCCATGGCGGCCGTGCCGCCGAGGCCGGCGAGTACGCCGACGGCGTCGAAGCGGGCCTGCGGGCCCAGGACGACCAGTCCGACGCCGGCCACGCCGAGCACACCCCAGGCCCAGCGCCGGACGGTCGGCCGGTCCTGCAGCACCGGGATCGCCAGGGCGGCGACCAGCAGCGGCTGCGCGGCACCGAGGGTGGCGGCGACCCCGCCGGGAAGTCGTTCGGCCGCCAGGAACAGCAGCGGGAACAGGGCGCCGATGTTGAGCGCGCCGAGGACGCCCGCCTTCCACCACCAGGCGCCGTGCGGCAGGACACGGGTGAGGACCAGGCCGAGCAGCCCGGCGGGCAGGGCGCGCATGAGGCCGGCGAACAGGGGGTGGCCGGGTGGGAGGAGTCCGGTGGTGACGACGTAGGTCGTGCCCCAGGCCGCGGGGGCGAGGGCGGTCAGCAGGACGGTTGCCGCTCTGTCGGTGTAGGCAGGCATGTGACGAGTCTCGGCATCAGCAAGCCATGTGTCCAAGACATGCTTGTCATCGCAGCCATGCACGAGAACGATGGACTCATGGACCTTCAGCAGATGCGGTACGCCGTCGCCGTCGCCGAGACCCGTAACTTCACCCGTGCCGCCGAGCGGTGCTTCGTGGTGCAGTCCTCGCTCAGCCACCGGATCGCCGGTCTGGAGCGCGAGTTGGGGGTACGCCTGTTCGCGCGGTCCAGCCGGCGGGTCGAACTCACCAGCGCGGGCGAGGCGTTCGTGGCCCGGGCGCGCGAGGCCCTGGCCGCCGCCGACCTCGCCGTCGCGGACGCGGCCGCCGCGACCGGGGTGGTACGGGGGCGGCTCTCCGTCGGCGTGATCGTGACCGCGGCCGCCGTGGACGTGCCGGAGCTGTTGCAGCGGTACCGGGCCCGGCACCCGGAGGTCCGCGTGATGCTCCGCTCCGGGCGCAGCGACGAACTGGCGGCGGCCATCCGGGACGGGGACGCGGACATCGCCTTCCTCGGGCTGCCGGAGGGTGAGCGGCCCTCCGGGGTGGAGAGCGTGGTGCTCGACCGCGACGAGCATGTGCTGGTGGCGGCGGCCGGGCACCGGCTGGCCGGGGCGGACCGGGTCACGCTGGAGGACATCGCCGGCGAGACGTTCGTCGACTTCGTGACCGGTACGCCGGCCCGGGCCCAGTCGGATCAGGCGTTCGCCGCGGCCGGCCTGCTCCGTGATGTCGCGTACGAGGCCGGGGTCGTCGAGCTGATCACCCGGCTGGTCGCGCGCGGGCTCGGCATCGCGCTGCTCCCCTCGGCGTTCATCCGTCCGCTGGCCGCCGCCGACCCGGGGCTGGCACTGGTACCGGTGGTCGACGGACCCCGCCGAGCCGAGCACCTGGCCTGGAGTCGCTTCAACCCGAGCCCAGCCACCCGCGCGATGCTCGACGTCCTCGGGGTGCGGTCGCGGGCGTAGGCCGCCGGGCGGCGCGGACGGTCAGTGTGCGTCCAGCGTGGGCAGTTGCGGCTCGGCGGGGGCCGTGGTGGCGGCCAGGAGGCGCAGGGCCGCGTCGGACGGGGTGCCGGGCTCGGCCGTGTAGGCGATCAGGCGGTGGCCCGCGGTGCCGGGCAGGCACAGGTTCTCGAAGCTCAGCTCCAGGGCGCCGACGGCCGGATGGTGCAGGGACTTGGTCCCGGAGGTGCAGGTGCGGACCGGGTGCCGGGCCCACAGGGCGGCGAACTCGTCGCTCTGGATGGACAGGTGGCCGATCAGCTCGGCCAGGGCCCGGTCGTCGGGGTGCCGGCCGGCGACCAGGCGCAGGGAGGCGACGGCGAGGTGGGCCTCCTCCTGCCGGTCGGGGTACCGGGCCCGGTAGTGCTCGTCCAGGAACAGCATGCGGACGAGGTTGGGACGGGCGGTGGGGGTGTCCGGGCCCTCCCACGGCAGGTGCGGGGCGAGCAGGGCGTGGCCGAGCCGGTTCCAGGCCAGGACGTCGCTCCGCCGGTCCAGGATGAGCGCGGGTACGTCCGTCATGCAGGCGAGCAACTGGCGGGCCGAGGGGGTCGCGTGGGCGGCGCGGGGCGCGGGCGGGCGGTGCCGGACGGTGGGCCGCGCCAGGTCCTTGAGGTGGGCGGTCTCGTCCTCGGTGAGCCTGAGGGTGCGGGCGATCGCGTCCAGGACGGAGTCGGAGACGCCGGCCGCGCGGCCCTGTTCGAGGCGGGTGTAGTGGGTGATGCTGACGCCCGCGAGCAGGGCCAGTTCCTCCCGGCGCAGTCCGGCGACCCGGCGGCGGGCGGGCGCGGCCGCGAGGCCGACGTCCTGCGGGCGTACCGCGGCACGGCGGGACTTCAGGAAGTCTCCCAGCTCTGACGACGCGTCCATGTCTGCCTCCGGGGAAAGGGGCGTACGCCCTCCGGGTGTGCGGCGGTCGTCGTCCATCCTGCCCCGCGGACGGTGCGAACGGGATGCCCGAGGGTGGTCGTGCGATGACCACCCTCGCGACGGCCCGTCGCACGGGGGTGCTGGCTGGGGCGGCCGGAACGGAGGAGGTTCGAAGCCGTCGACTTCGCCGTACGCCGGCGAACCGGCCGTACGCCGGTGACTCCGCCGTACACCGGCCGCTTCGCCGCACGCCGGCCACTCCGCCGAACAGAGGGGACCGTCTCGTCATGTCCGTCGCCACCGTCCGACCGGACGGCGCATCCGCCGTCCTGACCCCCCGGCTCCGCCTGGTGCTGGTGCTGCTGCTCGCGGCCCAGTTCATGCTGGCCGTGGACTTCTCCATCCTGAACGTGGCCCTGCCGGTGATCGGTGCGGGCCTCGGTTTCCCGCTCGCCCGGCTGCAGTGGATCGGTACGGCGTTCGCCCTGTGCGCGGCCGGGTTCACGCTGCTGTTCGGGCGGGTCGCCGATCTCTTCGGCCGCCGCCGGCTGTTCCTGGGCGGTCTCGTCGTCCTGGGTGCGGCCTCGCTGGCGGGCGGGCTGGCGCGCAGCCCGGAGGTGCTGCTCGCGGCCCGGGTGTTCCAGGGGCTGGCCACCGCGGCGGTCACGCCGGCCGGTCTGTCGCTGCTGACGACGTCCTTCCCGGAGGGCCCGCTGCGGGAGAAGGCGCTCGGTCTCAACGGGGCGCTGATGTCGGCCGGTTTCACCACGGGCGCGGTCCTCGGCGGGCTGCTGACCGACCTGCTGTCCTGGCGCTGGGCGTTCTTCGTCAACGTACCGGTGGCGCTCGCCGTGCTCCTGGTCGCGCCCGCGGTCATCGCCGAGTCCCGGCCCGCGGAGCGCCCGAGGCTGGACGTGCCGGGGGCGGTCACGGTGACGCTCGGGCTGCTGGCGGTGATCCTCGGGCTGACGCAGGCCGGTGAGCAGGGCTGGGGCGCGCCGGCCGCGCTGCTGCCGCTGGCGGCGGGGCTGGTGCTGCTGCTGGTGTTCGGGGCGGTGGAGCGCCGGGTGGCCGCGCCGCTGGTGCCGCCGCACGTGCTGGGCAGGCGGTCGGTGGCGTGGGGCAACCTGGCCGGGCTCATCGCGTTCCTCACCGAGACGTCCCTGGTGTTCCTGCTGACGCTGTACCTGCAGGAGGTGCTCGGTTTCTCGGCGCTGGCCGCCGGGCTGTCCTTCGGTGTGCTGGGCGCGGGGACGGTGGTCGGCGGTGCCCTCGCCCCGCGGTGGATCGGCAGGTTCGGCGCCACCCGGGCGCTGCTGGCCGGCGGGCTCGTCCAGGCCCTGTTCACGGCGGCGCTGCTCGGGCTCGGCACCGGCCGTTCCTCGCTCTGGCTGCTGCTGGCCGCGACCTTCGCCGGCGGTGTGGGCAACATGCTGGTCATCGTCGGCTTCATGGTGACCGCCACCTCGGGTCTGGCCGACCACGAGCAGGGGCTGGCCACCGGGCTGGCGACGATGACCCAGCAGATCGGCATCACCATGGGCACGCCGGTGATGAGCGCGGTGGCCACCGCCGCGATGACCGGTACGGGGGCCCTGGCCGTCCTCGGCGGTCTGAAGACGGCGATCGCACTGAACGCGGCCCTCGTGCTCCTCGGCACCCTGACCAGCGCGCTGTTCCTGCGGAGAAGCAGGCGGTGACCGGCCGGTCAGTCCTTGTGCAGGCGGTCCGCCAGCCCCGCCTCCTCGAACGCCCGCACCACGTCCTCCCGGGTCTCGGTGAAGTGGGCCCAGCTGTCGCAGTGGGCCGGGACCACCCGGCGGGCGTCGAGGAGCCGGGCGGCGGCCGCCGTGCCGGCGCCGTCGTCCGGGCGTCCTCGGCGGCCACACCGGGGATGCCGAGCAGGGTCACGGCGACCGAGGCGGACTGCGAGCGGACGGTGAGGGTCGCCTCGGCGGCGGGCGGCGCGGGACGGGCGGGGGCCGGTGTCAGCGCCCGGGTGACCGCCTCCTCGATGGCCTGTCGCGCCTCCGCCTCCGGCCGCAGCCCGGCCGCGAACCGGTCGTGGGCGTGCTTCACCGGGACGGTCCCGACCGACGCGTCCCACTCCGTCATCTCCGCGCACGCGGCGTCGTCACCCGTGAGGGCCACGACCGGCACGCCGAGGGAGGCCGCCGTGGCGTGGGCGAGGCCGATCTCGCCGACCGGGCGGCCGTCCAGCCACACGTCCTCGATCTCGTGGCCCATGAAGCTGTGGCTGAGCACGCCCAGCGCACCGGCCCGGGCGTGGTAGCCGACGCACAGCGCGGCGTCGTACTCCCCGGTCAGGCCCTCCAGCATGCGCACCAGGCGGGCCGCCGGGTGCAGGGCCTCCGGGAGCAGGTTGCGCATCGGCCCGTGGGCGTCGTCGACCAGGACGCCGGTCGCGCCGGCCGCCAGCGCGCCGCGTACGGCGGCGTTGACGTCCTCGGCCATCATCGCGCGGCCCCGCTCGTAGTCCCGGCCGCACGGCGTCGGCCCTGACCGACCCTACGTATCGTAGGTTCCCAACCGCCATCGGCCACCGGGCTGTTCACACGTCTGTTCAACGGGGGACCCATGCAGGACACCACGGAAGCGGAGCCCGGCACGCAGGTGCGCTCGCGCAGTCTCGCGCCGACGCTGGCCCTGCTGGTCGTCAGCCTGGCCGTCGCCGCCGTCGGCGTGTACGAGCTGTGCGGCTTCGGGCTGCACAGCCTGGACCGGCGCCCGCACCTGTTCAGCGACGGCCTGGCGACCGGCGGGGTGATCGTGGCCGCGGTGGCCGCCGGGGCGGCGGTGGGCAACCTGGCCTGGCACCTGACGGCGGCCCGACGGGGACACGGCGACTGAGCACCAGCGACCGGGGCGGAGCCGGTGACCGAGCCCAGCCGGTCACCGAACGCGGCCGGCGGATGAGAAGCTGTGCGCCGGCTGTACGGAACCTCGCCCTTCGCTTTACCCTACAAGCTGTAGGGTCTGCGGTGCCCCGTCCCCGTCCCCAAGGGTGACCCGTCAGCATGCCCGCTCAACAGACGACCCTGATCCCGCCACCGGTTCCCGCTCCCCGCGCCCCCCGCCGTGGCATCCGCTTCCTCCCGCCCCCGCTGCGCGCCCACCCCGGCGGCCGGCGGCTGCGCACCCGCGCCGCCACCGCCACCGTCTGGTACCTGCGCCTGCTCGCCGTACTGAACATCGCGGCGGTGGTGTCCCTGCCGTTCCGCGAAGAGGTGCACGAGCACAACGCGGGCGAGTACTTCACCCCGTACCTGGCCACCGCCGGCCTGGTCTCGGCGGCCCTCGCCCTGTTCCTCGCGGTGGTGATGCGCCGCCGCAAGCGCGCCGCCTGGCTCTTCAACCTCCTCCTCGCCGGTCCCCTCCTCGGCCTCTACGCCGTCGCCCTGACCCGCGCCCCCTACCGCGACCACGCCTTCAACTGGGTCTCCACGGCCCTGACCGGCCTGTTCGTCGCCGCCCTGCTGCTCGGCCGCCGCGAGTTCGACGCGATCGGCGACCGCTCCAACCCGCGCCTGGCGCTCGCCGTCGGCGTGGGGGGCACCCTCGTCAGCGGTGGCCTCGGCATGCTGCTGGTGCACGCGACGAACAAGGTCACCGGGGCCACCCTGAAGGACGAGATCGCCTACACCCTGCTGCGCGGCATCAGCGTCGGCCCGCTCGCCGACCGCGTCCCCGCCGTCCACGCGCCCCGCTGGGCGGACATGACCGTCAACGTCCTGATGGCGGTCACCTTCCTGCTGGTCCTCTACGCCTGCTTCCGCGCCCCGCGCGGCGCCCGCCTGCTGGCCGAGGAGGACGAGCGCAGGCTGCGCGACCTGCTGGACCGGCACGGCGAGCGCGACTCCCTCGGCTACTTCGCGCTGCGCCGCGACAAGTCCGTCATCTTCTCCCCCAGCGGCAAGGCGGCCATCGCCTACCGCGTCGTCGGCGGGGTCAGCCTCGCCTCCGGCGACCCGCTGGGCGACCCCGAGGCCTGGCCCGGCGCCATCGACGCCTGGCTCGCCGAGGCCCGCCGCCACGCCTGGACCCCGGCCGTGATGGGCGCGAGCGAGGAAGCGGGCACGGTCTACGCCCGGCACGGCCTGGACGCGCTCGAACTCGGCGACGAGGCGATCGTGGACCTCGCCGACTTCACCCTGGACGGCCGGGCCATGCGCGTGGTCCGCCAGGCCCACAACCGCGTCCGCCGGGCCGGCTACACGGTCCGCATCCGCCGCCACGAGGACATCCCCGCCGAGGAGATGGCGCTCCTCGTGGACCGCGCCGACCACTGGCGCGACGGCGCCACCGAACGCGGCTTCTCCATGGCCCTCGGCCGGCTCGGCGACCCCTCGGACGGCCGCTGCGTGATGCTGGAGTGCCGGGACGCCGACGGCGAACCCCGGGCCCTGCTCAGCTTCGTCCCCTGGGGGGAGCGCGGTCTCTCCCTGGACCTGATGCGCCGCGACCGCGCCTGCGAGAACGGCCTGATGGAGTACATGGTCGTCGAACTCCTCCTCCAGGCGAAGGAGTCGGGGATCGACCGGGTCTCGCTGAACTTCGCGATGTTCCGCTCGGTCTTCGAACGCGGCGCCCGCCTCGGTGCCGGCCCGGTGCTGCGCCTGTGGCGCTCGGTCCTCACCTTCTTCTCCCGCTGGTGGCAGATCGAGTCCCTGTACCGCGCCAACGCCAAGTACCGGCCGGTGTGGGAACCCCGTTTCCTGTTGTTCGCCAAGAGCAGCGACATCCCGAGGATCGGGCTGGCGAGCGCCCGCGCGGAGGGCTTCCTCACCCTGCCGGGCCGCTCATAGCCTCCCGGGCCCGAGAACCGGCGGCGTCACGGAGCGGGCGGCGTCGCCGAGGAAGTAGGACTCGCCGCTGCCGTCCGTCCACCCGGAGTCGTAGGCGCAGGGAGCGGTGGCGCCGCCGGTGAAGTACTGCCGGTCCGGGAACCAGGTGAAGGACATCCGCTCGTCCCCGCCGTCCCGCTGCACGAACAGCGACCAGTCGTCCCCGCTCTTCCCGCCCTCGCGGTACGACGACACCTCCCAGCCGTCCTGCTGCAGCCTCCGGTGCAGCCGGCGCAGACCGGGGACGGCCTGGCTGGCGGGCACATCGTCCAGCGCCCAGGCGTGATCGATCCGGTAGGCGCCGTCGATGGTCTCGTCCTCGAGCCCCAGCAGGCCTCCGTCGTAGCAGTACCCGGCGCCCAGCGTGTTCTCCGCGTCGACGCCGATGCGCCCGCCTCCCGGCGGCACGGTCCGCGTGAACCCGAGCACCTCGTACGCCTCCTGGGAGTGCCGGAAGGCGCGGCGCGCCATCTCCTCGGGCGCGGCCCGGGGCAGGTTTCTCGGAGAGTCCCAGGTGAGCTGGATGAACAGAGCGACGACGGCGACGAACACGAGCCCGGCGCAGCCGAGGCAGCCGAGGCCCCGGGAACGGGCCCCGGACGCGGCGGGTGGAGCGGTGGGTGCGGTCTGCTCGGGCATACGGCGACGGTAGGGCGGCGGGCGCCCCGGCCGGATGGGCGCACCTACGGCCACCGGGTAGGTACCCGTACTCAACGTCGGGCGTCGCCCGTGCCCGGTCAGGTGCCGGTGCCGCCGCCCGGGACGTACCCGCCGCCCACCGTGAACCCGATGACCGCGCCGCCGCCCTCGCGGCGGAAGGCGAAGGGGGCTCCGCCGTGCGCCATGGCGACCTCGCGGACGATGGACAGGCCGAGGCCGGAGCCCGGCAGGGAGCGGGCGTCGGCGGCGCGGTAGAAGCGGTCGAAGATGCGGACGAGGTCGCCCTCGGCGATCCCGGGCCCCCGGTCCAGCACCTCCACCCGTACCGTGCCCGGCCGGGCCGGCCCGGTGACGCTGACCTCGATGGGCGCCTTGCCGTCCCGGTCGAACTTGGCCGCGTTCTCCACCAGGTTGGAGATGGCCCGCTGGAGCATCCCGGGCCGCCCGTCGGTCGTCGTGTCACCACTGGCGTGCAGCACGACGTCCCGGCCGGTACGGCGCCGGGCCAGCCCGACGACGTCCTCGGCGAGGTCGGCGAGGTCCACCCGCTGGGGCGGCTCGGTGTCGGACTGTCCGGCGGCGAGGTCGACCAGCTCGTTGACGAGGTCGGTCAGCTCCCGGGCCTCCTGGGAGAGGTCGGCGACCAGTTCCTCGCGGGTCGCGGGCGGCAGTTCGTCGATCCGCCGCAGCAGCGAGATGTTCGTGCGCAGTGAGGTGAGCGGCGTCCGCAGCTCGTGGCCGGCGTCCTGCACCAGCCTGCGCTGGTCCTCCTCCGACTGCGCGAGCCGGCCCAGCATCCGGTCGAAGGCGCGGCCGAGGCGCCCCACCTCGTCGAGGCCGGCCACCGGGACCTGGATGCCCAGCTGCCGGGTGCGGGCGACGTCCTCGGCGGCGGAGGTGAGGATCACCAGGCGCCGGGTGATCCGCCGGGCCAGCCACCACCCGAACAGCCCGGCCGCCACCACGACCGCCGCCATCAGGATCAGCGTGCGCTGCTGCAGCGCCCGCAGCAGGTCCTCGGTGTCGCTGAACTCCTGCGCGACCTGGACGGCGCCCCGCCCTTCGCCGAGCGAGACGGTGGCGATGCGGAACAGGTCCGCGTCCACCCGTACGTCCTTGTGCTCCACCACCCTCCCGGCCGTCCGCGCGACGGCCATGGCCCGGTCCCGGGAGGTGACCGGCAGCACCGGGCTGCCGTGGTCCATGATCTGCCCCTGCGCGCCCAGCACCTGCACGTCGGTGCGGGCGGGGCGGACCACATCGTGCCCGGGGCGGGAGGAGGAAAAGTCGTCGGGGCCCATCGGGTGCTGCCGTACCTCGTCCTGCACGTCCTGCACGACCTGCGTGAACACCGACTGCTGGTCGACGCGGACGAGCCGGGCGGCGGAGTTGTACGACAGGATGCCGACCAGGATGGTGACGGCGGCGGTGACGGCCGCGAAGGAGACGGCGAAGGTGGTGCGCAGGGAGACCAGCTTCGGCCGGGGCCCGGGCGGCAGCCGCCAGCGGCGGCCCACCTAGTCCTCCCGCAGCACGTAACCCACGCCCCGCACGGTGTGGATCAGCTGCGGGGCGCCTGGTTCGTCCAGCTTGCGGCGGAGGTAGCCGACGTAGACGGCGAGGTTCTTCGAGCCGGGTCCGAAGTCGTACCCCCAGATCCGGTCGTAGATCGTGGAGTGGTCGAGGACGATGCCCGCGTTGCGCGCCAGCAGTTCCAGCAGCTCGAACTCGGTGCGGGTCAGTTCCAGCTCGCGCCGGCCGCGCCAGGCCCGGCGGGCCTGGAGGTCCATGCGGATGCCGGCGGCCTCCACCTGCCGGTCGGAGACCTGTGCCTCGCGGACCGGGCCCTCGGGGGCGGCGCCGCCGGCGGGCACCGGGCTGGTGCGGCGCAACAGCGCGCGCAGCCGCGCGAAGACCTCCTCGACGTCGAACGGCTTGACCACGTAGTCGTCGGCCCCGGCGTCCAGGCCCGCGATGCGGTCGGCGGTCTCCACGAGGGCGGTGAGCATGAGGATCGGGGTGCGGTCACCCTCGGCGCGCAGCACCCGGCAGACCTGGAGGCCGTCGATGCCCGGCATCATCACGTCCAGGACGAGGACGTCCGGCGGGTTCTTGTGCGCCTGCGCCAGCGCTTCCACGCCGTCGGCGACCGCCGTCACCTGGTACCCCTCCAGCGTCAGGGCACGCTCCAGGGCATGACGGATGGCGCGGTCGTCTTCAGCGAGCAGCACAGTCTGGGGCACGCCCCCAGTGTGCCAAGCCCTCCGGCGGTCCGACCGGGCCCGATACCCCTACGATCACCCTTTTTACCGCTCTCTCACCGTCACAGAGGCAACCCCGGCCCACGGCCCCCACCCACCCGAATCGGCAGCCTCTCGGCTGAGCGAGTCGGGTGGGTGGGCGAAGACGGTCAGCGCTGCAACGCGGCCAGCTGTTCGGCGAAGGGCACCACCGCATCCTCCGCCCCCCGCGGAGCCAACGGCATGAGCGCGGCCAGCTCGGCCGCCGCCCGTTCGATCCGGGCGGCCAGCCCGTCCGCGCCCCAGTCCTCGGACGCCGCGTACACCCCGGTCGGCACGACCACGGCCCGCAGGTAGGCGAACAACGGCCGCAACGCGTGCTCCAGCACCAGCGAGTGCCGCCCCGTACCCCCGGTCGCACCGATCAGCACCGGCTTCCCGACCAGCGCGTCCTTGTCCAGCACGTCGAAGAACGACTTGAACAGCCCGCTGTAGGACGCGCTGAACACCGGCGTCACGACGATCAGTCCGTCGGCCCCCGCCACCGCGTCCTGCGCGGCGGCGAGACCCTTGCCCGCGAACCCGTTGGTGAAGTTGTGCGCGATCTCGACGGCGAGCTCACGCAGCTCGATCACCTCGATGTCCACCGGCGTCTGCCGGCCGACGGCGGCGGCCAGCCGGTCGGCGAGCAGCCGGGTGGAGGACGGGACGCTCAGTCCCGCCGACACGACGACGAGCCTCATGCGGTCGTTCATACGGTGGCCGCCTCCTTCTCCTTCGCGGCGAGCAGCGACTGGTGGGTCGGTGCCTCCGGCACGTCCGCCGGGCGCCCCTTCGCGAACTCCTTGCGCAGCACGGGCACGACCTCCTCGCCGAGCAGGTCGAGCTGTTCCAGCACGGTCTTCAGCGGCAGCCCCGCGTGGTCCATGAGGAACAGCTGGCGCTGGTAGTCACCGGCGTACTCGCGGAAGGACAGGGTCTTCTCGATCACCTGCTGCGGGGAACCCACGGTCAGCGGGGTCTGCTCGGTGAAGTCCTCCAGCGAGGGCCCGTGGCCGTACACCGGCGCGTTGTCGAAGTACGGCCGGAACTCCGTCACGGCGTCCTGCGAGTTCTTCCGCATGAACACCTGGCCGCCCAGGCCGACGATCGCCTGCTCGGGCGTGCCGTGCCCGTAGTGGGCGTACCGCCTCCGGTAGAACTCCACCATCCGCTTGGTGTGGTCGGCGGGCCAGAAGATGTTGTTGTGGAAGAAGCCGTCGCCGTAGTACGCGGCCTGCTCGGCGATCTCGGGCGAGCGGATGGAGCCGTGCCAGACGAACGGCGCCACGTCGTCCAGCGGTCGCGGGGTGGAGGTGAAGCCCTGCAGCGGCGTACGGAACTTGCCCTCCCAGTCCACGACGTCCTCGGTCCACAGGCGGCGCAGCAGGGCGTAGTTCTCGACGGCGAGGTTGATGCCCTCCCGGATGTCCTTCCCGAACCACGGGTAGACCGGCCCGGTGTTGCCGCGGCCCATCATCAGGTCGACGCGCCCGTCGGCCAGGTGCTGGAGCATCGCGTAGTCCTCCGCGATCTTCACCGGGTCGTTGGTGGTGATCAGGGTGGTGGAGGTGGAGAGGATCAGCTTCTCCGTCCGCGCGGCTATGTAGCCGAGCATGGTGGTCGGGGACGACGGCACGAACGGCGGGTTGTGGTGCTCACCGGTCGCGAAGACGTCGAGCCCGACCTCCTCGGCCTTCAGCGCGATGGCGACCATGGCCTTGATCCGCTCGCGCTCGGTCGGGGTCCGCCCCGTGGTGGGGTCCGGCGTGACGTCGCCGACCGTGAAGATCCCGAACTGCATGGTCGCTCACCCTCCAGGTTGTTGACCGTTCAACTATACCCCTCCAACGGTCACCCCACCCCGGGTATTCCACCCCCTCCCCACCCCTCCCGCCGGCCCCTTCCCAGCCGCTACGGCACCAGCACCAGCCGCCCCCGTACCCCGCCCTCACCCAGCCGCGCGTGCGCCTTCGCCGCCTCCTCCAGGGCGTAGGTCTCGGCCACCCGCAGGGTCAGCACCCCCTCCTCCACCAGCCGGACCAGCCCCGCCAGCCGAGCCCCGTCCGCGGCCACCTCCACCGCCCCCGTCCGCACCCCGCGCACCGACTCCGGGAACGCCCCGGGATGCACCCCCGCATACGCGCCCCCGTCCCGCACCCACTCCAGGGCCGCCTCGCCGAGCACCGCCGCGTCCAGCACCGCGTCCACACTCCCCGGCGGCACCCCCTCGGACGTGAAGTGCGCGGCACCCAGCGAACGCACCAGTTCCTCGTCGCCCGCCCGGCCCTGCCCGGTCACCTCGATCCCCCGGTGCGCCGCCAGCTGCACCGCGAACCCGCCGACCGCCCCCGCCGCCCCGGTCACCAGCAGCGACCCGCCCGGCGCGAGATCCAGCAGCTCCAGCGCCTGCAGCGCGGTCAGCCCGTTCAGCGGCAGCGTGCCCGCGTGGACGGCGTCCACCGCGGCCGGCGCCTTCGCCACCGCATCCGTGCCCACCACGACGTACTCCGCGTGCGCCCCCAGCGGATCGGCCACCCCCGCCGCCAGCGCCACCACCGGGTCGCCGACCTGCCAGGCCGCGGCCACACCGACCGCGTCCACCGTCCCGGCCACGTCCCAGCCGAGCCCGAGCGTCTTGCCGGCCCCGCCGAAGAAACCGGCGCGCACCCCCGCGTCCACGGGGTTCAGCGCCCCCGCGGCCACCTTGATCCGCACCTGACGCGCCCCCGGCTCCGGCACCGGCACCTCGGCGATCTCCACCACGTCCGGACCACCGAACGTCCTCACCACAGCAGCACGCATGACAACTCTCCCTGAATCCACGGCTCTTGCGAGTTCCGCGGCCGGTTTCCGGCCGCGACACCAACCGTAGGAGAGGTACTATCCATTGGTAAGTAGTTACCTCAGAGTGCGTAGCTGCCCCGAAGGGAAGAGCCCATGGCCACCATGACCGCCGCCCAGCGCCGCGAACAGGCCCGCGCCGACTACGACGCCTTCCTGCGCAGCTGCCCCACCAACCAGCTCCTCGGACGACTGAGCGACAAATGGGTCAGCCTCGTCGTCGCCGCCCTGGTCCCCGGCCCCCTGCGCTACAGCGACCTCGGCCGCAAGATCGCCGGCGTCAGCCCGAAGATGCTCACCCAGACCCTGCGCGCCCTCGAACGGGACGGCATCATCAGCCGCACCGTCACCCCCTCCGTCCCGGTCCGCGTCGACTACGCCCTCACCCCCCTCGGCGCCAGCCTCGCCGGCCTGCTCACCGCCGTGAAGGACTGGGCGGAGACCCACTTCGACGAGGTCCGCACGGCCCGCGAACGCTACGACGCCGACAACCCCGCCTGACCCGGGACGGGCAACGGCTCAGAAGGCGTACTCGTCCCCGGTGTCCAGCACCAGCACCGCCATCCGGTCGTTCGACCGGTCCTGGTCCACCGCACCCGCACTCCACGCGGTGTCGATCTCCAGCGTCACCTCCGACGGCCGCTCCCGCAGCCGCACCGGCACCCGCACCTGCTCCCCCGCCGTGTCCACCGCCAGCGCCCCCGTCCCGCACACCACCGTCCGCTCGTCCTCCCGGGCACACCGGGCCGGCAGCTCCTGCTCGTCGGCCAGCTCCACCGACCAGCGCAGCCGGACCGTGGCGTCCGCGACGGCGGCCGGCCCGTTGTTCCGCGGAGTCAGCCGCACCTCCACCTGGTCCCCGTTCATCACCGCGGTCCCATGGAAGGCCAGATCGGCCTCCGGAACCGGAGCGGCCACCGCGGCCCCCGGAACCAGGACGGCACCGGCACACACCCCGGACAACACCCACGCCCGCATCCGCACGCCCTCACCACTCCTCGCTCGCACCGGCACCGCCGTACACCTGGCCGCCGTCCCTACGACCGCCGTACGGATGTATGCCACGCGAGCCGCCCGCCAGGCGCCCTCCAACAAGGTGACACCACCCCCGCGTGCGAAGCTGCGCCCATGCCGATCCTCCGCTCCGCCGCCCTCTTCGTCGTCGCCGCCCTCTTCGAGATCGGCGGCGCCTGGCTGGTCTGGCAGGGCGTACGCGAACACCGCGGCTGGCTGTGGGCGGCCGGCGGCGTCCTCTCCCTCGGCGCGTACGGCTTCGTCGCCACCTTCCAGCCCGACGCCCACTTCGGCCGCATCCTCGCCGCCTACGGCGGGATCTTCGTGGCCGGCTCCCTCCTGTGGGGCGTCATCGCCGACGGCTACCGCCCCGACCGCTGGGACATCACCGGAGCGCTGATCTGCCTCACCGGCATGGCCGTCATCATGTGGGCGCCACGGAACGGCGGCTGAGGCTCACTTACGCTGGACGGGACCCATCCGAGCGCACCACCCCCGACGCAGCCCCAGGAGCAGCCATGGCCACCGCCGCCCCGTCCGCCGCCTCCCGCATCGCCGTCATCACCGGCGCGAGCAGCGGCATCGGCGCCGCCACGGCCCGACAGCTCGCCGCGGCCGGCTACCGCGTCGTCCTCACCGCCCGCCGCAAGGACCGCATCGAAGCCCTCGCCGAGGACATCACCAAGGCCGGCCACTCCGCCGTCGCCTACCAGCTGGACGTGACCGACCGCGCCGCCGTCGACGAGTTCGCCACCGCCTTCAAGACCATCGGCGTCCTCGTCAACAACGCCGGCGGCGCCCTCGGTGCGGACCCGGTGGCCACCGGCGACCCCGCCGACTGGCGCACGATGTACGAGACCAACGTCATCGGCACCCTCAACCTCACCCAGGCCCTGCTGCCGAAGCTCGTCGCGAGCGGCGACGGCGTGATCGTGGTCGTCTCCTCCACCGCCGGCCACGGCACCTACGAGGGCGGCGGCGGCTACGTGGCCGCCAAGCACGGCGCCCACGTCCTCGCCGAGACCCTCCGCCTGGAGATCGTCGGCCAGCCGGTCCGCGTCATCGAGATCGCCCCCGGCATGGTCAAGACCGACGAGTTCGCCCTCACCCGCTTCGGCGGCGACACCGAGAAGGCCGCCAAGGTGTACGAGGGCGTCGCCGAGCCCCTCACCGCGGACGACGTGGCCGAGACCATCACCTGGGCGGCGACCCGCCCCAGCCACGTCAACGTCGACCTCCTGGTCCTGCGCCCGCGCGCCCAGGCGTCCAACACCAAGGTCCACCGGGAACGCTGATGGACGAGAACCCCCTGACGGAGGACACCTTCGAAAAGCGGCGCCTGGCCCAGGAGACGAAGAACGAACGCCAGGTCTGGTACTTCCTGGGCTACTTCCTCTTCGGCATCCACTTCATCGCGTTCATCATGATCTACGCCGTACGGCACGCGAAGTAGCCCGCAGGGCCTAGGCGAACGCGCGCAGGTTCCGCGCGACCCACGCCGCGAAGGGGGCGGCCGGCCGGTGCAGCACGGCCGCCACATCGGGGGCGGGCCGCCGCTCGGCCGGCAGCGGCGCACCGAGGACGTCCAGCGTGCCGGCGACCACCTGCTCCGGCATGAACCGCGCCATCCCCGCGTGCGCCTCCTCCCGGGACAGCTCCACGAACGCCACCTCCTCGCCCAGGGCCGCCGAGATGACCTCCGCCTGCCCGCGCGGACTGATCGGCTCCGGGCCGGTCAGCTCGTACACCCGGCCCGCGTGCCCGTCCTCCAGCAGCGCGGCGGCGGCCACGGCGGCGATGTCCGCCGGGTCGACCACGGGCAGCGCGACATCGCCGAACGGCGCGTACACGGTGCGCCGGGTACGAACCGACTCGCTCCAGGCGAGCGCGTTGGACGCGAACCCTGCCGGCCGCAGCACGGTGAACTCCCGCCCCGAGGCCCGCACGGCGGCCTCGAACTCCCGCAGCCGGGCATGCGAGGGCGCCTCCGGCCGGGTGGCACCGACCTGCGACGACACGAGCACGATCCGCCCGACCCCGGCATCCGCGACCGCCTCGACCAGGGCGTCGGGACTCTCCCCCCGGAAGTTCAACTCGCCGCCCAGCACGAGGAACACCGCCCGAGCCCCTTCCAGGGCGGGCCGCAGACTCCCGGCGTCCCCGACCCCGCCCCGAACCCACCGCACCCCGGCCCCGGCCACCCCGTCCCCCCGCGACACGGCCACGACCTCCTCACCGGCCTCGGCCAGCACCCCCACCAACGCACGCCCGATGTTCCCAGTGGCCCCGGTAACAACGATCACCGCTCCCCCTCGTTTAAGTCAGTCGACTAACTAAAAAGGAGGCTAGCACGCGGCCCTCCCCGCCTGTCTATAGTCAGTCAGGTGACAAACTCAGTGGACCGGCGAGCACGGGCGTCACAGAAGCGCCGACGACTCACGGCAGCGGCAGCCCGCGTCCTGCACCAGCAGGGCGTCGAGCGCACCACCCTCGCCGACATCGCCCGCGAGGCCGACGTCCCGGTCGGAAACGTCTACTACTACTTCAAGACCAAGGACGAACTGGTCCAGGCGGCACTGGCGGAACACCAGGCCCACCTGGACGAACTCACCGACGCCCTGGACCAGTTGCCGACCCCCCGCGACCGCCTCAAGGCCCTGATCGAAGCCTGGATCGCCCAACGCGAGACCGCCGCCCGTCACGGCTGCCCCACCGGCACCCTGGCCGTCGAACTCGACAAGCGCGCCGACGGCACCCTGGACGCGGAGGCCGGCGCAGTCATCCGCCGCCTGCTGGACTGGACGGCCACCCAGTTCCGCCAGTGGGGCCTGCCCGACCCGGACGACCACGCCCTCACCCTGATCTCCGCCTACCAGGGCATGTCCCTCCTGACCAACGCCCTCCGCGACCCGGACATCATGAACCGGGAGGGCGCACGCCTGCTGCGGTGGCTGGACTCGTTCCAGGTCAGCCCTTGACGCAGACGACCTGCTTCAGCTTCGCCACGACCTGCACCAGGTCCCGCTGCTGGTCGATGACCTGGTCGATCGACTTGTAGGCGCCAGGGATCTCGTCCACGACGCCGGAGTCCTTGCGGCACTCCACACCCCGGGTCTGGTCCTCCAGATCCTTGGTGGAGAAGCGCCGCTTGGCCGCGTTCCGGCTCATCCGCCGGCCCGCGCCGTGCGAGGCCGAGTTGAAGGCCAGCTCGTTGCCGAGGCCCTTCACGATGTACGACCCCGTGCCCATCGAGCCGGGGATGATCCCGTAGTCGCCGGAGCCGGCCCGGATCGCGCCCTTGCGGGTGACGAGCAGGTCCATGCCCTCGTACCGCTCCTCCGCCACGTAGTTGTGGTGGCAGGAGATCTCCTGCTCGAAGGTCGGCTTCGCCTTCTTGAACTCCTTGCGGATCACGTCCTTCAGGAGCGCCATCATGAGCGTGCGGTTGTACTTGGCGTACTCCTGCGCCCAGAACAGGTCGTTGCGGTAGGCCGCCATCTGCGGGGTGTCCGACACGAAGACGGCGAGGTCACGGTCGACCAGGCCCTGGTTGTGCGGGAGCTTCTGGGCCACGCCGATGTGGTGCTCGGCCAGTTCCTTGCCGATGTTCCGGGAGCCGGAGTGGAGCATCAGCCACACGGAACCGTCCGTATCCGTGCACACCTCGACAAAGTGGTTGCCGCTTCCCAGCGTTCCCATCTGCTTCCAGGCACGTTCCTGACGGAATTTGACCGCTTCCGCGATCCCGTCGAACCGCCCCCAGAACTCGTCCCACCCGGCCGTGGCCAGCCCATGGAAGTCGCCCGGCTCCACGGGCTCCTCATGCATCCCCCGCCCCACCGGAATGACCTGCTCGATCCTCGACCGCAGTCGCGACAGGTCCCCCGGAAGATCGTTCGCCGTCAGGGACGTCTTCACCGCCGACATCCCGCAGCCGATGTCCACGCCCACCGCGGCCGGGCACACCGCGCCCTGCATGGCGATGACCGAGCCGACCGTGGCGCCCTTGCCGTAGTGCACGTCCGGCATCACGGCCAGGCCCTTGATCCACGGCAGGGTGGCCACGTTCTGGAGCTGGCGCAGGGCCACGTCCTCCACCGTCGCCGGGTCCGCCCACATCCGGATCGGGACCTTGGCGCCCGGCATCTCCACGTACGACATATGTTCCTCATTCCCCCGAAAGCAACAACAAAAGACTTAGAAGCAGCAAAACGCAAAAGCGGTGCCAAGGTCGACGAAAAGGGACAAGGGACCGGCGTCCGCAGCAGTGCGTGCGATAGACATTGTCTCCAGGGGGCGCCCCGCTGCGGCAAGCGAATAACCAGCGGGGACACTGGAGCACCGAGCGAGCACACACCGTCGAGAGGAGCCCGACCGTGCAGCGGAAGGCGTACGTATCCGGCACCGCCGCCCTCCTCGCGGCGCTGCTGGCCGGCTGCACGAGCGGTTCCGGGAGCGACGGCGCGACGGACGACGCCAATCCGGGCGACACCGGTACGGCGACGGCGGCGGCGCAGCCGGGCAAGTACCGCACGCTCCCCGAGCCCTGCGGTGCGGTCGACCACGACACGCTGGACGCGCTGCTGCCGGGCATCCGGCAGATCACCGACCCGGTGCAGCGGGACAGGGCGTACCAGGGCGAGGCCGCGCTCACCTACGACACCGATCGCAAGGTCGGCTGCCGGTGGAAGGTGGAGTCGGCCGACGCCACGGACCGGCTGTCGGTGGACTTCGAGCGTGTGGTGTCGTACGACAACACGGTCAGCGACGACGATCAGGCGCAGAAGCTGTTCCAGGAGAAGGAGACGGCCGCCGATCTGCCGGCGCCGAGCAGTTCGTCGGCGCCGCCGTCCCCGACGCCCACGTCCTCGTCGTCCGCGTCTTCGGTCTCGCCCTCGGCCGCGTCCCCGAAGGGGTCCCCGAGCGGCGGCGCCTCTTCGTCCGCGTCCCCGGATGCCTCGTCGTCCGGTGCCGCGCCCACGGATCTGCAGCCGCGTACGCTCTCCGATCTCGGTGACGAGGCGTATCTGGACGACCGGCTGAACACGTCCGGTTCGACGGCCGAACAGCGGACGGTGACTGTGGTGTTCCGCACGTCCAATGTCATCGTCACGCTCCAGTACGAGGAGCAGCCGATGGCCATGGGGACGGTCCCGGACAGCAAGGAAATGCAGGACAGGGCCCTGAATCTGGCCTCCCTGCTGGATGACGCGCTGGGTGGCTGACGGTCTCACAGGCCCCGTCCGTCCCTGCCCGCAAAGCGCGGGAACGGAAAGCCCACGGCCCCTTCACCGCGTACCGTGGCCCCGCAGGAACCCGCACGAACACCGAGCGTCATGAGTGAAGGAACCATGCAGCGAGCAGCCCAGCGAGACGACCGTGCCCAGCCCAGCCAGCGAGCCAAGCGCCTTCGCCGCGCTCTTGTCTGCGCGGCAGCCGTTCCCGCGGTTCTGATCACGGCCGCCTGTTCCTCGGACTCGGGTGATTCCAAGGCCAAGTCCGGTGGTGAGAGCACGCAGTCGGCGGGTGGCGGCAGTACGCAGCCGTCGGCGAGTGCGTCGCCGACCGTGCAGGCCGCCGCGTACCAGAAGCTTCCCGATGCGTGTGCGGTGCTGGCGAAGAAGTCCCTGGAGGATCTGGTCCCGAAGGGTGTGAAGTCGGCGAAGAAGGGCAGTTCGGACGATCCGTCGTCGCGTGCGTCCTGCTCGTGGAACAGTCTGGACAACAACGGGGTGAAGGGTTCGCAGTTCCGCTGGCTGACGGTCTCTTTGCTGCGGTTCGACTCGGATGCGACGCGCGGCTCCGGTGCGGATCAGGCGCACGCGTACTTCACGCGGCAGGCCAAGGACGTCCAGTCGGTGGACGGTGCCAAGAACACCAAGGTCGTGCCGTTGTCGGGTACGGGTGCGGAGGCGACGGCGGTGCGGTACGACCTGAAGAAGAAGGAAGGCCTCTTCAAGCAGCAGACGGTCGTCGCCCGGGTGGAGAACGTCGTGGTGACGCTCGACTACAACGGTGCCGGTCTGGCCGGTGAGAAGACTCCGGACGCGGATGATCTGACGAAGGCGGCGGAGAAGGCGCTCAAGGAGGTCGTGGCGTCGGTGTCGTCGGCCAACGGCGCGGGCGGTGCGGCGAGTTCGCCGTCTCGGTCCTCGGAGCCGTCGAAGTCGGCGTCGCCTTCGAAGGCGCCGTCCAAGTCGGCCTCCTCCAGTGCCTCTCCGTCCAGGTCGGCCGCGCGGGAGAGCTGACCGAGGGGTCGTAGCGGCTGACCGGCACCACGTTCGCCGCACACGTGTGCCACTCTGTTGCGCGCAACAACACGCAATGGGAGGGGAGTACGAGTGGCCGCGCCACTGCAGCTGACTCGGATGCACCGCGTTCTCATCGGCGTGGTCGTGACCGGCGCCTTGATCATCGCCGGCATCGGCTTCGCCGGTTCGTACGCGGCCGTCCGCGAGCTGGCCATCAAGAAGGGCTTCGGGAACTTCTCCTATGTGTTCCCGGTGGGTATCGACGCAGGTATCTGTGTTCTCCTCGCCCTTGATCTGCTGCTGACCTGGATCCGGATTCCCTTCCCGCTGCTCCGCCAGACGGCGTGGCTGCTGACGGCGGCGACGATCGCGTTCAACGGTGCGGCCGCGTGGCCGGATCCGCTGGGTGTGGGGATGCACGCGGTGATCCCGGTGCTGTTCGTCGTCTCGGTGGAGGCGGCGCGGCATGCGGTCGGCCGTATCGCCGACATCACGGCGGACAAGCACATGGAGGGGGTCCGTCTCACCCGCTGGCTGCTTTCCCCGGTGCCCACGTTCCTGCTGTGGCGCCGTATGAAGCTGTGGGAGCTGCGTTCCTACGACCAGGTGATCAAGCTGGAGCAGGAACGTCTCGTCTATCAGGCGCGGCTGCGCAGCCGCTTCGGCCGGGCGTGGCGCAGGAAGGCTCCGGTGGAGTCCTTGATGCCGCTCCGCCTGGCGAGGTACGGCGTGCCGCTGGCGGAGACGGCCCCGGCGGGCTTGGCGGCGGCGGGCATCGAGCCGGTGCTCCTCCCTCCGGTGGCGCAGCAGCCGCAGTTGGCGGCGGCGGGCGCCGCGGCTGCGGGCGGGTCCGCCGCTGCGGCCGCGGGCGGTCGTGCCGCCGGGGCGGCGCCCGTGCCGAGGCAGGCGGCGCCTGCCGGCGGGCAGCGCCCGGAGGATCCCGCGGCGGACGAGCAGAGCCCCTGGTTCCAGGCGCCGCGGGAGATCGAGTACCACGGCGGGTACGACCCGACGTACGACCCGATGATGCAGGAGCCTCAGTACGCCCCCGAGGAGGAGTACGGGGAGTGGTACGAGGAGCAGCCGCCGGAGCAGTTCCAGCAGCCCTCTCCCGAGGAGACCGGCAGTTTCCCGATCCCGGTGAGTGCGACCCGGACCCGCGAGCTGGGCGAGGGCGGTGGCACGGCCGAGCCGGAGCCGACGGAGGAGGACTACTACCAGGTCTTCCGCAAGTCGATCGACGGCAGCTATCCCACGGGCCCGCAGCTCAGGGAGGACGTGGAGGCGACCTACGGCGTGTCGCTCCCCCGGGGCGAGGCCGAACGCCTGGTGAAGATCTTCGCCGAGCGGCATTACCAGGAGATGCAGGACGAGCACATCGCCTGACGGCATGAAGAAGGGGCCCTCCGCCGGAGAGGGCCCCTTTTGTGTTGCCGCTTACTCGCTGAGCAGGCGCCGTACCCGGTCCTGCCCGACCGCGAGCAGCAGGGTGGGCAGTCGGGGGCCGGTGTCGCGGCCGACGAGCAGGTGGTACAGCAGGGCGAAGAACGTCCGCTGGGCCGTCTTGATCTCGGGCGGGAGTTCCTTCGGCGTGGCGTCGGCGGCGAAGCCGGCCTGGACCTTGGGGACGCCGTAGACGAGGTGGGTGAGCCCGTCGAGCGACCAGTGGTCGGCGAGTCCGTCGAGGAGCAGGCGTACGGACTGCTGGGAGGCCTCGTCGAGGGACTTGAGCAGGTCGACGTCGGGTTCGTCGCGCACGATGGTCCGCTGGTCGGCGGGGACGTGCGTGTTGATCCAGGCTTCGGCCCGGTCGTAGCGCGGCCGGACCTCGTCCAGGGAGGCCAGCGGCTGCTCCGGGTCCAGCTCGGAGAGGATCCGCAGGGCCTGGTCCTCGTGTCCGGCGGTGATGTCGGCGACGGACGCGAGGGTGCGGTACGGCAGCGGGCGCGGGGTCTTCGGCAGCTCGCCGGCGGCGGTGCCGACGGCACGGGTGTACGCGGCCACGTCGCCCGGCAGGGCGGAGCCGTCGGCCACCTTGGCGGCGAGCTTGTCCCACTCGTCGTAGAGCCGCTGGATCTCCTGGTCGAAGGCGATCTTGAAGGACTGGTTGGGCTTGCGGCGGGCGTAGAGCCAGCGCAGCAGCTGCGGCTCCATGATCTTCAGCGCGTCGGCCGGGGTCGGGACCCCGCCCCGCGAGGACGACATCTTCGCCATGCCGGAGATGCCGACGAAGGCGTACATGGGGCCGATGGGCTGCTTGCCGCCGAAGATGCCGACGATCTGGCCGCCGACCTGGAAGCTGGACCCGGGGGACGAGTGGTCGACACCGCTGGGCTCGAAGATCACGCCCTCGTACGCCCAGCGCATCGGCCAGTCGACCTTCCAGACCAGCTTGCCGCGGTTGAACTCGCTCAGCCGGACGGTCTCGGCGAAGCCGCAGGCGGTGCAGGTGTACGCCAGTTCGGTGCTGTCGTCGTCGTAGGAGGTGACGGTGGTCAGGTCCTTGCCGCAGTTGCCGCAGTACGGCTTGTAGGGGAAGTAGCCGGCGGAGCCGGAGCTGCCGTCGTCCTCGGAGGCGGCGCCGGAGCCTTCCTCGGCCTCCAGTTCGGCCGCGTCGACCGGCTTCTGCTGCTGCTTCTTCGGGGCCTTCTTCGTGCGGTACTGGTCGAGGATGGCGTCGATGTCGTTCCGGTGCCTCATGGCGTGCAGGATCTGCTCGCGGTAGACGCCGGTGGTGTACTGCTCGGTCTGGCTGATCCCGTCGAACTCGACGCCGAGCTGGGCGAGCGACTCGATCATCGCGGCCTTGAAGTGCTCGGCCCAGTTCGGGTGGGGCGAGCCCTTGGGCGCCGGGACGGAGGTCAGCGGCTTGCCGATGTGCTCGGCCCAGGCCTCCTCGTCGACCCCGGCGATGCCCTTCGGCACCTTGCGGTAGCGGTCGTAGTCGTCCCAGGAGATCAGGTGCCGGACCTGGTGGCCGCGGCGGCGGATCTCGTCGGCGACGAGGTGCGGGGTCATGACCTCGCGGAGGTTGCCGAGGTGGATCGGCCCGGAGGGGGAGAGTCCGGACGCGACGACGACCGGTTTGCCCGGGGCCCGGCGCTCCGACTCCTCGATGACCTCATCCGCGAAACGGGAGACCCAGTCGGTGGTCTCGGTGCTCTGAGCCACGATCGGCACGTCCTTCTTTCTGAACGGGGTGACACTCCATTCTCACAGACGGAATCGCGGCCGGGAAAACGGCTTTACCCCCCGTGGGATACTGGGTGGGTCTATCCATCCCCACGAGGAGAACGGCACCCCTTCCTATGGCCTCGGTCACGTCCCTCAGCG
Source organism: Streptomyces sp. NPDC088810 (assembly GCF_044750305.1). NCBI lineage: Bacteria > Bacillati > Actinomycetota > Actinomycetes > Kitasatosporales > Streptomycetaceae > Streptomyces > Streptomyces sp. NPDC088810. The sequence goes on from NZ_JBIVJQ010000004.1 coordinate 643,823, forward strand.
ACAACGTCCAGCAGCACCTCGCGTCCGCCCTCTCGGCCACCCTGCCGGAGGCCGCCGGTGCGGACCCGCTGCTGCGACGAAGCGACCGGGCCGACTTCCAGGCCAACGGCATCCTGGCGCTCGCGAAGAAGGCGAAGGCGAACCCGCGGGAGCTGGCGGCCCAGGTCGTCTCCCGGGTGGTGACGGGTGACGTGATCAAGGACGTCGAGGTGTCCGGCCCCGGCTTCCTCAACATCACGATCGCGGACAGGGCGATCACCGCCAACCTGGCCGCGCGGTACGCGGACGAGACGGGCCGCCTGGGCGTGCCGACCGCCGAGCAGCCGGGCACCACGGTGATCGACTACGCGCAGCCGAACGTGGCGAAGGAGATGCACGTCGGCCACCTGCGGTCCGCGGTGATCGGCGACTCGGTGGTGCAGCTGCTGGAGTTCACCGGCGAGAACGTGGTCCGCCGGCACCACATCGGCGACTGGGGCACCCAGTTCGGCATGCTCATCCAGTACCTGGACGAGCACCCGCACGAGCTGGACCACAAGGCCGCCCGGGTGACGGGCGAGGAGGCGATGTCGAACCTCGACCGCCTCTACAAGGCGGCGCGCAAGCTCTTCGACTCCGACGAGGAGTTCAAGACGCGGGCCCGGCGCCGGGTGGTCGACCTCCAGGCCGGGGACGAGCACACGCTCGCGATGTGGCAGAAGTTCGTGGACGAGTCGAAGATCTACTTCTTCTCCGTCTTCGAGAAGCTGGACATGGAGATCCGGGACGCGGACATCGTCGGCGAGTCGGGGTACAACGACATGCTGGCGGAGACCTGCCGCCTGCTGGAGGAGTCGGGCGTGGCCGTCCGATCCGAGGGCGCCCTGTGCGTGTTCTTCGACGACATCAAGGGCCCGGACGGCAACCCGGTCCCGCTGATCGTGCAGAAGTCGGACGGCGGCTACGGCTACGCGGCCACCGACCTGTCCGCGATCCGCGACCGCGTCTTCAACCTCAAGGCGAACACCCTGCTGTACGTGGTGGACGCGCGGCAGGCCCTGCACTTCCGGATGGTCTTCGAGACCGCCCGCCGGGCCGGCTGGCTGAACGAGGACGTGACGGCGGTGCAGCTGGCCTTCGGCACGGTCCTCGGCAAGGACGGCAAGCCGTTCAAGACGCGTGAGGGCGAGACGGTCCGCCTGGTCGACCTGCTGGACGAGGCGATCGACCGCGCGTCGGCCGTGGTCCGGGAGAAGGCGCAGGACCTGTCCGAGGAGGAGATCGCCGAGCGGGGTGCCCAGGTGGGCATCGGCGCGGTGAAGTACGCGGACCTGTCGACGTCGGCGAACCGGGACTACAAGTTCGACCTGGACCAGATGGTCTCGCTGAACGGCGACACGTCCGTCTACCTCCAGTACGCCTACGCCCGTATCCAGTCGATCCTCCGCAAGGCCGGCGACGTCTCCCCGGCGGCCCGCCCGGAGCTGGCCCTGCACGAGGCGGAGCGCGCGCTCGGCCTGCACCTGGACTCCTTCGGGGAGACGGTGCGGGAGGCGGCGACGGAGTACGCGCCGCACAAGCTGGCGGCGTACCTGTACCAGCTGGCGTCCCTGTACACGTCGTTCTACGACAAGTGCCCGGTGCTGAAGGCCGGGTCGCCCGAACAGGTGGAGAACCGCCTGTTCCTGTGCGACGTGACGGCCCGCACCCTGCACCAGGGCATGGCCCTGCTGGGCATCCGCACACCCGAGAAGCTCTGACCGAGCACGCTACGGCGCCGACGGCCCGCCCTCACTCCGGGGGCGGGCCGTCGGCTGTCTGCGCGGCCAGGAGCTCGCGCGCCCGGCGCACGAAGGCCTCCCGTACGGCGTCCGGGCCGAGGACACGCAAAGGGGTGGCGAGGCCGAGCAGGTAGCGGGCGAGGCCGTCCGCGTCCGGACCGCCGATGTCCACGACGGTGGCGTCCGGTCCGTCGGCCCGGTGGGTGCCGACGGTGGCGGGTACGACCCGCAGGGCGTCCGCCATGGGCAGCGGCAGCCGGATGGTGGCCGACAACGGGTAGGGGCCGTTGGCGGTGTTGCGGGAGACGAGCCGGGCCGGGTCGGGCGGGTCGGTGATCTCCGCCGGGCGGCCGGTGGGCTGGAGCCGCTCGACCCGGTCGGCGCGGAAGGTCCGCCAGCCGCGCTCCACGTCCCGGGCGACGAAGTACCAGCGCCGTCCGGTGTGGACGAGCCGGTACGGGTCGACGTCCCGGACCGTGTTCCGGCCGTGCCCGTCGCGGTACGACAGCCGGGCGCGCTCGCCGCGCCGGCAGGCGGCGGCCAGTTCCAGGAGCATGCCGGGCCGGAGCCGCGGCGCGTCGGGCCAGGGAAGCCGTACGAGGGCGTCGTCCCACTCCCCGAGCCGTTCGGCGATCCGGGGCGGCAGCACCTGCCGCAGCTTCAGCAGCGCGGACAGGGCGGCCTGGTCCCCGCCGAGGGCTCCGCCGAGCGCGGCCTCCCGCAGCCCCACGGCCACGGCCAGCGCCTCTTCGTCGTCCAGGATCAGCGGCGGCACGCGTGAGCCGGCCCGGAGCCGGTAACCGCCCCAGGGTCCGGCGTCGGAGTCGACGGTGTAGCCGAGTTCCCTCAGCTTGGCGATGTCCCGCCGCACGGTGCGGTCGGTGACGGCCATCCGGTCGGCCAGCTCGGCGCAGGTCCAGGAGGGCCGGGCGGCGAGCAGCGAGAGCAGACGCAGCAGACGGGCGGAGGCGCTGAGCACGGGGGAAGTTTTTCACACGGGCCCGCACAACCAGGACCGTAGGTGTCCGGGTCGTGTCCTACGGTCGTCCCCATGAGCACAGACACCGCTTCCGCGCCCGTCCTCCGCTACGCAGCCGTCACCTTCGACTGCGCCGACCCGCTCGAACTGTCCCGTTTCTACGCCGAGATGTTCGGCCTCTCCGTCGCCTACACGTCCGAGGAGTTCGTCTTCCTCGGCGGCAAGGACGGCGCGCCGGGCCTGGGCTTCAACCGCCTGGCCGACTACCGCCGCCCCACCTGGCCGGACCCGGCCCAGGAGAAGCAGGCCCACATCGAGGTGGGCGTGGACGACCTGGAGGCGGCCGAGGCCCACCTGCTGAAGCTGGGCGCGACCAAGCCGGAGGCGCAGCCGCAGCCGGACCGCTGGCGGGTCCTGCTGGACCCGGCGGGCCACCCGTTCTGCATCACCACACTGGTCTGACCGCCCGGTGGCGCGGCAACGGCGTTGAGGGCCAAGGGCGTTGTCAGTGCTGGGTCGTACAGTCGGTGGTATGGCGACTCTTCCCAATCCGCTGCCCAAGCTGGCCACCGACCCCAGCGGGCGTTCGCTGGGTCTTCAACTGCCGCCCGGCAGACTCGTCGACATGACGGACGACGGCCCCTGGCCCGAGCCTTTGTTGTGGTACGCGGAGAAGCCGGCCGCGCCGGGCTCCTGGAAGGCGCTGGGGGCGCCGGGTGCGCGGGTCGGCCTGCTGCCGGTGCTCGTGGACACCGGCGCCGACGCGGGCGGCCTGGACGACTGGGTGCTGCTGCCCGGTGAGGCGTCGTACCCGGGCGACCACGACGGCGCGGACGTCCTCGCGGAGTACTGGGAGGAGGAGACGGAGGACGGCGAACTCGCCGAGGAGATCGAGCCGTTCGGGGACGAGTGGCCCGGCCTGGCGCCCGCCCCCGCCGCCCTCTCCGCCGACCCGGACACCCGTGCCGCACAGGTCGCCGACGTGCTGGCCGCCGATCCGGACCGGGGCGTGGAGGTGGCGCACCTCGCGCTCGTTCCGGCCCGGCGGTCCGCCGACATACCGGCGGCGATCGGCTGGACCGGCGCCGTGAACTACGAGGCCGACGTGGCCCGGATCTGCGCGGTGCTGCGCTCCTGGGAGGACCGGTTCGGTGTCCGGGTGGTGGCGCTCGGCCCGGACACCCTCGTCGTGTCCGTCGCCGCCCCGCCGACCACGCAGGAGCAGGCCGAGGCGGTGGCGGCGGAGCACTTCGCGCTCTGCCCGGACAACGTGCTCCAAGGCGAACAGGACACCCTCGCCGCGTACGCGAAGGGCCTGATCGGGGCGCCCGCCTGGTCCTTCTGGTGGGACTGACGCGACGCCCCCGCGGGCCGGCGGTGCGTCAGCGCAGCTTCCGGGCCGCCTCGGTGGCCCAGTAGGTGAGGATGTTGCGCGCCCCGGCCCGCTTGATGCCGGTGAGGGTCTCCAAGATCGCCTGGTCCCGGTCGATCCAGCCCTTCTCGGCGGCGGCCTCGACCATCGCGTACTCGCCGGAGATCTGGTAGGCGGCGACGGGCACGTCCACCGCGTCCGCGACCCGGGCGAGGATGTCGAGGTAGGGGCCGGCCGGCTTGACCATGACCATGTCGGCGCCCTCGGCCAGGTCGAGCTCCAGCTCCCGCAGGGACTCGCGCCAGTTGGCGGGGTCCTGCTGGTACGTCTTGCGGTCGCCCTTGAGGGAGGAGGCGACGGCCTCTCGGAAGGGGCCGAAGAAGGCGGAGGAGTACTTGACGGTGTAGGCGAGGATCGCGACGTCCTCGCGGCCGATCTGGTCGAGCGCGTCGCGGACGACGCCGATCTGGCCGTCCATCATGCCGCTCGGGCCGACGACATGGGCGCCGGCGTCGGCCTGCACCTGCGCCATCTCGGCGTACCGCTCCAGGGTGGCGTCGTTGTCGACACGGCCCTCGGCGTCCAGCACCCCGCAGTGCCCGTGGTCGGTGAACTCGTCCAGGCACAGGTCGGACATGACGAGCAGGTCGTCGCCGACCTCGGCCCGGACGTCCCGCAGGGCCACCTGGAGAATCCCGTCCGGGTCGGTGCCGGCCGTGCCCAGGGCGTCCTTCTTGCCCTCCTCCGGCACGCCGAACAGCATGATCCCGGAGACGCCCGCCTCCACGGCCTCCAGTGCGGCCTTCTTCAGGCTGTCCCGGGTGTGCTGCACGACCCCGGGCATCGCCCCGACCGGCACCGGCTCGCTGACACCCTCCCGGACGAACGCCGGAAGGATGAAGTCGGCGGGGTGCAGCCGGGTCTCGGCGACCATACGGCGCATGACGGGGGTGGTGCGCAACCGTCGGGGACGCGTACCGGGAAAGGATCCGTACTTCGTCATGCCCTCTACGCTACGCCCGCCCGGGTGGTGCCTTTGCCGACGCGGAGTCGGACGGGAAGGGCGGTCCGGGATCGTCCAGGGCAGCCGCTGGGCACCTGGTCGACGCCTTACGAGCGGCCCGCACGGAACGCCGCAGGGGTGCCCGGGCAGAAGCCGGGGCACCCCTGAAGACGGCGTCAGCCGAAGGTCACGTCGTCGATCGGCGCCTGCGCGCCCCCGGTCGCCGTTCACTCGGCCGCGTCACCGGGTCGCCCGCCTCCAGCGCGGCAGCGCGGCGCTTCATGCCGAAGTCGGCCAGCGCCTCCGCTAGCTTGTGCACGGACGGCTCCGGAGCCATCACGTCCACCCGCAGACCGTGCTCCTCGGCCGTCTTGGCCGTGGCCGGGCCGATGCACGCGATCACCGTCACGTTGTGCGGCTTGCCCGCGATGCCGACCAGGTTGCGGACCGTGGACGAGGACGTGAAGAGGACCGCGTCGAAGCCGCCGCCCTTGATCGCCTCGCGGGTCTCCGCCGGGGGCGGCGAGGCGCGGACGGTGCGGTAGGCCGTGACGTCGTCGACCTCCCAGCCGAGTTCGATCAGGCCGGCCACCAGGGTCTCGGTGGCGATGTCGGCGCGGGGCAGGAAGACGCGGTCGATCGGGTCGAAGACCGGGTCGTAGGGGGGCCAGTCCTCCAGGAGGCCGGCCGCCGACTGCTCACCGCTCGGCACCAGGTCGGGCTTCACGCCGAAGGCGACCAGCGCCTTGGCGGTCTGCTCGCCCACCGCGGCCACCTTGATCCCCGCGAAGGCGCGGGCGTCCAGGCCGTACTCCTCGAACTTCTCGCGGACCGCCTTCACCGCGTTGACGGAGGTGAACGCGATCCACTCGTAGCGGCCCGTCACCAGGCCCTTGACCGCCCGCTCCATCTGCTGGGGCGTGCGCGGCGGTTCCACCGCGATGGTCGGGACCTCATGCGGCACCGCACCGTAGGACCGCAGCTGGTCGGAGAGCGACGCCGCCTGCTCCTTCGTGCGCGGCACGAGCACCTTCCAGCCGAACAGCGGCTTGGACTCGAACCACGACAGCTGGTCGCGCCGGGCGGCGGCACTGCGCTCGCCGACCACGGCTATCACCGGCCGCCCGCCGTCCGGTGACGGCAGCACCTTCGCCTGCTTCAGCGTCTGCGCGATGGTGCCGAGCGTCGCCGTCCAGGTCCGCTGCCGGGTCGTCGTACCGGCGATCGTCACGGTCAGCGGGGTGTCCGGCTTGCGGCCCGCCGAGACCAGCTCGCCCGCCGCGGCGGCCACGGAGTCCAGGGTCGCCGACACGACCACCGTGCCGTCCGACGCGCCCACCTCCGTCCAGCACCGGTCGGAGGCGGTACGGGCGTCCACGAACCGGACGTCCGCGCCCTGCGCGTCCCGCAGCGGAACACCGGCGTACGCGGGCACGCCGACCGCCGCCGCGACACCGGGGACGACCTCGAAGGGCACCCCGGCGGCCGCGCAGGCGAGCATTTCCTCCGCCGCGTACGTATCAAGTCCCGGGTCCCCGGACACCGCACGGACGACCCGCCTGCCGCCCCGCGCGGCCTCCATGACAAGATGGACGGCATCCCGTGCAGCAGCCGGGACAGCGGCGGGTGTTGACGTGCCGTCAACGACCGTCAGCTGGGGCGTGCCCGGCGGGGAGGAGTCCGCGTCCGTCGGCACCACCACGGAGACGCCCTGTCGGGCGTGCGTCCGGATCACGTCGAGCACCTCGTGCTCGGCGACCAGGACGTCCGCGTGCGACAGCGCCTCCACGGCGCGCAGAGTCAGCAGTCCCGGATCTCCGGGTCCGGCACCCAGGAAGGTGACGTGCCCGTGTTCCGGACCGGCGGCAGGAAGGGCGGTGGGGCTCACTGTGCTCGCTCCCCCATCAGACCGGCCGCGCCCTGGGCGAGCATCTCGGTGGCGAGTTCGCGACCGAGTGCCCACGCCTGGTCGTGCGTCTGGGGCACGGGACCGGTGGTGGACAGCTGCACCATGCGCGTGCCGTCGGTCGTGCCGACGACGCCGCGCAGGCGCATTTCCTTGACAATCTGCCCGTCGGCCTGGGGGTCCCCCCGCTCGAGCGGAGCCGAGAGGGGGGGAAGGTCGGCCAGCGCGCCCACAGGGGCGCTGCAGCCGGCCTCCAGGGCGGCGAGCAGTGACCGTTCGGCGGTCACGGCGGCCCGCGTGAACGGGTCGTCGAGTTCGCCGAGCGCCGCGATGAGCTCCGCGTTGCCCGCGGGACACTCGATCGCCAGGGCCCCCTGGCCGGGGGCGGGCAGAACCGTGTCGACCGACAGGAAGTCGGTCACCTCGTCGATCCGGCCGATCCGGTGGAGTCCGGCGGCGGCCAGGACGACCGCGTCCAGCTCGCCGTCACGGACGTACCCGATGCGGGTGTCGACGTTGCCCCGGATCGGGACCGTCTCGATGTCCAGGCCGTGGGCGCGGGCATACGCGTTCAGCTGCGCCATGCGGCGCGGCGCACCGGTGCCGATGCGCGCCCCGCGCGGCAGGTCGGTGAACTTGAGCGCGTCCCGCGCGACGATCACGTCCCTGGGGTCCTCGCGCACCGGTACGGCGGCCAGGGCCAGTTCCTCGGGCTGCGTGGTCGGCAGGTCCTTGAGCGAATGAACCGCGAAGTCCACCTCGCCCTTGAGCAGCGCGTCGCGCAGCGCCGTGACGAACACGCCGGTGCCGCCGATCTGCGCGAGCGCCTCCCGGGAGACATCACCGTACGTGGTGATCTCGACCAGCTCGACGGGCCGCCCGGTCACCCGGCGGACGGCCTCCGCCACCTGCCCGGACTGGGCCATGGCGAGCTTGCTGCGCCTGGTCCCCAGCCTCAAAGCCTTCTCACTCATGCCGGTCGGTCCTTCGTCTGTGTGCTGTCCCCGGCCCGGGAGACGGCGGCCACCGTCTCGGGGTCGAGGTCGAACAGGGTGCGCAGCGCGTCCGCGTACCCGGCGCCGCCGGGCTCGGCCGCGAGCTGCTTGACCCGTACGGTCGGCGCGTGCAGCAGCTTGTCGACGACCCGGTGCACGGTCTGGCGGATCTCACCGCGCTGGCGTTCGTCCAGGTCGGGCAGGCGGCCGTCGAGGCGGGCGATCTCACCGGCGACGACGTCGGCGGCCATGGTGCGCAGGGCGACCACGGTCGGCGTGATGTGCGCCGCCCGCTGTGCCGCGCCGAAGGCCGCGACCTCGTCGGAGACGATACGCCGGACCTGGTCCACGTCGGCTGCCATCGGCGCGTCGGCGGAGGCCTCCGCGAGCGACTCGATGTCCACCAGGCGGACCCCGGCCAGCCGGTGCACGGCCGCGTCGATGTCGCGGGGCATGGCCAGGTCGAGCAGGAAGAAGAAGGGCGCGGGCCGCTCGGCGACCGGCTCGGGCCTGCGCCGCTCGGGGATCCGGCCGACGGTGGCGACGGTCGCGGCGAGCGCGGTGATCAGCTCGGCGTCCGCCTCGGGCGTACGGCGCTCCCGGCGGTCCACCGTCGTGCCCTTGTCCACCCAGGCCGCGTGCTGCTCCAGGGTGGCCGCGTCCATGCCGGCCACGGCTGCCTCGCCCATGACGGAGAAGCCGGGCTGTACGGCGGCCAGGTCCAGCGGGCAGTTCTCGTCGGCGCCGATGCCGGCGGCCCGGGCCGGGGTCGCGGGCCGCACGGCCGTGACGCCGGTGTCGGCGACGGGCTGCCCGGTGCGGCCCTCGACCGCCTGCGCGACCGCCTCAGCGGTGAGCACCAGACCCGTCGCCCCGGTACAGGAGACGACGACGTCGGCACGTGTCAGCTCGTCGGCCACGGCGTCCATCCGCACCGCGCGGGCGTCCACCGCGGTGTCCTCGTCCTCGGTGAGGATTCGGGCGAGCCGCTCGGCACGGTCGAAGGTGCGGTTGGCGACGACGACCTCGGCGACCCCGGCACGCGCGAGGGTCGCGGCGGCCAGGGACGACATCGACCCGGCGCCGATGACCAGGGCCTTGCGGCCGCTCGCCCAGTCCTGCACGTCGCCGCCCGCGGCCAGCTGCTCCAGGCCGAAGGTGACCAGGGACTGGCCGGCACGGTCGATGCCGGTCTCGGAGTGGGCGCGCTTGCCGACCCTGAGGGCCTGCTGGAACAGGTCGTTCAGCAGCCTGCCGGCGGTGTGCAGGTCCTGGGCGCGGGCCAGGGAGTCCTTGATCTGGCCGAGGATCTGGCCCTCGCCGACGACCATCGAGTCCAGACCGCAGGCCACCGAGAACAGGTGGTGGACGGCCCGGTCCTCGTAGTGCACGTAGAGATAGGGAGTCAGCTCTTCCAGGCCGACGCCGCTGTGCTGGGCGAGCAGCGTGGACAGCTCGGCGACACCGGCGTGGAACTTGTCCACGTCGGCGTACAGCTCGATGCGGTTGCAGGTGGCGAGTACCGCGGCCTCGGTGGCGGGCTCGGCGGCGACCGTGTCCTGGACCAGCTTGATCTGGGCGTCCGTGCTCAGCGCGGCCCGCTCCAGCACGCTGACCGGGGCGCTGCGGTGGCTCAGCCCGACGACGAGGAGGCTCATGCCGGCATCACGGCGGGTACGTCCCCGTCGGGTCCCTGGTCGGCGGACTCGTCGCGGGTGGTGGCGGCGGGCAGCGCGCCGTCGCCCGCGGCGGTCTCCTCACCGGCCTTGCGCTGCTCGTGGAAGGCGAGGATCTGCAGCTCGATGGAGAGGTCGACCTTGCGCACGTCGACGCCGTCCGGGACGGACAGCACGGTCGGCGCGAAGTTCAGGATGGAGGTCACCCCGGCGGCCACGAGCCGGTCGCAGACCTGCTGGGCGGCACCGGCGGGGGTCGCGATCACGCCGATCGAGACGCCGTTGTCCTTGATGATCTTCTCGAGGTCGTCCGTGTGCTGGACGGGGATGCCGGCGACCGGCTTGCCGGCCATCGCCGGGTCGGCGTCGATCAGCGCGGCGACCCGGAAGCCACGGGAGGCGAAACCGCCGTAGTTGGCCAGGGCGGCGCCGAGGTTGCCGATACCGACGATCACAACCGGCCAGTCCTGGGTCAGGCCGAGTTCACGGGAGATCTGGTAGACGAGATACTCCACGTCGTAGCCGACACCGCGCGTTCCGTAGGAACCCAGGTACGAGAAGTCCTTGCGCAGCTTGGCGGAGTTGACCCCCGCCGCCGCGGCCAGCTCCTCGGAGGAGACCGTGGGGACCGAGCGCTCCGACAGTGCGGTCAGGGCTCGGAGGTACAGCGGAAGCCGGGCGACGGTGGCCTCGGGAATCCCTCGGCTACGGGTCGCCGGTCGGTGTGTTCGGCCAGTTGCCACGGTGCTCCTGCGGGTAGAGCGGGGCTGCAGGCGGTCATACGTCCCCAGACCGCCCCGTCGACAGCAGGCTATGTCTTTGTGAACGCGTGCACAAAGATGGTGTCCGATTTGCCCGGCAGAAGTGACCGGGGTCACGCGGGTTTGGCGCCCTCGGCCGGAACCGGTGCATACGCAGCGCCGTTCCTTCATTACTGGGGGCAAAACCGCACACACTCCTCACGAATCCCGCCCCCGAGACCAAACCGCCGTCGATCCTAAGCGACTTTCCGGCCAGTTTGGACTACTCGGTCAGTGCCCGTCGCAGCCGCTCCTCGTTCACGCGCCAGAAGGTGTGCTGCTCACCGTCGATCAGCACGACCGGGATCTGCTCCCAGTAGCGGTCGTACAGCTCCGGGTCCTCGGTGATGTCCTTCGGCTCCCACGGCACACCGAGGTCGCCGCACACCTTCTCGATCACCACCTGCGCGTCGTCGCACAGATGACAGCCGGGCTTGCGGACGAGCGTGACCAGCCGCGCGCGCGGCTCGGACCTGCGTCGGAAGAGGGGACTCATGCCGGCCATTCTCGCGCGCTCCGTGCCCGTTCCGGATCGCTTCTTTAACGACCCGGTCAAGCAGAGTTCACACCGCGCCAACCTCGCGACGCCGGAACCACCGAACAGACTGGCTATGCTCACGTCATGGCCGCTCTCGGATGGCTCACTCCCCGTAGGCGCTCCGCCACGGCGCGGAGCGTGTTGGCAGGCGAGGCCTCGGCGGAGGCCGCCCGCAAGTCCTCGCAGGAGACCCCGCGCGCCACGCCGGAGGAACCGCAGTTCCCGGTGTTCGGTGACGACCGGGCCGCCGCCTTCTTCGACCTCGACAACACGGTCATGCAGGGCGCCGCGCTGTTCCACTTCGGCCGGGGACTGTACAAGCGGAAGTTCTTCGAGACGCGCGACCTCGCCAAGTTCGCGTGGCAGCAGGCGTGGTTCCGGCTGGCCGGCGTCGAGGACCCCGAGCACATGCAGGACGCCCGCGACTCGGCGCTGTCGATCGTCAAGGGCCACCGGGTCGCCGAGCTGGAGTCGATCGGCGAGGAGATCTACGACGAGTACATGGCCGACCGCATCTGGCCCGGCACCCGCGCCCTCGCCCAGGCCCACCTGGACGCCGGCCAGAAGGTGTGGCTGGTCACCGCGGCCCCGGTCGAGATCGCCCAGGTGATCGCCCGCCGCCTCGGCCTGACCGGCGCGCTCGGCACGGTCGCCGAGTCCGTCGACGGTGTCTACACCGGCAAGCTGGTCGGCGAGCCGCTGCACGGGCCGGCCAAGGCGGAGGCGGTGCGCGCGCTGGCCGCCGCGGAGGGCCTGGACCTCTCCCGCTGTGCGGCCTACAGCGACAGCCACAACGACATCCCCATGCTGTCCCTGGTCGGCCACCCCTACGCCATCAACCCGGACGCCAAGCTCCGCAGGCACGCCCGCGAGAAGGACTGGCGCCTGCGCGACTACCGCACCGGCCGCAAGGCCGCCAGGGTCGGCATCCCGGCCGCGGCGGGCGTGGGCGCGGTCGCCGGCGGCACCGCGGCGGCCATCGCCCTGAGCCGACGCCGCCGATAGCCGCATCCGCCGCATCCGCCGCACCTCTGCGTCCCACTCCGGTCCCGCGCGCACGAATTATGCCGCGGCCACTTCAACACGCCCTGTACCTCACCGAAACCGGCACCGTTCCGGTCAACAACCGATCATCTTGCGGCACTTGACCCGGCATCAAACGGTTATAGAAGCGACGCAATCGACGATTTGAGCAACTCGGTGTAGCAGTGCCTGCACGAAGCGTTATTCTCCTCAGACGCAAACCGGTACCCCTCCGTCGCTACGACGGGTGAAAGGTCCCGCACTGCACGTGATGGAAGCTCTGCCTCTGGGAGTCCCGTGTACCCACACGTCGGGGTTGACGCCTCGGGCCTGGCTACGCTGCGCGCAAGGATCGCGACGGTCAAAGAGACGCTGCGCGGCTTCGTCCCCACCGCGTACGCCGTCCCGGCCTTCGCCGCCGCCGCGCCCGCGGGCCCGTGCTACGCACTGGCCGACGGCAGCGCCGCCGTCGGCAGACGAGGGCGTGCCACCGGCGGGGCCACCGCCCGCCGGCCAGCCGCCGACAGCGACAGCGCCCGGATGATGGACCTGGTCGAACGCGCCCAGGCGGGGGAGGCCGAGGCCTTCGGGCGGCTCTACGACCAGTACAGCGACACCGTCTACCGCTACATCTACTACCGCGTGGGCGGCCGGGCCACCGCCGAGGACCTCACCAGCGAGACCTTTCTGCGGGCGCTCAGAAGGATCGGCACCTTCACCTGGCAGGGCCGCGACTTCGGCGCATGGCTGGTCACGATCGCCCGGAACCTCGTCGCCGACCACTTCAAGTCCAGCCGCTTCCGGCTGGAGGTCACCACCGGCGAGATGCTCGACGCCAACGAGGTCGAGCGCTCCCCGGAGGACTCCGTCCTGGAGTCCCTGTCGAACGCCGCCCTGCTCGAAGCCGTACGGCGGCTCAACCCGCAGCAGCAGGAGTGCGTGACGCTCCGCTTCCTCCAGGGCCTCTCGGTCGCCGAGACCGCCCGGGTCATGGGCAAGAACGAGGGCGCCATCAAGACCCTCCAGTACCGCGCCGTACGCACCCTCGCCCGGCTGCTGCCGGACGACGCCCGCTGAACCACGCCACCCATGGTGACGACCAACTCACTTACAGTGAAGCAACGTTGCCTTTCTGATCCGTTCATCCGCCGTCCGTAACCCAAGTGCCGCGCCAGTCGTTGTGCGGGATACAGGCTCCCTGTGGTCACGTCCTGGCCGACCCTGATCGCTCGATCGTGTGGAAGTGGTCATGGGCGTGCAACCCTCAGGACCCCCTGGGGAGTCGACCGTCATGACGAGAGGAGGTGCCGCCAGTGATCGCGAACGTATCGGCGCACCGGCGGGCGAACGCCTTCGCCCAGGCCCTGGAGGAGCAGTCCGACCGGGACACGGCGGCCGAGCAGTCCGTAGCACCGGCGGAATCACCGCCGGCCACCGAGGAACACACCGAACGGGGCACGCTGCTGGCCCTGACGGCGGATCTCGGCGCACTGCCCAAGCCGCAGCTCGACCCGGAGGTCAAGGTCGTCCAACGGGCCCAACTGGTGGCCGCGATGGAGGCCATGCTCCAGGAGGGAACCGGGGCGGCGGATGCGTCGGTACCGGAACAGCGGTCCCACCGGGCCAGGGGCGCGCACCGGGCGAGCCCGCTGGGCAAACTCCGCCCGCGCACCAGACTGACCAAGGGCCTCGCGGCCGGCGGGCTGAGCGTGGGCGTGGCCGCCGGGGCTTTCGGCGGGGTCGCCGCCGCCAGCTCCGACGCCCTGCCCGGCGACTCGCTGTACGGCCTGAAGCGGGGCATCGAGGACTTCAAGCTCAACTACCTGACCGACGGCGACGACCAGCGCGGCCAGACCTACCTCGACCAGGCCTCCACCCGGTTGAGCGAGGCCCGGCGGCTGCTGGAGCGCGGCCGGGGCGGCCACCTGGACCACGAGTCCATCGGCGAGATCCGCCGCACCCTGGCCGGGATGCAGCACGACGTCACCGAGGGCCACCGGCTGCTCCACGCGGCCTACGCGGCCGACCCGGACTCCCTCGGTCCCATCCAGGCGCTGTCCGCGTTCTCCAGATCCCACCGCGAGGCCTGGAGCGCGCTCAGCGACAAGCTGCCGGTCCAGCTGGGCGACGTCAAACAGCAGGTGTCCTCGGTCTTCGACGCCATAGACGAAGAGGTCGCCCCGCTGCAGTCCCTGCTCCCGCAGCCACCGGCACCGCCGGGCGACGGCAGACACCCGGGCAGCTCCGGCCCGGCGTCCACCGGCTCCTCCGGCAGCCACCGGTCCACCGAGCCCAGCTCCTCCGGCAGCACACCGTCCGCCGGCAAGCACAGCGGCACGGGCACCCCGAGCGGGCCGGCCACCGGCAGCAGCGGTGACGGGCTCATCGGCGGCGACACGGGCGGCCTGCTCGACCCGCCGAGGACCGGGTCGGAGGGCAGCTCCCCGTCGGCCGGCAAGTCCCCCACGGGCCAGCCGGACGTCACCATCCCGCCGCTCATCCCGGACCTGCTCCCGGGCCTGGGTATCGACGGGCAGGACGCGGACTAGCGCGGTACGGCCACGGCGCCGGGGGCGCCCCTTTCCGAGCAGGGGCGCCCCCGGCGCGTCAGAAGAACACCGACCGCCGCTGCACCAGGAGCTTGTATAGCGTGTGCTGGATCTGCTCCCGCACCTGGTCGGTGAGGTTGAACATCAGCATCGGATCCTCCGCCGCCTCCGGCGGATAGCCGTCCGTCGGGATCGGCTCGCCGAACTGGATCGTCCACTTGGTGGGCAGCGGGATCGCGCCCAGCGGACCGAGCCACGGGAAGGTCGGCGTCAGCGGGAAGTACGGGAAGCCCAGCAGCCGGGCCAGCGTCTTGGCGTTGCCGATCATCGGGTAGATCTCCTCGGCCCCGACGATCGAGCACGGAATGATCGGCGCGCCCTGCCGCAGGGCCGTGGAGACGAAGCCGCCCCGGCCGAACCGCTGGAGCTTGTACCGCTCGCTGAACGGCTTCCCGATGCCCTTGAAGCCCTCCGGCATCACCCCGACCAGCTCGCCCTGGCCCAGCAGCTGTTCCGCGTCCTCCGCGCAGGCCAGCGTGTGCCCCAGCTTGCGGGCCAGCTCGTTCACCACCGGCAGCACGAAGACCAGGTCGGCCGCCAGCAACCGCAGATGCCGGCCGGCCGGATGGTGGTCGTGCACCGCCACCTGCATCATCAGGCCGTCCAGCGGCAGCGTCCCGGAGTGGTTGGCGACGATCAGCGCCCCGCCCTCGGCCGGGATGTTCTCGACGCCCTTTACCTCGACCCGGAAGTACTTGTCGTACACCGGCCGCAGCAGCGACATC
The DNA here is from genome assembly GCF_044750305.1 of Streptomyces sp. NPDC088810. Lineage (NCBI taxonomy): Bacteria > Bacillati > Actinomycetota > Actinomycetes > Kitasatosporales > Streptomycetaceae > Streptomyces > Streptomyces sp. NPDC088810. The sequence continues at coordinate 659,209 of NZ_JBIVJQ010000004.1, forward strand.
AGGACCTGGTCGGTCAGCTCCTCGTCGTACCCGAAGTCGTCGACCTCGTAGTCCCCGGTGAGCCGGCGCCGCAGAAAGGCCAGCCCGGCCGCCACCCGCCGCTCCAGGCCGCCGTCCCGCCCGTCGGTGCCCGACGGCTCCAGCGGCTCCTCCTCGCGGTTCACAGGCCCATCATCCTGCGCCCGCTCCCGGCCCGGCAGGGGCTGCACGGCCCCCATCTCGCCCGGCTCCCCGAGCGCGCCGCGCCGGATGCCCGCGCTCCGGCGCCGCGCCGGGCGCTGTGCGGCGCTCCCGCGGGACCGGTCGTCGTCGAACGGAATGACCTTGGCGTCCGCCATCGTTGCCGCTCTCCTCAGTTGGCGCCGTGCGTCTGGGGGTGGCCGCCTGCCTTCGCGGTCAGCGCGGCGAGCCGGTCCACGGCCCCCGCGAGGGTCTGCGGCGGCAGCAGCCCGGGGGCCTGGCCGCGCGCGAAGTCCGCGAAGGCCTCGGCCGTCGTGTAGCGGGGCGTGAAGCCCAGCGTCTCGCGCATCTGGACGGTGTCCACCACCCGTCCGTGGGTGAGCAGCCGGATCTGCTCCGGCGAGAAGTCCGTCATACCGAGCGTACGGACCAGGGAGCCGGCCCAGGTGACCGCGGGCAGCAGCAACGGCACGGTGGGCCGTCCGAGCCGCCGGGAGCACTGGGAGAGCAGCAGCACGCCGTCCCCGGCGATGTTGAAGGTGCCGCTGTTGAGGGTGCCCCGGCGCGGCTCGTGCGAGGCGATCCGCAGCACCTCGATCACATCGTCCTCGTGCACGAACTGCAGCCGCGGGTCGTAGCCGAACACGGTCGGCAGCACGGGCAGCGCGAAGTACGAGGCGAGCGGGGTGTCCGCGGCCGGCCCGAGGATGTTGGCGAACCGCAGCACGCACACGGCGACGTCCGGCCGCCGCCGCGCGAACCCGCGCACGTACCCCTCCACCTCGACGGCGTCCTTCGCGAAGCCGCCGCTGGGCAGCGACTTGGGCGGGGTCGTCTCGGTGAACACGGCCGGATCACGCGGGGCCGAACCGTAGACGTTCGTACTGGACTTCACCACCAGCCGCCGCACGGTCGGCGACTTCTGGCAGGCACCGAGCAGCTGCATGGTGCCGATGACGTTGGTCTCCTTGACCGTGGCCCGGCTGCCGCCGCCCAGCGCCGTCCCCGTCACGTCCATGTGGACGACCGTGTCGGCGCCCGTCTCGGCGAGCACCCGGGCGATCGTCGGCTGCCGGATGTCGGCCTGGATGAAGTCGGCGCCACCCAGATGGTGGGCCGGCGGTACCGCGTCCACCGCGATGACACGGTCGACCTCCGGGTCCCGCTGGATCCGCCGTACGAACCGGCCGCCCAGCTGCCGGGCCACTCCGGTGACGAGCACGATCCTTCCCAAGATCAGCGCCTTCCTTCCGCGTAACCGGTATCCCGCGTTCCCGTGTGCGGCCAACCTAGCCGGTCGACGTTGCGCTGTGATGACCCCAGGTGCGTGAGGTGACGGAAATTCCCCCATCGGAATATGCCGGGACCGCCGGAACATGCCTGTGGCCCTCCACCGGTGTCGGTGGAGGGCCACAGCTGCCACGCTCTCGCGTGCGCCGCCTACTTCTTGTTGCGGCGCTGAACGCGCGTGCGCTTGAGCAGCTTGCGGTGCTTCTTCTTGGCCATCCGCTTGCGCCGCTTCTTGATAACAGAGCCCACGACTACCCTCGCTCACTTCTCATCACTCGGTTGTTTGGGCGCCATGGGCCCACACGACCTACGAGGGGCTAGCCTACCCAACCGAGCGCCGAGGTCGTAATCGAGGGGCACCCCCGGGTCATCCGGGGGCAGCCGTCAGGCCGTCTCCACCCCCACATAGCTGTCGCGGAGGTACTCGTGTACCGCTTGCTCCGGGACGCGGAACGACCGTCCCACCCGGATCGCGGGCAGATGACCGCTGTGCACCAGGCGGTACACGGTCATCTTCGACACTCGCATCACCGAGGCGACTTCCGCCACGGTAAGGAACTGAACCTCGTTCAGAGGCCTCTCGCCAGCTGCAGCCATGACACACCTGAACCTTCCGCACTCGACGGCCACCGGCTTCCCCTTCCGGTGACTCTTCGTCGTTGCGTGCTCACTCCCCAGACTAGGGGCGGGTGATGCGAGTGGGGAAGAGGTGCACCCATCGGCGGCCTACCGTGACAGACACGCTCGATTGAGCACGTAGCGGGTCAGCGGTCCGTAGTGAGCAGACCGCACTGCGTCATCAACCGGAACGACGACGGACACCCGCCCCTCGGCCTCCCCCACGAACAGCGCGGGATCGTCGGTGTCGGCCAGCCCGATGGCCTCGAACCCCAGCTGACCTGCACCGCAGACCCAGCCGTGGTCCCCGACGACCAGCTCGGGCAGTGGCCCGCCGGCCTCCGCCGCGGCGTCCAGCACGACCCGAACCGGGAGAGGCGAGTGGGTGTGGGAGCCCGGCTCACAACCGGGGCGCCCGCTCGCCGGTTCCCGCACCAGGGCAACCCCTCGTACGTAGTCGAGGCGATGGGTACGTAGACCGAACCGGGTCAATATGTCGACACAGCGACCCTGCGCCGGTGTGAGGACTTCACATCCTGCCGCCGACAAAGCGTCCGCGAGGCCGGCGTAGAAACCCAGCAGCCGATGCGGGTGCCCGGTGCCCAGCAGCACGGGCGCACCGCGCCGGGCCGCCTCCCGGATCCGCCCCGCGAAAGCGTCCAGGGCGGCGAGCGTCCGGTCCGGATCGATCACATCCCGTCCGGTTGTGTACTGCGGATCGGCCGAAACCCCACACCTGTCCGCCATCAACCCGAGCAAGTCCCGGACCTGCCAGGCACCTTCGGGATCGAGCCCGATCAGCACCCGCGGATCCCGGGCGGCGAACAGCCGATAACTGCGCAGACTGTCCTCCCGCGGCGTCGCCACGACCCCGGCCAGCCGAGCGGCCACCAGATGCGCACGGAGACGAGCGGCGGTCCACACGGATGCGATGGTGGCCGACGGGGGGCGGGGCCGGGGCGGAAACAGAGGAATTCCGCACGGTTGGCCTAATGGGCGCCCCCTCAGGGGAGCAGCCCCCGCAGCGGGAACACCGCCCGCCGCGTCGCCAGCACGGCCTGGTCGACGCGGTCGGCGGGATCGTAGCCGTCCTCCCACGCCCCGTACCCCACCGGCCACCGCCCGTCCGTCATCCGCTGCGGCCCCAACTGCCGGGTCCGCGCGAACACTTCCCGGCGCCACTCCTCCGGGATCATCGCCTCCGGCGCCACCGGCCTGCCCGCCGCGATCCCCACCAGATGCGTCCAGGACCGCGGTACGACGTCCACCACCGCGTACCCGCCCCCGCCCAGCGCCACCCACCGGCCGCCGGCGTACTCGTGCGCCAGCTCGTGGCACGCCACCTGCACCGCCCGCTGCGCGTCCAGCGAGACCGCCAGATGCGCGAGCGGGTCCTCGAAATGCGTGTCGGCCCCGTGCTGGCTGACCAGGACCTGCGGCCGGAACTCCGCGAGCAGCTCCGGCACCACGGCGTGGAAGGCCCGCACCCACCCCGCGTCCCCGGTCCCGGCCGGCAGCGCCACGTTGACCGCGGCCCCCTCCCCAGCGCCCGCCCCGGTCTCCTCCGGCCACCCGGTCTGCGGGAACAACGTACGGGGGTGCTCGTGCAGCGAGATCGTCAGCACCCGCGGGTCCTCCCAGAACGCGGCCTGCACCCCGTCCCCGTGATGCACGTCGACGTCCACGTAGGCGACCCGCTCGGCCCCCAGCTCCAGCAGCCGGGCGATCGCGAGCGAGGCGTCGTTGTAGATACAGAACCCGGACGCCCCGCCCGGCATCGCGTGGTGCAGCCCGCCCGCGAAGTTCACGGCGTGCTCGGCGTCCCCCCGCCACACCGCCTCGGCCGCGCCCACCGACTGGCCCGCGATCAGCGCGGACACCTCGTGCATCCCGGCGAACGCGGGATCGTCGACCGTGCCGAGCCCGTACGACCCGTCCGCCCCCGCCGGATCCGCCGACGCAGCCTTCACGGCGTCGATGTAGTCCTCCCGGTGGACCAGCCGGAGCGTCGACTCGCCGGCCGGTTTGGCCGCGACGATCTCCAGTTCCCGGTCGAGCCCGAAGGCACCGACCAGCCGACGGGTCAGCTCCAGCCGGACCGGATCCATCGGATGGTTCGGACCGAAGTCATAGCCCGTTACTGCCTCGTCCCACATCAGCTGTGCGCGGCCGCTCATGCCCGCCACCGTATCGGTCCGGTTGAGCGGCGAACGACCTGGCGTACCCCAGTGTCACCAGGACCAACACCATCGGCACAAGCATGGCCCCCCGATAGCTCCAGGCGTCCCCGAGCGCCCCCACCAACGGCGAACCGATCAGGAAGCCCACGTAGTTGAAGATGTTCAGCCGCGCGATCGCCGCATCGGAGGCGTGCGGGAACAGCCGCCCGGCCGCCGCGAAGGTCTGCGGCACCAGCACACACAGACCCAGCCCCAGCAGGGTGAACCCGAGCATCCCCACCCACGCGCCGGGCGCCACGGCCACCACCGCGAACCCGCCGGCCGCGACCAGCGCCCCGAGCCGTACGACCGCAGCCGCCCCGAACCGCCGTACCCCGAGGTCCCCGAGTGACCGCCCCGCCAGCGTGGTCACCATGTACACGTTGTACGGCACGGTCGCCAGCTGCTCCGAGCTGCCCAGCACGTCCTTCAGGTACTTCGCGCTCCAGTTGGAGACGGTCGAGTCCCCGATGTAGGCGAAGGTCATCACCAGGCACAGCGGCAGCAGCAGCTTGAAGACGACGGTCCCGCGCTCTCCGCTCTCCTGCGCCGCCGGGGCCGGCCCCCCGTCGACGTACCACCGGCTGCCCACCAGCGTCGCCGGCAGCAGCACGGCCACCACCGGCAGGTACGACACCCACAGCGCCAGGTGCCAGTGCGCCCCGGCCCACGCCAGCGAGGCCCCGAGGATCCCTCCCAGGCTGTAGACGGCGTGGAAGCTGAGCATGATGCTGCGCCCGTACGACCGCTGGAGGCTGACCCCGAGCATGTTCATGGACGCGTCCAGCGCCCCCACCGCCAGGCCGAAGACGCCCAGCGCCACCGCGAGCCCCGCCACCTGCCCGTGCCCGCCCGCCCCGACGCCGAGGAGTGCCAGCAGCACCACCGGCTGGGACCAGCGCAGCAGCCGGCTGGGCCGTATCCGCTTCACCAGCTGCTCGGTGGTCACGCTGCCCACACCGGCGAGGATCGGCACGGCGGCCAGGAAGACCGGCAGCAGCGCGTCGGAGACGCCGTACCGGTCCTGGATGGCCGGGATCCGCGTCACCAGCAGGGCGAAGGCGACGCCCTGGGCGAAGAAGCCGAACGCCAGCGAGGCCCTACCGCGCCGCAGCACATCAGTCATGGCGGCGAGAGTAGGGCCCCGGGCTACCTGTGGGTAGATCCAGCCAAAGGTGAATTTCCCTCAACTTCAGCGTTCCTGATCCGCGCTCAGGCAGCGACGGCCACCGTGGGCCGCTGCGCCCGGCCGGCCTCCACCTCGGCCGCGAGCATCTGCTCCATCGGTCCGACGGCCAGCCCACCGCTGACCACGAACCCGACCGCCATCGCAGCGATCATGATGACGGAGCCCAGCCACACCATGGTGTCCACCGGGACGGTGTACGCACCCACGACCCGCACGAGGCACTCGGTGAGCAGGGCCACCCCCCACACCACGGAGAACGCCCGCTCCCGGGACCGGAAAGCCGCCGACCCGGCCGCCGACCCGGACATCAGCCGCTGCCAGGCTGCTTCCTTGGCCGCGTCGCCCTTCACCACGAAGGGCTTCATGGCCGCGGTCATCATCGGCTTCCCGAGCCGGACGGAGACCAGGATCCCGATGGCGACCGTGCTGCTGACCGCGCTGTCCTTGGCCAGCATCAGCCGCGGGTCGCCGGAGACGAAGCTCAGCAGCAGCGAGACGACGTTCACGACGAGGATGAGACCCGCCAGCGCATTCGTCGCGCGCTCCTTCACCAGGGCCCACACCGTCCGCACCGCGGGTACCACGCTGCTCCAGGCGAGCGCCGCGAACGTGCTCATCCCGAAGGCGTCCTTGAAGAGGTAGTACGAGCCGAGCGGCACCGCCACATCGATGAGCAGCGGCTTGAAGTTGTCGAGCACGCTCGGCTGCCGGTCCTGGTTCCCCGTGTTCTTCGTCATGCCCTCAGCTTCGCGCCCGGGCGGGGTCCCGCAGTAGAAACGATCGTCCGGTGCTCCGCATGACAAATGTCAGCGCGGCACGCCGACCGGGGTCATACCAGCAGGTCGGCCAACTCGCCCATGCTGTTGAAGAGTTGGCCGGCGCCGACGAGCTTCGCCGCCGGTGTCGTCGCGGTGAACCCGTACACGTCCATCCCGGCCGCCACGGCCGCCTGTACGCCCAGTGGGGAGTCCTCCACGACCACGCACCGCTCGGGGGCCACCCCCATCCGCCCGGCCGCGTGCAGGAACAGGTCCGGCGCCGGCTTCCCCCGCCCCACGTCCTCCGAGCTGAAGATCCGCTCCTCGGGGAACCACCGGTCGAGGCCGGTCGTCCGGTGCCCGACCCGGATCCGCGCATGGCTCCCGGAGGAGGCCACGCAGTACGGCACTCCGTCCGCGGCCAGCTTCTCCAGTACGCCGGTCACCCCGGGCACGGGCTGCAACTCCCGCTCGAACGCGGCGAACACCCGTCGGTGGAAGACCTCGTCGAACTCCGCCGGCAGCCGCTGTCCCGTCCGCTCCAGGATCAGCTCATGGATCCGGTGCATCGCCGACCCCATGTAGTCGCGGATGGAGTCCTCGTAGGAGGTGGGGTGCCCCAACTCGGTCAGATAGGCGGCCAGGAGCCGGTTGGATATGGGCTCGCTGTCCACGAGGACACCGTCGTTGTCGAAGATGACGAGGTCGTAGCGCATGGAGTCACCCTAAACGCAGAAAACCCCCGCACCGAAGTGCGGGGGCTTTCTCAAGAATTGTTCGGCGGCGTCCTACTCTCCCACAGGGTCCCCCCTGCAGTACCATCGGCGCTGTGAGGCTTAGCTTCCGGGTTCGGAATGTAACCGGGCGT